>NZ_JAFIEU010000001.1 GCF_020832325.1 Lunatimonas sp.
TACAAGACGGAATATATTCAGGATGATGATGCCCAAAAACTCCGCTTTAAAGTAGATAGGGAGGGGAATTATCAACTTCAGGTGGATGGTAAAAACTGGTGGTTTGACCGTCAGGATGGAGCCATCTGGGATGATGATAAAAACTATATGGAAGAATCCAGAAGAAGGGGGATAGCACGAAATGTTGCTAAATACCTGGTTTCTGATGAAAGAAGAGGGCAATACTTTCGTCAATGGAGAGATGAAATCCGTACTCCGGATGATATCTGGGATGAAATCCAAATCCGTACTTCCAATATTCCAGGAGTAACTTCTGCGCCAAAACTACAACCTATCGAAACCCGCTTGGTCATGTTGCAAACAGGCATGCGTGCTCCTATGGGGATGAAGGTTTATGGGCCAGATTTAGAGACCATTGAGAGTTTCAGTTTGAAATTAGAAAACCTCCTAAAGGAAGTGCCTTCTGTCAAAGGAGAGGCCGTTTTTGCTGACCGTTCTTTAGGTAAACCCTATCTGGAAATTGATTTGGATAGGACTAAGTTGGGTAGGTATGGGTTGAATATAGCTGATGTGCAGGAGTTTATTGAAGTCGCTATAGGAGGTATGACTTTGAGTACAACTGTAGAAGGTCGTGAGCGTTATGCCATCCGTGCCCGATATGCCAGAGAGTATAGGGATGATCCAGAGGCCTTGAAGCGGATTCTGATCAGTACTCCGACGGGGGCACAGATTCCGTTGGGTCAAATGGCCGAGATCAATTACCGTCCCGGGCCGATGATGATCCGTGGAGAAAATACCTTCTTGGTGGGTTATGTGCTTTTTGACAAGCGAGAGGGGTTTGCTGAAGGTACAGTAGTAGATGATGCCAGGGCATTTATCCAAAATAAAATCAATTCTGGAGAATTGGATGTTCCTGCTGGAGTTTCTTATACTTTCTCGGGAAGCTACGAAAACCAAATCCGTGCAGAGAAGCGCTTGGCGATTGTGATCCCGCTATCCTTGGCAGTGATATTCCTGATTTTGTATTTGCAGTTCCGATCGACAGCCATGGTGCTGATGATATTCTCAGCAATAGCCATGGCCTTTTCGGGAGGCTTTATGATGTTGTGGTTTTATGGTCAAGGTTGGTTTTTCGATTTCAACTTCCTTGGTACCAATATCCGGGAACTCTTCCAGATGCGCACATTCAATCTTTCTGTGGCGGTATGGGTAGGTTTTATTGCCCTGTTTGGGATTGCTACAGATGATGGGGTTGTGATGGGAACTTATCTGAAGCAAAGTTTCGAAAAGATCCAACCTGAGAATGTCAAAGAAGTCCACAAAGCAGTATTGGAAGCTGGCTTGAAAAGGGTTAGGCCTTGTTTGATGACAACGGCCACTACATTGCTCGCTTTGTTGCCAGTTCTTACAAGTTCAGGAAGAGGTTCTGACATCATGATCCCTATGGCCATTCCGGCTTTTGGGGGAATGACGGTGGCACTTATTTCATTATTTATTGTGCCGGTGTTATATGGGAAATATGTTGAAGTAAAGTTGAAATATGCTTCGCGAAATATGCCTTCGGCGAAATAGGGTTGAAATATGCCTTCGGCGAAATAGGATTGAAATATGTCTGGGACGAAATAAAGTTGAAATATTCCCCTGCCTGCGGTAGGCAGGATCGGCGAAATAGAGTTGAAATAAGGATTTGCCGAAATATGATTGAATTACTTAAATAGAAAAATGATGGATGGGAAAAAGAAATTCATTCAGTTAAAGGACCTCGAGATATACCAGTTATCAAGGAAGCTGTCGGCGATAGCATGGGGGATTAATAGCAGGCTATCTTATCAAGAAAAAAAGACTTGGGGAGATCAGATGCTTGAATCTATAGATTCTGTAGGGGCTAACATTGCGGAAGGATATGGTCGATATCATTATTTAGAGAAGATGCGATTCTATTTTATTTCCAGAGCCTCTTTATCAGAAGGGAAAGAACATTGGTTAGATCTTGGATTCGAAAGAGGTCAGATTTCTCAGGAAGAATCGGATCAAATCTGTGTAATTCATAAACCTCTTCAAATCAAATTGAATAATATGATTTCAAAAACCTACGAATCAAAGAAAGGAGGAGAGAATGGCAGGAATTAATGATATACTTATTCACATAGAGCAGCCAAATACTTTTAAAAGTTTAAAGAAGAGATCTATTTCAGCCTTTTATCAAATAGTAAATAAAATGGATAAAGGTCTGATGCTAAAATCTATTTCCACCCTATTTCTACTTATTTCTTCCTTATTGCTTTCAAATTTCAATTTATCTCAAAGAGTTGGCTTTAGAAAAAAAGGTCTAATGCTTAAAACTATTTCAACCATATTTCAACCATATTTCTATGTATTTCAAATGGTGATAAAAAGAGAAAAGGGTCTAATGCTGTATATTATTTTTACCATATTTCTACTTATTTCCACCATATTTCAATCAAACTCCCAAACATTAGATCAATACCTCGAATTAGCAATTGATAATAACCCCTTCCTTCAAGCTTCCTTTAAAGGGTATCAGGCTTCTTTGGAGAAAACAAATCAGGTTAGTTTGGAAAGCCCCCAATTAAACATAGGCGTCTTCACAAGACCTATGGAGTTGTTGATGGGGAATCAGCGGGGTGAGGCTTCGGTGATGCAGATGTTTCCTTGGTTTGGGATGTTGAAAACCCAGAAGGATGAAGCTACGCTGATGGCTGAAGCTAAGTATGAGGAATTTAGACAGCAAAGGAATCTACTGCTGTATCAGGTAAAAGAGACTTATTTCCAATTGCAGCAATTGCAAAACACCATGGATATCTCGGCTTCCAATCTGGAGATTTTGAAGTCTTTGGAAGAATTGGCCATCATCCGATATCAGGGAGGGAATACTTCTGCGGCTGTTACCTCTGTTTCCAATGCGGTAAGAAGTTCCTCAAGACCTGGCCAAAGCTCCGGCTCAGATGGTATGGGTATGGGAGGAAGTGGATCTTCTTCAGGAGGGTTTGCCCAATCCGGAGGTTCGTCAGCAATGTCTACAATGGGCTCGGGTGGAGGCTCAGGCAAACTTACAGATGTTCTGCGCCTACAAGTTCAGATCAAGGCATTGGAAAGTGATTTGGAACAGTTGGAGGTGGATAAACGTGCACTGACAGTCCGTTTCAATCAATTATTGGGTAGGGATAAAAATGAAGCCGTAGTCATTGAAAGCCAGTTGGAAAGTCAAAAAGCCTTGGGTTGGGAAGTGGAAATGTTGGAGCAGATTTTTGAAACTAACCCCATGCTGCTGATGCTGGAAAAAGAAGGTTTGGCTTTTAAAAAGCAGGGTGAAATGGCAAAACTTGAGGGAAAGCCAATGTTTGGACTGGGCTTGAATTATATGGTCTTTTCTCCAAGGCCTGAATCCGGAATGGTTGGTGGAATGAATTACATGCCTGCCGGTATGGGTAACAACATGGTCATGCCAATGGCAACTGTGACTTTACCGATTTACAGGAAGAAATACAAGGCAATGGAAGCGGAATCCAAGTTGTATTGGGAAGCGAATGAAAAGCAAAAAGAGGATTTACAAAGAAATCTGGAAACCGAATTTGAAAGCATCCTGGCTAATATCAAAGATTCTGAAAGAAAGATAAGGCTCTTGGAAGAACAAATCGAATTGACAGAGCAGACCCTTGAACTTTCTGTCACTTCTTATGCTACCGAAGGAAGTTCCTTTGAAGAAATCCTCAATATCCAAAGAGAATTACTGGCTTTCAGGTTGAATGCTTTGAATACAAAAATTGATAGGGAAATACAATTGGCCAAAATGAAGACTTTGGTTGGTATATAACCTTTGAGGTCTTTTTCAGACCTCGAAGGTTTAATTCCAAATGAAGACCTTCGAGGATTTGAAAACCTCAAAGGTCATTGCTATAACCTTGAAGTCTTTTTCAGACCTCGAAGGTTTTGTGAAAAACTAGAATGAAGACCTTCGGGGTTCTAAAAACCCCAAAGGTCATTGCTGGAACCATTGAGGTCTTTTTCAGACCTCGAAGGTTTAATTCCAATGAAGACCTTCGAGGTTTTGAAAACCTCAAAGGTCAACTGTCTCATATCTCATATCTCATATCTAAAAAAATATGAAAACAAATAAAAATATCTTAATCATCATCCTCGGCTGCCTCTTCTTTGGAGCTTTAGCAGGCTACTTAATTCGTGGGGGCGTAGAAGAACATCCTGATCACGAACATACCCATATTGACGAAAACGGGGTGGAGTACACTTGTTCTATGCATCCGCAAATCCGTCAAAATGAACCGGGGCAATGTCCACTTTGTGGCATGGCACTGACTCCTGTAAGCAATAAGAAAAATGGACAGTCCAGTCCTTTTATCTTGGAGATCACGCCCGAGGCAGTTGCCCTTTCCAATGTGCAGACCACTCGTGTGAAGTACGGATCCGGCTCTGGGAAACTTACACTTACGGGTAAAATCCAACCTAACGAGCAAAGGGTGAAGAGTTTGACGGCCAATTATGCTGGACGGGTAGATCAGCTGTTTGTCAACTTCACCGGTCAGGAAGTAAGAAGAGGTGAAAAACTCGCCACGCTTTATTCTCCTGAATTGGTCAATGCTCAGAAGGAGCTTTTGGAGACAGCCAAAATCAAAGAGCGGCAGCCTGCATTGTATCAGGCTGCCAAGGAGAAATTGAAGCTCTGGAAAATCTCTGATGATCAAATTGCGGCTATTGAAAGTTCAGGCCAGGTGAAAACCCAATTTGATGTCTTTTCAGATGTAGCAGGAGTAGTATCAGCCCGCAATATAGCTGTTGGAGACTTTGTCAATAGAGGCTCAGCCCTTTTTGAAATCGTGGACTTGAGTTCTGTGTGGGTGATGTTGGATGCCTATGAATCTGATTTGGGTGCGGTCAAAAAGGGAGATGATTTGAGTTTTCAAGTTTCTTCCTATCCTGGCAGAGAGTTCAAGGCTAAAGTAACATACATTGACCCTGTGCTCAATCCTGATACCCGTACAGTTGGAATAAGGGCAGAAGCGGTCAACCGTAATTTTGAATTGAAGCCTGAAATGTTTGTTTCTGCCATCATCTCCACATCGCAAGCGACTGCCTCTGGCTTGATGATTCCTAAAACGGCCATTTTGTGGACAGGTCCAAGATCTGTGGTGTATGTTCAAGTAGGGGATAAAGAAGCTCCTGCTTTTGAAATGCGGGAAATTGAAATCGGGGCTAAGGTAGGAGATGACTACTTGGTCTTGTCTGGCGTAGAGGAAGGTGATCAGGTAGTTTCCAATGGGGTTTTTGCCATAGACGCAGCAGCTCAGTTGAGCGGGAATTACAGCATGATGACCAAGCCTGAAGTGAAGACTTTAGATGTACCCGAGGAGTTTAGAAAGCAACTGACCACATTTGTTCAAAGTTACCTGCCCATCAAAGATGCCTTGGTGAAAACCGATGCGGATGCCACTCAAAAGACAATCACTCCAGCCAAAGCCAGTTTGTCCAAAATGGATATGAAGCTATTGGAAGGAAAGGCCCATGATATTTGGATGGATTTGTTGAGGCCTATGCAAGGCAGTTTGGATAAAATCGCCCAAACCACCGATGTGGAAGAGCAGAGAAAACATTTCGAGACGCTTTCTGACAACTTGATAGAGGCTGTGGAGTATTTCGGAGTAACGGAGAACACCATTTACCGGCAATACTGTCCCATGGCTTTTCGAGATCAGGGAGCTTATTGGTTAAGTGCGGAGAAAGAGATCCGAAACCCTTACTATGGCGACAGGATGTTGGTGTGTGGCGAGGTAAAGAAGATTTATCATCCTGGAAGGAGAGTTGCTGTTTTGTCGGACGAATTCCCCTAGTTGCACGTGTGCATCGATATCCAACGGACAGCATGGTAGATGATAAATTTGTATATACTATTATTTTTTTTGACCTATTTCAAGTTGAATGGTGAGGTATATTGGTTAGGGTTGAAGCATTTAAAAAAGTTTTGTCGCAGCACCGTTTTGATTTATTGATTTAGCCACAAACCCTACAAAATGAGTTATTTATGGATTTGAGGTCATTTGTAAATTATTTCTGGTACAATGGCGGAAATCTCAAAAAAATAAAATAAATTTGAGGCATAGATAGTATTATTTTGAGTGGTGGGGTATTACGGTAAAGGAAGAAGAGGGGACACCAAATGAAAAACCGTTATTTTTTGGTCCTATACCTGTTTTGGGTAGGATCGAGCGTCTATGCACAGGACAGTTCTATTGTGCGGGATTACTTGGTGAAAGCGGAACAAGTACAATACAATAACAAGGATTCAGCATTGTTTTTTGCGAAGGCAGCGAATGAACTTGCTGCTATTGGCGATGATTCTGTATTGTATGCTACCACATTAAACCGCTTGGCAGTTGTTTATTATATATCGGGTGATTACGAAAAATCGTTCGATTATTTTTTATCTGCAAAGGAGGTTTTTGAACGTCAGGGTGACAGCGAGGGGCTGGTATTTTCCATGAATGGCGTAGGTCTAATTTACCTTTCGGAAAAAGCATTTGAGGAGGCAATCGATGTTTGGGAAAGCTGTTTGCGGGAGAACAGGAAGTTAAATGACAGTATCTCAATTTCAAAAAACCTTATCAATCTTAGTATCGCTTTAGAGGAATTGAAGCGCTATGAGGAAGGTAAGACCTACCTACTGCAGAGTTTAGAGTTTTTAGCGGATCGGGACGATCACGTCTATGCTGTCATGTCAAAAAACCGCCTAGGTAAGATTTCTTTTTTGATGGGTGATTACACCCTAGCGGAGTCTTATTATTTAGGGGTATTGGAAAATCAAAGCGAGGTGAATAATTGGGAAAAGGCCTACGCCTATACCGGTTTGGCCGAGGTATACCATCGATTAGGCCAATTCGAAGCGGCGGAAAAAGCTGGTTTGTTAGGGTACGAGTTTGCGGATCGGGTTGGGGCTTATTGGGATCTTGAACGAGCTACTTCGATTTTGTCAGATATTTTCGAAGCATCAGGGAAGTTTGCCGAAGCTGTAAAGTTTGTCCGGTTAAACAAAGTATACAGTGATAGTCTATACAATGATGCCAAGGATCGTCAGTTAGGTCAATTGCACCTACGACTTTCTAAAGCAGATAATCAAAAATTATTGGCGGAAAATGAGTTGGCCAGACAAACCGTAAAACGTAGAAATTATGGCTTGGTTTTTTCGACCGCGGGCTTTATGCTTTTGGTAGGCTTGTTGTTATCGTTTCGTAGAAACCTTCGTCTAAAGGAAGGATATAGTCGAGATTTGGAAGAGAAAAATCGGTCCATTGAATTTCAAAAGCATCAGATTCAAAAACAGAACCAATCGCTTCTGGAAATCAACCAAACGAAAGACAAGCTGCTCTCCATTGTAGCTCATGACTTACGGTCACCGTTACACTCCATTTTACAAATTCTGGAAATGTACCGGGAGGGTTTTTTTGAAGATAGTCAGAAGGATGAAGCGTTGGACTTGTTGTATACCCAAGTAGTGAAAACAGACAACATGCTGAATAATATCTTAAAATGGGTAAATGAGCAGATCGATAATATCCATCCGAAATTTGAGGTGGTTTACCCTTGGAAGGAAATCGAAGAGTTAATTGGTGCCTACGATTTTCAGGCAAAATCCAAGGGCTTAGTGGTTCGACACAAGCAAGGTGGTCAGTCCCCAATTTGGGTGGACCGTGGCCATTTTCAGGTGATTATTCAAAACCTACTCCATAATGCCATCAAGTTTACGCCTTATGGCGGGCAAATCCATATATCATATGTCCAAGATGGAAACAGCGTAAGCATTCACCTGCGCAACAGTGGTAAGGGCATGGATGAGGGTGTCCAGTCTGTATTTAACTCATCGGAAAACATCCGGTTAAGCTCTCAAGTAGGTACCGCCAATGAGACCGGTTCAGGGTTAGGTCTTATGCTGGTAAAGCAGTTTGTGGTAAACAACAAAGGATGTATTCAGCTATTAAGTGATTCAGAGTCGGGGACGGAGTTTGTGGTTACATTTTTGAAAGTGGAGCGAGAAGCCTAGAAGGTTGGTCGGTTTATTTATTTGTTTCGCTGCCCGGTTTGGGTAGGCCAAACCTTTTATAAATCTCCGCAATCCAAAGGACAAAAGATGCCATCACAACCCAAAACAGGAACTCATGCGCCTTAATGGGTTGGAAGGAAAATAACTCAGCCAAGGGGGGCACTTCGATGATTAGGACTTGAATGATCACTGATACTGCAAGAGCATAATTTACCCATTTGTTGCTGAACAATCCTATTCGGAAACTAGATCCTCGCAGATTTCTCATATTGAAGACATTAAACAGTTGGCAAAATGCCAGAACGATAAAGGTAACAGTACGTGCCTTCGCCACTCCTTCCGGAAGGTAGTAGATGAATGCTGTTATCGCCAAAAGGCTCATGTACGAGGCATTAATGATCAAAAACGGCAATATTTGCTTGTTCAGGATGTTTTCTGACGGGTGAATAGGCTTTGCTCGAAGCTCATTGCCCTGTCCCTGTTCCGCTGCCAATGCTTTGTCACAGAAACCGTCTGTAACCAGGTTGATCCAAAGGATTTGGGTTGCTGTAAGTGGAATGGGATATCCCAGTGCCACGGCTATGATCAGGGTAAATATTTCGGCAAAATTGGTTGTAACCAGGAAGAAACTGGTCCTTCTCGCGTTATTGAACACGATACGTCCCTGTTCCACTGCGTGTACGATGGTGGCAAAGTTATCGTCGGCCAGCACCATCATGGATGCGTCCCTTGCAACGTCCGTACCCATGATGCCCATGGAGACACCGATATTCGCCTGTTTTAAAGCAGGGGCGTCGTTAACTCCATCTCCGGTCATGGCTACCAACTCACCGTGTTGCTGAAGGCCTTCCGCAATTTTCAGTTTCATTAATGGCGTTAACCTGGAAAATACATCCGCTTCCAGAATCGCCCTGGAAAATGTCGCTTCATCCATTTGCTGAAGTTCTGCATCGGTGTACACTTTCTCCCTGCCATCCCGTACGATCCCAACTTTTTTCGCTATAGCCAATGCGGTGTCGGCATGGTCTCCGGTAGCCATGATCACTCGGATTCCAGCCTGATGACAGGATTCCACGGCTTCTTTCACTCCAGGCCTGGGGGGATCAATCATTCCTGCAAAACCAACGAAAATCAATCCGCTGTCATCATCTGATTTGTCATCCAATGGTTTATAGGCCAAGGCAAGTACTCTAAGACTTTCTTTTGACCAAGTGCCCAGTTTGTTTTGGATTACTTCCTCGGATAGGGTAGCTTCAAAAAGTTGGGGGGTTCCGTCCGGACTTTGAAAGTAAGCACACCGTTCCAAAATGGCTTCCGGAGCCCCAAGGAAAAATTTGATCAGGTTTCCTGATTTTTCTACGGTGGTAGATCGGTATTTAAGTTCAGAGCTAAACGCCATATCTTCCTGTATCGGAAGTGCTTTGGTTTTGCCTGCTTTCTGTGCCAATACGAGAAACGCAGCCTCTGTAGGATCTCCCGTAACCTGGTAGGAACCGTTCTTTTTTTGGTGAATCGAAGATTGATGGCAGTGGGCTGCAATTTCCAGGAATAGATCGACCGACTCTTTGGGCACCGTTGCATAGTTGATTTTGCCACTGCTTTCCCAGCCTTCTCCAGTCACCTGTATTTCATCCTGACCAAAGGCCCAAATTTTCTTGATCGTCATCGTGTTTTGGGTGAGAGTGCCCGTCTTGTCTGTCACGATCGTAGACACTGACCCAAGGCTTTCGGTTGCGGTAAACTCCCGAATGATCGCATTTTTTTTGGACATCCGGTGGGATCCGATTGCCAATACGATGGAAAGTACCGCAGGCAGTCCTTCCGGTATAGCGGAAACCAGCGCTGCGATAGAGATAAGTAGCACTTCCGATAGATCTCCATCACGTCCAAAGTAGGCGGCAATGAACAGAATAATGGCACTCCCGATCGCAATAAATGCCATTTGCTTGGCCAACTTATCGGTCTTCCGTTGGAAGTTAGTTTTCTGGGGTTTTATCGAGGTGAGCGTAGAGGCAATTTCTCCGATTTGGGTGTTCAGTCCAGTTCCGGTCACCCAGGCTTTTGCGGATCCGCTTGCCAAAAAAGTGCTTTTCCAAAGCATGTTTGATTTTTCTGCCAAGGGCGTATCTAAAGGGACTAAGTCCGGTCTTTTTTCCACGGGAACAGCTTCTCCGGTTAAGGAGGCTTCGGTGGCTCTGGCATTTTTCTGAGAGAAGATACGCGCATCTGCGGGAATCAAGTCTCCCTCCTCCAACGCGATTACATCTCCCGGAACGAGCGTCTTGGAATCAACCGTCAGTAACTGCCCGTCGCGGATTACTTTGCATTTCGGCACCAGCAGGTTTTTGAGGGAAGCAACCGCATCTTCTGCTTTGTATTCTTGGATGAACCCGATGATGGCATTGATAAGGACAATACCAAAAATAACGTACACGTCGATGATGTGGCCCGTCAAATACGAAATAAAAGCAGCTACGAGCAGGATGTATACCATCAGATTGTTAAACTGCTTCAACAGTATTTTCCAAAGAGGCCGCTTTCCTCTGTCGGGAATAATATTTAAGCCAAAATGCTGGAGCCTCTTTTCCGCTTCTTGTTGGGTTAGCCCTGCCTCGGAAGTGTTGAGTTGGTCTTTTAATTCGTTGATCTCGGAGTGATGGGGTGATGTGGGTACGTTCATCATTTTACTAAGGCATTTTTAACCATAATAAACTCAGAGATGTTTTCCTGGTCCAACATGCCCATGAAATGGTGTTCTTCGAATACCAAGGCCACTTTGGTGTTTTCTGACGCCATTTTTTTTACGGCTTCTTCTAGCGGAAGGTGCAGTTCTAGTTTCAACGGGTTTTTGTTGGCCACCTCGGTAATGAGGGTTTGGTCTCCATGCGATTGCAGGCCTTTGATAATGTCCTCCCGGCTCAGAGTGCCTATTGCCATATCGTCCTTTACGACGACAAAGTGGGTAGATTGGCCATCCAAGAGCTTTTCAATCGCTTTTTTCAACGGTGCATCGTAGGCTACGATGGGAAAATTTCCCATGACCACATCAGACACATGGAACCCTTTTAAAAAAGAGGTTTGAGTGGTATGGTTAACTTCGGCTTGAGCGCCCAAGAAAATAAATATCCCGATAAAGACCATGATGGGGTTGTAAAAAAGACCGAAGAATACAAACCCAATTGCCAGCATCTGACCAATGCTGCCAGCTATTTGGGTGGCTCGCACGCGGTCCATCCGGATAGAAAGGAGGGCCCTTAAGACGCGGCCTCCGTCCATCGGAAACGCAGGCAGCATGTTGAACACCGCCAAAAGGAGATTGGCAGACGCCAAGTATAGCAAGATGGTGCCTCCGTCCAGATGCACGTCTTCCAGACGGTCTATTTGAGTGCCGTTGATGTACACTACGATCGAAAGCACAAAAAAGATGACCACATTAACCAACGGACCTGCCAGCGCCACGTAGAGTTCCTGCCGGGGATCTTCTGGGATTTTTTCAAGCCGGGCGAGCCCGCCTATGGGTAATAAAATAATATCCTTGGTTTGGATTTGATATTTCTGAGCGGTCAACGCATGGCCAAACTCATGTAACAAAACACAAAAGAAAATTGCCAAAATAAAGACCACAGACCATACGCTATCGTCAATTGCCATGCCGGACCGTGCGTTGGCTATGATGATCCAGAGAAGTAGAATCGAAAAGGTCCAATGTATGAACACTTTGATCCCCTTGTATTTGCCCAAGTAGAGAGAAAACTTCATTCGTTACGGTGCTTTATAGTATTTATCCCCTTAAGTTATACTATTTTGGGCGATTTTCACGGTACTTTTTGGCATTCGGTGGTAAAGTCTGCTAATTGTCATTTATTTTGGAGTTGAAAGCATTATCTTTGACATTGGCGATGAGCAAAGAGCGGTCGACGTGTACCTCGGGACGTTGTGGTTTTTTCCGGGATACAGATCAATTGGTTTGTGGGTACGTGTCGGTTTTCTCTGACTCTCGTAGGTAGTTCAGTAGCTTTAGGTTCACCTACTAACGTTACTGAAAGTTCAATCACACGTATCAGGCAGTTAAAAGCTGGTGTACCGAAGCGCTGGATTTGAAAGTGCACTGTACCTTTGTGTCTGTTTCAGGAGTATGGGTAACACCATTTGAGACGCCGCCGTAGACCGCCTTTGGTTCAATTTAGGATACAAATAAAGAGAGTATATTGACAAATCTTTTGGAGAAATGTAGATGGAAGATGTCAATGGTTAGTTTTATATAGATAAAAAATCAATTAGCTGCTATGTCAAAGAGAAGTATTACACTGAGGATGCTTTCCGATTACCAATATGAGTCGGTAAATGCGACGGGAAACACCGTGAAAATTGATATGTTGGATCCAACCGAGAAGCAATACCAAGCCCCGATGGAGCTGTTGTTGTCTGCCTTGGCGGGATGTTCGGCGATCGATGCTGTGTTGATGCTGAAAAAGAGACGCAAAGAAGTGACCGATCTCAAAATAGAAGCAGAGGGAGATAGGGATGAGGGTATACCTGCGTACTATAAATCTATCCACCTGAAGTTTATCCTTTCCTCTCCGGACGCTACGTTGGAGGAATTTCAAAAGGTGGTAAAACTGGCAGTAGAGAAATATTGTTCTGTAGCCTCCTCACTCAAATCGGAGATTACCCATTCCTGTGAAATAATACCTGTCTAATGAGAGTGGTAAAAGAGCTTATGAAGGAGGGGATACGTATCAGCGTGTTTTCATGGAATAACAAATACCTGCTCAAGTTTGAGCTCGGCATGGTAGAGCAAACGTTTAAAGTATCCGAATCAGACCTCTTGGACGAACAAAGTTTGGAAGCCTTTTTAGAGGGGATGTTTTGGGAGTCGGTGAAAAAAAGGTTCGAAGAAATGCATCTTACACTTAGAAATCAACTTGAAATTAGTTAAATTGTCCTCGATTTAATTATTTGTAGATGAAATATTTTTATTTTGTTTCATTTGGTGTTTTACTAATTTCTTCTTCATGTAAGTCAGAAGAAAGCAGGGTAAGTCATGTTCATTTTGATTTTTTAGATTCTGTAATTCAAGCATTAGAGACTGATTTGATCCCATTGGAGGATGAGATTGCCGAGTTGGCTCGATTTACCGAGGGGTTGTATTTATTGCGTGATAGTTTGGTACAAGTAGCCAATAAATCAAAATACTTCATAGATAGAAACGATTGGTTTCGCAATCAAAATTGGGAGACATCTGAAAGCACGGTGTTTGTTTCGTATTTGGCTGAAGATCATGATCGCTCGGTGGAGGAAGTGTATCTGACAGAGCCACTCGACAGGGTGTTTCCGGTGCTGACCGAAAAGTACCCCATGGTGGCTCAGGTATACTATAACACGAAAAGTCAGACCTCCCGTGTGTACCCTCCTTATGACCTAATGAATACCATTGAACCGGAGATAGATGTGACGGCATTCAACTTTTTTTATCTGGGTACTGAAGCCAGAAACCCCGACCGCGGGCACGTTTGGATAGATGAGATTTACATTGATCCGGCCGGGAGGGGTTGGATACTTTCGTTGATTCACCCGGTCTATCATGGGGATGAATGTAAAGGCGTACTTGGGTTCGATATCACCTTGACGGATTTGATGCCCTATTTCTCGGACAACAACAATGGAAACCTGATGATAATCGATGGACAGGGAACAATCGTGGCGGGTGGTAAGCAGGCTATAGAGGCACTAAGCATGCCTCCACTGAGAAACCACACGTACATCCAAACGATTTTGGCAGATAATTTCCGAAAGGAGGATTTCAACCTATTCAAAAGCAAAAGCAAAGAGGTGCGTCAAATGGCCGCAAAGTTTTTAATGGAAAAGGAAGCAGCCTATCGGTTTGACTTGGATGGGGATAAATTAGAGGCTTTTTGCAGCCCCATGAATTTGTTTGGTTGGTACATGCTAAGCATACAATCGATGGAATGATGAAATAGAGTCCGCCGAAGGCGAACAGGCAGGACGCTAGCGACGCACAGTTGGATGACCATTAAAAAGACAATTATAGACACATGAAGAAAAAGCAGCGCAATACAAGATCGGGATTGTTTCTGTGGCTGTTTGGCTTTGGGATATTTGCTGTTTTACTGATAATTGTGTTGGCTTTTACTTTTTATCGGGCGCTTTCGGATAATCTTTTGGAAACGAGACATCAGTTTCTGGGCAAACAGGTGGAGCTGGCCGCCAACGAGGCGCAGCGAAAATTCAGCAATCTGTATGAGGAGTTGGTTTCCTTTGCAAACTCCCCCGAAAATTTGATACGCCTCGATGTGGAATTGTTGGAGATGCTTGATGACGCAAAAGCAAGGCGACTGTTAAATAACTATTACAGCCTAATAGACACAATCTACGTGCAGCACGGTGACAAGACGCTTTTTTATAAGTTGAACTCAAATAATTATTTTGAAAAGGGGAATCTGCAAACTCCTCCTTCCGGGAATAATTGCGAGGCCTGCTTGGCGGTACAGTCACCCAGAGGCGATGTTAGGTTTTTGCTGAAGTTAAACCTGACAAATTTTTTCATGGAGTCTGTGATGAACTATTATCTTGGAGCAGGAACCTACAAGCTCGTACTGAAGAAGGGGAAGCTGTTAGGGCTAGATGAGGCAGAAAGCGGGCAGCTACTCTCGCTGGATAATGTGGCATTCGAAAAGTTAAACAGAGAGTTTCTTGGTGGGCTAAGAGGCAAGTACGAGGGGAACCTCATCATCCAGCAGGGCAAACCCACGCCGGCTTTGATTGTTCAGTATCCGTTTACGCTTCACGAGATTTCAGAGACGTTTGCATTTGTCTTTGCGCAAGAGAAACGATTTATTACATCTACTATATATGGCAGTTACATTGTCATCTTTGCTTTGCTGTTTGGGCTGCTACTGGCGGTTCTACTTTTTATCTACAAGTATTTTGAGATAAATACCAAGAACAACGCGCTCCTGAAAAAGAAGTCGGAAGACCTTGAGCAACTGCTCAAGCAACAGACTATGCTGCTTCAGCAAACAAAGGGGTTTATTTTTTATCACGAAAAAGATTGGACGTTATACCAATTGAGCGAAAATGTTGAAAACGTTATCGGTTATACTCCCGGGGATTTGAGCAAAGATCGATATGGCGAAGTTTTTCTCCACGGTTTTCAGTCGTTTTTGGATGCCGTGCAAAAGGATATTGACTTGGGTAACGAATATTTCGTCTACGAAACGGATATACGGAAAAAGAATGGCGAAATCATTCGGGTGCGGATATTTGAGCGTCTATTGTATGACGAGGATGGGAATTTTGACGGAGGAGTAGGCATATGTACCGATATCAATGAAAAGTACCAAGCAGATCAGGAATTGGTCAGAAGTGAAAATCGACTCCGGTCTGTATTAAAAAGCCTCCCGGATATTATTTTCATTTACGACAACGAAGGAGTATTCCTGGATTACTACGTGCAGGATGAAACCTATCTGTTGATGTCTCCGGCCGATTCTATGGGACTTAAAATCAACGACGTGATAAAGGGGGAGACCGGTGGGCTGCTAATGGGTGCATTTGACAAAGCAGTGCGGACCGGAAAAATACAAACCCGTGAAATGGATCTACTCCTTAGCGTTGGTAGGGTATATTTTGAAGTGAGGTTTTTCAAGTTGGATGAAAATAGGGTCATGTCTGTAGCGAGAGATATCACTGGTCAGAAACTTTGGGAAAAGGGCCTACAGGAGGCCAAGGAAGCCGCTGAAAAAGCGAACCAAGAAAAATCCAGGTTTTTGGCCAATATGAGCCACGAAATCCGTACGCCCATGAACGGCCTTTTGGGTATCATCACCCTGCTCAAGCAAACCGAGATGTCCAAGGAACAAGAGAAGCTTGTTTCCATTATTTCCGACTCCGGAGAAGCCTTGCTGGCTATCGTAAATGATATCCTGGACTACTCCAAGATTGAGGCTGGAAAACTGGAGTTGAATCAAGTGAGTTTTGACGTCCGAAGGGAGCTCGCAAAGGTGGTAAACATGTTTACAGGATTGGCGGGGACAAAAAGTATTCACATAGCGATGGAGGTGGCTGATTCAATTCCCGAAATTATCGAAACAGACCGGGAAAAGTTGAACCAGATTTTGCTGAATATCATCGGAAATGCTGTCAAATATTCGTTTAAAGGAGGGGAGATTCATGTCTCTGTGTGGGGAGAGCGGCTTTTCTCTGAGACTTTGATCATCCATGTAAAAGTTAAAGATAGCGGTATAGGCATACCTAAGGAGAAGATCCCATTTTTAACCACACCTTTTACACAAGTGGAGGAGTACCAAACCAATGAGTTTAAGGGGACAGGTCTGGGGTTGGCAATAGCCAATCGTTTGATAGAGTTGATGGGTGGTGTGCTACAGATAGAAAGCGAGGTAGGGGTAGGCTCTATATTTACGTTTAATGTGATGGCAAAGATCGAAAAGCGAGCTTCCATTCCAGTGGATTTGGAGATTGCAGAGCAAGCTATGCCAGACCTGACCATGATAGCCGATCAATTTCCACTCAAAATCATGATCGTGGAGGACAACGAAATCAATCTTCAGTTCATGAAAATGCTGATGAATCAAATGGGCTACACCATTACCTCTGCTCCCAATGGGCTGAAAGCGGTCAAACAGTTTGAAGAAACCCACTTTGATCTCATATTCATGGATATCCAAATGCCGGGAATGAATGGCTTGGAGGCAACTAAAGTGATACGAAGTCAAGCATCCGGTTCGCATCCCCACATTGTGGGCCTTTCGGCCAATGTGTTTCAGAGCGACATAGACCAAGCACTGGATGCAGGAATGAGCAGTTACCTGACCAAGCCGGTGAAGATTCCAGATATCCTAAAGGAAGTCCGCGCCTGTGCCTCGAAGGTTGTCGAAAAAAAATCCCCAAACTAACAGTGGTCCAAGTGCCCGATTAGTTACAAGCCCGGCAATCTCGTGGACCTACCATAGTTTGGTGTCTGCATCGAAGGCCTCTAAATAGTCGGCCACTCTCCGCACAAACATACCTCCCAACGCACCGTCTACCACACGGTGGTCGTAGGAATGTGACATGTACATTTTGTGTCTGATCGCAATGACATCTCCCGTAGGCGTTTCCAGTACGGCCGGTTTTTTGACAATCGTGCCCACTGCCAAAATAGCCACTTGTGGCTGCATAATGATGGGGGTTCCCATGATATTGCCAAAGGGCCCAATATTTGAAAGGGTATAGGTACCCCCCGTAAGGTCTTCTGGATTAAGTTGGTTTTTGCGGCCCCTTAGCGCCAATTCATTGACCTTTTTTGACAGACCGATCAAGTTGTAAGTGTCTGCATTTTTGATTACGGGGACGATCAGGTTTCCGTTTGGTAACGCTACGGCCACACCAATGTTGATGTCTTTTTTCTTGATGATGCGGTCCCGGTCTACGGAGATATTAATCATAGGGAAGTCTTTCAGCGCCTGCGCGATCGCTTGAACAAAGACCGGCGTAAAGGTGATTTTTTCTCCTTCCCGCTGCTGATACTCATCCTTGATCCGGTTTCTCCACAATACCAAATTGGTCAAATCCGCCTCTACAAAAGAAGTCACCGTGGCTGCAATACGCTGTGATTCCAACATGCGCTCAGAGATCATCTTCCGCATGCGGTCCATTTCGATAATCTCATCGTTGCCACTGACGATCGTTCTGGGTGTTTTGAAAGTGGATACTTCAGTGGAGTGTCCGGTATGCAGATCGCGTCGTTTTAGGTAGGCAAACATATCCCCTTTCGTTACCCGACCGTCTTTACCGGTACCCTCAATTAGGACCAATTCGTCGGGACTTATCTGCTCTGCTTTCGCAATAGACCGCACTAAAGGGGAATAAAAACGGGTATCTTCTTGCTGCACTTTTCCCGATGCGCCGGATGCCACCCCACTTACCAGGGTGTCTGTATGTGCCGGTGCGAGCGCCAACAGGTCATTGGCTAAATCGCTGTTTTCTTCTGAGTCAGAAAGGGGATCCCCTTCGGAATCTTCCTGAACTTCAATCAGCGCAATCGCCTGCCCTACTTTTGCTACTTCTCCTTCGTGAAGGAGGATTTTTTTCAAAATACCGGATTTGATCGTCGGTACTTCTGTATCAACCTTATCTGTGGCCACTTCAAGAATAGACTCATCCTCTTCGATGCTGTCTCCTTCCTTTTTGAGCCAGGTAAGGATGGTACCTTCAAAGATGCTTTCACCCATTTTGGGCATTATCATTTCAATTAGAGCCATGATAAGTTGTTTTTGGGTATTCGAGTATCAATTAAAATTAAATTCTAAATTTCTTCTAATTTATCCTGAAAATCAAAATTTTCAGGAAGTTTCTCTCAAAATGCAGGTTCTGAGAAGGTTCAACGCAGAAATGGCTGTAAGGTGTATATTTATCGACCGGTCTTGTGTGAGTTGTAGTAATTTGGTATCAACGCCTCCTTGATAGCTACAGGCTATCCAAACTGTTCCGACTGGCTTATCTGCCGTTCCTCCCGAGGGACCTGCTATTCCGCTGCTGGCTACCCCGTAGTCTGTTTGGAATTTTTCTCTCACGCCCTTGGCCATTTCAATGACTGTTTGCTCGCTTACTGCGCCGTGTGAGGACAGGGTATCGTCGGACACACCTAACAGTGTTTGCTTGTAGGTATTGTGATACGGAATGATGCCTCCTTGAAAATACGCACTCGCACCCGCTACGGAGGTTACCAGGTGCGCAATATAGCCTCCCGAGCAGCTTTCGGCAAAAGCTACCTTTTGGTTTTTTTCGTTCAAAAGGCTCCCTATGGCTTCGTGCATTGGGATATTTCCATAGGCATAGATGTATTTTTCAATCATGGGCTTTAGCAGGTCCAATTGCCGAGCCACGGCCCCCGATGCAGCGCCCATATCGTCTGCAAACGCGGTAAGTCTCAATTTCACTTCTCCAAGTGAGGGCAGGTATGCGAGTTTTACGTTTTCCGGGAGGGCATCTTCCCAATCTTTGATCAGGTCAGAGAGCCAACTTTCTCCAATACCCACGGTCCGGATCAATTGATGGTAAATCACTGGTAGGTCATACAAACTCTTCAATTTAGGAAGTACAAAATCGGTCATGAGTTTTCTCATTTCATGGGGTACTCCAGGCATAGACATCCAAACGCAGCCCTTTTCTTCAAACCACATTCCAGGCGCGGTGCCGACTTCGTTTGGCACGTAGGTACATTTCGTAGGAAGGTGGGCTTGTAGTTTATTGGTCTCGGTCAATTCCCTTCCCCGGCGCTCAAAAAAAACTCTTACAGCGTCCAGCGCTTCTGGAACCAGCTCTAGGGTACAATCAAAGTATGTGGCCAACAATTGCTTTGTGAGATCATCCTGCGTGGGGCCCAGTCCTCCAGTCATCAAGATAATGTCGGCATTTTTTTCTGCCAAAGCAAATGCACTCAGGATAGCTTCTTGGTTGTCGCCTACAGTGGTGCGTCTGACCACCCGAACGCCAATTTGGGTCAGTTCTTGGCTGATCCAATGGCTGTTGGTATCTTGAATTTGCCCGTAGAGTAATTCATCTCCAATGGCAATTATCTCGGCTCGAACCTCCTTTTTCATCTGTCTATAATTGTTTGCTTCAATGGTAGCCTACCTGTTTACGATATCGGTAGGTTTTAGGGTACCCATCTGTGCCATTTTCCGGGCTAATTTAACTAAATTCAACTAGTCAATTTTCCAAAATGCACAGTTTTATCCCAAGCAGCAGAATCCTGACCCCAAATCCCTTGTAAATCAATTGAATCGGTTAGAGGGATACAGTAGCATATTTTGTGGGGAGCGGGCGCGATTCCGGGACCACAAGACCGCACGCTACCGATTGCGATGTAAAATCTCTTAATTCGGTCAACTTCTGCATTATTTTAAAGAAAACCGTGTTTCCTTCCATGTGTACAACGTTTAAAGAAATAATTAAATGAAGCAGTTTTGGGATGAAAGGTATAGCAGTCCGGCATATGCATATGGCACGGAGCCTAATACCTTTTTCAAGCAACAGCTCTCGATGATACCTCCCGGCAAGCTATTGCTTCCCGCAGAGGGAGAGGGCCGCAATGCCGTATTTGCCGCCACGCAGGGCTGGCAGGTGACCGCATTTGATCAGAGCGAAGCAGGTAAGCGGAAGGCCGATCAGTTGGCTAGTGAAAAAGGGGTGAAGTTAGATTATTTGGTGGGGACACTTGATGATTTGGCATTTGAGGTGGAGACCTTTGATGCCATTGGGTTGGTCTATGCACATTTTCCTGCCGAATGGAAGGAAAAATACCATCGGGTGTTTGATACGCTGCTTAAGCCGGGTGGCCTCGTCCTATTTGAAGCTTTCAGTAAAGGTAATCTGGAGTACGTTCGTAGAAATCCCGGAGTTGGAGGGCCCAAGGACCCCGGTCTCTTGTTTTCATTGGAAGAATTGCGTACCTATTTTCCGCATTACGAGTACGATTTACTTGCGGAAGAAGAAGTTTTCCTTCAGGAAGGGTTGTTTCATCGAGGTACGGGGTTGGTGATTCGGATGGTTGCCAGGAAGAAAGCATAAGTTTTCAGTTTTTTTGGTGTATTT
This sequence comes from Lunatimonas sp., assembly GCF_020832325.1. Classification (GTDB taxonomy): domain Bacteria; phylum Bacteroidota; class Bacteroidia; order Cytophagales; family Cyclobacteriaceae; genus Lunatimonas. The sequence goes on from NZ_JAFIEU010000001.1 coordinate 20,687, forward strand.
TAAGGCTTGACGTAATCAAACTACCTACTGATGCATAAATTACTCACACCATTTCAGATTCGAGTGGACCCCATGTCCAAGTTGCTACTGATCAATTTTGAAAAGGATCCGGACAAAACCTATATCGGTTTCGAGCCTCAGGTCTTTGATGATGAGGTAAACGGAAGGGGGCATTTGGTCATCGGATGGCGGAGGGATGGCAAAGTGGATGTGTTTCATCAGGTATCGCTCTCACCGAATCCGGCAAAATTTGATATAGCAGGAGGTGGTATTTCTACATTGCGGGCGACAGCGTTTCAACAAGCTGACTTTATCATCAGTGATCGAGGAGTTCAGATCGATTACCTATTTACCGATCTAGAGGGTAGAGAGATTTGTTTACGCATAGCCGAATCGCATCCCAAGGCAAGAAAGCCTTTTGATTTATTGGCGCCTATGGGCCTTGCAGCCGAGAAGCCATCTGCACTACCCTTGGTATACCTATTTGACTTCTATTTTGTGCGACGAAAGTACACCGATTTTCACGTATCTATTAATGGTAGGGAGCACGTCCCGGATCTACTACCATTTCCGTTGGACTGCGTGTCGATGTTATTTGCGCGCTATAGTCCACGTCCCCAAGTGGTGATGATCAATCCAGCTTTCTCTGGAACCTTGAGTCTGCTGGATATCAATCAGACGGCAAGAAAGTCATCCAGCAAGGACGAAACCTTTGTCCTTGCGGAGACTCCGGGTGGACTGGGGATAAAGACGATCAAGCATAAGCATTCTCCCTTGCCTCTAGAAATGCAATTCGATCCACCTTTTCCCAATTTGATGGGGTATTTGGAAGAGGTGAGTACCGAAGGCCGGTTTAGGATATGCAGCAAAGCAAGCGCAGGTGAGGTTGGTGGGATTTACACAATAAAAAAGGAGCGGAACAAGTTCAACTTGGTGTTGGAGCCTTCACTGGGTTGGATTCCTAAGCCTGATAGGTGGACGCTTCGTCTTTTATTTGCTCTGGCCAAGCCTTTTAGGCAATGGCCTAAATCCTATCGGTGGGAGGCAGAGGTAATAGAAACCGATGGAGAGTTCTTTATGGACTCCTGTTGGATTCGGATCTAGTACGCGAAAATGTGTATTTTTACCAATCAACCCCACCCCTCGGCGTGGGTGTCGGATAGTAATCAATGAAAAAGAAGGGTTTGGGGTTTGATCGTGGTATTGTTTTTGACTATTCCCATTCCGCCAGCCGCCTTGTACATGGCGCTTGTTGCTGCTGATTGTCTCACTTGAGAATTATCGGGCATTAACATTTTGCCCTTCAAATGGGTAGTAAAAAGGACTAGGTGTCGGTTTCCAAAGCTGGAGTGAAACAATACCTTTTATCGTGCAAGGCACAATGGTACATAAATCGAAATGTTGTTTTGACTGGAGTTAGACGTTTTTTTTCAAAAGTACTAAAAATTCTGGCTTGGCTCGTAGGGGTCCTGCTGCTTCTAGTTATTGCCCTGTTGCTGTTTTTACGCAGTCCGTGGGGCCAGGATATCGTGGTACAAAAGGTGGTAGCTTATGCGTCCGAAAAGACAAATACCAGGATTTCCGTTCAGAGACTTTTTCTTACGTTTCGAGGGGATGTATACTTAGAGGGACTTTATATCGAAGATCAGCAAGGCGATACGCTTGTATATAGTAAATCACTGGAGACAGGGTTGAAAATCAGGCCTTTATTGTCAACTGGCGCCATTCACGTTTCTAGACTGAACTGGGAGGGACTACATGCCCAAGTGGTTAGAGATGAGCAGGGTGTTTTCAATTTTGATTTTCTGCTGGAGGCATTTTCTTCGTCATTTGGCAGCCCAGCGACGCAGCAGGAGACAGCGATCATTTCTGATGCTGAGGCCTCTCCTTTTCCTGATTTAGCCCTTGGGCCGGTTCGATTGTCTGATTTTGTTGTTGGGTACCATGACGCGATACTGGGTACAGAAGTAGACCTGATACTGGGTGCCTTTCGGTTGGATGTGAATTCGGTTGATTTAAACAACATGGAGTTTGATATAGGGGACTTGGTATTGGCTGATTCGGATATTCGGTATTTGCAGCGATTTCCTTTTCCTCCTTCTGAGGATTCCGAAGATGGTACGAGTGATCCGGCGTTGATCTTGGATAACCTCACACTCGATAATATAGCCCTCTCCTACACTTCATTACCCGATGAAGTGGTAGCAAATGTTGTCTTGGGCACATTGAATCTTTCCATTCCAGAGGTAGATACGCGTTCCCGTCAGTTGGTCGTTAAGCAGTTTTTGCTACACAATAGCCAGGTGGACCTGGGTCTTTTGGCAGAGCCTGTAGATCGGGACAGCAGTACCACAGCAGGCTCGGAGGGACCATTTGAATGGCCTGCTTGGCAGGTGGAGGTAGGTACCATTGACTTGGAGGGTAACCGAATGGCGTTTCGAACCTCGGACATTTCTCCCCCAGTGGGTAATTTTGACCCCAACCATGTGGTGGCAGATAGGCTGGCGTTTAAGGCCGACGGTATTTCGCTGGCAAATGAAAAGCTCAAAGCAAACATAACGCAATTTTCCTTTGAGGAACGCTCTGGATTTGTGTTGAAAAATTTCACAATACAAGCAGCAGTTGGCAACGAAGAAACGCGGATCCGCTCTTTTCAATTGGAAACCGGTAATAGTCAATTTGTGGCAGACGTTGATGTGCAGTACCGTGACCTGGACGCGCTCATAGACGGTTTGGTTTGGGAACAAGTGAGCTTGGATGTCTCCACCTTGCGAGTTGGCCTAACGGATGCCTTCTATTTCTCACCTGAATGGAGAAGCAACGATCTGTTTAAACGGGCTAACAAGAAAGAAATTTATGGAGGGATGCGGATTACAGGGACTCCCAATAGGCTTCGGGCGGAGACGGCACTGTCCTGGGGTGGAGGGACTCGTTTTCGCGTGGCAGGGATTCTGGGCAATGTACTGGATCCGGATAATCTCACCTTTGATCTTTCCCCGGTTTCTTTTCGGACTACCCGCACAGACATAAACCTGTTATTGGGCGAGACGCAACCGAATATCAAGATTCCGGAGGAAATCACCTTTCAGACCAGTCTGAGAGGTTCTCTGGATGAACTATCGGCAGAGGCATCTCTGAAAACACCCGATGGAAACGTGGAACTGACGGCATACTTTAAGGACGGAGATATCCCGAGTTACGAAGGAGATGTGTTTTTGGACGGGATAGACTTGGGGGCTATTTTAGACAACCCTCAATTTGGGTCCTTGGGTTATCGTTTGCAGCTGACGGGTAAGGGAATGGAGTTGGATCAATTGGAGCTAACGGTAGGTTCGGAATTTGAGGTGCTGGAAGTTGGGGGCTACGATTACCAAGGGTTGCAGCTGAATGCGAAAATTGCCCAAAAGCAGGGAAATCTATCTCTGGCGTTTAAAGATGAAAATCTGGATGTGGCACTATCCGTAGAGGGTTTATTGGATGAAGAGCACTCCGTAGTGGATTTGTTGCTGGATATAAAGGGGGCAGATTTAAGGGCATTGGAACTGGTTCAGGATGATATGCGGGCAAGGCTAAACTACTCTATTCATTGGGAGGGCAATGTAGATGAGTTTTCACTTGCCACTGAGCTGAAGGAAGGGATTTTGGTCTTTAACGAGCAAAGTTACCCGATCGAAGGGTTTGATCTCTTGGCTTGGGTGGATCCCGATACCACATTTGTTCAGTTGGAGAGCTCACTCTTGCAGGTAGACTTCGCTTCTAATGCTTCTCCTAATCGAACCATGGACGCGATGACTGGCTACTTTGATCGGGTTTTTGCTGATTCTATTGGGATCGGTGTGCCGGATTCCACGATCAATCTGAGGTTTAAAATGGAAGTTGGAAGGTCAAGGATCTTGGAAGAAGTTCTCCTGCCAGGTCTGGAAAATTGGGAGTCTTTGTCGGCGGAGGTAGCGTTTGATCAGCAAACGGGAGATTTTAATGGCTTTCTTTTGTTGCCCGGATTTACGTACTCGGGGATAGAGATAGATAGTTTAGGGCTAGTTGCTGAAGGAAAAGAAGCGTATTTTACGTTTCAGGCAGGATTGGTGGCGTTAAGGTCTGGTGCGCTTGAGATCGGAAGGACTTTTTTTGACGGGGAATGGCAGGATGAGCAGCTGAATTTGGATTTCATCGCCTACGATGGAGAGGATAAGCTAGTGCATGTAGGATGGGACATGCGGTTTGATGGCGATACTATTGGATTGCATATCAATCCGGAGGATTTGATTCTAAACAAGCGACAGTGGGATATTTTACCCGAAAACTCCATTAGATACGGTGGAGGTAGCATCGCAATACAGCAGTTTGAACTTACAAGGGACAATCAGCGCCTGGAACTCTCGAACAGTTTAGAGGATATATCCACCGAACACGTAGGCATTTTATTTAAAGATTTTCGCTTGTCTACCTTCACTAGCTTATTGAATCCAGATGAACTGATCGCTACCGGGTTTGTCAATGGCAGTTTTGTGTTAGAAAACCCCTTTGGAGCTACCGGGATTCTCGCGGCTCTTCGGATCGATGAGCTAAGTGTGTTTAGCACCCCACTTGGGAATCTCGACTTGCAGGCAAAATCCATCGATGAAGGTGCCTATGACTTTGAAATGTCCCTTAAAGGAGGAGGCATAGACTTGGATCTTCTGGGCGATTACGAAGCGGCGGCGGAGGGTGCCGCGCTAAATTTGGAACTCAGCCTAGCAGAGCTTCGGCTAAGTGTTATACAGTCTTTATTTCCGGACCAAATTAGTGGGGCCGAAGGGATGATCGTCGGTAAGGCAACGGTGTCCGGCACGACCTCTGACCCAATGTACGACGGCGAATTTGGGTTTCGGGATGCAGCACTAACCATTACAACGTTAAATGCGGGGTATAGAATTAACAATCAATACCTCAAAATCGACAATGGAGGAGTGTATCTGGACGAGTTTACCATTCGGGACACCAACGACAATACATTTGTTTTGGGGGGTTCCATTCTAACGGAGTCATTGGCCAATCCGGCATTTGACCTTCGCCTTACGGCCGAGAACTTTCAGGTATTAAATTCATCAAGAGCAGATAACGATCTATTTTTCGGAAAGGCCATTATCGATGCCAGTGCAGACATCGGGGGAGATTTATCCCTCCCTACGATTAACGCGAGATTGAACGTACGGAGCGGTACAGACGTTACGTTTATCATTCCAGAGTCTCAGTTAGACGTGATCGAAAGAGATGGGGTGGTTTTGTTTGTCAACAGGCAAGACCCGGATGATATACTAACCCGCCGACAGACCGAAGCTTCCACCACGGGAATCAAGGGGTTTCAAGTGGCGGCCATTTTGGAAGCAGATCCGGATGCGGCATTCCGGATCATCGTAGATGAGCGATCTGGAGACAACCTGCTGGTAGCCGGCAAGGCCAACTTAAACCTAAACGTAGATCCGAATGGCAGAATTAACCTATCGGGCACATATGAGTTGAGCTCAGGACATTACGAAATGAGCCTTTATAATTTGGTAAGCAGAAGGTTTGAGATTGAAGAGGGGAGTTCGATTTCTTGGTCTGGTGATCCCTTGGATGCCAGTTTAAACATGGTCGCGATTTATCGCGTGAGAACCTCTGCCGCTGAGCTTATGGCCGCCCAAACTGCCGGGCTGGGTGCGGATGCGCGGTCACAATACAAGCAAGAACTCCCTTTTTTGGTCTTCTTGAATATTGATGGTGACCTGACTCGATTAGAGCCATCGTTTCGACTGGATATGCCGGAGGAGCAGCGCGGGGCCGCTGGAGGCAACGTGTATGGGCAATTGCAGCTGTTAAACAACCAGGAGGGAGAGTTAAACCGACAGGTTTTTTCATTACTCGTTTTGAATCGGTTTTTTCCAGACCGTGGCGGAGATGGTACCGGAGGAGGAACCTCGGGGTTGGCTCGATCCAGTGTGAGCCAGCTTTTGTCCGGACAATTGAACACGCTGTCTGAAAATGTACTGGGTGATACTGGCTTGGAGTTGGATTTTGATCTAGATAGTTTCACAGACTATCAGAGTGGAGCGGCCCAGGACAGAACGCAGTTAAATGTGAGTGCCCGGTCCCGTTTTATGGATGATCGGCTGATCGTACAGGTGGGCAGTCAAATAGATATTGAAGGTAGTTCCCAAGCCATGGATAGGGGTAATGCCTTATTGGGCAACGTAAGCATTGAATACCTGCTGACCGAAAACGGCCGCTATAGATTAAGAGGATTTAGGAGAAATCAGTTTGAGAGTTTTATAGATGGACAATTGATCGTGACGGGTATTTCTGTCATTTTTAACCGGGAGTTTAATCAATTTGAAGAACTTTGGAAGGGAATAGAGTCGCAGCGGAGGGTACAGTCCGAGGCAGTCAGGAAAGAAGAGGACGAGGAAGCAACGGGAAATTCAAACTAGGAGCCATGAACGCAATAAAATCATTCTTCTTTTCTATACTAGGCCGAGGGTTGGTTTGTGCGCTTTTAGTTTTGTCGGCGTGTAGTGTAAAGAAATTTATCCCCGAAGACGAACATTTGTATACAGGAGCGAAGATCAACGAAGAGTTAGAAACTTCGGTGCGGGATTGGAAATCTGTGAAAGGGGAACTGGAAGGACTGTTAAGGCCAAAGCCTAACGGTAAGTTTTTAGGTATGTACGTTGGGTTATGGGCCCATTACAAAGGCAGCAAGGAGAGACCGGGGTTCATTAACCGGTTTTTGAAGAGAAAATTGGGAGAGGAGCCGGTGTACCTAAGCGATGTCAATATTTCACAGACGGAGCTTTTGCTGAACAATCGGCTGGAAAACAATGGTTTTTTTTACAATCAAGTAGATTCCGACGTCGTTACGCGGGATTGGTGGGCATCAATCCGCTATGAAGTACAGGTTAGGCAACCCTACACCTTGAGGAGCTATGAATATGATCATGATTCTACCCAGTTAGATCGTGCGATTCAGGAGCTGTTGGACGAAACTGGCATCAAGGTGGGCGACCGCTTCCAATTATCTAAGCTACAGGCAGAAAGAGATCGGTTGGACCGAGCGTTAAAGCAGCGGGGGTTTTATAATTTTAATGCAGACTTTCTGCTTTTTGAGGCTGATACGAATCACTATGACAACAAGGGGTTTGACCTTTATTTGCGCACCAAGCAAAGTGCACCCCAGGAAGGACTAATCCCCTATGAAATCGGAGAAATCAAGGTGTTCCCCAATTTTACGCTGGATCAGTCTGACAGCCCAAGCGATACCACGGTGCTGAGAGGGATTTCGTTTATACAGGATGAACCGATATCCTTTAAGCCACATTTGCTGGAGCAATACATTCTATTGAATAGAGGGGAAAGGTATAGTGCGACTAAATCCCGACTGACCAGCAACCGCATTTCCGGGATAGGTAACTACCGGTATGTTAACATTCGGTATTCAGAGCGCGACAGTGTGTCGTCTGAGGGGACCGGTTTCTTGGACGCAAATATTCTGTTGTCACCCCAGAACAAACGATCGCTTCGGGCCGAGATTCAAGGTGTGTCAAAATCGAATAATTTTGCAGGGCCCGCTTTTTTGCTTAGCTACAGAAACCGAAACATCTTTCAAGGAGGAGAGATATTGAATGTGACGGGTAAGGTAGCATATGAAACACAGATTGCCAGTGGCGAGCGCGAGGGGCTTAGTTCATTCGAACTAGGCTTAAAAGGGGAGCTGATTTTTCCACGGGTTGTATTTCCGATTGATATCAAAGAACGATTTGCCTACTCTGTTCCAAAGACTAGGGTAAGTTTGGGTACAGAGTTTCAGGATCGCCGGGGTTTGTACCGCCTCAACTCAGTATCTGCTTCCTACGGCTATTTCTGGAATGCCAATCGGTTTGTGTATCATGAAATAAACCCGATCAATATCAATTTTGTGGGCCTTTCCAATACTACGCCAGAGTTTGAGGAAATCCTAGAGAGCAACCCCTTTTTGCGTTTTAGCTTTCAGCAGCAGTTTATTGCAGGCATAAGCTATGGGTTTTCCTATAGCCAATTGATGGATTCCTTTCGTACCCACAGTATTTTCTTTGGGGCAAACTTGGATTTTGCCGGATTTGGGCTGGACGGGGTCAACCGACTGGTCGGGTCAGAAAACCCAAACCGGTTTTTAGGCTTTGAATATGCCCAATACAACAAGGGCGATGTAGATTTTCGCTACTATTGGAGAGTTTCCCAGGAGAGTAAGTTGGCAGTGCGGATGTTTGGAGGCATAGGAATTCCCTATGGAAATTCGGTTTCGCTGCCGTTTGTGAAGCAGTTTTTCTCCGGTGGGCCGAACAGTGTTCGTGCTTTTCGAATCAGATCCCTAGGTCCCGGTTCCTACAGACCACAGGATTTGGGTATAGGGGGCTTTTTTGATCAGGCCGGCGATATCCGCTTGGAGGCCAACTTGGAGTATCGATTTCCCATAGCTTCGTTTTTTAAGGGAGCTCTCTTTGCAGATGCCGGAAACGTTTGGCTTATGAACGAGAATGAGGCCCTGCCTGGGGGTAAATTCTCGTCTGAGTGGTTTCGGGAATTAGGCGTGGGCGTCGGGGCAGGATTGCGCATTGATGTAGATTTCTTTGTGCTTCGGTTCGACTTCGCTACTCCTATCCGTAGGCCCTATGTGCCTGAGGGAGAGCGTTGGGCTAGGGAGTTTAGGCTAAATGACTCGCGGTGGAGGCGGGAAAACCTCATATTCAATTTTGCTATCGGTTACCCGTTTTGATCCTCGGGGTGGTTAAAAAGTCCTTCAATTCGTAGCTGCCGACCCATTTTCTCTTCATCGATCTCGAGGTTTGACACACCTAATCCCAGGAGTCGTACGGGCATCTTGAGAGATTCCTGATGGAGTAATTCCTCGGAAAAAAGCAGGATCTCGGAGGTTAGCAGGTACCGAGGTAGGCTCTTACTTCTCGTTTGCTGACTAAAATCTTTATATTTTAATTTCAGGGTGACGGTTCTGCCCCGTAGTTGGTTTTTTTTCATCCGGAAAAGTAGCTCCCCGGCGAGCTTTAGGCGCGCGGCTTCTAATTCTTCCGGTAGAAATAGGTCTTTTTCGAAAGTGTTTTCCACGCTGATGGATTTTCGGTCTCGATGTGGATTGACCGGGCTGAGATGGATTCCCCGCACGATTTCATAGTAATGAAGTCCCGATTTACCAAATCTACGGGTAAGGAAGTCGAGTGAATACTGCTTCAAATCCGAGCCTTGGTGAATACCGAGATTCTTCATCTTTTCCGCCGTCACCTTTCCAATTCCATAAAAACGCTCTATGGGAAGCTTCTCCAAAAATTCCATGGCACGAGCTGGAGTGATTACAGCTTGTCCATTGGGTTTGTTTAGGTCAGATGCCACCTTGGCCAGAAACTTATTGTACGAAATCCCGGCAGAAGCATTGAGACCAATCTCCTCTTTGATTCTTTTGCGTATTTCTTTAGCTATTAGCGTAGCAGAAGGGTTGCTGAGTTTGTTTTCTGTCACATCCAGGAATGCCTCATCCAGCGATAGTGGTTCTACCAAGTCGGTGTACTCAAAAAAGATTTCTCGGATTTGGTAAGAAAGTTCTTTGTATCGCTCGAATCGCGGCTTTACGAAAATCAACTTTGGGCATCGGAGCAAGGCAATCTTGGAAGGCATGGCGGATTTCACACCGTACTTTCTGGCTTCGTAGGATGCCGCAGCCACCACACCTCGCTCCCGATTGCCACCCACGGCTACCGGCTTACCCTGCAACTCAGGATTGTCCAGTTGTTCTACCGATGCATAAAATGCATCCATGTCCACATGAATGATTTTCCGTGTTGCTTCCACGATTGAGCCGGCCATTATTTCGGGAAGTTACATGCATCTTTTCAGATAAAAAAGCGCTCTTTCTCCCAAGTATGCCATCATTCGGACAGGCATTTCCTAGTACAAAGCTACCTCTGCTCACCGTGGCACAACTATTGTTTTTTTAACTGGTGTATTCATTAAATGTTAAACTAAACCAAAATTTACTGATATGAAACGGATAGTGTTTGTTATAGGTATTGTAGGGATATTGTACAGTTGTGGCAATTCCGAGCGTTCTGGTAATGCCCTGGAGAGAGCGGAGGAAGCTGTAGTGGAAAAAATCGCTCCGAAGTGGGTGGTATATGAGGGGACAGTACCCTGCATAGACTGTGAGGCAATACATATGGAGCTTTGGCTCGAACGGGATGAAACCGAGGTCACGCCTGATTACCGGATGATCATGAACTATGAAAATACTCCAGTAGGTGATAAGGAAGAGGAGGTGACGGGCAATTATACCATCGTATCGGGCTACGCGCAGGATAGAGACGCAGTGGTGTACCAGCTAAATCCAGGAACAAATGAACCCCGACACTTTGTTCTGAACGAAGACCGTTCGATTACGATGCTTGGGGAAAATATGCAACGATTAGAGGAAGAAGATGACCTGGGCTATCGACTTGAGCGAAAGGAATCAGAATAAAAAAGCGGGATTTTCCCGCTTTTTTTATTCATTGGTTACCAGCTTCCTTGTGCTACCATCGCCTTTGCTACCCGCTCAAACCCAGCAATATTTGCGGCATTTAAGTAGTCCTGTTCATCCAGCGAATACTTTTTCATGGTATCTTGGCAATTTTCATGAATACCCTGCATGATTACCCGCAGTTCGGTTTCCATTCTAGTCCTAGACCAATACCTGCCCAGCCGATTTTGTGTCATCTCCAGTCCAGAAATGGCCACACCGCCCGCATTGGCAGCTTTACCCGGAGCATAGATGATGTTGGAGTTTTGTACAGCCTTGATTGCGGCATCAGTGAGCGGCATATTTGCGCCTTCAGCAATCAGAATCGCTCCATTTTTGCTCAGGTCTTTCACATCCTTTTCATCCAGCTCGTTCTGTGTAGCGCAAGGGAAAGCGCAATCTGCTGGAATAGACCAAAGAGTTTTTTCTGATCCCTCGTAGTATTTTGCTGACTTAAACTTTTCAGCGTATCCTGCAATACTCTCCCTTTTTTCATTCTTCAATTCTTTGAGGAATGCAAGTTTCTTTTCGTCCACGCCTTCTTCGTCGTGTATAAAGCCGGTAGAGTCGGAAAAAGCAACCACTTTGGCTTTATCCTGAAGCAATTTTTCAATGGCAAATTGCGATACGTTACCGGACCCAGATACCAGGCATACCTTATCTTCCAGACTCTTTCCGACCTCAGCTAGCATGTATTCTGCAAAGTGAACCAAACCATACCCGGTGGCTTCGGGGCGCAGAAACGATCCGCCCCAAAGGGGACCTTTTCCGGTGATGCTTCCTTGGAATTCATTTTTGATTTTCTTGAAGGCTCCGAAAAGGTATCCGATCTCTTTTTCTCCTACCCCGATATCACCGGCAGGAATATCTGTGAAATGACCGATGTGGCGGTAGGCCTCAAGCATCCAAGCTTGGCAGAATCGCATGATCTCCCGATCCGACTTATGCTTGGGATTAAAGTCAGCTCCCCCTTTTCCGGCACCCAGCGGTAACCCGGTGAGCGCGTTTTTGAAGGTTTGCTCAAATGCTAAAAATTTAAGTATACTCAAGTTAAGGCTTGGATGAAAGCGCAGCCCGCCTTTGTAAGGTCCCATCGCTCCGTTCATCTGTACCCGGTAACCTCTGTTTACCTGAATCTGATTCTTGTCGTCCGTCCAGCATACCCGAAACGTGATGATTCGCTCAGGTTCAGCCATCCGCTCAAATACCTTCTCTTCTAGGTATTTTTCGTTTTTGGATAATATGGGTTCAATACTTTCAAAAACCTCCAAAACGGCTTGGTGAAATTCCGGTTCACCCGGGTTTCTGTCCTTAATGGAAGCCAAAACGTAGTCTATTTTCGACATGTATGCAGGGATTATGGGTTGTGATAAAGAATAATTACTCCAAGATATTCATCAGGCCGTTCGTTAGGACGAGATTGCACACTTGGTGTTTTTGCTTGAGGCGGTAAATATAACCAAGATTGTAGTTATCGATTCAAAAACGCCTCAAAAATTGCCTGTGATTTTAGCAGACACTCTTCGAATTCGCTGTCAGGATCCGCATCAATGGTAATGGCACTACCGACGGCAAAATAAAATTTTCCATACGTTGCTTCAAGTATTACGCTCCGGATAATGACATTCCAGTCAAAATCCCCTGTATCCTCGATGTATCCCATGCTCCCAGAAAACCAGCCACGTCTGAAATCCTCGTACTGATCGATCAGCTCCATCGATTTGATTTTTGGGGCACCGGTCATGCTGCCCATGGGAAATGTTTTTTCAATAATCCGGCTAAACGTTAAGTTGTCTTTAAGTAGGCAACTTACCGTAGAAATCATTTGGGAGATTTTTTTAAATCGGTAAATTCCAAACAATTCATCTACTCCAACGCTGCCGATTTGGGCCACTCGGGACAGGTCATTTCTCGTCAAGTCCACGATCATAAGGTTTTCTGCCTGCTCTTTTTCGCTATGCCGAAGTTTTGCAGCTAACTCATCATCTTCTAGTTCCGTGTTTCCCCGTCTGGTACTGCCTTTTATAGGTTGGGCTAGTAGTTTATTACCTTGCTTTTTCAGAAACCGCTCGGGAGATGTGCTCACCACGTAATTTTCATTGACGGCAAACAGGCCGCTAAATGGCATGGGCGAACAGGCATTTAGTTTGAAGTAAAGCTGAATGGGGTCTATGTTAGGCAAAATTCCCTCATAGGCCATGCAATAATTCATCTCGTAGATATCGCCTTCACGTATATGCTCCTGTATCTTGTGGAAATTCTCAAAGTAGGTCTCTTTGGAGGTAAGCGGACGGATGGTCGGCAAAGCCCCCAAATCCGAATGTGCTGGGATTGGAAAGCTGTTGATCTGCTCCACTAGGGCAGCAGCATCGGGGTGGTGGATGATCGCCTCCAAATCAGTAAACTCGACCCGGAAGACCGCTCGAAAAAAGAACAAGTCTGGACACGAAACCAAAGAAGAATTTTGGCTCTGCAGGTTTTCGTACTGGTTTTTTTGCTCGTAGCTGATGATACCCGCCAGCCAATTGCCGGCATGATCTTCGGTGTTTTCTAGTTCAATGGATTCATTGCCCGCCAGCAATAAGTGACTAAATCCTTTTTCAGGATATGGGATACTGTTTGAATGAAAGTAGCCGAAGTAGGGGTAGTTTTTTTGCGTCCAATATAGCAGGCGCATGAGCCACATTTGGTCCCACTGTACCCGAATACGATCTTCTCCGATGTTCATGGGACGAAATTACATAAAAGAATAAAAAAAGGGCTAACGAAACCGTTAGCCCTTTCTATAGAGAGCAATCAAATTAATTTGCCTTGATTTCAAAATCAACGCTTACGGTGTTATATATAAATTGGTCTTTAGCTTTGTCTACCGCATTGGCTTCATTGCCATAAGAAAGTCCCCACTCCGTACGATCGATGTTAAATCCGGCTTTAGCATTTACAGCTCCGTTATTCACAGAAATGCTAGCAGGGAACTTGATGTTTTTGGTAGTTCCTCTCATGGTGAGGTTTCCACTTACCCAATGGGTTGGGCTAGAGGGAGCGATTTCAGATGCACTTTTTGGTGTGTTGTCTGTTTCAAACTCAGACTTGTCCTCGATACTTCCAGCGCTGAAGGGTTCTACTGCTGTGATTTCAAAGGTGGCCTGTGGATGACTGCCTGCATCAAAGAAGTCATCCGACTGCAAGTGGCCCCATAACTTACCGTGGTTTTCAGACCCTTCCTCCAAATCATGGATTTCCAACTTGGTAATGTCAAAGGTGAAATTTCCAGCCGTAACGGTATTTCCGTCTACTTTAAGGTCACCTGCTACGATAGGGATGATACCGAAGTGCTGTCCGGCAGGCTTATAACCTCTCCAGTTGACTTTGCTGGCATTTGTGTCTAATGAAAGAGAGCTACCGCTACCGGCTGCAACCTCAGCTGCTTCCCGCGTCTCAACTGTATCGGAGCTTTTGCCACACGAAAAAGCAATAAACGCCACTGCGATTAGATAAGTGGAAATTTTAAATAGTTTCATAATTAATGGATAGTTTAATTTTGGTTCAGTATTCAATGTATATACACACAAACTATTATTTGGCAAAAAGGTTCACAATACCCGAAAAAAAATTAGATTTGATTTGAGCGATTGGCTCGCAAATAGTTTGAACATATAGACGTAAGCATGGCACTTATCAAAAAAGTAAACGGAAAGTCACCTGAATGGGAGGGTGATTGTTTTATCGCAGAGAATGCAACCATTGTGGGTGATGTAAAAATGGGTAGTCGGTGTACAGTGTGGTTCAATGCCATCATACGGGGGGATGTTCATGAGATCCGAATAGGAAATCAAACAAATATTCAAGACGGCGTCGTCATCCACTGTACCTATCAAAAAGCCGGGACCTATATCGGCAGCAATGTTTCAATTGCCCACAAGGCCATTGTCCACGGTTGCACGGTACACGATAATGTGTTGATTGGCATGGGAGCCATTATCATGGACCATGCGGTGATACATGAGGGGTCCGTGATTGCAGCGGGGGCGGTAGTTCTAGCGGGTACCGTAGTGGAACCAAATAGCATCTATGCGGGCATCCCCGCCAAAAAGGTGAAAGAGACCGGCGATTTTATGAAAAGTGAAATACAACGCATCGCGGGAAATTATCCCATGTACGCTGACTGGTACGAAACCTGACACCTCACTTGTCATTTCTGACTAGACCATTTCATTGGGACGGAACCGGATACTTTCCGGATAGGGAAAGGCATGGATCAGCTCGCCCTGTTTTAGGGTATTTTGGATTTTTTGCCAATGCTCTGGATCAAACATGTTCTCGTGAAACTGGAAAAAGTATTCCCGTACATCCGGACGCCCAATCATGAAACGCTTGAAATCCTCGGGAAAGACGTCATTGGGTGCGATATCGTACCAAGGTTCAGAAGCGTAGATTTGCTCGAAGGATTCAGGTTTGGGCTTTTTCCGGAAATTCATGTCTTTGAGAAATTCGATCTCATCGTAATCGTAGAAAACAACTCGTTTTTGACGGGTTACGCCAAAGTTTTTTATCATCATGTCACCGGGAAAAATATTCGCTTGGGCCAATTGTAGAATGGAGTTACCGTATTCTTCCACCACTTGTTTTGCGTCCTCTAGGCTACAGGAATCCAAAAACAGGTTCAGCGGTTCCATTCGCCGTTCGGTGTACATATGCTTAATGATGAGTGAATCGCCCTTGATTTCAAGGAGGGAATTGGCTGTATTCTTCAATTCCTTAAGTAGTTCGGGGTGGATGCGGTTTAAGGGGATGTGGAAGTTTTCAAATTCATGGGTATCCGCCATTCTGCCGACCCGGTCGTGCAAAGATACTAGCTTGTATTTCTCCCGGACTTGGAGACGGGTCATGTTCTTGGGCGGATCAAAGTGGTCTTTGATAAGCTTAAAGACAATGTTGTACGATGGTAAGGTGAATACCGTCATCACCATGCCCTTTATCCCTGGAGCGAGCACAAACTGGTCGTTGCTGTGTGCCAGATGGTCCAGGAAATCTCGGTAAAATTCCGTCTTTCCATGTTTATTAAAGCCTATGGCGTTATAGAGTTCGTGGACTTTTTTATTCTTAATTACCGAAGTCAAGAAAGTAATCACTTGAGCGGGAATCTCGATCTCAGCCATGAAATAGGACCGGGTATAGCTGAATATTCCGCTCATGATATTTGGATTAAATATCAGGGTGTCAACGAATACACCTTTTTCATTATGGACAAACGGAATTAGAAAAGGCATCCACTTGCCACCTATGTGGGTTCTTCCGATCAGGTAGGCAGCTTTATTTCGGAAAAAAACATTCTTCAACACCTGGATCTTGGTTTCCTGAGAGGGAGCGTATCTGGTGAGAATTACTTCCTTCAC
Organism: Lunatimonas sp.; assembly: GCF_020832325.1. Taxonomy (GTDB): domain Bacteria; phylum Bacteroidota; class Bacteroidia; order Cytophagales; family Cyclobacteriaceae; genus Lunatimonas. Next base: position 36,641 of record NZ_JAFIEU010000001.1, read on the forward strand.
ACCATTCACCAAGAATCCGATATCCTCTTCCTTATTATAGTAAGGTACACCAAAATCAAAATCATCCAGCATTTTTCTAAAAATACGGGGCAGCTCCCAGTGCCCTGGATAGGTATGAAAAAGTGATTCGTCAGGTTCTGTGGGTTTCCGTATGCGGCCCGGCAACACAAACATCGTGTCGTTGTCAACAGACAGTCCGGGAAATACCTTCCGAATCACCGAGTTGAAAAAGGATTCTGCCAGTTCTTCGTCCGGTCTGTTTGCAATGGCCTCACTGTAACGGTTTTTGACACTTTCCCATAGCGCTTTGTCTCCACACCGATTCCCTAGCAACTGCTTACAGTTTTGGATATTTAGCCGTAGCAAATCTTTGTAAAGTCTCAGTCTTTTTTTGTGATTTTGCTGAAGTTCGTTCCAATTCCGTTGGCGGAAGTTAAGAGGGGCAAGGCGAGAAAACTCATTGAATCGCTTGATATATGACTCATAGCCCGTCAGGATTTCCGCAATAATATTGGCTGTTAATTCGCTGTCAGACTCCTTCATTGAGATAGGGTGAGGGTTTGGAGGGTGGAAATAGGAATAGGAAAACCGTTCGTGTATAAATTGATTTTTCCTCAAATTTGTTTTTTTGCAGAAATAGAATTTATGCTTAACTTTCAAGCAAGTTTATTCATATTTTGAATAAAACCCAATAGGTTTAATAGGTTTGATAAGTGAAAAAGGTCTGGACATTGTTCAGACCTTTTTTTAGTGTGCCGTGCATGGTAACTAACTAGGTGGTGAAAGTCCACTGTGGGGGTTTGTAATCGCCAACCACTAGCCAATAGCAAGGGTGTCCATCGTGAGGTGGAATCTGAAGGAAGCAGGCGGCAAAACTCTGC
>NZ_JAFIEU010000009.1 GCF_020832325.1 Lunatimonas sp.
GCGGTAGAGCCAATCGTGCCTACACCCTATCGCCAAAACCCCACAAGGCAAGTGTAGGCATGCCGACCGTTCGTTTGTAGTCAAATTTAGCCTAGCCTCGAAACGCCATCGGTTCGACGATTCTCCGATCTAACAGTTCGACAATCCACCAATTCCACGATTCGACGGTCGTTGGGTTCGCCACGAAATTACGGCCCCTTCAACCATTCCCGGGTTTTGGCGGGACGGGTATGGCACCATAGATATTTTCTGCGGCCAAAACACAAACCTAGGCAATCGCCTTTACCCGGGGCTGACACCCCGGGCTATACAGATGCCACCCCTTTGGGGCTATGCGGAGCTAATAAACACTGACACTCCGTCTCACAAAATACCAATATCATTCCTGCGCGGGGGGAGGCCAAAAGACAAGGATTATTCAAAAAAACGACCCCGAAGGCGGTCGAATATTTATAGCCCCGGGTGCAAACCCGGGGAATAGAGACCAAAAATCATCCCAGTTTTTGCCAGCGGTAGAGCCAATCGTGCCTACACCCTATCGCCAAAACCCCACAAGGCAAGTGTAGGCATGCCGACCGTTCGTTTGTAGTCAAATTTAGCCTAGCCTCGAAACGCCATCGGTTCGACGGTCAAACGATTCGACAATCCCACGATTCGACAAAAAGACGGTTCGACCCGCCAACAAATATACCAGCCAAAAGAACCCTTTGTAAATGAAAAATCGTTATCTTAACCAACGATACTGCAATTATTCCCCAAACGATGGCAACATTGATTTTAAATAGCAATGAAGAAGAGGACATAAAACTGTTGCTGGACACCGCGAAAAAACTCGGTCTAGATTTACGGTTGGCCGATAACGAATGGCTGCTTATGGAAGAAGCCGAACGCTTGAGCAAAATAGACAATCCCCAGGCTTTTCCAACGGAAGAAATTGTTGACCTATGTAGGTCAGTCCGAAAATCCCGGTATGAGAAAGCAAACAAGCGTAGTTCTTGACACGAATATCTGGGTTAGCTATATAATTTCTGGAAACCTCAGAGAACTCTCAGCCCAAATACTGACCTACCAGCTTCAGGTATTCGCGTGCAAAGAACTTTCGAACGAATTGGAGGATGTCCTGTGCAGACAAAAAATAAAGAAATTACTAACCTATCCAGTCAACGACTACCTCCGGTTGATTCAAAAGTTGACCACCAACTTCAACATTCACCCGATCTTTAGAGGAGCTCCCGATCCTCAGGACAATTTTCTTTTCGACCTTGCATTGCAGTCCAAATCTTCCTTGTTAGTGACAGGCGACAAAAGACTATTCGCAGTTTCAGTTTTAAGTCTGTCGATATTGACGCTATCTGATTTTAAAAAAAGATTTCCAATACACCTCACTAAGTGAAAAGTTGTTAGGTAAAAAAAATGAAACACGTTTCACGAAAACGGTGGATATATGCCTTCGGAGATATAGAAATGATATATACTTCGTGATATAGGTGGATATATGCCTTCGGCGATATAATTGGTTGCAGGAGCGAAAGTAGAGTCGTTTCTTTTTGAACAATCTAATATCTCATGTCTTACATCTTATGTCTCCGAGATATGCCTTCGGCGAGACAGGAAATGATATATGCTGCGCGATATAGGTGGATATATGCCTTCGGCGATATATTAGGTTGGTATATCGAAAGTACGCTGGCTTCGGATCTTTAGTTTTGGTAGCGACGTAGGGTCGTTAATCTCGCGAATCTTAAATCTCACGTCTAACGTCTTATGTCTCTGAGATATGCCTTCGGCGATATTTTTAAGGGATAGATGGTATTAGCTTGTCTTCCGACAGGTGGTATCATTAACCTGTGCTAAATAGCTCAGGTTAGGTTGCTATATTGGTATCTGCTTTAGTTTTTGATGATGAATGACTTGATAAAATTACTCATTTCGTTATCCAATTCAGGTAAAATTTCGGAGGTTGTATCGCAAATGATTTCAACTCCAAAATTATTCCTTTTTATATAGCCAATAAGCACAGTATGTTCAATTGAACTACGTTCATAGGTTCCTTTAAATATAGCTGATTGAGGATCCTTAGAAAAATCTGGATAACCTCCTAAAAGATCCCATTTTAAGTTGTAACCTTTTGTTCCTATTAAGCTAGCGCTATATTCTACAACATCAAGTGTGTCATTTAATTGTTCATATAGTATGGCCATTATTGGCTCTACTGGTCTATTTTGAGAATCGATGATCGGCGTGTGTTTAAACATCACAATTCCTTTCTTACCTACTTCTGGTGGCAAATCTTGGATTAATTTCCATTTTGAAGAATCAGGAAGTTCAAATTGAACGGCAGAATTAATTTTCTTTATGGCTAAATGATCAACCGAGGCTAATTATTGTGAAAATGATTGATGATAGGCAATCATTAAAGTAACTAAAAGAAAGGTTTTCATATTTTGGACCCAAAATTATACCAACGTTTTGTGTATAGGACTTGTACTGGCTTTCGAAGCAATTTCTTGCTGGGTTGCACCAAATTTGCTGGAAAGCACAAAGCTTAAGTTTACAAATTTAGCCACTATAATTTATTTACAAAGTGTGTGTTTAGCATGGCCATTTGGTATGCAATATACCATACTATTGCAGAGGGTATACTAATTTCTAAGGATTTCTTTCCCGCTGGGGTAGTTCCGAGATAGAATCGGCAGACCTGAGGCGTTAGCAGGCAGCATAACTTGGCCTGGTTTCTCAGGGGTTGTCCGTGAGGGGAAAGAGCGTAAATAACTTTACTTGTTACTTCTATTATATTGGATACCATTAGTATAAACGTTGATAGTGTCACTTAGGTTAACCCAAAAGTATATCCTTTATTCGTTTATGCGATTGTTAATTTAGTTTTTCCTTTTTAACTATAAGGGATCTTATAGTTAGGTTAAAATTTCCCGTATTTGGCAGAAAATCCTTGTTTATTAGTTTCAAATGAGGATTAATAGTCAACTTAAACAAATGGCCTCCTATTCCTAAGTATGGAACTAGTCTAAGGGAACCTTGGTGAAAGTCGGAGTAGTAAATTGTTTCGGCTCCAAATGTAAACATCCAAAAACCCACATATGCTCCTGCTTTTGGTCCCCATATGAAGTTTTTTGTATTTAGTCCGAATTCATTTGAAAAGTAAATAGATGAGCTTATAGGGTGATGGTAATTATTATAAGTTGATTTTATTAGGCCGAATTCCAATAGATGATAATTTCTTGAATTGGAGTCTTCAAAATTGTAGTTATAACCTGCAATGAATCCTAATTCCTTAAAGGTGCCTTTGTTTAAATGAAGTGAGTCTTGCGCCCTAGCAACTTGATAGAATAAAATGGAAAGGAGAACAAATAAGGCTTTTTTCAACTTCATAATTCATGGCCAAAGCAAATGTTGTGACGAAGGACAAACTCTACGGAAACCAATTTGCAACTAAAAAGTAACCTGATTATGTTCCTGCCACCAAAGCACAAATTAACACAAATTATTTAATTTTATCAGTGGAAATTAGTGTATTCCTGGCAGAAAAAAGCGCATGCTGTAATTGTTCTTTTGTTTTTTTCATTGTTGATGTTTTTCAATCTCCTCTTCTCCGTACTGTCTACTCTTCTGGTTCAACTATTTTTTGTGCTACTAAGCCGCAAGCACGTCTTGGCTTTCCCTTCGCATCCGACTCCACATGTGCAAGCATATTGGCTTAAAGGGGTTTTGGATTCGAAGTAAGTTGTAAAAATGGAGGGAAGTGAATTCATCGCTCGCCTCAGATAAAAATTATGTTACTTTCCTTCCCAAAAATGCCTACCTTTGTATTACTTTATAATAAAGCAGGGCCAGTTGTAGGCAGCTTTTAATCAATCTCCCGCCGGAAAGGACCATACAACATCTCACCCGGCCCATTATCACAAGGCCTTTATGCCATTCAAAAATTTAGGAATAATTGACTCTATCCTCAAGGCTGTAGCCAACGAAGGATACACCACCCCCACACCCATTCAGCAACAGGCAATCCCCCTCGTATTGGGTGGCAGGGACCTGCTTGGTTGCGCCCAGACAGGCACCGGAAAAACCGCCGCCTTTGCCATACCTATCATCCAATTGCTGAGCCTACAGAAACAAAAAAGGCCGGGAATCAAGGCGCTGATTTTGACTCCTACGAGGGAGTTGGCTATACAAATAGACGAAAGTTTCGCTGCCTACGGAAAGTTTGCCGGTATCCGGCATACGGTAATTTTTGGAGGTGTCTCACAACTCCATCAAACCAATGCCCTCAAAAGAGGGGTAGAGGTTTTGGTAGCCACTCCTGGCAGGTTGCTCGATCTGATCAATCAGCGGTTTGTAGATCTTAGGAACCTGGAAATCTTTGTCTTGGATGAGGCAGACAGGATGTTGGACATGGGTTTTATACACGATGTGAAAAAAATCATTGCGCTGCTTCCCCAGAAAAGACAGACCTTGTTTTTCTCGGCTACCATGCCACCTGAAATCCAAAAACTTGCCGATACTTTATTGACAAAGCCGGCTTTTGTGGAAGTTACTCCTCCTTCTTCCACGGTGGACAAAATCCAGCAACAGCTTTTTCTCACCTACAAAGCAGACAAACCAAAATTGTTGCTACACCTTTTAAAGGATAAAAACATCGGTTCGGCATTGGTATTTACCCGCACCAAACATGGAGCGGACAAAGTAGTCAAATTTCTTGTGAAGGAAAATGTAAAAGCTGCTGCCATCCACGGTAACAAAAGCCAAAATGCAAGACAGAATGCGTTAAAGGATTTTAAAAGTGGCAAGCTGCAGGTACTTGTAGCCACGGATATAGCGGCAAGAGGCATTGATATAGATGAATTGGCCAATGTGTTCAACTTTGACCTACCCAATATTCCCGAAACGTATGTACACAGAATCGGACGAACGGGAAGGGCAGGGAACTCGGGCGTTGCCATGTCATTCTGTGATGCAGAAGAGCTGAAGGACCTTAAGGATATCGAGAAATTAATTGGTAAAAAAATTCCAGTTGTGCAAAATCACCCCTATGAATTTGAAGGTGTGATGAAACAACAGGCGGTGGAAAAAAAGAAAAATCCCCAACAAAATCAGCGGCGAAGACGGCATTGAGCTAGGTGTTTCCGTGGGCAGTGCGGATCTGATTAGTTATCGAAGAAGAAGCTATATGGGCGGCTTATCCGATGGTGGAATTCCCCCATGCTGATCAGCCCATTGCTTCGGAAAAACTCTTTTCCTTCTAAGAAACCGATAATCCCCGGAACGGAGGCCATACGTAGTTGGTAGGCCAGTTCCTTTTGGTCATTGGCTGAAAGCGGAATGAACTTCAAGTTGGGAAATTCACTTTCCATCAGCGCGCTGATTTTCGGAAAAAGGACCTTACAAACGCCGCAGGATTCGCTGTAGAAGTAAAAAAGCACCCCCTGATTTTCAGCAAGTAGGTTTTGAAAATCTTGCATGCTCAGAGGTGCTTTAATGGAGGCATTGTTTTCCATGGCTTCCCTTTTAACGGTTTCACGTTCAAAGGTATGGCCTTAGCGCAGGAGGATTGGTGATAAAAATTACACAACCTACATTTACTCGTGGGTAAGAATCATCGCTTCCAGTCGGTTGAAGCACTTTTCTTTGAGGGTTTCGATATCTGCTGCCCGAAGGTCCCTTGGTGGAAATATCGGCGCCGAAAAATAGATACGGACGGTGCCAGGCCACATCCATAAAGAACCCTTCGGCATCACCTTTTCGGATCCAATGATGGCCATAGGAAGCAAAGGTGTCTGGGTTTCTATGGATAGCCGAAAGGCACCGTTGAAAAACGGCAGCAACGTTTGGTCCGAATCGTTTCGGGTGCCTTCGGGGGCGACAACGATGGAGTGGCCTTCAGAGAGAAATTGATTCAATTTTTGGATACTTTTTTCGCGTGACTCCGGGTTTTTACGATCCACCCAAACTGCATACGGAGAAATGACCCACCCAAAGAGTGGGATTTTCTTCAACTCCTTTTTTCCAAGTGCGCGAATTTCCTGGGGGATGGACATCGGAATAACCGGAGCGTCCAAAAAAGATCGGTGATTGAATGTATAGATGTAGGCTAGGCTACGGTCGATGTGTTCCATTCCCTCCACCTGAAACCGGATACCCACTAAAAACGACCACCACTTGGCCCAGAGGCGAATGAAGAAAAAGGATACCCGGATACCCTTGGGAGGGAAAAGAGACGGTATGAGGATAAATAGTCCCATTGCCACCATCAAGATATTAAATACCAAGATGGCATACACGCTGTATATAAGCCGAATGAATTTCATCATTTTTGCGGCAAAAATACTAAGTTATCGAAGGATTTGGTAAACAAAACCGATGATTTTGACCTAGACATCAAAAAGAGGAGCGTCTAAAATGGTGTGTCAGGCAATAAGGTTACCCTTGCTGCTGTGTATCTAGGTGCCACTTTTGTGGTATGGTTCATTGATAGGGGCAACAAATCGTTCATAGGCCCACTTGATGGATCCTTGGATACACATCAAGTGGGGGGTGTGGTCAATTTCCACCTACATACCGTTCCACGATTTCGAGTATCTTGTGAAAGATAGCTGTGTTTTCGTATACTCCCTGAAAGCTATTTGCATGGGGTCCATAGGCAAATACAGGCACTGGAATGCCTGTGTGGTCCTGGGTGGAGAATTCCAGTTCTACCTGTCCTCTTTGGATGTTTCCCTGTGGCAACGTTATGCCACCGGTTTCGTGGTCAGCGGTAACGATTACCAACGTTTCTCCATTTTCGTCCGCAAATCGAAGGGCTTCCGCTACGGCCTCGTCGAAATCAATCCCTTCTTCCACCACGGTTTCGGCATGATTGGCATGGCCTCCCGAATCGATGTACGCACCTTCTACCATTAGGAAGAAGGGAGCATCTTTTTGGGAAAAATGAGACAGTGAGGCCGATAAAGCGTTTTTAAGGAAGCCTTTTCTTCCCTGAGCGACTTTTGGCAAGCTGTGGTTTGACGCGAAATAGCCTACCCGTTCGCCGGTATAGTCAGCCAGTTCGTTCAGGCTATGTACCAATTGAAATCCAGCTTGCTCCAGATTTTCCAGCTCCGAATTTCCATAGCGGATAAAGTCGTTCTTTCCTCCGCCAATAAAGAGATTTAGGGGACTTTTAGAGAGATCACTAGCGATCTCCTGGATCAAATCCCGTTCCGTACGGTGTGCGTAGAAGGCACCCGGCGTAGCTCCCGTCAGGTTATCGGTCGTAACAATGCCGGTTTGAAACCGGTACTGCTGTAGGTATTCCGGAAGGTTTTGCGCGGGCGATCCGTCCGGCAGTGCACCAACGCTTCGATTCTTAACTTTTTGTCCGGTGGCAATTGCGGTACCGGCTGCGGCCGAGTCAGTAGTAAAGTCGTCCGAAGATTGGGTTTTGATGAGCCCCAGGTGTTGCATGGTGGCCAGGCTTAGCTGATTTTGGTTGGCATACAGGGCCGCGGCAAACTGCGCGAGGCCAAACCCATCGCCGATCAATAAGATGATATTTTTCACCGGGGCTTGGATGCCGTCGTTGGCAAAGGTAGGTTTGTAAATGGCTCGAACGTTTGGACTAATATACAGGCGATCCTCCAAGGTAGATAGGTACTCCCTAGCTTGGTAGGGCATATCGGTGTTGATATAATCCACCCCGAGTTCTTTAAGTGCTTTCCAGGCTGTCTTGCTGTCGGGAGTGGCCCAAAACCTAAAGGGCTTGCCAAAGGAGTGTGCCACAGCGATGGCCTTCTTTAACCGTTCCTCGTGCTCGTCAATCAGACGTCCTTTGCCATTCCAATCCGAAAAACTCCTAAAACTTAGGCTAAACAGTGCGATCTTCTCTAGGGGAAGGTTGGCGGTATCCGTGATACTTTGGTAATCAAATAAGATGTGATCTGGGTAATTTCGGTAGTCCTCCGGTTTGGGCCTATTACCTGAAATGACCGCGGTGACCATAGGTGTAGTTCCATTCCCTCCGAACAGCTCTGGGTATTGTTCGAGCTGTTCGCTGATTTTTTCCAGAGTGGAATAGGCCTCTGTTTTGATGTCGATAAGGAGTTGAAAGGGTTTTCGATTTTGAATTTGGAGTGTATAGGCCTGACGAATAGGCTCCAGATACAGGCTTTGGAGAGTTCTTTCCGTTGAAATGCTCTCCTTTTCATGGGCTACATATAGCTTTCCGTCCAATAGAATGACATCCGCTTCGATGGATTCCAGACCGTTTGCATAGGCCTCCCAGAAAGGGGCATTACGGATATAATCATTATGGCTGTGGATTTTTGTTTCTCCTTGCGCAAGGCATGTTAATGCAGAGAGAAATGACGCGACTAGAAATAAACAACAGTTTTTAATTTCCTGCAACATAGCATGGGGGTTGGATATGAAAAACGGTGGCCCGCTGCTGCACAGAAGGCCACCGTTGTCAAAAATAATGGAATTTAGTTGATTTTCGAGGCTTCGTATTCCGCTAGGACCTGCTGGGAAGTCAGGGCGTAATCATAAATTACGATTTTTCGATAGGCCGCGCCAAGTCTGTCTCCGTAAGTTCCCGTGCCATCTTGGTTGATGTGAATGGGGTTTTCGTTATCCAAGTTCGTTTGTGTCATGGGACGTTCAGCACTTAGCTTTCCATCCACATAGATCGAAGCGCTGCCTGCTCGATTGAGCACACAGGTAACGAAATGCCATTGGCCCGTCATCCAAGGAGTGCCTCCTTCGCCTTCGCTGGGCTCTGCAAAATCCACTTTACCAACTCCTGCTTCCCCGGCTACGAGGCGGAGGTTTCCACGTCTATAAGCCAGTACCCAGCCGGTATTGTTTGAGCTGTTCCAGTTCATGGTGCCAATCATGGCAGGGTCACTGATATTGTGATCCGATCGGAACCAAAAACTAAAGGAGAAACTGCGGTTATTGCCGAATTTTAGGTAGTTGGCGTTTTCCAGTTGGAGACATGAAATTTCGTTTGGTTTGAAGGTAGCGATGATACCGCCATTTTGGGGCGCTGGGGCCAAGCCGCCGACATTCACAGAGGTTGTTTTGATTTCGGTGATGGAACCGTCCGCTCGCTTAAAGCTTACAGGGGAGGGGACGTCATCACTGACCAAGTAGGTGTAGGATTTCATGGAGGGATAGTCAAATCCTTTTACACCGCGGTCATTGAAGTATACGTGAAAAAGCAACGGTGAACTTTGGGCGAAGGGAACGTTCAGATTTGCTACCGGGTGGGAAAAGCTTGCACTTGTACCATTGACTTGAAGGGTTGCCAATAATTCCCGCTTCAGCAGACTAACTACTTCGATGCGTTCTATTTCGTACGTAGATTCGATATCGAGCTCCACGTTCATGTTGCTTCTATAGAAATCCTGAAACTCGTTGAAAGGGCGGTCGTCATTGCCCGTGTAGGGTGCTCCTGTTCTTGGATTGATATGGGAGAATTTCACTTCTTGGCCTAACAAGCGGTCATCTACGGTTATGCTGTCGTCTGACTGGCATCCGGTAAATAGAATTATGACCGCTAGGATCAATAAACTGATAGATTGCTTCATAAGTTTTTGATTTAAAGTCACAAGCCCGTGAGTGGTATCACTCCGTGGCTTGTGCTTTGGGTGATTGATTTACCAACCTTGGTTTTGGGAAATACCGGATATGGCTACCGTATTGGGTGGTATAGGCCATACGTGATGTATCTCCGGGTTGAATGTTCTGGCCGGCCATACTTCGTACAATTCAAATCCGGAATCGGGATCTGTTTTATTGAAGTGGTTTCTTCCGGTAGCAGGCCTTGCGTAGGCAGCTCGGGCATCACCCCATCGAATCAGGTCGATATGACGATCGGCGTATTCCGCAGCCAATTCTACCCGGCGTTCTTGCTTCAGGTCTTGTAAGGTAGCGTTGGTTTTCGGCGCCAGCCCTGCACGTTGCCGCACTTGGTTTAGAGGTGCGTCCCCATTTTGGTTTTGCATGATCAGAGCCTCCGATTTCATCAATAGGATCTCGGCAAATCGGATCAGCGGGATATTCAGGTTGGTGGTTACGTAGTTGCCGTTGGGATTCAAGTGTACCTCTTCGGGGAATCGGTAAGGGTGCATGTATTTATTGATCTGCAAGCCTGTCCAGGAGTTCCCCGAGTAGTACCTTCTTGGATTGCCCAAAAACATAAACTCGTCGCCAAATTCCAAGAGGGTGGCTCTCCTTCGGTGATCCCCCTCTTCAAAGGCATCGTACAGTTCCTGCGTAGCAGAAAAGGTACCCCATCCATTATAAAGGCCCCAACCGGTGTTTTCCAACATCACGCCAGGGAGAATTTGACCCCGTTCATTGCTGGAAACGGTAGAAAACACGTACTCCGAGGAGAAGTTGTTGTCCACATAGAATACACTGGCAAAATCCTCAGCTGGGTTTCCGGTATTGATCAATGTCCGTCCCGTTGGGGAGTTGATTACCATATCGGCGTAGGTCACTACGCTGGCCCATTTGCTCGCATCGTGATGTGCCCAATACAAGTACGTTTTCGCCAAGAAGGCGTGTGCGGCATCCTTGTGCGCCCTGCCCAAATCTCTATTGGAGTAGGTGGTGAAATACGGCAACAATTCAGCCGCGCGCAACAGGTCAGATTCAATTTGACGGAAATTATCCACAATGCTGGCAGGCCTAGTGAAGGAAAGATCCTCCATGTTTTCCTCCGTCACAATGGGAATACCGGCTCGGTGATCGGCAAATCGGGGAGCAAGCCAAAAGTACGTGTGGCCTCGCATAAAATACGCTTCGCCAAGCACACGATTCTTTAAGCTCTCTGGAATGTTCATGGAAGGAACGTACCGGATGATGTTATTGGCACGCTGTATCACTGTATACATGCGAGGATATATGGGGGCCATTCGGCCTTCTTGCCCAGTAGCTTGAAAGTTTCGTATAGCAGCAGCGGCCGCATCGGTTCTGCCTTGCATGATGTCGTCGGAGGCGGCTATCAGGTACATGAATCCCCGACCAAAAAGGTTGTCGTCGTCCCAGTGTTGGTACAACCCATTTACGGCCGTTATCGCGTCCTCTTCTGAAGCCCAGAAGTTACCGGAGGTAGGACTTCCCAAGGGGGTAAGTTCTGTGAAGGTGTCGCTGCACGCACTGAGCATCCCAGCCAACACCAAGAAAGGTATGATTATCTTTTTCATAATTATTATCGATTGCCTGGTTAAAAGTTCAGATTAAATCCTGCAGAGAAGGTTCTTGGCACCGGGAAGGTACCGTTGTCGATCACGGCTCCAGAACCCACTTCGGGGTCTATACCAGAGTAGGGAGAGAAGGTAACCAGGTTTTCTGCGGAGATGTAGAATCGGACATCTGCTCCGTTTCTAAGGCGGCTCATCAGATTGCTAGGTACATTGTAGCCAATGGTTAGGTTCCTTACCCGGAAATAGTCACCTTTTTCCAAGTACCAATCGGAGGGCTGTCCGAAGTTACCGTTAGGATCTTGGGTAGATAGTACCGGGATGGTTGCGTTGGGGTTAGTGGGCGACCAGGCTTCCAGTACCCTTCTATCTAAGTTGTATCCTTGTAGACCGGCATTGTATGCGGTGTGCTTGTATCCATTAAAAAGCATCACGCCGCCTACACCCTGACCGAAAATGGAGAGATCAAAGTTTTTGTACTCTAGGTTTAGATTGAGCCCATAGGTAAAATCCGGCATGGCATTTCCCATAAATATCCGGTCGTCATCGGAAATTCTACCATCTCCGTTTACATCTCGGAATATCAGGTCTCCGGGCCTAGCATTGGGTTGTATCTTCGTTCCATTGGCATTTACATAGGCCTCTATTTGTGCTTGGTTTTGAAAGATGCCATCGTGAGGAATCAGGTGGTAGGAATACAAAGGCTGTCCAGGTTCACTTCTGAAGGGGCGGATGGTTCCTCTAAGGTCGTTTCCGTGCATGATGAAATCGTTCGTAAACTCGTCCAAATCGAGCAATTCATTGTAGATGGTAGAGAAGTTTCCATTCACGCGGTAGCGTAGCTGCCCGATTTCGCCATGGTAAGAGGCACTGAGCTCAATACCCTTATTCAACACCGTACCCACATTGGAAAGTGCACCGGTAGGAACACCTGAGTGCGGATCCGGATCGTTTCTCAAAATCAATCCTCGGGTATACTTCTCGTAGTATTCTGCGGTGAAATTCAACCGATTGCCCAAAAGTGCTGCATCCAATCCGATGTTGGCTGTTTCTGAACGCTCCCAACGTAGGTTGGAGTTTGACATTTCGTTTAGCGATACATGCCGGTTACGTGTGCCGGGTTCGCCCAAAATCACATTATTGCCCGAAGCCAATGGAATGTTGAATGCGTACAAGCCCACTGAAGCGATGTTACCAATCTGGCCCCATGATCCCCTTAGTTTTAGTAGGTTGATCAGCGATGAATTGAAGAAGCTCTCCGAGGAAATCTTCCATGAGCCGGAGACGGCCGGAAAAAAGTCGGTTTTTGTGTTGGCGTGAAGCCTGGAGGTCTGATCTCTTCGCACACTACCCATAAAGAAATAACGGTCGTCGAAGTCATAGGTCAATCTTCCGATGGCGGAGGTTAGCGCATCTTCGTTTCCATATGCATCGGGTACCCTCAAAATAGTGGTGGCATTGCTAGCGTATTGGAACCAGTCGTCTTCCCGGTCGAAGTCCTGGACCTGAAAACTAAAGGCTTCTTCCTTTCTAAATTGCGCTGTGTATACGGCGGTAACCCCCAGATTGTGCTTGTCGAAGGACTTATTATAGTTTAGTTGCTGATCCCAGATCCAACGGTTGCTGCTGCCTGCTCCTTGGTTTAGGAAGTTCATGTTGCTGGGTCTTCCGATCTCCGGTGCTCTTGGGCTAAAGTTCTTGTCACTCCAATTCCATAGATCGATGGAAAAGCTTGACTTGAAGGTTAGGTTTTCTAAGAGGTCGTACTCTGCATAGGCGATGGCATTGATGTTTGTACGGGGATTCTGAATCGTGGGCCGTAACAATAGAGATACTGGATTGTAGGTGTCTCCATAGGCGCCTGCAAACTGCGAGAGCTCAAAAGGTACGGTTCCGTGAAACTGTCCAAACTCATCGTAAACCGGAGCCGCAGGGTTCATGTAGATCGCATTGATAATTGCTCCGCTGTAGCTACTACTGGTGTTGATGCCTCTGGAGGTGGAGTGGTTGAAGTATACATTTTGACCAACCCGAAATTTATCTGTCAGGTCGTATTCGGACTTCAGACGGAAAGAAAACAATTCGTAGTTGGTGTTTAGCAAAATACCCTCTTTGTTGTGATAACCAAACGAGGTGCTGTACCTTCCTCGGTCGCTGCCTCCGCTGAGTTGGATGTTGGCGTTGGTAATGGCTCCGGTGCGGAAGATCTCATCCATCCACACTGTTCGGGTGACTTGGCTCCATGGGTTTAGCAAAGGATCGTGAGCCGATTGGGGCACTGCTCCTGCATGAGCTGCAGCTGCTCGATAAGCAGCAGAGTACTCCTGCGCATTCAGTGCCTCAGGCGTTTGATAGGCAGATTGCATGCCTTGGTAAAAATCTACACTGACTTTTGGAGCACCGCTCTTGCCACTTTTGGTGGTGATCACAATGACGCCGGAAGCTGCCTGTGCACCGTAAATGGCAGCAGCCGCGGCATCCTTTAACACTACCATGCTTTCAATGTCGTTGGGATTTATTCTACCCCCATAATAAGGCATGCCGTCTACTACATATAGAGGGGACTCATTTCCGAAAGTGCCCACACCTCGAATAACAACGCGGGGCGTAGCTCCGGGATCACCTGAACCAGCTACGACGGTCACACCGGCGATTTGCCCTTGTAACATATCTTGTACACTGGAAATAGGTCGATTCACCGTTGCCTGTACGTCTTCGAGCTGTCCAATCGAGGTGGTAAGGTCAGCTCTTCGGCTCGTTCCATATCCGACTACCACGACTTCACCTAGCTGGCCCATATCGGCCTTGAGGGATACATTGATAATGGACTGATTGCCGACGGAGACTTCCTGTGCTTCCAATCCGACAAATGAAAACACCAATACGGCGTTTTCACCGGAAACGCTCACAGAGTAATTGCCATCTATATCAGTGGCTGTACCCGTTCCCGTACCTTTAACAAGAACCGAAACCCCAGGGATGGGATTGTTGTCCTCCTGCGAGAGGACGGTTCCTCTGACGGTCCTAGTCTGCGCCTGCGCGATGGCAGCAATACAGATCAATAAGACCGTGATCAAGTAATATTTTTTCTTCATACGAAAATTAGTTTGATGTTGCTTCGATAAAATTACAGAAAGGGAGGGCGGAAAAGGTGGAGAAATCTTGCAGGAAGGTGGCCAAATCTTTCAAATACTTCTCCTCAAATGACCAAAAAGGGGTACGATTCTTTCAGTAACAATGAGGTAATCATTCTGTAAAAGTGAGGTAATAAAAATCTCGGTTTAGCACGGGATGTTTTTTTGGGCTATTTTTGGTAAAAAAAGTCTATGATGCACCCTAAAATATCCGGTTTGATTGCGGCCACATTTACGCCCTACGATTCGTTCGGCGAACTGAATCTCTCTGCGATTCCCCCACTAGTCGAGCGTCTTCGGTTTGGGGGAGTCAAGGGGGTATTTATAGCGGGTACCACCGGTGAAAGTGCCTCGTTGCTTCTTACCGAAAAACTGCGATTGCTCGAAGCGTATGCCGCCTTCCAGCAAGACTCTTTTAAAGTGATGATGATGCTGTCCGGAACCAATCAGCGGGAGGCGATCGTTCTAGCAAATGCTGCCCGGAAACAGGGTATATATGGTACAGCCGTCACCGCTCCCTATTACTTTAGGCCCTCTAATGTAGGCCAACTCATCGACTACATGCTGCCCATAGCCGAAGCGGCCGGAGAATTGCCCCTATATTTTTACCATATTCCCCTGCTAACGAGGGTGGAATTGCCCATGTTGGAACTCCTGGAGCAGGTGGGTGACCGCATCCCCAATTTTGCCGGGATTAAGTATACACACAACGATTTGATGGAGTTTAACCGATGCCTTCGGTTTGACGGTAGTAGGTACGATGTACTCTGGGGTTGGGACGAGCTGTTTTTGGCGGGGCTATCCATGGGAGCAAAGGGTGCTGTAGGCAGTACCTATAATTTTGCAGCCCCCCTCTACCTCAGGATACAGGAAGCCTACGAGAGGGGCGATATGGAAGCAGCCCTACGCTTGCAGCAAAAATCCATCGACTTTATTGCACTATATGGAAAGTATGGGGGACCGGCGACCGGAAAGGCTATTTTAGGTTTATGCGGCTTTGACTTTGGGCCGTTTCGGGCGCCTGTTGTACCTTTGAGCAAAGAGCGAATCCTAGCGCTTGAAAAGGAACTCACCCAGTTGGGTTTTTTTGAGGAGATAATGTGAACCTATAACCTACCGGAAGGTAGCTAATTTCGTATGACAAGACTATTTATCCGTTTTTTTGTGATTGCCTGTTTGGTGACGTTTTATGGTTGCCAAGAAAAGACTGCTTATTTAGTGACCGATAAAGCGGTTTGGCAAATAAAACGCATTCCAGTTATTCAGGGACGCTTGACTACGGTGGGGGAGCTGGAGATTGACCGGGAGATTGCCGGGGAACTCAAGCAGCTTCGCCTTACCTTCAGCTCCGATACACCCCTGGATCGGGTGGTTCTGATGGAAAAAGTGGGCGAGGAACTGAAAGAGGTATTTTCCGATCGGACCGTTTCCGGATCGCTGTCCATTCCACTATCCGGTAACGAACGGGATCAGGGCAGGTCATTTTTGCTTCAGGTACAGCCTTCCAGTGCAGCCTCGCTTTTGGAAAAGATACAGTTGCATGTCGATTTTCTGGAATGGGGAGGAGAAAAAGCGGTTCCCCGGGCTGCGGATACATTTTCTGAATGGAGACTGGCAAAAGCCCTGCGGCATCACGGAGACGATGGCGTACATTCCTTTCGGATTCCTGGATTAGCCACATCAATGGAAGGAACGTTGTTGGCCGTATACGACATCCGCTGGGAAAGATCTAATGATTTGCAGGGGCATGTGGACGTTGGGCTTAGCCGTAGTACGGACGGTGGAGAAACCTGGGAGCCTATGAAAACCATCATTGACATGGGCGAATGGGGAGGCTTGCCACAGGACCAAAATGGCGTAGGTGATCCCGCGATCTTGGTGGATGAAAATACCGGTACCATTTGGGTGGTAGCTCTTTGGATGCATGGAAAGCCTGCGGAGGCCGCATGGAACAGTTCACAGCCGGGTATGAAGCCGGAGGAAACCGGTCAGTTGGTGGTGGTGAAATCCGAGGACGACGGCATGACCTGGTCAGACCCGGTAAACGTGACTTCATCTTTGAAAGACCCTTCCTGGCACCTGTTTTTGGCCGGTCCTGGCAGAGGTATTACCATGCGTGATGGTACCCTGGTATTTGCCGGACAGTACAAGGATGCGGAAAAAGTACCCCATAGCACCATTATTTACAGCAAAGACCAGGGAGCTACCTGGCACATGGGCAAAGGAGCTCGTAGCCACACCACCGAAGCCCAAGTGGTGGAACTGAGCGATGGATCCATCCTGTTGAACATGCGCGATGATCGGGGCGGATCCCGCGCGGTCATGGTGACCAAGGACTTGGGTGAAACATGGGAAGAGCATGTTTCACACCGAAGTGCATTGGTGGAACCTATCTGCATGGCGAGTATCATCACCAATCCATATGCCCAGGACGCTCCGGTTTTCTTTTTCTCCAATCCCAATACCACTGACGGGAGATACAACATCACCATCAAAACCAGCTTTGACGAAGGGAAATCCTGGCCGGAGGCAAATCAGTTGCTGTTGGATGAGGGAATAGGATGGGGATATACCTGCCTGACCATGATCGATAAAGACCATCTCGGTATCCTGTATGAGAGCAGCCAGGCAAATATGACTTTTCAGATTATACCCCTTAGCGAGCTGATTCGATGATGGATAAGGCAAGAGAACTGAGTAGTCTGTACAAGAACGCATTATTGGACGATGTGATCCCGTTTTGGGATACGTATTCGCCGGATGAGGTGAATGGGGGGTATTACACTTGTCTTCAGCGGGATGGTAGGGTGTTCGATACCGACAAGTTTGTATGGCTACAGGGAAGGCAAGCCTGGACCTATTCGATGCTTTACCGAAACGTGGCAAACAACGAGAGCTGGATACAGCAGGCCAAGCTGGGCGTGGATTTCCTGAAAAAGTTCGGCATGGACGGGGATGGAAATTTCTACTTTTCGCTCACCCGCGAGGGTGCCCCCTTGGTGCAACCTTACAATATCTTTTCGGATTGCTTTGCGGCGATGGCTTTCAGTCAATACGGACTCGCTGCGGGGGACGAGGAAAGTCTAGATTTAGCCAAACGCACTTTTTCCAATATCCTCTCCCGTCAGGAAAACCCAAAGGGGAAGTACAACAAAACCTATCCCGGCACCCGCCCTTTGAAGGGGTTTTCCCTGCCGATGATACTTAGCAATCTGTGCCTGGAGCTGGAGCCGCTGTTGGAGCCCGATTTGGTGGAGGAGACCTTGGCGCAATGCAAGCACGAGGTGATGGAGGTGTTTTTAGATCGGGAACAGCTCTTGGTCTATGAAAACCTATATCCGGACGGTGGTAAAAGTGATAGTTTTGAAGGGAGGCTGATCAATCCGGGGCACGGGATTGAGGCGATGTGGTTTATGATGGATCTGGCGCTTCGGACAGATGATCGCGAACTGATAAAAACGGCCGTCGATGTGACCATTAGCCTGATTGAGTACGGGTGGGATCCAGAATTTGAAGGTATTGTTTATTTTAAGGATGTCAAAGGATATCCTCCCCAGCAGTTGGAATGGGATCAGAAGCTTTGGTGGGTTCATCTGGAGACTTTGGTTGCCTTGGCAAAGGGGTACCGGCTTACCGGGGACAAGCGATGCGCCGAATGGTTTTTACGAATTCATGATTATTGCTGGAAGCATTTTGCCGATCCGGTGTATGGCGAGTGGTTTGGCTACCTGGACCGGCGTGGCAATCCGCTGTTGACGCTTAAAGGAGGGAAATGGAAGGGCTGTTTTCATGTGCCCAGGGCCATGTATCAGGTTTGGAAGACACTGGAGCAGGTTGGCTGAAGTGGTGCTGCGTTTGGCACTTTTTTTAACTGGACATTTTTGAGCTCTTAGGGCTAGCTACGGGCTGTTTTCCTATCAAAGGAGTCTTGGAACATCGTATCAGGCCAATTCGTCCTGCAAATTACCCCGATTAGGGTATTTTTTATTGGAACAGAAAAGGTTAGTTTTAGAGATTGGATAGTTTGGCTGTTTTGGGGGCAATTGAAGCTATAAAAGAAGAGACAGTTAACTTTTTTTAAAGAACATGTACTGGAGATAAATGGAGGAATATTTTGGCAAAAATACAAAAGTGAATTTCCATACAGATCACAAAAAGAAAATATATGATACCAGATTACCAAACCTTAATGCTTCCTTTACTAAAACTTGTTTCAGACGGACAAGAACACAAATACAGAGACTTGATTGAAAGTTTGGCAATTGAATTTGAAGTAACGGACGAAGAAAGAAGAGAACTTTTAGCAAGTGGTAACCAAGCCATTTTTGACAATAGAGTTGGTTGGGCAAAGACCTATTTAAAAAAGGCAGGACTGCTTGACTCTCCGAAACGAGCGACATTTGTAATTACCGACCTTGGGAGACAGACCCTAGCAGAAAACCCAGTCCGTGTTGACGCAAAATATTTAAGGCAGTTTCCTGCATTTTTGGAATTTCAAAGCGCTTCAAGAAACAATGAAACGGTAGAAGGGGAATCTACAATTATTGAAAATAGCGAACAGACACCCGAAGAGAGTTTGGACAAAGCTTATCAACGAATAAGAAAATCCCTAGCATCTGAATTACTTAACAAAGTTGTCGAACTCTCTCCTGCTTTTTTCGAGCGGTTGGTAGTTGAGCTTTTGGTAAAGATGGGGTACGGAGGTTCAATCAAAGACGCAGGTAAAGCAATGGGGAAAAGTGGTGACGAGGGAATTGATGGAACGATAAAAGAAGATAAACTCGGACTTGATATTATTTACATTCAAGCCAAACGTTGGAGACCGGGTAATGTCGTTGGACGACCTGAACTTCAAAAATTTGTTGGCGCACTTGCCGGACAAGGTGCCAAGAAAGGAATTTTCATAACCACTTCCAATTTTACTAAAGAAGCATTGGAATACATGCCAAGAAATGAAACAAAGATTGTTCTCATAGACGGTGAACAGTTGGCTCAACTAATGATTGACTATAACCTAGGTTGCACAACACAGCAGACTTATGAACTTAAAAAAATTGACAGTGACTATTTCGGAGAAGAATAAAATATACCAACAGAAATATGGCCGAACCAACGAATTAAAAACTAGCCTAATAAAAATTGAATTATGAACCAAACCGTACACAACCGACTAATTTCCTTCATCTGGTCCATAGCTGACGATTGTCTAAGAGACGTGTATGTCAGAGGAAAATACAGAGATGTCATCTTGCCCATGGTCGTGTTGAGGAGATTGGATGCCTTGCTTGAACCGACCAAAGAAGCGGTGATGGAAGAATTGGCTTTCCAGAGAGATGAAGCAGGATTTACCGAGTGGGATGAAACGGGTCTAAGGGATGCAAGTGGTTATGTGTTTTATAATACGAGTGAATGGACCTTGCAAAGGCTGTATGATACGGCTACCAATAGCCAACAAATTTTGCAAGCCAACTTTGAGGACTACCTGAACGGTTTCAGTCCTAATGTGAAGGAAATCATTGAGAAGTTTAAGCTCAAAAGCCAAATCAGACACATGGCATCCAAAGATGTCTTGTTGGATGTATTGGAGAAATTTACTTCTTCTTCTATCAACCTAACACCTTTTGAAAAGGAAGATCCTGATGGAAGAAAATTACCACCGCTTTCCAACTTAGGAATGGGCTATGTGTTCGAAGAGCTGATCCGGAAGTTTAACGAGGAAAACAATGAAGAAGCGGGGGAACACTTCACTCCAAGAGAAGTGATTGACCTGATGACGCACATCGTTTTTGATCCTATCAAAGACAAACTGCCACCTGTCATGACCATTTACGATCCTGCATGTGGTTCGGGTGGGATGTTGACCGAGTCCCAAAACTTCATCAAAGACGAAGAAGGAGCCATCCGAGCAATAGGAGATGTGTATCTCTATGGCAAAGAAATCAATGACGAGACCTATGCCATTTGTAAGTCGGATATGATGATCAAGGGCAACAACCCAGAAAATATCCGGGTGGGTTCCACACTTTCTACGGATGAATTTTCAGGTCACACCTTTGATTTTATGTTGTCTAATCCCCCTTATGGAAAGTCTTGGGCAAGTGAGGTCAAGTACATCAAAGACGGGAAAGACATTATTGACCCCCGATTTGTAGTTTCTCTGAAAGATTATTGGGGCAATGAAGAAGAAGTGGATGCTACGCCACGGTCATCGGATGGTCAATTACTTTTCTTGATGGAAATGGTCAACAAAATGAAGCCCTTAAGCCAAAGTGAGCATGGTTCCCGCATTGCTTCGGTGCATAATGGTTCCAGCTTGTTTACAGGTGATGCAGGTGGTGGGGAAAGTAATATTCGAAGGCACATCATCGAGAATGATTGGCTGGACTGTATTGTCCAATTGCCCAATAATTTGTTTTACAATACGGGTATAACTACCTATATCTGGTTTTTGACCAATCATAAGCCTGCAAACCGACAAGGGAAAGTCATCTTAATCGATGCCTCCCAGCGCTTTGCCAAGCTTCGAAAAAACCTGGGTGCCAAAAACTGTGAACTGACTGCTATGCATGTCAATGAAATTCAGGAAGCGTATTTGAATTTCAAGGCTATAGAGCGCAAGAGTGAGGATGGACTGGCGGCCAAGGTTTTTAACAATACTGATTTTGGCTATTACAAAGTAAGCATTGATCGACCGGCAAGACTGAAAGCCCAATTCACAGCCGAGCGCATAGCTGATCTGCGTTTTGATAAATCACTGAAAGAACCCATGCAATGGGCTTATGAAACTTTTGGCGAACATGTATATACAGATATCAAAGCCCTTGAAAAAGAAATCTTGGAATGGTGCGAGAAAAGTGGTTTAGACTTGAATGCCAAAAAGCGTAAAGAGCTTACTTCCAAAGCCACTTGGCAAAAGCAAAAAGATTTGCTGGAAATAGCGATCCTACTTCTAGAAAAAGTAGGTATGGAGGAATACAATGATTTCAACGTCTTTAGCGCCAAAGTAGACGGAGTGCTGAAAACTGAAAAAATCAAACTCTCTGCGAGCGAGAAAAATCAGATTTATGGAGCCGTAACTTGGTACGATGAAACCGCAGCAAAGGTCATCAAGAAAATAGAAAAGCTCAGCGGAGATAAATTGGATCAGCTTTTACACCATTTGGATTGTACGGCAGCCCAACTTCCTGATTTTGGTTATTACCCCAGTGGTAAAAAGGACGAATACATCATTTATGAAACACAAACCGATTTGCGAGACAGCGAAAATGTACCGCTGAATGAAGGTATTCACGACTACTTTCTGCGTGAAGTTAAACCGCATGTGAATGAATCGTGGATTGACTTAGACAAAACCAAAATTGGCTACGAAATCAGTTTTAACAAGTATTTTTACCAACACAAACCCTTGCGCAGCATAGAAGAAGTAAGTGCCGAGATTTTAACCTTAGAAGAAGAAAGCGAAGGCTTGATTATGGATATATTGAAAATGAGCTGATTATGGAGGTAACACTTTCACTGATTAAACAACTCAAGCAACGCATACTCAGCAGCAGATATCTGGTGGCTAAAGTGGCCAATTCTGAATCTTTACGCTTGTATTTTACCATTGGGCACGATTTGGATTTGGAAATTTCACAAAACGCTTGGGGTGATAAAATTTTAGACACTGTATCTGCCCGATTGCAACAAGAATTGCCCGGTTTAAGAGGCTTTTCGGCTTCCAATCTCAGGAAGATGAGGATCTTTTATCAAGCTTGGAACCAGTCGTTTAAAATTAGTTCGTCAGTGACGGACAAATTACAAATACAAGGGTTAGCGGAAATTTTACCGACAGTGTCGGACAAAATAACACCACTAGAATTTAAAGAAAATGACAGTGAAAAATCGGAAATATTAAAGCGTCAATTTTTCTTTATTTCCTTTTCTCATCACTACGAAATCATTCTCAAAACAACAGATGAAGAAGACCGTTGGTATTACATCCAACAAGCTGCGGTGAATTATTGGACGGTGAGGCATTTGCGCACCGAACTGAACAACAAAAGTCACCTCACGCATACCAACCTCAGCAACAATTTCAATCAAGTGCTGCCCGAGGAGATTTCCAACAAAGCCATTCGAGCGTTCAAAGACCAGTACCTTTTGGATTATGTGAACCTAGAGGATGCTGATGACGAAATAGACGAGCGTGTGTTGGAAAGAGAAATTGTGCTCAACATCAAAAACTTTTTGATGGCTTTGGGCAGCGATTTTTCGTTTATGGGAAATCAATACCGCATCATGGTGGAGGAAGATGAATATTTTATCGACTTGTTGTTTTTCCACAGAGGTTTGCAGGCCCTCATTGCTTTTGATTTGAAACGCGGAAAATTCAAACCTGAATACATTGGCAAAATGAATTTTTATCTCTCCGCCTTGGATGATTTGCTCAAAAAACCACACGAAAACCCATCCATTGGCATTATTCTGTGCAAAGAAAAAGACCAAAAAAAGGTGGAATACAGCTT
>NZ_JAFIEU010000016.1 GCF_020832325.1 Lunatimonas sp.
CTGTCGCGACCTTTCAGTCAAAGACTTTTTTATCTGGTGGAGGATAACGGATTCGAACCGATGACCTTCCCGACCCGTGTCGGGACGCTCTATCCAACTGAGCTAATCCGACCTTTATATAGTCTGTTTGCCACGATAAACCCTCCAACAACTGTCGCGACCTTTCAGTCAAAGACTTTTTTAAATGGTGGAGGATAACGGATTCGAACCGATGACCTCTACACTGCCAGTGTAGCGCTCTAGCCAACTGAGCTAATCCCCCATTATTATCTTCGGATTCGAACCGTTGACCTTCCCGACCTGTGTCGGGACGCTCTAGCCAACTGAGCTAATCCCCCATTGTTATCTTCGGATTCGAACCGCTGACCTTCCCGACCTGTGTCGGGACGCTCTAGCCAACTGAGCTAATCCCCCATTATTATCTTCGGATTCGAACCGTTGACCTTCCCGACCTGTGTCGGGACGCTCTAGCCAACTGAGCTAATCCCCCAATTTATTTCTAACTAGATAAGAACTAGTAACCAACTATTTTGCAGGTGGTCGCCCGTCCGCTGATGGGAATGCAAAGATAGATATGGATTTGAATTCGCCAAATTATTCAGACGAATAATTTGTACGGGACAGGATGCTTCTGCCAAGAGTCACTTCGTCGGTGAATTCGAGCTCGCCACCCACCGGTATTCCCCTTGCGATCGTACTGATCTTGGTGCCAGTGGGTTTGAGTTTTCGGCTTAGATAGAAAGAAGTGGTGTCTCCTTCCATGGTTGCAGGAAGTGCCAAAATAATCTCTCTTACCGGATCTCCGCTATGGGGACGTTCCACACGAGCGATTAGGGAGTCTATGTGGATGTTCTCGGGTCCCACTCCCTGTATGGGAGAGATCACCCCACCGAGCACGTGATATAAACCATTGTATTGGGAAGTATTCTCTATCGCAAGTACATCAGGGATGTCTTCTACCACGCAGATAACCGTGTGATCCCTGCGATGTCCTCCGCAGATTGGGCAGATCTCCGTATCGGATAGGTTGTGACAAATCTTGCAATAGTTGGTCTTAGTCCGCAGATCTATGATGGCTTTCGCGAGGGAAGTGGCTACAGAAGCATCTTGTTTCAATAGATGAAGAGACAGCCTTAGGGCCGTCTTTTTGCCAATGCCAGGTAATCTACTGATCTCTGCCACGGCGTCTTCTATGAGCTTGGAGGGAAAATTCACGATGGCCCGAATTAGACAATTGTAGCCTGAATCCCGGCATCTAGGATGGACTCACACATCGGTTTCAGTTTTGCAAAACTGCCTTTTCTTACCGAGCATTTACCCTTGTAATGGATAATAAGGGAACATTGTTCGGCTTGTTCCATTGTGTGACCACACACTTTCATCAGGATGCGGATTACATGCTCAAAGGTATTCACATCGTCATTGAATACGACCAAGTCGTGCTCCTCTTGGTCGACTTGCTCCTCAAGTAGTACGTCTTCTTCGATTTCGATCAAATGTTCTAGTGGTTTCATTTTGCAAAGATAATAAATTGTCACAACTTTAGCGTCCTCAAGCCTGATCGCATATGGATATCACCCTGATTTTAGCCGTCATAGGAGGTTATTTTTTGCTGTTGTTTCTAATTTCCTGGCTCACCACAAGAAAGGTTTCTACAGAGACTTTTTTTACCGGTGATAGACAGTCACCATGGTTTTTGGTTGCTTTCGGCATGATTGGGGCCTCCCTTTCTGGTGTCACCTTTATCTCAGTTCCTGGAGAAGTTGGAAATAGCTTTTTTTACTATTTCCAGATGATTTTGGGGTATACGCTTGGATATGCGGTCATTGCCAAGGTGCTGTTACCGCTCTATTACCGGTTGAATGTAGTTTCCATATATGCCTATCTAGAGGAGCGGTTTGGGTTTTGGTCCTACAAAACGGGTGCTTTTTTCTTTGTCTTGTCCCGAACCTTGGGTTCCTCCATTCGGGTGTTTTTGGTGGCCGGTGTGTTGCAGTTAATCCTGTTTGATGCCTGGGGCGTACCGTTTTGGGTGTCCGTATTGGTGACTGTTTCGCTGATTTGGCTCTATACACATCGTGGGGGAATTAAAACGGTTGTTTGGACCGATACCCTACAGACCCTGTTCATGTTGGCGGCTGTGTTGGTGAGCATTTTTTTGGTCAAGCAAGCGTTGGGGTTGGGTTTTGTTGAAATGGTGGAGGTCGTGTCCTCCCACCCATATTCACGGGTTTTCAACTGGAACTGGCAGGAAGGGACCAATTTTTTCAAGCAGTTCTTTGCAGGAGCGTTTATAGTCATTGTCATGACGGGGTTGGATCAGGATATGATGCAGAAGAACCTAACTTGCAAAAGCCTAAAGGATGCACAAAAAAATATGTTTTGGTTTACTAATATCCTCGTCGTAGTGAACCTGGTTTTTTTGTCCTTGGGAGTGTTACTTTACCTGTATGCAGAGGCAAATGACATAGCCCTGCCGGCAAGGACCGACGATCTCTATCCTTTGCTTGCCAGTACCCATTTTTCTGCATTTGCAGGAATTGTGTTTGTATTGGGCATTACCGCCGCAGCGTATAGCAGTGCCGATTCCACGCTGACGGCACTTACTACCTCCTTTTGTTACGATTTCCTGCAGATCCAAAAGAAATATGAGCCAGCAAAGCAGGTGAGCGTCCGAAAAACAGTGCACTTGGGTTTTACGGGTCTGATGTTCGTGGTTATTTTGGTTGTAGAATGGCTAAACGATCAAAGCGTCATCAATGCGGTATTTTTGATAGCAGGCTACACCTATGGGCCTCTATTGGGACTTTACAGTTTTGGTCTTTTCACCAAGCGGCAGGTGAGAGACCGTTGGGTGCCGTATTGCGCTGTTGCTGCACCTTGTTTGGCGTATTTAATATCTTGGCATTCCGAGTCCCTATTTGGGGGGTATAAATTTGGATTCGAAATCCTCATCCTAAACGGAGCGTTGATGTTTTTGGGCTTATCCCTGTTGAGTATCCGAAAGCGATCGGAACGCTAATACACTTCTGTTTTTTTAATCGCCAAACTGATGGCAGTCCAAGCAATTATTTTCATATCCAGCAATAGGGACCAATTGTCCACATAAAAAATATCGAGCTTGCAACGTGAATAGATGTCGTAGAAGGTCTTTGTTTCACCTCGGAAACCCTTTGCTTGAGCAAGTCCGGTTATCCCGGGGCGTACCGCGTGACGGTACATAAAATTGTTTATTTCGGCCGAAAATCGGTCATTCATAGGTAAAGCGTGCGGACGTGGGCCCACTATAGACATCTCCCCAATTAGTACATTCATAAATTGGGGGAGCTCATCTAGGCTGGTTTTTCGCAAAAATGACCCAATGCGTGTCACTCGAGGGTCATTTCGGGTTGCCTGTTTGAAATCAGCCTCCCTGTTGGGGTGCATGGTGCGAAACTTGAAGCAATAGAAAGGCACATTGTCTTTTCCGTGGCGTAACTGTCGGAACAAAACAGGACCCTTTGAATCTAGTTTGATACTAAGTGCAATTAGGGGAAATAGCCAAGAAAACACAAATAGAAACAAGGTTGCACTGACCAATATGTCAAATGCCCGCTTTAGCTGGTCTTGTTTCGGATTTAAAAACTTAGCAGCCCTTGGTTTTTTCGGACGTCTAGATACAACCGCCCTATTTGGTTTTATCAGGCGGGATTCAGCAATTAAAATTTCAGCCATAATTGGAATGCCTTGAACGTTGACAAAATTTTACGGTTGGCTTGCATGCAATAATATTGCCGATTTAGTTTCACATTATTTCATATAAAAAAAAACGTCTTTCAAATGTATAAAAAGCTTATTTAATCTCCTAGTGGGTGATAGAAATTTCTTATGTATTTATGGATAAAGTCGTAAAAAATTAATAGATAGCTATTGGAAATGCGTTTTTGTTAAATTATTGTTAATAAATATAAGAAATGTTTAGGTCATTAAATTTTTTTCGGGATCCCAAAATAAACGCTCAAAATCAACGACACGGTCATCCCTAACCAAGACGCCCTCACTCTCCAGTAATCGTTGCATCTCCGTCGGGTCCTCAAAATGGTTTTTCCCCGTGAGTATCCCATTTCGATTTACTACCCGATGTGCCGGTACGTTAACAGCGGCATGCGAGGCGTTCATTGCATACCCAACCATTCGTGCGCTGCCCTTGGTGCCTAAAAAGGCCGCAATGGCACCATAGGAGGTTACCCTGCCGAAAGGTACCTGGCGGACGACCTCGTAGACATCATTGAAAAAATTCTGGCGCTTAGAGTTCACTGGACAACTGGATGATTTTTTGATTGAGCATTCGTTTGATTTTCTTTTCAACGGCGCGATCCCCACCTACCAACTGAAGTTGGACCTTGATTTTGACAGCGTCCTTTTGGATGCTCATCGCCTTGAGAATAAAGGAGTTTTTGGAAAAATGTTTATCCTGGGGTTTAAAATGCCCCAACAGTGCGTTTTCCAACACATCCAGATTGAGTCTTTCACTTAGCTTCATTTCAAACTCCAAGGAGATCTTTTTCACGTTTTGGCGCGAGTGATTGATTACGTTCGAGGAAAGGATCAGGCTGTTTGGTATCATCACCAAATCATCGTCTTCGTTGGCAATGATAACGTTTAGCAGGGTGATGTCTTGTATTTTGCCTTTAAATTCCCCCATCTTGATGTGATCACCAAGGGTAAGCTGATCCGAAAACATGATTATGAGCCCGTTGATCATGTTGGTGATATAATCCTTGGAAAGCAACGCAATAGCTGCAGCAACGATTGTAATGCTGGAGAGGAATTCAAGTGGCTGGATATCAAATAGCACCATAATGCTCAATAGCACAATGATCACATTCAATATGCTTACGATGCGGTTGATCCCCAACACAAAATTGCCGTGCAAACCCGTTCGCCGCTTCTTTCTTAGGTAAAAACGTATGAGGATGATTCTTCCCAGCGAAATGATCAGGTTTCCAGCAACCACCACTTCCAATGCGTTGAGAAACCGATAGACTTTCGGAAAATAAGGGGCTACAAGCGGACCCAAATACTCCGATGTCGCCAGCAAAGCAACATACACCAGTATCTTTACAACAAAAATGGTCCTACGTCGGCGTTCAGAGACTTCTATCTGGTCTTTTCTGGAATTCATGAGTAATTCAAAAATAAATCTTTAATTTTATGGATTTGGAAGGCGATCCACAAAATTATCGTTTAGAAACGTAAATAAATAGTTAATGGATAGGAATATCATAGTAACAGGGAGTACAGGTAATTTAGGTCGGGCAGTAATCGCCAAATTCAAGCGGGAAGGGTACCAGGTGATCGCATTGGTCGAACCGGGCAGTGATGCAGATTTGGATGAAGCAGACGATGTGTACCAAGTGGATGTCACGGACGAACAGGCCGTACTTGCATTCGCCAAAGAGTATCATTTGCAGTATGGCGAATTGGACTGCCTGGCGCTGCTCGTTGGCGGTTTTGCTATGGGATCGCTCGAGGAAACCTCCCAGGCAGACCTTTCCCGCATGTTTTCGCTGAATTTTTTTAGCGCATTTAACATGGTCAAGGCTTTTCTGCCCGCTATGAAAAGGGCCAATCAGGGCTGTTTTTTGTTTGTTGGCGCGAAGCCTTCGTTGGAAAAGGCTACGGGGACAGAAGCTTTGGCATACGCTTTGAGTAAGGGTCTTGTGATAGATCTCGCAGAGTATACCGCTCATGCGGTGTCCGGAACGCAGATTCGTTCCCACGTGTTTGTACCAAGTATCATTGACACCCCTCAAAATAGGGAAAGCATGCCGGAAGCGGATTTCACCCAATGGGTTTCTCCTTCCGACATTGCAGAGGCTATGCATTATGCGGTGAATACCGGCGCCCTGCGAAACATGACCTTTAAGCTTTATGGCGGGGTTTAGTCCGTACGTTAATTAGGTTAAAACAATGCTTAACAAAAGTATTTATGAAGAGTAAAATTCAAATTGCGTGCTTATTGGGTTTCTTTTTGACCCATGTGTTGGTTGCGCAAACCAGTAGTGAGACAAGGCCCTTGCCTGCTTTTAACGGGGTAAGGGTATCCAATAGCATTGAGGCGGTCTTCGTAAAAGGAGACAAACACGAAATTGAGATTACAGCATCGGGACTAGAGCTATCCAAAGTGGAAACCTCTGTCACCAACAGGGAACTCGAATTGAAGATTTCCGGCGTATCACCGCGGTCTGCAACTGTGAAAGCCACGGTCACCTACGTGGACCTTGAGAGTGTACAGGCAGCCACCAGCGCCAAGGTCTTTCTAAAGGACCCATTGGTAGTCCGCTCTGCTCAATTGTCAGCGGCTACGAGCAGTTACATTGAGGGGGTGGTACAGGCACAGGATTTGGTGTTGGAAGCTCAGACCAATGCGAAGATATTTGTCAAGGGGACAGCCTCCAAATTGGATTTTTCTGCCGCCACGAATTCGGAAATTGACGCAGAGGAGCTTGAAGTGGAACATGCAGAGGTCAAGATCAACACCAATGCAAAAGGAAGCTTTCAGGTAACGGAATCCCTAAGGGGTACCGCTGCTACTCGCGGCAGGATTACGTACAGCGGAGATCCAAAGATATTGGATGTAAAAACCAACACTGGGGGCGCGATAGATGAGAAATAGCCGAATAATCAAAACGCTTCTGTTGGCTGGGCTGTTTTTGGCCGGCGCCCATCAGGCATTGTTCGCTCAGCAAGTGAATCCGGAGAATGAGGTCCGGGATCTGCTTCAGGTTTTTTTTATTGCCATGAAGAAAAAGGATAGCGCAACCATTCAACAGGCCTTTCACGTGGATGCGGTCATGCAGACGGTGGTTCAGGAAGGTTCAGTTGCGAAATTGGGTACCAACGATGTCAGTGATTTTTTGAAGCGGGTCGGTACCAGTGAGGTGGAGTTGGATGAAAGGCTTTTGGCATATAGCATACAGGTTGACGGTTTATTGGCCCATGCTTGGACTCCCTATGAGTTTTATGTAGATGGCAAATTCAGCCATTGTGGGGTGAATTCCTTCCAGCTCATCCGTACCGCCGAGGGGTGGCAGATCACCCACGTGATTGATACGCGAAGAAAAGAGGGCTGCCGGTAGGTAGCCTTTTTTGTTCTGTAGGTTAGGAGGAGGACTAACCGTGGCTAATTTGGCAAAGCAGTTTAGCGGCGGTTTCTTTTGGTAATTCCGCCGGTAAAAACTTGTGATATATAAAATTTGTCCTTAGAATTGTGCCTCAATTCAAAATGTATGGATTTCGCAGTACACACATTATCAGGTAAACCGGCGTCCGAATCAGTTTGGACGGTTGACTGCGCACATTTTTCTACCGGTTCAACCTGTCGTACATTTACCTTCATTACGGGTTAATCCCGTTCTGTAACCACATATCCCCCCTTTTTGCAAGGTCTATTTTAGGCTTTTCTCATACCTTTTAATTACATGTAAAGCAATGAAAATATTAAAATTTGGCGGTTCATCCATCGGTGATATAGACAGAATTAAAAACGTCCTCAGCATTGTTAGCAAGGAAAAGGAAAAAGGCGACATTGCCGTGGTTTTTTCTGCGTTCGGAGGGGTGACGGAGGACCTGTTGCGCTGTGCTGGGCTGGCCAAAAACAATGACCCAGGCTATCAGCCCTTGTTGTTGGCCATGGAAAAGCGCCATATGCAGCTGGTAAAACAGCTTATTCCCGTGCAACGGCAGTCATCTGTGCTTACCTACGTCAAGGTTCGATTCAATGAGTTGGAGGATCTTTTTCACGGAATCTACCTAATAAAGGAGTTTTCTGCCCGCACGTCCGATTATGTGGTCAGCTTTGGGGAGCGTATTTCTGCCTATATTCTGGCAGAAGCCCTCCGGGAAAAGTCCATGGATACGGTGTTCCTGGATGCAAGGGAGGTAATTCGGACAAACGATCACTTCGGCAATGCAAAGGTAAATTTTCCCACCACCAATCAGCTCATCTGGGATGCTTACACAAAAAATAAGGGAAAACTGCTTTCAATCACCGGATTCGTGGCTTCTACCGACAAGGGTGAAACCACTACGCTGGGGAGAAGCGGGTCAGATTATACGGCGGCGATTTTTGCCGCGGCACTGAAGGCGGATTCCTTGGAAATATGGACCGATGTGTCCGGTGTAATGACCGCAGACCCCAAGCTGGTGTACTCAGCGATTACCATTCCTCAGTTAAGTTATAGCGAGGCGATGGAGCTTTCCCATTTTGGAGCAAAGGTCGTTTTTCCGGCCACGATGCAGCCTGCGATGCGTCGGAGGATTCCCATCTACATCAAAAACACCTTTGATCCGGCAAACTCCGGAACGCTGATCTGCGAAGAAACCGAAAACAATAAGCTGATTAAAGGGATTTCTTCCCTCAGCCACATTTCGTTGCTCAATGTACAGGGCTCCGGTCTGGTCGAAGTGGTGGGAGTGAGTAGCCGCGTTTTTGGCGCATTGGCCCGTTCGGAGGTAAATGTGATCTTGATCTCTCAGGCTTCTTCAGAGCACAGCATCTGTATCGCGATCAAATCATCCGACGCGGAGAAGGCCAAAGCGGTATTGGAGCAGGAATTTCATTATGAGATCATCGCCGGTGAAATGGATACTGTAGCGGTGGTACCTAACATGGCAGTCATTGCGGTGGTTGGGGAAAATATGAAGCATCATCCCGGTGCCAGCGGCAGGCTGTTTCAGGCGCTGGGCCGAAATAACATTAACGTGTCTGCCATAGCACAGGGAAGTTCCGAGTTGAATATT
Organism: Lunatimonas sp.; assembly: GCF_020832325.1. Classification (GTDB taxonomy): domain Bacteria; phylum Bacteroidota; class Bacteroidia; order Cytophagales; family Cyclobacteriaceae; genus Lunatimonas. The sequence goes on from NZ_JAFIEU010000016.1 coordinate 8,785, forward strand.
TCAGCTGTGATCAAACAGACAGATTTGCAAAAGGGGTTGAACGCCCTGCACGAAGCGTTTTTCCTCGCAGACAACAAAGTGTTGCACGTCTTTCTGGTAGGTGTGGGTTTGATCGGCAAGGCCTTGATCAAAATGATCAACAACCAACTGTCCAAGCTGCAGTCGGATTATATGCTGGATATCAAAATACACGGTTTGGCCAATTCCCGGTACATGGCTTTTGACGAAGATGGCTTTGACCTCTCCCAAAACCCAGTCCCCTCCGAAAAGGACCTCCCCATGGATTTGAGTGTGTTTCTGAACACCATGAACAGCATGAATTTTTCCAATTCGGTACTCGTGGACTGTACAGCGAGTCAGGAAGTGGCCGACAGTTATCAGCGAGTGCTGGAATCGAAGGTGGCCGTGGTTACGCCCAACAAAAAGGCTAACTCGGGAACCTTGGAGAAATACAAAGAATTGAAAAAGCTTTCGGGTCAACGAAACATCAAGTTTCTGTACGAAACCAATGTGGCTGCGGGTTTACCCGTGATCAATACCCTACAAGACCTTATTCTGAGTGGAGATAGGGTAATCCGGATCGAGGGGGTACTGAGCGGGTCCATGAATTTTATTTTTAGTGAGCTCAGCAAGGGAATTCCATTTAGTGAGGTGGTAGCCAATGCCAAGGCAAAAGGCTACACCGAGCCAGATCCGAGGGATGATTTAAGTGGGATGGATGTGGCGCGAAAAATCCTGATCCTCGGTAGAGAAGCAGAGCAGGAGCTGCACTTTGAAGATGTTACGGTGCAGAGCATGGTACCCGACGACTGCGTCCACACCAAGTCGGTGGAGGAGTTTATGCAAAAGCTACGTGCCCACGATGACCATTTCAAGGAATTGTTGGAAGAAGCAAACCGAAAGGGGGAAAAGTTGCGGTTTATGGCGGTATTGGAAAATGGGAAGGCATCGGTTGGGCTGCGTTCAGTAGATGCGAGCCATCCCTTTTACTCTTTGGTAGGCAGCGATAATATGATCCTATTTACCACCGAGCGTTACCACGAATTTCCGATGATCATACGGGGTCCCGGAGCGGGTGCCGATGTGACGGCCGCGGGAGTTTTTGCAGACATCATTCGATTAGGTAACTATTCCCGATAAAAATGGAAATGAAGAAAGTAACCGCCTTTGCGCCAGCTACGGTAGCCAATGTGTCCTGTGGCTTCGATATCTTGGGTTTTGCCGTAGACAGCCTTGGCGATAAGGTAACGGTAAGCCTCAATGAGCTAAACGAAATCCGGGTTACACGCATTGAAGGGGATAACGGGAAGCTTCCCTATGAGATTGACAAAAATACCTGTGGGGTAGCGGTCAACGCCATGCTTCAAGCAATGGGTTACAAAGGTGGTGTTGACATCGAATTGTACAAAGGACTGCCTTTGGGAAGCGGGATGGGATCCAGTGCGGCTTCGGCTGTGGCGGCCTTGGTTGCCACGAACCGACTGCTGGGCAACCCCTTTGAAAAGTCTGCGTTATTGCCCTTTGCGATTGAGTCAGAGCGGGTAGCCTGCGGGGCCGGTCACGCAGACAACGTCTCCCCAGCATTGCTCGGAGGCTTTGTGCTGATTCGAGACTACCACCCTTTGGATGTTATTCCGCTCAACGTACCCAGAGGATTATACTGCACATTGGTACATCCCCATTTGGTGTTGAACACGGCTGACTCGCGAAGTGTATTGAAGCAGCATGTATCTTTAAAAGATGCCACCACCCAATCGGGTAATATTGCTGGCCTAGTGGCCGGACTTTACCAGGAGGATATGGCGCTTATTAGCCGATCCTTGAATGATGTCATTGCAGAACCCTCCCGATCAATTCTTATCCCTGGATACGATGAAATGAAGGAGGCCATTAAAACTGCAGGAGCATTGGGCTGCGGTATCTCCGGGTCAGGTCCCACGCTGTTTATCCTTTCTCCTACCGAAGAGATCGCCTGGGAAGTCAGCAGAAGATCTCAGGAAGCGTACGACAAGGTCGGCTTGGAGATCGATGTGTACGTTTCAGCCATTAACACCCGTGGCGCCTACGTCATTGAAGAGAAAAAATTAACCTAATACGCAGATCGCCTCTCTGCGAATCTCATGTAGCATGAAGTATTTCAGTACCAACGATAGATCACACACCGTAACCCTTCGAGAAGCGGTCATTCAAGGCTTGGCGCCAGATCAGGGACTCTACATGCCGGAATCCATTCCGGTTATCCCTTCGACTCTTATTACCCGTATGAGGAACATGTCTTTTCGGGAGATTGGCTATGAAGTGATTGGGGCCTTATTTTCTGAGGATTTATCCGAGGAGCAAATGAAGGACTTGGTAGATCATACCCTGCAGTTTGATGCTCCTTTGGTACAGGTCGAGGAGCATGTGTTTAGCTTGGAGCTGTTTCACGGACCCACGTTGGCTTTTAAAGACTTTGGGGCCAGATTCTGCTCCAAGCTGATGAGTTTGTTGCTGGATAAGCAGCAGGTCAAGGTGTTGGTAGCAACCTCGGGTGATACCGGCAGTGCCGTTGCCAATGGGTTTTTTGGTGTCGAAGGTGTGGAGGTGATCATATTGTACCCTTCGGGAAAGGTGAGCGAATTGCAGGAGAAGCAGTTTACCACGTTGGGAGGTAATGTGATAGCCTTGGAGGTAGAGGGCGTGTTTGACGATTGTCAGCGAATGGTGAAGGAGGCCTTCCTCGACCCTGCGCTGAAGGGTAAAATGCTGCTTACCTCTGCAAACTCCATTAACATCGCGAGGTGGATTCCACAATGCCTTTATTATTTTTACGCAGTTTCCAGATTGCCCGAAGGCCACGGCAAAGTTGCCTTTTCGGTACCGAGCGGTAATTTTGGTAATATCGCTGCGGGTATGCTGGCAGAACGGGCCGGCTTGCCCATAGATGCTTTTGTAGCCGCTACCAACATCAATAAAGTGGTGCCGGAATACCTGGAGGGAGAGCCTTTCGCTCCAAAGCAGTCTATCCAAACGATTAGCAACAGCATGGACGTGGGTAATCCCAGTAACTTTTACCGGTTGCTGGCTTTATATGGTGGCGATGAGGCGTTGCTTCGGGATAAAGTGAAGGGGTATTTTTATTCAGATAGCCAAACCAGAGAAGTCATGAAGGCTGTGAAACAATCCACGGGCTACATCATGGATCCCCACGGTGCAGTGGCCTACTTGGGTCTGAAGGACTTCATGTCCTCCCAAAAGGAAGCCTACGAGGGTATATTTCTGGAGACTGCCCATCCGGGCAAATTTCGGGACGTGGTGGAGGCTACGCTAGACGAAACCTTGGATATGCCGCAGCGGCTGATGGATTTTATGAAAGGCGAGAAAAGGGCCATTCCCTTGGAAAATGACTACCAGGCCTTTCGGCAGTTTCTGCTACAGTCTGTCTAGACCCATTTCCGATTAGATTGCTGAGATATCCCTATATGCTCATCCGCGGTTTAGGCGAATGAACGTGTCCAGGATGCTTTTCAACATAGTTAAATCTTCCGGTTTCATATGGCCTTGTTGGACGGATTGGAGAAGCTTTTCAGGGATTGGTAAGGCGGCCTGCTTGGCCAGTTTACCGGAATCCGTCAAGCTGATAATCACCTGTCGTTCGTCTTTTTGAGATCGTGCCCGATGAATGAATCCTTTCTGTTCCAGTCGTTTTAGTAGCGGGGTCAGTGTGCTGCTTTCGAGGAGAAGACATTCTCCGAGTTCTGTAACTTTTTGGCGGTCCTTTTCCCACAGCAATAGCAACACCAAGTATTGCGGATAGGTAACCTCCAACTCCTCAAGCAGGGGCTGGTAGTGTTTGGTGATCAGTCTGGATGCCGCATAAAGCGGAAAGCAGATCTGATTTTCGAGTTTTAGCACGTCGTCATTCATGGGATGAATTTAAAGCAGATCTTTAATAAAAGCTTCAATTTGTTCAGGACTGGTAGTGGGAGCAAAGCGCTTCACGGGATTACCCTGGCGGTCTATCAGGAATTTTGTAAAGTTCCACTTGATATCATCGGTAAATAGACCGCCCAATGACTGCTTGAGATAGACAAATACCGGATGGGTGTTTTTCCCGTTTACTTGCACCTTGCTCATTAGCCGGAAGGTGACTCCAAAATTAACGCTGCAGGTTTCGGATATATTTTTGTCTGTGCCCGGTTCTTGATTGGCGAATTGGTTACTTGGAAAGCCCAATACCACCAATCCACTCGTTTGGTAGGCCTGGTGCAACTTTTCCAACCCGTCGAATTGAGGAGCGAGGCCACATTTGGTCGCTGTATTCACGATCAATACCACTTTGCCCTTGTATTGGTCCATTTTGACGGAAAAACCCTGAATGTCTGTAGCCTCCAGGTCATAGAACCTTGTCCCGTTAAGCTCTTGCGAATTCCTGCTTCGGTCAAACAGAACCTTGAGCGCGCCCGTAGACCAAAGCGCCCAAAGCACAAGGGTCGGCTGAAAAAATAAGCGAATCAAACGTGCCTGATCCGTATTCAGGCCAAAGGCGTCCGTACCGTTTATGTATTGGGCGATGTTACCCGGAAAAATTAGTACAAAAAAGGCGGCTAACGCCAAACCAGCCCAAACCCTATGCCTTTTCCAAAAGATCATAGCCAAGCCAAGAGTTAACTCTGCAATCCCGGAAAGAATTACCACCAAGTCCTTGCTCCATGGTATCCAATGGGGTACCTGTGCTTGAAATTCTTCCCGTTGAAATGTGAAATGGCCGATGGCCGCAAGGATCATGAAGGAGCCAAGTAACACTCGGAGAATTTTCTGAAGTACATTGGTTTCAACGTATGGATTGGATATATATCGTATCATATTATATCGTAAACGATGTAAATTTATTTTGGTTCAAATTATTTATAAACCGGTCCGTATTTTCCGGTTTAGGTTCCTACGGTTTCCGATCGCCGCGCTTTATTGTACTTTTTAATCCGGAGCAGGGGGTAAGTGATCCGAAATGCCTAAATTCGTCCTTCAAACAATTTAAACCTACGCCATGAAATCGATATGCTTCCTTATTGCAACCTGCCTGCTTAGCTATGGTACCCTTCAGGCACAGACCTGGTCCACGTTAAATCCTGTCAATACGTGTACGGAGAGGCATGAATGTGCTGCCGCTGCAATCGGTGACAAACTGTACCTGCTAGGAGGAAGGGGGATGAAACCCGTCGAAGCCTTTGACCCCAACACCAACCGATGGGAGAAGAAGGGGACAGCGCCTTTTGAAATGCACCATTTTCAAGCCGTACCTTATAAAGGCAAAATCTATGTTATAGGTGCATTTACTGGGGGGTATCCCCATGAAACGCCCGTTTCTCATGTTTATATCTACGACCCCTCATCAGATACCTGGAGCCAAGGGGACGAAATCCCTGCCGATCGCAGAAGAGGTGCTGCGGGTGTGGCGGTGTATCAGGACAAATTTTATGTATTGGGGGGTGCCGAGGATGGCCATTGGGCTGACAACCGGGAGTATCTGGATGAATACGACCCGCAAACCGGCAAGTGGACCAAGCTCGCGGATATGCCCCGCGTTAGGGACCATTTCCAAGCGGTGGTTTTAGATGACAGACTGTATGCAGTTGGCGGAAGAAGGTCTTTTGCCAAAGAAGGGCATGGGTTTGAGCTCACTTTTGCGGAAGTGGATGTATATGATTTCCAAACGAAAAAGTGGGAAACTCTCCCTGCGGATTTTAACTTGCCAACTGAACGCGCCGGCAACTCTGCGGTAAATTATGGCAATGGATTTATCGTGGTAGGAGGGGAGAGTGACCATCAGGTTGCTGCCCACGACGAAGTAGAATATTTTGAGCCAGGCAAAGGGTGGAAGTTATTGAACCGCTTAGAGAGAGGCAGGCATGGGATGCAGGTGGTTCCCCTAGGCGGCAAGTTTTATGTAGCCGCCGGTTGTGGCAATCGGGGAGGCAATCCGGAATTGAATAGCATTGAAGTACTTAATTAGTTATTAGAGAGTAACATGGTAAAAGGAACGCACAACGCGATAGAAGACGAGCGGAATAGAGACATACGGATTTTTATCAATGGAGAGTTACTTCCAAGGCAGGACGCCAAAATTTCCGTGTTTGATAGCGGGTACTTGGTAGGAGATGGTGTTTGGGAGGCGTTTCGGTATCACGAAGGTCAGATGCTATTTTTGGACAAACATCTGGACAGGCTTTGGCAGTCTGCCAAGGTAGTGGGTATGCATTTGCCCTTCAGCCGGGAAGCGTTGCGGGCAGACATACAGCGGACCTTGGATGCAAATGCCATGCGGGACCACGTGCATGTGCGGGTTATGGTAACCCGGGGTATTAAGAAGACGCCGTCGCAGGATCCCCGGTTTACGATTTCCGGACCCAATGTCGTCATAGTGGCCGAACACAAGCAGGCTTCCCTTGAAAATAAAAACCGGGGGATAACGCTCTGGACCAGTACCATTCGACGTGGTTCTCCCGATTACCTCGATCCCCGTCTCAATTGCCACAGTAAACTGCACGAGGTGCAGGCATTGATACAGGCCCTAGAGGCTGGGGCGGACGAAGCCCTCATGCTGGATGTAAACGGATTTGTAGCTACCTGTAATTCTACCAATTTCTTTATGGTCAAGGGCAGAGAAGTATGGACTTCCACTGGGCAGTATTGTATGAATGGCATCACTCGCGGGCACGTCATTGAACTTTGTGAGCGGTATGGTGTGGTATGCAGGCAAAAGGATTTTTCACTCTTTGATGTGTATGGTGCGGATGAGGCGTTCGTTACAGGGACCTTTGGAGGGCTTACCCCAGTTACGGCCATTGACGGCAAATCGATTGGAGAAGGGTCTTTTGGTCCGTTGACCAAGCAGTTGAGCGAGTGGTACGAGGGGATGATACAGGAGGAAATCAAGCGACAATCATGAGTCACATACAGGTTACGAAGCGGATATTTGTCTGGTCTGGACCCAGAAATATCTCCACCGCGCTCATGTATGCGTTTGCGCAGCGTACGGATACCCGTGTTTTTGACGAGCCCTTGTATGGGTATTATCTGGCACACAGCCCCGCAAAGGAATACCATCCGGGTACGGACGATATCCTGCGAACCATGGAGCATGACGGTGGCCGGGTGATCCGGGCCATGTTGGACAATCAGGAGAAGCCGGTGCTTTTTTTCAAAAATATGTGTCACCACCTGTTGGATCTGGACCGAACGTTTATGAGGGAAGGGTTCAATGTGATCCTTACCCGTGAACCAAAGGAAATGCTGTCTTCCTTTCGTGAAGTGATTGAAAAGCCGGCCATGCACGATGTAGGCTATCAGGCACAGGTAGAGTTGCTGGATTATTTTCGAAAAGAATCGCTTCCTTTTGTGGTGGTGGATTCCAAAGACCTTTTGATGAATCCGGCGGACTATTTGGACCGTCTCTGTCAGCGAATTGGGATTCCTTTTGAGGCGGGTATGCTTTCATGGGAAGCAGGGCCACGAAAGGAGGACGGTATTTGGGCTCCCTATTGGTATGCAAACGTACACCGTTCCACTGGGTTTGCCCCCTATAGACCCAAGGATATTCCTTTTCCACCTAGCCTAGAACCTCTTTTGGCAGCTTGTCAGCCACTTTACGAAGAGTTGATGCGCTATAAATTGTAAGCCTTGGCCGCGGCAGTTGGCAGCTGGTTCTTTATGGATTGATTCGAATTCCTAACACCCACGAGCTTGGGTGTTTTTTTATGGAGGTTTCTGAAAATTCGGGAATAGCCCGAAGCGTTCGACGAAACTGGATCATTGCAAGGCTTCGGGGGTTGGTTACATGCAGCAATGCCCTGAAAAAAATAAAGAACAGGCAGCCATGAGCCGACTATTCTTTCCTTTAGTAAACCTTACATGTCAAATATACAGTAAAATTCAGAAAATTCAATCCCAAGAAAGCAATCCTAACAGGGGGCAGGAAGTGCCGGCTGCTCAGTGCCCCTCGCTCTCCAGAGCTTTTCGATTCACAAAAGGCCGCTTATCATTTACTTTTGCCGACTAAAAACACACAATTTACCAAAAGCGTGTTTTTTTGAGAATCCGCAAAAATAGAGCTGTAATTTTGAAAATAATTTTACGTTGATCCGAAACTGTTAATAATTTTCTACAAAAACAGCGATTTCCCTAATATAGTATTGAAATATTAAAAAATACGTTCAAAACTAATCGTTGCAAAAAATAAATAATCCCTTCATATTTAACGTGTAGTTTTAACAATCATTAATTACTGTATTCTTAAATCCCAAAAACGTATGACAAACTATTTACCCAAAATCAAATTGCTGTGGGTAGTGGTGATGCTGTTTGTAGCATCCACGCTGACCACGCAAGCCCAGACCAGGGAAGTGACGGGTACGGTCATTTCCGGGGAGGATAACCTTCCTCTTCCGGGTGTATCTGTACTCGTAAAAGGTACCACCCGTGGTGGTGTCACGGACATCGATGGAGAGTTCCGTGTATCTCTCCAGCCTGGAGACAACATATTGGTTTTCTCCTTCGTAGGCTTCACCCCATTTGAAGCAGAGGTGGGAAGCCGGTCCAACATGCAGGTGACATTGATGCCTGACATGCAATCCCTCAGCGAAGTAATCGTGGTGGGTTACGGTGAGCAAAAGAAAGAAACCATTACGGGTTCCGTGGCTACGGTGAAAGGTGCCGAACTGGTAAAATCTCCTGCCATGAACCTTACCAACTCCATCGCCGGTCGTATGGCGGGTGTGATCGCGGTAAACCGTTCCGGTGAGCCAGGTTACGATGGATCAGGTATCCGTATCCGGGGTTCCAATACCCTGGGTAACAACGACGCGTTGATCGTAATCGACGGTATCCCTGCCCGTGCTGGTGGTATCGAACGTTTGAACCCCAATGACATCGAGACCATCTCCGTATTGAAAGATGCCTCTGCCGCTATCTACGGTGCTCGGGCCGCTAACGGAGTTATCTTGGTAACTACCAAGCGAGGTAAATCAGGCAAGCCAGAGCTGACCTATCAGTTCAACCAAGGTTTTGCACAGCCAACGGTAATTCCTAGAATGGCAGATGCCGCACAATACGGTGAAATGTTGAATGACCTGAACGTGTATGAACTCCCTGTAAGCGAGTGGAGAGGTGCTACCGATGCGTTCCGTGCTACTGGAACCTATACCCGGCCAAACGGACAAGTTCGAACCGCACCTTTCAGCCCCAATGCGTTGGAGATGCACCGAGCAGGAACAGATCCTTGGAACTACCCCAACACCGACTGGTTTGATGCAACACTGAAGCCTTGGTCTCCACAGACTAGGCACAACCTACAGTTGAACGGTGGTGGTGAAAATATCCGCTACTTGGCTTCATTGGGATACCAAAATCAGGATGCATACTACCGCAATTCTGCCACAGGGTACAAGCAGTACGACATGAGGTTGAACTTGGATGCCAAAGTAAACGAATACATCGACTTGCAGATGGGTGTATTGGCTCGTCAGGAATACCGCTTCTTCCCTACCAGAGGTGCAGGAGCGATCTTCCGTATGCAAATGAGGGGTAAGCCGCATGAGCCTGCGTTCTGGCCTGACGGCAGACCGGGACCAGATATCGAAAACGGTGAAAACCCCGTGGTAATCACCACCAACGCTACCGGTTATGACCGAGATACCCGCGACTATTTCCAAACCAACGGTGCGATCAATATCAAGATCCCAGGAGTGGAAGGTCTGAAGTTTCAGGGTACTGCGTCTGTGGATAAGCTGAGCAGATTCCAGAAGCGATGGGAAACTCCTTGGATTCTATACCAAAGAGGTAGCGGTTTTGAGGCAGACGGCGTCACGCCTGTATTGGTTCCAAGTGAAAGAGGACCTGCAGAGCCAAGACTTCGTCAGTCTAACAATAACCAACTGAACATCATGTTAGGAGGTATTTTCACCTATGACAAAAAGATTGACGACCACGGGTTGAATTTCTTGGCCGGTGTGAACAAAGAGACCGTGGATGGAGATGATTTCTGGGCCTACAGAAGATTCTTTATCTCTCCGGCTATCGATCAGATGTTTGCCGGTGGTGATGCCGAAAAAGACAACGGTGGCGGCGGTTTTGAAAGAGCCCGTCTCAACTACTTCGGTAGGATGGCTTATAATTACAAGGAAAAATTCCTTTTCGAATTCCTATGGAGATTTGATGGATCGTACATCTTCCCTGAGGAGACCCGCTTCGGTTTCTTCCCTGGTGTAATGGGTGGATGGGTAGTATCTGAAGAAGACTTCTGGAAAAACAATGTACCCGTCATGGACTTCTTCAAAGTCAGAGGTTCTTGGGGGCAAATGGGTAACGACCAGATATTCTTTGGAGGAGCACTGCAAGAGTATCAGTTCCTTTCCACCTACGGTTTCCGAAGCCACATCTTGGAAAACAACGAAGCGAAAACGTTATTTGAAACCAGGGTTCCCAACAACCAAATTACTTGGGAAGTGGCCAACAACTCCAACATTGGGGTGGAAGGTTCCTTGCTAGACGGAAAAATCTTCTTCGAATTGGATTACTTCTACAACAAGCGAACCAACATCCTATGGCAACGTAACGCGTCTGTTCCACAGACCAGTGGTCTTGCTTCGCTGTTGCCTGCGGAAAACATTGGAGAAGTTGAAAACAAAGGATTTGACTTTAACGTGGGTTACCGCGGTCAAAAGGGAGATCTTCAGTATAGCATCAGTGCAAACGGTGGCTACGCTTATAACCGTATCCTTTTCTGGGATGAGCCTCCAGGAGCACCTGACTGGCAACGTTCTACGGGTCTTCCCATGAATACGCCTGCGCCAGTGTACCTATACGACGGCGTGTTTGCTACCGAAGAAGAGATTGCCGCCAATACCTTGGACTACTCGGCGATCACCAACCAACTGCGTCCTGGTGACATGAAGTTTGTCGATTTTGACGGAGACGGACGAATCACGCCAAATGACCGTGTTCGTATGGACCGAAACAACATCCCCCGTTTCCAAGGTGGTGTGAACATGAATGCGCAGTGGAGAAACTTTGACCTTTCGGTGTTATTCCAAGGTGCAGCAGGTGCCATCGCATTGGTTAGCTTGGGTGAATCCGGAAACATCGGTAACTACCTGTTGGAATTCTACGAAAACAGATGGACCATCGACAATCCAAGTACCGAGTATCCCCGTATCGCCAACCGAAGTGATCAGTATTTCTCTTCTGGCAACGATTTCTGGTGGAGAAGCTCTGATTATATCCGTCTGAAAAACTTGGAGGTAGGGTATACCGTTCCTTCTCAGTTTGGAAACCGATTCGGTATCAGCAACCTACGTTTTTATGTAAACGGATTGAATCTGTTGACCTGGGATAAGCTGAAGGTATACGATCCTGAATCTGACAACGCTACAGGACAGTATTATCCTCAGGCAAGGATCATCAACGGTGGTTTATCAGTAACATTCTAAGTCCCAAAAAAGTAATCATATGAATTTTAAGATAAAACATATTTGGGTCGGGTTGATCTCAGCAACGTTGATTGCCACTTCGTGTAACGACGAATTTCTCAATACCCAACCCCTAGGACAAGTATCGGAAGCAGCCGTTTGGCGGGATGCCGGTTTGGCCGAAGCATTTGTAACGGATATTTATGCCGGATTGGGACAGGGAGGTTTTTCAGAGCAAGCCTTGGCTTCTTTGACGGACGAAGCGATCTTTACCCACCCCGGACGAAATATCAACGTGGTAACGGAGGCCCGTTCCAACCCCGAGACACCGGGATGGATCGATGCAACCAGAGGTTGGGTGAACATGTACAACGGTTTACGGGCCGCTAACATCGCCATCCAGAACCTTAGCAACCCACAATTCGAAAACGTGGGAGGTATCGTTGATCGACTGTTGGGCGAGGCGACCTTTATGCGGGCCTATTTCCATCAACAACTGTTGAGAAATTACGGAGGGGTTCCCATTGCAGACCGTGCGTATACGCTGGAGGAAGAGACCTACGAGCTTCCAAGAAACACCTTTTCCGAGGTAGTGGAGTTTATCGTTCAGGATCTGGACCGTGCAGCACAGTTATTGGATGGCCATAACCTCGCGAGAGGTCGTGCCAACAGAATTGCAGCCTTGGCCCTTAAGTCAAGGGTGTTGATCTATGCCGCCAGTGATTTGCACGATATGGCTGTTGCATCCGGTAAGTCGAGCGTGATTTCTGGTTATCAGAACAAAGAACTGATCGGTTATACTTCGGGAAGCCGTGCTGAGCGCTTGCAACGTGCCAAGGCTGCTGCCAAGGCGGTGTTGGATATAGCAGATGGTAACATGCTAAATCTGACCGAGCCACTTGCGCACGATGAGGCTGTACAAGTGTATATCAATAACTCCCTGTCCAGAGGCGGTGGAGAGGCCGAAATGATCTTTGGTCGCTACTTCTTGGCACAGAAGCCTGAGGCTGGTGGACGTCAAGGTTTGTTTAACGGACCCAATGGCTACAACAACTGGGCGGGTAACACTCCCGTTCAGCTTTTGATCGACGACTACGCGATGATGGATGGTACCCCGTTTGACTGGGATAATCCTGCACACGATGCAGCACCTTATCAAGGAAGAGAGCCACGATTCTATGCTACTTTCCTGTATGATGGAGCACAGTGGAAGCCACGTTCTCCAGCTAACCAAGCTTTGGATCCACTGGGTCAGATTCAAACCGGTACCTATCAGCGTACCAACGCCCAGGGTCAGGTGGTAAGTCACTTTGGACTGGACACGCGAAATAGCCCGATTGAAGACTGGAACGGATCCTATACCGGTTACTATATCCGGAAGTTTGTAGAGCCAGATCCGAACTTTGTAGATCAGAACACTTGGCAGGAAATTCCTTGGCCGAACATCCGTTTTACCGAAGTGATCTTCAACTATGCGGAGGCCTGTATCTTCTTGGGTGAGGACGCTGAAGCTAGAAATTGGCTCAATAAGATCCGTTTCCGTGCTGGTTTGCCCGCGTTGACCGAATCGGGAGACGACCTGAAGATGGCGTTTATCAACGAGAAGCGTAAGGAAATGGTGCACGAAGAGCAGCGTTACTACGATGCCCGTAGGTGGATGATTGCTCCGCAGACGCTCGGTCGCCAGGCAAACGGTATCAGCATTACCGGTGTCTTTAAACCTGGTCAGTCGTTGAGTGTGTATCGATACGATCCAGATGTATATACCTATTCGTATGAAGTGATCGATATCGATCCCGGAAAAGAAAACCGGCTTTGGTTGGATAAAATGTATTGGATGCCAATCCAATTCCAGGAAATGCAGCGAAATGCCAACTTGGTGCAGAACCCTGGGTATTAATGTAATTTAGGAACTGAAAATAGATTAAAGGCTGTCTCCGGTATGGAGGCAGCCTTTTTTTTTAAGTTGCGGACCTTTGGGGTTTAGAAAACCCCGAAGGTCTTTCGCACTACGATCGGCAATGGGTGTTAGCGGCGATATGTGCACACAATTGACTACGCTTCGGGAATAGCTGAGCAACCTACTGCCTGCGCGACAAAGAATTTACCCAAGGGAAAATTGGTTGGCAGGACGGATACGATTTCAGGGCTATCGCCCCTCATTTTTTTATAGGTCCGCTTTTCTACTAAGATTCCAGGGCTCTGCCTCTGACCTAGGCATCTACCTGACTGGTTGAAGGTTGCTACCCTACAGGCAGGTCCAAATAGGCCTTTCGACCTTTCGGACAGCCTCTAATTGATGTGCGATCGCCTTAGGGGTCTTTTTTTAGATAGGAGAAATGAGATGTGAAAAAGTAGACAGCTGTCTTTTTTCGAATCGATTGACCGTCTTTTTTGTCGAATCGTCAGACCGTCGAATTGTCGAACTGTTGAAACCGTGGAATCGGAGGAATACCAAAGGGATAGCATGACCCCATCGGGGTCAAATGCCAGTAGCCCCGGGTGCCAACCCGGGGTAAGTGATGATGAAGTTAATACCGTTTTGGCCGCCTAAAATGGCTGCGCCACCATCCCTTTCCCGCCAAAACCCCACTCCGTGTGGGCTATCGTTAGATCGTCGAATTGATTGACCGTGGAATCGGTGGGTTTTCGGAGCGAAACTGCGTTTGTTTTCAAATTAATACAGCCTTCACGGAACAGGTTTTCATCAATCTGCTCACTAAACTGCAATCTATAACCGCCCGATTTAACGGTTCGACGATTACACAGTTCGACAACAGACGAATCGAATGCTTTTCGAAGCGAAGCAAAACTCGGTTCGTCATTGCTAGGCTTGGAGAGAGATTTAAGACATAAGACGTTAGATATAAGATATTAGATCAGCCTACCCGAACCTTGGTAGACTGCAGGCGGTTTCCAATCCAGGTACTGTGGTCCGGAACATCTTGATGTACAATGGATCCGGCACCGATGGAACACCAAGATCCTACCTTGACTCCCGGAAGTATGATGGCATTGGCCCCGATCAACGTCCCCTCGCCTATGTGAATGCCGCCACATAAGGTTGCCTGTGGTGCTATATGGACATAGTCTTCTATCAAGCAATCGTGGTCAATCGATGCGCCCGTGTTCACGATCACTTGATTTTTTAGCTCACATCCGACTTTTACGATGGCCCCTTCCATCACGACACAGCCTACTCCCAAGTCGGCCCGCTTGGAAAAAATCGCCGACTCGTGGATGATATTGGCAAACTTAACCCGGTGAACCAATCGATCGTTGATTGTTTTTCTACTGTGGTTGTCGCCAATGGCAATAAACAAATCACTTGTGAATACAAAGGTAGCTGGTAGGCTTCCCAAAACAGGATATCCCAACAATTCGGTCTTCTGCGGGTCATCGTCAAAAACACCATGAATCTGCTCGTACGAATCGATCATGTCTATGATAACCCTACCGTGTCCAGAAGCTCCGTAGATATACATGCAATTGGTTAAATTTGATTCTTTTCTACAAGGAAAGGGAATTTTTAGAGAAAAAAAAGTGAAATACAAGAAAAAACCAGTGCCTGTTTCTGACACTGGTTTATTTTTTTGACCGGATCGATCGCCCTAAAAGCAATTCTACTAAGAAAAAAGGAGTTTAAAGAGGTCTTTATGTTGTTGGTGAACAGTTCATCTAGTTGGATTTTTGTTTGATTTCCTGCAACAGTGCCCGTTCTTCTGACCGCATATCCCGGCGCAAGGGGTCCGTTGGCAAAAAGAAATGGCGGATAGGGCGTATGATCCAAATCAACCGGTAGGCCAGCATTGACTTTGGTCGGAAAATCCGATAATCAATGAAATTGGGGTGAAAGAAATGTGCGAGATTCCGGTAGTAGAAAACCATTTTCCGTCTTTTTTCGGGGTAAAAAAGAGCACGCTTCCGAATTAAACTGGTGTGGAAGTGGAAGTAGGAGAAGAAGTTTTTACCCAATTCGTCGGGTCGCTTGGACCGTTCCATCAGGGTATTTTCCAGCAATTTCCCCAATGTCTTATCGGTTGGATAATCCGTGGGAAGTTCAAAGGTTGTTGCGAACAATTGGTTGGAGGCATGTACGGCCACAGGTAGGCTGAAGGTTTCCGTGATTTCCCGGATGACTGGCTGATTCGAATAATCCTCCTTGGTCAGGTTGAGTGACTTCAACCCCATCGCTATATCCAGGGCGGTTTTTAGGTATCCATGCCCATCGTGTAGGCTATGGTGCAAGTATAGGTACTTGAATTGCTGGTAGTTGTCCTGTACCGGCACCGTTTTGTCATAGACCTGTAACTGATCCGAAGCCTGGAAAGAAAACTCGTTGTCAAATTTGCCCACACCAAAGTAATCGTAGATGATGCGCCAGTGTAACTCCAAATGTACCGGAAGGTCCTGCCGGTCCAGCTTTTGGAGGTTATAGCCTCTATGCGCTCGGGTAAAGCGTTCCCATCCCAAGAACTGCTGATAGTCTTCTTCCTCTGGAAGGTAACCATCTTTTTTTAGAGCCTCATTGATGGCCGGGAGGTCACTTGGTCGGATGATGAGGTCAATGTCTCCGGATTCCCTCAATCCGATTTCCCCGTAAAAGCGTTTGGAAAAGGCCACTCCTTTATAGGGAAACACGGTAATTCCTTCCGCCAGCAACAAGCCGATCAAACGGGTGGTTTCCCGGGCTTTGTCCATGCTCTGCATGGTCAGTTTTTGAAGTTCTTTCTTAAGCATTTCAGCCCAGGGCGCTGGAGGGGAGACCTTTAATAATACCCTATAGGCAGTGGGCCGGATTCGGTGGGCTCTGCACAGCCGTATCACCTCTTTCCAATCCACCTGTGAGTTGCCTACGTAGTCCATAAACGATTCCATGCTAGCGGTTTCCAGATATACCCTGCAGGCCATCAAGACGATAGCGGTGGGTCTTCCATAGATCGCTTCAATGTGTTGAATGTGCATGTGTTGTTGTCAAGTCGTTTGATCGTAAAACGTATACTCTCAAACGGGTAATGGAAAATATGGAGAAAGGGGCTAGCTATGCCAACTTTTCTGTGCCCTTTGGGCTGCCCGAAAACATCGGCATGGTAGGGGCATCCCCATGGTGCGTGTTTTTGAAAGAAAACACCGCAAATAGCGTGAGGAAAAGAATGCGTACATCCTGCTTGAAGGAAAGTGCTTCCACGTATTGGGCATCCAATTCCAGTCTTTTTTCCCAGGTCGTTTGGTTTCGTCCATTAATCTGGGCAAGCCCGGTGATTCCCGGCTTCACGCGCATACGAAGCGCTTGGCGGTCGGTATATAGCGTGATATAATCGACATACAGCGGCCTAGGACCTACCAAGCTCATTTCGCCACGGATTACGTTGATCAGCTGGGGGAGCTCGTCGATGGAGGAGGCACGTAAAAAGCGGCCTAGGAGGGTAATGCGTTCCTTGTCGGGCAGCGGACATCCCTGCCTATCCCTTACGTCCCGCATGGTTTTGAATTTATAGAGTGTAAAGGGATGCCCGTGACGGCCCGCACGCACTTGGCGAAAAAGAATTTCTCCCCGCTGACCGGACCCTAGCAGCACGGCGGTTAGGAGTAGGACAGGGGCAAACAGGATCAGTAACACAGTGGCTCCCGATCGGTCCGTCAGATCCTTGATCGATGGATACAGGCTACGATATGTCCTTTGCGCCCTTCGCTTCATGTGGCCATGTTTCCGGACAGGGTGGGTTCGCCATACCAATACGTTGGAGGGAATTTGTAGCTGTCTTCGATGGATTCTTCCAACGATTTATTTGAGTGGACCAAAACGGTATTTGTTCCCTCCGGGCCAAGGAAGGCTGTTGCATAGCCTCCCGGCACGTAAAGGGTGTCACCGTTGTTTACAAGGACGTATTCGGATATTGGCAGCATGGTAGAGGGGTTTTCCCAGGAATCGGGCTTCACCACGCATATCGTTACACACCCATTGACAACAGTAAATAACTTTTCTTCCTCCCGATGCCCGTTCCATCCCCTGAATCCTTTGGGCTCGATCAGAAAGAAACGCTTGACGTCAAAACCTAGCTGCGACAGGCCGTTGTTAAATTTGAGGCTTCCACGTTCATCCACGTGGGTGCCACCGGGAAAAATAGCCGGTGAGTTTTCCATTTTAGGCGGAGTTAGAGGGTCTGCAATTTTTTGTACACAAGGAATTTGCTTCCAATATAGGTAAAAATCAGTCCAATGGTAAAGGCAATCAGCGGAAATAGCATGGAACTTGCCGAATACTGCATTTGGTACAACACAACGAAATTGATAAGTAATTGGACGCTGAAATACAGAAAGGAGACGGGGAGGTGTCCCCAACCCATTTCGTTGGCCAGGTATTGGTACAGGTGGGTACGGTGAGGTTGGAAGATGTTTTCCCGTTTCAGCAGCCGGTGTAGGATAGTGAGTACACCGTCCAGTCCGTATACCGCAAATAGTAGTAAGTAAAAGATCTGTTCGGTGCGGACCAGCAGATGAACCATGAGGTATCCCAGGATCAACGCCATGCTGATAGACCCCACGTCACCGGCAAAAGTTTTCGCCTTTACGCGGATATTGAAGAATCCAAATACCAATACCGATAGGGCAACCATTTCCATCAGCCCGCGAAACTCGATCAGTTCGGGGATAAAGTAAAATCCGGAGAGTACCGCCAACGCATAAAGCGCCGTGATGCCGTTGATGCCATCCATGAAGTTGAAGATGTTTACCCAGCCTAGGAAAACAAACAAGGCCAAGGGAATCCACCATAGTGCCAACGGCCATACACCGGATTCGTGGAGGACCAGTAAGGAGGCCAGTACATGTACGGCAAAGCGTGGTAACTGACTTAGTGGGCGTATATCGTCTACAAAGCTAACAGATGCCACCATGAGAACGGCGAGGGTTACTTCCCAAGAGGCTAGTCCCATCAAAAACGCCCACAGTACCGCTACGGCAAACACGATGCCTCCACCCCGTATGGTAATGCGGGTGTGCGAGGAGCGTTCGTTGGGCTTGTCGATGATGTTGAACCGGTCAGCGATCTTGAAGTAGAGGAGGATACTGGCGAAAAGTAGCAGCGTCGCTAGGATGTACATGAGGGGATGGGGGGTGTTTTTTTGGTGGTTGATGAATTGTTGAATCGTTGGGACTGTCGAATCGTCGAACTGTGGAATCGTGGAATTGGAGGATTGTCGAACTGTTAGATCGGAGAATCGTCGAACCGATGGCGTTTCGAGGCTAGGCTAAATTTGATTACAGACGAACCGGCATCATGCGTGCTCTAGCCTTGTCGGGTTTTGGCGAGAATGTGTAGGCACGATTGGCTTTGTGGCTGGCCAAAACGGGGCGATGATTTTGATTTCCATTCCCCGGGTTTGCACCCGGGGCTATAAATATTCGACCCCCTTCGGGGTCGTTTTTGGAGATTATGAGAAATTAAATGTGAGATAGTAGACATTCGCCATTCCCTAAATGGGGTTGGCAAAACGCCATCGAACCGATGCCGCAACCCCGAAGGGGTGCCATGTTTATAGGAAAACAAAACAACAACACGCTAGTTTTGGCCGCAGTAAATGCCTGTGGTGCCATCCCCGTCTCGCCAAAACCCGAGCCAGATTGGGCTACCGTTGATGTGTAGAATCGTCGTTATGGTCGAATCGTTTGACCGTCGAATCGTCGAATCGGTGGCTTTTTGGAGCGAAACTGCGTTTGCTTTTGATTTAATACCTTCTTCGCCGGACAAGTGTAGTGCACATTGCCCACTAAACTGCAATCTATACTCCACCGATCAAACGGTTCGACGATTCCACAGTTCGACAACCTCCGAATCGATGGATTTTCAAAGTCAGAAGGTTCCACGATTCAACAGTTCGACGATTCGACAGTTCAAAAATTTTTTATTTAACGGACCATCTCTCCAACCCTATCTAACACCCGTGTAGGATTCCAGCCTAGGAAGGTTCGGGCTTTTTGGTCATCGAAGGTTAGGGTAGAGGTGATTTTTTGGATCTTGTCGCTGTTGACGGGAAAGCGGCTGCCCAGCAAATCGCCCACCCATCCCAAGCCTTTGGCGGCTATCATGGGTACTTTGAAGGGGGACTTCTTCCCCAATACGCCGGCTATGGCCTGCTCGAGCTCACCGAAACTCGGGTGGTAGCCGTCGGTGAGATTGTATATACCGCCGGCTTTCGCAAGTTGGGGTACGATGCCCGCAATATCCTCTGCCCAGACGATACTTTTTCGGGAAGTTGCCGTGCCAATACTTGCGTATCTTCCCGTGTTGATTCCGTTGATCATCGCCCCCAGATTGCCGGGAGGTTGAGGGCCTGCCACCAACGGAAGGCGCAAAATACTTAAGGTTACGTTGTTCTTGGCCGCCCAATCCCGTAGCCATTCCTCAGCCAGGATCTTGCTTTTTGCGTAGGGCGTGCTGCCTTGTAGCGGGGTGTCCTCATGGATCATCTCACCGGAGTCCTTTCCATACACGGCAACGGTGCTGATAAAAATAAAAGCTTCCGGTTTTCCCGGAAGCTGATCAATGGCAGCACAGAGGTTTTTTGTGCCTTCTAAGTTAACTCGATAAAATTCACTTTCCTCTTCAGGTGTTCTGGGCACTACGTGTGCTTTGCCGGCGGCATGTACGACGGTATTAAAATAATGCTTTTCTTCAAAAACAAAAGGCGATGAAATATCCGCGTTTATCTCCTGCCGCTGTCTATCCAAGCCTATTAGGTGGAATCCATTGTTTTCTAGCTTTTTCGACAAAATACTACCCAAAAAGCCACCTGCCCCGGTCAGTAGAATACTACTTGGATTCATGTACTTGCTTTAATATTGTTAACATCTTCCCCGCTAGATAATCCTTATCGAAAAAGGTTTTTGCCACACTTAGGCTTCTTTTCCCCATTTCCTCCGTGGTTGCTACGCCATCTTTCATCTTAATGAGAAATTTTGCTAATTGTTGGGGATCATTTGGATCGAGTGTATAGCCGACCTGATGCTCGTCAAGGAAGTCTTTCATCCAGCCTTGGGTATTTTGGATGATCGGTACCCCGGCGGCCAGAGATTCAAAGAATTTGTTTGGAGAAGAGGTGTCCAAGACGGGTGTTCCTTTTAACGGAACCAATGACACAAATGCATGTTGTACATAGGCGACTAAATCACTTTTGGGCATTAAACCTAAGCGGATAAAGTTGCTGATTTCTTCCTTTTGGGCTAGGTCTTCCAGTTCCTCCCTTTGCTGACCCTCGCCGATAAGAAGAATAATAATATCCTCTCTCCCCAACTTTTTTAGTTCTTTAGCGGCTTCATAAAGCCAATAAGAATTATTGACCATTCCTATATTTCCCGTATAGATGGCGTAGCTTTTTGGGGTAACCCGGTTTGAAATCAGATTTAGTGGAGTAGAGAAAAGAGCAATATTGGCAGCATTGGTGACATCGTCTACATATGAGATACCGAAACGCCTTTTGATGTTGTTTGTCATTCCCGGGGACAGGGTTACAATATAGGAAGATGCCCTATAACAGACTTTCTCAAACCAATAGGCGGCCCTTACCATCAGGGGGTTATTGATGATGCCCAACTCGATAGCACCCTCCGGCCAAAGATCTCTGGTTTCGAACACCAGCTTTCGTCCTCTGATATATCTGGCAAGTAAGCCGGGAAGTCCAACAGTAATTGGACCGGAAGATGCAATGACCAAATCGGCAGGAAGGGTCAAAGCATAAAAAGAAGACAGCAGGCTATATTGAATAAAAGACCAAATCCTTTTGAAGAAGGACTGTTTATTATCAATGGTGACATTGATGATTTTTACATGGATACCTTCAAATTGTTGATCCTCGATAAGCTTGGAGGCACTGATATCTGACTTACTATACACACTGGTGACAACGGTCACCTCATGTCCTTCCTTTACCCATTCCTTGGCGAATTCGTATACTCGGGTTCCCCAGGAGCCTTTAGGGGTGGAAAAATACTGGTAAAAATAGACTATCTTCATTATCGCTTAAAATTGATAGTTGTGTGAAGTTTTGTAGTAAAATACACGCGAAGGACTGTCGCGGAGAGGGTCTGATTAAAGCCTATGGAGAACTGGTAGGATTCGGAGGTCAGATTATAAGCTCCTTCAAAATGAATTACCGTATCGTCGTTCAGAACAATTTGATCCGCTTCGGTATTCACGATTACATCAGGATGAAAGTGGAACGAGGCGATCGCTTCTTTGGCTTTTTTGCCTGATAAGGTATCTATTATCGTAAGTCTTTCGTTCTCAAACTGGAACTTTCTTCGATGGGTAATTCCAAAAGGTGACTTGTAACCATCATGTGAAGCGGCCAAAACATCGTCTCCGACTTCGTGGATATTTACGGTGGCCCTTCTTCCTACCCTGAAGGCCCCATAGACTTCAGACTGATTTTGTCCGTTGACTTCCACCGAATTGTGTGAACGTGTAGAACGTTCCAATTGCCGCTGTGGGCAATCATTGTAAGTAGATGTGCCGGCCTCAACTAATAAAGGTCTACCGTTAGCATAAAGAATAAAGGAAAGCGCATCTGCATGACCGTGCCCTGGCTGGTAAGAAGGCCCGATTGCAGCCGCATCCACAGCACATTCATACATTCCAAGCCTAAATAGAAGATAGCCGGATACACCCAATTGGTGGTTGTTTTCTGGTAGGATATTTAATTTCCTCGCATAGTCGATAAGGCCGAGAGAATTAAATGCAATGCCGTCGGCACTATCGTTAAAATGAGGAATGTCTCCGTTACTGAAGGTCATTGCTTGTAGCCATGCTAGCATTTTCTTGGCTTTCTCAAGCAACAAGGGATTTAGTTTTGACTCGATGGGGAGATAATCCAACGCCTCCAAAACCCTAAACAAGATGATCTGATGGTACATGGGGCTTAGCTCAAAATGCGCTCCATCGCTTAAGATCTGTTCCTCCAATTCTACAGCCAATAGCTTTTCCGCCTGCCCGATCCATTGCCTATTTTGGAAATAGTAACCCGCCATTAATATAGCAAAACCGTTTTCTAATAGGTGATTGCCCAAAAGATGGTATTCCAGGTTTCTTGATAGATAGTTGATCTCTCCATAGATCCATCCCTGCAGCCTAACACTTGGTTTTGTTTGTTGGTGAAGAAAGCGGATCACGTTCATCACACGCAATGACACCGGGTACGGTTCCAAGCGCAGTGTGCCTTTTTTGAGCTCTTCATATAGATCATACAAAAGCATCAGTTTGGCGTCGTCGCTTATGTCCTGTTGCCGAAGAAAATCTACATATTGGAGGTTATAATTCCATAATTTTCCGTAGTTCTCTTCACCCCAGTTCACCCGGCCGGTGTATGACTTTTCCTGATTTAGAAAAGAAAATGTATAGTGATTCTCGCTAATTTTTAATACAGGATTAGTTTTAGGAACAGGGGAAAAAGCAAGCCGTCGGGCTTGAGGCAAGTCAGCCTGTAAATAGTGCATAAATGGACCAACTCGGCGAAAGCGGTTTTTTAATTGATAAGCCACCTGAATGGGTTTCAGATGGCTTATGGTATGAATGACCTTATTGATAGATCTAAGTTTGGGAATCACTTTTGCTTTTTGATAATAGGATGATGATTTCTTTGGTGAACGTATAAAACCCTAATCTACATCAACCCAAACGCCTTGTTTTAGGCTTTTGATGGCCGCAAAGCTCGCTTTGGTGGTGTTGACCAACTCGTCCATGGGGATTATTGGCTGTACTACTTGCTTAACCGCCTGGACTAGTAGTTTAAATTGCTCCGCATGACCTTTATCCTGAGAGGAGGAGTTACTACTAAAACCCTTAAAGCCATATCCTTCTAGCTTTCGCCAGTTGTCCATTACCAAAGTTCTTTCCTGGCTATACACTTCCACTCGCTCCTTAGCATATGCCTTGCTTCCATTGCCAAAGTAGTTGATCACCGCATTGGTGCCGTTTTCGTATCTTAACAAGATAGATGCGTTGTCAGTATTTTCTTCAGGGTTAATGCCCATGGCATTGATGCAAACGGCTTTCACCTTAGAACCTGACAAATACGTGAATAAATCTATAAAGTGGCAGGCCTCACCAATGATCCTTCCGCCGCCCACTTCCATAGCATGTACCCATACAGTTGGCGGGATGTCCCCACCCCCCCGCATTCATGGTGGATAAGATGTACATAGGGGAGTTGTCTGATACGGTCTGGGGTCATGTATTTAAACTACCTTTCTGAGCGGAATATTGCATTAAGCTTGATGAATATGCGTAATTTATGTGAACTATCAAAGAATGAAACCATCATAAGTATGGGGGAAAAATATATTTTGTTAATTTTTTGAAATTATTGTTTGGATTTTATTAAAAGCGTTTGCTAGACTATTGTTAACAAGTTTCTCAGCATAAATTTGTTCACTCTTCTTCACGTGCGATGAATAATCATTTGCTATTTCCAATACTTTTTCAGATAGCCCACTTAGACAATCATTTGAGTAATAATTTATGTTACTACCACCAACAGCCCGAACAGTTGGTATATCAAATGCTAGAATTGGGACTTTTGCGAAAATAAAATCCATGATTGAATTTGGGTACCCCTCCACTTTAGATGGGAAAATCGCCAGGTGATGTGAATTTATGGTCTTAATCAAGTCCTTTTGTTCCAGCCAACCTTTAAAAGAAAGGGTTTCTTCTAATTTGTATATTTTAATGGTTTCTATTAACTCTTTTATATAACTGCCGGATCCATATATGTGAATAGAAAAATTCAACTTTCCTTGAATGGCTAAAGCAAGTTCAATTAAGTCAAGGATGCCTTTAGCTTTTTCTATTCTTGAAACAAAAATGATTTTAAATGATTCATTATTCAAGATACTAAATGAAGGAAAGTCGATTGATTTAGATTTGTTAATCTTATCCTCATCCACCCAGTTTTCTATAACAGTTAACTTACAAGGCTTTACATTTTTGGAAATGAAGAAATCCCTCCAAAAAACGCTTTGGCAGACAATGTAGTCTGATGCTGCAAATGAAGTATTTATGAAAAATCTGTATACGGAGCTTTTGTAACTGTTAATTATGTGACCAGAACGTGGAAACAAAACAATTTTCTTACCAAGAATTCTTGCCAAGATTATAGAAGAAAATTTATCAATATAGGAATCACCGGCGCTAAGAAATATAAAAATAATCCGAGCTCCTGGATTAAATAAAACTTTAAATGTAAAATTAAATTGTCGTATGAATAATCTTGGTAACCTTTTCAATACTCTAGTTTCTGAAATGTCTTTCAAAGTAGTATCCAGTTCGATTACTTCAAATTGTTTTTCAATAAGTTGATCTCTCAAGGTCGTGGACGAAAAGTATACCCCACCATAGTAGCCATTTTTAGCTTTTCTAAACGAACCAATAAATAATATTTTTCTACCTTCCATCTCACTCAGAGGTAAGTTTTAAGTGCGCTAATAGATCAATTGCTTTACGCTCTGTTAAGTCTTTAATTAGTTCATCCGGGAAATGTTCGTGCATGAAACTCCTATAATAAAACGGATCAATCTTAGTGTTCCTTTTTGTGTATATTTTTAACAATGGAATATCGATTCTAATACTTGAAATGAGTTTTCCAATTGATACTGCAAGAACCTCAAGTCTACCTAAATCAACATATTTTTTACTTTTTGATTGAAATGAAGAATTAATTATGAAATTCTCGACATGGCTCTTCTTTTGTCTATTCTTTAAAAATGGAATGTTAATCGTTGATTTTGCTGGATCCTTAATATAATCCTCAAATTTCAGATGAAAGGATCTGTTGATTGCAGTACTAGCAGATCTGTATATAAAAAGAAATCTTAAAGTTTGTAAAATTATTGCAAAGTATCTAAAAACACCTCTAGAACGTTTCGAAGCATATCTTCCTTCCATATACAGATAGCTTTTTATACTATCTTCTAAATTCCGAGAAATACAGATAAACTCAAATCCTTTTTCTCCATATTTGTTTTTCAAGATTTCCAAGAATTCCCTAAATTCTTTTGGGTGTAAAAAAAACAGATCATCTAGCTTAGTTACCCAGTACTCGTTGCCCTCTTTTAGAGTATGGCTATCCATTAGGTCTAAAAAGAATTCAAAGTAATTTTTTGGTCTGTTTGTTATAAAATAATTAATATCACCATTTGCTGATTTGAAATAATCGCTAAATTGAACATGAGAGATGAAGTTTAGTAGATTTTTAAACTTCGAAAAATTTCCCCAGTGGAACTTGTGGTGGAGGATCTTACTTTCACAGTTGCCGTAGTGGTAGTTACTTAATGCCCCTGAGATCCCTTCTAGCATTGTAAGGTTATTACATAAATTTGTCGTCCCGGTTCTAGCAGCTCCGATTACAAAAATGGGAGTAGGAGATTTCTTGATATTCATAATTTTTTTTAAAAAATTAATTTTTGAACAGATTTAGATACTCTTTAACCATTATTTCCTTATTTAAATGTAATTCTGCTATTTCTCTGCTCTTTAAACCCATTCGCTTTAGGATCGCTCTATCAGTGTTTAGAAATTCTTTTATGGCGTTTGCAATTGATTTAGGATCATGAGCTTCGCATATGAATCCGTTCTCCTTCGTTACGAAGTACTTAGCATCGGATACGTCGGTCGAAATTACTGGTTTTCCAAGTGCCATACCTTCACAAAGACTATTTGATAATCCCTCATAGAAACTGAATAGTCCGATAGCGTCAGCCTCTAACATCTTTTCCTTAATCGATTCAGTGCTTTCAAAAAAATGAAAAATGTTTTCTAGATTACTTTTTCTTATATTTTCTTTTGCTTTTTCAAAAGAGGTGTTTTGTTGCCTACCATACCAATGAATTTCGAGTTTTTGCAGATCGCTAAATTCTAGAAGACTTACAGCTGATATAAGTCCGTTTAAATTTTTATGGGCTTTATGGCGTGCTGCGATTAGCAACCTATATTTTGGGTTTAATGTTTCTTTCGTTTTTTCGGGAATCCAATACGATAAGTTATAACCATTATATATTACTTTGCATTTCCTTTCCCTTAAGAATGGGTTTACTTTCCTTACCATACCTATATTTGCCTTTGAGTTTGCTACTACATAATCGGCTAAACCATATAAATACTTTAAAGCTATCAACATTAATGATTTATTTATTTGTGGCTTTGCATTTCTGTCAGCAACTATAAGTTTCCATTTCCGGGTTGGAAGACCTGATAAAATAGCAATTAAATTTGAAGTGTCCAAAAATGACAGTACTACGTCTGGGTTTTCACGTCTAATTCGTTCTCGTATCTTTAGAATCCGGACTAATGGGTTGCGATACACTTCCTTTATGACCTTGATTTTGTGTTTAAAAATAACATCTTGGTAGAAAATAATGTCGTGATATATTAATATCGATATTTCATGTTCGTGATTTAAAGAACTCGCTAATTCAATCATCTGCCGTTGAGCTCCACCACTCCCTAGACTATCGATAACACATAAAATTTTCATTTTTTTGGATTTAATTCCCCTTTAATTATACCCTTTTCGTCGATATTTTCTAGTATTATTTTTTTCTTGTCTTTTTTTCCTTTTGTATTTATGTTCTTTTCTTTGGTTTTATTAAAATATTCTTCTGTTTTACATATATATCGAATTGGCGCGCCAGCGGCTACTGTATTTGATGGTATAGATTTCGTAACTACGCTTGAAGCACCAATAACGCAGTTATCACCGATTGTTACCCCAGGCAATATAGTAGTTTCGTTACCGATATAAACGTTGTTCCCGATCACGATTTTTCCAAAAATGTCAAAATTCTCGTTGTCTTTTCGAAATATCCAAACACCGCCATCGTGATTTACAAATGTTACACCACGAGTTATGCTACAATTATTTCCAATTTTTATTAAATATGGTTCAGACCCAAATTTGTCCGTTGCGATTCTGCAATTAAACCCTATATCCACTCCTAATCTTCTGGCATAAAATACGGGATTTATTAGAAATATTAGTTTTCTAATTACCTTCTTAATTAATTTTATAATCATCTTATTTTATTGTTATAAGGTATTTTGATGCTAATATGTAACATAAAGATGTGTTAAATATTCTATTGTCTAGTAAATTATTGGTAGCAAACGAATACATAATAATATAAAGCGCTGACGAAAAGAGTAAGTATGAATAATCATATTTCTTCACTAAATAAAGTTTAATACTATAGAAAATAAGAATCCCAATTAAGTAAATATAGAAAAAGAGTGGGATTATTCCACTTTCACCCCATACAACTAAGAAGGTGTTATGACTTGCCTTATTTATTTCCGGCAAGCTTTTGAAATTTCCAAGCCCAATTCCAGTAATAATATGTTTTTCTATGTAATTCCAGCCGTGTGCAATTATTGTTGATCTACCAGTCGTTGTCTCGTCGTCTATTCTGCCATTTATTAAATCATACAGACCTTCAATTCGTTTTTCTTGCCCCCTTGTTAAATTAGATCCTAAACTATTAAATTGGTAGGATAGGACGATAGTTGAAACTAGAACAAATATAAATACAGTTTTTTTATTTTGGTTGAAATTGATTGTTATGTATATCAGCGTTATTATTAGCATTGCTAGGATTGCACTTTTAGAGAAAGTTAAAATTGAAGCGTACATTACTAATAGAGCTAATAATATGTATATATAACGTTTTAATCCTGTTGTTTTTTTGTTTGTCAATAGAAAAAACAAGAAAATCAAAGTTTGTACGCACAAATTTCCCGCATCATTTGGATTTCCAAAGAAACCTGATTGACGGTAACCATATGATTCTGGATTGAATATATATCCAATTTCTAGTGCTCCTACAATTAATATAGCCAAAGCACTGATTGTTAATACTATAGTGTGGGCAGTTATTAAGTTATATAAGTCTATTTTTTTATATATATTTATATAATATATAGCGCCTGCAACACCAGCTATGTATATGATGGATATAGTTACATCTCTCATTTCTCCGATTGCCTTATCATTTTGGTAACCTAAGAATACTAAGCTTAGTGTTCCGATTAGTAAGTAAAGAAAAAGAAAGATTATCCATTCTTTAGATATCGCTATCGATCTGGCGATTAAGTTTAATCTTATTAGTTTATTGTATATAAATGCCAATAATAAAAGTATCAATGGTGATATTAATGCTGTAGCCCCTGTTAGAGCGTTTAATATCCCATTAAAGTTTAGTATTACTATTACTGATATTATAAGGAGGTATATTCGCATGTTAAATACTTCGATATAATTTTTTAACCAATAAGAGAAATCCTTTGGATACTTTTTGTCGATCCACAGTGTACGGTATTGTATCGTAAATTTCCCTGTATTTTTGGAGTTTTGTTTTGACGTTAAAATACTTATCGAAGAAATGTCTTGTATTTGTCGTTTCCAGATTTTTGACCAAATCTATTATATTTGATAGTTCCTCTGTTTCATTTATTTCTTCAATAATTGTTCGTTCAGAGAAATTGTAATGTAAAAAGGTTTCTATATTGTTTTCCGTTATTATTATTGGTATACTTTGTGTTTTTGTAAATCCTAAAGTCGGTTTTCCATATTGCATTGATTCCATTGCTGTTCTTCCGGTTCCGATCACGATATCAAACTGATTTATCAGTTGTGATGCATTCGTCACATATTCCTTATCAGTTAGTAATATTGTATTTGCTTTTATATTTTTTATCGTTTCATATGTCTCTGGGGTTTCTATTGATCCAACTATATATAGTTTTGTTTTTATACCGGAGCTGTTTAATCTGTTTGTTAAGTTTATTGATGCTCTTATTACTTCTAAGTATTTCGTTGAAATTCTATTTATTCGGAGGATATTTAATGTGTTTCTTGAGAGATCTAATTTTACTGGGGAGTTTTTTGTATCTACTTCATCTTTTATTCGGTTTGGTATTAGGTACAAAGGTGCTTTTCTTTTCTCTTTTTTTATAATATCCTCGTAATTTTCTTTGCTGAACAATATTGTTGGTACATCGAAATAGAATTCCAGATTTGGACCTCCACATTTCGTATATAAGAGTTTCCATTTTTGCTTTATATTTATTAGTTTAATAACTTGTAAAGAGGTTAAGTCATAACAATGGATTATGTCTGGTTTTTTTTCTTTTAGGATGATGAATAGTTTACTAATAAAAGTAAGGGTTATATTCGTTTTTATAAAATTAAAGTTTTCGCTTTCTTTTAAAACTTCCGAATGTGCTTTTCCGAAATTAATTATAAAGGAATCATTGGAAATTATACCCGCTTGCTTAAATGAATCATAGTGTGTTTTTAAACTTCTGTAATGACCACCTAGACCCTGTTCTAACTGCGTAAATATTATAAAACCTACTTTTGTCGGTTTTTTTTCAATATTCAGTTGTCTATTTCTATTTCCAACACTTTCGACTCCCATGTTGCTGTTAAAATTTTTGATTTTTCTGTGATCAATGGAATCCCCAAGGCTTTTCCGTATGTAATTGTTACAGGACTTGTTTGCTTGTTTAATTGTATTAGATTTAATCGTCCTGTATTGAATGACAATTTAGAATTTATAATGATATTTCCAGATTCATCTATAGAAGAGTTTGTCCATAATCCTAGATGTTTACTACCTATTTTCCATTCCTGCAATATTTTCCCCGTTATTTTAGAGATTTTTTTAAGTTCTCCGTTTAAGCATGGGATAACTATAAAATCTTCCTTCGGAATTGTTGCTGAGCCTCTTATACCAGTATTTAAATGTTTTTTCCATAAAAGATTTCCTTCTAGGTCAAATTTGTATATAATTGATTTTTTGTTTCCTATGCTCGTTGAACAATATATCTCCTTTTTCTCAGGATCGATTGCGGGAGTTGCCCATGAATTAAAAAATCTTTTAAGAGGCCTCTCCCAAATTTTTTCTCCTTTTTTGTTTATTGCCATCAATTTATTAGTTTGGGACAGTGCTATAATCACCTCTTGGTCTTTATGAGTTGTAATGGCTACGCTACTTAATGCTTGGTGAAAATGTTTACTTGTTTTTCTTTTCCAAATTAACTTTCCTGTCTTATATTCCAGGGAAACGATTCCTAATCCATATAGATTGACTATTATATTGTTGTTTTCTAGGTAGTTTGGTGAACACCAAGCTGTTATCCTTTTAGTGTTTAAAGATTTTGCGTGATAGTCATATATAAGGTAACTTGTTAAAAATGAAAAAATTCTGCTTATTCGATTTGTTTTCATTAGTTCGCGATATCCTTCAAAGACCCATATTAATTCTCCCGTTAAAGAGAGACAGATTACATCGAGGTTATTGCAACAAAAGTAAAGGTTGTTGTCGAGTAATAGAGGACTCGAGTATACTTTATTTGCTGTTTGAAATTGCCAGCGTATTTTTCCATTATTATTGAGTGAATATATGCATCCGTTGTGACATCCAAAATAGATGTTTCCCTCCTTATCAATTACCGGAGTAGATTCTGGGCCACTGTTTGGGAATTGTGGTAGCTTTTTTTCCCAGGTTACCTTTAGATTATTTCCTTCTGGTAGAGTATATATCTGTCGACCAGTTCTCTCTCGATCGAAAAGAAAAATTTTACTCATTAGTTTTTCCTTAATAACTTTATTATTGGTGCTATATCTGTTGATTGATAAGCTAGTAATTGCTTGATTGGTATTTTTGTTTCTAAGCTGTATAATACAAGGAATAAGATTCCACCAATTGAATAGCTTATAGTAGACGATATAGCTGCTCCATATGCTCCATATTTAGGAATCAAATATATATTTAGAAAAAGATTTACAAATAAAGAAGGGATCATTGCATATAATGCGATCCATGGCTTTCCCTTGCCAGCTAGGTCTACATACATCACTTTATATACGGTGAGAATTAGAACTCCAGGGATAAGGATTCGTAATACTGGTGTACTTTCGTTGAAAGCTTCTCCAAACATTCCGATAATTAAAAATTCTGAGAATATTATTAGAAAGATTGAAGCTAGTCCTATCGCAGCAAAAGAAACTCTGAGTAATTGTGCAACTTTGTAAGAAAATTGATCATTATCCTTTGAAACTGCACTTCTCGCGAATACCAAAGTACTAAATAGCATTGGTATTTGCCACAAATATTGGGTGATACCTGCGCCTTTCGAGTATATTCCAAGTTCGTATGGCGTGCTTAATTTGTCTAAAAGAATAGTATCTAATTTATAATTTAGATTAATTACTAATAATGATAGGGCATATATGGAACCAAGTGAGAGCATTGATTTGATAATTTTCCAATCAAAGCTAACTGAGAATGCTTCTAGAAACTTGTTTTTTAGTAGAATAATTACAAACATAAAAATTGGACCACCAACCAATGCCATTAAAGCACCTGATATACCTAAATTTAACGCAATTAGAAGAATCGTGCTTGCAATAAAGACTAGAAGCCCAGGAATCCAGTTTATTTTATTGAAAGTCGATATATCGTTTTTTCCCAGAAATATACCAGAATTGTACGTATTAAAAAGGGTAAATGGTATTGGAAATAAAGCCATTAATACCCATGTTAGATTTTCTCCTGATGAGCTTAAATATCTAATTAGAAGAAAGCAAATTGTTAGTGATACTACAGTTGTTAAAAACCATATTTGAGTAATGGCCGTTTTTATTTTTTCCTCGCTGTAAATTTCCTTCCCCAAAAAATAGGTCGTAGACTGTCTAATCCCAAGAGATCCTATACTCATAAATAAGGAAGGATATACTGCGAGTGCTGCTATAGTGCCATTGCCCTCTGGCCCAAGGTACCTGGCAGTGACTATTGATGTTCCAATACCCGAGAGTATTACTATTACCTTTGAAGCGCCAACTGCAAATAAGTCTTTTATGAAAGAGGCCACGTTATTCTTGTATTAGGTTCAATTTTATACCTAGAGCAGCTAGTTTTTCCTGTAGTTTGTTGTAGCCTCTTAATGCCATTTCAGCGTTGTTTACTGTGGAGTCGCCCTGTCCCAACAAGGCAGCCATCAATAGAGCCATGCTTCCTCTTAAGTCGGTAGATGTAGCTGTGCTGGCGTTGGGGCTTATGTTGTGTTTTCCTCTAGTGGTGATAGCACCTTTTTCCCAAGATAATTGTCCAGGATAAAATCGGTTCAACTCTTCGCAGTATTTAATTCTTTCGGGATAACGGTAATCAAAGATTCGGCTTATTCCATCTGCGTGAAGGCCTAACAGTACGTAAAATGGCTGCATATCTGAGATAATACCTGGGTGGGTTCCAGTAGCTAGTTCAAAAGGTTGGATTATTCCGTTTTGAAGGCAGTCGGGGGTAATATGTATACTTCGGGTATTTCGGTAATAATCGATTCCTGCTTCATGCAAATGTATCAAGGGTATTTCCATCGCTGTAAAAGGTACATCTTCGATAGTGATATCTCCACCACTTAAAATTCCGTACACGAGCCAGGTCAGCGCTTCGATTCGATCGGGCATAACTTGAAAAAGGGAGCCTTGAAGGAAGGACTTTCCGGTTACTTCGATAAAGCTGTTACCTACCACCTTGATTTTCGATCCCAGTGTACGAAGAAAATCGATCAAGTTCTGTACTTCAGGGGAAATGTAAGCGTTTTTGATGTAAGTCGTTCCGGCGATCGTAGAAGCACAGATCAGTGCGCTTTCCGTACCTCCGATGGTGGTGATGGGGAAATCAATCTCTCCGGCTTTGAATCCATTTGGAGCCGTTACCTGAATGTAGTTTTCCTTTTCTTCTACCTTTGCGCCCAGGTTTTCCCAAACCATGATATGTAAATCGTATCCCCTGTTGCCTATTTTACAGCCGCCGGGATAGGGGATTCGAGCTATCCCGTTTCGTTTGATAAGTCCGGGCACCAATAGATAGGTGGTTCGGATGGGGTAATTATAATCGTCCAGCTCTACGTCGATTAAATTGCCAGATTCGATTTCAACAATTTCCTTTTCTCTGTCGACGTTAACCAAGCCACCGCATTTTCGGATAAAATCGAATTTATAGTTGGCGTCTACCAGTTCAGTTGGGAAGTTTTCCAGTACTACTTTTTCGTCGGCAACGAGGGAAGCAGCTAACAACCGGGTAGCTGAATTTTTCGCACCACTTACGGTTACTTTTCCTTTGGGGACTTGACCTCCGGAAATCTTTGCTGTTATATTCGATTTCATATTTAGTAAAAATTATAGAAATGTTGCTGTTTTGTCTAGAAATGAGAAATACCTACCCGAATGGCAGCTATAGCGGTTTCTTGTGTTATTTATTTAATCTAAAGAATTCACGCTAATTTTTTATTCTGTAGCAACCCATGTAAGTAGCCTTTTGAATGGGTAATTCAAAAGAGGGGATGTTAGTCAATGAATCTCAGATCTTGGGCATAATTACCCATTCCTTTTTAATGTGCTAAGACCTGACATCATTTTTTTGTAGTATTGTTAGGTTCAGCCGGTAGTATTCATTATACCAGTCTATAAACTGGTTGATTCCTCTCTGGATTCCGATGGCGGGTTTGTAATGGAAATCCTTTTCCAATCCGGCAGTGTCCGCCCAGGTTCTTTCCACATCCCCTGGCTGCATCGGTAGCATTTCTTTGTTCGCCTTTTTTTTAAGGGATGCTTCAATCGCTTCGATAAAGTCCAGCAGTTTGACCGGATTTCCGTTTCCAATATTGTAAATGGAGCAATTTTGGGGAGCCTCCTTTTCCAAAATTGCCACTACTCCGTTAACAATATCGTCTATGTAGGTGAAATCCCTGGAAAGATTGCCGTTGTTAAAAACCTTGATTGGTTGGTCGTTTAGTATGGCGTCTGTAAACAAGAACATGGCCATATCCGGCCTGCCCCAAGGGCCATAGACCGTAAAGAAGCGTAAGCCTATCGTCTGAATGCCATACAGATGGCTATAGGTATGGGCCATCAGTTCGTTACTTTTTTTGGTAGCCGCATACAGGCTAATCGGGTTGTCCACCCTATCGTCTGTTGAGAAGGGTACCTTATCATTCAAGCCATATACACTGGAGCTACTGGCATACACCAACTTTTTGATCCCGGCATGGCGTACGCATTCCAGCAGGTTGGCAAAGCCCGTGATATTGCTGTCGATATATGCCATGGGGTTTTCCAAGCTATACCTTACCCCCGCCTGTGCTGCGAGGTTACAGACCTTGTCAAATGTATGGGTGTGAAAAAGCTCCGGCAAAGCCTCTCGGTCTTCCAGATTTAGCTTGATAAATTGAAAGCGATCGCCGTATTTTTCCCCGACAACGATCTGGTTGTAGGGTAGTTGGTCATCAGCCCTAATGCCCAATTCGGCAAGACGGCCGTATTTCAGGTTAACATCGTAGTAATCATTGATATTGTCCAAGCCAAGGACTTCGTAGCCCAACGCGAGCAGTTGCTTGCAAAGGTGGAAGCCTATAAAGCCAGCGGCGCCGGTGACGAGTATTTTGGTCATGTCTTTTGTGATTTGTTAGGGTGTCGAATCGTTGAACTGTCGAATCGTGGGACTGTCGAACTGTCGAATCGTCGAATCGTGGGATCGGGGGAAAATCGAATCTCATTTCTCATATCTACCACCTCATATCTCATCAGGGAGATTGCTTCGGCTTGTGTCTTATGTCTAACGTCTTATGTCTTAAATCTATCCCCAAGCCTCGCAATGACGGAGCGAGTTTGGTTTCGCTTCGAAAAGCCACCGATTCGACAATTCGACGATCAAACGATTTAACAACAACGACGATCAAACGATTCGACGATCAGACCGACAAAGTCTCCCAGTACCACGCGCAGGCTTCTTCTAATCCCGTACGCAGGGAATATTGGGGCGCGTAGCCAAGAACCATTCGGCCCTTGTCGATGGATGCCAGGGAATGGGGCACATCCCCTGCCCGGGCAGGGCCGTATTGGAATTCGACATGCTTGATTTTGGGATCGTACGCGGAAAGGCCTTCCTTCAATACCTCAGCCAGTTCGTTTAGGGACGCCCTTTCCCCAAAGGCCACATTGAATACCTCGGAAAGGCTGCCACCCTCCTTGGCTTCGGGTGTGCCCGGCGTAGCTTCCCGGTAGTCTTTCAAGCGGCCTATTATATCTGCTGTAGGCACCGCCGCGGCCCGTTCATTGGCCTGTATCACATTTTCGATATAGGTAAAGTCCCTTGAATACGATCCGTCGCCGTTGATTTTGGGGCTTTCGTGCCGGATCAGGGAGGCCACAAATTTGGGAATCACGGCAGCATAGGCACCGTTGGGATCTTGTCGTCTGCCGAATACATTGAAGTAGCGCAGGCCAATGGTCTCTATGCCGTAGATATCGGAAAAGTTCTTGGCAAATAGCTCGTCTACGTACTTGGTGATGGCGTAGGGGGAGAGAGAGTTTCCGATTACGTGCTCTACCTTCGGCAGGGCAGGGTGGTCTCCGTAGGTAGAGGAGCTCGCTGCATACACAAAGCGCTTTACGCCGGCCTCCTTGGCCGCGAACAGCATTTTGACAAATCCGCCAATATTGACGTCCACGCTAGTAGCAGGATCCTGAATGGATCGGGGTACGGAACCCAAGGCTGCCTGATGCAGCACATAGTCGCATCCCGCTACGGCCTTGGCGCAGTCGGTTTCGTTTCGTATATCTCCTTCGATCAGAGTAAAGCGGCTATTTTTAAAAGCCCCTACCAGGTTTTCCCGCTTGCCGGTAGCAAAATTGTCCAGAACTACGACCTCGTTATCCTGTTCCAGCAGCCGATCTACTAGGTTGGAGCCGATAAAGCCGGCGCCGCCTGTAACTAGTATTTTCGAGTTTTCAAGTTTCATTTGTTAAAAGTATATATTCGCTACCTCTCAGTAGACAGGTGCGTGAAATAAAGTAGAAATAAGGTTGAAATAGGATTGATATAAGCTGTGTAGTTTTGGCTTGGTGGGCCGTCGGTTGGGTTTTATCTTCAATCGTTTTCGTCATTGCGAGTGACGCAGGAGCGAATCAATCTCATTGGTGATGTCGAATCGTGGGACTGTCGAACCGTGGAACTGTCGAACTGTGGAATCGTCGAATGCTGGGATCAGAGGAAAACCGAATCTAAGGTTTCAAATCTAGCATCTCAAATCTCTAGTCTTATATCTTACGTCTCAGCAGGGGATTGCTTCGGCTTGATGTCGGTTTCGGAGTCTGAATTTCGCTTGTCGTGAGTCTTCTAGATACTCTCCGGATTTTGCCCTTCTCCAAGCCTCGCAATGACGGCGAGGTTTTAAGTCTTAAATCTTACGTCTCCAGAAGGGATTGCCGCGGCTTGATTTCGGTTAGGACGTCTTAATGTCGCTTTTGCTGGGTCTGCTAATTAGTCTTCGGATTCTGCTTTTCTTCAAGCCTCGCAATGACGGTGCCTCTCGTCATTGCGAGGAGTGGGCGACGAAGCAATCTCTCTAGTACTGTTGAATCGTCGAACCGCGGGACTGTCGAACAGTTGAATCGTCGAATTGGCGAACTGTTGAACTGAGGAGTTTACCGTCTCGATCTTAAACCAGTCTTTAATCTTATGTCTTAAGTCTTACGTCTCCCCAAGGAGATTGCTTCGGCTTGTGTCTTATGTCTAACGTCTTATGTCTTAAATCTATCCCCAAGCCTCGCAATGACGGAGCGAGTTTGGTTTCGCTTCGAAAAGCCACCGATTCGGCGATTCGACGATCAAACGATTCGACAACAAAATCATTTCTTCCTCCTCAAGGCCCTTTTCCACCAAGGCAATACGACCTCTTCGTGGTAGCCATAGGAGTTGCCGTAGCCGTACCCGTACCCATACCCGTAACCGTAGCCATAGCCCAGGTCTTTGTGTACGTCGTTAAAGAGGGCGTAGATTTTCGTGACGCCGCCTTTGTCCACCAGGTTGTTGAGGATTTGTACGTTTTCGCGGTGCGAATAGTCCTGCCTGAATACGTAGAAGCTGACATCCGCATACGCAAAGAGTTGCTTGGTTTCGGAAACCAGACCCACTGGAGGACAGTCCATCACCACCACGTCGTAGGCCTCCTTCAATTCGGCCATGGTTTTGGTAAATTTTTCCAGCAGCAATAGTTCGGAGGGGTTGGGCGGAATGGGACCGGAAAGGATAATATCCATATTTTCGTATCCGGAGGGCTTGACCACATCCTTCCAAGTGGCTTGGGAACTTAGCACCGTGCTGACCCCCCGGTCGTTGGAAAGGTCAAATTCCTCGGCGATTTTGGGCTTGCGTAAGTCCAAACCGATCAGTAGGGTACGTTTGCCCATCAGGGCATAGGCCGCCGCCAGGTTGATGGACGCAAAGGTCTTGCCCTCGCCCGAGATGCTGGAGGTAAACAGGGCGGTGATCTTTTCTTGATTGGGCACCAGGTAGCTGATATCGGCCCGCAGGCCCCGGAAGGACTCGGTTACGGTGGATCGGGGGCTGGTAAATACCGGTACGTTTTGTCCGGTGGTGTTTCGGCCGATGGTTCCGATCAAGGGAACCCGAGCTTCTTTTTCCAGGTATTTGGGGTCCTCTAGCTTGATATTCAACATATCCCGTACGCTGATAAAGCCGATGGGGATGATCAAGCCCAAAATCAGCCCAATCAGCATATTCAATGCCTTGCGAGGGGCTATTGGAAACTGTCCGGCTTGGGCGGTGTCCAGTATTTTGTTTTTGGGCATATTGGAGGCCTTGGTGATTTCGGCTTCCGCCCGTTTTTGCAGCAGGTAGACGTAGATATTTTCGTTGATGCTAAATTGACGTTGTATGCCCAGCAGGCGGCGTTCGGTGACGGGGAGGGTGTTGATCTCTCGCTCTACCAGGCGTATGCGGCTGTCCAGTTCGGTGATCAGGGTTTGGTTGTTGCGGATGGCGGAGTTGACATTCTCCTGCAGGGCCCGCTTGACACTCTCGATCTTGCTGTTGATTTCCCGGACTGCCGGAGTTTGATCGGAGAGGTTGGCCGAAAGGCTGATCTTTTGGGCTTGAAGCTCGGAAAGGTTTAAGACGAGTGCATTTAACAGGGGGTCTGCCACGCCCATCACGGAGGGCGCCACGATGTTATTCAGGTCGTCCCGGTTAAGGTAGGTCTGTAGCGTTTGGTAGTAACTCAGCTGCAGTTCGGCGGTTCCTTTTTCTTTTTCCACTTCCTGTAGGCGGGAAAATATCTGATTGCCTTCCTGGGAAAGGTTAAAGATGCGGTTTTCCGAACGGTATTGCTCCAGGCGGTTTTCAAAATAGTTTAGGGAGTCTGTGATGCCCCGAAGCTGATTGTCGATAAATACTACCGTATTTTCCGAGGCCTTGTTTTTTTCCCGTAGTTCCCGCTCCAGGTAAGCCTCCATTAACGTATTGAGGTATTCTTCTCCTAGGCGACGAATTGGGGTCTCTACACTCAATGTCAGGATAGAAGCCATCTTGTTAAGGGAACCGACCTGTAGCCTGTTGCGGTATGCCAAAGCCAGTGAGGGCGTGTCCTGTAAGTCAAAGAAAACGGTTTCACCCGGGAGGGCGCTGGTATTTTGTACGGTGAAGTGGTAGGAATTCCCCCTGATGGGCTCTCCAAAGCGGTATTCGCCCTCGATGGCAGGAAGGTTTTCCACCCGGCTTTTGTACCGGGTATCCTGTGGATTGTACAGGGAAAAGGTTTCGTCCGCATATTTTAGGGAAAAGCGGTCCGTTCCCACTACCTGAATCTCAAATTTCCCGCCTACTAGTTGGGGTTTGCTCCAATCCACCTCTACGAAGATGGGGTTGTTGCCGTAAATTTGGGAGGTTTTGAACATCCCCTTTAGGTAGTACCGCACATTTAGATCCAGCTTTTTGACCGTTTCTTCGGCCAGGGCATAGGACTTGAGAATACCGATTTCGTTGTCCACGTTGGCCCGTGGGCGAAATATCGCAGCGGCCCGAAAGAGGTCCTCTCCCGTTCCGGAGGGGTCGTCCGTGACCAGGACCGTGCTTTCTACCCGGTAAATGGGCGTGGCCCAACGGTTGGCCATATAGGCTAGAGCCAAACCTAAAATTACGGAAAAGGTGATGATGGGCCAGTGGCTGAGGTACTTAAAAAGCGTAGAGCGTAAGTCAATTTGATCCTCCTCCATGGACTGATTGCCGGGACTAGGGGATGTATTGGGGGCTTGTTTCATTCTATAAAGGGTGATTCAGTGGTCAGACTCCCGCTAGGGACTCCCTACGAATGGTCTGATATCCGCTGTAAGTTTGATGTTATCTGTATTTTTCCTAAATGCGATTTCCTTACCGGGTTACGAGGTTTAGAATTAATGCGAATGCCGAGATCGATGAAACCAGCAGGGCCAGGGTTTGGGAGGCATTCTCTCCCGCACCTACTTCCCGTACCTTCATGGGTTCGGCGTAGAGCTGATCGTTGGGCTGTATAAAATAGAAGGGGGAGTGCACGATGTGCCGGTCGTTCAGGTTGACTCGGTGCAGGCGGGTGCCGTCCGGGTACTGCCGGATAATCAGGAGTTCGTCCCGCTTGGCCACATTGGTCAGGTCACCGGATTGCGCGATGGCCTCAAAGATGGTCATGCGGTCCTGCAATACCACGTGCTTGCCAGGGCGTCTAAACTCTCCCAAGGATGAAAACCGGATACCTCCTAGCTTGACGGTCACATACAGCTCAGACTTGACGTACTCCCGCAGTCGGGATTCGATTTCCAAGCGGGCTTCGTCCAGCGTCATTTGCATCACGGAAACCTCTCCCAACAGCGGAAGACGTACACTACCGTTTCGGTCTACCGTAAAGCCGGTCATATAATAAATGTCTCCGCCGGTTTGGGCAATCTGTCCAATCATGGCCCGATTACCTCCTCCTCCCGTCTGATCTTTAAATCCAAAGCCTTCTTTGATCATGTCCTCGGCTGTTTTGACATTGATGTCCAAAATGTCGTTAAACTGCAACCGGTACTCGGGCAGCTCGTAGGTGATCAGTTCCCCGTCGGCGATGGGCTCGTTGCCTTCCAGGTTTTGCAAATAGATAATGCGCTTGTTGGATACGCAGGACGCACCCAGGGCCAGCGTTAGGGCCACTACGAATAGCTTTTTAAACCATGCCATGAAAATCGTTGGATTTTATTGAGCGCACAAACAAAATGAATACGCCCTTAAGGTACAAGAAATTTTATTGTTATTTTCCGCAAAAAAACCAAATCAGCTCAAGTCTTACCGAAAAATAAGAAAAAATGGTTTTATAAACTTCAAAAAACAACTTTTGAAATACATTTTTAATAGGTTGTAACTAATTTTTGGTTTTGCCGTCTTGTGATGTATCTAGTTTATGTTCAAGTGGTTAGGTAGGTTTTTTGGTCTATTTTGATATGGATTAGACACAGTTTCACCACGTGAGTCCCAAGACGAACTTGCGCACGAAGCTATTAAAAAATCCTCAAAAGCGGGAACACATTTCGTGATTTTATGGATCTGGTAAACCAAATTTAATTTTCCGGTCATCCATAATCAGTGAGACCTGCCAGGTTTTTTTTCGTTGGATTTAGGACATTTTGCGAATAGGGATCCTGTATGGGGAGTGCAAACCTGGCAGGTCTGATCGGATATGCTGTCCTTTGCCTGGTTAAGTTTTAAGCGGAAGGAAATTCAGCTCCATAAACGCTCCGGTGGCATTGGGTGCCGTGACCAATTGGGGGATGCCCTGTATCATGTCTACAGACTGCCTATGTACATGCCCTGCGAATACCCCCAGCAGGTTGGGGGCCTGAAACACTTCCCGGTAAAAATCCATGGTCACCTGCGTGTGTCCGGCCTTGGGCCAGCGCTGCCGGCCTTCCAGTTCGTGGTTGCGGTCTGCTTCCCAGCCCCAGTCGGGATGTCCGCACCCGTAGCCCACGGAGCGGCCCGGTGCGTAGAGGGGTATATGAACGAACAGGATGAGGGGTTTTCCGACCTGTACCTGTGCGCGGAAGAACTCCAATTGCGCTGCCGTGATTTCGTAGGTGGAGTTGTCCAAGGAGAGCACGTTGACGCCTTTGATTTCCCGTACGGCCATCAGGGGATCGGCTCCCTGAAACAGGGGCTTGAGGCGTTTTTCGGACCATTCCGACCGGAGCGCGTCCAAACTTCCCTCCATGCCTTCGTAGTGCCAATCGTGGTTGCCGGTGGTGTAGAGGTATTCCAGTCCGCTGCCCTGCAGACGCTCCATCACCCATTCCACGGCTGCCTCTGAGGGGAAGCTAAAGATATCCCCGGAGAGTCCTACCAGGTCCGCTCCCCATTCCTTGGCATGCGCCAGGGTTTCTTCAAAGGCTGCCTCCGGGTGGGTGGTCTCGCCGCTTTGCCAGTGGGTGGTCTGATTATAGGCTTTGGCCATGCGGGCACTGTAGCGGGTATAAGGGAGTCCCCGCGCATCGTCCCGAAACAAGTGGGTATCGGTGACGTGCAGGATTTTGGCTTCCTCTTTTAGGCCCTCCACGTAGAAGGTTGCCTGATGTCCGTTGATACTGACAGTGCGTTGTAAGGCAGGTGTAGCCGCAGAGATGCCCACTTTCCGGGCTGAATAGGGATAGGCAGCTGCCGTGGTACCCAGTCCGATGCCCAGGGTACCTGCTGCCATGCGTGAAATGAAACCTCGTCGTTGCATAGGGTGGTCGTTGATGCTTCGTGTGGTTAATTGCCCAGGTTGATCACTACCTTCCCGAGGGAGACCACCACCTTCAGCAGGCGGTCGTGGATGTTTTTGCGGGCATCGGGAAAGGCATTGCGGTTGTAGCAATCGATAAAGTCGCTTAGATGCAGAAACAGCTTGCTTCCCCCGTCGGTCAGTTCCACGCTGATTTTCAGTCCAGAGCTAAATTCTAATTGCACGAGTTCGGCAGGTCCCAGTTCGGTCTGTCCCTTTCTGCCGGTCAGCTTGTTTTGGAACACATCCTTTTTAAAGTCCGAGATCGAGACCAGCTCTTCGTTGATGCTGTCAGAGGGTGGCTTCGTGCGAAAGCGGTCAAAGATTTTTTTGTTCTGCCCTTCGGAGGAAATATTGAAGGTTTTTTCGCCAAACAGCTTATAGGTCAGCTGTAGGTCTACGTGGTGCATGTAGATACCGGACTCTCTGCGGGTCAGGCGTTCTACCAGTTCCCGGATCAGGGTAATGATCTTGCCGGCATTCTCGGTCGGATCGGCGCTGAGCAGGACATGGTTTCGGTCGTCGCAGGCAAGAATAGGCAGTCCACTGACCTGTTCCTTTTCGAATGCCTCTCGAAGCGCCTCGTAGCCCACGTGGCTTTCCCGGTACACGCCTTCGTTTCGGGTAATGATTTTGTCGATTTGTTGGGAGAGAATGGTGCCCTTGATGACCATTCTGCCCGCCTCGCTTTCGGAGGGGTTGTGGCTGAGGAAGTGGTCCACCAACATGGCTGCCTGCTGATGGGCATTGAGTACCAAAAATTTGCCTTCCTGGTTTAGGTAGCCGATAATCACGCGCTTCAGCGACTTGTCAAATCCCAATGCAAAGTCGATTTCCTGTTCACGGGCATCATTGGCAAGGGGAAGCAAAAACTTAAAGTTTAAGTTTTCGTCATCGATTTTCTCCGTGTCGTAATATACTGGGTCAGCAGCGATATCCCCCAGCAGGTGTTCCAATTTCTGGCCTTTGGCGGTTGCGGGAAGGTATAAAATGCCTTTGATTTTTCGGGCTTCCGGGGAAGCTTCTGTATGTTCCATTACCTAAAATTGTGTTATTTGAAGAGCAGATCTGAATCTGCTTGGATTTGACGTGCCTGTACGCAAGTATTGTGTATCGGAGCTTAAAATTATACGCTTATGCGGTAGAAAGCAAATGCCATGCCCCCGTGCATGCTCCTTGGCCCGGCATTCCTACGGCTAGCGGATGGTGCGAAAGGGTCAGGAAAGCATGGAATCCGGTTTTTTGGTAGTCCTTTTTTTCAATTTTCCGTATTATGGGAGAAAAATTAAAAAATAACCTCTTACCCATGCGTACAAAAACCATCGGAATCCTTGCAGTTTTAGGTGCCTTTCTGGCCCTTCCATCCCTTGCCCAAACCTATGCAGAGCGGCTGGGTTACCCCAAGGGGGCCAAAGTGATCATCTTTCACGTGGACGACACTGGAATGTCCTATGAAGCCAATGAAGGAACCATTTTATCCATGGAGCAGGGATTGTCCACGTCTTGCTCTATCATGATGCCCTGTTCCTGGGTACCCGATTACTTTGACTACTTAAAGGATTACCCGCAGGTAGATTCAGGTGTGCATCTGACATTGACTTCCGAATGGAAGGGCTACCGCTGGGGCCCTGTGGCGGGCAAGCCCACTACCCCTACTCTCGTTGATCCGCAGGGTTATCTGTGGCCTTCTGTTCGGGATGTGGTGCAGCACGGAGATCCGGAGGAACTGTATAGGGAGATCAAAGCACAGGTCGATAAGTTTATTTCGATGGGCTTTCAGCCTACCCACTTGGATTCCCACATGGGAACTCTCTTTGCCAGTGAGGCCTTTCTGAAAAAGTACCTGCAATTGGGCGTGGAATATCAGATTCCGGTGATGTTTCCCGGAGGGCATGCCACTTGGATACAGCAGGAGAGCAACGCCAGCAACCTGAATGTAGAACAGCTTCAGGCTATTGGCAAGATGTTATGGGAGGCCGGGTTGCCGGTCTTGGATGACCTGCATACAGACAGCTACAGTTGGAAGATAGACCCATCCATCGAAGGAGATGACAACAAGATTCAGGCGTACAAGACAGCCAAGTTTATAGAGACCATACAAACGCTACAGCCGGGGGTGACGCAGATCATTACCCATGCGACCAATTCCACGCCCCATTTTGAGCGAATCTCCCCCAGCGGATCCCTGCGTAAGGGCGACATGCTGGCCATGATGGACCCCAAGTTAAAGGAGTTTATCGAATCCGAAGGGGTGATTTTGACGACTTGGCGGGAGTTGATGGAAAGAAGAAAGAAGGTGGGATATTGAAATGATATATGCTTTGCGAAATTTAAATGATATATGCTGCGCGAAATACACTTCGTGATATATGCCTTCGGTGATATTCAAATGATATATACTTCGTGATATAGGTGGATATATGCCTTCGGCGATATATTAGCTTGAAATTGCGAAAGTGTGCTCGCTTCGGATCGTTAGTTTTGGTAGCGAGGTCGGGTCGTTAGTTCCGCATTGGTCTAACGTCTTATATCTAACGTCTTATGTCTTGAAATATGCCTTCGGTGATATATTTGGTAGCTGTTGACCTTTGAGGTTTTCTAAAACCTCGAAGGTCTTTGGGCGACTTCAGGCATTTTGGG
Source organism: Lunatimonas sp. (assembly GCF_020832325.1). Taxonomy (GTDB): domain Bacteria; phylum Bacteroidota; class Bacteroidia; order Cytophagales; family Cyclobacteriaceae; genus Lunatimonas. The sequence continues at coordinate 53,542 of NZ_JAFIEU010000016.1, forward strand.
GTTTTGGCGGGAAAGGGATGTCTCCGCAACCGTATTTGGCGGCCAAAACGGAATTAAACTTGTTATCTCTTTCCCCGGGTTAACACCCGGGGCTACTGGTATTTGACTCCGATGGGGTCATGCTACTCCTTTGGCATTGAGAACGAATCCCTCCGATTCGACAATTCGACGGTCAAACGATTCGATAAAAAGACGGTCTGATATCAACGGTAGCCCACTAAGGCTCGGGTTTTGGCGAAACGGGGATGGCACCATGGGCATTTATTGCGGCCAAAACTAGCGTGTTGTGGTTGTTTTGTTTTCCTATAAACATGGCACCCCTTCGGGGTTGCGGCACCGGTTCGATGGCGTTTTGCCAACCCTATTTAGGGAATGGCGAATGGCTACTATCTCACATCTAATTTCTCATAATCTCCAAAAACGACCCCGAAGGCGGTCGAATATTTATAGCCCCGGGTGCAAACCCGGGGAATGGAAATCAAAATCATCCCCCCGTTTTGGCCAGCCACAAAGCCAATCATGCCTACACCCTATCGCCAAAACCCCACAAGGCCTGTGTAGGCATTCTTGCAGCTAGTTGTTTGTCAAATTTAGCCTAGCCTTGAAACGCCTCCGATTCGACGATTCGACGGTCAAACGATTCGACAAAAAGACGGTCCGATATCAACGGTAGCCCACTCAGGGTCAGGTTTTGGCGAGATGGGGATAGCACCATGGCCATTTATTGCGGCCAAAACTAGCGTGTTGTTGTTTTGTTTTTCTATAAACATGGCACCCCTTCGGGGTTGCGGCACTGGTTCGAGTCATTTTGCCAACCCCATTTAGGGAATGGTGAATGTCTACTATCTCACATTTAATTTCTCATAATCTCCAAAAACGACCCCGAAGGCGGTCGAATATTTATAGCCCCGGGTGCAAACCCGGGGAATAGAGACCAAAAATCATCCCAGTTTTGGCCAGCGGTAGAGCCAATCGTGCCTACACATTCTCGCCAAAACCCGACAAGGCTAGAGCAC
>NZ_JAFIEU010000038.1 GCF_020832325.1 Lunatimonas sp.
AAAAAAAAAGGATACCGTTTCCAGTACCCTTCGTAGTAGCGGGGATTGGACTCGAACCAAAGTCCGCCTAGGCGGATATGACCCCGTCGAGCTAGCACCTGCTGCTCCGGTCGGGTCAAAAAAAAAGGATACCGTTTCCAGTACCCTTCGTAGTAGCGGGGATTGGACTCGAACCAAAGTCCGCCTAGGCGGATATGATCCCTCCGATCTAGCAACGGCTGCTCCGGTCGGGTCAAAAAAAAAGGATACCGTTTCCAGTATCCTTCGTAGTAGCGGGGATTGGACTCGAACCAATGACCTTCGGGTTATGAGCCCGACGAGCTACCAACTGCTCCACCCCGCGATATATCTTTAATTCAAAGTGTCTCGCTAGTTAATTTGTTATCAGCATCGTTTTGCTGAAATCGTGGTACAAAAGTAGGTGTATTTCTGGTCAAATGCAAGGCCTGGGGGAATTTAATTTGGAGCGGGTGGTGTCCTTGCGGGGCTTTGTGCTGACTTTGAGGGATTTGGGAGGGATGTTTTCTTCGGACATTTTTTTTGGTATTTTTTCCGATAACCTAAAAAAGGGCTGTTCAATAGCCAAACTTTCTTTGGTTTATTCCCGGAGCTTTGCTGCCACACGGAAAAAAACAAGTACCTTTGCAAAAAAACTATTGTCATGACCGAAAACACACACAAAGCGGGTTTTGTCAACATCATCGGTAAGCCCAATGTAGGCAAATCCACGCTGATGAATGTGCTCATAGGTGAAAGACTTTCGATTATCTCCTCCAAGGCGCAGACTACACGGCACCGCATCATGGGTATCATCAACGACGACCATTATCAGATCGTTTTTTCCGATACCCCGGGTATGCTGAAACCAAAGTACGAGCTGCACAAAAACATGATGAGCTTTGTGCACATGTCGCTGGAGGATGCCGATGTGATCCTTTTCGTAACCGATCTATTTGAAACCGACGAGGAAATAGAAGACGTACTGGAAAAGATCAACGATTCCGGTGTGCCGGTGCTTCTGGTGATCAATAAAATCGACCTGAACAAAGAAAACAGGTTGGAAGAAGTCACCGAATACTGGACTCAACGATTGAGAACAGAGACCGTCATCCCGATATCTGCCACCGAGTCTTTCAATACCGAGCGAATTCTCCAAGAAATACTCGACCGCCTGCCGGTACACGAGCCCTTTTACGACAAGGATGAACTTACGACCCGGCCCGAACGTTTTTTTGCGTCCGAAATTATCCGAGAGAAAATCTTCCTAAACTACAAAAAAGAAATCCCCTACAGCACAGAGGTAACCATCGAGGACTTTGTAGAGGAGAGTAAAATCATCCGTATCCGTGCGGTCATCTATGTGGAGCGCAGCAGCCAAAAAGGTATTGTGATCGGAGAGGGTGGCAAAGCCCTCAAGCGGGTAGGAACTCAGGCCAGAGAGGAAATGGAGAAGTTTTTTTCCAAAAAGGTGTTTTTGGAAACCTTCGTGAAGGTGGAAGAGGACTGGCGGAAAAGTAAAAACAAATTGAAGCGATTTGGTTACGACCAATAACATTACATAACAATGGCAAATATAGTGGCAATAGTGGGTAGACCCAATGTAGGGAAATCTACCTTTTTCAATAGATTGGTAGAAGAACGTAAGGCCATCGAGGACAACCTTAGCGGTGTCACCCGAGACCGACACTACGGGCATGCCCAGTGGGGGGGGAAGTTTTTTTCTGTAATCGACACTGGAGGATACGTCACGGGTTCGGACGACGTTTTCGAAAAGGAAATACGCAAACAGGTCAAATTGGCCATTGATGAAGCCTCGGTGATTCTATTCGTCGTAGACTGCATGGATGGGCTTACCGACCTGGATAAGGAATTTGCAGATGAGCTCAGAGGAAGCAAGAAGCCCATCTTCTTGGTGGCCAACAAAGCAGACGATTTGGATAAAATGCTAATGGCGAATGAGTTTTACTCCCTTGGAGTAGGCCATGAGCAGGTGTTTCCGATTGCCGCTGTCAATGGTAGTGGGATCGGCGACCTGCTGGATGAGGTCATCAAAAACTTTGAAGATAAAGGGGATGAAGATCCAGACTTCGGGGTACCTAAGATCGCTGTATTGGGTCGCCCGAATGTGGGCAAATCCTCCTTTCTGAATGCACTTCTGGGTACGGAACGATCCATCGTGACAGACGAGGCGGGAACTACCCGGGATGCCATCCACACGAGGTACAAGCTGTACGGAAAGGATTTTATCATTACCGACACGGCGGGTATTCGGAAGAAAGCCAAAGTTAAAGAAGATATCGAGTTCTACTCGGTGATGCGTTCCATGCGTACACTGGAAGACTCGGACGTGGTGGTCATCATGGTGGACGCCACAAGGGGACTGGAGGCACAGGATGTGAACTTGATTTCCCTTGCCATCAAAAACAACAAGGGGATCATGATCATGGTAAACAAGTGGGACCTCATCGAAAAGGACCATAAGACTATGCAGACCTTTAAAGACGAGATGATGGAAAAGCTCGGGGAAAATAAGTGGATTCCCATCATTTTCATTTCAGCGCTCACGAAGCAGCGCATATTTCAAGCGATCGAGTTGGCAAACGAAGTGTATGACAACAAAACCCGGAAGGTAACCACCTCTAAACTCAATGAGTTGATACTGCCGGAGATCGAAAAATATCCACCTCCTGCGATCAAAGGGAAGTATATCAAGATCAAGTACATCACGCAGCTGCCTACCAAAAATCCGGTATTTGCGTTTTTCTGTAACCTGCCCCAATACATCAAATCACCTTACACCCGATTTCTGGAAAACAGAATCCGGGAAAATTTCGATTTTAGAGGGGTTCCTATTAAGATAGTCTATAAGAAAAAGTAACCAATCCTTGAGGATATTTCAGCCTGAAGCACCTTAGAGGCACCGTTTTCGGTTGGCTTTAAGGTGCATTATGGGGTGCTTTCATCCGTATAAAGCCCATTTCGTCGTTTACATTTAAGTAGGTCCAGATTTTTCCTTCTTTGCTAAATCCAAACGCCGGTGCATCTTTTAGGAAATCTAGTGAAAACTCAGCTGAAAGTGTGAAATCCCCTTCAATTACCGATAAGTAAACCTGTTGCTCAGTCAGTTTGGGATAGAGACCTTCTTCGGACCTCTCGAAGGTGGTCGTATGGCTGAATCGGTAGTAGACTTGGTTGTCATTGTCCCAAAAAGGAGGATGGAACGATACATCGCCGTATAATTTGCGGAAGGTGGTTTGGAATTGTGCGGGGTCCGAAGTTTGGATCGACCCGGTTGGTGTTTTATGCTTCGGTGATAGGCTGTGGGGAAATTCCTTGAAAATGAGTGTTTCGGTTCTAGGATCGTAAAGGTATAGATCGGAGCTGACATCTGTGCTGAGACAGATGTATTGCCCAAGGAGTGTCACGTAGACCCTTGGTGCCCAAAGGTCAAACTGAGTTCCGTCATCAAAAACCAACGAGTAGTCAGAGAAGTTGTCCCAGGCAGACAGCGGAGTGGTCGATTTGATGGAATTATCTATGAGATCTAGCACCGTAAACTCAAAGTTCTTTCCCGGAAACTCATTTGTGATGCCAAATACCAAGTTAGGAAAGTCGGGATACATGATTTCATACATAAAATCACGGCCGGCTGGGGTCACCGAAGACTTGATCAAGGTAAGGTTCTCCAACAGACCGGTTCTGCGTCCTTGCAAGTCCATTACATAGGGAGCAGGCCATCCCTTGAAAAACAGCAGTTGATCTGAAAGTGCCAAAATCCCCCCTTTGCCTCGCTGACCAATTCCGTTCGGACCTTCCCGCTCTAAAGGGACTTTATGGGACAGGATATACTTGTCGAGATCTACGACTTCCAGAGAAGGTTCGTCGACGTTGAAATTGTACAAGGTACTCAGGTCGGAAGAAACGGTGGCAGTACTAAGGCTCCAGTTTAAAAAAAGCAGTTCACCCTTTGAATCGATCGATACGGTGTCGTAGATTGAAACTTGGTTATAGTAGGTATTATTTGACGTTGGTTTGGTGCATCCCAATACGGCCATTCCTCCAAGCATGCAAATACCGGTTAGATTGCTTTTTCCCATACTATTTCCGATTGACACTTACAAAGTTAGGGAAAAAAAATGAAATTTTACCGTCTGCCCTCGTAGGGTATGTAGATAACTTTTTTGGTTTCGAAAAATTTCTCCTTGAAGTAATCTTCTAAGTGGTAACTGATATAGCTTAAATGCATGTTGTCCAGTTCCTCGTCCACATCTCCTCCTTTCAGGTAAAAGATGCCATTTTGGAATTCTGGATCCACGTCTTCCTTTCGGAACTTGCGCTTGACCCAAGGGTAAAAATTGGCCATTTGGGTGACGGCACGGCTGACGATAAAGTGGTACTTGCGGTTAAGTTCTTCTGCACGGGTTTGCTGGGCCTCCACATTTTGCAATTTCAGTGATTTTACCACATCCTTCACCACGGTAATTTTCTTGCCTATGGAGTCCACCAGGTGAAAACTAGCTTCGGGAAAAAGGATCGCCAAAGGTATCCCCGGGAAGCCTCCTCCGGTGCCGATATCCAAAATCTTGGTCTCCGGCCTAAACTGCACCACTTTAGCGATTCCCAAGGAATGCAGCACATGGTGCAGGTAGAAGTGCTCCATATCTTTTCGGCTGATCACATTGATCTTGCTGTTCCAGTCGGCGTAAAGCTCACCGAGTTGGGCAAATTGCTGTTGCTGGGTCTCGGTGAGTCCAGGGAAATAAGAAAAAATCGCTTGAACGTCCATTAACGGATTAGGTGTGTGGGTTAGATGTGTTTGCTTTTGCCCAGGGCGATTTCGTAGAGCAGTTCGCGGGATCTGTGAAGCTGTGCCTTCACAGTTCCGAGAGGTTTGCCCAATTCCCCTGCGATTTCGTCGTAGGATAACTCGTCAAAGTAGCGGAGCTTTACGAGTTTCCGGTATTTGGCCGGGAGCTTGTCCACAAATATTCGGACCATCTCTATGCGCTGGGTTTTGATAAACTCGTCCTGTGGATTATTGTCGTCGTCTTCCACATCGATATTTACCGCATTGCCTCCGTCGTCGGTCAGGGTATTATTTAGGCTCATGGTTTTGAGCTTCTTCTTTCGGATGAAGTCAATGGCGTTGTTGGTGGCAATTCGGAACAGCCACGTACTGAACGTATAGTCTTTTTTAAACTTATGAAGGTTTCGGAATGCCTTGGCGAAGGCTTCCATGGTAAGATCCTCGGCATCGTCGGTGTCCCGTATCATTTTCAGTACCATGAAATAGACCGCTTTTTTGTAGCGCTTCATCAGCGTGGCATAGGCCTGCTGGTCCTTATCCCTGACAGCCCGATCTATCAGGTCAAAATCCTCTAACGCCTTGTCTGAAAACTCTCTTTCGTTTATTTCCATTTAACTGTTTTTGACAGGTACCCTTTTGTTCCGATAGTCCAAAAATAGATTAAATACATAAAATCAAAAAACATGGTCCAAAGCACTTTGCCCACACCTTCCAATTTTTTCTTGGTATTTCGCAGTATGGCATATTGCAATAAAGCTCTTAGCAAGATCAACCCGAAAATCAGGGCAATTGGTTCCCAAGAGCGTTGCATGGCCAGCAGTGTGATGCCGCTACCCCAAAATACCAAGTGTGTAAACGTATAAATACCCAGTTTAAGTTTATCTTTTAACCGATAATATTTTCCAGCCTGAAAATGCCGTCTTTTTTGGGTGAAAAATTCGCCGAAAGTGGCTTTTGGTTGGGACATGGTAACGCTTTCTGGATGGATAACCACCGAAGTGTTTGTTTTGTCGGCATGCTTGTTTACAAAAAGGTCATCGTCTCCCCCCACAATGTGCCAAAGCCCATGAAAGGCTTTGTTTTCCAGAAAGAAGCTTTTCCGGTAGCATAAATTTCGTCCCACCCCCATAAAGGGAGCCCTCCAGAGCCCAAAGGAAAAATAATACAGCGCCGTAAGCAGTGTCTCAAACTGGATGAGCTTGTTCAGGAAGCCGGGGACTTCCAGGTAGGCACCATGTCCGAGCGCAAACGTTTTGTGTTGGTTACGGACGGGGGCCGTCATGCGTCTGATCCACTGGTCTGAGACGGGGATGCAGTCTGCATCGGTGAGCAGAATTACATCGTAGGCGGCCACTTTGATACCCAGCGTGAGGGCATATTTCTTTGCTGTGACATGGTCGGGAGTATATCGCACGTGAACGGATCGAAGGTTTGGGTGCTGGGCTTCCTGTTCCCTTAGCCAGTCTTCCGTGTCATCTACTGAGCGGTCGTTTACATAGAGGATTTCAAAGCGGGGATAGTTTTGATCCAACAAAACAGGGAGCTGTTTTTGCAGGTTAACCAGCTCGTTTCTGGCTGCTACCAATATGGTCACTCCTTCTTGTGCGTCGAGCATGAGATCTTTTGAAGATCTTTTGTGGAAGAAGGCCAGCCTACCAAAAATGAACAGCATATACATTAACTGGACAGTTACTGCGAAAAAAAAGACCATCCACACTACTTCTTCCATACTTGGGTTTTTATTCAAGTGGCAAAGATAAAATCAAAATCGACAACTCTTTTGGGGAAATGCGTCTATTTTTGTGCCGATAAAGATAGTCAGGCATATCCTGCGGAATCAAACAGTCAACGCATGCAATTTACCCTTCATCATAAAGATACTAGCAGCAATGCCCGGACGGGCAGTTTGGAGACTTCCCACGGAGTGATCGAAACCCCCATTTTTATGCCGGTGGGGACTGCGGGTTCTGTGAAGGCCGTGCATCAGCGGGAGCTAAAGGAGGATGTGAAGGCCCAGATAATACTAGGAAATACCTACCATCTCTACCTGCGGCCCGGGTTGGAAATCATGGAGGCTGCCGGTGGGCTACATAAATTCAATGGTTGGGACCGACCTATTCTAACGGACAGCGGCGGGTACCAGGTGTTTTCATTGGCAGACAACCGGAAAATTACCGAAGAAGGGGTGGTGTTTAAGTCGCATATCGATGGGGCAAAGCATCGGTTTACACCGGAGAATGTCATGGACATTCAGCGTGTCATTGGAGCCGATATCATCATGGCCTTTGACGAATGCACGCCCTATCCCTGTGAATGGAGCTATGCCAAGAAGTCCATGGATCTTACTCACCGCTGGTTGGCGCGATGCATCGATCGCTTTGACGAGACCGGAGGCAAATACGGGTACGATCAAAGTCTGTTTCCGATTGTTCAGGGCAGCGTATTCAAAGACCTGAGAACCGAGTCGGCAACCTTTGTAGCCGATCAGGGAAGGGAAGGCAATGCCATAGGAGGACTTTCGGTGGGAGAACCCGCGGAACTGATGTATGAAATGACGGAGTGGGTGACCGCAATTTTGCCGGAGGATAAGCCCCGGTACCTAATGGGGGTGGGCACGCCGGCAAATATCCTCGAGTGTATTGCCTTGGGAGTAGATATGTTTGACTGTGTGATGCCAACCCGAAATGCCCGAAATGGAATGCTGTTTACCACGGAGGGGATCATAAATATCCGAAATGAACGATGGAAGGCTGATTTTTCCCCTATAGATATGGGGTTTGAAAGCGCCATAAGCAATGTATACACCAAGGCGTACCTGCGGCACCTGACCATTTCTAAGGAAATGTTGGCCGCTCAGATTGCGAGTATACACAACCTCTCCTTTTATTTGTGGTTGGTAGGACAGGCCCGGGAGAAAATTAATAGCGGTGAGTTTGCCTCCTGGAAGACCGGAATGGTGGAGCGGGTGAGTCGCCGCTTGTAAGGCGTTGGTAAACCGAAGGTTACACCTTTACGTAAGGAAGACAAGCAGCATTAGAAAGAAAGACATACCGGCATGAAGCTATTGGACAAACTGATCATCAAGGATTTCCTCAAGACCTATTTTTTTGTGGTTTTGATGTTGATTCTGATCGTGCTGGTATTGGACTTTACCGAAAAGAACGATGCCTACATCCGGAATAACGTGCCGGCGTCTGAAATCCTGAAGTACATGATGAATTATGGGCTATATCTGAATAACCTGCTCACGCCTATTACCGTGTTTATTTCTGTGATTTTCATTACTTCCAAAATGGCCGGAAGAACAGAAATTATCGCGATTTTGAGCAGTGGGGTGAGTTTTATGCGTATGCTCGTGCCTTTTTTGTTTTCCGCCTTACTCATTGCGATTGTGGGTTTCCTGTTGAATGGCTGGGTGCTTCCTGTTGCGACGTTGGGTGTTTCGGATTTTAGAGTTCGGTATTTGGAGGATAAGCGCAATTTTGACCAGCAGAATATTCATATCAAGATAGCCCCCGATACCTATGCATACCTATCTCGGTATTATACTTCAGGTAATCAAGGTTATAATTTTACCATGGAGCAGATCCGGGACGGAGAACTTATAGCTAAGCTCTCCGCAGACCGGATTGTATGGGACACTACCACCAATGCGTGGAGTGTGAGGAACTGGAAGCTGCGGGAGTTTAAGGAAATGCACGAGGAGTGGTCCACCGGTGAGCGTATGGACACGGTGTTGTCTATCAAACCGGAGGATTTTGACCTGCCCAAAAACCACCACGAAACCCTCACGTTGCCGAAACTGCAGGAGCAGATCGATATTTTATTGGACAGGGGGGCGGACAATATCAATTACTACCGGATTGAAAAGTACGTGCGCTTCATGTCTCCCTTTGCGGCGATTATCTTGACCTTTATAGGTGTGATAGTGTCTTCAAAGAAGACCCGAGGAGGTTCGGGGTTTAAAATAGCGCTGGGGTTTTTGCTGGCATTTGTCTACATTATTCTATTTTTGCTGTCCCGTACCTTTGCAGAAGCCGGCACCGCCTATCCGATTTTAGCGGTTTGGATACCGAACATGATTTTCGCATTGACCGGGTTGATACTATATAAGACCGTTCCCAGATAATATGACGCAGGTAAGTGCACTGACGAAGGACTACCTAACCCTTCACCTAGTTATACTCATATGGAGTTTTACCGGAATATTAGGCTTACTGATCAGCATATCGGCGGTGGAGATTGTTTTTCACCGTACCTGGATAGCGGTGTTGACCTTGGGGCTGCTCTTTTGGGTTAAGGGACGCTCCGTGCGTCTGGGGCGCCGAGAGATAGTCAAAATTATCTTGACAGGCTTTTTGATCAGTGCGCATTGGATCTTGTTCTTTTGGTCTATGAGGGTATCCACCGTGTCCGTTTGTCTAGCGGGAATAGCGACCTGTTCCCTGTGGACCTCGCTCCTGGAGCCCTTGGCCAATCGGGTCAAGATCAAATGGATTGAAGTACTCTTAGGATTGATCGTGATATTGGGGCTGTATGTAATATTCAGCTTTGAGTTTGGCTATTGGTTAGGTTTAAGCATGGCTGTGTTGTCTGCCTTCATTTGTGCCTGTTTTATGGTCATCAACGGGAAATTAGCCAAAAAGCACAGCCATTATACGATAACTTTTTATGAAATGATCGGGGCTTTTTTGTTTGCAGCCCTGTTTTTGCCGGTCTACTCCATTTATTTTACGGAATCGGGTGTTTCTTTTTGGCCGCAGGGCATGGATTGGTTTTGGCTGTTGATTCTATCGACTGTATGCACCGTCTTTGCATTTACAGTATCTGTAGAGCTGATGAAGCGGCTCACGGCTTTCGCAGTAAATTTGACCGTTAATTTGGAGCCGGTATATGGCATCATACTGGCACTGTTGATTTTTGGTGAGTCTGAAAAAATGTCCACTGCGTTTTATTGGGGGACTTTAATCATCCTCTCTGCGGTGTGTTTATACCCACTGATCAATTTGTACGAGAAAAGAAAAGCGTCCAAGCGTTTGATGCGCGCTTGAGACAATGCGAAGCCCATCTATAACTGGCTACGAAAACTAAAATGGGAACTTTCCGCGTCTACCTTTGGGGGTTCTTCCTCAAACAGCCCAAATACGGAAGATCCCGATCCCGACATGGCCGCATAGTATGCGCCTAATCCGTAAAGTTGGTTTTTTAGGAAATGGATTTCGGGATGGTTGGGAAAGATACTTTCTTCAAAATCATTTTGTAAGCAGGATTTCCACTCCCGGGGGTTGTCCAAACATTCTTTCAGACTGCTGCTCATGGGTTTGGGGGTTACTCCCGAGTATGCTTCTTTGGTACCGATATGGATCGATGGATAGATCAGCAGAATCCATTTACCGCTTAGATCCAGGTTGCTATTCTGCATCAATTCTCCTCTGCCGCTTACCAGCTTGGGGCGATTGGTGATGAAAAAAGGGCAGTCGCTGCCCAACTGAGCGGCATAATCCTCCAATATCCAGTCTTCCAAGTAGAGTTCAAACAGGGTGTTCATGCTTTTTAGTGCAAAGGCAGCATCCGCGGAGCCACCCCCAAGTCCTGCTCCAATAGGGATATGCTTGTGTAAATGAACAGAAATGGGAGGGAGGTCAGGAAAGTCTTTCTTTAGCAGGCGGTAGGCCTTTAGAATCAGGTTGTCTTCCGGATTGCCAGGAATGGGAATGCCCGAGGATTCAAAGCGCGTTTTCTTGGCGATTTGGATTTCCAAGGCATCGCACAGGGGGATGGGGTACATGCAGCTTTGGATTTCGTGAAATCCATCGCTGCGCTTGGAAGTGATGTAAAGGCCTAGGTTGATTTTGGCGTTAGGGAAAACAATCATGCGTGGTTCCAATGTGTGTTGGTTTGCAAAGGTAGTGAATAGGCGATAGCAGGCCGCAGGCGAGAAAATCAAATTGCTGAATAAACCGAAAAAATTTTGAACGTAAAATAATATCCTTATCTTTCGGATTGAGGGAGACGGGAAAAAACAAACCGGTCTTAGTAAAAAAATTAACAACAAAATATAATTTTGTATTTTTAAATAAAACATTTAATTTACGAATAAAATTTCTTATTTTTTTGAAATATAAATTTAAATTCGCTCAATATTGTAAAATCCGTTAATGTCGTTTTTCATCTCCATGAAAAAAAGAAATAAAATATTGTAAGTGTGAGATAAGGGTTTTAATATTGCATAATCAAACGAACTACAGGCCACGAAAGTCCTCAAATTAGATATTAGTTATGTTCAGCACCGTCAGCATTATTAGCCTTGTCGTCATTCTCATCCAGAAAAGGTGAAGCGCTGAACTATTGTATAGAAATTAGACCAAATCAGTAAAGTGCTTCATTCAGGTGAAGCACTTTTTTTTATAAGCAATTAACAAACCATTCAGGAAACAGATGAGCAACTCGAAAAAATATAGCTGGGAAGTAAGTGATAATCAGGAAAACCCTGCTGCAATGGCCATGCTTTATGCGACCGGCCTCACAGATCAGAAAATGAAGCAACCCTTTGTGGGCGTAGCGAGCTGTGGGTACGAGAGCAATCCCTGCAATATGCACCTGAACGATTTTGCCAAGGAGATTAAAGATGCTACCGTTAAGGCAAAACTCACCGGCTTGGTGTTTAATACCATTGGTATCAGCGATGGGATTTCTATGGGTACGGCCGGCATGCGCTATAGCCTTCCTTCCCGTGAGATTATAGCAGACTCCATAGAGTCATTTATATTGGGGCATTCGTTTGATGGGATTGTGGCCGTAGCTGGATGCGACAAGAACATGCCGGGCGCCGTGATGGGCATGCTACGGGTAAATCGCCCCGCCATCATGGTCTATGGAGGTACGATTCGCTCAGGTAAGTATAAAAACGAGAAGCTGAATATTGTATCTGCTTTTGAGGCATACGGCAAGAAGATCAAAAACGAGATTACGGACGAGGATTACATGGGCGTGATTAAGAACGCCTGTCCCGGTGCCGGTGCATGTGGCGGGATGTATACCGCCAACACCATGTCCTCAGCGATTGAGGCCATGGGCCTTTCGCTTCCGTATAGCTCTACGAATCCGGCTACCTCACCGGAAAAGCGGCAGGAATGTCAAGAAGCAGGTGAGTACATTAAGCTGTTATTGGAAAAGGACATCAAGCCAAAAGATATTGTCACACAAAAAAGTCTGGAGAATGCCGTAAGGGTAGTGGTCGCTTTGGGTGGCAGTACCAATGCGGTATTACACCTGTTGGCGATTGCCCGGACGGCAGGCTTGGACTTCGGCCTGGAGGATTTTAAACGCATCAATGCGGAGACTCCGGTGTTGGGTGATTTCAAACCCAGCGGCAAATTTTTGATGGAAGATCTACATGAAATCGGCGGCCTTCCTGCCTTTATGAAGTACTTTTTGGACAATGGGCTCCTACACGGCGATTGCATGACCGTGACAGGCAAAACCTTGGCAGAGAATTTGAAGGATGTGCCCGCACTGGTACCCTCCAAAGACGCTGTAATTCACCCCATAGAGCAGCCGCTGAAAGAGACTGGTCACTTGTGTGTGCTTACCGGAAACCTCGCTCCGGAAGGTTCTGTAGCCAAGATTTCCGGAAAGGAAGGCAAGTCGTTTACCGGCAAGGCCAAGGTGTACGACAGCGAGCAGGAAGCCAATGATGCCATGAAAGCCAAGCAGGTGGAAAAAGGCGACGTAGTGGTGATACGCTACGTGGGTCCTAAAGGAGGTCCCGGTATGCCTGAGATGCTAAAGCCTACCTCCATCATCATTGGCGGTGGTTTGGGCGCAGATGTGGCATTGATCACCGATGGTCGCTTCTCCGGCGGAACCCACGGCTTTGTCGTTGGCCACGTTACTCCAGAAGCCTATATGGGTGGCCCGATTGGATTGCTCCAAAACGGGGATGAAATCACCATCGATGCGGATACACTGACCATCAGTTGCAATGTGTCGGAGGAGGAGTTCGAAAAGAGAAGAAAAAGTTGGAAAAACAAAGACTTGAGCCACTTGAGTGGAACGTTAAAAAAATATTCTCAGTTAGTATCTACAGCATCGGAAGGATGTATTACTGATAATGGATAATAATTATGAAAGATTCTAGAATAAGAGGGGCTGACATCGTTATACGATCCCTGATAGCTGAAAATGCGAAATTCATCTTTGGCTATCCCGGTGGTGCAATCATGCCCGTATACGATGCACTTTATGACTACGAAGACCAAATTCAGCATATCCTGACCCGCCACGAGCAAGGCGCAATCCACGCTGCGCAGGGGTATGCAAGAGTCTCCGGTAAAGTGGGTGTCTGCATGGCTACTTCCGGTCCAGGCGCCACGAACTTGATCACCGGCTTAGCGGATGCGTTGATTGACAGTACACCGCTGGTTTGCATCACCGGACAGGTCTTTGCCCATCTACTAGGAACTGACGCATTTCAGGAAACCGACGTGGTTGGCATGTCCATGCCGGGTACCAAGTGGAATATACAGGTACAGCGTGTAGAAGACATTGCCCCAGCCATTGCAAAGGGATTTCACATTGCCCGTTCCGGACGTCCAGGACCCGTGCTAATTGATATTACGAAAAACGCTCAGAATGATCTGGGGGAATTCAATTACGTTCCCTGTCTCAACATACGTTCGTATAAGCCCTATCCCAAAGTGGATGACGAGCAGGTGGCCAAAGCAGCTGAATTGATCAATGAGGCGAAAAGACCCTATGTGGTATACGGACAGGGGGTTGTGATCGGTAGAGCCGAGCAGGAGTTCAAAAACTTTCTGGACAAATCAGGTATTCCTGCCGCGTGTACGCTATTGGGTACAGGCGCTCTTTCGGAGGAGCACCCCAACTACGTAGGCAAGTTGGGTATGCACGGCAATTACAGTCCAAACCTGCTGACCAACCAATGTGACGTGCTCATCGCGGTTGGCATGCGCTTCGATGACCGGGTTACCGGTGACTTAAGCCGGTATGCCAAGCAAGCAAAGATTATTCATATGGAGCTTGACCCTGCGGAGATAGACAAAAACGTGAAATGCACAGTTCCTGTTCTAGGTGATTGCAAGGAGACTTTGGCCAAGCTCACTGCTTTGGTTAAAGAAAAAACCCATGAAGATTGGATTGCCAAGTTTAGAGAGCTGGAGGCAGAAGAAAAGCGCGTGGTTATAGGCAATGACTTGTTGCCAACCAAGGTTGGACTCACTATGGGAGAGGTGATCCGTCATGTCAATGAGTTTAAAGCTGACGATGCCATTTTGGTTACAGATGTAGGTCAGCATCAAATGGTTGCATGGCGCTATTTCGAGTACAAGATATCCCGTACACAGGTAACCTCTGGCGGTTTGGGTACCATGGGTTTTGCCCTTCCGGCGGCATTGGGCGCCCAGCTGCATGACTTTAACCGCCAGGTAGTGTGTGTAGTAGGGGATGGTGGCATACAGATGACCATACAGGAGCTTGGAACCATCATGCAGACCAAGGCACCGGTAAAGGTGGTGTTGTTAAACAACAACTTCTTGGGCATGGTGAGGCAATGGCAGCAGCTGTTTTTTGAAAAACGCTATTCATTTACCGAGTTGGAAAATCCCGACTTTCCGAAAATCGCCGAAGCTTACCGCTTCAAGGTTCGGAAAGTGGAAAAGAGGGAAGATCTGAGAAATGCGGTGGCAGAGATGTTTATTCACGATGGTCCCTATTTCCTAGAGGTAGTGGTCGAGAAGGAAGATAACGTTTTCCCCATGATTGCCGCAGGCAGCTCAGTAGAAGAAGTACGACTCAGTTAATTACAGCACCCATTATGAAGCGATATACGATTTCTGTTTTTACAGAAAACTTCATCGGTATTCTCAGCCGAATCACGATGATATTTACCCGCAGGGGAATTAATATAGATGGATTTACCGCCTCGGAGAGCCGCGAGGAAGGTATCTACCGGATCACCATCGAAGTGACCACTACCGAAGAGCAGATTATTCAGCTGTCCAAGCAAATCGATAAAATCATCGATGTAATCAAAGCTTTTTACTACGTGGATGACCAGATGGTTTTTCAGGAGATTGCCCTTTACAAGATACCCACGCATAGCTTGGAGCCCGGCTTGGAAAAAGTAATCCGCCAATACAACGCCCGTATCATTTCGGCCGAAAAGGATTTTGTGGTGGTGGAGCTTACAGGACACAAAGAGGACACACAGGAACTATTGGAGGTCCTGAAGGACTTCAATGTGCTGGAATTTGTGCGCTCCGGACGGGTGGCAGTAGCCAAGCCTATGGAAACAATCGATAAATATTTATAAACACCAATCAAATTTTACTATACAATTATGAAACTGAAATTCGGTACAGTTGAAGAAAATGTTGTTACCCGTGAGGAGTTTCCTCTGGATAAGGCAAAAGAAATTTTGAAAGACGAAGTGATCGCCGTATTGGGCTATGGCGTACAAGGTCCAGGCCAGGCGCTTAACCTGAAAGACAACGGGTTTAACGTGATCGTTGGACAGCGTAAAGACTCCAAAACTTGGGACAAGGCCGTTGCAGACGGTTGGGTACCTGGCGAGACACTTTTTGATTTGGAAGAAGCTTGTGAAAAAGGTACCATTCTTCAGTTTTTGTTGTCCGATGCGGGACAGATTTCCCTATGGCCTACAGTGAAGAAGCACCTTACCCCTGGTAAGGCGCTGTATTTTTCTCATGGATTTGGGATCACCTATAAAGATCAGACGGGCATCGTGCCTCCTGCTGATGTAGATGTTATTTTGGTAGCTCCTAAGGGCTCTGGTACTTCTTTGAGAAGAATGTTTGTAGAAGGCCGTGGACTTAACTCATCGTATGCCATCTACCAAGATGCTACTGGAAAGGCAAAAGACCGCGTGGTAGCTTTGGGCATTGGCGTTGGTTCTGGGTACTTGTTTGAAACTGATTTTTACCGAGAAGTGACTTCCGATCTTACCGGAGAAAGAGGTACGTTAATGGGAGCAATCCAGGGAATCTTTGCAGCGCAGTACGAAGTGTTGCGGGCAAATGGCCACACGCCGTCTGAGGCCTTCAACGAAACCGTGGAGGAGTTGACCCAGAGTTTGATGCCATTGGTTGCGGAGAACGGCATGGACTGGATGTATGCTAACTGTTCTACCACAGCGCAGCGTGGTGCATTGGACTGGTGGAAGCCTTTCAGAGATGCAACCAAGCCCGTGTTTGAGCAACTTTACCAAAGCGTAAAGACCGGGCAAGAAGCTGCCAAGTCCATTGAATCCAATAGTAAGTCCGATTACCGGGTGAAATTGGAAGAGGAATTGAAAGAATTGAGAGAATCTGAAATGTGGCAGGCTGGGGCCGTAGTCCGCAAATTGAGACCAGAGAATAACTAATTAGAGATGGTAGATAAGCTTTGGATATTTGATACGACACTCAGGGATGGGGAGCAGGTTCCCGGTTGCCAGTTAAACACCGTGGAAAAAATCACTGTAGCCCAGGCTTTGGAAGCACTGGGGGTGGATGTACTGGAAGCTGGTTTTCCGATATCCAGTCCAGGAGACTTCAATTCGGTCATGGAAATATCAAAGGCAGTATCTAATCCCATCATTTGCGCCCTTTCCCGGGCGGTTGAAAAGGATATACAGGTAGCCGCAGATTCCCTGAAATTTGCCAAGCGTGGAAGGATCCATACGGGCATTGGGGTCTCCGGCTACCATATTCAACACAAACTCCGTAGCACGCCGGAAGCGGTGATGGAGCGTGCCGTGAAGGCTGTGAAGTTTGCCCGAAACCTGGTGGAAGAGGTGGAGTTTTACGCCGAAGATGCCGGTAGGGCAGAACCGGAATACTTGGTTCGCATTATAGAGGCTGTGATTGCTGCAGGTGCGAGGGTCGTGAATATTCCGGATACCACCGGATATTGCCTGCCAGAGCAATATGGAGCTATCATCAGACTGTTAAAGGATCAGGTTAGCAATATCGATCAGGCGATCATTGCCACCCACTGTCACAACGACCTAGGTTTGGCGACAGCCAACACGCTGTCAGGGGTTATGAACGGAGCCCGACAGGTGGAAGTAACCATGAATGGAATCGGCGAAAGGGCCGGCAACACCTCTTTGGAGGAAGTCGTAATGGCCATCAAAAGCCACAAGGAGATACCAGTGACTACCGGTATTGTCACCCAACGGATATATGAAACCAGTCGGATTATATCCAAGCTGATGAACATGCCCATACAGCCCAATAAGGCGATTGTGGGTAGGAATGCCTTTGCTCACTCTTCCGGAATACACCAAGATGGTGTGTTAAAAAACCGGGAGAATTATGAAATCATAGATCCCAAAGAGGTGGGAGTGGAGGAGTCCTCCATTGTGCTTACCGCACGCAGCGGGAGGGCAGCCCTCAAGCACCACCTGAGTTTACTTGGATTTCCCATGGAAGGCAATGAACTGGATGAGGTGTACGAACGTTTTTTGATACTGGCTGATAGCAAACGGGATATTGGCAGAAAGGAATTGCTGTCTCTAATGGGTGAGCACATGGACCACTCGGCGCTGATTAACCTCGAAGAGGTGTCTTATCAGGGTGCCGAAGGCAAGGAAGCCAATGCCTCCATCACCCTGTCGTTGGGAGGAACGCGCCGTCACGGAGCAGCGTCAGGAAACGGTCCGGTGGATGCCGTGATAAAATCCATCAAGCAGGTGATCCCGCACCAAGTGATCTTGGACGAATTTTTGATCCAAGCCATGACCAAGGGCAGTGATGACACCTGTAAAGTACACATGAGACTAATGAGTGAAGGGAAGCCTTATCACGGCTTTGCCTCCGAAACCGATATCGTACTGGCCTCGGCCAAGGCATTTGTAGATGCCTTGAACAAGCTGCCGGTAAAGCAAAAATGAGTAAACAGTAGCAAGCAGAATGGAAAAGAAAACCTTATTTGATAAGATTTGGGATGCCCACGTGGTAAAGTCAATCCCAAACGGTCCCGATGTCTTTTTTATAGACAAGCACTTTATTCACGAGGTGACCAGCCCCGTAGCTTTCCTTAACTTGGAGCAGCGTGGCGTGCCGGTACTGTATCCCGAGAGGACCATTGCCACTCCCGATCATAACGTACCTACAGTAGACCAGGACAAGACCATCAAGGATAAGTTGTCCAGAATGCAGGTGGATAAACTGCGGGATAATTGCAAGAAATATGGTATAGAACTGCATGATTTGGGTACAGATCATCACGGTATTGTACACGTAATCGGTCCCGAGCTTGGTGTGACCCAGCCCGGAATGACCATTGTCTGCGGCGATAGCCACACCTCTACACACGGTGCTTTCGGTACCATTGCATTTGGGATAGGTACCTCAGAGGTGGAAATGGTGCTTGCTACCCAATGTATCATGCAGAGTAAGCCGAAGAAAATGCGGATTACCGTGGATGGAGACCTTGGTAAAGGCGTTACCTCCAAAGATATCATCCTTTATATCATCTCTAAAATCTCTGCGAGTGGAGGAACTGGCTACTTTATCGAATATGCAGGAAGCGCTATCCGCAACCTGAGTATGGAAGCCAGGATGACCATCTGTAACATGAGCATCGAAATGGGAGCAAGAGGCGGCCTCATAGCACCGGATAATACCACGTTTAACTACCTGGAGGGCAAGCAATATGTTCCAAAGGGCGAAGACTGGGACAAGGCGGTTGCTAACTGGAAGACCCTTAAAACCGACGAGGGTGCAGTATTTGACTTGGAGTATCACTACGACGCTTCCGATATCGAGCCTATGATCACGTATGGCACCAATCCAGGCATGGGAATTAAGGTAAAGGACAGCATTCCAACCACAGAAGGGATGGATGGCAGTACGAAAAAGACCTATTTGAAGTCCTTGGACTATATGGGGTTCAACCCCGGTGACCCAATCAAAGGGAAAAAGGTAGATTATGTCTTTGTAGGGAGTTGTACCAACGGCCGAATCGAAGACATTCGGTCAGTAGCCCAATTTGTAAAAGGAAAGAAGAAGGCTGATAATATCACCGCTTGGATTGTACCGGGTTCGCGGGAAGTAGAGAAGAAGGCTATCGAAGAAGGTTTGGTAGCCATCTTGGAAGAGGCTGGATTCAAATTGAGGCAGCCGGGTTGTTCTGCCTGTTTGGCAATGAACGACGACAAGATTCCTTCTGGAAAATATGCCGTTTCTACTTCGAACCGGAATTTCGAAGGACGTCAGGGTCCTGGCGCACGCACTTTGCTGGCCAGTCCGTTGACTGTGGCCGCCGTGGCGATCGCTGGGGAAATTGCTGACCCACGTGAAATATTTGATAACTGATAACGACTTTGCATCATGGCTTACGATAAATTTAATGTGCTTACCAGCCGGGTAGTGCCCTTGCCTACCGAAAATGTAGACACGGACCAAATCATCCCAGCGAGGTTTCTGAAGGCTACCGAACGGACAGGATTCGGCGACAATCTGTTCAGGGACTGGCGCTACGACAGCGATGGAAATCCCAAGAAGGATTTCGTGCTCAACGACCCCACTTACGAAGGTAAAATCCTAGTAGCAGGCAAAAATTTTGGATCAGGATCCAGTAGGGAACATGCCGTATGGGCAATCTACGATTACGGTTTCCGCTGTGTAGTTTCTTCATTCTTTGCAGACATCTTCAAAAATAACTGTTTAAATATCGGGGTTCTTCCCGTGACCGTTTCTCCGGAATTTGTAGATGAAGTGTTCGCAGAAGTTGAAAAGGATCCCCAAACTCAAGTGCGTGTAGACATCGACGCACAGACCATCACGATCTTAAGTACAGGCAGTTCGGAATCCTTTGATATCAATGATTACAAAAAGGAGAACATGAAAAACGGCTTTGACGACATCGACTACCTGTTGAATTTGAAGCAGGAAATTGCGGAGTTTGCCGCTAGCAGGCCGTAGCGTATTAACGGTCTACAGTTGGTCTGATAGCCCAGACCATTTTGTTTTTTACTTACAAACAACTGTCGATGAGTGGTCAAAAGAAAATAGAAATCATGGATACTACCCTGAGGGATGGAGAACAGACCTCAGGGGTTTCTTTCCTGCCTTCGGAGAAGCTTCAGATAGCGAAATTGCTATTGGAAGAGCTGAAAGTTGATAGAATCGAAGTAGCATCTGCCAGGGTTTCAGAAGGAGAACTGGAGGGAGTAAAAAAAATCACTCGTTGGGCCAAGGAGAAGAAATTTTTGGGTAGGGTGGAAGTGTTGGGGTTTGTGGATACGCCCAAGTCGGTTGACTGGATCGTGGAGGCGGGTGCCAAAGTACTGAACCTACTGACCAAAGGATCTCTGAATCATCTAACCCATCAATTGAAGAAGACTCCTGAACAGCACTTTCAGGAGATCGAGAAGTGTATATCCTACGCCACGGGTCATGGACTTGAAGTCAACGTCTACTTGGAGGATTGGAGTAACGGTATGCGGAATTCCGAGACCTACACCTTGGAACTGATTCATTTTCTATCCACGCTTAGGGTTCGCCGAATCATGCTACCCGATACGCTGGGATTGTTGCAACCCGAAGAAGTGAAAGCGTTTCTCGACCTGATTACAGGCAAGTTCCCGAAGGTACATTTTGATTTCCATGCCCATAATGACTACGACCTGTCCGTGGCCAACGTGCTACAGGCGGTAAATAGCGGTGCAATGGGTATCCATACGACGGTCAATGGCTTGGGTGAACGTACGGGCAATGCACCCCTGGAGTCGGTCGTCGCCGTAATCAAAGACTTTACCGAGTTTACGCTTTCTATAAAGGAAAATAAAATCTATCGGATCAGCAAGTTGGTAGAGCAGTTTTCCGGTCTGCATATACCGGCCAATAAGCCGGTGGTAGGGGAAAACGTGTTTACGCAGACTGCAGGTATCCATGCAGATGGTGACAACAAGAAGAATCTCTATTTCAGCGACCTGCTTCCGGAGCGATTTGGAAGGACCCGGAAGTACGCACTCGGTAAGACATCCGGAAAAGCCAACATTCTTAAAAATCTGCAGGAACTCGGTATTTCCCTGGAACCGGACGAGTTGACAAGAGTGACTCAACGCATCATTGAGCTGGGAGATAAAAAGGAGCGTGTGACCACCGAAGACTTGCCCTATATCATCGCAGATGTGCTGCAGAATAACAGTATCAAGAATGATATCAGCATCGATGGGTACCACATGGTGCATTCCAAAGGGCTCAAGCCTTCCGTTCAGCTTCGGATGAAGGTATACGACGAATTTTACGAGCAGAATGCCTCCGGTGACGGACAGTACGATTCGTTTATGAAGGCGTTGAAAAAGATCTATAAAGAGCTGAAAAAGGAACTTCCGAAACTGACAGACTTTCATATCTCCATTCCTCCCGGAGGCAAGACAGACGCCTTTGTGGAGTGTGTAATTACCTGGGATTACGGAAAGATCTTCAAAACCAAAGGCTTGGACAGTGATCAAACCATTGCAGCCATGAAGGCCACCGAGAAGATGCTCAACATTATCGAACAATTAAACAAATCCAAATCAGTAAAAAAGAATACCTATGGAAATGAATATAGCCCTATTACCTGGTGATGGTATAGGCCCTGAGGTGGTGGACCAAGCCGTGAAGGTGGTCAACGCCGTAGCGAAGAAATTCGGACATAAAATTACTTTTGAAAAGGCACTTACCGGTGCTGCAGCCATCGATGCGGTGGGTCTGCCCTACCCGGACGAAACACATGAGGTGTGTTTACGCTCGGATGCGGTGCTTTTTGGGGCCATCGGTGACCCCAAGTACGACAATGACCCATCGGCTAAAGTTCGCCCGGAACAGGGTTTGCTCCTGATGCGTAAGAAGTTAGGTCTTTTTGCCAATGTACGTCCTACTTTTACATTTCCATCCCTGATCGACAAATCTCCTTTGAAAAGGGACCGGATAGAGGGTACGGATCTGGTTTTTCTTCGCGAGTTGACAGGCGGTATTTACTTTGGTGAACCTCGTGGACGTAGTGAGCAAGGTGATCGGGCATTTGATACCTGTGTATATAATGTATTCGAAATCGAGCGTTTGGCGCGAATGGGCTTCGAATTTGCCCGTAAACGTCGTAAACTGCTTACCTGCGTAGACAAAGCAAACGTATTGGCTACCTCCCGATTGTGGAGAGAAACTGTGCAGCGACTTGCACCGGAATACCCCGACGTGAAAGTGGAGTATGAATTCGTGGATGCGGTAGCCATGCGGCTGATACAGTGGCCTAAGTCTTACGATGTACTGATTACCGAAAACCTATTTGGTGATATTCTTACCGACGAAGCTTCCGTGATCAGTGGCTCTATGGGGCTGATGCCATCGGCTTCGCTGGGTTCGGACATCAAGCTGTTTGAACCGATTCATGGGTCCTATCCGCAGGCAGCTGGCAAGGATATCGCCAACCCATTGGCTACCGTCCTGTCTGCCTCCATGATGTTTGAATACGCGTTTGACCTTCAGGAGGAAGCGAAGTTGATCTCTGACGTGGTAAATCGATCCATTGAAGAAGGGATCGTGACAGAAGACTTGGCGGGGGATGGCAAAGCCTATAAGACTTCCGAGGTGGGCGACTGGCTCGCCGAACAGATCGCAAAATAAATGACCCCAAAAAGCCGGTACAGTGATGTGCCGGCTTTTTTTGTTAATAGGCATTATCTTTTCTGGTTAAATACGTATTTTTAACACGTAACCTATTAAACCCATTATCATGACCTACACATCCTTCCTAAAGGCCTCGGTTTACGTTTTGGCCTTGTTTGTTTTTTCTGCCAGCACACTGCATGCCCAAGACGGCACCATTTATCCACTTGATAATCCGGAGGAACCCAACGCCATTCCGTTAGGTACAGGCGGGGTAGAAAACCAACCTGCCAAAGAAACCTGGTTTCGCCAATGGGGAGATCCCATGGCGCGCAACATCAGCCGGGCTACACTGACACCCTTTTTGCCTGACCCGGAAAAGTCAACTGGAGCTACTGTGATCGTTGCACCTGGAGGTGGTTATCGATGGTTGTCTATGGGCAACGAAGGTTGGGAAGTAGCAGAGGCTCTCCGAGAACAGGGAATTGCGGCATTTGTACTGAAATACCGGTTGTTTCCCACTCCGGAGTCATTGGATGAGTTTTCCGATTGGATGAACAGACCACGCACCCCCGCACCGCCAGCCGAAGGAGCATCATCCAGTAATTCAGCACCACGACCCCCACAGATGGACCTTTCCAATCAGCTTGCCGATGCAGAGGCGGCCTACAAAATGATCGTGGATCGCGCCCAGGAATGGGGTGTGGATACCAACCGTATTGGTATGATCGGGTTTTCCGCGGGAGCGGGCCTAACCATGCATGCTACGCTGCACTCCAAGATCATGAAGTTAGCGTTTATTGGTCCCATCTATGGAGGTATGGGGCCTGTAGAAGTGCCGGAGAATGCACCACCCATGTTTAATGTCATCGCTACCGACGATTTTTTGTTTAGGGGACAGTTCGGCGTGATCGAATCGTGGTACAAGGCAGGCATACCCGTGGAATTTCATCTCTATCAGAACGGAGGGCATGGGTTTGGCTTGGGCAATCCTGGCCGCACCAGTAATCGTTGGTTTGATGCCTTCATGCATTGGGTCGATGTAAATGGATTCCTTTCTCCGAAGAACTAACCTAACCGACATAGTTAGGAGAAAAGAGGGCTTCGGCTTTTTTTGCCTATGACGGGAAGGTTTTATGGCTGGAGGATTAGGACTTGGGTGTATCCGGACCTTTAAGTCCAAATCTATTATGAATTTTTTTTCTTATCTTTGTATCTACACATGCACGGGGTGCCCAGTGGGCTGAGATTACACCCGAGAACCTGATTTGGATAATGCCAACGTAGGGATGCAAGATCGAGGAGCTATTTCTACTCCATCCCTGCGGCTGTCCGGGATGGAGTTTGTGTTTTAAACCAATAAGACATATGGAAATAGCAAAGTATTCAACAGGCTTAATCTCTTCTAGCCAGCAAAATTGGCAGGGACGGCCAGAGTGGTTTTTTAACCGAGAACATACCGATACCTACGAGCTTTGGTACGAAGGTAGATACAAGCGCGCAGAGGTGTGGCAGAAGCGGGTAATGCAGCAGCTTGTTTCTGCCGATACCCGTGTGAAAACGCTGCTGGAGTTTGGCTGCGGCACGGGGCGCTTTACACGCTGGTGGCAGGATATCGGGATAGAGGCTACCGGCGGCGACATATCTCCATTGATGCTTTCCCAGGCCAAGTATCTATTTGGCGGTGATCTGGTGATGGCCGATTCCCATCACATGCCCTTCAAAGACCACACCTTCGATTCATTGGCGTTCATCACCACGTTTGAATACTACCGGGATCCAGTGCAGGTAATCCGCGAAGCCGCCAGGGTAGCCAAATATGGCATAGCTATGGGTATGATGAACCGCTATTCTCCCAAAGTAGCCCGCAGGAGGTTTCAGCAGTTTTTCGGAAAGAACCCCTTTTATGTCACGGCAACCTTCTACTCCCCCAAAATGCTCACCGAGATCATCGAGAAAGCCCTGGAAGGCCGCTCCTATACCATAAGCTGGTCCTGTACCGGGCTACCCAAATGGTTTCCGGTACAGCAGTGGAGTCTGCCCCTGGGGGACTTTTTTGGTTTCTATGTGCAGCTTAACGACGTGGAATAATGGACAATAAACTGGGCAAGCTTGGTCACCGAAGCATAGATGAACTGGTGATAAACCGGTGTGGGCGCTTACGAAGCGAGGTCCGTGTCGGCCCACAGTTTGGTGTGGATGTATCCCTGGTGGATCTGCCAGGTGGGCAGGCAATGGCACTTACCAGCGATCCGCTGTCGCTTATTCCCTCATTGGGATTGCGGGAGTCGGCGTGGCTTTCGGTACATCTGATGGCCAATGATATGGCAACGACGGGGATGGCGCCCATGTATGGGCAATTTGTGTTGAACCTGCCTGCTACGTTTTCCGAGGAAGATTTCCGCACCTACTGGGAATATATACACACTTTCTGTTCCGATATCGGAGTTGCCATTACGGGAGGCCATACCGGTTTTGTGGAGGGACAAAATTCTACCATCGCAGGTGGAGGCACTTTTATTTCCATAGGCCCAAGGGAAAGAATGCTCACTTCCCGCTCTGCCCAACCGGGAGACACTATACTGGTCACCAAGTCCTGTGGCATTTCGTCTGCGGCCATTTTGGCAATGAGCTTTCCTGACACGGTAAGGCAAAGAGCGGGCACGGAAATTCAGCGGTTGGCCAGTGAATCGTTTTACCATACCAGCTCCCTTTCCGATGCGCTTTTGGCTGTAGGTGAGGATGCCATGCAGTCGGGGGTTACCGCTTTGCACGACGTGACCGAAGGAGGGGTGCTCGGAGCCATATATGAAATGGCAGTAGCCTCCGGAAACGGCATGGTGGTGAATGCCGACAGGCTGCCTGTGGAAACGGTACAGGCGGAGGTATGTCGGATCTTTGACCTGGATCCCCGGCATTGTATAGGTGCGGGATCGATGATTATCACCTGCCGTAAGGAAAAGGTTAATTCCGTCATCGCCCGACTAGCAGGTGGAGGAATTACCTGCGCTGAGGTAGGAGAGATTAGGCCTAGGGAAGATGGGCTGATGATCGCCGAGGAAGGAAAGTCCCACCCAATGGCATATTCAGATACAGACCCCTACTGGGCAGCGTTCTTCACTGCTTTCCGCAAAGGGTGGAAGTAAGAATGGACTACTAAGGTGTGCTTTTTTAGAGACAAAAGATATGCACATGAAGAAGAAGATCGGAAAGGGCGTTTATTTGGTCATAGATCCCTCCATGCAGCAGGAAGTGCTCCTTACGAAGCTGTGGGAAATAAGCAAATATCCCCTTGCGGCAGTTCAGGTATGGGATAATTTTCCGCTTGGTGAAGACCCCAAGGACTTGATTACTCAGATTGCGAAGATTTTTCATCCTACGCATGTCCCATTGCTTATCAATAATCGCTGGGAGTTATTGGATTCCTCCCCTTTGGACGGGGTGCATTTCGATACCGTTCCGTCAGGCTTTGGTGCCCTTAAAGAGGGATGGGGAAAGGACGTGATTATCGGGATTACCTGTACCAATGACCTTTCGAGGGTGGAGTGGGCAAACGCAAACGGACTGGATTACCTGTCTTTTTGTTCTATGTTTCCCTCCTCATCCGCAGGGGTGTGCGAACTGGTGTCGCCGGCTACGGTAAAGGCAGCACAGAAAATGACCTCTCTGCCGATTTATCTCGCTGGGGGAATCAAGCCCGATAAGATCAGCGAACTAATCGGACTGGACTATGCGGGCGTGGCAGTCATATCCGGCATCATGAGCAGCGAGCGGCCCGGCGATGCCTTGAATGCCTTTTACAACAAATTATAAGCAGATGAAACCTGAAACCATAGCAAAACTGTGCTGTCCATTTGATAAGGCAGACCTTAAATTAACTACCATATCCCAAGATCTTGAGGGTGATATTCTAGAAGGATATTTTCACTGCACTAGCTGCGATCGCGTATACCCTATCGTGTCGGGGATTCCTATCATGAGCCCGGATGAATATCGGGAGTTCAAGCTGGAGCAACCGTTATTGGAGCGATGGACGAAGGGGGAGGTGTCTGAGACTTTCCGTTTGACTATGCCTGATTAATTACCTAATAAGCAGCATTGTTGGCGGCTTTTTCGAAATTGTTTTAAGATGGATGGATAATTTTTACTTTATTGAATTTGCAACTATGATGCAAATGCAATAGTATTGCAAAAATATTTCTATCAATCAACCTACCCTTTTATGAAGAAGTTAAACCATCTATTGCTCGTTTGGCTGGCTCTTTTTGTTATTTCCTGCCAAGAAACCGTTGATCCCATCTTCGAAGATGAAAAGACCTATGCTGAATCGGAAAGCGAGTGGATTCGCCTTACGGCTTGGGACGCGAACGGAAGTGTCTATATAATCGACCCGGTGAAGAATGACGTTTCTCGGCCATCTGTCTCCCCCTTTGTAGAAGGTGCTGCCAATTACCTATCTACCTCCGGGCGATATGTTGTATCGATCGAAAGACAACAGGGCAATGTACGTTTCCTTGATACCGGTATCGAGAACCACGGAGACCATGGTCACCTACACACGGCCAAATGGCTTGCAGCCACCGCACAAGTTCCGCTACCTACCCATTTCTCAGCCACCCATGGTCATATTGTCATATTTAACGATGGCGATGGTAGTGTCCTTGTTGCTCGTGAATCCACTATGGGGACACCCACTTTTACGCCATCGCTTATTCCTGATTTGGGCAATGGAGTACATCATGGCGCCGCGACCTGGTTGATCGGTAACAAATACGCGGTTACCTACAAGGATGATGCGGTGCCTGGGGCTTTACCCCAATATATCAAACTTGTGAATGTACAGGGGGAGGTGTTGGCAGAGAATCCAAATGTGACGGTAGCGGGTATCCATGGAGATGCGTCCAATGGGAAATATGCTGCTTTCGGGGCTACGGAGGGCATTTTGGTGGCAAGCCAAACCAATGAGATCAAGTTGATTCCAAATCCCTCTTCTCTCTCAACAACCTCCGGTGACTGGATGGGAACGATCAAGACACATGATGCGATCGATGTTTTCTATGGCTATGCCAGGAATCACGGCGTTTTTGAAATCAATCCATCCACGAATGCTATACGTAAACTAGTGGATGCTCCAAATCTAAAGACTTACTTCATAAGTTCAGATGGCGGTTACCTGATCGTGCAAACTGCGGACGAAAAAATAAAAGTGTTTGATACAGCTAATGGATCGGAAGTGAAAAGCAGGAGCATTGCCAGTGCTGCGGACCCAGATGGGGCAACCTTGAGAAAGGAAATGCCCGCGTTGGAAGCGTATCGGGTTATGAGCGAGCCCAGTCCTGTATTGGCCGCCTCAGAGGGGTTCCTTTACGTGCTAAAGCCGGATAGGACGACAATCCAAATTTTGGATATTAAGACGTTGGAGGAGGTTTCCAAGGTCATGCTTGATACTCCCATCTCCACCATGATGAAGGTTGGTTTCTAGCGTTGTACATTTTTTACTTTCCAATTTCCTGCGGGAGCCCGATAGTGTTCGGAGTTCTCGCAGGATTTTTTGTGCATAAATCGCCACGCACCTGGTGGAAGACAGGGAGGAAAACGCAAAATTCGTCGATTCTCGGCTTCTTCCGCTATGGAATGATTGGACCCAATTCTGGACTTGATCCAAGTATTGTGAAAAAACCAGCGACTAGTCTACCAATTTATACATACCTTTGTTTCTTCGAGTTCTTTATTTGTTTCTCAATCAACCGAGACTGGTTGTACCTAGCGGTACATTAAAAGGGAATCGTGTGCAAATCACGAACTGTCGCGCAACTGTAAGTAACATCCAAAGGCTATTGCCCTTGTGTTCCACTGTCCTGATCGAAATCAGGATGGGAAGGACGGCAAAAGCTGTTACAAGTCAGGAGACCTGCCTTTCTCGAATTGACGGTGCTTTCGCGGTTTGAAGTGGTCGTCAGGTATGATTTTTCGGGTATTTCTGCTTTGCGGCGGGGATTCCTGCGTTTGAAAACAGGGAAAAGTATGCCTTTTGCCATTGGACAGGACTGTCCTCTGCGTACTTTTACCACTACCTGCATGCCTACTTCATTCCATTCTAGCCCCAAGGGAGCAGTAGGAGCTTTTAACAGATTATTTTCAACTAAACCGTTAAAGCAACATGCAAACGCACAACCTCGGCTATCCGCGCATTGGTAGCCGGCGCGAATTGAAAAAGGCCTGCGAAAAATACTGGTCAGGCCAGATTTCCCAGCAGGAACTTTTTAAACAAGGGTATGCCATTAAGGCCGACAATTGGCGCCTCCAGCAGCGTGCTGGGATCGATTGGGTGCCATCCAATGACTTTTCTTACTATGACCAGGTGCTTGATCATTGTCTCATGGTTGGAGCTATCCCTGATCGGTATCATGCCATTTTGGTGGAGAAGAAAAAGCACGAATTAGACCTATATTTTGCCATGGCGAGAGGGTATCAGCGCGACGGCTTGGATGTCAAGGCGATGGAAATGACCAAGTGGTTTGATACCAACTATCACTACATCGTCCCGGAGTTCCAGAAAAACCAACAGTTCGAGCTTTTTTCCGAAAAAGTAATACATGAGTTTGAGGAGGCGAAAGTGCAGGGTATCCTCACAAAGCCAGTACTTTTGGGGCCGGTGTCTTTTCTTCTGCTCGGTAAAGAAAAGGATTCAGAGTTCGATCGCATTGATCTACTGGATAACCTATTGCCCGTATACCTTAAAGTTCTCGAAAAGCTGGTAGGTTATGGAGCCGAATGGGTTCAGTTTGACGAGCCTTTTCTGGCACTAAGCCTTAGTGGTAAGGAACAAGCCGCCATGAGAAAAACCTATGCCCTCATTAAAAAGGCTTTCCCGCACCTGAAGACAATGGTTGCCACCTATTTTGGTGGCTTGGATGCGCATCTTGGTTTGGCAGCGGAGTTACCGGTATGTGCACTACATGTGGATCTAGTTCGGGCGCCTCATCAGCTAGGCTCGTTGCTGGACTTGTTGCGTCCTAAAATGAGCCTATCGTTAGGGTTGGTAGACGGTAGAAATGTATGGAGAAATGATTTTCAGGCATCGCTGGATTTGATCCGTCGCGCTGTCGATAAACTTGGTTCCGATCGCGTGTGGGTCGCTCCCTCCTGTTCACTGCTGCATGTTCCCTGTGATCTGGAACTGGAGAACGGGCTGGACACGGAAATTAAGGGGTGGTTGGCATTTGCAAAGCAAAAGATCGAAGAGGTTGTGTTGCTGCAGCGAATTGGGAGCCACATTGCCTTGGACCAGGTTGACTTGGAGCGCATCCCATGGCTTGGACAAACCCTCGAACAGAACCGAAGATACCTAACAAATCGAAGTAACTCGACCCGTATCCATAACGAAGCGGTGAAGGCATCCTTGGCCTCGGTACTGCCGAGTCACTCACAGCGAAGTAGTCCGTACGCTGAGCGGCACAAGCTGCAGGCTGAAGCCCTTGCTTTGCCAATTTTCCCCACCACCACGATTGGATCCTTTCCGCAGACAAAGGAAGTGCGGCAGTGGAGGGCAAGGTATAAGAAAGGCGAACTAAGCCTTGCTGACTATGAGAACCTTCTTAAAGCGGAAACCGAGCGTTGCGTACGGTGGCAGGATGAATTGGGTTTGGATGTACTGGTGCATGGGGAGTTTGAGCGTAATGATATGGTGGAGTATTTTGGCGAACAGCTGGAAGGTTTTGCATTTACGACCAATGGTTGGGTGCAGAGCTATGGTAGCCGCTGCGTCAAGCCACCGATTATATATGGGGATGTGAGCCGAAAACATCCCATGACAGTAGATTGGACGGTGTTTGCACAGTCGCTAACCCGACGACCAATGAAGGGCATGCTGACTGGACCAATTACCATACTTCAATGGTCCTTTGTACGAAATGATCAGCCAAGGAAGGATACTTGTTTTCAGATTGCCCTAGCCATTCGGGAAGAAGTAAGTGATCTGGAGCAAGCGGGAATTCGGGTCATACAGATTGATGAGCCCGCCCTACGGGAAGGTCTCCCGCTTAAAGCCTCCGAATGGCCGGACTACTTGGATTGGGCAGTGACAGCTTTTAGGTTGTCCGCTTCTGTTGTCGGAGACCATACCCAAATTCACACTCACATGTGCTATTCGGAATTTAACGACATCATATCCCATATAGCGGCGATGGACGCAGATGTGATTACCATTGAGTGTTCGCGATCGCAGATGGAGCTGTTGGATGCCTTTGCGGCCTACGAGTACCCCAATGAGATTGGCCCGGGGGTATACGATATCCATGCTCCTCGGATCCCATCTTCGGAGGAAATGATCGAGCTGATGGAGAAAGCGATACGTGTCGTCCCAAAAGAACGCCTTTGGGTTAACCCAGACTGTGGTCTTAAAACCCGCGGATGGGAGGAAACCCAACGAGCATTGGAGGAGATGGTAAAAGCTGCCGATGGACTCAGGGCCAAATTTGCACTTAAGGCAGAGATGTAAAAAAAGCGCTAAAAGAAACCGGTGGAATTCTAAACAAAGTTTGCTGGGATAAGTTACCAAACAAGATTGGGGTAGCTCGGAAAAGCTACTCCAATCTATACCCTTTGTGTAGTCCACGAAGATGCAAGGAATCTAAATCATGATCGTAAACAAGAAAATCGAATACGGAACGTCCCCGCTGTTTTGTTGGGACGTGTTTGCTTGTGACACCCACGAGTTGCGTACCACACTCAAAAAGTCGCAAGATGTGCAGGAATTGAAATTTCTGGCAGAGAAGAAAGGTTGGGAATTTGAATGGGAGCGTCTTTTTGATTTTAGTTATCAGACCATCGTCTTGACGGGAGTTGATAATCGTATTATGTGGGTAGGGGATGGTTTTCATGAAATGACCGGATATCCCAAGGTATACGCTTTGGGGAAAAGTCCGCAATTTCTGCAAGGGCCTGGAACAAGTGAGGAGGATAAGGAATCCTTCAAAGAGAAGCTACTTGGGGGAGGGGAGTTTACACAGCGAATCCTAAACTACCGAAAGGATCGGTCTGAGTATATTTGCGAAGTGACCGTACTTCCCATAATGGGTCTTGACCAATCACCCGCAGCCTTTTTGGCCTTGGAGTCGGAAGTATTTTGAGGAGGTTTGATCTACAAAGGTTTCTTTTAAATTTACCTTACATTGCTGGTTTCTTTGGTTTATAAGCCTCCTAAGGATGTAATTATCTTGAATTTATCGATAGTTCTGATTTGGTCTATGATAATCCAGCGGGAAATCATGGAACTTTGATTGGAGAGAATACCGCAAAAAAAATCAATTCACAAGGTACTGGCTAGGGAGGCCGTAGGCCAACGAAGCCAGTCCTTTAGAAACCAAAATTTAAACCTAGACACAGTTTAATGAACTATCCAGAAGGCCTATTCATTCGCCTGCGGATCTTTTTTCAACTTTCTCCCCCGAAGCAACCCATACAACAGCATGCTTGATGCATACATCCCGAAAATAAGTTGAATACCTTTTATGGGATAAATCTCAAATAGATCCAGGCCTGCCGCAACCATTAGAATCAGCCCTATGAGAATAACTAGGTACCTCATGTAAATGCTTTATATCCTTCTCTGATCCAACAATCAGCTCCTGCTACATACAATGTTCCTGCTGCCCATCCAACTGGATTCCAGAAATTCGCTAACGCACCCGCTCCCATTATTAAAGATGCGCCTTCCAATCCATAGCATAAGCCGTCAACAAAGCCTCCTGCTGACAACTCACTCATACGTTCCTAATCAAGTTCTTTCATATCCCGAGAATTTTTTTCCAGTAGTCATTTGAGTGTAGAGATAACTTCAGGCAGAATGGGTATTTCGGATTCTTATAAATCATTCATGGTATTGATATACCCGTTATGCCTTTTTGTATCCCGCTGGCTATACTTCCTTATTTCACTAGTACATAATGCAGCCAAGCGTACCGATTTATTTATCTCGGTTTAGTTTTGTATGTTGAGGTTTACCGTTATGTGTTTTAGGTAGCTATTCAAATCTGGGTTAGTTCAAATGCATATTCATAACTGATTTGGCTTTTGTCTTTAGCATTTCTTTTCCACGCTTCTTCCAAATGGCTCAACTCAATAATATCATTCGTGCTGGTTTCTTTGAAAACAGTCGCCACTCTTTCTAAGGTTTCCAATTCATTTTCTGCAAACAGGTCTGCATTAAACTTTCTGCTTTTTCTTGCCTTGAATTGCTCACCTGTATAACCATTTGGGAATTCTGTTGTGAGAATATCTATCTCCTCTTTGTTGGCTAAGTACTCAAATATACTCTGAAAATTATTGGGGACAGGGCCCATGTCAATGGCTTTGTACCGTACACCACTTATCGAAAAGCAGCTTTGCTTGAACATCAAAAAATCGGCGTAGAACAAGAGTTTGTTCATCTTGGTTTTAAAAGGCGATAGTTTGTCGGAAAAATATACCACCATTTCGGTAAACTTTTCAAAGTTTGGATTTCTGTATCCTGAATAGATATCTGCCAAATGGTTGCCCAATAGATATTCTTTGAAATTCAAATTGAAAGTATTTCGTTTCTTTTGCTCAGCCAGCAATTGTGCTTTCTGAATGTATTTGTTTCTGGTATTTTCGTCCAAGGTTGCACATAACTCAACCATTTCAATAAAAATTTTTGGTTCATCTACCATCTGTATCAGTTTGGCGTTTGCTACGCTGGGCATTTCGCCTGCTTCATATTGGCGGTAAGTGTTTACCCCAAAACCCAATATCTCTGATATCTTAGCCGCTGATAAACCATACTTTTTACGAATTCTGATGATTTCATCGGGGAAAGGAATATTGAATTTATCCCGGTATTGGTTGTATACTTGATTCAAATTAACCTCGTCCAATGATGTGGTGGTAAATTGTTCTTCGCTGTCCTCGCATTTGTAATAATGAAATACTATTTCAAATGTTTCCTTTCTGAAATCCATTGATCTGCGTTCTTTGGTCAATGTCATTTCTTGACCGGTGATTGGACTTTTCATTTTGTTCTATTTTAAAGGATAGTTCATCTTGTGCTCTGCCAAGTGGAAGGAAATGCAGATAACACTGCTGGCCGTTGCGCCCATTGTAATTTTAATGTACACTTCCTTTTTCTTGATTGATTTACCAAAAACCCACATATCAGCACCGCCGTATAGCGTTTCTTCTAGTGGGCCTTCACTGTAGTCTTTTGTTTCGAGTGCTTCTAGAATGGTTTTTCGGTCAATTGGGCGAAGTTCTAAATCCACCAAAGCTTGGGTATTTTTGCCTCTTTCATCACGAAAGAGCACATCCCAAAACTTCATCTTTTCCTTGAAGTCTTTTAAAAAAGACGCAACTTCCGTTTCTGTGCCCATATACTGGTTTGATGCTGCAAAGGTATAGTTAATTTCCATAAAAAACACTATAAAGTGTATAAATATGTTTTTAAGCCTGTTAAATGCTACTAAAAAGTGGTAAGTAGGCTTGTGGTGAGGACTTCTTGCTTTTTTTGAACAAAGATAATTTTAAGGCTTTGCATCTTTTACGCTTGACTAAAACGTTTGCGGATATGTGTGGGTATCTGGTATCGAAGATACCTTATTATTCCAGAGCGTATGTTGATTTCTCATTATCCGTTATTCGCTGACGTTACCTGGGAGCCCCAATCGAAGCCGTATTCAATATTGTTTTCGCTGACATGCCACTACCTAAAAATATTAGCAAAATCCAGTACCCGGCTTTCTCCGCTGTTGAACGTGCACTGGATTTTGTGCCCTGAAATTTTTGTGTTTATACTATTTCTGGGTATTTATAGTTTAGATTTTAATATTAAAAGGTGGTTGAATTAGGTATTTCATTGAATTCCCGAATTCTTCCACACAAATGCCTAGTTGCAAATCACTACCTCCTCTCCAACCATTTCTCCGCCAACACAGGCCAGCTTTCCGCAGCCAAATTACCTGGCCTCATCCCATATCCGTGCCCTCCAGAAGGTAGGAAGTGAAGTTCCACCGGGATTTGGCGATCCCTGAGGGCTCCGGCATAGACCAGGGCACTGTTGCCATAGCGGTCGTCAGCGGTACCGAATAGGAAGGTGGGCGGTGCATCGTCCAAGTGGGATAAATCCGGCGTCAGGCTTCGGTTTTCTCCCTGATCCAGATAGGCCGGGTAAATCAATAAGGCAAAATCCGGCCTCGCAGAGAGCAAATGATCGTTTTCGACGGAGGGATAGCTGGGCTTGTGGTGTTGGGTGGATGCCCGGGCTGCCAAGCTGCCTCCGGCAGAGAAGCCTATTACCCCCAGATCGCCGGATTCCACGCCCCACTCGGCGGCGCGGCTGCGCACCACCCGGATGGCCCGCTGCAAGTCCATCAGGGCTTCCGCTTGCTTGTCAGGTACCCGATACTCCAATACAAAAGCGGTATACCCCAAAGAAGTTAGCCATTCGGCCACTTCGTACCCCTCTTTATCAATGGCCAGGATGCGGTAGCCACCTCCTGGGCAAACAATCACGGCATCACCGTTTGTTTTAGATGGCTGAGGTCTATAGACTGTAAGTACCGGGTCGGTGACATCTGTGATCCGGGTTACGCTCCCGCTTGTGTCCGGTGTTTGCACGGGAGCGGCTTTTGGTCCTGTTTCTCCAGGAACCTTGTCCGGCCAAATGGATATGCGTTCCTGCCCTTGGGCAAATAGCAAGTGGGAACAGGTCAGCAGCAGACCCAAGGTGTATCGAATGGTTCGCTTCATGGAGAGTATCATCAGGAGATAGTCGAATTAGAAGTGGTATTAATATGCCAATATCCGAAAAAGGAGGTTGCGTTTCCACTTCAAAACAGGAGATTCGTCTTTTTTCTCAAAAAATAGCATTATACGACCTGAAATGATGCGTGCAATAGTGGATTTTTCCTCAGGCTGCTTATTTTTGGTACATACCAAAACCTTGTCTGTATTTCATGGAAAAAGCCACTAAGAAAATCACCTTGCTAGATCGTTTCCTAAACCTTGTAGAACGGGTGGGCAACAAGCTCCCCGATCCGGCCATTTTGTTTTTGGTATTGATGCTTGTTGTATGGGTGATGTCGGCGTTGCTGGCACCTATTGATTTTGGAGAGATTGATCCACGGACTGGCGAAAAGCTGAGCATACAGAACCTGCTTTCCGGCACACAACTCGCCGCCTTCCTTTCCAACATGATCCAGGTTTTCATCAACTTCCCGCCCTTGGGGGTGGTGCTGCTCGCCATGCTGGGAGTGGGCGTGGCCGAACACAGTGGTTACATCAATGCTGGGTTGAAATACCTGTTGGGTTTTACGCCACCTTCGCTGCTTACCCCAATCCTTATCCTCGTCGCTATTGTAAGCCACACAGCAGCCGATGCGGGTTACGTCTTGGTTATTCCGCTTGGTGGAGTTATCTTTTATGCCGCAGGTCGCCACCCCATGGCAGGTATTGCGGCCACCTTTGCAGGGGTGTCCGGCGGTTTCAGCGCCAATTTTATCCCTTCTGCCATAGACCCATTGTTGCAAAGCTTCACGCAGTCCGCTGCGCAGATCATTGATCCCTCGGTGGAGTTGAATCCGTTGAACAACATATTTTTTACCGGGCTCTCCAGCTTGGTGGTTATAGGCGTGGGCTGGTACCTGACCGATCGGGTAATTGAGCCCCGTCTTTACCGCTCTGCGCCAGTTGATGATCAATTGGAAGATGTTCCAAAAATGGAAGAGCTTCAGCCAAAGGAAAAAGCTGCGTTTAAGCTGGCGACGTCTGTGATGCTGGTTTTTCTGGTAGGCCTGGTCCTGTGGGCTTGGCCAGAAAGTTCTACCATGCGGGACGGGGCCGGAAACCTGACCACCTCGGCTGCCCCGTTGATGAAGTCTATTGTTCCGCTGATATTCTTAGTGTTCTGGTTCCCGGGAGTTGTTTTCGGTTTTGCATCCGGAAATTATACCGAGATGAAGCATGTGGTGGCCTCTATGAGTAAATCCATGGGCAGTATGTCCCACTATATTGTGATGGCGTTCTTCTGTGCACTTTTTATAGACGCCTTTACCAAGTCGAATATTGGTGCACTGACGGCGTTAAAAGGGGCTAATTTTCTCCAAAGTTTGGAACTGCCAGGGCAGTTGACGATCGTGGGTATCATCGTACTGAGTGCCTTTGTCAATTTACTGGTGGGTTCGGCCTCGGCCAAATGGGCCCTGATCAGCCCCATTTTTGTGCCCATGTTGATGCAACTGGGCATTTCTCCCGATCTGACGCAGGCTGCCTACCGCGTAGGGGATTCGGTTTCCAATATCATCACCCCTTTGTTGCCGTATTTTCCATTGGTGGTTATTTTCTGCCAGCGCTACGTAAAGTCCACCGGTATCGGGACACTGGTTTCTATCATGCTGCCTTATACGCTGGTACTCTTGGTGACCTGGACGGTGTTTTTGCTGGTTTACTGGGCGCTTGGTATACCGTTAGGGTTGCAGTCTACCTATGAATATATAGTCCCCTAGCAAGATGAGCATGGCGTTGCACAATAGTCAGATAGTAGGAAGAACCTCGTTTTATAGCGCATATACGGGCATCCTTTTTGGATTCACACTGCTTC
Organism: Lunatimonas sp.; assembly: GCF_020832325.1. Taxonomy (GTDB): domain Bacteria; phylum Bacteroidota; class Bacteroidia; order Cytophagales; family Cyclobacteriaceae; genus Lunatimonas. The sequence continues at coordinate 37,040 of NZ_JAFIEU010000038.1, forward strand.
TGGCATCCTGCATAAAACCCGATCCACTCGCTGCCTATCTGGCAACCCTCCCGGATGAGGTACAGGTTTCTTTCCAAGTCGGTACCCCGGACGCTGTGTCAGTGGCTGGGCAAGAGTGGGAAAAGCAGGTACCCTCTGCAAGTATCATCAAAGTTCCTATTTTGATTGCCTTCATGCAGGATGTGCAGGAAGGGAAACGGTCACTTTCGGAGGAGATCGTGTTAGAGGAGTCCGATAGGGTTGGTGGAGCAGGGGAGTTGCAGTTTCAGACACCCGGAAGTACCTATACCTTGGAGTTATTGGCGAGGGAAATGATACGCATCAGCGACAATACTGCCACTAATTTGCTCATACAGACGGTGGGGATGGAACGTATTCGAGATTGGCTTCGCCAACATGGTTTTAGGCACACCCAGCTAAACCGATTGATGATGGACTTCGGTGCCATCGCGGAAGGAAGGCAGAACTATACGAGCGCAGAAGAGATGGTTCGCATGCTTTTGGAGCTTTTTGCGGGCAAATACTTAGATCCTGCGGGAACTTCCTTCGTACTGGAATTATTAACGGATTGCGCAGATAGGGACGCAATGCCATCCAAACTCCCTATTGGAACGGCTGTTGCGCACAAAACCGGCACGCTAGACTATGTACGGGGTGACGCAGGTCTTTTGTTGGGAGAAAATCCATTGGCCCTTTGTGTGTTTGTGGAGGGATTTTCCTCCTTGGAACAAGCGGATGAAATCATCGGAAATATCTCGCGGCTGGTCTTTGATATCTTTGGCCAGTAACTGCCAGTTTTAAATTCAGACTCGTTTTTCTCCGGTTGGGTTAACTCAGTGTGTTTGGAAAATGGAAATACTAGCTTACTGAAATCGACATGACGGATGACGCGTATTTGATCGTTGCAGATTATTTCTTTCTTGTTTTCCATAACCTGCTGATCCTTTTCAACCTGTTTGGGTGGATCGTAAAGAAGTGGCGCAAGTGGCACCTTGCTTGTATCTTGCTGACCTTCGCTTCCTGGGGAATCTTGGGGATTTGGTACGGCTTTGGCTATTGCCCGCTGACGGATTGGCACTGGCAGGTGCTGCGTAAACTGGGTGAGTATGACCTGCCGTCTTCCTACGTCAGCTACCTATTGGAAAGGATGCTGGGTATTAGGTTGTCACCCACGTTGGTAGATGCCTTGACCGTTGGGTCCGCACTTTTGGCACTTGCCGCATCTCTATGGATCAATTTCAGGAAAAAGTAAGCACCTCCTATAACCCAAACAGCCGATTGGGGTCTGTTTAGGACACAGGAGGCACTGGATTTATACGAATGATTTGGAGGCGTTCTTTTCGACTACGATCTTGTACGAAGGATCGTCATCGGTGTAGTTCACGTTGATGATTTTTTCTGCCTTGTTTAACAGCACTTTGCTGCTTGTATTTAAATGCCGTATATAGACGGTTTTCCCCAGCTTTTCATACCGTTCGGTGACTTTGTGTACGGCATCTATACCCGAGTGGTCCACGATCCGGCTTTCGGCGAAGTCGATGATGATTTCATCTGGGTCATTCAGTGGGTCAAATTTTTGACCGAAGGCCAATGCGGAGGCAAAGAACAGCGGCCCGTAAATCTCGTAATGTTTCACGCCGTTTTCATCCGTTGTCTTTCTGGCCCGGATCATTTTGGAGTTTTCCCATGCAAAGACCAATGCAGCGATCACCACGCCGATCAATACCGCCAGGGCCAAATTATGCAACAACACCGTAACCAGGGTTACCAGCACCATCACCAGGACATCGGATTTGGGTACTTTGCGGAATACTTTCAAGGAGGCCCACTCGAAGGTGCCTATGGCTACCATAAACATCAAGCCTACCAATGCTGCCATGGGTACCATTTCTATGTAGGTGGATAGAAATAGAATAAATACCAGTAGGCCAATTGCTGCAACAATCCCTGAAATTCGGTTTCTGCCGCCTGCGTTTACGTTAATTAGTGATTGGCCGATCATGGCGCATCCGCCCATTCCGCCAAAGAAACCGGTTGTTAAATTTGCTACTCCCTGTGCTACGCATTCTTTGTTGCCGTGCCCTCTGGTTTCGGTGATTTCATCGATAAGAGATAGGGTCAACAGGCTTTCGATTAAGCCAACCCCGGCCATAATTGCTGAATAGGGCAAAATGATCATAAATGTTTCCCAGTTAAGAGGTACCACTGGAAGATGAAACTGAGGCAGTCCACCGCTAATGGATGCTAAATCACCCACCGTACGGGTTTCGATTCCAGCGAAAATTACAATTAGACTGGTCGTTAAAATGGCTACAAGTGCAGATGGAACTGCTGTAGTTAGTTTGGGAAGAAACTTGATGATGATCATGGTCAAAAGCACCAATCCAATCATGATAAATAGTGGGGTGCCGGTCATCCAAGCGGCCGAGCCACTTTCGGTGGTAAATTTAAACTGGTCAAACTGTGACATGGCAATCACAATGGCTAATCCGTTTACAAAGCCAAACATTACCGGGTGGGGAACCAAACGGATCAATTTACCAAGCTTTAACACTCCAACGAGAATTTGAATCAGCCCCATTAGTACTACTGCAGCAAATAGGTACTCGACTCCATGTTGTGCCACTAGGGCAACGATGACCACGGCAATGGCGCCGGTAGCACCGGAGATCATACCGGGCCTGCCTCCTAGTATAGAAGTAACGAGTCCAATAATAAAGGCTGTATAAAGCCCAATGAGTGGGCTGATTCCGGCAATGAGTGAAAAAGCCACCGCTTCAGGAACAAGGGCTAGGGCCACTGTTAGCCCGGAAAGAACTTCATCTTTAAGGTTGGCCTGCTTGGGCCGAAAGAAGTTTAAAAACAGTTGAGTCATATCCGTATATTACTAGTTGATTGAATTTCTACGTTTTTCGCTAACGCTACATTGCACTACATCCAGCACTTATCTGTAATGCATCCATGCCAGTCATGTTAAGAATTCAGCAATGAGAGAGTCAGCATGCGCTATCGAAAAAATATAGATTATTTGGAGATTAAACGAGCATAAAGCGTACTATTCCTTTACGGGCACAAAGGTACAGGTATTATTTGAAATTAGAATAAAATTTGGTAATTTGTTTTATAGGGACCTAATTCAGGTTTGTTTTTGGTTTATTTGCTCCAATAGGGAGACCATCATTCCGCATTTTTTTTCGTCGATATGAGTGGAAATCCATTGCGGCAGTCTCCGTTTAGTTACAATAGTAACCCCTGTACCGCGCAACCGCATATCAAATATCGGTTTTTTTAATGGACGGCGATCGGTAGTTTTGAAGACATTAATTTGATGGAAAACCAAAAGACAGCATTAATGTACCTTCGAAAACGACTATTTTTATCGCTACTTGTTCTTTTTTTTGGAATTATTGCCACTTCTTACGGGCAAGAAACCAATTTGAGCGGTCGGGTTAGAGATGCCGAATCGGGAAAAGTATTGGAGTTTGCAAATGTAGCCTTGTTGCTTCCGTCAGACAGTAGTGTGGTGACCGGGGCTACGGCAAATTTGGATGGTGATTTTTCCTTTTCGGCCAAGCAGGGGCAGTACTTGCTTCGGGTAGGGTATATAGGATACGAATCGCTGTTCCGTATGTTAGAGGTGACAGGAGATGAGATGCGTCTGGGAAATTTGAGGCTACAAGTGGGTGCAGAGACGCTTGATGAAGTTACCGTTTCCGGGGTAACATCTATGTTTGAAAGTGATATTGACAAGCGTACTTATAACGTAGAAAACAGTATACTTGCCGAGGGGGCTACAGCTTCGGAGCTACTGAATACGCTTCCTTCCATCCAAATGGACGAAGAAGGAGGGATTTCCATGCGTGGTTCGGGTAACGTTTTGATCTATATCAATGGACGTCCTACCAACCTCAGCAGCGAGGAGACAGAATCTATACTTGCGCAGTTTCCGGCCAATAGCATAAAATCCGTAGAGCTGATCACCAACCCCTCCTCCCGCTACGATGCGCAAGGGGTTGGGGGCATCATCAATATTATTTTAAAAAAGGATCAACGAGTAGGGTTAAACGGGCAGGTTAACGTTGCAGCGGGTACTAGGCACAAATACCAGACAGGATTTAACCTGAATTATGGAGGAGAGAAAGTTAACTTTTATACCTCTTATAACTACCAATACAGGGACCTATATCAGCTAAGCGAAAGCTTAAGAAGAACCAATGATCCTAACGTTTCGCCCTATTTGGATCAGGATTTTGATACCCGAAATTGGAATCACGGGCACCTTTTTCGAATAGGGTTTGACCAGCTGGCTAGCGAAAAAGTAACTTGGGGAATGTATGGACAGCTAAACTATACGCATAGGGATCGCTACCGTCTTTACAATCAGCGTCACCAAAACACTAACCGGGAACTGGATAGTCTGTTTGTGCGCACGCTGAGGGAGGATCAGGCAGCCATAAACATCGAAACGGGTATTACGTTTGACTACGACGTGGATACCTTGGGGCAAAAAGTATACGGCACACTCAGCTATGCACACAATAACCAGGATAGAACGGAGTTTTTTGATCAGCTTTATTTTAACTCGCTGAATGAAGAAGTGCCGGGAAGAAGGCAGGATCAAATTTATGGTCGTCCGATAGTTGCCGATCTTTTCATTGGTCAGATCGATTATACCAAGCCATTTAAAAATGGAGGGAGGCTGGAATCGGGCCTGAAGACCACCTGGTCATTGAATCGGCCCGCGCAGACATTTGACCAGTTGGACCTGGAATCAGGCCTCTACGTACAGAATGATACGATAGCCAATCGGTTTGATTTTGATGAATACGTGCACGCGGGTTACACGATCTATAGAAACCGATGGGAACGGTTCGCCTATCAGGCTGGGCTGAGGGCAGAGTATACCTCCACCGAGGGATTTGATCATAACTCACAGATTCGGTATCCCAATTCCTATTTCAACCTTTTTCCAAGTCTGTATATTACCTATGAATTGGGGGATCAGTCGGAATTTATCCTGAATTATTCCCGTCGGATAAACCGTCCCAGCTGGGGGCAAATGGCTCCTTTTTATAACGCACAAGACCTGTTAAATACCCGCTTGGGAAATCCTACATTGCAGCCCGAATATACCGATAGCTACGAAGTGGGACTAAACAAAGGGTGGGAGCAACTGCTCTTTACCGGTACGTTGTATCACCGGCGAACCCAATCCCCAATGACGCGGATCATAAGTCTGCTGGAGAATAATTCTGCCGTTCAACTTTGGGACAACGCCAATTACCGCAGGGACACCGGCCTCGAGCTAATCAACCAAATGGAATTTCATTCCAATCTGGATGCCACACTTACCGGTAACTTCTTTTACTCAGAGATCAATGGGTATAACATCCGGGAGAATTTTTTCAATTCCAACTTCACCTGGACGGTCACGCTTTTGACCAACTGGGTGATACCTGACCTATTCAACGTGCAGGTGATGGCCGATTACCGGGGACCAATTGCGCTACCTCAAGGAGAGATTGATCCAATATACGGGCTTAGCGTAGGCCTACGTCGTGACCTGTTCAATAGGCGGGCGACGGTAAGCCTCAATGTGAGTGATGTCTTTAATACCAGGGTGTTTCGGATACAGACGGATGATTTCGAGTTTTCCCAAAATCGGTTTTTCAATCAGGAAACACGCATTGGCACCCTGTCGTTTACCTACCGGTTTGGTGGATTCAAGGCCAAGGAGGAAAAGCCATCCGTCCGCTATTCGGATGATCCGTTTTAAGAAATGGTGACCCGATAGCTTCTAGGAGGGCGTAGCTTGTTTTTTCACTCAGTAGCGTTGGTGAATGCGGTACAAGACCTTCTCCATCTCCCGTTTCAAGTCATCTGACGGTATCGGGTAGTTGTTGTGCATAAAGCTGAAATAGAGCGTTTTTCCGCTTTTGGTCAGCAGATAGCCACTAAGGCAAATGGAGTTGTTGAGTGTGCCCGTTTTGGCATAGATGTATGCAGGCTGCCCCTCATCAGGTTTGTACCAGGAGCGGATCGTTCCCTTTGTCCCTCCGGCAGGAAACACGTCGAAAATGGTCTCCTCCGGTACTTCTGCTCGTATTTTGCCCAGCAATTCGATGATGCTTTTGGGCGTAAATTTATTGTCGCTGGACAAGCCGGATCCGTCTGCCCATTGGGGTTCATGGCTGAGATCATCGAGCAGGTTCTTCTTGGCATAATCGATGGCCGTAGCTGTACTAAGCGAATCGGTGAGCAGATCCGAGACCAACAGGAGCAGTTGTTCCGCCAAAAAGTTGTCGCTGTCTTCCATCATTTGTTTGTAGATCTGGGCGGTTCCCAGTCCAGGTAGCTTATGGGGCTTTCTTCCCTTCACGATATCATAGGGGATTACCTCAACGGCTTTCCCAAGGGTGTCTCGAAGCATCGTTGCAGTCAAGTGTGCGGAGGTAATAAAGGGTTTATCTGTTTGAAAATTGCTTCCATCCGGCCAGTGCAAAGGTACCTGAAACCTGTTTTCATAAAATTTCCTCAATGGTTGTGATCCTGTGAAAGCGGGATCCGGGTAAAGCAACTTGTCGAAATACCTTGGGTAAAGGAATAAGTCTCCCGAACCGTAGGCTTTGGAAAACCGTACCACATTGCCGTAAATCGGCAGGGGGGATCGCTCTGCTCCGAAATAGTAGGTGTACCAGCTCCAAGACCAGCCGGGGCCATTTGCCCTCACCTGCGAAAAATTGTCCGCTAGGTATAGTTTCTTGTCCGATTTACCAAGCAACTCCAAGGCTTGTCCGCCCTTAAGGTCCGGGTGCAGCAACGACGGATCGCCGGTTCCCCAAAAGATCAGGGAATCGCCACTTTCGAGGTAATTGAGTGCGTTTACCTGCTCGCCGAGCAGTTTATAGGAAGTGTAAAAGGTGAAAAGCTTGGTATTGGAAGCGGGAACGAAATAGAGGTTCTCGTTGATGGCGTAGAGGGTTTTGTCCTTTTCCGGATCCACGAGCATAAAGCCCGTAAATCCGGATTTGTTGAAAACCTCCGATTGCTCTATGGCCTTCCCTACCTTTAGGGAAGAACAGGAGGAAATTGCTAGTAGCAAGCATGAAGAAAGGACCAGTAAAAATCGTTGCATCGTGGTGGTTTTTTAGAGGTTTAGAGAGGAAACATACTCGTAGACGAGCTTACTTACCTGTGCGATGGTTTCTTTTCCTGCAGCGACATCGGTAAGGTTTTTGGACAAAAGCACCAATACATACCTGTTTCCATCCGGAAGCTCGACAATCGCAGAGTCGTGTTGCACCCCTGTGATGGACCCGGTCTTATGGGCCACTTTTACCTGTTGTGGAAGGTATTTGGGAATGAGGTCTTTGAAGTATTGGTCGCCGAGGATTTTTAACATCTGCCCACTGGCATCAGCGTTAACAGCGTTTCCCTTGGAGATAGCCTCTAAAATCACCATCAAGTCGTAGGCAGTAGTGGTATTGCTCATGCCGGCATCAAAGGCTTTTTGGTCTTCCACGCCACGCAGCACCTGAATGTCCACCGCGCCCAGATCCCGCATGGTTTGGGTGACTGCTTTCGCGCCGACCCGCTCGATCAGGATATTGGTGGCCAGGTTGCTGCTTTTGATGATCATTTGGTAGGTGAGATCATAGATGCTTGCCTGTCGGCCGATCCTATCGTACAGCTCCTCCTGGGAGTCGCTGCCCAGATCCATGGAAAAGGTGCTGCCATCCACGATGCTGGTGAATTCGTTGGTCACCGGTATGGAATCCCGCAGCGAAAACTCGCCCTCCCCAGCCTGCTTGAAAACTTCGATCATCACGGGGGTCTTCATGGTGGAAGCGGCGTGAAAGCTTTCGCGTTCGTTGATTAGGATTGTCTGTGTGGTGTCGTTTAGCAGCCGGAACGCTATGGCAAAGTCTCCCGATGTCTCTTCGAACAGCGCGTTAATTTCCTGGCTGAGCTTGAAAAGGGGTGCCTCCGTAGAGGAAGTTTGGCAGGCAGCGAATAGTCCGATTACTATGCCGCTAAGCACAAAACGGTTAGTGGTTGTCATGCAAGAAAAAAGGCTTGGTGTATGGGGTGACAAGATAGTAAGTTGTGGGCCGATTTCTATTGGTTTTCGCCAAACTTTGAAGGTTGAGGGTATCCTGGATTCGCTTAATCATCGTTAATTTTTCTGCCCACTGAAATTTTTTTTCAGTAAAGAAAGCTAGTTTGCGCAGTTGACGAGCGTTTCGTTTGATTCAATCGTACCAAAATACGTTCAGGTTGATTGAAAAGGGCTATTTCAACATATATGCAAAAGATTAAAAAAGTTTTGCTTTTAGTTTTCCTATTCCTTTGCTTTTTAGGAACACTGCTTCCGTTGACAAGTGGTTTTCCTGAGAAATCAGATTATCGGGTACTCTTTATCATTTCGCTTGTCATAGGTTACTCGATACTACTTTCCCAAATTAAATCCTGCCGGTCTAAGCCTTAGTGGTATACGACTGCAATCAGAATCAGGCCTTTCTGCTGAGCAATCCTGAACAAAGAGCAGAGTATGAAGCTCGGTATAAGGCCGCAGCAGCAGTGTATTTCACGGGACAAATTGAGTTTAACAGGTTAATGGAGCGAATCAAAAGTATTCTGTTTGCGATTAACCATTACAACCAAGCATCTCCTGTTGTTTTCTGGATAGTATCAGGGCTTTGTAGTAGTTTGATAAAAATAAATCCAGTCAGACCCAACCCTAGTCGCCGTTTTGCAGTTTAAATGTGCAACTTTGCATTTATGAACCTAACAGCATCACCGGATATCAAAACGCAATTGCGTAACCAAGCATTGGCGCAACTTTCGGACACCCTAAACGATATTATGAAACAATTGGGTGAACTGAAAGAAGCTTCTGAGGGCGAGGAGAAAAACCCAGCGGGCGACAAATACGAGTCCGGCAGGGAGTCCATTCATCAAAGCCAGACGTTGTTGGATAAGCAGTATGCCAGCCTCACGCAGATGCAACGGCAACTCAAAGAAGTGCCGGTACAGCCCGTTGAAGGCGTGCAGGACGGAGCGTTGCTCAAATTGCCCATAGGGAATATTTGGGTTTCGGTGCCCGTGGGAAAGGTCGAATTTAACGGTGAGGTGTATCAGTTGGTGTCCAAAGACTCACCGTTGGTGGAAGCGCTTTGGGGAATGAAAGCAGGAGACAGCGTTGATTTCCGGGGCCGCAAGGTGACCTTGCAGGAAGTCAAATAGTTTGTGCCTCTTTCCCGTCCAATGCCCGTCTCCGTAATATTTAAGTAGGAAATCAGTGCTTTTCAGAAGCTAAGTTCGTTACTTCTTGATGGTGACCTCGTCGATCAAAAAGACACCCAATGCTTCTTTGTCGTCAGCACCTGGTAGGGGTGGTTCTGGGTCCTCGTTCGGGGTTTTCCGGTTTGGCAGGTCTCTGTAGGGGGCAGTCCGGAAGGATAGCCGTTCTACAGACTTGACGCCCTCAGCTAGCTTTGCGTTTTCCAACACCATCCTGCCATCTATCTCCAAGCTATACGTGCCGAAGAACCCCGCCTGTACGATGACTCTAACCTCGTGCCATACGCCTTTTTGATAGTTTATCAGGGTTTTTTCGGTGGCACCGTCTGTTGCGATCCACTTGCCTCCGTTACTCATACCTACCCTTACCGGCCGATTGCCGAATTGATCCACTACATCTATCTCCAGCATGCCCTGATTTTCTTCTGGAGCGAACACCTGAAAGCGGATGTCTGCCGTGGTGCTTTCTTCAAAAACGCGAATGGCCCTCGCATAGTCGTAGGGATCTTCGTCTCTTAGTTCCAGTGATAGGCCGCCTTTTAAAGGGCTTTGCACCAAATTTACCGGCGCCCAAATAGGCGAGTAGATGTTCCATAGCGGAACAGCCCCGCCGATAGAAAGGTGATCAAAGTTATCGGAGATGTTTCCAGTTACCGTGTGGGTAATGGGTACCGGGACCCGGCTAACCCACATATCCTCCTTGTTCATGGAATAGGTCAGCCACATGTCATCACCGGGGGGATTGCCGTTGCCCGGTACGATGCCCCGCACGTAGCAGGGGCCAAAATCCTTCCACCTGCCAAAATAACGCCTAGGAGGCACCTCTCCCTGTACGAGCACCATGTCATCAAAGATGACCCCGTCGTCTGATGAGACAGTAATGAGAGGATACCTGTATTCATCCAGATCGATTGGATTATAGACCATCGCGTAGCGGCTATCGGATGTTTTTTGTCCCCATACCTTCCCGCCTGCCATGGTAAGGGTAGGTACTTTTACCGATTTGGAAAAGCTTTTCCCACCGTCGAAGGAAAGAGCGGTATGCGACCGCTTCCATAGTCCCACGATATTTCCGTCTTTTCGCTCAAAAAAGGAAAACGCCGATCCGCCGTACTCGTCTCCGTCGTAGAAGCCATCCAGCCCCCTGTCCTCATCTCGCCATTGCAGGGTGATCAGGCGGTCTTTTAGCAGGGCCTCGCATGCTTCTATAAAGCCTTTGTCCGTTGAACGGGTATAAAAGGGATAGCTGGTATTGCTTTCGTCCCACTGTGTATGGGTACTATATCGAATAAAGTAAATGGGCCCGAAACTGCCATCTTTGTAAATTTCCCGTACCACCCTGCCAATGCCACCTTCCAAGAATGGGTCTTCGGCATGGGCGTAAAATGCCAACGTGAGCAGTCTGCCGTTAGGGGCTATGTAGAATCCCATCCGTTGATGCATCATGTAGCCTTCGTAGCCTTCGGGGATTTCTACACCCTCCGGTGCTTCGTAGGGAGGGAATATCACTTGGGGCTTATTCCAGTTTCTGCCGTCGGGAGAACTGACCAGTAGGGTTTGTCCAGGAGCGATGTGTTCATCCACCGGGTTGCTCAGGTACTGCTGGTAAAATGTGCCATTCCAATACGCCAGACTGGAGGCATGGTTATAGGTCCAGCCATAGTCGTCTGCCAACTCGGGTTTTGTACGGTTTACCCGCAGCGTCTGCCTGCTTTCCACACCCACCGCATACCGCAACCTGCCTTCATGTACGGCAGGATCGATGGTAACACCTCCGACGTACCTTACCGGTTCGTGGATGCTTCCCGTCTGCGAAAGGACCCAGAAAGGTGTTCCAACTAAGAGTGCGAATAGCACGGTTTTTAGTTTAGCGCGGCAGGAGTTGGTCATGGTATGGTAGGTTACAGCTTAATGAAGATGTTTCGTTTGAACAGCAGGTAGGCGGGGATAAAGTTAATGCCTACGTACAAGATAGCATAGAGCATGCTTGCCAGCTTGATGGACATGCCAACCGCGGTGGCGGCCAGTAAAAATTGGTTGTTCAAGCCACCCAGAATTTGGTCGTTGTAAAAAATAAGGGAAAGTATATCCGCCAGCACATATACGGTGATGGCGTTGGCACCAAAAATAATCCCCACGGACGTACCGCGTTTTTTACCCAGTATATCGACCAGAAAGTAGGTAGCCCCTAGAACGATAAAGGCTGCTCCGCCTGTCACCAGGGTAAAGGGGCTGGTCCAAAGGTGTTTGTTGATGGGGAATACCTGCGCCCAAAGCAGGCCAAGCAAGACAATGGGCACCCCGATAGCCATGAGGTAGTTCGCTTTTTCCTGAGAAGTCTTGGAGCTTAGGAATAAGTGACCAGCCAGCATTCCGAGAATTCCCGTCACGAGGGCCGGCAGGGTACTGAAGAAGCCCTCCGGGTCCCAGGTCCCCTCCCACATTTTACCGGGCAGGATGTAAGTGTCCATCCAAGCGGCGAGGTTAACGCCAGGCTCCAACATCGCTTTGTCATATCCTGGGGTAGGTATCAGCGTCATGGCCAACCAATAGAAAACCAAGATTCCTGCTCCCAGGTAGGCCTGGGTTTTCCAACCCGTATTTAAAAACAAAAATGCACAGACTAGAAACACAATGGCAATCCGTTGAAGTACGCCCGCAACCCGAATGTCCGAAAAATCGAAGTGTGGGATTAGGTTTAAAAATAGCCCGACCACGAAGATCTTTATGGCTCGGATGACAATTTTACGATACAGATCTCCTTTGGGAGCGCCTGAGCGCACCCGCTTGGTATAGGCAAAGGCTATGGAGACGCCGACAATAAAGAGGAAAAACGGATAAATAAAATCGGTCACGGTGATGCCGTTCCAGGACGCGTGAAGCAAGGGGCCATACACATGATCCCAGGTGCCTGGGTAGTTGACCAAAATCATTGCCGCAATGGTGAATCCCCTCATCGCGTCGAGGGAAATCAGACGGGCATTTTGTGTTGTCATAGGATAATTTCTTGAGTTTGGGTAGTCGTTTTAATACTAGGGTTCGTATTATTAAGGCTATTTAAACATACCGATTTATGCATAAAATTTACAACGTTTTTCTTTTATTCCTTGCATTAAGTATCGCCTATGCCTGTGGAGGAAATCCCTCCTGGGAGGATGATTTACAGGATATTCGGATCGAATGGGAGCTGGTTAGTAATTTTTTGGAGGAAAGTGGCCAGTTTGAAGCGAAATTCGTCTTTCACAACGAAGGGACACGGGATTTGGGAAATACCGGTTGGAAATTGTTTTTCAACATGTCTCCCCGGATGATACTTCCATATCCCGATGAGCGAGTTGCCAGAATTTCGCATATCAATGGAGACTGGTACGAGATCAGTCCCGGATCGGATTTTGCGCTTCCTGCCGGAGGCAGTGTCTCATTCACGTATCGGGGCATAGAGGGGGTTATTAAGGAGTCCGATGCTCCGATGGGGTTGTATTTTGTGTTTTATGATACGGATGGCAATGAATTGGAGGTACTTGCATTCGATCAGTTGAGCGTGGCACCCTTTCATAAGAAAGAGCAGTTATTGCGTGGGGATATGGATTTTGAGGAGCCAGCATCTGCGATGCAGCGCTATGCGGACAACGAGGGGCTGAAGGTGGTAGACGAGGCAGACCTTCACCCCATCGTGCCAACGCCTTTTCAACTGCAGCGCAGAAAGGGCGTTTTTAAGCTTACTGCGGAAACTGGGATCTACTACGCGGATGGATTGGAGTCAGAGGCTAGGTATTTGCGGGACAAACTTCTGGAGATTACCGGGGTTTCGTTGAAGCTGGAATCAGGCACCGGTACGGACGGTGACATACGCGTTGGTTTGGCAGACATCGTGGTGGATGGGAAGAAGGAGGAAGCTTATGAGTTGGATATTGCCGAAAAGCAAATACGGATACAGGGTTCGGATGCAGCGGGTGCATTTTATGGCGTACAGAGTTTGTTGGCCTGGTTGGGTCCAGAGGCTTATTTGGGTCGGAAATTGCCTTTGGATCTGAAACTGGCAAGGGTGCTGGATGCGCCCCGTTTTCATTTCCGCAGTCTTCATATGGACGTGAGCCGAAATTTTCAGACCAAGGAAACCGTCTTGCGGATGTTGGACTTGATGGCACACTACAAGCTCAATCATTTTCTGTTTTATACCACTGAAGACGAAGGTTGGCGACTGGAGATCGATGGGCTGCCCGAATTGACGGAGGTAGGTGCCCAACGGCAACATGTGGCAGATAGGGGTGATCCCGCGCTGCATCCAGCCTACGGTTCAGGGCCATTTGCCTACGCAGACGGCAAGCATGGCAGTGGGTATTATACCAAGGCAGACTTCGTGGAAATATTGAAATATGCCAAAGAGAGGCATATCACCATCATTCCCGAGTTGAATTTCCCCGGACATGCACGAGCAGCCATCAAATCCATGGAAGCCAGGTATAACAAATACATGGAATTGGGTGACGAGGAGGCAGCGAACGAGTACCGCCTCATCGACCCGGATGACAGCTCCGAGTATCTGTCTGCTCAGGCATTCAAGGATAACACCGTGTCAGTAGCTAGGGAGTCGACCTATCGGTTTTATGAGAAAGTGATGGATGAGATTGCTAGCATGTACGAGCAGGCCGGCCTTAGGCTGACAAAGATCCATGCAGGTGGGGATGAGGTCCCCGAAGGTGCTTGGACACAGTCGCCAATGGCAGCCGATTTGCTCAGGCAGCTTCCGGATATAGATGATCCGAAAAACCTTCAGGCATACTTCTTTCGGGAGTTGCTTAAGCGTCTGGAAAAGTTGGATGTGGAGGTACATGTGTGGGAGGAAATGGCACTGAAGAAGATGCCTGACGGCAACTATGTACCCAATCCGGAGTTTGTAGGTAAGCGGGTGATACCTTATATATGGAACAATATGTTTGATTATCCAGACATGGGCTATCAACTGGCTAATGCAGGCTATGAGGTGGTGTTGTGTAATGTCTCGAATTTCTACTTTGACCTTGCCTATTCCAACGATCCCAAAGAACCCGGTCTGTACTGGGCTGGATTTGTAAACACCAAGAACGCGTGGACCTTTGCCCCTTTCGATTGGTTTAAAACGACCTTTCAGACCTCTTTTGGAGAGAAGTTGGATATGGAAACCGCTGCCGCAGGGATGGTGAAAATCAAACCCGAAGCGAGAAAGAATATCATAGGTGTTGAGGCCCAGCTTTGGAGTGAAACGATCAAAGGACGGGATATGGTGGAATATTATACCGTCCCCAAGATTGTAGGATATGCAGAGAGCGCATGGGCGAAGGAGCGAGTCTGGGAGACTACCGAGCAGACAGCAAGCAGAAATGCTCAAATCGCCGAGGGTTGGAATGTATTTGCAAACACCGTCGCCCGCAGGGAATTTCCGAAGCTGTCTGCCTGGAATGAGGGCTATCATTTTCGGATAGCACCGCCCGGTGCCAAATTAGAAGATGGAAAGTTGTACGCCAATGTGGATTTTCCTGGTCTGGAAATCCGATATACCACAGACGGATCGGAACCCACACCCGCTTCTATTTTGTACGAGGGCCCCATTTCGGTGCAAGGGGGGACAAAGCTAAAAGCATTTGATAGGTCAGGAAACTCGAGTAGGTTGGTAAACCTGAGCAATGAGTAAGTAGGTAGGTCACAGAAATCCCGAAGGATCAAAGACTTCGGGATTTCTTTTGGAGAAAGGTCTAGCTGTATGATTGTTTGGTAAAGGCGCTGCTGCAATCGGTTGCTCCAAATTTATTTTAAGTTTTTTTGAAGGAGATTTTACTATTTGATGGAAAAGCAAATTATTGTTGGAGAAATTCTGAGTTTGGGAAGGATATTTCGGATAACACAAAATTAACATAAAGGTTTGATTTTACTCTTTGTTAATAATATTCTGTTTTTATTAACGAAAATGTAATAGTAGCTTCATTTTTTCAGCTATTCGTTAAAGAATCATCTTCTTTACGATGTATTTTTTGTAATGCATTCATTTTCAATTGGTAGCACAAAGGGTCTTTTCGTGAAATGAAGATTAATATTCGTGATTTGCGCAGATTATATTTCCCGAAAATGGGATATTCATGAAATAATTGAAAAATCAACCTGAGTGGGGGATTCGTGAATGGCTAGTGGAAGTGGAAATGCAAACGATTAAATCTTTAACGTATGGAACAACCTGACAAAGCATTATTGGAAGATTTTCGAATGGGTAGCAATCGTGCCTTCGAAAAGATTTATCAGTATTATCGTATGCCGGTGATTCGGTTCAGTGTCTCCATTATTAAGGATGAACAGGAGGCAGAGAACATCTATCACGAGGTATTCATGAAGATTCTCAAAAAGCGCAAGAATATCAAGCCCGAACTGAACTTCAATTCCTACGTATTCACGGCGGTCAAGAACGAGATTTTTGACTATTTAAAAGCACTAAATAGGAATAACTGCCTGAAGGAGCGTTTTTGGGAAAGGCTTCAGCATGAACAGCACGAGTGTGATCAGGTAAAGGAAGAGAATCTTACGAAGTTGGAAAGTATCATCAAGAACCTTTCGCCAAAGCGGCGCCAGATTTTGGAGATGAATTACTTCGAAAAGAAATCTTACAACGAAATAGCGGATATCCTGATGATTTCGAAAAACACGGTCAAGAATCAGCTGGTAAAGGCTAAGTTTATACTCAGAAAAGAGATGGAGTAGTTGGCTGCACCGAAGAGAGCTCCGTGTTCCAAGTTCCTGTGAGATGCCGCCCTATGGCGGATGGTTCAACGAAAACCTGCATATATGCAACACACATACTAGGTAGTACCTGTTAGATTAGTTATCTTTTTACCACCCAAACCGGCCTGTCCGGTTTTTTTTGTTTTTCGTGCTTCCCAATTCCCTTTGAAATTTGGGAATAAAACATACGGTAAGATTGTATTGATATCATAAAATAAAGTAGAAGCCTTTGGGGTAGGTCTGCAATAACTTTGGTAGGATAAATGAAAAGTCCAAATTTAAATCATTTTCCTATGAAGAAATCTGTACACTTTCCAAAGATTTGGGAAAAATGCATCTTGCTGATGTGCTGCGTATTGCTGGCCGAAGTGGCCTATGCGCAGTCTGGCAGTGTGGTACGTGGCACCGTCACCGACAGTGGTGGTGAGTCCATCCCGGGCGTGAATGTATTGGTTAAAGGAACTTCGGTTGGCACCATTACAGATATTGATGGCGGTTATTCGATCAATGTGCCACAGAATTCCAGCACCTTGGTGTTTTCCTTTATTGGATATCGGACTGTAGAGGAGGCTCTCGGCGGTCGAAGTCAAATAAATGTTCGCTTAGAATCGGCACTTTCGGACATGGAGGAAGTCGTGGTGATCGGATTTGGCGAACAGTCCCGGGAGGTATTGACGACGGCAATCACAAAAGTAGATGCCAAAGCCCTCGAGTCGATTCCCTATCCCAATGCTGCATCGGCTTTGCAAGGAACGGTGTCCGGTGTGCGGGTTCAAAGTACTTCTGGACAGCCGGGTGCAGCGCCACGTGTGATTGTGCGAGGTGGTACATCGATCAATAATCCAAATGGAGCAGCACCGCTTTATATTATTGACGGAGTAATACGCCCGGACATGAATGATCTGTCTGCGGATGATATAGAGAACATGCAGGTGCTAAAAGATGCTGCCGCGACATCCATCTATGGAGCGAGGGCATCAAACGGGGTAGTGATTATCACCACGAAATCCGGAAAGGCGGGGCAGACCCGGGTAACTTATCGGTACGACCTAACATTCTCCGAACCGGGGAAGCTCTACGAAATGGCCAATGCCCGGCAATACCTGACCGCCTATCGATTAGGCCATATCCGTCCAGAAAAATTTCCGGATGAGACCGTTCGGCTTACCCTTCCCAATGGCTTTGGTACCGGAAATGACCTGACAAACAATACAGCCTTTACCACTCAGTACCTGACCCCTGAGAACGAACACAAATTGAATGAGGGATGGGAAAGTATGCCCGATCCAGTGGATCCTTCCCGAACCCTGATTTTTCAGGATAACGACATTCAGTCCTTGATTTATCAGACCGGAGTGTCTCAGAATCACCATGTCAGTGTGCAAGGAGGAACTGATAAGGCCACGTTCAATGCAGGCCTAGGGTACCTAAGCAATGAAGGAACGGTCATTACCACCCAATACGACCGATTGACCTTTAATCTAAATGGAGATATTCAAGTAAAGGACAACCTTAGTATCTACGGCAGGGTCTTATATACCTATAACACCACGAATACTACGGGGCAGTCAACAGCAGTAACCTTCTACCGGTCGGCAGGTCTCGCGCCAACTACTAAGATTTATTTTGAAGATGGGACACTTGCCCCTGGCACTGCGGCAAACATTGGCAATCCGTTGTATTTTCTAAATAACAGGGTGGCTGAAAGCACCGGTGAAAAATCCACCTATACCGTTGGGGCAAAATGGGATATCCTGCCAGGTTTATCCTTTGATCCCCAAATCTCGATGTATAATATCAATAACAACTCCTATAGTTTCCAGCCGGGATTTCTTAACGGACCTTTGAATTTCGTCGATACCAGAGTGGCCAATGCGTCGACCTATCAATGGAGGCAGCGTCAAGCTGACTTGGTGCTATCTTATGGCAAGACCTTTGGTCAGTCCCATAACTTGGATGCCAAGTTGGGCTTTGCTTATTTCGACCGCAATATCAATTCGATGAGTGCCTCTGGAAGGGGTGCCTCTACGGATTTAATTCCCACGCTCAATGCGTCCAGCGAACCCACCTCAGTAAATAGCTCGATTACCGATCAGGTTATCTTGGGCTATTTTGGACGGGTAAATTATGATTTCGACCAGAAGTACCTGTTTTCGCTTAACATGCGATACGACGGGGCATCCAATTTAGGAGCTGCCAATAAGTGGGGGTTCTTTCCCGGCATCTCCGCTGGTTGGAATCTACACCGGGAGGAGTTTTGGCAGAATGCTATACCTGACAATTTGTTGAGGATGAAGTTGAGGGTAAGTTACGGGGAAAATGGAAACATAGGGGGATTGGGGGATTTTGCGGCACAGGGTGCCTATGGCGTTGGGGCGCGGTATGCCGGCCTTCCAGCCATTCAAAACACCATCATCCCCAACCCCGATTTGCAGTGGGAGCAATCCCGCACGGTCAATGTAGGTACGGACTTTAGCATCTTTGACAATAGGCTAAGTTTTATTGTGGATGTATACCGTAGAGTAACCGACAACCTTATCACCAGCTTACCGCTGCCCCAATCTACGGGATTTGCCAGTGTTCAGACTAATTTGGGGAGTTTGGAAAATACCGGGTTTGAAATGGAACTATCGGCTCAGGTACTGCCCAGAAATTCCCGTGTTCAATGGTCCCTTGGTTTCAATGCTTCCAAAGTGAAGAATAAAATTCTTCGTCTGCCACCAAATGGGGTTGAGCGTAACCGAGTGGGTGGAGTCTTGGTATGGGATCCGGGAGCACAGGATTACGTATGGAAGGGTGGATTGCAGGAAGGCGGAAGGTTGGGAGAAATGTACAGCAGACAGCAAATAGGGATATATCCTACCGATGAAGCTGCTGCAAATGCGCCCACCGATATGTGGATTGTGTCATCCGATAGAACCAAATATGGAGGAGATACCGAGTGGCTGGATCTAGACGGAAATGGAATCATCGATAGCCGGGATCAGACCTATATGGGACAGCAGTTTCCCGTGTGGACCGGGGGGATTTCCAATAATATCTCCTATAAGAATTTCAACCTATACGTACGTATGGACTATACAACTGGACATTCCATCTTTAATTGGGCTAGGATGTTTTTGGATATGAATGGCTTTGGAGACAATAACATGACCGTAGACAAGTATGAAAACTCATGGAAGGAACAGGGAGATATAGCCGAATATTCGCGGTTTTACTGGGGTGGAGAGCGCGTGCAGCGAAATAATTTTAACGGGACCACCACCTCTGGTAATTCGGTGTTTTTTGAGTCTGGAGACTTCCTCTGTGTGAGAGAGCTAACTCTGAGCTATTCCGTGCCACCGGCAATCGTGAGCAAACTTCGATTGAATGCGATCAGGCTGAACTTCACCGGAAACAATTTACACTATTTCACAGCCTATAAGGGTTTAAACCCGGAAGAAGGTGGTCAGGATGACGGGAGATACGCCATGCCTAGAAACTACAACTTTGGTGTTAATGTGACATTCTAATTTCTAACGAAACGAAGCCATGAAGAATATAAAAATACTAGCCGTTTCAACCATGCTATTGGTGGCAGGCTCATGCACTGAAACATTGAATGTGGAGCCTACCAGTGTGATTACGACCAATAATTTTTGGAGAACAGAAAACGATGCCAATGGAGCCCTGATGGGGATGTATGTGGAGCTACGGAATTTATCCCAAGGGTTGCATCAGCTTGGAGAGCACCGAAGTGAGGTGATGGCCCCCGGGCTGTTTGGCGAAGGGGTTTTTATCCTACATCGCAACGAAATGAATGCAGATACGCCCGGACACCCGGACTGGAGTGGGTTTTACCGAGCCATTAATACGGCTAACCTCATCCTTAAGAATGTGCCCAATATCGTTTTTGCCTCTGAGGCCAGAAAGAATAGCGTACTAGCCCAAGCCTATGCGATGAGAGCCTATTTGTATTTCACCATGACAAAAACTTGGGGGGATTTGATCATCCGTACGGAACCTACCGAGGGATTTGGTGCAGACGTAACCTTGCGGGAGCGTGAGGCACAAGAGCTGGTGTTTGCGTTGATAAAGCAGGACTTAGAGCAGGCATTGCAATTATTCCCTGATAATTCTTTTTCCAATGGAAGGGCCGTTTGGTCCAAAGCCGCTACCAATGCCTTGAAGGGGGATGTTTATTTATGGACCGCAAAACGTGGTGGTGGGGGAACGCCCGATCTGAATACGGCATTGGCGGCTCTTAATGACGTAGACCAAGCGGATGTAGGCTTATTGGGAGATTTTTCCGACGTGTTTGCCTTTGAAAACAAGGGAAACCGAGAAATCTTGATGTCGATTAGGCACCAAGACCTTGAGCCGGGGAATTACCTGTGGTTTATGTGGATCATCGGTGCGGCAGCTCCTAGTAACGTAGACCAAGCAACTAGGGATAGAATATTTCCTATTGGCGGAGGCCAAGGCTTGATGGTGATGCACGAGCGGGTAAGGAATCAGTTTACAGATGATGACACCCGCAAGGATGCGACTTACTTTGATATCGAAACGATAGAAGCAGATGGAGGCAGAAGATACCTGACCAACATACAACAGAAATTCCAAGGGACCATTATTGGTGGAAACAGGGTGTTTCTCAGTGACCCTATCTTATACCGATACGCAGATGTGCTTTTGATGCGGGCAGAGGCTAAAAATGCGCTTGGGCAAGATCCCTCTCAGGAGATGAATCTAGTCCGGCAACGCGCTTACCAAGAAAACTTCGAATCCCATGTATTTACAGCAGGTAGCCAGGAAGAAAACGATGATGCGATACTGAAGGAAAGACTATTGGAGTTAGTTCTGGAAGGAAAACGCTGGTGGGACCTGGTTAGATTCGACAAGGCCTTTGACCTGGTGCCTGCTCTAGCAAACAGGGTAGGGCAAAATCACCTGCTGCTCTTTCCGATAGCCAATACGGTTCTCAGCCAAGAGCCATTGGTGGTCCAAAACCCTGGATACAATCCGTAGTATGACGAAGAATCAACTTAAGCGATGATGAAAAATACAATGTTTGCAATTGCAGGGGCAGTTGGTACGATGCTTTCGATGCAGTCAGCATTCGCAGCCACCCATACCCTGGATTCGGTGGCTTTTGAAAAAGTGCGCCTTGAATTGCCCTCAAAACGGGTGCAGGTGTTGGAACGGTTTATATCTGTGGACAATGTGTGCGCATGGCCTAACCTAACCGTAATGCCCGATGGAAGCTACATGGCTACCATCTTCAACCATCCCAGCCATGCCCGGATGGAAGGACAAGTCGCCTGCTATGCTTCTTCCGATAATGGAAGGTTTTGGGAATTGAGGGGAAAGCCCACTCCAAACGATCCGCAGACCAACCGCATGAACGTAGCCGCAGGAACAAATGCCTTAGGGAATATGGTGGTAGTTGCCTCAGGGTGGTCATTGACACCTTCCGCTTCGCAGTCCGGTCAGATGGATCTGGTTGCGGTACTCCGCCCATGGGTGTCGATTTCCAAAGATGGTGGCGAGACTTGGGATATCAATAAAACGGGATTCCCTATGGCACAGGAAGGGATGACTGAGTTTATACCTTTCGGCGATGTACTTTCAGGTGGTGATGGTTCGCTTAGGGTGCTGGCTTATGCCCAGTCTTTGGACAAGACCGTCAATAAGGTCTCTATGTTTAAAAGCACGGACAACGGAAAATCTTGGCAATGGTTGTCATTTATCAGTGATGCTTCCGGCCCTACGGCGTTTGCCGGTGGGCATAATGAAACGGCGTTTTACCATACAGGAAATGGTCATTGGATCGCCGCTGCCCGCAGGTGGAGATCCGGTCAGGCCATGGACCTGTTCGAAAGCAATGACGACGGCAAAAGCTGGGAAATGATCGGCAACCTGACCGACGACAATCAGCATCCCGGGCATATGACCGCATTAACGGATGGCAGACTTCTCCTAACCTATGGCAACCGAAAGGTAGGTGAAAAGGGAGTGGCTGTAAAAACCAGCGTAGATAAAGGAAAAACGTGGAGTGACGAGATGATCGTGATCGATGACTTGGATTTTGGTCAGGACTGTGGCTATCCGGCAAGTGTTCAGTTGGCGGACGGAAGTATCATGACACTCTACTATTCCAGAGGTATTCAAACTCATCAGCGATACCATATGGGGACGGTGATCTGGAAACTTCCACTGGGGCAAATTACATGAGGCCACTGCTTGCAGATCAAATTCGGGGCATTTGGGCAACGCTTTTACTTCCCATATCGGCAAACGAAGATATAGACTATTTGCGGTTTCAAGATCAACTGACCCATTTGGCCCATTCGGGTATAGATGGAGTCTATACCAATGGTACGGCCGGTGAGTTCTATAATCAGACGGAAAGTGAGTTTGATCATATCAGTGCGCTCACTGCTGAAATCTGCGAGCGTCATTCCCTGCCCTTTCAGTTGGGATGCAGCCATATGAGCCCGGTTATTTCCTTAGAGCGACTCCAAAGGGTAGTTTCATTGAAGCCCTCGGCTATTCAGGTAATACTGCCCGACTGGATGTGGCTGACATTTGCAGAGATGTGCAGTTATTTGGAGAAAATGGCCGCTTCGGCCGCCCCTATTGGATTGGTGCTGTACAATCCACCCCATGCCAAACAGGTACTCAGTCCCAAGCAATGGCAGGAGCTCCTTGCATCCGGGATACCGTTGGTCGGCTGCAAGGTGGCTGGGGGCGACGCCCTATGGTATGAGGAGATGCAACCGGTGCTGGAACGAATGTCGGTATTTGTACCGGGGCATCGTTTGGCTACCGGAATGTCCCGTGGAGCACATGGTTCCTATTCCAATGTTGCGTGCCTGAATCCCCGTGCTGCGGCAGACTGGTATCAATTGATGCTTAGAGATATTCAGAGGGCTCTGACTATAGAAAAGAGGGTGCTGGGTTTTTTTGAGGAGGCGATATTGCCATTTATCACTATTCACGGGTATTCTAACACAGCGGTGGATAAATTACTGGCTGCGGCGGGAGGCTGGACTGCCATTGGTACACGGGTGCGCTGGCCTTACCACAGTATTCCCGAAAATGCAGTGACCAGCGTTCGGGATCTTGCGGCAAAATGGATTCCTGAATTTATTACAAAGGACAATTAATCTAAGAGATGATGTATTTGAAAACGAAATGGTCAATGGTTCTTTTGGTGTTGATGGCTGGTTTAGTCGAATCGGCCTGGAGCCAAGAGAGGGAAACAGAAATCCGTACCGTGTGGGATAAGGCTTCCCACAATGCTTTCCCGGATTTGATCCGCTTTAAAAACCATTTTTATGCGGCTATCCGTGAGGGAAATAACCACATGCCCGATAAGAGTGGCCAAGTAAGGCTGTTACGGTCAAAGGACGGTGAAAATTGGGAAGACGTAGGCCTGCTGGAGTTGGCGGATTTTGATGTGCGGGAAGCTAGGCTTTCGGTAACACCGGAAGGAAGGATAATGGTTTTAACCGCGGTAGGCGTTTACGACAAGGGATACCAAGAGTTGTTTCCAATGGTTTCCTTCTCGGATAAATCGGGATTGAATTTTTCCAATTTGACGCGAACTACCATGGATATATCTCCCTCCTTGGATTGGATCTGGAGTTTGACCTGGCATAAAAAAGTAGGCTATGGAGTTATCTATCAAATCAAAGAGGGAGGCTGGGAAACCCACTTGTTGAAAACGGTGGATGGCAAGCACTTTGAATGGGTGTCACAAATCGATACCGGTGGAAACCCCAACGAAGCCACCATACGCTTCGATAAAAAAGGGAAGATGTACGTGTTGGTACGGCGTGAAGCCGACGACCAGATGGGCATGATTGCCTCCGCAGACTTTCCCTATAAAGACTGGGAGTTCAGCCGGTTGAGCATTCGGCTAGGCGGTCCGAACTTTCTGTTTTTGAACAAAGACCAATTGGTGATAGGATCTAGGTATCATCAGCCAGGAGGTCCAAAAACGGCTATTTTCACCTCGGATTTGGATAGCAATTTTCAGTCAACCATCGTTTTACCCAGTGGAGGAGATACCAGCTACCCAGGAATGATTTTTCACAAAAATCACCTTTGGGTGATGTATTATTCGTCACACGAAGAAAAGTCCAAAATCTACCTCACTCAGATCCCCATTAACCAACTAAAACCCTCAAACCAATGAGATTATTGTTCAAAATTAGTTCTGTATGCTTCTTGTCCTTTTTGGTCTTCTCACTAGCGAAAGGAGCGGCCCTTGTATATCCTCCCGACAGCACGCTTCAGGTAGCTGAAAAGGTAAAAGACATCGTCATTTATCACGACGACCGGTATTACGCCGCCTTTCCTTCCATCGTTCGCAAGCCCGACGGGGAGTTTTTGCTATCCTTTAGGCGTTCGCCCGACAGGCGGAATTTCGGCTCCAAAGGCTATAGCCACACCGATCCAAACAGCTACTTAGTGCAAATGACTTCAAGGGATGGGATCAATTGGTCCGGAGAGCCCGAGCTGCTGTATGCCCATGATTTTGGAGGATCCCAAGACCCCTGTCTGCTACAGTTGTCCGACGGTACCCTGCTTTGTACTAGCTATGGATGGACACAGATCAGTGAAGCCGACCGCAAAAATCTCCGTACACCCAACTTCGTGACGGGTGGTGGATACGTGTTTCTTGGTGGCTATGTGGTGCGGTCTTCCGATGGAGGTAAGTCTTGGAAAGGACCTTATTATCCGCCCCACATTCAGCCAGAAATCAACTTCACCCCGACTGGAGATCCGGTTCCCGCATATAACCGAGGAGCCTTGTATGAAGGAAAAGATGGCAGGGTCTTTTGGGTAGTTGCTTCCCATGATCAGCTGTCGCCCAGTAAAACTTCCAATCATTTATTGATTTCGAATGACAAGGGTCTTACCTGGCAGTATTCCGCTCCGGTGGCAGTGGATCCTGAGGTGGTGTTTAACGAAGCATCTGTCTACGAAACACCCAAGGGGGATGTGGTGGCCTTTATCCGCACCGGAAAATACGACGACCAAGCCGTGATTGCCCGATCCACCGATGGAGGCAAGAGCTTTGGCCCTTGGAAATCCATGGGATTTAAGGGCCATCCCTTGCAGGCACTGCGCCTGCCCGACAATCGGGTGCTGCTCGTGTATGGATACAGACATCAGCCCTACGGGATCAGGGCCAGGATTTTGAATGCCGAATGTACGGATTTCGAAACCGCTCCGGAGATCATCCTGCGTGAGGATGGAGGCAGCACCGATATAGGCTATCCTTGGGCAGTGGTATTGGACGAAAAGCATGCCTTGGTGACGTATTATTTTAACAAGGAGAATCAGACCAGACACATCGCCGGCAGTATTATCAGATTCTGAATGCAGTCAGCTTAGCGACATCAGCCCCGCGGGAATTGCTAATGGTGCTTTTTCCGTGGGGTTTAGTTGTATATTTAGGGATCAACCTTTCTTACCCTATCGATTATGATTAACCGGATTTCGTTTATTTGCTGCATCCTAAGTTTCCTGACCGGACCGACCGTTGTTTTTGCCCAAGCTCCCCTTCCCATCGGATCGGATAGAGAGCTGTTTGTGGACCGCACCCTGATTGAATCGTTGGACGGTGCACAGGTTATTTTGCACGAGCCGGTGGACCGAGGAGAGGTTTTTGCTTTTGAAAAGCCCTGGGAAGGTGCTTTCTCGGCTTACGTGACCATTCTGAAGGATGGAGATCTGTACCGAGCCTATTACCGTGGAGTGCCTACGGCCGGTAAAGATGGCAACGAGTCGGAGGTTACCTGCTATGCGGAATCTCACGATGGGGTTCGTTGGGAAAAACCGAACCTTGGAATTCACGAAATAGCCGGAAGCAGGACAAACAATGTGATCTTGGCCAATGCAGCCCCCATTACCCACAACTTCAGTCCGTTTATTGATACCAATCCAGATGTGCCAAAACAGCAACGGTATAAGGCCTTGGGGGGTACTTCGTCCAGCGGGTTGGTGGCCTTTGTATCTGAGGACGGTATTCACTGGCAACGCCTACAGGAACGTCCGGTTTTTACAAAAGGGGTATTTGACTCTCAGAATGTCGCCTTCTGGTCTGAATCCGAAAGGCAGTATGTGTGCTATTTCCGAACCTGGACCGGCGGAGGTTACAGTGGCTACCGTTCGGTCAGTAGAACTACCTCTCCCGATTTCATCCACTGGAGCGACCCGGAAGCGATGAGTTTTGGAAACACACCCTATGAGCATCTTTATACCCAGCAGACCAGCCCTTATTTTCGTGCGCCGCACATTTACCTGGCCATAGGTGC
This sequence comes from Lunatimonas sp., assembly GCF_020832325.1. Taxonomy (GTDB): domain Bacteria; phylum Bacteroidota; class Bacteroidia; order Cytophagales; family Cyclobacteriaceae; genus Lunatimonas. The sequence goes on from NZ_JAFIEU010000038.1 coordinate 63,400, forward strand.
CCGATTTATGCCCAATCGTCAGGTAATTTCCGATGAAGAAGCCAATATGCTGGGGGTGGATCCCAAGTATTATAAAGACTGTTCGGATGTAATATTGATGAGTTCCAGGGGAGGAATTGCGTATGAGAGGCAGTTTATGGAATCCTTTATCCGTCCCGGGATTGGATTGCAAAATTGGGTTTCCCGATCCAATTATCCCGCATTGAATGTGGTTCAGACCGGTCCAGAAGAGATGTCTCTGTATGTAAATCAAGACTATGCCCAGCCCAGTGCCCACCTGCGCCGGTATTCCATGCGGCTGGATGGCTTTGCTTCTGTCTCCGCGGGGTATAACGGAGGGGAAATGCTCACCAAGCCCTTTGTCTTTGAAGGGAAAGTGCTGGAGCTGAACTACTCCACCTCCGCAGCGGGGCAGCTCTTGGTCGAAATCCTTGATGAAAAAGGAAACAAGATACCTGGGTTCTCCAAAGAAGAATGCCGGCCGGTGATAGGTAATGAGATTTCAAGGACTGTTTATTGGAACAACTCAAATGATGTATCGGAGCTCTCAGGAAAGCCCGTCCGAATGCGTGTTTACCTGAAGGACGCGGATTTGTTTTCGTTTAAGTTTAATTGGTGATAGGATCCAGGTATCATCAGCAGGGCGGCCGGAAAACAGCAATATTTACCTCAGATCTTAAAGGTGATTTTGTGTCTACTCAGGTTTCGCCGATTGGAGGAGATACCAGCTATCCGGGGATGATCGTTCACAAAAATCACCTTTGGGTGATGTGTTTTTCCTCAAACCGATTCAATCATTTATTGATTTCGCACGATAAGGGGCTCACAGGGCAGTATGCTGCCCCGGTGGCAGTGAACGATGAGGGGGTGGTTAACGAAGCCTCGATCTATGTAACACCCAAGGGGGATGTGGTGACCTATTACTTCAACAACGAAAATCAAACCAAGCAAATCGCCGGCAATATACTTATTCAATTCTTATCAGCGTTAGCAAGGGACCATCGGTTGGCCTTCTATCCAATTTCATAATTCCATCGGTAAGAGAAAACCAATAACCTAAGGTTCCTATTTTTAGCTTATAACTATAATAGTTATCAAAGCTTTCTTCAGCAAGCTCGTACATGCTGCCGTCGTGAAATTCTCCCCCAAACTCTTTTGTTACATCACTCGAAACGGATAGTATGCCGTCTTCCTGAAAATGATAGACGATGTTATCGCAGGAATAATTTTCGATTCTCCAACCCCCGTTTATCATGACAACTTGTTGCCATTCCACCAGCTTCCATCTTCCGACGATATTGTTGTCATCCCCAGCCACGGGTACCACCTCGCATTCTTTGTCGGGATCCTCCGGTCCCCAACACGCCGTAAAGCACAACAAAGACAGGGTGACCAGTATAGGATAGACTTTTTTCATCATTGACAATTTTTTTGATTTGTTATCCATAACATAACCATTTTGGTCTTATTCGCCACATTTTTGGTTATATATTCAAATAAACTAAATGGCCGCAATGGAGGTAAAGAACTCTCCCCTGCGGCCCTATTGGTCAATGCCTGACGATCACGTTTTGGGCGAAATTGCCCTCAGGGTGTTGGATGCGCACATGGTAGATGCCCTATTTCCCGTAGATTGTTGGAATAGGTTTCTACCGGTTCCTTTCGGTTTCTCCAAGCTGGCGGTATACTTACTCAATTCTTATCAGGGTTAGCAAGGGGAAACCACGTTAACTATAAGCCTATATGCGTTTGTTTACTTCACCGATGTCTTTCAAAATACACCAATGGACCGTCCAGAGCAGGATTATCCACTATCACCATTTTGTCAGTGGAAAGATAACAGCCGAAAGCCCTGTCGTTGATTTGTAGGTTGCCGAACAATGAGTATCCCTCCCAGTTTGTAGTGTCTTGGTTATAAAACTCATACGTGTGGTTCCCCGGATCAAAACGCCAGGGCGGGGTTCCGGAACGGGTTTCAATGGACAGGGTTCCATTGGGCCTGAACTCGTAAACTATCCGGTCGTTTGAATAATCGGTGGTGGACATTGCCTCGGCTTTCATTAACCTCCATTTTCCGGTAATACCGATATCCGGTTCTTGCTTTTCTCCGCATGCTAGGAAGCAGAGGAGCGTAAGGACTGGAAGGAATGTGTTTGCGTTTTTCATGATTTGTTATTTTTTGACATTTACAATACCGCATTTCGTATTAATACGCTTGGTTATTTGGAAATAGGAGAAAACAAAAGGCTTATATAGCTTTCCCACAATTTTTGTTTTCAGTGCCTGACAATCACCTTTTGGGCGAAATTGCCCTCAGGGTGTTGGATGCGCACATGGTAAATCCCCGATTTCCAGCCTGCGACGGGGATATACTCCTCCCGGCTCTCTGTCTCCTTTTCCCATATCAAGTTGCCGCCTTCATCATAGATCCCTATCGTATAGTATCCGGCTCTGTCCGCAGATGCCTCCCCCCTTCGTTTTCCATCCGTACATGGATGGCTTCGGAAGCGGGATTCGGATAAACCGTAAATGCACAGAAGCTGCAGCCCCTGGAGTAATGATTTTTAACGGTATCCATAGTTGCTTGTGCCTATGATTAGGACGTAGGTAAATGCATAAATGCTACTAGGAATATATCTTTTTTTAGATAATTTAACTTTCACTTATATTATTTTTCTAATTTACAATAATGTCCACCTTTCTTTAAATGATTCGTAATGTTTTATCACTTCGATCCGCCTGAAGCAGGTGTGATTTTCAGCAGCGATGAATTCAAACATAGCTATTTCCAGGCTGGTGTATGGGAATAAAAGTACGGATATTACACCATTGGCAGGAAAACCAGTTAGAATGCGGGTATATTTAAAGGATGCAAATCTTTATTCCTTCCGTTTTCACTAATGCCCTCCTTTGGGAGTAGTCTTTTTCTGGTGTTATCGGTAAGCGATGTAGTATAAATCGGTAATTAATCAGCTTGCAAATGATCAAAAGACAACGAACCCAAAATAGTAACGAAGGCTTGGCGGTACTTTTCAGGGCTCAGCCGCCGACAAAAAAGATAGTCTTATTCATTGCCATCCTTTTTTTGGTTCATATGCACGCCCTTGCGCAGCAATCTCCCGCCGAGCCAAGGGTAAAGGTATTCCGTGCCGGCGCGGCAACGAGCGTAATAACCCCCAAAATCGGGACTTCCATCAACGGCAATATGCAGGATGTCAAGGTGAAGCATGTACACGACGATACCCATGCAAGAAGCCTGGTGCTGGACGATGGCGCTACCAAGTTGGCGATTGTTACCCTCGATCTGTGCATGGCCTACCGGGAGACCATCGACAGGGCAAAGCAACGGGCCCATGCGTTTACGGCAATCCCGGTAGAGAATATGCTGATTTCCTCCACCCATACGCATTCAGGTGGAACGGCCTGCTCGGTATTTCAAAGTGATCCCGATCCGGCCTACCTGGATTTTTTGGTGGAGCGTGCCGCGGATGCCATCATACGCGCAAACAATAACCTTGAGCCTGCAAAAATAGGCTGGGGTGTTGGGCATGAACCTGGTCAGGTTTTTAACCGCCGGTGGAAGATGAAGCCCGGCGCGGTTCTGACCAACCCCTTTGGCGGCGTGGACCGGGTAAAAATGAACCCAGGAATTGGCAACCCCGATTTGCTGGAGCCGGCCGGACCCTCCGACCCGGAGATTCCCTTCGTTTCGGTTCAATCAAAGGATGGCACACCCATTGCCCTGCTGGCCAATTATTCCCTGCATTATGTGGGCGGAACGGGTAGTGGAGAGGTTTCGGCAGATTACTTTGGGATGTTTGCGAACAAGTTTTCCCAGCTCATCGGGGCTGATCGGCAGTCCCCGGCTTTTGTGGCCATGATGTCCAACGGAACCAGCGGCGATATCAATAACATCAATTTTGGAGGAACGGCTCCTGATCCCTTGCCGCCTTACGCAAAGATGGAAGCCGTGGCCAATACAATAGCCGCCGAGGTTTATAAGGCATATCAGCACATTCCATACCATGATTGGGTGCCGCTTGCGGTAGTACAGGAAGAAATCAGCTTGGATGTCAGAAAGCCAAGGCCAGAGGAAATTTCAAGAGCAGAAGGCATTCTGTCCAAGTCCAAGGGCCCCAATCTGGTCTCTATAGAGGAGATTTACGCTAGGGAGACCGTTTTGATGAAGGATTTCCCGGATAGCCAGCGCATCCTTTTGCAAGCCATGCGCTTGGGAGATTTGGCGATTACGGCCATACCCTGCGAGGTATTTGTGGAGATAGGTCTGGAAATCAAATCGAAAAGTCCCTTCGGTCAGACGTTTACGGTCTCTTTGGCCAATGGATACCACGGGTACCTACCTACTCCTGAACACCATGAACTGGGTGGTTATGAAACTTGGCGTGCCAGATCCAGCTACTTGGAAGTCAATGCCTCCCGAAAAATCACAGAACGGGTAGTTGCGTTATTTAACCAATTGAATACCATGCCTGTCACTTCCCGGTATTCCAAACCCTTGGATGCCAACGACAGGAATCTTGGCCAGAAATTAGCCCTTTTTGACGGAAAGAGTCTGGCTGGCTGGTATACATTCCTCAAAGACAGAGGGAAAAACAATGACCCGAAAGGTGTTTTTACTGTCCGCGATGGTATGATTCATATCTCAGGCGAGGAGTGGGGCTGCATCACCACTGAAGAGCCCTACGATGACTATAAGCTGGTGGTGGAATTTAAATGGGGAGGCGGCACCCACGAACCACGGCTGGACAAATCCCGGGATAGTGGAATCCTGTTGCATTCCCAAGGGATGGACGGGGGGTATTCCGGTACCTGGATGCACTCCATCGAGGTTCAGATCATCGAGGGAGGCACCGGGGATTTTATTGTGGTCGGAAACGGGACGGATCAGTTTGCCGTCACCAGCCCGGTAGCATCCCAAAAAGTGGGAGGTGCCCATGTTTACCAGTCAGACGGGGATCCTGTGACCATACATGGTGGAAGGATCAACTGGTACGGCCGTGATCCGGAGTGGAAGGATGTGTTGGATTTTAGAGGCGCTCAAGACGTGGAAAAGCCGGTAGGAGAATGGAATACGCTTGAGTGTCATGTGCTGAATGGAGAGATTACTGTCTACCTGAACGGCGTGTTGGTCAACAGGGCCTTGGATTCAAAGCCAAAAAGCGGCAGGATCCAAATACAATCGGAGGCCGCCGAAATGTGGGTGCGAAAGGTAGATCTTTATCCCATTTTGTGATGATTGGTATGCGGTATCAGGGGCACCAACATAGGTTTGTTGTTTTTTTGATCCTTTGGATCACTTGGGGCTGTGGGACCGATCGGCCCGATGCAGGCGGTGGCGACGAAGTGGTTTTTGAATTGCAGGATTCACCGGTCAATTCTCCCCTGTATACCTATGCTGATTCGATCCAACTTAAGGCTGCCTTGGCCAGTTTTCAGTTGGAGCCGGGGCTGCGGATTGAGTTGATTGCAGCAGAACCCCTGGTAATCGACCCGGTGGCCTTTGCCTTTGATGAAAACCGCGTGTTGTATGTGGCCGAAAACAGAGGGTATCCCGATCCGGCTGAAGGGGGTACGTCCACCCAGCTCGGAAGGATTGCCCGACTTGAAGACAGAGACGGGGACGGCAAGTACGATCACCGAACCGAGTTTGCCACGGGCCTCACCTACCCCAATGGAATCATGGTCTGGCGTGGGGGCGTATTTGTGACCTGTGCCCCCGACATCTATTACTTCAAAGACACCAACGGGGACGGTGTAGCGGATGTTAAAAAGGTGGTGCTGACCGGCTTCAACGCCGATAAAACGGCTCAAATCAGGGCTAGCCACCCCACCTTGGGGTTAGACGGTTGGGTCTACGTGACCGGAGGCTTGAATGGAGGTTCGGTGACGTCTCCGGAGCATCCGGATCGTGCAGCAGTAACGTTATCTTCTTCGGATGGCCGTTTTCATCCCGATACCTTTGAGTTTCAGACAACCGGTGGTAGGAGTCAGTTTGGTCTGGCCTTCGACCCTTTTGGCCGGCGCTTTGGGACTTCCAATAGGCATCCGCTTCAGCATGTGGTAATCGAGCCTTGGCAGTTGGCCAGAAATCCCCACCTGACATTCAACCGCACGACTCAGGATGTGGCCAAGCCGGAGGCGGAGGCTACGGTTTATCCGATCAGCAATGCGGTCATCACTGCGGACTTTATCCCTAAGCTTATCGGGTTATCCCATAAAGGGACCTTTACCTCCGCCTGCGGTCCGGTACTTTTCTACGGAACAGCGCTGAAGCCTGAGCATGTAGGCAATGCTTTTATTTGCGAGCCTGCCCAAAATCTCGTGCAGCGGCAGGTGCTTTCGCCCGATGAGGTTTCTTTCCGTGCACAAAGGGCCTACGAAAACAGGGAGTTTTTAGCATCTACCGACAGTTGGTTTAATCCGGTTTTTCTTGGCCATGGGCCAGATGGGGCAATGTATTTGGCAGACATGTATCGAAAAGTGATTGACCATCCTTCCTACGTTCCTGAATCGGCGAGGGAAGGGTTGGATTTTGTAAGTGGCAAAGACAAGGGGCGCATTTATAGAATAGTGCGTAAGGAATTTAATCAAGCCAATCCATCGGGCGAGCAAACGGGTAGTTTGGTATTGCCATTCGAGGATCCAGTGGCGTTATTGGGGTCGGCGGATGAGTGGGAGCGGTCCGTCGCCCATCGCTTGCTTTTGGAGGCCTCGGATACCCGTACCATGTCCCAGGTTAGTGATGTGTTTCATAAGAGTGAGCGGCCCGAAAGCAGGGCTAGGGCACTTTGGGTTCTACAGTCGATGCGAGCGTTGGATGTGAAACATCTAGAAAAAGCCTTCATAGACAGCAATTTGGGCGTGAGGGAACAGGCAGTCATATTGTCCGGGCAATTGGCAAGTGATCATCCGGAATTAGTAAGGCCCTTGATAGCAGCTACGGAGGATGATGAAATGCGTGTCAGGTTCCTGGCATCGTTGGAATTGGGCTCACTGACGGGAGAGGAAATCATGGGTGCCCTTGCCCAGGTAGCTGTCCGGGATGGAGCGAATCCTTGGTCCCGAAGTGCCGTGTTGAGTGGGATTGGAGGGCAGCTTCCAGAGTATTTGCAGGTTTTCCGGCTCATGGAGTCGGCAGATAGCCCCGCATTTCCGGTGATGATGCAGGAGTTGGGTGCTTTGGTGGGCAACTCCGCTTCTTGGCAGGATTGCAGGGAGTTGTTACAGGATATGTTAGGGTCATCTGGAGATATCCGCTGGCGCATGGCTACGTTGCTCGGATTGCTAGGGGGATTGGAAGGTAGAAAAATTGCGCCTGTCGATCTTGGTCTGGCTTCCGCGTTGGACAATACACCGCTTTCCGACCGGGAGTTGACAAGCAGAAGGGAATTTGTCGCAGAGGTGGTGCGGATTGGGCTGAACGAATCGGAGGCTGTGTCGGTGCGGGCCGTTGCTGTCTCCCTGTTGGGGTATGCTCCGTTTCAGTGGGTCGAGCTGGAGCTAGGCCAGCTGCTGAAACCCCATCACCCCACCGAAATTCAACTCGCAGCGGTAAAGGCCATCGCAGGAGTGGACGATCCGGGTGCTGCAGAGTTGTTGCTGTCCGCCGATGCTTGGTCGTCCTTCACGCCTAGGGTCAAATCAGCGGTGGTTGCTGCGTTGGTGTCAAGACGAGCAACTGTTCAGCAGCTACTGAGCGCCATAGCGGATCAGGTAGTGGCACCGGCAGAGATTCCATCTATGGTCCGGCAAAGGCTAATGAGCGACGGACTACCTGCTATTAGGGACAAAGCAGCTTCCCTCTTTCACGACCTAGAAGGTGGTGGACGCATGGCCGTGTTCGAGGAATATTTGGGGGTTTTGGAAAACCCATCCGACCCTGTACTGGGGAAGCAGGTGTTTGAAAAAAACTGTTCGTCCTGCCATACCTACGCAGGGCAGGGTGGCCAGGTGGGCCCAGACTTGACGGGCGTCAAAAACCAACCCGGAGATGCGTTGTTGTTGCATACCCTAGTTCCAAACTACGAAGTATTGCCGGCCTACCAAGCCATTTCGATCCAAACCAAGGATGGAAGAACGCTGGCAGGTTGGGTAGCCGCAGAATCCGATCAAAGTATCACCCTTCGGACTGCCTATGGGACCGACGAGGCCGTGTTACGGTCAACAATTGCCTCCATCCACCACTCGGGTTTATCCCTTATGCCCGACGGGTTGGAACAAACCATGACCAAGGAGGAGCTGGCGAACCTAATTGGGTTTTTGAAGTCTGGAGGGATTGAACCCTAGGAAGCGGGGCGATGGATTTTCTTAGCGCGTAACATCACGGAGTAATTTGACACTATGCCACGTGTTGCATATTGACCACTTTTCGAAATTCTGAGGGGGTCATTTTTTTGTGTTTCTTAAATTGGCGGTTGAAATTTGCGAGGTTATTGAACCCACATTCAAAGGCTACTTCCACAATGTTCATGTCGGTTTCCGACAACAGCTTGCAGGCGTGGCCTATCCGAACGGTGTTTAGGTATTCGACAAAGGTGATGCGGTATTGTTCCTTGAAGAAATTGCAAAATGTAGTCACTGCCATATTGGCTAGGGCTGCAACTTCTGGTAGGGTGATTTCTTGGTCAAAGTTTTTAAAGATGTGCTCTTTAATTTTAGTCAGTCGATCAGATCCCTGAGGGTCTACCTGATCCAAATAGCCTGGACTGGCCAAGAGCTCGTACTCCCGCGTTTGCGATAGGATGTCAAAGATGGAAAGCAGGCTGGAAAGCCGCTGTATGCCGTTCATATGAACCATACCGGTCATCAAGGCCCTTACTTGTTCTTTGGTGTTACCGCTTAAGGCCATGCCTCGTTTGGAGAGCTTTAGGAAGTTTTTGAGGGGCTCCATTTCCGGAATATTTAAGAAATCCTCTCCCAGAAAGTGCTCCTGAAAGTGGATGACGATGGCTTCCGCGGGTCCGTCTGTTTGCCCGTTCACATAGGCCGAGTCATTCACCCAGACATGCGGCAAATAAGGCCCCATACATACCAAGTCACCCTCTTGAAAGTAACCAATATGGTCTCCGACCATCCGGCGTCCCGTACTTTTCAGCACCAAAACCAGTTCGTATTCGGGGTGATAATGCCAGGGGCAGGGGAAATACTGTCCCTCCTCTTTGAACACGATAAAGGATTTGTCGAAATCCTGCGGTAGTCTGACTTCTATCGATTTCATGTGTCTAGAATTGTTTTTTAATGGTCAGATGGAATCCCTGCCTACCGGCTGGCAGGTCGCATGTTTTCCCCGATAGGCATCGGGGCATCCCATTGTGTGAAGGCAACGTCATGCTCGATTTCATAATATCCTGAATTTGTTAGCTTAATATAGGTTAAATCTCTGTAAGGTGAAAGCTTTTTGGCCTTGCTTGAAAAATAGTATCATAAATATAGATAATAATAACAGGAGAGAACCGGAGAAAAGAAGCTGTTTGATAAGCGGTGTTTTTTGTTGAAAAATAGTACCACTATTGTAAAGGATATTAATAGTATCTGTAGACGTTACCAGATACTTTTGGTAGTGTTAAAACGTATCCGTTAGCACCTAGCCGTGCCAACTGCCGATTTTTATAGAACAGGGAATGATTAAACCGAATGAGCTTGCGGAAATAGAACTGGGAGTAGTAGGCCTTGGATTGATGGGGAGTAGCATTGTGGTAGCTTTGTTGATTGCAGGGCATCCGGTGCGCGGCGTGGCACCCATTCCTTCGGACATGAAGGATGCAGAACTTCGCATCACCAAGCAACTGAAACACGCTGAGGAAAGCGGAATATTAAATCAACCCATTTCCCAATACCTTTCCCGTTTGATGCTATCCGAGGACTTTGGTATATTGAGAGATTGTAGGCTGGTACAGGAATGCGTGGTCGAACGCACCGAGATCAAAGGACTCATGTACCGAAAAATTGCGGAGGCAACGCGGGGAAAAGCCATTGTTTCCAGCAATACTTCTGCGATTCCGATCAGCGTCCTTCAGGACCTGGTACCCAATCCAGAGCGGTTTCTTGGCGTTCATTGGGCCGAACCTGCTTACCTGACCCGGTTTTTGGAGATTACCAAGGGAGCGAAAACAGCGGAGGAGCCTGCCAAGTGGGTCTTTGAATTGGCCCACTATTGGGATAAGGAGCCTACCTTCCTGCAAAAGGATATCAGAGGTTTTGTAACAAACCGGCTGATGTATGCCGTCTATCGGGAGGCCTTTCACCTGATCGACAGGAAGGAGGCAACGGTGGAGGATGTGGATAAATCCTTTCGGTATGATGCGGGTTCTTGGATCACCGCGATGGGGCTGATGAAACGCATGGACCTCTTGGGATTGGCGGATTTTCGTGTAGCACTCAGTCGCTTATTTCCAGAACTTAGCAATTCGACGGAAGTTCCCGAACTCATGAAACAGATGGTGGAAAAAGAGGCCCGCGGCATACAAAATGCTCGTGGACTTTATGCGTATACGGAGCAGGAAGCGGAAGAATGGGAAAAAGCTTTTGCGGCTTTCAATAAAGAGATTTACCGGTTGGCGGCTGAACATCCTTCCGCACCGACTGAAAAATAAGGTTTATGGCAGAGAATCGATACAATGAATCCGGGAATTGGCTGGAGCGTGCTAAAAAGGTCTTGGCCTCCGGGGTTTCCTCGGAGTTTAGAAAATACAATCACCCCCATGCTTTGTTCTACACCCACGGAAAAGGCGTGCATCTATGGGATTTAGATGGCAACGAATACTTGGACTTTACCCTAAGTCAGGGTCCTCTTATTTTGGGCCACTCCAATCAGGAAGTGTTGGAGGCGGTGAACGCCTACTCCGCGCAGGGGCAGCTTTTTGCCGGGCAGCATCAGCAGGAAGTCGAGCTTGCCGAGTGGCTAAACCGTGTGATTCCCTCTGCGGAATTGATGCGTTTTTGTCTGGATGGATCCGAGGCGGTGCAGACTGCGATTCGGGTGGCTCGTGCCAAAACTGGTAAGGTCAAGTTTATCCGATTTGAAGGACACTATCATGGCTGGCTCGACAATGTCGCCTGGGCCATATCGGCACCTTCTCCTGAGGCACTTGGAGATAGGGCCCATCCCACGGTGTTTCCTTGGAGTCAGGGGTTGCCTCCCCAGGCCCAGGATGAGTTTTTGACCCTTCCCTGGAATGACCTGGAGCTGGTAAGAGCCACGCTAAAGGACAGGCATCAGGAGGTGGCTGCCATTATCACCGAGCCTATGATGTGCAATAGCGGCTGTATTCCGCCCAAACCTGGGTTTCTGGAAGGGCTGAAATCCTTATGTGATCAATATGGGATCGCATTGATATTTGACGAAGTCATTACCGGGTTTCGCTTGGGTTTGTCCGGTGCGCAAGGATTTTTTCAGGTGACGCCGGATATGTCGATTTTTGCCAAGGCGCTGGGCAGTGGCTATCCCATCAGTGCGATTGTGGGTAAAAAAGCATGGATGGACGAGATCGCTTCCGGAAGAGTTATCCATGCCGGAACCATGAACTCCTGCAATCCAACCGTTGCTGCTGCGTTGGCGACGGTCCGTATTTTGGAAAGAGACAATCCTTATCCACAGATGTTTGCATTGGGAGAAAGGTTAAGGACTGGCCTAAGGCAACTGGCAGCGGAAATGGGAATCAACCTGCTGGTTCAGGGCTTGGGACCTGTGGTACACACCGGGTTTATGGATCGCGACAGTGTGTCCGAGTACCGGGAGGTTCTTCAATACGATGGAGGTAAGTTAAAGCGGTTTATTTCCGGTTTGCACGATGCGGGTATACGCGTCATTGGAAGAGGACTTTGGTATATTAGCAGTGCGCATCAGCCGGAGCACATAGAACAAGCACTCGTAAAAGCGAAGGATGTTTTGCATCGGTTAAACCATGAAACGCTATGAAGTTGCCCTATGCCTCCGTGGCGGTGGTCGGAACCGGTCGGCTGCTTCCAGAAGTAGTCTGTTGCCTTCTTCAGGCAGGACATCACGTTCAGCTCTCAGAGCTTTCTTCCTGTGGGGTGGACCTATCTATTTTGTCGGACGGCGCGCTATCGGGGGAAGCGTTGGAGGAAATCGGTAATCGCTTGGAGCTGGTTGCCGAAATCACTGCCCTGTCGCCCGTTGATCTGGTGATCTTGATCACTCCGGAAGACCTCCAAACCAAGCGGGAGTCCCTCCAGGCAATCAGTCGGATCGTGCCGGAAGATGCTGTTTTGGCGGTGAACACCGAGAGTTTTTCCCTCGAAGAGCTTTGGGGGGATTGCGCGCATACAGGCAGAATCATTGGACTGAACTGGGTAAGGCCGGCACATGTGACGCTATTTGCGGAAGTAATCGCTACATCGGACACACCCACCGATCTGTTGGAGCAAATGATGTATTTGTTGGAAAAACACTGGAATAAGGATCCCTACGTCGTTTATGGAGGCAGGAGCATTCGTTCGAGGCTGCTGGCTGCGATGATCAGAGAGGCTTTTTTCTTGGTAGAACAGGGGTATGTGGGCGTGGAGGATATCGACCGCGCCTGCCGCAACGATGCCGGGTATTACATGCCCTTTGCTGGGAATCTACGCTACATGGATCTCATGGGGACCAACGTATATGGGGTGGTGATGGAGGATCTCAACAAAGAGTTGGCTACCGATCAGAATCTTCCTTCCTTCTTTCAGAATATTTTCCAAGAAAACCCTTACCCCGGGATGGAATCTGGTAAGGGGTTTTACGGCTATGAGCAAGGAGCCGGTAATCTGGAGGAAAAAAACCTGTTGGTATTTGCCCAAAAAATAAGGGCATTGATGGATAGGTTTCCCTTCCCGAGAGACAAACAATCTGAAAACGAGGCGGCAGTGAAAGAAAGTATGCCATTCACGCATAAAAATAGAAGCCTTTGAAATGGGGTGATACGATATTTAAGCCCAATTAGCGCATGAATTGTATGGAAGCAGAATCCCTAAAATCTACATTTGACCGGGATGGATTTATCTATCTCCCGGCTTTCCTTAGCACCGAGCAAATCGCGGAAATCCGCGAACGACTGGATCGGTTTATTGCCGAGAAGTCTGCTGCGCTTCCTCCGGAACACATCAAATACGAAGTGAAAGAAGATGCCACTACCCTTAAGATGATTCAGGATCTTCAGGTGTATGATCCCTTTTTTGCCGATGTTTTGTTTACGAGTACCTTTACCAAATTGGCGGAGGAACTTCTAGAGGAGGAGGTCATAGGCAAGACGGTGGAGTATTTCAACAAGCCCCCTAAGATTGGTAAGGCCACGCCTCCTCATCAGGATGGCTACTATTTTATGCTCAAGCCCATGAGTGCCGTCACTATGTGGATGGCCTTGGAGGACGTAGATGCGGAAAATGGCTGGGTAAGTTACGTTAAAGGCTCGCACAAGCTGGGAATGCGACATCACGCCTTTACCAACACCCTAGGGTTTTCCCAAGGGATTCCAGATTTTGGTATTCCTGCCGATATGGAGAAGGAAGTTTTTTTCAAGACAAAGCCTGGGGATTTGTTGGTGCATCACGCGCTGACCATTCACCGGGCCAGCCCAAACACCAGCGAACACCGCACCCGAAAAGCCATGGGACTTATCTATTTTGGGGCTTCTGCCGCGGAGGACGTGGCCGCTAAGGCCGCTTATGTGAAAGCGCTGAACCAAACCGGACCATGAGACAATTTCCCGTATCCTGTCTGTTCCTGGCGTTGGGGTTACTTTTGATGCTGGGTGCCTGCGGCACGCACGAGGATTCGCCCGTTTCGGATGTACTTAGGGAGCAGGCCGTTGAGGTGCTGGATGAGGTGATGCGGGAACAGGAATCATGGGTAAAGGTCCACGCGGCAGAATACAAAATATGGGCGGGCTACGGAGAAGGTGTTCGGGAGACCTTTTTGGCTGAAAAGGTCCGCTTCGAAGAATTCCCCCAATACCGTGTGGGGATCTGGCGCGTATTGGCTCAGGCATCTCCGGAGGAACGGGATTTTTACGGACAAAAAGTAGTGGAAGCCTTTCGGGATCCTTTGGGGGAAGATCGCATTCACGCTGCGGAAACCGCCGCTAAGTTGGGAATTTCCTTAAGTGACCTGGCCCCTGAGGAGACAAAGGAGGTGTTGGCGGGCCCCATTAATTCGCTCTACGTTTATACCCTTTGGAGCACACTTCAGGGATCCCAGCAATCTCTCTCCAAGCCAACTTTGTTGGATTTGGTGCTGGATGAGGAGGTGGAGGACTTACCTAGGATGCAAGCTGCCTTTGCATTGCGAAATGAGCGAAGCATCCCTCCCGAACAATGGGAAGCGCTGGCGTCGCAGGCATTGGAGGCTAGGGAAGGGGAGCTTTCCCGGGTGTACTTGCTGTCTGCTGCCTATGTCAATTCCCCGGATTCTCAACGAGAAAGCACGCTTTTCTCCCAAATCAAAAAATCCCTACTGGAACTGGAGCATTCACCTCGAAAAGGGGAACGGATGGAATTATTGATGGCGTTGTCCATCGCTGGCAGTGGGGAGGACCTTCCCTTAATGAAGCGGCTTTTGAATGGGGAAAACCCGCTCTTGGGATCCTCGGAAAACGATAAAGCAGCGAATAATTCTCCCGACAATGCGGATGTACGTGCCACAGCGGCCTATGCCATTCTTCAGCTAGACAGGAGGCAGCCCTACTCACTTGCCTGGGGCGATTGGATGGTCATCGTTGTTTACCTAATGGGCATGCTGGGTATCGGATATTTTTTCTCTCGTCGAAACAAAAACGAGAAGGATTATTACTTGGGTGGGGGGAAGATGAATCCCATAGCTGTAGGGCTGTCGCTATTTGCCACCCTACTCAGTTCGTTGAGTTACCTTTCCTATCCCGGGGAAATGATCAAATACGGTCCCGTTATTTTTTCGGGTGTGCTGGTGTTTCCCTTGGTGTATTATGTGGTGGGCTGGTTTTTGATTCCAAAGTTCATGAAGCTTCGTGTGACCAGTGCATATGAAATCCTGGAGATCAATCTAGGCGTGAGTATTCGGCTTTTGGCAACGTTTTTCTTTTTGTCCCTCCGGTTTTTGTGGATGGGCACAATTATTTTCATCACCGTCAACACGGCTATTCTATCGATTTTTGGCTTTGATCCTTCCTATACGCTGCTACTCAGTGTCTTGTTGATGAGTGTTACGGTAATTTATACTACCATGGGTGGCCTCAAGGCGGTGGTATTTACCGATGTCATCCAGTCGGGCGTTTTGATCGGTGGCGCGTTGCTAACATTGGCCGTGGTAAGTTGGCACTTCGGTTCATTTAACGCCTGGATTCCAACGGAATGGCTCCCGTATTGGGGAGAGTTGAAATGGGGATTTGATGCTCGGGAGCGGCTTACCATAGCCAATGCCCTGTTGACCACCTTTGTTTGGTATGTGGCTTCGTCGGGCTCAGATCAAATGTCCATTCAGCGGTTTTTGGCCACAGAAAATATACATACCGCCAGACGTACCTTTGGCGTTTCGTTAATGACTACCTTTGTAGTGCAGATGCTGCTCGGTTTGGTGGGGCTGGCTGTGATGGCCTATTTTACGGCTTTTCCCAGGTACTTGGCGCCAGGAGAGACCCTGACCTCCCATGCAGACCAGTTATTCCCAAAGTTTATTTTGGTGGGATTACCGGTGGGTATTTCCGGTCTGGTGGCGGCAGGCATACTCGCGGCAGCTATGTCCAGCCTTTCTTCCGGACTCAATTCCACTTCGTCGGTGATTTCAGAAGACCTGTTGAAGCGCTTTTCCAAGAAATATACAGCGCCCAAAAACCAACTCCAATCGATACGAAAGCTCTCGCTTTTTGTAGGGGTACTGGCTTTGGGGTTGAGTTTGGGAATCAGCCGGGTAGAAGGCAACCTCTACGATGTGATTGTCAAGGTGGTCAACCTCTTTGTGTCACCCCTGTTCGTGTTGTTTTTTATGGCTTTGTTTATCCCCTTTGCGACGGCAAGGGGCACCTTCTGGGGAGGGATCGCGAGTGTGGGTATTGCGATTGCGGTGGCTTTTTTCAAGATTTTTGGCATTGAAGTACTCTACATTATGCCGGTTTCGCTATTTGTGGGCATCCTGGTAGGTACTCTGCTTAGCTGGGTGGATCATCGCATACTGGGCAATCCTGAAACCATGCGAAAAAGGGTACGGGCTGCCGACATTCTAAAGAAAAAAGTCACCTAAGTAAGTAGGTATGGAGGTAATCAGCAGAGGAACTGTAGGAGGTATTCCGCTAGGAGATGCCCTGAAAAGCAAAACTTTTCCCGCCTTTGAGGTCTTGCCCTCTGGGCGTTGGCTGGCTGGTTTCAAGGCCTCGGAGAAGAAAGCCGATGCCCGGTACAAGTCGGTATGGATGACCTGGTCAGACGATCAGGGCACATCTTGGGTGCCGGCCTTTGTGCCCGTTGAGTTGCCTGAAGTATCCGGGAGGGTTGGTCAGGCCATTTCGATTTACTTTCTGGCACTGGGTGGGTCGCAGGTGCTGTTGGTGATCAACTGGGTAGATGAATCCGATCCCGAGGCACCCTTTTACGATCCTTCAGACGAAAGTTTGAAGGATACCCGTATCTTCTGGAGTATGAGTGAGGACTCTGGAGCGCACTGGTCCACTCCCCAGCTGATAGATACAACTGGGTTGGGCGGCCCTGCCCCCCTTACCGGACCGCCCATTCTACTGGGGGACGGTAGTTTGCTGTGTCAGTTGGAAATCAATAAGTACAAAGCAGATCCTTCAAAGTGGGTTCATCGCTCTGCCATGCTAAGATCGATAGATGGAGGTGTCACCTGGCCGGAGGTGCGTATTGTGACCGACTACCCGGATTGGTATTTTTGGGATCAGCGTCCCAATGTGTTGCAAGATGGCCGCACGTTGGTAAATTACTTTTGGACCCTGGATGGAAAAAGAAACGAGTACCTGAACGTACACGAAGCAATTAGCAGCGATGGTGGAGCAAGTTGGTGCTTTCCTACCGATACAGGAATCTATGGGCAGCCAGGGCGACCTGTGCAGCTTGAAGACGGACGTATCCTGCTAATTTGCATTGATAGGTCTGTCGTACCGATTATCAGCGTATGGATTAAGGACAGCTTGGAAAGTCCTTTCACGAAGGTGGGGGATGTGTACCAGGCGGATTTACCCAAACAAGATTCCCGATATGTCAGCATGAATGAAGCTTGGTCAGAAATGGCAAAGTTTTCCGTGGGGCACCCTCAGTTGCTGTATTTGGGCGGCTCGGAGGTGTTGGCCTATTTCTATGCCGGCGTGCAGACTGACAGCACTGAAATCAACTATATCCATGTTTCATTGAAATGAAAAGCCATGAGCCGAACCGAACATTCAAAAAGCAATCCGTATAAATGGGAATATTCGGGAGTGGATAAGCGGAGCCTTTCCAGTCTGGAGGATTTTCTGCCTGAAAAGGTTTTCGACGCTCACGCCCATATTTACCGTGTGGAGGATTTGGGTTTGGGCGACTCCCAAGCTAGTTTGTGGACCGGTGGGGGAAAGGATGCATCGATTCGTTCATGGCACGAGCAGGTTGCTCCTTTGTTCCCAAACGCAACGCTGGAAGGAGGTCTATTTTTTCCTGCGCCTCTGCCTCGTGCCGAAATTTTGCCTGCCAATCGGTATTTGATGCGGGAGCTGGATCAACACCCAGCTTCTCGTGGACTTGCCGTGGTGACGCCTGGCCTGAGACCCGAGGATCTGGCAGAGGTACTTTCCCATCCGCAGGTGATTGGATTGAAGCCTTACCATGTGTACAGCGCGGAAAAGCCGACCCCTCAGAGTTCCATTTCCGGGTTTTTTCCGGAGCACTGGTGGAGGTGGGCCCACGAGCACCAAGGGGTGGTCATGATGCATATCGTCAAGGATGATGCCTTAATGGATCGGGGAAACGTCAATGAAATCCGCCGCATGTGTACGGAGTATCCCGGTATGCGGCTAGTGTTGGCTCACGCCGGTCGCTCCTTTCACGCCCCGCATGCTGCTGGGATGAAAGCAATCGCCGATCTGGAGAATGTTTGGTTTGACATGTCCGGTGTATGCGAGTCAGCGCCCATGGAGTCCGTGATGGAGTATTTTGGTCCCCAGAAGCTTCTCTGGGGCAGTGATTTCCCGGTGTCTTCGCTGCGGGGAAGGGCGGTAACCGTAGGCGATGGTTTTTTCTGGATGGATGCGCAATCCTGCAATTGGAACCGTTCCCATGGCAGCCCCGTGTTGGTGGGGATTGAATCTTTGCGGGCACTTCGGCAGGCATGCCGCCGCATGTCCTTGAGTGCCTCCGATATTTCGGGTATTTTTTATGGTAATGTGCTGCGGATGTTAACGCTTGCGCCCAAGCGGACAAGCGAGGGACAAGACTTGTACAAAAAGGCCAAGCAGCGTATCCCCGGAGGCGTACAGCTTCTTTCGAAGCGTCCCGAAAACATGGC
The DNA here is from genome assembly GCF_020832325.1 of Lunatimonas sp. Lineage (GTDB taxonomy): Bacteria > Bacteroidota > Bacteroidia > Cytophagales > Cyclobacteriaceae > Lunatimonas. The sequence continues at coordinate 81,875 of NZ_JAFIEU010000038.1, forward strand.
CCCGGGCCATTGGCCTCCCTATTTTAGCCGCGCCAAAGGCTGTACCGTTTGGGATATGGACGGGAATAGGTACGAGGATTTTTCTACCAACGCCGTAGGATCCTGCCTGTTGGGCTATGCCCACGATGCTGTCAATCAAGCTGTGATGCGCAGGGTGCAATGGGGCAATATGTGTTCCCTGAATCCGCCTGAGGAAGTTGCCTTGGCGGAGGAATTATGCAATATTCACCCGTGGGCAGAGCAGGTGCGCTTTGTCAGAGGGGGCGGAGAGGCTTGTGCTGTAGCCGTGCGTATTGCTAGGGCGACCACAGGCCGCACCAAAGTGGCCGTGTGTGGGTATCACGGCTGGCAGGATTGGTATTTAGCAGCAAATTTGGGTGGACAGGATGCCTTGAAAGGCCACCTGCTTCCCGGCTTGGAGCCTGCGGGCGTGCCAGGTGAACTCCGAGGTACCACCATTACTTTCAGGTACAACGATTTGGAAGGCTTTCGAAAAGTGATGAATCAGCATGGGGACGAGTTGGCTGCGATAGTCATGGAACCCTGTAGGGGTGTGGATCCGGTCCCAGGATTTTTGGAGGAGATCCGTCGGGAGACCCGCCGTAGGGGCTGTCTGCTGGTGTTCGATGAGATTACGGTGGGCTGGCGCCTGGGTTTTGGCGGTGCCCACCTGCGGTATGCCGTGGAGCCGGATATGGCGGTGTTTGCCAAAGCTTTGGGCAATGGATATCCAATAGGAGCCATCATTGGAACCCGAGCGGCGATGGATGGAGCCCACGGATCCTTTATCAGCAGCACCTATTGGACCGAGGGTCTGGGGCCGGTAGCCGCGTTGGCGGTATTGCAGGCCATGCGGGAAACGGATGTGCCAGATCATGTACGCCAAGTTGGGATGCAGGTGCAGCAGGCTTGGCTAAGCCATGCCAACCAATTGGGCTTGCGGGTGAAGGTGGGCGGATTTCCGAGTTTGTCCACCCTGAGCTTCGACTACCCAGAGGCCGAGATGCTTCGGACCCTATTTACCCAGCAAATGCTGCAGCGGGGGTTCTTGGCTGGTGCGGCATTCTACCCCACCTTGGCGCATACAGACAGCATAGTGGGTAGCTACACGGGAGCGCTGGGCGAGGTATTCGAGAAAATGGCCAAGGCAATTGAGGCCGGAAATATACGGCAGCTGTTACAGGGAGAAGTGGCCAAAAGCGGATTTGCCAGGCTTATTTGAGTGCAGTTTCTGCCCATCTTCTTTTCTTCCCAGAGATTACCGGACTTAGATACCTTTTACCTTTACGCTTAGGGGATAATTTTCTACCTTAATTGCATCCAAACCTACGCTCGCATGAAAAAGACATCCGATTTTCCCCGTCGGTCATTTCTGAAAAATACCCTGATAGGTAGTGTTGGTCTGTTGACCCTTTCGCCTTTGGCGCTCTCATCCTGTAGGAATGGAGGACTCTTTGGAAGAAAGCAAGAACTTGATTATACCACTCGGCTGGAAGTGCCCACCCGGTTTTACGACGGAGTAAGGTGCTGGGTGCATCCCCGTGCAGGACTGGTGCCCGGAGCGGGAAAGGGAGGCCTGCCGAGAATTGTCATGACATTAAACACATTGGAGCTCAGTGGCAGTGATGTGTTCAAAGGGATGTATGGTATGTACAGCGATGATTTGGGGGAGACTTGGTCGGATCCGAAGCTTTCTGAGCCTTTGGCACCCCGCATGGAGCAAATAGACGGGGAGCAGCGGCCGGTGGCTGCCAGTGATTTTTGGCCTACTTGGCATGCAAAATCGGGCAAGCTATTGGGTACCGGACATACCATCGTCTATACGCCGGACTGGAAAGTAAGTTCCCCTCGGCCCAGGCATACCGCCTATTCGGTGTATGATCCGTTGGCTGACCGTTGGACGGTTTGGGATAAGCTGAAAATGCCGGATACCCCGTCTTTTCTAAATGCAGGGGCAGGGTGTGTTCAGCGTTACGACCTGCCCGATGGATCGATCCTATTGCCGATTTATTTTTCCCCACCGGGTGAAAATTCCCGAGTGACGGTAGCCAAATGCGGTTTTGACGGATCTGAACTAACTTACCTGGCACATGGCAACGAGCTGTCCGTACCGGACCAAAGCCGTGGCCTACACGAACCCTCGTTGACGTTTTTTGGAGGCAAGTATTTCCTTACGATCCGAAACGATCTACAGGGGTATGTGACCAAGAGTGCCAACGGATTGGATTTTGAACCCATACAGCCCTGGCGGTTTGATGACGGGCAGGAGCTGGGAAATTACAACACCCAGCAGCATTGGGTGACCCACAGCGAAGGTCTATTCCTCGTTTACACCCGTCGGGGAGCTAATAATGACCACGTGTTTCGCCATCGGGCGCCCCTTTTCATTGCACAAGTAGATCCGGATCGAATGGTCGTCATACGGGAGACGGAGCGGATTTTGGTGCCGGAGCGCGGTGCCCGATTAGGCAACTTTGGGGTGACGGTCGTGAGTCCCGACGAAACCTGGGTGACGGTTTCCGAATGGATGCAGCCCGAGGGTGTGGAACAGTATGGCAGTGATGGGAGTGTATTTGTTGCAAGGATTCGGTGGAATCTCCCTAATAGAAATGATATATGCTGCGCGAAATAGGCTTGATGTATGCCTGCGGCGAAATATGAAAGTGATATATGCTGCGCGAAATACGCCTACGCCGAAGTATTGGGTTGCGTTTATGAGGTTAGGATCGCTTCGAGTTTTCGGTTTATTTTTATAGTTGGGGTGAGAAGTGCCTACTTTCCTGCCGTGATTTTGTCGAAAAATGGTAGGCTCTCAAGCAGTACATATGCAAATGAAGAAAAACATAAGTAGGTAAAGTAGATTTAGCGTATTTTGAATAAATTCACTACCGAGGGCACAGATCAACACAGAGGATGGAATTGAATGATTTGTCTTATAAAATAATCGGATGCGTATATCAGGTTCATTCCGAATTAGGCCCAGGTCTATTAGAATCTACCTATGAGGTTTGCTTGGAATATGAATTACTGAAAGCAGGGTTAATGGTGGAAAGGCAAAAGCCACTTCCGGTAATTTACGATAACATCAGACTTGAAGCAGGCTATAGAATAGACCTTTTGGTCAAAAGTCAGATTATCTTGGAATTAAAGTCTGTGGACGAAATCGCGCCGATTCACAAAGCACAATTAATGACGTATTTGAAATTAACAGGGCTAAAATTAGGGCTTTTGATCAATTTCAATGTACTTCAAATGAAGACGGGGATTAAAAGAATAATCATGTAGGAATTCACCACAGAGAGCACAGAGGTGCACAGAGAAAAGAAAGAGCAACTCTGTGTTACTCCGAGTCCTGGGTGGTAAAACAAAGAAAAGTATCACCACAGAGAGCACGGAGGTGTACAGAGAAGAAAAAACTCTGTGAAACTCTGAGTCCTCTGTGGTAAACAAAGAAAAGTATCACCACAGAGATCACAGAGGTGCATAGAGGAAAAAATCTGTGTAAATCCGTGGTGAACAAAAAAGCACACATACGATTACTTTTTGATGGGTATCGGGACTGTTTTATTCCCAAGCCCCTGACGGGGCAGCCGTAAAAAAGTATTAGGATTCTACCAAAAAGTAATAGCGATAACCTACCCGGACAAGTATCTTTGGTAATCGACGTTGTGAATGAACCTCAAACCATGGAAATGAGAAAAAGTCTCGTACTTAGAAAGTTGCGCAGTGGCGAAAAGGTCACCTGCTTTAAAATAAACTTGGCGGATGCTAGGTCGGTAGAAATTGCTGCCTTGGCCGGATTTGATTGCATTTGGGTAGACCAGGAGCATATTGGACAGGATTGGTCCATATTGGCTTCCCAGATATGGGCGGCGAAGGCGCATGGCAAAGACGTCGTCGTACGGGTTCCAAGGGGGAGTTACAGCGATTATGTGAAGCCGTTGGAATTGGATGCGGCAGGCATCATGGTGCCCCATGTAATGAATGTTGTAGAGGGGGCTGCGGTGGTGCGCCAAGTTCGATTTCACCCGGTGGGCTTACGGGCAATCGACGGGGGAAATGCCGATGGTGCCTATACCGCCATGGATTTTAAGCAGTACCTGAGTGAGGCAAACACCGAACGCTTTGTGATTTTTCAGATTGAAGACCCCGAAGCATTGGACGCAATAGAGGAAATAGCGGCTTTGGACGGGTTTGATATGTTGTTTTTTGGTCCCGGAGATTTCAGTCAGGGAATCGGTGCGCCGGGTGAGTGGGACCATCCCAAGATTCAGGAAGCACGGAAGCGCGTGGCCGAGGTCGCTGCCAACTATGGAAAGTTTGCCGGAACGACAGGAGGTGTAGGTCAGTTGAAAGATTTGTATGCCCTGGGGTATCAGTTTGTTAGTATTGGTGCAGACGTGGTAGGCCTGACCCAATACTGTCAAAAGCTCCTGAGTGAGGTGCCGTCGACCCCGGCTAAGACAGAAGGAAATTCCTATTACCATTCCGGAGATATGCAATGAGGTACGTTGACCTGGGAAATACCGGTTTGCGGGTATCGGAGGTGGCTTTTGGCGGGGTGGAAATCGGCTTGCCGTATGGCATAGGCGTACGGTCCGAGGCAGATATGCTGCAGGAAAGGGAGGCGGTCAATCTATTAAGCCGATCCTTGGAAGAGGGAATCAATTTTTTTGATACGGCAAGAATGTACGGTGAATCCGAGCGCCTGATGGGCATCGCTTTTGCATCCAAAAGGGATCAAGTCGTTATCAGTTCCAAATGCCGGCATTTTCGCGATCAAAAAGGGCAGCTTCCTGAAAGTGGAGAGCTAACCCAAATAATACATCGATCGGTAGAGGAAAGCCTGCTTGCCTTGCGCACGGATTACCTGGATCTGTTTATGTTGCATCAGGCAGATGAAGAGATCCTACAACGCGAAGAGATCATCGGCGCCTTTCTAGCCCTAAAGCAGTCAGGAAAGGTCCGTAGCATTGGCGCATCAACCTATACCGTCGCGGAGTCAACCGTCGCAGTTGAAAGCGGTATTTGGCAGGTGGTCCAATTGCCCTTCAATCTGTTGGATCAACGGCAGGCTACGGTGTTTGACGGGGCAGCCAATCGAGGAGTGGGATTGGTCATCCGCTCGGTATTGCTGAAGGGCTTGCTCAGCGAACGGGGCAAGAACCTGCCATTACCCCTGGAGCGGGTCGAAGAGCACATTCAAAAGTTAGCTGACTTGGCAGGTACAATGAATATTGATCTAACCACCTTGGCTATTCGCTTTGCCCTTTCTTTTGAAGCAGTATCCTCGGTGTTGGTGGGGATTGATCGGGAAAGCTACCTGCTTCATGCGATCGAAGCAGCACGCAACCCCCACCTGGACGAGAATGTTTTTGATACTGTCAAGCGGCTTGCATTTCCCGACCCAGAATTTATCGACCTACCTCATTGGGACAGGATGGGGTGGTTAACCTAAACGAATGAACGGAAGTCTATGATACGTATTGGTATATTGGGCATGAGTCCCGGCAATGCACACCCCTATTCTTGGTCTGCCATTATCAACGGATCCTTTGACGGGCCTGAGATCGCAAGGATAGGCTATCCTGCGGTAGCTGCCTATCTTCAGGCAAACCGCGATACGTTGGGGATCTCCGGCGCCAGGGTGACGCACGTTTGGACTCAGGACTTGGAAATTAGCGAAAGCATCGCCAAATCGTCCAAGATACCCTACCTGGCGGAGGAGCTGGAGGATATGGTGGGCGAAGTCGATGCGGTGATTTTGGCGAGGGATGATCCGGAAAATCATGTCGATATGGCCAGGCCCTTTTTAGATGCCGGTATTCCGGTATTTGTGGATAAACCACTGGCATTTAGTCAGGAGGATTTGGATTACTTTTCCGGCCAAGTGGCCGTGGGTAAGTTTCTCATGTCCTGTTCTTCCATGCGCTACGCACAGGAGTGCAGGACGGTGAAAGCGGAGTTAGGTACCTTAGGTACGATCCACTTGGTGACCGCAGTTGGGAAAAAAGACTGGAAAAAATACGGTGTACATTTGGTAGAAGCGCTTTTCAGCACCTTGGACGACCCCATTCCGCTTTGGGTGCGGCACGTCGGGGAGACGGATAAAGATACCGTGGTGATGGAGTTTGAAGGAGGCATCAAAGCGAGCATTCACCTCTTTTCGGATATTTGCGGTACCTTTCAGCTCTCCTTTTTCGGTAGCGATGGCTGGCGAATGGCCGATATCCGCAACTCCTACAGCATGTTTCGGGACAATATGTTGGAGTTCGTCCGGTCTGTAGAGGAAGGAGCTAGCCGCTTGGATTTTGGCAAAACCTACCGCATCATCCAAACCGTAATCGGTGCTCAAACGAGTTTGGAAAATGGAGGGATTGTGGTCCCATTGAAGAAATAGCTATGCATGTAAACGAACTATTGAGTCTAAAAGAGAAAGTCATCGTCGTGACTGGCGGGTCTGGACAATATGGCAAGTGCCTGGTAGAAGGCCTGGCTGAGGCGGGCGGAACGGTCATTACCACTTCCCGGGCTCTAGCTTCGGCGGAGAGAACTGCCGAAGCGTTTCAAGCTCAGGGTTTGCGAGTGATTCCCATGGTCCTGGACCAAGGGATTCCAGATTCTGTGATTGCTTTTCGCGATAAACTGTTGGCAGATTTTGGCCGACTAGATGTATTTGTCAACAATGCGGTTTCAAGACCCATGAAGGGGTACCGTGGACCGATCAGTCAGTTTGCCGAGTCCATGGAGGTAAATGCCACCGGTATGATGGACCTGCTACGGCAGATGACCGACCTGATCATCGCCTCAGGGGGAGGATCGGTAATCAATATTGCTTCCATGATGGGTATGAAAGGACCCGATTTATCCAACTACGAAGGAACGACCATGGGAGACCTTCCACCTGATTATTTTTTTCACAATGCCGGGCTGATCAATATTACCCGCTTTATGGCAAAGATGCATGCTGGACAGAATATCCGGTTCAATTGCATCAGTCCGGGAGGTCTTTTTAACCATCAGCCACAGGCCTTTTTGGATAATTACTGCCGCAAGGTTCCCATGCGCCGTATGGCCAACACCGATGACATCAAAGGGTTGGCGGTATTGCTGGCCTCGGATGCAGGAGTCTATATCAATGGAGAAAACATCCTAATGGACGGGGGGCTCCATGCGTGATATGGCTGGCACTAGGGAGGCGGATTTTGAAAGCATCTTTGATCTGCGTGGGAAGCTAATTTGGGTGGTTGGCGGTGCTGGCTATTTGGGACAGTCTGTGGTAAAGATGTTGGCCTCTGCAGGGGCAAGAGTGGTCTGTGCAGACCTCGCTGATAGGAGTAAAGCCTTTGTAAGTCAAGCCGGGCTGTTTCCACAAGTGATCCCGGTTTCACTGGATATTGCCGAAGAGGAGCAGGTAGAGGCCTTTGTTTCGCTGCTTTCTGCTGAATTGGGAGTGCCTGATGGGGCGGTCAACCTGACCTATGCAGCGTCTGGGAAGGCCTTTGACGACCTAACTGCGGCGGACTTCAACAGGGTAAATGAGGTAGGACTGACCGCCGCCTTTGTTTTTGGCAGAAAGGTTTGCGACCTTATGGCGCAGGCGGGGGGAGGTAGTTTCGTGACCTTTGGAAGTATGTACGGGATGGTTTCTCCAGACCCGGCGGCTTATCCTGCAAAGATGAATCCCAATCCAATAGAATACGGGGTCAGTAAAGCAGGTATTATTCAGATGACCAATTATTTTGCCATGCAATACGGAAAACGGGGAGTGCGTTGCAATTGCGTTTCTCCGGGGCCATTTCCGAGTCCTGAGGTTCAGGAGTCTCACCCGGAATTTGTGCAAAGGCTGGCAGAAAAAACGCTTTTGAAGCGGGTAGGAAAGGCACCGGAAGTGGCCGGGGCCGTTTGTTTTCTGCTTTCACCCGCATCTTCGTTTATGACAGGACATAATTTGGTGGTTGACGGAGGTTGGACCACTTGGTAAACCAATTCAATAAAACAGATTAGGTATGAAAAAAATAGTGCATCCAAAAAGAGATGAAAAATTCGTCACGGGGGCATACTCCGATGCGGTTTTGATTGACGGTTTTTTGTTTGTTTCCGGGCAGGCAGCCGTTGATTTCGAAACCTCCCGCTTTGTCTTGGGTACGATCGAGGAGGAAACCGTCAGGACCTTGGAAAACATCAAAGCGATCGTGGAAGCCGCCGGGGCGACCATGAACGATATCGTCAAATGTACGGTGCATTTGGCCGACATCCGGGAGTTTGACCGGTATAATGAGGTATATGCATCCTATTTTACCGGTGTAAAGCCCGCACGTACAACGGTGCAGTCTGTACTGGCGGAGGGGCTAAAGGTGGAAATAGACTGTATAGTACGAATACCAACGGTCCGATAAAATGTCGAAGCGATTAATCATTGATGGGCATTTGGATTTGGCCATGAATGCCATAGAGTGGAACCGGGATCTGCGGCTTGAGCTTAGGCAGGTCAGGCAGATGGAAATGCACATGAAGGATAAGCCGGATAGGGGCAAAGGTACGGTGACGCTGCCAGAACTCCGAAAGGGTAAGGTGGGTATCGTCGTGGCCACCCAACTGGCGCGGTATTCACCGCCCGACTCTGCACTTCCGGGTTGGAATTCACCTCAGCAGGCCTGGGCAATGACGCAGGGGCAGCTGGCGTGGTACCGCGAGATGGAATCGGCCGGTGAAATGAGACAGATTCTTACCCGTGAGGATTTGGACGAAATGGTAGCCCTTTGGGGAAACGAAGCAATGCCCGATTCAGATAAGCCCATTGGCTACATCCTGAGTTTGGAAGGCGCAGATTCCTTGGTAGACGTTTCTTATTTGGAAAAAGCCTATGCGTATGGCGTTCGGGCATTGGGATTGTCGCATTTTGGACCGGGGAGGTACGCTCCTGGAACCAAGATGGAGGGTCCGATTACTCCGTTGGGGGAAGAGTTGCTGGAGGCCATGGGACGATTGAACATGATACTTGACGTCACCCACCTTACGGATCAGGGATTTGATCAGGCCATGGATCTGTACAAAGGACCGGTATGGGCCAGTCATCACAATGTGCGTAAAATTGTTCCCAACCAACGGCAATTGACAGACCCGCAAATCAAGCGTTTGGTGGAGCGAGGTGCCGTGATCGGGGGCATGTTGGATTGTTGGGCAATGGATATACGGTTTATTGACACCGTGTCAGATCCTTGGCAACTGGATATTCGGCTGGAGCAACTGATCGATCACTGGGACCACATCTGTCAGTTGGCCGGAAATACGCACCACGTAGCCATAGGCAGCGATTTGGATGGCATCTTTGGTACCGAGCAATCTCCCTGGGATCTCAACAGCGTGGCAGATCTCCAAAAATTCGAAGAGTTGTTGGATAAAAGGGGGTATAGTTCAGAGGATATAGATCGGATATTTCATGGCAACTGGCTACGTTTCCTGCGGGCAAGCTTACCAGTCTAAAAGGTTCTGATGACGCCAAAATGGAGCTTTCAGAAAGCGGTTAGGCTGATAGCTAGCTGCTAATAAAAAATGATAAAAAGATGAACAGTAATACCGGATTGTATGCCGCTGCGGCACAGGTGGAGACTACTCCTCGATTGGGTACTGTGATCAACGGCGACTTTGTCCCACATTACGCCACCTCCATCCATGACCCACTCTTTGCAAAAGCTCTTGTACTTCGGAGCGCCGATACCACGTTGGTGGTTGTGGTAGTGGATATTTGTGTGATGGGGCAGGAGCTGCTTGACGAAGTAAAAAGTCTGATACAGCAAAATACCGGGATAGCTGCCGAAAACATGCTGATTAGCAGCACCCATACCCATGCAGCAGGTGCGGTGGAGGAAGTTCATTTCGTACAGGCGGATCTGGCCTATAGGCGGTGGCTTCCGGGCCGTATCCTTCAGGCCGTGAAAGCTGCTTTAGCGCGCTTGGAGCCAGCTCGTTTGGGCTATGGCAAAGTCTTGGCTCCGGAGCACTTGCGTTGTAGACGGTATCAGATGAAGGAAGACTATCAGCCACTTAATCCGGTAGCCGACTCGGTGGATTTGATCAAGACCAATCCCTTTGGTGTAGAGGATAAAATCATACATCCCATTGCCAAGCCTGATCCCGAGCTGTTTTTTGTCGCGCTACAGGGGATTTCGGGGAAGGCGATTAGTGTCTTGGCAAATTACGGTTTACATTACGTGGGTGACTGGCAAAATGGGACCATATCGGCAGACTATTTTGGCTATTTTGCCCGAGCGTTACAGGCAGAGTTAGGTGCAGGTGAGGACTTTGTCGGCATCATGAGCAACGGTACCAGCGGGGATGTGAACATTTGGGATTTTCACAACTCAAGCCTATATCCCACCGGCGACTTTCAGAAAAGCGCATTCATTGGGGCTGATCTGGCAGCCAAAGTAGCCCGGAAGATGGTTGATATCCATTGGGACTTAGATCCTGTTTTGGCGGCCAATACCGAAATGTTGTCAGTTGGGCGGCGCTTGCCTTCTGATGAGGAATTGGATGCCGCTAAGCATCTTATGGAGGAGGGTGGCTTTGAATCCCTACAGGCTGATTATGCCGGTTGGCGCAAGTTGTATGCGCGGGAACAATTCTTGTTGGCAGCATTCCATCCGGAAGCCACGGTTCCTCTTCAGTGTTTTCGTTTGGGTTCTCTTCGTATTGGAGCCCTACCGGGGGAGGTTTTCGCTTCTACGGGGTTGGCGTTGAAAGAAGCGATAAAGGGGCCCTATTTTTCCATTACCCTTGCCAACGGCAACCTGGGTTATATTCCCCCGGCCGAGGAACTGGAAAAAGGAGGGTACGAAACTTGGAGGTGCCGCATCAGTAATCTGGAAAGTGGTGCGGAGCGTCGGATACGTGAAGAGATGATCCGATTGGCGTACTTCGATGATTCATTGTGAGGCAGGGCAGTTTTGAGAATCGTTTATTCAGATCGCCAGAGCGGATCTCAGGTCATAGTAAACAGTTTGGTGTCCAAAGACGTTGATACATCATACACGTTTCAACTATAGCAAGAAATCTTTACCGTATGCCAATAACCCTCCGAAAAGTTTTTCCGATCCTGTTCTTTTTAGTTCTCTGCTATCTTCCCACCTATGCTCAAGATGAGGGGAATGCGCTAAAGCAATACAACCTTGAGCGGATCCAATACAACAAGCAGGGCATGCTGATATTGGGTTCATGGGCGGTAGGAAATATGCTTTGGGGGGGATTCATGGCTGGCCGAACGAGTGGAGAGCTACAGGGTTTTCACCAGATGAATGCGTATTGGAACAGCGTTAACTTGTTGATTGCTGGTTTTGGGTATTACTCTGCGATGAAGGAAGTACCCAGTGCGGAGTTTTGGGAGACGATACAACAGCAACAGAGCATCGAAAAAATCTTGTTGGTAAATGCGGGCTTGGATGTAGCCTACATGGCGACAGGGCTTTATATGCTCGAAAGGGGAAAGCGTAAAGACGATGCCCGGATACGGGGTTTTGGTAAGTCGGTTATCCTACAGGGAGCTTTTTTGATGTCCTTTGATGTCATCAAGTATTTTTACCATCATGCCCATGCCCAAGAGCTGCCAAAGATTGTCGAAAACCTTTCCGTAGGACCAAATGGAATTGGACTTAGGGTGGTGTTTTAGTGCGGTGTTACGTGGGGGAAATTAGAGGGTGAATCCGGTTTACTTCGTCTCTTTGCATTTTCTTTTTTATGTATATTTGTTCCAAACGATTGCCTTGTGGCCTTGATTAAACCGGAAGATTGGACATCCTTTCTGTCAGGCCGTGTGCCGGACCACTCCATTGCCTATTGCTACGAGCTTTGGAAGGAAAACCCCTTTCATTTTGTGATAGCTAAATCACGGTCTTCCAAGCTCGGGGACTTTACCTACCGGAGAAACAGAGCCGTTCAGAAAATTACGGTCAATCACGATCTAAACCCCTACCAATTTTTAATTACGTACGTCCATGAAGTGGCCCACCATCGGGTCTATGCAAAATACGGTGCATCCTGTATGCCGCATGGTGTGGAGTGGAAAAACGAGTTTCGACGGTTGATGGTACCCATGCTGGTTAGGGAGGTGTTTCCATTGGATATCCTTGTCCCACTGCGCAGGCATTTGGCCAATCCCAAAGCGAGCGCAGGCGCAGATCTATTTCTGATGAAGGAGCTTCGAAAGTACGATTCAGCAGATAATGGAGACACCGGTATGCTATTGAGTGACTTGGTGCTTGGGCAACGGTTTTTGTTCAAAAATCGCTTGTTCGAAAAATTAGAAAGCCGACGTACCAGGGTTCTCTGCGAGGAGGTAGGTACAGGTAGACGTTTCCTGATTTCCGGGCATGCTTCCGTGGAGAAACAATAGCTACATTTACATGTTTCTACTTTCAAACGCCGCCACAGCTGCCCTAACCGATCCAAATTCGAGAAGCAGTTGTTTGGCTTTTTCTTCCGGCATGCCTGTGGCGTCTACAATCATTCGGGTCCCTCTCTTTACCAGTTTTTCGTTGGAAAGCTGCATATCCACCATCTTGTTTCCCTTTACTTTACCCAGTTTGATCATCACGCTCGTGGAGATCATATTGAGTACTAGTTTCTGGGCCGTTCCGGATTTCATCCGCGTGCTGCCGGTCACAAACTCCGGTCCAACGACCACCTCCACGGGTAGCTGAGCGGTAGCAGCGAGCGGACTGGCGGCGTTGCAAGTGATGCACCCGGTGAGTAGCCCAGTCTCGTTGGCAGCCTTAAGTCCCCCAATGACATAGGGTGTAGTGCCTGACGCTGCTATTCCAATCACGGAATCGTGTTCGTTGAACCCGAATTTTTGGATATCCTCCCAGGCTTGTGCCGGATCATCCTCGGCATTCTCTACTGCCTTCCGGATAGCCGTATCGCCACCGGCAATTATCCCGATTACCAAATCATGCGGCACGCCATAGGTAGGAGGGCACTCGGAGGCATCCAAGATTCCCAACCGCCCACTCGTTCCTGCGCCGATATAAAACAGCCTACCTCCGCATTCCATCCTAGGGACAATGGCAGCGACCAACCTCTCGATTTGGGGAAGGGATTTAGCCACTGCCAAAGGAACGGTCTGATCTTCTTTGTTCATGTGGGAAAGCAGCTCCGAAACGGACATCTGCTCCAAATTGTCATAGTATGAACTGCTTTCAGTTGTCGTGCTCATATCTTATTTTGGTGATAAAGGGTGAGACCAGCAATGGGGGCCTCCAGAATAATGTCAATATGGATACCGAGATCGGCACCTACTTTTCGTAATATCTCTCCATTGTGAAAGGCTATGGAGCCTACAAAGCTGACCGGCTTGTTTTGGTAATTGGCGTACCGCATCACATGTCGTTTAAAGAAGTCGGAGAAACCATTGTAAAAAAGCTGAAAACAGTACGGGTGGTTTTTATGGTCGTGAATGAACCTGCAAAAACTGGCCATGTATCGGTTCGGGAAAGGTTTTTGGTACACATTTTCCTGAATTTCCAAATTTGTCAGTTGGTACTCCTCGAGTACCATTTCTCTGATTTCCTTTGGCATGTCGTCATAGATGAAATCCTGTAGAAAATGACGGCCTATGTACGATCCACCACCCTCATCACCCAACAGGTATCCAGGAGAAGGGCGGTTGGCTACGATGTTTTCTCCATCGTAATCACCACTATTGGATCCCGTGCCCAAAATGCAGGCGATGCCCGATTTGTGGCCACAAGTAGCTTTGGCGGAAGCCGTCAAGTCGTGGTCTACCGATACCCATGTGTCATCACCAAGAACACTTTTGATGAGTCTGGCTACCGTTTGTTTGTTCTTTTCGCCCGTGCATCCTGCTCCATAAAAGTATACCTCTTCGATGCTGCCTTTAAGAGACTGAATGTGCTCTGTCTGCAAATCCCTTAGCATGTCATCTGCCTGCTGGTAATAGGGATTGAATCCAACAGTTCGAAACTGTTCGATTTTTCCATCCTTACGTATTACCCTCCAGTCGGTTTTACTGGAGCCACTGTCAGCTATCAGAATCATGTTTATTTCAGGTATGCGATCGGTTCGAATTTATCAAATACGTTTGCCGTATGGGGGGCTATCAGCAATTCCTCCGTAAGGTCCTGACCCGCCCAGTGCTCGTAGTGTCTCCCGTTTTTCCAAAGCCGGGAACGACTCAAGTCATAGACCAACCCTTGGTAGGCTACGTATATCTCCGGTTTATCCTGTCCGTTATATAGAGCGAGCTGTGATCTTGTGATGGTTCTCATGAGCATTTGCTCTTTCAAAGATAAATAATTTATAAAAAGAGCGAGCAGTTTTTTAAATTTTTTCCATTAGGGAAGTTTCAATTGGGCGTTTACCCATCGTTCTGGAATTTCACCGCGCTGCGCTGTTTGATAATCCTCGTAGCTACAGGGAATGATGGTCTGATCACCAAATTTCCCCATGCCGGAGACGGGTACTTCCATCCACCATTTTCCGCTGAGATTACTTTTATAAAAGTGAAGCACTGAGGGGGTAGAGTCAAGGGATACGGTATATTTGGTATAGTCGCTGCTTTTGAAGGAAAGACTATCTTTTCGATGGTAAAAGCCCTCAATGAAATACCAAACCATGGTAGCTACCACCGATGCCGTGGTATACCGGGAATCGTCGAGACACTCGTGATATCCATAAAACCCAATAGAGCTCAATTTTTCGTTTGTTCCTGCAAACCAACTAATCTGACAGGCTTCTTCCGAGGTCATGCCAAAAGGCTGGCAATCGATGGTTCCGGGGGCATCTGTTGACTTGATGGCACATAGGTCGAAACTGAGCATATCGGCGTTTCGAATGAGCGGTTCCACCTCTTTAAAGTTATCCCGAAGCTTGCCGAGCCGCACATGGTCAAAGTAGAGTTTCTCCAAAGTGGCTACCAAATCACTGTCGGTCAAAAAACTCTGATAGGCTAGGTGACAATAATTGAACAGGAAGTTGGGCTGATGAAGTACGATCTGGCTGGAGTGGATTTGATCCGGTCTTCCTTCGTCTTCCATGTCCATTTTAGCATCCACGGTTAGTACGCTTACCATTTTCCGCATTTTTTCGAAGGCCAGAAATTGGCCGAGATCCAAGTCGTGAGAACCTCCGATAAATAGCGGTAGAATTTCCTGATTGATAAGAAACTCACCGATAGAGCGCATCAACTGGCAGGTCTCTTTGGTCGTTTCCCCAGACTTAAGTGTTCCTAAATCTGCAATTTTATACTGACCCTGACCTTTCTTGAGTCGAAAGAGTTTTTCCCTTATTGCATAGGTCGATTCAGGGCCATTTGCTAGTTCTCCTGCTCCCCGAAAATCTTCCAGGCCGATAATTGCAAGCTGAATACCCTGCAGATCGGGAAACTGCTCGCCATGGCAGTGAATACCATCAAAAAACGAATTGTGGGATTTTTCCTTTTGGTAAAGTCGTTCAGGTAGGGGTTCGAAAAATATCTTTAGGTCCATTTGGTGTAGCGTACTAGCCTTTTGATTAACCAAAAATAAAGAAATTCATTCGATATAAAACAAAAAAAGCCCCGCTCTAGGCGGGACTTTTAAGCTTATCCTCCGAAATCATCGAAGCGTATGTTTTCATTGGGAACTCCGAGATCGTCGAGCATTTTCAGCACGGCAGCATTCATCAGTGGAGGGCCGCAAAGGTAGAACTCAATTTCGTCCGGTTCATCTTTGTGCTTCAAGTAGTTGTCATACAATACTTGGTGGATAAAACCAACATATCCGTCGGCCTCCCGGTCTTCCAAAGATTTCTTTACCTTCCAATTATCTTCTGGTAGGGGCTCAGAAAGCCCGATGTGGAAATTAAAGTTAGGGAACTCCTTCTCTATTTCGCGGAAGTGCTCCGTGTAGAACAGCTCTTTTTTGGATCGACCACCGTACCAGTAGGAAACTTTACGGTTAGATTTTTCTGTGTGAAATAGGTGGAAGAGGTGGGATCTCAATGGAGCCATCCCTGCACCACCTCCGATATAAATCATTTCTCGCTGGGTCGGATTGATATGGAACTCGCCGTAAGGTCCAGAGATGGTCACTTTATCGCCAGGCTTTCTTCCAAAAACGTAAGAGGAGCAAACACCGGGATTAACGTCCATCCATCGGTTGTTTGCGCGATCCCAAGGCGGAGTAGCCACCCGGATGGTAAGCATCACGATATTTCCTTCCGCTGGGTGGTTGGCCATTGAGTAAGCGCGAAACAACGGTTCGTCGTTTTTCATTACCAAATCCCAAAGCCCAAATTTATCCCAGTCACTTTTATAAACATCTTGGGGGTGCCCAAGGTCCGGATGGGGTGTTATATCAATATCTTTATAGTTAACGGTAATGGCGGGGACGTCAATCTGGATGTATCCTCCAGGTTCAAAATCCAGAGTTTCCCCTTCAGGAAGTTTTACGACAAACTCTTTGATAAAGGTAGAAACGTTATAGTTAGAAACTACTTCACAGTCCCACTTCTTAATTCCAAAGATTTCTTCTGGAATGCGAATTCTCATATCGCTTTTCACTTTCACTTGGCAGGAAAGCCGTACTTTACTTTGCTGCTCTGCTCTGCTTAGGTGACCAACTTCAGTGGGGAGTACTTCTCCGCCACCTTCTTCTATGGTACACTTACACATGGCACAAGTGCCGCCCCCACCGCAGGCAGAGGGCAAGAAAATCTTTTTATTGCCAAGGGTATTAAGCAGGGTTGACCCAGCCGAGGCAACAATCGGATTTTTCTCATCACCATTGACGATGATTTTAACATCCCCAGAGGCAACCAGCTTGGATTGGGCAAATAGAAGAATAAATACAAGTAGCAAAATGATCAACGTAAATGCTACGATCGAGGTAATGATTACTGAACCCATTTAACGATGTTTTTTCTTTATCAGTACGACAAATCCGGTTTAAATGATTGCAAATATATTGATTAATCCCTTAAACCGGTGAATAAATTCTAATTTTTAGGGCGCTTCACCCTCTTAGATGTAACTGCTAATTTTTCAATAGGTTTAGCAAAGTGCTTATTCTGTTTTTCAACTGTCGGCGGTCGATGATGAAATCCAAAAAACCATGTTCCAATACAAATTCAGAGCTCTGAAACCCTTTTGGTAGGTCTTTTCCGATCGTTTCCCGGATGACTCTCGGGCCTGCAAATCCGATCAATGCGCCGGGTTCGGCAATATTGAAATCTCCTAGCATGGCGTAGGAAGCCGTAACTCCTCCCGTGGTAGGGTCGGTCAGCAGCGAAATGTAGGGGATCCCTGCTTCATCAAGTAGGGAAAGCTTGGCGGATGTCTTGGCCATTTGCATCAGGCTAAATCCTGCCTCCATCATTCTGGCGCCGCCTGATTTAGATATCATCAAAAAAGGTATTTTATGCTTGAGAGAATGATCGATTGCCCTCGAAATCTTTTCTCCTACTACCGAACCCATCGACCCGCCGATGAAATTAAAATCCATACAGGTGATGACCAAGTCTATACCATTTACTTTTCCCACGCCGGTTCGGGCAGCGTCATTCAATTCCGTTTTCGCAATGGTATCTTTGATACGGGAAGTATAGGGTTTGCTATCAACAAACCTCAATGGGTCGCCAGAGGTCATGCTGGCATCCAGCTCAGTAAATTTGTTATCGTCAAAAAGTATTTCAAAGTATTCTTTGGATCCGATTTTTACGTGGTATTCGTCATCGGGACAGACGTAGGAATTATTTTTGAGTTCCCGGGTATGGATAATGTTCCCCTTTGGGGTTTTGTACCAAAGTCCATCGGGGGTGTCCTTCTTTTCCTCCGTGGAGGTTTTGATGCCAGCATCTTTTCTTTTAAACCAAGCCATGTTTAGGATGTTTTAAGCCGAAACCAACGGTCCGGGCGTACAAATTTATGGGTTATATCGATTAAATAAAATTCTTTGGCACAATCAGGGGACTATGGTTGTTCAAATGTTGGCCTATCAGTGGTCTCTCGTTCCATTAGAATGCGGGTTTTGGGGAGGGATTCCGGATAGTTTTGCTGGATGTATTCCAGCATTTTCTCCCTCACAAAGCAGCGAAGATCAAAGGCACTGGGGCTGTCTACCGCGCTCATCAGACAACGCAATTCTACGGTTCGTTCGCGGATATCGGTTACTTGTAGTACCTGAACCTTTCCATCCCAAAGTGGTGTGGATTCCAGCAGTTCCTTGAGGTGCCCTTTGAGGGGTGCAACCGGTATGCTGTGATCCACGTAAAGAAATACTGTTCCCCAAATATCTGCGGTGGTTCGGGTCCAATTTTGGAAGGGTTTTTCCAAAAAATAGGTGATCGGAAGTACCAGTCGACGCTGGTCCCAGATTCGTACCACTACATAGGTGAGGTTTATCTCTTCGATTTTGCCCCATTCACCCTCTAGCACTACCACATCATCCAGCCGGATGGGTTGGGTAAACGCTATTTGGAACCCGGCAAGCAGATTGGCAATCGACTTCTGCGCGGCAAAGCCGATAATGATACCGGCGATACCGGCAGAGGTAAGGAGGCCTGCACCTATATTTCTCGCCGACTCAAACTGCATGAGGATACTGGCTGACGCAATCACCACCACTACAATAACAAAAATCTTCCGAATGAAATCGATCTGGGTAATCATCCGGCGCTCTCTCAGATTGTCTGATTTATCAAAGTTGAACTTGTCCAAAATATGATACCGAACCACATTGGAAAGTTCTATGATAATCCACGTTAGATTGATAGCGAACAACACAGAAAAGGTGGGGTGGCTGCGCAGATAGTCCATGTCTTCGGGTGAAAAGTACGGTTCTGCAAGGGGGAATATCACGAAGAATAGCCCCCATTTCAGCGACTGGGAAAGCTGTCTGAGTGCTCGTTCTCCTTTAGACGATTGAGGTTTGTAAAAGAGGGAAGCGAGCCGTTTGAAGGTAAAATACAACAGTAGGTGACTCGCTCCGAGCGATAGGATAATGATGGAGATAAACAGTAGTCTTTCTTGTGTCATAGTTAGGAAGTATTGAATCTCTGAAAAGATTGGAAATATTATTTTTAGGGCGGGTTCTGATTTCTTTTTTCTGCTTATATTTATTTTTCGATTTTATTTGAACCACCCTTTCCGTCATAGATGGTCTAATTACAACCAAAAATCATGCAATTAACCTACCTTTTTGTATTATCGGCTATTATTTTAACCGGAGCATATTTCACCTACGGGAAATATGTGTTTCGGAAGTTTAAAATTAATAATAAAAACATTACCCCTTCCCACCGCTTTAGCGACGGGGTAGATTATGTTCCTAGCAAGCCGATCGTCGTGTTGGGGCATCATTTTGCATCCATCGCTGGAGCAGGTCCCATTGTAGGTCCTATTATTGCCGTCACGTTTGGGTGGATTCCAGCAGTGATTTGGATTTTGGTTGGAGGTATTTTTTTTGGTGCCGTGCACGATTTGGGCAGTATGGTGGCCTCTCTCAGGAATGACGGTAAATCTATCGGAGTGATTATCCAAAACAATATTGGGCGAAAGGGGAAGCAGCTATTCATCCTGTTTAGCTTCTCCACGCTCATCCTGATCATTGCAGTTTTTGCAGATATCATCGCCAAGACATTTATCAGCAATCCCGGAGTCGCCTCTGCATCTATATTATTTATCCTACTGGCGGTGAGCTTCGGATGGGTCAATAAATTTACAGCCCACAGAAAGTCCGCTTTTTTGATTGCCACTGTGGTGGGTGTGGCAATCATGTATTTTTTCGTGTATTTGGGCATGCAGATTCCTTTTGTACTGGAATATCAAATGTGGATCTATGTGCTTTTGGCTTATGCGTTTATTGCGTCGGTAGCACCGGTTTCCATGTTGTTACAGCCCAGAGACTACTTAAATAGTTTTTTGCTTTATGGTCTGATATTAGCTGCCGTGGTGGGTGTATTTGTGGCGAACCCGACCATTGTCATGGATACTGAAGTACATATTTCCAACGAGAATCTCGGTTATATCTTTCCGGTGCTTTTTGTGACCATTGCTTGTGGAGCCATTTCAGGGTTTCATTCCCTCGTGGCTTCCGGTACTACCTCCAAGCAGATCGATCGGGAGGAAGATGTAAAAGTAGTGGGTTACGGGGGCATGCTAATCGAGTCGTTTCTGGCGATAATTTCGGTGGGTGCTGTAATTGTATTGACCCGGTCAGATTATATAGACCGATTGGCAGCACAGGGGCCTGTTCCTTTGTTTGCGGATGGTTTGGGCGCTATCATTTCATCTATGGGCATCAACGAAGCCTTTGCAGTGGGATTTGTGGCACTGACCGTCTCTGCCTTTGCGCTGACCACGTTAGATACCTGTACTCGGCTAGCCCGATTTACCCTTCAGGAGTACTTTGAGGATGTGGAGCATCCCGTTGGGCGTAAAATTTCCCAAAATCGGTACCTTTCTACCACGGTGGTGGTAGTATTGTCGGTGTTGCTTCTACAGAGTGGTGGATTTTCCACACTTTGGCCAATTTTCGGTTCTGCCAATCAGCTGTTGGCAGCGCTCGCTTTGCTCACCATCTCTGTATGGTTGATTCGGAAAAAAGTGAATCCCACCTTTGTGACCATTCCGATGTTTTTTATGTTTACGGTGACGTTGAGCTCGCTAGGCCTGTTTGCGTGGAACAACTTTAAACAGGAGGCTTATACACTCTCAGTAATCGCTGCGGTGCTATTTGTTTTGTCCTTTGCACTGATTTTCTTAGCGAGAAAAAGCCTTGGTCGAGAAATTCAGAGTAAAGAGTTGGTGAAATAAGTATTGGAATAATGTTGAAAATTTACCACGATCCTCTTGAGGACGGTTATAATTTGCTTGATTTTGTTACCCAATCTTTGTCTTATCGGTATGCAAGCGTTGCAGACTGCGACTTTATTTTGCATAATAGGGTAGTTTGGGGGTTGGAAAAAAAGGAGATAAGTGTTTGCCTTCAAGAAATCGGAGGCTATTACTCTGGTAACCAGCAAGTGTTGGTGTTTTTGGTGGCAGATTACGAAGGTAGATTGCAAGTCCCCGAAAATGTGATACTTTTCAGGACAAGTATGTGTAAGTCTAATAAGGGGCCACGCGAATGGCCTCTACCGTACATTTGGAGTTCTTACGCTAATGCTTTCGAAAAAATTACCGATGCTTCGGTTCCTTCAATTGGGTTTTGTGGGTTGATGAGCAAGCCTAGGAGAAAGCTTATCTCGGTATTTCAAAAATCTAGAGAGGTAAATGCTGATTTTTTGCTAAGAACGAAAT
Source organism: Lunatimonas sp. (assembly GCF_020832325.1). Classification (GTDB taxonomy): domain Bacteria; phylum Bacteroidota; class Bacteroidia; order Cytophagales; family Cyclobacteriaceae; genus Lunatimonas. Next base: position 103,170 of record NZ_JAFIEU010000038.1, read on the forward strand.
TCTGGGCTGGTAGTCCTCATAACGAAAAGGTTATTCAGGAGTTTGACGAAAACATACAATCCAATATTTATACCTTGACTCCCAGAGGTAAAGGCAATTTTTCCATGCGATTTTACCAAGTGCTTTCGGCAGGAAGAATTCCAGTGTTGTTGAATACGGATATGGAATTGCCATTTGGCGATCAAATACCATGGGACAAAACGGTAGTCATTGGACAAACAGAGAAAGAGTGCCTCGAGCTTGTAATGGAAACATTTTGCAGTGGAAGATACCTTTCTCTCCAGGACGAATGCAGAGCGATTTTTGAAGATTATTTTTCCCCGAAATGTTACTTCGACAAAGTTTCCATTTCACTGAAGGAAAGGTATCTTTAATTACGGAATTTTCCTAAAACAGCCGGAATCCCAATGAAAGGATCAGTTGATTTTGCCGTTGATCTGTAGGCAATTGCGTGTAACTGCTCACAGAGTTGGTCAGTCCACCTTCATACTTGAGATCTACGATCAATGTGCCGATGTCCACTCCAACTCCCGCCTGATAGCCAAAGGTAAAGTCCTCTTTTGGAGGAATCATAGTGCTCTGTTGCGTGTTGCTGCTGGAAATCTTGCTGTCCAATAGGTAGGTGGCTACCGGCCCTGCTTGTATCCGAAACAGTGATCCAAGGTTGACCCCCACCATCAATGGCACGTCCAGTCGGTTAAAGGTAACGTCGTAATTGAAGGTATTATCACGGAATGAACCGCCTGTGTTGGTATATAAAACCTCAGGTTGAAGAAAAATTACCGGTAAATTGATGCGGGCAAATGCACCCACATGATAGCCGATTTTGGATTCCTCTCCCTGAAATCCGTCGGTGACCCGAACATCTCCCTGTGAAACGCCAAATTTTGGACCTATTGAGAAAACCTGTGCCTGCGTTTGAATCGCGGCAAAAAGGCTGAATAAAACGATTAAGAGTGACTTTTTCATAGTGTTGAAATTTGCTTGAGGTAAAAATGAAACCAACTGCGGCAAAACAAAAACAAGGCCATTCTTTTTTGGGTCTTATTGAAGGGACCATTCTTTAATTTGAATTTGCGTTGAATTCGACCTGGAATGCCTAGGTTTTTCAGTACCGTTAATTAGATAAAATAATGAAAGGAGACATTAATTTTTTAAACGTATCTTCGTTATCCATTCACACGCAACTGAATTAGGGAATATGAGGAAAAAGCTACAGTATCTGGGTTTGTTTATTGGGATGGCGCTGTTGAATCTATCCTGTTTTGTGGATAGAGACCGAGTGACACAGGACCTCTTCGTGGGCGAATCTGCGGCGAGGGCAGGAGTAGGCCAGTTGGCGAATCAGCTGTTGTCAGCAGACCGATTTACCCGTTTGGAAATCGAGATGGTATACATGAGCGGTTTTCGTCCGACCAATCAGATGGTTGGTGAAATGGTCGCTTTTTTGGAAGAGCACACGAATAAGCCAGACGGTATTATTTTCCGGGAGCGTGAAATCCCTGCCGGTGGACAGCAAAGTTACACCGTACAGGAGCTTCGTGATTTGGAGAAGGAGCAGCGGCAGCGATACAATGAGCGGAATATTCTGACGGTTTTTCTCTTGGTAGTGGATGGCTATTTTTCACAGGATGATGAAGAATCCTTTGCACTAGGGGCGGCGTATCAAAGCACCAGTATGGTGTTGTTTGGTCGTAGAATTGCCGAAAATTCCGGTATACTTAGACGACCAGGTAGGGCCATGTTGGAAACGACGGTTGTGTTGCACGAGATAGGACACCTGATGGGTCTGGTCAATAACGGTACCGACATGGTGGAAGATCACGAAGACGAGGAGAATGAATCTCACTGCGACAATGCGTCCTGTCTGATGTATTGGGCCGTGGAAACCAACCGGGTATTTGGGATGATGGAGACGTCCATACCTCAGTTGGACCAAAAATGCAGGGACGACATTCGCGCCAATGGGGGGCGTTAGATTCACCGGCTTCCAACGAATGGAAACCGGTGAAGCAGTGTTTTTATCGGATATCAAACAACGCGGGTTGCTTCTTGCTGATTCGCCATGCAATTCCCACATTGATTAGGTAGTCTGCGAAGGCAGCATCTCCATGCCGGATATTGCTTGGGGTAGAGGCAGCAATATCCGTCACGCTACGTGTTCGGTTTCTGACAAGCGCTACAGGGACATTAAGGCTAAGGGTTAGGTCTTTCACCATGTAGCTGACACCCGGTTCCACTGAGACCACATATCCTGGACGTCTGAAGCCATCGTTGCCACCGATTAAGTCACGTACCGGCACACCCTCCACTCTGCCTCCCAGCGAAATGCCTAGGGAGTGCGCGATGACAGACTTGAAAACGCCCGCCCTGAATGCATATTGGTCTGGTACAGACATAATGGCCTCGTTGGCCAGTATGGGGTTGAGGGTTTCGCGGAAGGTCCTTGTGCCATTCGTTTCTCTGGGATTGATGAGGTAAAATCCGTCATAGTATACGATAAAGCCATTCTTGAGAAAACGAAGTCCCTGTGTGTCCAGAATCAATCCAACGCCGCCGTCTCCGGGTTGAATGGATTGATCAACCGGACGTACTTCCGGTCTGCCTTCCGGCCCCACGTTGTAGAAGGTGCTGCTTGCACGATAGTTGCCCGTAGGCAGCTTGATACTTGCTCCCACAGCCATGTTTCCATTTTTGGCTTTTTCCCCTTCGAATAGCCAGTACCCGGCACCCAATCGCGCGTCGGCAATGCCACCGGAATAACTCATGTGCCTGGAGTTTCGACCATGCTCATACAGTGAACTGCGTTCGTTGTAAACGAATGGCAAGGATCCCGCAAGGTACAAGCGGTCATTCAGCGCATAACTTACGTTGACATCTACGGAATGGGACCAATTTATGACTTCGGTGTTATTGGCTATGCGGTCGGGTTCTTCGTGGGTACCCCGAAAATGCCGAAAGGACTTGAAATACCGGTGGTTCAACGCCACGTTAAAGTCTCCTTTTTGCAGGATCTCTCCTTGGTTTAGCGAGTTTCCAACGCCCGAAAATTGGCGGATGGCTACGCAGCCCTGTGCATATAGCTCAACAGCATGCATAGACAAGCTGCATATGAGCACGAGTATATAGGTATATGTTTTCACAATACGATTAGTTAGTTGGATAGGAATAAAATGGCAGTATGTTGCTAAAAATGGGGACCTAAGAGAGCCAAATAGGCGATCTCATTACCTCCTCCATTTTGGCGCAAGGGTATGCCGAAAAAGGCTAAGGGAATTCCCAATAGCCAATGATCTTTTTCCTTATGAGAAAAAGGAGGTGTCCTATTTTATACCTTTGGGGGAGGGGATGTTACTTCTAGATCGATCCTTTCAAAGGAAGTAAAAAAAAGTGTAGAGATTACCGCGGAGGTTTCAGATGCGTGATCAAAAGAAATAGGCGGGTACGGGGGCAAGTAATCCTTTATGCTAGAGGAGGTAATGACCACCTCTTTGGCAGGGTCTTGGGTTCCCTCTGGGACTAGCGACACCACCCAACTTCGTAGATTCAAATCCAACTTGATTTGCGCATGGTCGGGGACATATACTAGCTGGAAAGCATCGTTTACAAATCGTTTCTTGATACCGCGATAGGCAATCCCATCGAGATGAAAAGGGATATTTGTCTGGTGAAAATCTTCATTATCGATCATGTAGGGAATCCGCATCGGGATTTCCAAAACCAGTTGGCTACCGCTGTCTTCTAGATGGATCTTTTGCGCCCATTCTGCTTCTAGGTGGTGCTGATAGGCAAAATAAAGAATATAGTACCCAAAGTGGTACATAAAAAAACACATGAGTAGCAATATGGAGGTGCCCCTTCTCATCAGGGTATAAATGTAATCAAAAAATCAAAAAGGTCAAGTAGGTGTTTGTTTAATCTTTAACCTCTTCGTAATCAATGTATTCTCCATTCCTGGAGTTTCCGTGGGATCCTCCTTTTCCTTTGGGGATGTAATCTACGTTTACATTGCCGTCTTTAGGTCTGGTTCGCTGATGGTGATCCGCGCGCTGCGATTCGTTTACTTGGTCGATAAATTGCTTGAGCTTGCTTCGTAGAAAATACTTCACCAGACTGGAGAGCACCCAACCAATGGCAATGAAGAATATAATGAGTTTAAGAATCATGCGTTCGTATTTTACACGTTCTGGCGAGCCAATGCGGCTCTGCTATGCGCGAATCATTTTTTGCACCTCTCATGGTAAGATAACCATTTTTGAAGGCTTTGTACGATAGTTAACACGGGAAAGCACCAAAAACGTTTCCCTTCCGAGGAATTTTGAAGAAAGAAAGAGAGCAGGGTTATGTATTAATCCCTGCTCTCCATGCATTTTTTTATTTGCTCAAATAGATGTTTCGTTCGGCATAGATCTTCAAGAAGAAATCGTCCATCAGGTCATCGATAAAGTAGATAGCCTCTCCGGTTGATTTCATTTCAGGCCCTAGCTCCTTGTTAACATTGGGGAATTTATGGAAAGAGAATACCGGTTCCTTGATCGCATACCCCTTTTTGGTAGGGTTAAAGGTAAAGTCTGTCACCTTGTTGATGCCAAGCATTACCTTGGTAGCATAGTTAACGTAGGGCTCACCGTACGCTTTACATATGAAAGGAACGGTTCTTGACGCCCGTGGGTTTGCCTCAATCACGTATACGATGTCGTTTTTGATCGCAAACTGAATGTTGATCAAGCCTTTGGTTTTCAGTGCGAGCGCAATTCGTTCGGTGTAGGTTTCGATTTGTCGCATCACATAGTCCCCTAGGTTATACGGGGGAAGAACGGCGTAGGAATCGCCCGAATGTATTCCCGCTGGCTCTATATGCTGCATGATGCCGATGATGTAGACGTTTTCGCCATCACAAATGGCATCTGCTTCTGCTTCTATGGCTCCTTCAAGGAAATGGTCCAGAAGAATTTCGTTGTTGGGAATGTCTCTGAGTACATTTACCACATGCTCTTCGAGTTCCTTTTCATTGATTACGATTTTCATGCCTTGTCCCCCTAGTACGTAGGAAGGCCTCACTAACAGGGGAAAGCCAATCCGCTTACAAAGCTCAAGAGCCTCATCGGTATTGTGGATGGTTCCAAACTCTGGGTAGGGAACATCATTGTCCTTCAAGAGGCTCGAAAACCGTCCTCTGTCTTCGGCCAGATCCAATGCTTCAAAGCTGGTACCGATGATGGGAATTCCGTATTTATCGAGCTTTTCAGCAAGTTTCAGCGCGGTTTGACCACCTAACTGCACGATTACACCGATGGGGTTTTCATGCAGAATGATTTCGTAAATATGCTCCCAAAATACGGGTTCAAAATACAGCTTATCGGCAATATCGAAATCAGTGGAAACCGTTTCGGGGTTGCAGTTGATCATGATGGTTTCAAAACCACTTTCCTTCGCAGCGAGTACGCCGTGTACGCAAGAATAGTCAAACTCGATACCCTGACCCACGCGGTTGGGTCCAGATCCTAACACCACCACCTTTTGCCGGTCGGAAGCTGTAGACTCGTTTTCGTCTCCAAAGCTGGAGTAGTAATAAGGTGTCTGTGCCTCGAATTCCGCTGCACACGTATCAACGAGTTTGTATACCCGCTTGATGCCCATTTCGTCCCTCCTCTTGTAGAATACTTCACTTTCTAAGCAGCCAAGTAGGTGGGCGATCTGACGGTCCGCATACCCTTTATGTTTGGCAAGCTTCATAAGGTCCACCGGGATGGAATCCAGCGTATGTTCTGCAATTTTTATATCCAAATGCACCAGTTCCTCGATTTGCTTAAGGAACCACTTATCAATCTTGGTGAGGTCTTGGATGGTACGGAAGGAAATGCCCAGCTTAAAGGCATCGTATAGGTGAAAAAGACGGTTCCAACTGGGGTTGGCCAAGCTGTACAGGATTTCATCCTGGTTTCTCAACTCCTTTCCATCAGCACCTAATCCGCTTCGCTTGATTTCCAAAGACTGGCAGGCTTTCTGAAGTGCCTCTTGAAAATTACGTCCGATCCCCATGACTTCACCCACCGCTTTCATGGAAAGCCCTAATCGCCGGTCAGATCCCTTGAACTTGTCAAAGTTCCAGCGGGGGATTTTCACGATCACGTAGTCGATGGCTGGCTCAAAAAAGGCGGAGGTATTGCCAGTTATAGAGTTTTTCAGTTCATCCAAATTATACCCGATGGCTAGTTTGGCAGCAACTTTTGCGATGGGATATCCAGTGGCTTTGGAAGCCAGTGCGGATGAGCGGGAAACCCGCGGGTTGATTTCCACACCGATGATGGTTTCGTTGTCGGGGCTCACGGCAAATTGTACGTTACAGCCGCCTGCAAAATTACCGATACCATTCATCATTTTGATTGCCAGTGTTCGCATGCGTTGATACACTGGGTCGGGGAGGGTCATTGCCGGAGCCACTGTGATGGAATCACCGGTATGTACACCCATAGGGTCAAAGTTCTCAATCGAACAAATGACGACCATGTTTCCGATGGTATCGCGCAGTACTTCAAGTTCGTATTCTTTCCAACCCAAAATACTCTGTTCAATGAGCACCTCGTGAGTAGGTGAGGCCTGTAATCCCGCCATCAGGGCCTTTTCAAAGTTTTCGGCACTGTTCACAAAGCCGCCACCGGTACCACCCAAGGTGTAAGAGGGGCGGATAACCAATGGGAATCCGATTTCTTGTGCGATTTCCTTGCCTTGCAAAAAAGAGGTGGCCGTTCGTCCTACGCATACGTCCACCTTCAGCTTTTCCATTAAGGCTTTGAATTTTTCCCTATTTTCGGCGGTTTCGATCGCATCGATATCCACTCCGATCATCCGTACGTTAAACTTGCTCCAGATTTCAGCCTTGTCGCAGTCAATTGCCAGGTTAAGGGCTGTCTGCCCTCCCATGGTAGGGAGCACACAGTCTATATCCGGGTGGTCTTTCAGGATTTTGATGATCGATTTTTTTTCCAAAGGAAGGAGATAAACATTGTCCGCTGTCACCGGATCGGTCATGATCGTGGCCGGGTTGGAGTTGATCAGGGTCACGATAATCCCTTCTTCTCTCAGCGATCTTGCGGCCTGGGAACCCGAATAATCAAATTCGCAGGCTTGCCCGATGATGATGGGACCACTTCCGATAATCAGTACATGTTTGATGCTGCTGTCTTTAGGCATGCTAAAATAAGGTTTTGAGTAGAATTTACTTCTGGCTAAATTGGTGCAAAATTAACGAAAATATTGAAACATGCACCGTGTCCCTGGCAATTAACTGAGGGAATGTCTGAATTGGTAGGCAGGGAGGCACTGGGATAGAAAATGATGAGAGAATCAAAGAAAAATTTGTTTGTGATAGGGGATGTACACGGATGTTGGCATACGTACACCGAATTGTTGAGCCACTGGAACCCGGAGAGTGAACGGCTGATACAAGTGGGAGATTTAGTGGATAGAGGCCGCTTTAGCAATTGGTGTTTGCAGAAATCCAAAGAACTGGAGGAAGCCTTTCCCGGCGAAGCAATATTTCTGAAAGGGAATCATGAACACATGATGATCAAATACCTAATCGGTGAGGATCAGCGTGACCACTGGATTATCAACGGAGGTAGGGAAACCCTAAGCTCTTTTGCCGATGCTGGATTGGAGGCCCACGAATGGTTAGAATGGCTGAGTGGTAGAGAGCTTTTTTGGCAGAATGATGCGGTGTTTGTTTCCCACGCAGGCATATCTCACACCAATGATCCCTTTGTGGAGGAAAATAGGCATGGAGTCCTTTGGAACAGGGGGGCATTGAAGGATTTAGGCAAGCTACAGGTAATTGGTCATACGCCGCAGATGGAGGGGAAAGCTACTTTTGTGGGTGACCCGCCGTCTTGGAACGTGGATACAGGGGCTTTTCGAGGGGTGTGCCTGACGGGCATCAAATTGGATGTGACTGGAGTATTACTGGAGGAAATAAACATTGCGACCGATTCGAGGGATATATAAAAAAAGCGCGTAAGCCATTCGGCTAACGCGCTCTTCAGAAAGTGAAAAGATCAATATCCCGGATTTTGGACCAAATTTCGATTTAGGTCCAGTTCAAGCTGAGGAATGGGGAAAACAAACCGTTGCTGGGAAGGAACACCTAGTAGTTCCGTTGCAAGTCCGGTTCTGGTCAGGTCAAACCACGTTTCAAACTCAAACATCATTTCCCGCCGTTTTTCCAGTTGAACCTCCCTGGTGAAGGCTTCAACAGAACCGGGGTTGGCAATAGGGCTGATACCTGCTCTCTGCCTGATGGCATTTAAGCTGGACAAAGCAGCCTCACTTACATTCCCGTCGGCTTTTGCACGGGCTTCGGCATGGATCAAGTAAACTTCCCCTAGTCTTAACACCGGAACATTTTGGTTTGGCGGGTTGAAATTCCGGTATTTGCCTACGTAGAATTGCTCGTTGCCTGCCACATCTAGTGCCCTTCTGACGGTAAACGATTTACGAAGATCTGTTTCGTCAAAAAGGTCTTCAGCGGAAGCTCTTGCGAAGAACTCCTGTCTGGATGCAGGATTGGCGTTTGTCACAAAGGTATTGGGCGTTTGTTGATCAAATTGAAGTTCAAACAGGGATTCAGATGAATTTTCAGTGGCCCAAATATTCGCAAAATTCTCCACTAGACCGTATGAGCCATTTCCAAGGACTTCTTCTGCCAGTTGGGCAGCCTGGGCAAAGTTGCCCGTGTACAATTGGACTTTTGCCAAAAGGGCTCTAGCTGCCATTCCACTTGCCCGTCCCTTTGCGGTTCCGCTCGCATTAAGAGGGAGGTCAAGTGCTTGAGTGAGGTCCGCGATAATAGCTGCATATACATCAGATGCGGCATTTCTAGATACCCGTAAATCTGCACTCGTGGTTTGCTGGGTGGTAGGCTCCAGAATCAGTGGCACATCCCCCCATCCCCTTACTAGGTTGAAGTACGAAAGTGCCCGAATAAACCGGGCTTCCCGTACAAGGTTCTGCAGGGTTGTATTGTTACTAAAACCGTCTATGCGCGGCGCAAATGCGATGATGTTGTTTGCCGCATTGATGGTGTTATAAGAGGCTGTCCATATGTTCAATGACCATGGATTGTCGATTCGGATGTTGAAGTTCTGATATTCTACATACTCCGGAAAACTGGAAATATGGGCCATATTCCCTGCGGCGAACTCTGGAATGACAATAAATGCCTGTCCATAACTTGCACTAGAGGTCATGCTTCTATATGTGCCTATAATCGCTGTACGAGTGGTTGCTTCGTCGGCGAAAAAGGTAGCCTGGCTAAGTTGGTCGATCGGCTGTTTTTCGATGAATTCGTCACAGGACGACAACCCGGCGGCCAATAGGAATCCTGATAATGCTAATTTTATATTCTTCATGTCAGTTAGGTCTTAGAATGTGATGTTGATACCTCCGGTAAAAATTCGTGGTTGTGGGTAGTTACTGTGGTCAGTACCGTAAGCAATACCATCACTGGACATTGCGTTTACTTCTGGGTCATATCCTGTATAGGAAGTAAAGACAAATGCGTTCTGCACCGTGGTATAGATCCGCATGTTGCTGATTTTTAACCGGTCAGTAAGTGTGTTTGGAAGGGTATAGCCAAGGGTAATATTCCGAATACGGAAGAAAGATCCGTCTTCCACCCATCTCGTGGAAACAGCGGCATTGTCCAGACTGCCGGGTGAAGGGCGTGGCACATCGGTGATGTCTCCGGGCTGCCTCCATCTTCTCGTCCACGCTTGGTCTCCGTTACCGCTGAGATTGAATCCAGAAAAGCGGTAGAATGCAGTATAGTTGTACAGTTCTACCCCCCCTACAAACTGACCCATGACGCTAAAGTCGAAGTTCTTGTAGAAGAAATTATTCGTAATTCCGCCAAAGAGTCGGGGATTTGGGTTTCCGATGATCTGACGGTCTTCTTGCCTAGTCGGTGGTCCTAGGGTGCCATCATTGCGTTCGAAGTCGATCAAGCCACTTTCCGGGTTAACACCGTGCATGACCCAACCGAAGAAGGAACCTAGCGGCAATCCTTCCCTTGCGATATTGAAGTTACCGATGCCCCCGAGCAAATCCCCTTCTGGTAATGCCATCACCTCGTTCCGGTTGAAGGTCATGTTGAGGGAGGTATTCCAGACAAATTCGCCCGTTAGGTTTCGACTTTTGAGCTCGAATTCAAATCCCCGGTTTTGGATCTCACCTAAATTAGTAAAGGTGTTCTGGTAGCCCGAGGTTCGTGGAATCTGTACCCGAATCAACAGGTCGCGCGTATTTTTGACATAGTAGTCGGCCAATACGTTGATGCGGTTGTTAAACAGAGAAAAGTCTACCCCGAAATTATACTGTTCGGTAGTCTCCCATCCCAATTCCCCACTCCCGTATACGTTGGGTAAAAATCCGGGCTGCTGATTGTAAACCTGTCCTCCAGAATACAGAATCTGATTTACATAGTTTGGGATTTCTTGATTACCGGATAGACCCCAGCTGGTACGTAGTTTTAGGTTTTCGACTACATTGTTTCCACGCAGGAAGTCTTCATCGCCCAAGCGCCAGGCAAAGGCCACGGAAGGAAAGTGTCCATACCGGTTCAGGGCGCCAAACCTGGAGGAACCGTCCACCCGGTAGTTTGCGGTTAGTAGGTATTTGTCGTGCAAGCTATAATTGACTCGTGAGAAGTACGATACAATACTCCATTCCTGCACGCCGGCATTGGCTCCGCTGATGATACCTCCCGCGCTGATGATCGGGATTTCGTTGAAGGGGAAATTGGTCCGCCTTGCATCGGTGAAGGAAAACCGTGACTCCTGCAAAGACATCCCCAATATGGCGTCGACCCGGTTGGTTTCGTTTATCTGCTTTTGGTATTGGAGGAAGTTTTCGTTTAGAAAAAGTTGGTCTTTCGAGATACGGCTGCCACCCAGTCCGATGCCCTGATTGAAGATAACTCCATTTGGTGGTAGAAAAAAATTCTCCTCGATCGTGCTCAGGTCTACGCCGAAGTTCGTCTTAAAAGATAGATCATCGGTGATGCGGTAGGTCGCGCCCACGTTTGTCAGGATCCGAAGGTTTTCTGCTGTATTGGTTGGTAGCGTTAGCCATGCAACTGGGTTTTCACGGGAAGTCACCTGCGGATCAAATGCCCAATTTCCGGAAGCATCTCTAACAGGGATTGTGGGAGGGGTTACTAATCCGTTCCTGATAGGCGCGGACCGGGAGTTTTCTTCTTGAATTCTCCGGTTAAGTGCACTGGTTAGATTGACGTTGGCATTGAATTGAAGCCGGTCGCTGTGCTGATGATCTAGGTTTAGCCGAAAGCTATACCGATGAAATCCCGAGTTTTTGATCGTGCCCTCTTGGTTGTAGTAGCCAAAAGAGGTGTAGTATTGGGTTTTGTCACTGCCACCTGTTGCAGACACTTCGTAGTTTTGAATCGCGGCCGTTTGAAAGGTTTCCCGTTGCCAATCTGTGTCGACGGAGGTATCCAGAATAGCGGGGTGCGGAGAGCCTCCCTGAGGGCGAAAACTCCAAAGGTCTTGAATATAATCTACGTACTCTTCGGAATTCATAAAATTTAGCCAGCGTTCTCTAGGGACCTCTGAGAATCCGGCATACGCATTGATGCTCACGCGGCTTTCATTTGCACGACCTCTTTTGGTGGTGACCAATACGACCCCATTCGATGCTCGGGCACCATAGATAGCTGTGGCTGCTGCATCTTTGAGTATTTCAATGGATGCAATATCACTTGGATTGATGGATGCAAGAATATTGATACCTTGGTCAGCCCCTCCAAAATTGAAATCCTGTCCGCCTATAAAATTTGTACTGCTATTGACCGGAACGCCGTCAATGACGTAGAGGGGCTCCGAACTGGCATTGATGGACGTGGTGCCCCGTACCCGGATGCTGATGCCTCCACCTGGAGTTCCGGAGTTTTGAGTTACCTGTACACCACCGGCCTTGCCTTGTATAGCTTGGGTCAATGAAGGGAGTGGGTCCTTTTCGATTTCGTCGCTACTGATGGAACTCACTGCACTTGCTAACCGCTTTCTGTCCATGGTACCGTAGCCAATTACCACTACTTCGTCCAGGCGGCCTTGCTCCTCCCTCATGGTGATCTCAAAGACGGTTTGGTTTCCGATGGAGACTTCCTGTGTGGCCATCCCTATAAAGGAAAAGACCAACGTACGGCCGGCATTCGGTACATTTAGCCGAAAGGTACCATTGGTGTCTGTCACGACCCCGTTCCCGGTTTCTTTGACCATGATGCTCACACCCGGAAGAGGCTGCTTATCCTCGCTAGAAACGACCCTTCCGGAAATCTCATTTTGGCCAAATGACCAAAAATGGATCCACAAAATACAATTAAATAATAGAATGATTTTTTTCATAAATAGTATAGTTGATTTGGTTTACAGTAATAGTGTGACCCAAATTATTGAAAAAATTTAGTATATGAAAATATCTAATTAATATATTGTTATATTATGTTTGTTTCAGGTGAGGGAAGACGTAAATCCGATGATAAATGAAAAAAAAAGAGGTGTTTCCGCTAGGAAACGCCTCTTTAAAATTGGTCTTTAGAAAAGAATTATTCAGCCTCTGCATAAGCCTCTACAGGTACGCAGCTACAAACTAGATTTCTGTCCCCGTATGCGGAATCAATTCGACGTACGGATGGCCAGAATTTGTTTTCCCGTACATAGGAGAGAGGGAAGGCTGCCTTTTCGCGGGAATAAGGGAATTCCCAAGCATCTGCAATAACCAGATCCGCCGTATGGGGTGCGTTTTTCAACACATTATTTTCTTTGGATGCGACTCCGGACTCTACCTCGCGAATTTCTTCCCGAATAGCTATCATAGCTTCACAAAACCTATCGAGCTCCGCCAATGATTCGGATTCGGTGGGCTCTACCATGAGCGTTCCCGCTACAGGGAAGGAGACGGTGGGGGCATGGAAGCCATAGTCCATGAGACGTTTGGCGATATCCTCTACTTCCACGCCTACCTCTTTGAAACTGCGGCAGTCGAGGATCATTTCATGCGCAGCACGATTTTGTTTGCCTGTGTAAAGAATAGGATAATGGCTTTCCAGTCTGGACTTGATGTAGTTTGCGTTGAGTATGGCAATTTTGGTTGCCATGGTCAGCCCTTCCCCACCCATCATAGCGATGTAGGCATATGAAATAGGCAGGATACTCGCACTGCCAAAGGGAGCGGCTGAAATAGCTGAAATGGCGTGGTCCCCACCGGTACTTACAAAGGTGTTTCCTGGCAGAAATGGCTTCAGGTGCTCCGCTACGCAAATAGGGCCCATACCTGGTCCGCCTCCACCATGGGGAATGCAAAATGTCTTGTGTAAGTTGAGGTGACAAACGTCTGCCCCGATGCGACCGGGACTGGTGAGGCCTACTTGCGCATTCATGTTGGCACCATCCATATATACCAAGCCCCCAAAGTCGTGGATCGTCTGGCAGATTTCCTGAATGGCTTCCTCAAAAACTCCATGGGTAGATGGGTAGGTTACCATCAGGCCGGCTAGGTTGTCCTTGTTGGCAGCTGCTTTTTCCTGAAGTGCTTCCACGTCGATATTCCCGCGCTCGTCACAGGGTACCAATACTACCTTCATGCCCGCCATTACCGCGGAAGCAGGGTTGGTGCCGTGTGCAGAAGTGGGGATGAGTACCACATCTCTGTGGGCTTCGTTTCGGTGATGGTGATACGCACGGATGACCATTAGCCCTGCATATTCTCCTTGGGCACCGGAGTTGGGCTGTAGGGAGGTGTCCGCAAATCCTGTGATTTCAGTAAGCCAGTTTCTCAGGTCATGAAACAACTCGTAGTATCCCGCTGCCTGATCTTGCGGTGCATAAGGGTGAATTTGTCCAAATTCCGGCCAAGTAACTGGAATCATCTCTGAGGTGGCATTTAGCTTCATGGTGCAGGATCCCAGAGAGATCATGGAATGAACCAAAGATAAGTCCTTGGACTCTAGCTTTTTGATGTAGCGAAGCATTTCATGCTCGGCATGGTATCGGTTGAACACTTCATGGGTAAGGAACTCACTTTGTCTTTGTAGTGACTTTGGAATGGGGGAAAGGAGCTCCGAGGGTTGCTCGAAAACACCCGCTTCTTCACCCTGAAGGCTTTTAGCAAAAACGGCTACCACTTCCTCCGCGTCTTGGAGCTCTTTCGTTTCATCAAAAGCAAGTAGGATGGCATCTTCCTCGTATCGGAAGTTCATTTTATGAGAAAGTGCAAATGTCCGCACTTTTTCCATCAAGGAAGGTTTTACCTGCACTTTGATGGTATCAAAATAGGCCTCATTGCTAAGCTCAAGCCCGAGCTTTCGCAATGCTTGATCGGTGAGGACTGCCAGACCGTGTACTTTGGAGGCAATTTCCCTGAGACCCTTGGGGCCATGGTACACCGCATACATTCCGGCCATTACAGCTAGGAGAACCTGTGCTGTGCAGATATTTGAAGTGGCTTTTTCCCTCTTGATGTGTTGCTCTCGGGTCTGAAGGGCCATGCGATAAGCTTTCTTGCCGGCTTTGTCCACCGATACGCCAATGATTCTTCCGGGAATTTGACGCTTGAACACATCTTTGGTAGCAAAGAAGGCTGCATGAGGACCTCCAAAGCCCATTGGTATACCGAAGCGTTGTGTGGTTCCTACTACCACATCGGCACCCATTTCACCGGGAGACTTCAATAAAGTAAGGCTCAGCAGGTCGGTTGCAAAGGCAGTCATTACATCCTGCTCTTTTGCACTGGCCACTAGTGACGAATAATCGATCACCTCTCCATCGGCATTCGGATATTGGACCATCACACCGTATAGATCAGGGTCCGTTAGATCCAGTTCAGAAAGAGGCGCTATGTGGAGATTGATACCCAAAGGCAACGCACGGGTAAGCAATAGATCTCTGGTATGCGCGTATACTTTTTCGTCTACAAAGTAGGTGTTGGCTGATTTTTTTGATCGTGGTTTGGATGCGTGGAGCATGGTCATTGCTTCTGCAGCTGCTGTTCCTTCGTCAAGAAGGGAGGCGTTGGCAAGTTCCATTCCGGTCAAATCAATGACCACTGTTTGAAAATTTATCAGCGCTTCCAGTCTACCCTGAGCGATTTCTGCTTGGTAGGGCGTGTAAGCCGTGTACCATCCCGGGTTTTCCAAGATGTTGCGTTGAATCACCCCGGGGACTATGGTGTCGTAGTATCCCAGTCCAATAAACGACTTAAAGATCTTGTTCTTTTTCGCCAGTTTATGAAATTTCTTCAGAAATGCGTCTTCTGATAACTCTGAAGGCAAATTGAGGGGGCGCTCCAGTTGAATATGCTTCGGAATGGTTTGATCAATAAGCTCTTCAAGGGAAGATGATCCGATTCGTTCCAACATTTTCTGGATTTCTTCCGTAGAAGGAGCAATGTGTCTGTGGCGGAATGTAGTGGATGGGTGGAGATTAATTTTCATAGAAGCGGAAAATATGATTAGTTTTGACGGCTGTCAGCTTGATTTCCTAATGAAGGCACAAAGGTATGAATAAATTGTTGTAAAGATTGTGTTCAAAATCAATATCGTAATTGTTTTGATTTATATAATTTTGCAGCCTCAATTGTTCAAAAAGTAAGTTTAAAACCTTGAAATAGGTTCCAATTTAAACCTCAAATTCGTAATGGTTAGTAAAAAGTGTGTTTTTGGGTGTGTGATCGCCCTGTTTATGTCATTGAGCGCTCAGGCGCAATTAGCAGACCCTGTGAAGTATGCCGGCACGATTCAGGTGGCGGATTTGGAAAGACATTTGACCTACTTGGCGTCGGATGAATTGGAAGGTAGAGATACTGGTGAAAAAGGGCAAAAGCTTGCTGCAGAATACCTCAGGAAGTTTTACCAGTCTTTGGGCTTACAGGGTCCAGTGAACGGGGATTATTTCCAGAAATTTCAGCTTTCAAGCATCCTGTGGACTGAGGTGAATCTTCAGATAGGTAGGAAGAAGTTGACTGAGAATGTGGATTTCGTCTTCATGGGAGACGGAGATATGAAAAAGGCAGCCAAGGCCGACCTGGTCTTTTTGGGCATTGCCACCGATGAAAACCTCGCCAAAGTGGACGTCAACGGTAAATTGGTCGGATTGTGGGCAATTGGAGAGCGTGCGGGCAGCTTTGCGGATAAGATCATGAGCAAAGGAGCAGCTGGTATCGTAGTGGTGACCATGGAGGGGCAGGCTAATTTTGACCGAATGGCAAATCGGTTTAAATCCCTTGCAGGAAGAGGCAGGCTGGGTTTTGATAAGCCAACAGAGCAAAGGCCTATCTTTATGGTGAGCTCTGAAAAGATGGCAGAGATTTTCGAAACCCCTGTGGAGGAACTGAAAGAGGCTGCCAAGGGCAATCCCGAATCCATCAAAGCCCAAAAGGCTACCTACCGCGTAACCAAAAAGAAAAACTGGGTGGACACTGAAAATGTGATGGCATTCATTGAAGGAACTGACAAGAAAGAGGAAGTATTGGTGATATCCTCTCACTACGATCATGTGGGCATAAACAGTGATGGACAAATCAACAATGGAGCCGATGATGATGGATCTGGAACGGTCAGTGTCATGGAAATAGCAGAGGCATTTGCGCTTGCTGCAAAAGACGGATTCAAACCCCGCCGATCTGTACTGTTTCTCAATGTGACCGGCGAAGAAAAAGGGCTACTTGGGTCTGAGTACTATGCGGAAAACCCGATTTTTCCTCTGGAAAATACGGTAAACAACCTGAACATCGACATGGTAGGTAGGATAGATTATGAATACGAGGGCAAGGAAAACCAAGATTATGTCTATGTAATTGGATCGGAGATGCTTTCCTCCCAGCTCAAAGTCATCAGTGAATACAATAATATTACTTATTCAAATCTTATCTTGGACTACCGCTATGATGCGGAAGACGATCCAAACCGGTTTTACTACCGCTCGGATCACTATAACTTTGCCAAACACAATATCCCGGTAATATTCTATTTCAATGGGGTGCACGACGATTACCACCAGCCTACCGACACAGTGGATAAGATTGAGTTTGAACTGATGGAAAAACGGGCAAGATTGATCTTTCACACCGCATGGGACTTGGCAAACCGTGAGCATAGAACACCAGTGGACCGTGTAAATACACGTACAGATCGCTAAAGACCGAATTTTTATCAAAATGCCCCGACCGACTCAGCATCCCTGACGGCCGGGGCTTTTTGTTTTTGGGGAATGTTTTTTTCATTATATTTATCCATTGATAAACCGATACCCTATATTGATTATGAGCAAAGAGTCCTTTCCATCTTCCGCATTCCGCGTATTTATACCCCTGTTTATAGTTTTTGGCGTTCATTCAGCCTGTGCCCAGACGGCACAGGATAGGGCTGTGCAGATCAAAACGGCCGTTATGGCGGCACCCGAAGGTACCCGTGAGGGAGCCAAGGTGTATGGGTATGATGCGAATGGCAAATTCGTGACACTTAGAAATGGTTCAAATGAAATGATTTGTATTGCGGATGATCCCTCCGCAAGTGGCTTTAGTGTTTCCTGTTACCACCGAGACCTCGAACCCTTTATGGCAAGGGGCAGGGAGCTGAAAGATCAGGGGAAAAGCTTTAAGGAGATTTTTGATATCCGAGAGGAAGAGGTGAAGTCCGGCAAACTGAAAATGCCGAAGGACGGGGCCACCCTCTATGTGCTTACGGCGTCTGCGGAGGATTTTGACACTTCGTCCGGAGAGGTGAAAAACCCCTACCTGAGGTACGTCGTTTATATCCCTTGGGCCACGCAGGAAAGCACCGGCCTACCGCTCAGTCCGGAGTCTCCGGGTATGCCTTGGATCATGGATCCCGGCACGCACCGGGCACATATCATGATCAATCCCCCGAAGAATTAGGAGCGAGCTTCCAGTTTCGATAATAAAAGTGTTCCAAGTGGCGGGCATTTGGTTTCTAGTAGGGTATTTCGTAGGCCATTGCAGATGGCATAAATGGATTTACGACTGCAAAGCAGGTTAGAAATAGTAGGATGTAGCGGATTCTAGACCCAGCTGGGGCATTCCTAGGATACCGATTATCAGTGATGTTGAAAGTCCTGTTGCTGGCCTAAAATACATACAATCCTAATATTCGATTTGGAGTGCAAATAAAAAATGCTGTGGGATTTCTAGTTATACCGTTTAAGGTGTGCGTAAAATTCTGATGCGTCTCGCCCGATATCCGGGCTAGTAGCGGTTTTTTCTAGGCAGTTGGATAAACGAGGGTTTGTTTTTCACTCCATTTCCCTAAGGAGTAATCAGCAATAGCGTCCAAATCATCGTCTGCCTTTACAGATAAAACGTAATTATGCTGCAAATTTAACGCCCTTTCGGTGCAGTCCTAAGATAGCGGAAAAATATAGATGTGTTGGAGCGATCCAATTCTTTTGGCTACATCCCATCGTTTTTGGGAAAGGTAGAGCGGAGGAGGATTCGACCCCGGGTGGGTCGTGCCGGCCGGGTAGTACCGCCACGAAATTGAAATCGGCAGCTTTTTTTACACAAAGGAGGTAGAAAGGTTTTTTTGGATTGCGATTATTTTTGCTTTCCACTAACAAATGCGGGATTTGGATTTTTGCTATTTTACTACCAGCTCTACCCTTCGGTTTTTCTGTTTTTCGGCGTCCGTACGGTTGTGGCTGATGGGAGAGACGGGGCCTACACCGATGGCCTCCAGTTGGTGGGTGGGTATTCCTGCTTTTTTGGTTAGATGGTCGACTACGGCAGTCGCGCGTTTTTTGGAAAGGTCCAGATTATGGGCAAAGGTACCCGTATTATCCGTGTGCCCTACCACATACACATTTACCGAGGGATTTGCCAGTAGAAAGCGGGCAATTTCTTCCAGTGTTTCGGATGATTCTTGTTTTATTTCTGCTTTATCGCTGTCAAATAGAATACCATAGAAGATAGCCCGACCAGCGTCTAGCAATTCCTGTTTGATTTCTTCTGCGGATAGGATTATGGACTGATCCATGGCTTCTTCCCGCACGGATTCTACCCGGTAGGTACCGCTATTGTCTGAAGAAACCCGGGTCCACCAGGTTTGTCCCGATACCTTCACGGACAGGTACACCTCACCTCTACTCTCATATAGGGCGGATCCTCCTTTGGAAATTACAGCATTTTTGTAGTTTTCTATTATCTCTGCAGCGGAGGGTCTTTTTTCAAATTCACCTTGAAACTCAAACCAACTGTCAATAAAATATCCACTCTTTGTCACGTCTTCCAACGATCCGTCGGATGAGGTCATTTTGACTTTTAGCCGATTAAAGGCATTTTCTTCACAGAAACTGACCTTGTGGTTTGGCAGGTGGTTGAATAGCGGATGTCGATCACAGGCGAATGCTCTACACGATGCACCGATTGAAATGAAAAGTACCAGGTAGTGAATAAATAAAGTCTTCATAGGGAGGTTTTTTTATCTACGAATAGCAAAAATAGTATAACTTCATGGTATAGTAATTATGTATAGGCATCTAAAAGGTACATTTTATTCGTATTTGAGGGTAATTTCTTACTAGGTTCAGATGCCTGTCTGCAGCAAGGTTCAAGCATCGAATCGCTACATCAAGGAAGGGATTGGTGATTCCACTGCCTAAATTGACGTATCTTTGTCTCCTATTTCACGTGTCGTTGCCATGTCCAGAGAACTTCTACTTATCACACCCCCATTCACCCAGCTCAATACCCCTTATCCGGCTACTGCTTATATCAAAGGGTTTTTGGCTACCAAAAACATATCCTCATTTCAGATGGATTTGGGGATTGAGGTTACTTTGGAGTTGTTTACCGCACGGTCTTTCGCACGCATATTTGAATTGGCAGAGGGAATGGAGGGCTTGAGTGATAATTCGCGGCGGATTTTGGCACTCAAAAAAGAATATCTCGGTCCACTGAATCAGGTAATCGGGTTTTTGCAGGGTAAGAACCTATCTTTTGCAAGGCAGGTTTGTAGTATGGACTATCTGCCTAGAGCCTCCCGGTTTGATCAATTGGATGACCTGGATTGGGCATTTGGGCACATGGGTATGGTGGATAAAGCCAAGCATTTAGCTACCCTGTATCTGGAGGATCTTTCCGATTTTATCGTTGAGTGTGTGGATCCGCATTTTGGCTTCAGCCGGTACGCAGAAGTTCTTGGGCAGAGTGCCAACCAATTTGACGAATTGTACGCAACACTACAGGAGCCACCTACCTTTGTAGATGCGATTGCCCTGGGCATTTTGGAAAAGCGGATAGCGGAGGTAGACCCAAAAATGGTGTGTTTTTCTGTTCCTTTTCCAGGTAATCTTTACAGTGCCTTTCGATGTGCAGGCTGGATAAAGGAGCATTTTCCGCATTTGGTTACCTGTATGGGCGGAGGATTTCCCAATACGGAGCTTCGTTCGCTGAAGGATTCTCGGGTTTTTCAGTTCTTTGATTTTATCACGCTGGATGATGGGGAGAGGCCCATTGAGTTGCTGGCCAATCACGTGCTGGCGACGGAAGGCTCCAAAACCTCCCTACCATTGCTCAAGCGAACCTACATGCTTAACGATGGGCAGGTTTTTTACAACAACACTTCTACACTTCCAGATTATCGGCAGTCCGAAGTGGGTACTCCAGATTACAGCGATCTTCGGTTAAATGAGTACATTTCTGTGATTGAAATTGCCAATCCCATGCATAGTCTTTGGAGCGACGGGAGGTGGAACAAGCTCACCATGGCCCATGGGTGTTATTGGGGAAAATGTACCTTTTGCGACGTTTCGTTGGACTACATTAAAGTATACGAGCCTGTAGCGGCAAGGATGTTAGTGGATCGAATGCAGATTCTTGTGGAGCAAACAGGAACCACTGGCTTTCATTTTGTCGATGAAGCAGCGCCGCCGGCGTTGATGCGGGAATTGGCGCTGGAGATCATTCGGAGAGGGCTTCAAGTGACTTGGTGGACGAATATCCGTTTTGAGAAGCGATTCACCCGAGACCTTTGCCGTTTGCTGAAGCATTCAGGTTGTATCGCTGTTTCGGGAGGCCTCGAGGTTGCTTCGGACCGCTTGCTGGCGTTGATCGACAAGGGAGTTACGGTAGAGCAAGTGGCCCGTGTTACGCGAAATTTCACCGAGTCGGGCATCATGGTTCATGCCTACCTGATGTATGGATACCCTACACAAACGGTTCAAGAAACCATTGACAGCATGGAAATGGTCCGCCAACTTTTTGAGGAAGGGGTGTTACAGTCCGGCTTTTGGCATCGTTTTGCCCTAACAGCCCATAGTCCCATTGGGCTAAACCCAGAGGCGTTTCAGGTCATTCCTGAACGGGCAGAAGTGACTTTTGCGGACAACGAGGTGCCGTTTCGGGATAAGACAGGGGTAGACCATGCCCGATTTAGTTTTGGTCTAAAAAAATCTCTGTTCAATTTTATGCACGGGATAGGCTTTGAAATGCCTCTTCAAGACTGGTTTGACTTCAAGGTACCCAAAACGCGTGTGCCCCTAGATTTTATAGCCACCTGCCTGGAGGCAGACGACGCCTATCAGATCAATCCGTTGGGTAGGCTAATCTGGCTCGGAAGTCATCCGGAAGTTCAGGAGCACGTCAAAACGAAAAAGGGACGTCGCAGGGAAATGTCCGAGTGGACGATTCATACTTCGGGCGATACATGGACCATTGCTCTAGACCGGGAAATAGGGGGGTGGATGCAGGATTTTTTGGAGCGAATTCGGCCGGGTGCAGGACCTTTGATCACCTGGAAGTCCACAAAGGCAGAGTTTGAAGAGTTGGGGTTTGGAGACTTCGAACCATTTTGGGCCTCAAAGGCTGTAACAGTCTTGCGAAAAGCAGGATTACTAGTGGTCTGACTTTACACAAACAGGTGGTCTATTTGTTTTTGTATTTGGATTGTGTTTTAAGCTGGCTGCGGTTTTTTTTCGCTTTGGAATGCTTATTTCCTTTTTTCTTTTCTACAGGCTTAAACGGATTCGAGCCTGGTTTCCCTTTTTTGTCGTGAAAAGCACCTTTAAACTCCGGGTTTTCCCTTCGTTTTTGCAGATCGATCTCTCTTTCATATTCCTGCTTTTCCACAAAGGGGGTAGGCGGGACTTCTACACCTTCGGGAAGGCTGAGTTCTAAAACTTGCATTCGGATAATGCCTTCAATTTTTTCGAAATGATACGCTTCTGCCGGATTGACAAAAGTAATCGCTTCCCCGTCTTTTTCAGCCCGGCCTGTTCGCCCGATTCGGTGTACATAGTCATCGTAGATAAGCGGCACATCGAAGTTGATTACATGGCTCACTTCGGTGATGTCAAGGCCTCTTGCAGCCACATCGGTTGCTACTAGAATGCGAATATCTCCTGCTTTGAATAAATCCATGGAATGGATTCGGGTGTTTTGCCCCTTGTTGGCATGAATCACTTTTACTTCACCCAGATCTCTACGGCCTAGGTAATTGGAGACTGCCTCGGCATTTTTTCTGGATTTGGTAAACACAATCACCCGTTTGAGTTCTTGCTGGCGAAGCAAAAATTCCAGTAGGTGTATTTTGGTTTTTAAATTTGGTACCGCGTACTTAATCTGTCGAATGGTTTCTGCTGTGGTGGCCTGGGGGGTTATCTCTACCCTTTCCGGGAATTCAAGAAACTCCTGTGATAACACCTCTACTCTGCCACTGAAGGTAGCAGAGAACAACATGTTTTGGCGTTTCACGGGGATTACCTCTAAAATCGCCCGGATCTGAGGCATAAATCCCATATCCAACATCTTGTCCGCTTCGTCCATGACCATTGTTTTAAGGTCTCTGGTGAAGATTTCACCCCGGTTGTACAAATCCAAAAACCTTCCCGGAGTGGAAATGATAAGATCTACACCTTCCTGCAGCGCTTCGATTTGACTTTTTGGGCCTACACCGCCATATAAGCTCACCGAACGAATGTCGGTGTATTTGCCAAATCGATTTACTTCCTCTGTAATCTGAAGTACCAATTCCCGCGTTGGAGCCAGCACCATGCCCCGTGGATGTTTGCCCTGGGCATATTTTAGTTTGAAAAGAATGGGCAGAAGGTAGGCAGCCGTTTTGCCGGTTCCTGTCTGCGCGATGCCCAATAGGTCGTGTCCAGCTAATGCCAACGGCAATGCCTGGGCTTGGATGGGGGTTGGTTTTTCGTACCCGGCTTCTGTAATGGCAAGTAAAAGTTGTTTGTTAAGCTTAAAATTCTCGAAACTTTGCGGGGTATCGGACATGATTTTTCTAATTTTAGGTCGGAAAAGGAACGATTACCTAACTGCAATACCATGAAGAAGATATTGATCCGAAATGCAAATATAGTGAATGAGGGCAAGATTATCAGTGGAGATGTCTTTATAAAGGAAGGGTTGATTTTTTCCGTGGGTCCAGATCTGCCGGATTATGAGGCAGATATTTCGGTAGACGCCTCCGGAAAGTACTTGCTACCCGGATTGATTGATGACCAGGTCCATTTTCGGGAGCCGGGATTGACACACAAGGCCGATATTTATTCCGAAAGTCGCGCAGCGGTGGCCGGCGGGATCACTTCCTATATGGAGATGCCAAATACCCAGCCTCAAACAGTTACTTTGGAGCTGTTGGAAGAGAAATATGAGTTAGCTGCTGAAAAATCCCTAGCCAACTACTCCTTTTATATGGGGGCTACGAACGACAACCTGTCCGAGCTGCTCAAAGTGGATCCTGCAAACGTTTGTGGGATCAAGGTTTTCCAAGGTTCCTCTACGGGCAATATGTTGGTGGACAATCCGGAGACGCTGGAAAACATTTTTCGGGAGTGTAAACTTCTGATTGCTACACACAGTGAAAATGACAACATCATCCGGGATAACCTGGAGAGGTATACGAGCGAGTACGGTGACGATATCCCTGTCAGTTGCCACCCGAAGATCCGTTCTGCGGAGGCATGTTATGATGCGTCTAAGCGAGTCGTGGATTTGGCGAGGAAATACGGGACCAAGTTGCACGTACTTCACATTAGCACGGCACGGGAGGTAGCATTGTTTGACGACAGTCTACCTTTGGAGGCCAAGCGCATCACAGCGGAGGCCTGTGTTCATCATTTATGGTTTTCGGATGCGGATTATGCGGAAAAGGGCAATTTAATCAAGTGGAATCCAGCGGTAAAGACAGCAGAGGATAGGGCTGAAATACTGGCAGGGGTGCTGCGCGGGAACATTGATGTGATCGCCACGGATCATGCGCCACACACCAAAGAGGAAAAGTCCCAGATTTATGGTAAGGCACCTTCTGGTGGGCCGTTGGTGCAGCACAGCTTGGTAGCATTGTTGGAAATGCACCATCAGGGAAAGATAAGCTTGGAGGAGATTGTGCAGAAAACCAGCCACAATGTCGCAGTGCTATTCGAGGTGGAGAAGCGTGGATACATCCGTCCGGGTTACCATGCTGACCTGGTGCTGGTGGACCTGAATGATCCCTGGACGGTAGCTTCAGGCAATATTCTATATAAGTGTGGATGGTCTCCATTTGAGGGGCAAACCTTTCGCAGTCGGGTAACTCATACGGTCGTTTCCGGACATTTGGTGTACGAAAATGGGGAGTTTCACGAAGAGGTAAAGGGTAGTCGTTTAAAATTTCAAAGAAAATAATCAAAGCTGTTGCCTTAGTTAAAAATGCATATTACCTTTGCATTCCGTTACAACTACAAGGGTTGTGATGTGGTAAATGGTGATTGTAGCTCAGCTGGTTAGAGCGCTGGTTTGTGGCACCAGAGGTCGCCGGTTCGAACCCGGTCTTTCACCCTAGGTCCTTTCTGTAGTTTATGGAAAGGGCTTTTTTTTTACGCATTATTCATCTAGTAGATGGCATATTATTTGATGATGCAGGATTGAAATTAAACTATCTAATTATGTTTACTTTATTGAGTTCAACCAAGTCATTTCCTCGCATAAGATCAGTGGATATTAGGGACATACATCTCTATATGATGAAATTCGAGGAATCCCTCAGGAACTTTGAGGCACTGCAAAAGGAAAGTTCTCGATCTGAAAATCGATGATAATTGGTAAGGCTTCCGTAACGGGAAGCCTTTATTTTTTTTTGGGATTAATTTTTCTTTCGAAAGCTTTCTCCTATTTTTATAGAAACCTACAAACTTTGTGTTTAGATGAGCTATATACATTTTGATAAAACACAGCTAATCAATCTGAATTATTCCCTTGAGAAAGAAATTATACGGTCTAACCGTTCAGGGTGCTACACCAGTACCACCATAATTGGCTGTAATACAAGAAAATACCACGGTTTGTTGGTGGCGCCTCAGCCACAGATTGATACTCAACTCCATGTGCTACTATCCAATGTCCACGAGACAGTGGTCCAGAAAGGAAGCAGCTTCAACTTGGGTATCAACAAATATCCCGGCAACTATTCTCCCCGTGGGCACAAGTACCTCGAAGATTATGACTCAGAACCTAACCCGAAGCTTACCTACCGCGTCGGTGGAGTGGTACTGGAGAAGGAAATCATTCTGGATACCCATGCCGATCGGGTAATGATCAAGTATACGCTGGTAAGTGCCCAGGCACCGGTTACTTTGCGTCTTAGTCCGTTTTTGGCTTTTCGTGCGTACCATGGTCTGTCCAAGGCCAATACCTTTGTAAATAAAAATTATCTTAGAGCGGATGGCGGAATCAAGGTGAAGCCCTACGAGGCGTATAGCGAGCTATCCATGCAACTTTCTAAGCCAAATGAGTTTATCGCTGCTCCGGATTGGTATTATAACATCGAGTACATCCGAGAGATTGAGCGAGGATACGATTACCAGGAAGACCTGTATGTGCCAGGCTATTTTGAGTTTGATATAGAGACCGGTGAGAGCGTGGTTTTCTCGGCGGGACTAGAGGAGGCAAATCCCCATTCCCTATTGGATGCCTTTGCTGAAGAAGTTAGTCGCCGTATTCCTAGAGATAATTTTGAAAATTGCCTAAAAAACTCTGCTACCCAGTTTATCAGTAGAAGGGGAGGAGAGACTCGGGTAATTGCCGGTTATCCTTGGTTTGGGTGGTGGGGTCGCGACACCTTTATCGCGGTTCCCGGACTTACCTTAACCATCGGTGACCAAGAGACGTATTTAGAGGTAATGGATACCATGTCCAAAGATTTGGTTGGTGCCCTTTTCCCAAATGTAGGAAGTGGAGTGATGACCAACATGAATTCCATCGACGCGCCTTTATGGTATTTCTGGGCCCTGCAACAGTACGTAATCTTCACGGGCGACGAACAGACGATCAAAGATAGGTACTTGCAAAAATGTAAAGGGATCATTGACAGTTTGCTGGAAGGGACGGAGTTTAATATTCACACCACACCTGATGGCCTCCTCTATGGAGGGCAGGATGGGGTAGCGCTCACGTGGATGGATGCGGTTACCAAGGACGGACCAGTAACTCAACGTGCCGGTTGTCCGGTAGAGATCAACGCACTATGGTATAATGCGCTTTGCTTTTACCATCAGCTAAGTGGTGATGAGCAAATGGCAGAACTTGCCGAACAGGTGAAAAAGTCATTTGTCAAGTCATTTTGGAATGAGAAGAAGGGTTATTTGGCAGATGTGGTCGATGGAGAAGAAAAGGATTGGTCCATAAGGCCAAATATGGTGTTTGCCACTTCTTTACCTTACACGATGCTTACGGATGACCAAAAGGATCGGGTACTGGAAGTGATTAAAGCCAATTTATTTACAGAAAGAGGCCTTAGAACGTTGGCACCCAGTGATTCCCGGTACCAGGGCTATTATCAAGGGAACCAATATGAACGGGATAATGCATATCACCAGGGAACCGTATGGCCTTGGTTGTTGGGACATTTTGCAGAGGGGTATCTGAAGCTTCATGGAAAATCCGGCAAGCGTTTCATTGAAAATGTGGTAAAAAGCTTTGATAAGGTAATGACCCAATATGGGATTGGTACGGTTGCCGAAATTTACGATGGTGATCCCCCCCATAGGCCAAAGGGCTCTATTTCGCAAGCTTGGAGCGTAGGTGAGCTTTTGCGCATGCAGTATCTAATCAACAACTATTAAATAGTCTTTTTCATGAAAGTACTAATGTTCGGGTGGGAATTTCCGCCACATATCTCCGGAGGATTGGGAACAGCTTGTTATGGGTTGGTCAAGGGATTGGCACACCATAACCAGGATATGATTTTTGTAGTGCCCAAACTCTGGGGAGACGAGGATCCCTTAGCCGAATTTGTGAATGCAAGCGACGTAGAAATTGACTATCGCGAAAAGCGGTTCAGGTCAGTATGGAAAAATTTGACCTATCTAGAAGTGGGATCTTTCTTGATCCCTTACTTGAGTCCAGAGCAATACGCTTCTTTTACACAAGGAATCAAAGAGGGGAAGGAAAACCTGGAAGACAGCGTTTTTTCTACCAAATTTTCGTTCAGTGGAAAATATGGAAAGGATCTGATCCAAGAGGTGTCTAGGTATGCGCTAGTTGCCGCTCAGATAGCCAAGGATAAGCATCACGATATCATCCATGCGCATGACTGGTTAGCCTTTCCTGCTGGAATTGCCGCAAAAAGTATCAGCGGTAAGCCCTTAGTCGCCCATGTGCACGCGACAGAGTTTGACCGTTCCGGCCAGACCGTTAATCAGCAGGTGTATGAAATTGAACGTGCAGGTATGGAAGCGGCGGATAAGATCATTGCGGTAAGCCAATTGACAAAGAATACCATTGTAGCCAACTACGGCATTCCAGAGGATAAGGTAGTAGTGGTTCACAATGCGGTGTTGGATACCAGTGCGATCAAGTCTAGAGAAGTAAAGAAAGTACCGGAAAAGATCGTTACTTTTTTGGGTAGAATTACCTTTCAGAAGGGCCCGGAGTACTTTGTGGAGGCAGCTGCCAAGGTACTCAAGAAAGATGACAACGTTCGCTTTGTGATGGCGGGGTCAGGTGATTTGCTGAACCGGATGATTCAGCGCGTGGCTGAGCTCCGTATAGGTACTAAGTTTCATTTTACCGGTTTTTTGCGCGGGAAAGACGTGGACCACATGTTTGCGATCAGCGACGTGTACGTGATGCCGTCGGTTTCAGAGCCCTTCGGGATTTCCCCGCTAGAAGCGGTAAGGCACAATACGCCGGTGATTATTTCCAAGCAGTCTGGAGTCGCTGAGGTGTTGCAGAATGCAGTGAAGGTGGATTTTTGGGATATTGATGCCATGGCAGATGCCATCTTTGCGCTGCTGCATTACGACGGTATTTCGAAGATGTTCAAAGAATTGGGGGGAGAGGAACTAAAACGGCTGAAGTGGGAGCATGTGGCAATAAAAGTAATGAAAGTATATAAAGAAACCGTTAATCAGTAAGCTATGAGATCTATCTGTTTTTATTTTCAAGTGCACCAGCCGTACAGACTGAAGCCCTATAGATTTTTTGAAATCGGCGAGGATCACCATTATTGGGACGATTTTTCAAATAGAAGCATTATGAGAAAGGTGGCAGAAAAGTGCTACCTGCCCATGAACCGACTTTTGCTGGAACTCATTGAAAAATACCAAGGTGGGTTTAAAGTTTCCTTTTCCCTGTCAGGCACCATTTTGGATCAGCTAGAAGAATATGCCCCTGAAGTGCTGGAGAGTTTCCAGCGGTTGGTAGCTACCGGACACGTGGAGTTGCTCAATGAAACCTATGCACATTCCCTGTGTGCGTTGAAAAGTGAATCAGAGTTTAGGGACATGGTCGGCAAGCATCAGACGAGAATCAAAGAGTTGTTCAATGGCTATACCCCCAAGGTGTTTAGAAATACCGAGTTGATATATTCTGATAAGATCGGCAAAATGGTCTACGACCTGGGCTTCGAAGGAATACTCACGGAGGGAGCAAAACACATTTTGGGATGGAAAAGCCCTAACTATGTTTATGTGAATGCGCTGGAGCCGAAGCTCAAAGTATTGTTGAAAAACTTCAGGTTGAGCGATGATATTGCGTTTAGGTTTGGCGAACCGAAATGGTCGGATTACCCGCTGACAACCGAAAAGTTCGTGAGCTGGATCAATCAGATTCCACAAAGTGACGAAGTACTCAACCTATTCATGGATTATGAAACCTTTGGCGAGCACCAATGGGCAGAGACAGGGATTTTTGAGTTTATGCGACACTTGCCGGAGGCAGTGTTTGCTTCATCGGACTTTGGGTTTGCCACTCCCTCTGAGGTAATCTCTCAGGTATCGCCAGTAGGCATGATCCATGTGCCGACCCCCATCTCCTGGGCGGATGAGGAGCGCGATCTGACTGCGTGGTTAGGAAATGATCTTCAGGATGAGGCATTTGATAAACTCTACCAATTGGAAGCGCAGGTCAAGAGGTCAAAAGACCCTGAAATACACAGGGATTGGAATTACCTACAAACCAGTGACCATTTCTACTATATGTGTACCAAGTTTTTCTCGGATGGGGATATTCACGCCTATTTTAGTCCCTATGAGAGCCCTTATGAGGCATTTATTAATTACATGAATGTATTGAGTGATTTTATACTCAGGTTAAAGCAGGAAGAGGAATCTGCAGTAGCCGTGGTCTAATCCTTTTGTCATTTTACTACGCCCATTAAAAGAAAGTCCGACTCACACACGTGAGCCGGACTTTTTTCATGGGTAACGTCAGCTTTCTTCTGGGTCACTTTGATTCCTCAGTTTTGGAGCCGGATGCTGTCAAAATATAGCATTTGCTTCGCCTCCCTTCTTATTCTATCACTTCTAAAGGTGGTACGTTATTCGCTGAACCAGTGTACCCAAGGTTTTGGTTTATTCTTCCGAGGGTATTGGAGTTGATGATATCGTCATCGATTGGCCATTGAAAATGGAAGGGCATTATTCTAGGTCTTGATCCGAGCATTACCACTTCATCGGCGCGGTCATAAAATTGGTTTAGGTTTCTAACCCTATCGTAAAACCAGTTTTTTTCATGAAGGTTGCTAAGGCTATACCCACGCTCATTACGTGCGGCTAAGATGTATGATACGCGATTTAGCTCATTTTGACGTGGCTCCTCTGCAAATAATTCTCTTGCACGTTCATCGAATATGTAATCAATGTCCACCTCTGCAGAGGTAATTAAAGGCGCATTTGCGCGCTGCCTCACGGTATTGATGTCTGCGGCGGCACTTGCGAGGTCACCTTTCCAGTAATATGCCTCTGCTCGCAGAAGGTAGGTTTCCGCCAATCGATAGATGTACCAATCTCCATTGCTACCCATCGGTACGGATGTTTGGTCAGGGTAATTAGGTGCGTAGGTTTTGTAGAAAGGGACAGCATACATGCGAGCCCAATATTCGGAGGGCAGGTCCATGTTGTTCGGGTCAAATGGCTCTCCAAATTGCACAGATGCTGGGTTATTGTATCTGTAGTCTTCTCTGTCATACCAATTTACGCTGGCTCTTCGCATATCAGGGGTAGACTTATAGTCGTAGGTTCCGTCGTTCCAAATGTCGTAGCTATGCCAGTCACTGAGCGCTACGTCCGGGTTGCCTCTTCCTAAAGAGTCGTAAAGTGGTCCCGCGTCGATCATTCCTAGATTACCATTCCTGTCTTTTCCAAGCGTATTATGCCACCAAGAAGGGTGGTATACCCGCATGGTAAACAATCCTGGGGTTCTGGCGGTAGGCGGGGCTTGCCAGCGGTCTACAAAAGCCAGAATAGTTTCCCTGTTTTGCCCCATGTTTTTGTTTGCATGGCGATGCAAATCCCAAATCACATTTTTATTTGCATCCTCTGCGTCTTGACCAAATCGGGTCGTCATCAGCGCATACGGTCCGTTTATGACTCTAGACGCAGATTCTATGGCCTTGTCAAACTCCATATTAGCAAGGTAGATCTTGGTGAGCAGGTGATCCCCAGCGCCCTTGGTTGGAATGCCAGGTGCGGCAGATACCGGCATGTGCTGCACTGCAAACTCCATATCCTGCTGAATTTTGTCGAGGATTGCCCATCGACTGTGGGTCTGAAAGTCAAGCCTTACGCCACGGATTTCTTCTTGCACAAACGGGAGGTCTCCATAGTTCCCAATCAACCGGTAGTACCAATAGGAACGATGCCAGTAAGCCTCTGCGAGCACTTCATTTCTA
Source organism: Lunatimonas sp. (assembly GCF_020832325.1). Classification (GTDB taxonomy): domain Bacteria; phylum Bacteroidota; class Bacteroidia; order Cytophagales; family Cyclobacteriaceae; genus Lunatimonas. Next base: position 134,356 of record NZ_JAFIEU010000038.1, read on the forward strand.
TCTGTGGGGTTTTCCCATTCTACGTCATCTATTCGGGAGATGGCCACGTTGGCATTTTTCACCATCCGAAAGATGTCGTTTATCTGGGTCACAAACTGCTGGTATCGGTCAGAATTGGGTGTGAGGTTTATGAAATCCATTTGTAGCCAAGGAACCCCGGCCTCTGAGGCTGCCCACTGGTGTGCCATGAAGTTTTTCTGCGCAGTTTGTTCTCTGGTAAGATCCTTCCGCATGGTAACCAGGATAGCTTCAAATCCTGCTCTATCAACAAATACATTTTCAGGTGTAAAGAAAGATAACGGCTGTGGTTCCAAAAAGTCTCCTGCACAAGATGCTGCGAAGATCAAAGGGAACACGATTAGTATATACAATTTTAGGATGCGTTTCATCGGAATGTCTGTTAAAGTGATAAGTTAAATCCGAGGGTTATGATTTTTGGCATGGGTGTTAATCCGGATTCAGGATCCCATCCGGGCCAATTATCGAAGGTGATCATATTCCTCGCCGACCCGAAGACCCGCGCACTTTGCAATCCTAGCCGGGTTGCAAGAGGCCGGGGAATATTGTAGGATAAGGAAATGTCTTGGATTCGTAGGAAGGAGGCCGGTTTGTAAGGCATGATTCCTCCTCCAAACTGGGCAATATTCGAATTTAGCCTGGGATATTCGTTGCTTCGGTTATCCATCGTCCAGTAAGGGTAGTTCGCGGTGCTTCTTCTGTCAAAGGTAGACCATTCGGCAATAGACGGTGAAAATTCACGGATGTGCCCCAAATCTGCCCGTATGAAGATGGACGCAGTGAAATTTCGAAGAAAGTCAAAATCATTTCGTAGTCCGAGGCGATGCCTGGGTTGTGAAAATCCGATGAATCTCTTGTCTTGTAGCGCTTCGTATACGCCGTTGCCATCTACGTCGAGGGCTTTGAAATCTCCTGGTCGTAGATTGAACTCCGCAGCTTGTGATGCTTCTTCTACTTGCCAAACGCCCAATATGTCGTAATTCCACACTACGTCGATGGGCTGTCCTATAAACCACTCGTTTTCGAAGTCCGGTATTTCTCCCGTAATGGTTTGTCCTTGCAGGGTGTATTCCCCGGTTTCTCCAAACAGGGATAGGATGCGGTTCCTGTTCATCGAATAATTTAGGTTTGTCCGCCAATTAAAATTTGGCCGGTTCACGTTCACAGCTCCCACAGTAAACTCAAAACCCCGGTTGGCGAGTTTGCCTATATTTGATGTCATATTGTCAAACCCGGTAATGCGAGGAAGTGATCGGTTTACCAATAGGTTGCTCGTCTCCATGTCGTAGTAGTCCATGGTAATGTTTATTCGGTTTGCCAACAAACCTATGTCAAAGCCAACATTATAAGACTCGGTTTCTTCCCAGGAAAGGCCTGGGTTTGCCAATGTGGAAGTAAAGACACCCATCTGAACCTGCGACCCATTGTAATATAGGTTGCTGCCCATTTGGGCAAAGGCCGCGTAGGGACCAATGTCGCGGTTTCCGTTAACGCCCCATGACAAGCGCATTTTTAGCTGATCCATAAATCCAGAGGTGTAAAAGTTCTCCTCTGATATCTGCCACCCGAACGCCAAGGCAGGAAAAACCGCACGGGGATTTTCCCGACCAAACGCGCTAAAGCCGTCTCTTCTGACCGACCCGGTAAACAGGTACCGATCCATCAATGTGTAATTCAGTCTTCCCATCAGACCCTCTCCGGTGTACGTGAGGTCGTTTGTACTGACGGTGGGGTCATTTCCAAACTGCATGCCGTGATATCCCAATACAGGACTGGGGTTAAAGGTCTGATTGGCCATGTTGGATTCGAAAATCTGGTTTTTTTCCATATTGTACAGAAAAGTCGCATCCAGTCGGTGAAAACCGATTTCCTTGTTCCATTTTAACACGTTGTCTACCATCCATTCGTACAGGGAGTTTTCTAAACGGGTTGCCCGACCTTGAGCAAAGGTCTGACCACCTTGGATGGTTTGGGGTGACCAATAATTATAGTCGCGGATGGTTTGAATACGAGGCTGGAAAGAACTTCTTAGGCTAAAACCCAGAGGCAGTTTGAATTCTGCATAGAGCGTGTTAAATAAACTATTGATTTTTCGAAAACGGTCTTGTCCCAGATAGTTTATGAGCGGATTTTGCCCACCTATATACCCATGTGGAAACCAGCGAATGTTGCCGTCATCTTCGTAGATTCTTGCAAAAGGACTGGTTTGATACATCCCAGTCATGTTCGCTTGGACCACACTTTCATCTCTCGATGAAAACTGTGCGTTGAGTCCCATCTTTAACCAGTTTGTGACTTCAAAGTCAAGGTTCAATCTGGATCGGATGGTAGAAAATTTATCACCCAGAATAATCCCTTCATTGTCAATGTAGCCCAACGACCAATAGTACTTCATTTGTTCGGTACCCCCACCGATACTCAGGTCGTATTCCTGTCGAACACCACGGTTCATGACTTCATTGCGCCAGTCAACTGTTTCTCCCGCCAGATATGTTTCGACTTCAATGGGGAAAAAATTAAGCCTTTGAAGCCACTCCCTGGTGTTATCAGCGTTAGGATTATTATTGGAAGCTCTCCATTGTTCCAGGGAAATACCTTGGGGCAATGAATTTGGGTTAAACCAATGATAATCTGGCTGCGACAGGCCAAGGGTACGGAAAAAATCCCTGCGGTAGTCGAGATATCCTTCCGGACCCCTTACCGCAAAGTCATCCCTCGTGGCCATTGCTACACCCAGCTTGCTAGTGAAGTTGATGGAGGGTTTCCCTTCTTTGCCACGGGCAGTAGTCACCAATAGCACACCATTCGCCGCTCGCGCACCGAAAACAGCCGAAGAGCTGGCGTCTTTGAGAATGTCTATGGATTCGATGTCGTTGGGGTTGATGTCCCGGATGCTTCCGTTGAAGATCACACCGTCCAGCACGACAAGCGGTTCGGTGCCAGCGCTCAGAGAGGTCGGTCCCCTAACCTCCAGTGAACTTCCACCGGCTGCGGACGTTGACTGGTTAGCGTTGAAACCCGCCACCGTTCCGGCTAGCATATCGGTTAGCTGTACATTGCTCTGATTTTTGAAGTTGTCTGCATTCACCCGGACCACAGACCCGGTTAAGTCGCTCTTGCGCACGGTACCATACCCGACTACCACCACTTCTTCGAGCTGTGCCTGATCAGCCACGAGCTCTACATTTAGCGTACTTTGGTTGCCTACATTTATTTGTTGGCTTAGGTAACCGACAAAGGAAAAAATCAATACCGCATCCGGCCCGGATAGTGTGATCGAATAGGACCCGTCAATATCTGTGACGGTGCCTCTGTTTGACCCCTGTATGAGTACATTGACCCCCGGGATACTCTCTTTAGAGCTGGCGTCGATCACCTCACCCGAAACAGTAACCGTGCTACCTTGCCCTTTGAGCGTGGAGGCGTGAAACATGAAGCCTACGAGCAGCATAAAGCAAAGTGCGTTTCGAAGGAGCAGCATAGATCGACGATGGGAAAGCGAATCCTTCCATGGCCTATCTCGGAAATTTGAAGTAGTTGTTTTTTTTCATAATATACTGGTGTTGTTGTAGTTAAACAGAGAAGGTGAAAATACCCTCTTTTACGTGTACGTTACCATAAATCTAAATTATTATTCTTTAAAAAGAAAATTTTTTAATGATGTCAAAAGGGTTTATTTGTTGATTGGTTGAAATGTGTTTTGTAATTATCTCTATGAAAAAAATATTGTTAAACTATAATTTGCTTATTCATGAAAATATAATTAGTTCATCCATGCATTTTTAAGAAAATTTCGGATATAAACAAAAATATTCCGGTATTAGTCACACATAATTCTTTTTCTAGTGACCGAGACTATTCGCTTAGATAAAGGAATTTCAACCATTGGGAGTCTGGCGTGGCAGGAAATTAGGAGAAGAATGCCCTCCATCTGCGATCAGTCTAGTTCCCTGCTTTTTTTGGCAGTACGCAAAGCCTGATATAGGTTAAGTATACTGGGAATATTAAAGCGACTGGTCCTCCCGCCGGTAGGTCAGCTTTAGTCCTTTGATAAAATTGCGCAAGACCTGATCTTTGCATGGTCGAAACTGACTTTGACTTGGCTTTCGGAAAAATGCATTTAATTCGTGTCTGCTAAGGTGTTGTCCCGCCCGGGATAGTATTTCCAGCATGTCTTCTTCCTGTAAACTCAGCGCTATACGGAGCTTGCGGAGGACATCGTTATTGTTGAGTTTTTTTTCAGCTACCGGGTCCTTTCCTTCTTGCTTTCCCCGGTTTTTCACAATCATACCGTTTAAAAAATGTGACAGGTCTTTGTCGTAAATACTTTTGTAGTCAGTGTCCTCCTCCTTCTTAAGCCAATTGCTTACCTCTTCTCGGGTAACCTCTTTTCCGCCGAGTTCAAACAGGCGGATCATTTTGTCGTCGGTGTACGAAAACACGTACCGGAGATTTCGGAGGATGTCGTTGTTGTCCATTTGGCTGGCCCTTTTTGGCGATGTTTATGAGTCTAGTTAGACCTGCAAGTGGTCCAACAGGACGTAAAGATAGCGCTTTCTCCTAAAAACCCGAGGCACTTTTGCTGTGATCGACCAGAGGGTTTTTATACCCCAAAAAAAGCCTACCCCAAAGTCACAGAGTCTTTGGGGTAGGTTATCCACTGTAGTTGAAACACGCAGGGATGATGGTTGAATTTCACCGTAGTGCCCTTTAAGCCGCTACAGGTGTTAATCGACTACCTCTACGTGGTCTATGTTTTTAAAGTAAACTTGCCGGTCGGCGTCCAGATCCACCAATACCGCACTGTCGTTTTTGATGTATCCGCTGAGGATCTGTTTGGACAGTTCGTTTAGAATCAAACGCTGCATGGTACGCTTAAGCGGCCTTGCGCCAAACTGCGGATCGAATCCCACTTCGCCCAGATAGTCCAGCACCTCGGTGGTCGCTTCCAATTCAATGCCGGATTCCGCCAGCCTTCCTTGGATCTCTTTCCACTGAATGTCCACAATCTTTCGAATAATGGATCGGTTAAGTGGCTCAAACATGATTACCTCATCGATTCGGTTTAAGAATTCGGGCCGTACCGATTTTTTGAGAAGTCCAAACACTTCGTTTTTCGTGTCCTCCATGACCTGGTCCTTGTTCCATTCCTCCATGGCTTCGAAGCGCTCCTGAATGAGCGTGGAGCCAATGTTGGTAGTCATGATGATGATGGTGTTTTTGAAGTTTGCCAGACGACCTTTGTTATCGGTCAGCCTTCCATCATCCAACACCTGTAGGAGTATGTTAAAGACGTCCGGGTGGGCTTTCTCGATTTCATCCAGTAATACGACAGAATAGGGTTTTCTTCGTACAGCTTCGGTGAGTTGCCCGCCCTCGTCGTAGCCAACATAGCCGGGAGGTGCACCCACCAGCCTGCTTACCGCATGCCTTTCTTGGTACTCCGACATATCGATTCGCACCATGGCGTTGTCGTCGTTAAAGAGGTATTCAGCCAGCGCCTTGGCAAGTTCTGTTTTACCTACACCGGTGGTTCCAAGGAAGATAAAGGAACCAATAGGTCGCTTGGGATCTTGCAAGCCTGCTCGGCTTCTCCTTACCGCGTCGGATAGTGCGGTGATGGCTTCTTTCTGGCCGGCGACCCGCTTGCCCAGTTCGTCTTCCAAGTGAAGGAGTTTTTCCCGTTCGCTTTGGATCATCTTGTTCACAGGGATCCCTGTCCACTTAGAGACTACTGCTGCGATGTCTTCGTTGTCTACTTCCTCTTTAAGCAGGGAAGAGCCTTCCTGAATTTCCTTTAGTTGTTGTTGGAAAGAGCTCAGTCTTGCTTCACTTTCTACAATTTTCCCATACCTAATTTCTGCTACTTTACCGAAGTCTCCCGCCCTTTCGGCTTGTTCTCCTTCTATTCGGAGCTTGTCTATGTTTTCCTTTTCGCGTTGAATGCCGAGGATTACCGCTTTTTCGCTTTCCCATTTGGCTTTGATGACCTGTCTTTTTTCGGAAAGCTCAGCAATTTCCCTGCTTAGCACGGCCTCTTTGTCCTTGTCCTTTTCCCTGCGGATGGCCTCTCGTTCGATCTCCAACTGCATGATCCGACGGTTAAGTTCGTCGAGTTCTTGAGGTAATGAGTCGATCTCCATACGGAGTTTGGCAGCTGCTTCATCCATCAGGTCAATCGCCTTGTCCGGCAGGTAGCGGTCTGAAATATACCTTTGAGACAGTTCAACGGCTGCGATCACCGCGTCGTCTTTGATTCGAACGCCATGGTGCAGTTCGTATTTGTCCTTTATACCCCTAAGAATAGAGATTGCGTCTGCCGCATCCGGCTCGTCTACGATGACCTGCTGAAATCTTCTTTCAAGCGCTTTATCCTTTTCGATATACTTCTGATACTCCTTGAGAGTGGTGGCACCTATGGCATGCAACTCTCCTCTCGCCAGTGCTGGCTTTAGGAGGTTAGCTGCATCCATCGCTCCTTCGCCGCCGCCTCCCGCACCGATGAGCGTATGTATCTCGTCGATGAAAAGAATGATCTGCCCATCGGAGTCAGTCACCTCCTTGATCACGGCTTTTAGTCTTTCCTCGAATTCTCCTTTGTACTTTGCGCCAGCTACCAGCAAGCCCATGTCTAAGGAGATGATGGTTTTACTCTTTAGGTTTTCGGGTACGTCTCCACTTACGATACGTTGCGCCAACCCTTCCACAATAGCGGTCTTGCCCACTCCCGGTTCTCCGAGTAAGATGGGGTTGTTTTTGGTCCGCCTTGCAAGTATCTGCAATACGCGCCGGATTTCCTCATCCCGGCCGATGACGGGATCAATTTTTCCCTTTTTGGCCAGTTCGTTCAGGTTTTTGGAATACTTTTCCAGAGACCTGTACTTTGATTCTGCGTTTTGATCTGTCACTTTATTTCCTTTCCTTAGTTCCTTAATGGCATCTATCAGGCGCTGTTCTGTTACACCCAGTTCCTTTAACAGTTTTGCGGTGGCATCGCTGCCAGACAATATAGCGAGCACGAGGTGCTCTACAGCGATAAATTCATCGCCAAACGGTTTCATGTATTCCTTGGCCTTCTGAAAAACCAGATTGGTGGCTTGGGAGAGGTAGGGCTGTTGTTGTCCGCTCACTTTTGGCAATCGTTGGATGATTTCGTCCAGTTTTTGCGTAAGTAGTCTTGGGTTAATGCTTAGTTTTTGCAAAAGAAACTCAGACACGTTTCCATCCTCCTGAATGATCGCCTTGAGCAAGTGTGCGGGTTCGATTACCTGCTGCTGTTCGGCTGTGCACAATTCCAAAGCCTTTTGAATAGCTTCTTGGGATTTTATGGTATATTGCTTAAAGTCCATAGTATATCAATTCTTTTCGGTTGAATACCCTTATATCAAAATTTCAACCAAAGTGAAAAACCCTGAGTAATCGGAAAAAATGACATAAACACCCTTGTTTTTCTGATTTTTTCTGACAAATTGACATAAATTGTCACGGTGTGGAATAGGTGCTTTATCCGGAGGGCCCATACAGTTTGATCGCTCAATATTTTTTTGATTATTCCTAAATATTGGATTAGTTTGTAGGGTATAAACTTCCCTCCCTATGAGATGTTTCTTGGTGATCCTCTTGTTGTCCGTTGCTTTTTATTCCTGCCAAAGTCCGGTAGAAAAGAAGCCAAATTTCGTGTTCATTTTGGTAGATGATTTGGGGTGGGCTGACATTGGAGCTAATTGGGGCGAGACTTTCTACGAAACCCCTCATATCGATGCATTGGCAGCCAGAGGAGTGAGATTTAGTCAGGCATATGCTGCCCATCCGGTTTGCAGTCCTACTCGGGCTGCATTGATGACTGGCAAGCACCCCAACCGGGTGAATATCACAGACTGGATTCCCGGTTTTGACCGGGATGCTGATAGCAGGCCCATTGAGACACCCGCTATCAGCCATAAGCTAGCTTTGGAAGAAGTGACCTTGGCAGAAAAATTTCAAGAGGGCGGGTATCACACCTACTTCGTAGGAAAGTGGCATTTGGGTGAAGAGGAAACCTATTGGCCCGAATCTCAGGGATTTGATGTCAACATTGGAGGCTGGAGTGTGGGAGCGCCTCAGCTCAAGCCGGGGACAGCAAACGGTTACTTTTCTCCCTACGGAAACCCTCGTCTGAAGGACGGCCCTGAGGGGGAGTACCTTACAGATAGGCTTACCGAGGAGAGCGTGCGGCTAATGAGGGAAGCTGGCGACAAGCCCTTTTTACTTTACCTGTCTTATTACACGGTGCACACGCCTATTCAGGCTGTACCGCGGCATCATGACCGGTTTCAGCAAAAGTTAGCCGAGCAATCCCAGGTGCCCGAGGAAGATCGGTATCAGCCGGAGGGAGTGGATGGTATTACGCGGCTGATCCAGGATAATACTGGATATGCCTCGATGGTAGCAGCGATGGACGAAAACATAGGTAGGATCATGGGTGCTCTGAAGGAGCTAGGATTGGAGGAGAATACCTGGGTGATTTTTACGTCCGACAATGGTGGACTTTCTACCTTGTTTTCGGAGGGTGCTCCTACGGCCAACGGACCCTTGCGTGCAGGAAAGGGTTGGTGTTACGAGGGTGGCATACGGGTGCCTTTGCTGGTTTATGGTCCCGGCCTCACAGGGCCAGGTAGGGTGGTAGATGAACCGGTGGTCAGTATGGACTATTTTACGACCATGCTTTCTCTGGCGGGCATTCCCCATGAAGCGCATGATGGGAACAGCTTGGTACCGTTGTTGGTGAAAAACGCGGGAGGAAACTGGGAAAGGGAGGAGCTGTTTTGGCATTATCCGCATTATCACGGCAGTGCATGGCGTCCGGGATCGGCATTGCGAAAGGGAAAATGGAAGTTGATCTATTACTACGAGAGTGAATCGAGGGAGTTGTTTGACCTAGAGGCCGACCCTCGGGAATCCACGGACCTGTCTTCCCGCATGCCTGACTTGGCGAATAGCATGCAACATCGGTTGTTTGAGCGCCTAAATGAATCAGGGGCCAAGTTTCCGATCAAAAAGGGGGATGCTACGGCACTTCCCATCGGTCTATGAGGTAGAATGGGGTTACCTGGTGAACTTATACAGGTCTGTTTGGGTTGAACTGCTTTGGTAATTGTATAGCAAATCGCTTAACAGATCGCGACATCGAGCATAATGAGTGGGGAAATAAAAAAAGATATCAGGAAATTGAGCTTGGCGGAACTGGAGGAGTTTTTCCTTTCGGTGGGAGATAAGAAATTCAGGGCCAAGCAGGTGTACGATTGGCTGTGGAACAAAAAGCTGAAAAACTTTGAGGAGATGACCAACATCTCCAAGGCTACCCGCGAAATGCTGGAGCATCACTTTGTGATCAATCACATCCGGGTAGATCAAATGCAGCGTAGCGAAGATGGTACCATCAAGAATGCCGTGATGCTGTATGATGGCAAGATCGTAGAGTCGGTACTTATTCCCACGCCAAAGCGCATTACCGCGTGCGTATCCTCCCAAGTTGGTTGTAGCTTGGATTGCAATTTTTGTGCGACAGCCCGACTCAAACGTATGCGCAACCTGCACCCAGATGAAATATTTGACCAGGTGGTGGCCATCATGGAAGAAGCTAAAATTTATTTTGACAGACCACTAACCAATATCGTATTCATGGGCATGGGTGAGCCTTTGTTGAATTACGCCAATTTGCTGGAAGCCATAGATAAGATAACTTCCCCAGAGGGGCTTGGTATGTCGCCTAAACGAATTACGGTATCTACCGTGGGGGTATGTAAGATGATACGGAAACTGGCAGACGACGAAGTAAAATTTAATCTGGCGGTTTCCTTGCATTCAGCTATCAATGAAACCCGGAGCAGGCTGATGCCCATCAACGACACCAATCCACTGGAAGAACTGGCTGAAGCACTCAAGTACTGGTATGCCAAAACCAAACGAAAAGTTACCTATGAATACGTTGTATGGAAGGGAATAAATGATGACGAACCTCACGCGCTTGCGTTGGCAAAATTTTGCCAGATTATTCCGTCTAAGGTTAACCTCATTCAGTATAATCCCATCGATGATGGAGAGTTTCAGCAGGCGGATCCGGAAAAGATTTCCCTATATGTCAGTGTACTGGAGAGCTTTGGAATCGTCGCAAAGGTACGAAAGTCTAGGGGCCAGGATATTGATGCAGCTTGTGGCCAGTTAGCTAACAAGAACGATCTGATTACAGAGGGATGAGCGATCACCGTTCGTATATTCCGTAGTGCTGTGGCGTGGTTTCCGTCAAACCCTTCATCGATCCCCAAGTTACTTATTGCTAAAATCAAACAGCTTCCGTTTTTCCTCCTTACTTAGGTTGTCGTACCCTTTTTCGGCTATTTTGTCCAAAATACGGTCTATTTCCTCTTGAGTGGTGGTGTCTGAGGAGGCTTTCGTGCTTTTTGGTGGAGGTGTACTGGAGGTGTAGGCTTGTTTTTCACTTTCCGCAGGCCTGCGATAGGTTACTTTTACCTTGGGTTTTTTAGAAAACAATTTCTCAAAAAACGCCCCAATTGCCTGTACAAACACTCCGATATCTTTGCCTTTGTTCAACTGTAGGACGTAATAATAGCCCATAAAAGCGCCCCCAAGGTGGGCAAGTTCGCCACCAGCATTACTTCCCGCGGAATTGGCAAAGGCAATCAACACATAAAAGATCGCGATGTACTTGATTTTTACCGGTCCTAAGAGCAGCAGATGGAATTCTGTATTGGGACGGAGTGTGGCCGCAGCTACTACGATGGCATATACTCCTGCGCTTGCCCCCAGCATCAGCGCACCCTCTACGCGATTGCTGAAGTAGGGAGCTATGTTGTAGATGAGCATGTAGAATATTCCCCCTGTAATCCCTCCAAGGATGTATAGGTTGACCAATTTTCGGCTACCCAGAAAGTCATGTACCAACAGCCCGAACCAGTACAAAAACAATAGGTTGAACAGGACATGGAAGAAGCTCTCGTGCAAAAACATGTAAGTAAACAACGTCCAGGGCTTCGTAATGAATTCCGGAATGGAAGCTGGCATCATAAAAAACGAAATCAGGGACCTATAGACGTCGTTAGCCCCTCCCAGGGTGAGAAACACCCGCAAAACCATGAACGTAACAAATAACAAAATATTGATCGCCAATAGTTTGTAAAGCCCGTTATTTTTCTGGTTAAAGGCGTTTTTAATGTTATACCAAAATCCTCCGTACATGTTAGTAGAAATTTCTCCGATCCCTTTTCCAATAGGTTACCAAGAATGCCCCAATGACCAATCCCGAAAGATGGGCGAAATGGGCGACGTTGTCGGCGGGATTACTTGCAAATATATGATATACCGTGTATAGTCCATAGAACAGTACGAGGTATTTTGCTTTTATCGGTATCGGTGGGAAAAGCAAAAACAGTTGGGTGTTGGGAAAAAGCATTCCGAATGCAATCAAAACACCAAATAAGGCACCCGAAGCGCCCACCATGGGAATGTTCACTTGCCGATCTCTGATTCCCAGCATGTTTCGAGTGGCCCGGTCTATGAGTTCGGGATTGTCGGGGTTTCTACTGTAAGCGTCTACCAGATCGTAGATGCTTGCATTGAACAAGTGCCTGTTTGACGTGACAAAACGATTAAATACTTCGGGGTCGGGATTTTCGGTAAATGCCTCTATTTGACTATTGAGCCGATTGATTTTATACACGTTGTATCCGGAATATAATATCCCAGATCCTACTCCACAGACCATCCAGAGAATGATGATTTTTTTGGGTCCGAGAAATTGTTCTAACAGCGGTCCGAAGATAAATAGACCAAACATGTTGCTGAAGAGATGCCAAAAATCGGCATGCATGAACATGTAGGTGACAAATTGGAAGGGTAGAAAGAATCGGGACTCGATATGGTATAACGCAAACCAAGCCTTTAGCTGGGGCATAAAAAATACCGTGATGATGTGCATGCCGATGGTGATCAGCAAGAGGTTTTTCACGGTTGGGGTTAAGGCTCTAAACATAGATAGGGATTGATTATTGATTGAAAAAACTGTCTATTTTAGTTAAATCTAATTTTACGAAGGTTTTGTTCCCCGTGGGGCTATAATTTGGATTTTGGCAGGCAAATAGTCTGCCTACCAGATTTTCCATTTCTTGGGGGCTGAGCTTTTGTCCGGTTTTTATAGCTGAGCGCCTTGCCAATGAGCGGGCAAGGTTTTCGCGCTTATCTAGGGAAAGTTCGGATTTGAAATGTTTGAATTGCTCCAGCAGGGATTCAAACAAGGCCTTTTCGTTGGTGATGGCAACATCTGCCGGAACACCGTTGATGATTACCGTGTGATTGCCAAAAGAACTCACCACGAACCCTAGGCTGTTCAGCTCTTCTTGTAGTTCCATCACCAATACATAGTCTGCTGGGCTAAGGTTTACCGTCTGCGGAAACAGACACTGCTGGGAGGCGCCCTTAGAGATATCCAGTTGCCGCACAAACCGTTCGTATAGTATGCGCTCGTGACTTGCTTGCTGGTCAAACAAAAGTATGCCCGTGGACACCTGTGCAATAATGTACTTCGACTCTACCTGAAAGGTATTTCCTGTGATCTTTTGCTCAGGTAGATCCCGCCGATCGACTTGGTCAGTAAGATTTGCCCGGCTCGAAAAGGTGATTGTTTCGGTTTCTTCATTCCGTCGAGCGAGGAGGCTGTCTTCATCACCCCGTTCCGGGAGGCCCCTATTGTCAAATAGTTTTTCCCAGCCGCTTACGTCTTGTTTGCGAAACGCAGGACCGTTAAAATTTTTGTAGGTGTGCTCCGACTGGACTTCTTGGCTTTGGGTGGTATCTTGTCTCCAAGTATCCGTGAAATTCACGTCCAGACTGAAATCAATAGAAGGTACCACATGGTGTGCTCCCAGCGATTGTTTGATGGCAGCTTTTAGGACACCATAGATGGTCCGCTCGTCATCAAATTTAATTTCCGTCTTCGTGGGATGTACGTTGATGTCTATGTGGCTGGGGTCAATTTCCAGAAAGAGTGTATAAAAGGGATGTTGATCCGGCGCCATCAAGCCCTCAAAGGCGCTTACCACCGCATGGTGTAGGTAATTGCTTTTAATATACCGATTGTTGACAAAAAAATACTGATCACCCCGTGTCTTCTTTGCGCTGCTTGGTTTACCAATGTAGCCCTTTATCCGCAGCAGAGGTGTTTCTTCATGGCATACGATCAGTTGATCCTGGTATCCCTGTCCCAACACACCTAGAATACGCTTGCCGAGTTTTCCCGGGGATAGGTTGAACAGCTGCATGTCGTTTTGGTAGAAGGTAAAAGCCACCTCCGGGTAGGAAAGCGCTACCCGTTGAAATTCTTCCACCAGATGTTTCGTTTCCACCGCATTGGATTTAAGAAAATTTCGGCGGGCAGGGACATTGAAAAATAAGTTTTTTACGGAAATAGAGGTGCCATCTGCACAGCTAATGGGTTCTTGCTTTTTTACTTCCGAGCCTTCAATACACAGCAGTGTGCCCAGTTCGTCCTGGGGACGCTTGGTCTTCATTTCTACTTGCGCCACTGCCGCAATAGAGGCGAGCGCCTCGCCGCGAAAGCCAAAGGTTCGGATGCAAAATAGGTCGTCGGATTTACGGATTTTGGAGGTGGCGTGCCGTTCAAAAGACATACGGGCATCTGTTAGTGACATGCCTATACCATCATCAATCACCTGAATTAGCTGTTTTCCTCCCTCTTTTACGATTACCTTGATGTTTTTGGCGCCAGCATCGAGGCAGTTTTCCAAAAGCTCCTTTAAGGCGGAGGCTGGACGCTGTACTACCTCACCGGCTGCAATTTGATTGGCTATGGCATCAGGAAGGAGTTGAATTAGGTCATTCATTTTGTACCTACCGATTTTAGCCTAAACAGGGCCACCAAGGCGGCAATTGCACCACCTAGGTATAGAAAATAGTAGAGAACCTCAGGTCCTAGGTAGATGTATCCCCCAAATCCCCCGATAAGGATGATCATTATGATCAATCGGATCATACCAGTACTTTCGAAAAGGCTGCTTGGCTTGCGTTTGATCGGGCTCCCTTGGGTGAAGGCACCCCGTATCGATGATCCGCCGCGAAAGGAGTTGGGCCTATCGGCATCGTCACCCTCAGGATCCAAAATACCCTCTTGCTGGAGCTCGCGTTTGATGCGCTCTGTGCGTTGGTGGATTTCTTCCTTCACCGGGTCGTAGTGCCTTGGCGTAATCTGAAATCTGTGGGGTTGGTTTACTCTGAATATAGATGGAAATTTCATCTGTTTATTTTTTGTTTTTCAAAGGTCAGATGGAATCTCGCATGGTTACCCCGAATATCGGGGCATTCCAGTGTGTGACGGCTAAGTCATGCTCGATTTCATCTGTCTATAATTGTTTTTCAATGGTCAGATGGAATCTCGCATGTTTGATAGTCATCCCAGTGTGTGACGGCTACGTCATGCTCGATTTCATGTGTCTATAATTGATTTTTCAATGGTCACATGGAATCTCGCATGGCGGATAGTCATCCCACTGTGTGACGGCTACGTCATGCTCGATTTCATCTGTGTATAATTGTCATATAGCGATCATCGCCTGTTCCGCATAAAGGGCCGGCAGATAGGTAATGGGTACCGTTGTGCAGTTCGCATAGTTACCAACCATCAAACTGCTTGGCTTGCAGCTACCAACTAATAGCGGTCAGGTAGTCTCTATTTTACCGGTTTACGTTGTTATGCACCTGTAGCCGTGTATATCGTTTTGTTTCCCGAATAGGGGTAGCAAACGTCAAAGGTGCGTTTTATTTGTTGCACGATTGCTGGTGCCGATATTTTTACATGAAATTTAGCATAAACCCCATCGACGGCCTGTAATTGACATAAAATTTCAACAGTTTATCAACTTTTGGTAGGTTGACAGGTTGAAAATATGTACGTTTGATACTAGGCAAATAGCTCACAAAGCTAACCCTAAATTCAGTATAGATAAAATTTAAACGGTTTCATGACTCAAAAAGTTTGTGTGGTGTTGGGTATCCTCTTTGGGTGGATGCAGGTACTGTTCGCTGAGGGCGGGAAGGCGATTGACCCGCGTGACCCGTTGATTAGTAAGGATGAGCGGCAGAAGGCCAAGTGGGTGGATAGCGTTTTTAACAGCCTGTCATTTGAGGATCGTCTTGGCCAGCTTTTTATGGTGGCTGCCTATTCAAACAAAGACCAAAGACACAAGGATGAGTTGACCCGTTTGATCCAAGAGCACAAATTGGGCGGACTTATCTTTTTCCAAGGTGGGCCGGTGCGTCAGGCTCATTTGACCAATCATTTTCAATCGGTGTCCCAAGTTCCACTATTTATCG
This sequence comes from Lunatimonas sp., assembly GCF_020832325.1. Taxonomy (GTDB): domain Bacteria; phylum Bacteroidota; class Bacteroidia; order Cytophagales; family Cyclobacteriaceae; genus Lunatimonas. The sequence goes on from NZ_JAFIEU010000038.1 coordinate 149,755, forward strand.
CAATGGATGCCGAGTGGGGCCCCGGGATGCGACTGGATAGTGTGTTGCAGTTTCCCAAACAGATGACCTTAGGTGCCAGTCCCAATGATCAGCTGATATATCAGATGGGAGGAGAGATAGCCCGACAGTTTAAAGAAATGGGAATGCATATCAATTTTGCGCCCGTTGTGGATGTGAATTCAAATCCCGACAATCCGGTAATTGGCTACCGCGCTTTTGGCGAAGAGAAGGAGCTGGTCGGTAGAAAGTCAGTGGCCTATATGAAAGGGATGCAAGAAAACGGTATCATGGCGAACGCAAAGCATTTTCCCGGACATGGAGATACCAATTCGGATTCTCATTACACTACTCCCGTCATTCATAACTCCCGGGCACAGATCATGGACGTTGATTTATACCCCTACAGGGAATTGTTTAAGGAAGGTCTTATGAGTGTGATGGTTGCCCATCTTCATGTGCCAAGTTTGGGAAGTGACCCCAAGCAGCCGACTACTTTGTCACCGAGGGTGGTGACTCAGTTGTTAAAAGAGGAAATGCAATTTGAAGGGCTTGTTTTTACCGACGCCTTAAACATGAAAGGTGTAAGCAACCTATATCCTCCGGGAGAGGTGGATCTCATGGCTTTGAAAGCTGGAAATGATGTGTTGTTATACTCCGAAAATGTACCCAGATCGAAAGCGCTTATCATGGATGCGGTTCGAAGAGGTGAGCTTAGCGAGGTAGATATAGACCGAAGAGTAAGGAAGATTTTGAATGCAAAGTATTGGGCTGGCCTAGATAAAGTGCAACGGGTAAATCCAAACCGTATGGTGGAGCGAATAAGTACATTTGGCACCAAGGCACTCATTGAGCAGCTATACGCATCTTCCATCACGGTTGCCAAAAACGACCACGTCGACATCCCCATCCGGCATGTGGACACCCAACAGATGGCATCGCTTACTATTGGCGGGAGGGGAGAGGTATTCAAGGAGTACCTCAGCAAGTACGGCAAATTTACACACTATACACTACGCTCAAACAGTAACTTGGATAACTTCAAAGCGCTGGAAGAAAACCTAAAGGACTATGGTACCCTTGTGGTGGGGGTGATGGGTGTCACCAATAACCCCCGAAGGAACTTTGGTATTCAGGACTCGGATGTCCAATTGATCAAGCGGCTAAGTCAAAAGCATCGGGTGATTACGGTCGTTTTTGGGAATGCCTATGCGGCTAGAAACTTTGAATCTCTGCCCAACCTGGTTTTAGCCTACGAAGAAAACGAGTTTACGGAGAAGCTGGTACCTCAAGTGCTGTTTGGTGCTAGGCCTGGCACAGGTACTCTGCCGGTCAGCCTTAGCAGCAGCCTGCTGCAAGGGATGGGATGCGAGACTACGGAGGTGCCTAGGCTGGCCTATGCTGCGCCAGAGTCGGTGGGGATGGACAGCCGGGTGCTAATGCAGATCGATGAAGTGATGGAGGCCTCTATTGGTAAGCGGGCCTTCCCGGGTGGCGTTGTATTGGTGGCCAAAAACGGAAAGGTAGTTTTCGAAAAAGGCTATGGGCATTTGGACTATACCCAGTCAAAGCAGGTGGGAGCAGGTACCGTGTACGATTTGGCCTCTCTGACCAAGGTGATGGCTACAACCCAGGTAATGATGTTTTTGAAGAGTCGGGGCCTCATACAGATGGAGGATCCTATAGGGAAATATTTGGAGGAACTCAGGGGTACCAATAAGGAACGTTTGAGGCTGGGCGATATTATGACCCATGAGGCCGGCTTGTTGGGCTGGATCCCCCATCATGAGCAAACTATTCAGGGAGGAGATTGGAGACCAGAATTTTACAGTCCCACGCCTACCGGCGACTTTATACTTCCTGTTTCCCAAAACATGTATGCGCACAAGGCGCTTCCCGATTCTGTTTGGAAGTGGACGGTACAATCTAACCTGAAGCGTACCGGGGCAAGGGACAGCCATCGGTACACCTATACCTATTCGGATGTAGGGATGTATTTATTGCATCGGATGATCGAGGAGATTACCCAGCAGCCGATGGATGATTTTTTGAGGCAAAACTTCTTCGATCCTCTGGGCACCTACAGACTGGGTTACCATCCTCAGCGATTGGTAGATCCAGCGAATATTGCGCCCACGGAAGAAGATAAGACATTTAGGAAAGGCTTGGTGCAGGGTTATGTTCATGATCCCGGTGCGGCAATTTTCGGGGGAGTAGCGGGACATGCGGGATTGTTCGGGACAGCCAATGATCTGGCTATTATGATGCAGCTTATGCTACAGGGAGGAAAGTATGGATACCTGGACTTTTACGATTCCGAGACCGTGCAGGCCTTTATAGACAAACAGTCACCCTATACACGAAGGGGCTGGGGTTGGGATAGGCCGGAGCCAGATCCATCCAAAAGGGCCGCGGTGGGTAAGCTAGCTCCTAAGGATACCTTTGGCCACACAGGATTTACCGGCACGGCAGTTTGGGCAGATCCTGCGAATGAGTTGGTCTTTGTATTTTTGTCCAACCGAGTAAACCCGAGCGCCGGTAACAATCTGATCAATAAGGAGAAAATTAGGGGGGAGGTACACGATATTGTGTATCGGTCATTCAGTCGTCCATTTCTATTGGCAGGGAATTGAACAAATCGAGGGTGTTTTTATGTTAAGCACCTGAGCGTATATACAGAAGCAACTATGAAGATTGGGATCGTTTGTTATCCGACGTTTGGCGGCAGCGGGGTAGTCGCTACCGAGTTGGGTAAAGCATTGTCAAAAGAAGGACATAAAATACATTTTATCACTTACAGCCAACCGTCCCGATTAGACTTATTCAATGAGAATTTATTCTACCATGAAGTAGATATCAAGAGCTATCCGCTATTTGAACATGCACCCTACGAACTTGCGTTGGCCAGTAAAATGGTGAATGTGGTCAAATACGAGGAGTTGGACCTGCTCCATGTACACTACGCGATCCCCCATGCTTCGGCAGCCTATATGGCCAAACAAATACTGAAGGAACAGGGAGTGCATATTCCCGTAGTCACCACACTGCATGGAACCGATATTACATTGGTAGGGAAGGATCCGAGCTATGAACCGGTGGTTACCTTCAGTATCAATAAGTCGGATGGGGTCACAGCTGTTTCGGAGGACTTGAGAAGGGCCACCTTCGAGCATTTCGACGTAAAACGGCACATTGAAGTTATTCCCAATTTCATAGATTTAGAGCGGTTTAAACGACAAAAGAAGGAGCACTTTAAGCGAGCCATCTGCCCAAATGGCGAAAAGCTCCTGGTACATACCTCTAACTTCAGAAAAGTAAAGCGGGTAGAGGATGTGTTGAAGGTGTTCAAAAAGGTACGGAAGGTGATACCTGTAAAGCTACTTTTGGTGGGTGACGGTCCAGAGAGAGACAAGATGGAGCGCCTCTGTCGCCAATACGACACCTGCGAAGATGTTCGGTTTTTGGGTAAACTAGAAGCCGTGGAGGAGGTGCTGTCGCTCGCCGATTTGTTTCTAATGCCGTCTGAAAAAGAAAGTTTTGGACTAGCGGCGTTGGAAGCCATGGCCTGTGAAGTACCGGTGCTTTCATCAAATGCAGGTGGAATTCCTGAACTGAACTTGGATGGGGTTACTGGATACGTTTGTGACGTCGGTGACGTAGAAACCATGACGGAGCGGGCCTTGGAAATACTTTCGGATGAAAATTTACCCCGTTTTAAAGAAAATGCTCTTGCAAGAGCAAAGGATTTTGATGTGTCTAAAATTCTGCCGCTTTACGAGGCCTTTTATCAAAAGACAGTAGAAAATGCCGTTTTGGAGCTGGCTAAATGATGCAAATCATTTTTATTTTAGTGGGAAAATGAAACCACACAAGGCTAAAAATACGTTTAATTTGCATCCTTGAAATTGTCAAGAAAAGGAGCATGAGGCAAATCAACCCGATAGTATGGGGAGCTTTGTTAATTTTGAAAAAATTATCAGAAGGATGAAGAAAATAGGTAGATTGGAAAGACCGGATAATAACGGATCCGCGCGTATGTTCGCTAACCCCGTTTTGGAGAAAATAAGCCGAACACACATCAGTGTACCGATTGCGATGTTTTTAGGGTTAGGCACGTATTCGCTATACTGGGGCATAGCTACGACAACGATTAGTTTTTTGGGGGCGATTGCTCTTTTAGTTGGTGGATTCCTCACGTTTACTTTTGTGGAATACATCATGCACAGGTATTTGTACCACATGGAGCCGGATAGCAAGTTCAAGGACAAAGTTCAGTATTCGATGCACGGTGTACACCACGACTATCCCAAAGACAAGGATAGATTGGCCATGCCACCTTTTATTTCGGCCATGTACGCAGTTATTTTGTATTTCGTATTTGACTTCATCATGGGTGAATATGCCTTTTACTTTCTTCCGGGATTTCTGGTGGGCTATGCAGGCTATTTGGGCGTTCACTATATCGTGCATGCTTTCCAACCTCCAAAAAATTTCTTAAAGGTATTGTGGGTAAATCACGCCATTCACCATTATAAGGATCCAGACGTAGCTTTTGGCGTGAGCACTCCGATATGGGATTATGTGTTTGGTACCATGCCAAAGAAGTAGTAACCGAGAAGGCTGATTGATTCAGCCTTTTTTTAGTGTGCCGTGCATGGTAACTAACTAGGTGGTGAAAGTCCACTGTGGGGGTTTGTAATCGCCAACCACTAGCCAATAGCAAGGGTGTCCATCGTGAGGTGGAATCTGAAGGAAGCAGGCGGCAAAACTC
>NZ_JAFIEU010000042.1 GCF_020832325.1 Lunatimonas sp.
GGGCAGAGTTTTGCCGCCTGCTTCCTTCAGATTCCACCTCACGATGGACACCCTTGCTATTGGCTAGTGGTTGGCGATTACAAACCCCCACAGTGGACTTTCACCACCTAGTTAGTTACCATGCACGGCACACTAAAAAAAAGAGAGAAGGTAGCCTTCTCTCTTTTTTTATTCCTCGCTGGAATCAGGAACATCGCCATCTTCCCGCTTGGGCAGGTTTTCGTTGATGTGCTGTCGATAGGGCACGAACCCTTCACGCTTAAATTTATAAGGCTCGGTTCGCTGACTTGGCATGTTATTGGCCAGATCGAGCATACCAAATCCTTTGTGGGTGAAAGCTCCCAACCCACATTTAAACACAAAGTCCTGAACTTCCTCGGCTGCATACAGCGTAAACGGAAGGGTATACCCCCTAACTTCATACTTCACGTCCATGTCATAGACGGAGTATATACGCGCAAATTTCTTTTGCTGCTCCCTGAGCTTGTTCACATAATTCATATCCGGAACCACCTGAAACTTGTAGAAAGACTCCATTTGCTCTTGGGAGTACCAGCCGGATTTCTCCATTCGGGTAAGGGTAGATTCATACAACAGGTCCGAAAACTCGTCGGTATCTGGATTGATGAAACGTTTTCCTGACTCGTCGTCGAAGGTGGGCATGAGCAAAACCAATGGAGAGATGCAAACAAACTTGTTGGCAGTTTCCAACTCGGGTTCTGTCTCTTTTTCAGTGTATTCAGGTGATAGGATTAGATTTCCCAACTCAATCTTTGGCGTTTTAAACACCTGCTCCAATAGGTAATCTAGAAACTCTTGGTCAGGTGCTGACAATACAAGCGTTACTAGGCTGGAGTAGTAATGTAGGCCACTTCTACTAACCTTGGTCTGTCCTTTCAGACCAGAGAAGTTGAAGTAATTGTAGTTGAAAAATGTTTCATTCCCTCCTTTGACAATTAGTCCTTTTAGGAATTGCGCCAGTATATACTGGTGATGGAAAGGTAGGTAAGCACCTTTGTTTTTTAATGAAAATATTAATCTGATTCTCACGACGGTAAAAATGAAAAGTTAAACAATGATTTTACACATTTTCATAAGTGGATAACTAACTTTTGGGTGAATAAGTTGCAACAAACTTAACAATAAAATTTTAATTTATTTAGACGTTAAAACGAAAATGCATAATATCACCGTCTTTGACCACGTATTCTTTCCCTTCAATTGCTATTTTGCCGTTTTCCCGGCATGCTGCCTCAGTTTTGTGTTGTTCATAGTCTGATAACTTGATTACCTCTGCTTTGATAAAGCCTTTTTCGAAATCACTGTGAATAACCCCCGCCGCGGCCGGTGCCTTCCATCCCTTTTTGATGGTCCAAGCCCTAACTTCTTGAACGCCTGCCGTGAAATACGTGATCAGATTCAATAACTTGTAAGCAGCACCAATCAGTCGGTTTAATCCACTTTCCTCCAGACCATACTCCGCCAGGAACATTTGCTTTTCCTCTTCCTCTTCAAATTCTGCAATCTGTGCTTCCAACGCCGCGCAAAGCACTACAACATCCGCCCCTTCGGACTTCGCTACTTCCGATAGTTTGTCCACGTGGCTGTTGCCTGAATTAATTTCTTGCTCGGAGACATTGGCCACATAGAGCACAGGCTTGATAGTCAACAGGTGCAGGTCATACACCGCCTCCAGATCCTCTTCTTCCACTTCGATGGCACGGGCATTTTTACCGGCAAGCAAACCTTCCTTAAATGTTAGCAAGGTGCTTAGAATCTTCTTAGCCTTTGCATCGCCCGACTTGGCAATTTTTTCATTCTTTTGGATTTTCTTTTCGATCGATTCCAGGTCTTTTAGCTGCAATTCGGTATCGATCACCTCCTTGTCGAACAGTGGATCCACACTGCCGGCTACGTGCACGATATTGTCATCCTCAAAACAACGAATGACGTGAATAATGGCGTCTACTTCCCGTATGTTGGCCAAAAACTTATTACCCAAACCTTCTCCTTTGCTCGCCCCTTTCACCAGTCCGGCAATGTCCACGAACTCGATGACTGTTGGCAGTACGCGTTGTGGGCTTACAAGCTCCTCCAAAACCTGTAGTCGGCGATCTGGTACTGTGACCACACCTACATTCGGCTCTATCGTACAAAATGGAAAATTAGCCGCCTCAGCTTTTGCACTGGACAACGCGTTGAACAGGGTTGACTTTCCTACGTTTGGCAACCCAACGATCCCACATTTTAATCCCATGAATCAATTATATCTTATCAATTTTGAATATCCTGTAGTCTTTATACCCTTTGTAAAATTCCTTGAACGAAACCCTAAAAATGGTATAAACGGGGATGGCAAAGATCATTCCCAAGACTCCGGCAACTTTTGCCCCGGCAAAGATAACAACAAAAATTTCAAGAGGGTGGGCTTTTACCGATTTAGAGAAAATCATGGGCTGTAAAAGGATGTTATCGCAGAGCTGTACCACCGCAAAAACACTCAATACTTTGGCAAGAAACAGGTACACCTCGGTAGCCTCTGGAAAATTGCCCGTAGATAAACCCACCAAAATACCGAAAGAAGCTCCTAATATAGGGCCAGCATAGGGGATCAGATTGGCCACGGCTGCAAATACTGCGATACTCATCGCATACTCAATATCCATGAGCAACAAACCAATGGCCGCTATGGAAAATATGGATGTCATCTGAACCAAGAGACCAATAAGATAATTTGACAGGAGCCTTTCCACTTTGTGAAAAGTCGACACCGCCAGCTCAAAATACGCATTTGGAACAAAATTGATAATATTTCTCCGCAACAGCCCATTTTCCAACAGCAGAAAAAACGTGATGAACGAGATCGCCAAAATACTGATCAACAGGGTACTGGTAGCAGAAATAAACCGATTGACAAATCCCTGAATATCCAGCCCACCCAAGCTAGTAAGCAAATTTTCGCGTATTACGGCTAACAAAAACCCGGGCTCATTGATAACCAAATTGTACCGAATTAGGATATTTTCCACATAGGCTGCGGGTTTTTGAATCTGTTCATATAGGTAGGTGATATCTAACTCGTTCAGCAGGGCAAATTGAGTTCTGAAAAGTGGAATAAACAACAAAACCAAGAAGGAAATCAAGGCAATCACCGCGGCAAAAGACATGAAAATTGCAAACGCTCGGGGCACTGGTTGCCCCATCACATACAGACTATTGATCCGGTTGGTCATGGGACGTAAAACAGCAGCTATCACTAAGGAAAATATAAAATACAGACTTATGTTGGAAAAGTACCACCCAAGCAGTAGAACTACCAACAGGACGAAAAGCAATTTAACCACTACCCTGTTCATAGCTACAAAAATACAAAAATCACTCTTGGAAAACCCTACCATCAGATGTAAAGAATTCCAAGAGTCTAAATATTACAGGCAATCAATTAATGCCCCCACCGAATTCTCCGTGCACTAAGAAGAATTCAACGGGACCGAATCCTATCAGTCCCACTTTAAATCATCTCTGAAGTTATCTGAGTCGTTGTCCTGTGAATCAGGGTCGATTTCAAATTGAGTAAAGTCTACTTCGGGCATCAGATCGTTCTTGACGTGATCCACCGTTCGCTGCAACGCATCCAGAAATTTGTTAAAATCCTCTTTGTACAAGAAGATCTTATGCTTTTCGTAGAAAAAAGTTTCTTCCCGCATCTTGCGCTTACTCTCCGTAATGGTGAGGTAATAGTCGTTAGACCGGGTTGATTTCACGTCAAAAAAGTAAGTCCTTTTGCCTGCCTTTACCTTTTTCGAGAAGATTTCGTCTCTGTCGTAATCCTTGTTGTCTTCCACTTTCCTACTTTTTTTAATCAAAAATAAATTTATCAGCAAGATAAACCAAAACAAAGGTTAAATTCAAATGAAACAGCAATTTTTTTTTGACTAAAATGTGACAACCGACAAAATTATTTATAGAAAACACAATTTTATAGGTCTGTACGTAGATGTGAAGCCGACACTTATCACTTACTCCCCGTGCATGTAAATCTTTTTGGCCAACAAATCTTCTTCTGACTCTCGATGGTCCGGATCATCCACACAGCAATCCACCGGGCATACTGCCGCACACTGAGGCTCCTCATGAAACCCGGTACACTCGGTGCACTTAGCGGTCACAATGTAATAAAACTCGTCTGACACCGGTTCTTGCTTTTCAGTTGCATCGATTACCGTGCCGTCCTCCAGGGTCACTTCCTTCAAATTCGTTCCTCCGGCCCAAGTCCACTCAATCCCGCCTTCGTAGATTGCCGTGTTAGGACATTCCGGTTCGCATGCACCACAGTTGATGCACTCATCTGTTATCATTATTGCCATCGCAGTACGTCTTTTAACTTGTTTGCAAAACTACTAACCATAATACAATTCAACAAGCATTTTGGTTTGGGAAACGCAATAAAATATTCACATACATTAGTTGTTATACTAAGTAAATGGAAGGTTTGAGATGCTCAGGAAGGAATTTTGATTGGTATTAGATACCTTTGCATCAGCAATCATTTTACTTTCCATAGGGCATATCCTGCTACTTCGCCCTTTGTATACGTTAATTTCTTCCCATGGCCTTCACTTTGGAACACCGCATTCAAGCACTTGGTACGTTGGGTACCTTACTAGAAGAAATATCTGCCGAAGAACATGAATCCCTGCTTCGTAAGGTATGGGGAAACAATCCGTGGTTTGTACCCCAGCAGGCCATTCTTTCTATACAGGGAATAAAAGCTTTTTTAGATACGGATAAACTTTCAAAATGGACCTCCTCCTACTCCATAAACCTCCCATCCCAACCAAAATCTATCGGCTTGGTGCTGGCTGGAAATATTCCAGGGGTTGGATTCCACGATTTGCTATGTGTTCTGGTCTCCGGCCATAAAGCGCATATCAAGCTCAGTTCCACGGATAGCGTGTTAATTCCTTGGCTGATTGATAAGCTGATAACTATCGAACCGCAGTTTGCCAAACAAGTAAATTGGGCTGAGAGATTGCAAGGAATGGATGCCTATATCGCCACAGGCAGCAATAATTCCGCAAGATACTTTCACTATTATTTCGGACAGTATCCTCACATCATTCGAAAAAACCGTAGTTCCGTTGCTATTTTGGACGGCAAAGAAACCACCTCAGATCTGGAACGTCTGTCCACGGATGTGTTGCAATATTTTGGGCTAGGATGCCGGAACGTTTCCAAAATCTTCGTCAGCGACTACCAACAAGTGATGGATTTTTTGAAAGCCTCAGACAGCATGAAACAAGTGATGGACCACCACAAGTACGCCAACAACTATGACTACAACAAGTCCATATATCTCGTAAACAACGAACCTCATCTGGACAACGGTTTTTTGTTGATGCGTGAATCGAACGAGTGGGTATCCCCCATATCGGTAGTTCACTACAGTTATTACACAGACCCGGCCAGCCTTAGCGAAACCTTTCAGACCGCATCTGACAACATTCAATGTTCCGTTAGCCGAAATGGGTGGTTTCCGGGTTCGCTTGAATTCGGAACCACCCAATGTCCTGGTTTGTCCGATTATGCAGACAATATGGACACCCTGGAGTTCTTACTTTCACTGACCTGATCACTTTTCGACCCAGAGAGTCCTTTATTCTTTTGGTCACCGGCCACGCTGTATTCGTTATAAATAAGGTAAAGAAACCGCTTTAACAGGTTTTTTTGGCTGATTTTTATATCTTTGCGGGCAATTGAATTTTCAAGTAAACATAACCATAATACATTTCCAATGGTATTCGATATAGAAATGATCAAGGCTGTGTATGCCAGTTTTCCGGCTAAAATAGAAGCAGCTCGAAAGGCGGTAGGAAAACCGCTTACACTGACTGAAAAAATCCTTTATGCACATTTGTCTCAGGGAGATGCCAATCAGGCCTACTCTCGAGGAACGGACTACGTGGATTTCCAGCCCGATCGGGTAGCTATGCAGGATGCCACGGCTCAAATGGCGCTTTTACAGTTTATGCAGGCTGGAAGATCCAAAGTAGCTGTCCCATCTACCGTACATTGCGATCACCTGATTCAGGCAGAGATAGGTGCAAGTACCGATTTGGAAAAAGCCAAAAACAAAAATAAAGAAGTATACGATTTCCTAGCTTCGGTTTCTAACAAATATGGATTGGGTTTCTGGAAGCCAGGGGCGGGTATCATCCACCAGGTGGTATTGGAAAATTATGCATTCCCTGGCGGGATGATGATCGGTACCGATTCACATACCCCTAATGCAGGTGGGTTGGGCATGGTTGCCATAGGTGTGGGCGGAGCCGATGCCTGCGATGTCATGGCAGGATTGCCTTGGGAGCTTAAATTCCCCAAACTTATCGGTGTAAAACTCACCGGTAAACTCTCGGGCTGGACGTCTGCAAAGGATGTAATCTTGAAGGTTGCAGGTATCCTCACAGTAAAAGGAGGAACCGGTAGCATCGTAGAATATTTTGGCGAAGGTGCCAGATCACTATCGGCTACAGGAAAAGGTACCATCTGCAATATGGGCGCTGAAATCGGTGCAACCACCTCTATTTTTGGTTACGACGAAAAATCCGAAGCCTACTTGCGAGGAACTGGTAGGGCCGAGGTGGCAGACCTTGCCAACGATATCCAAGCGCACCTTACCGGAGACGATGAGGTGTATGAAAGCCCCGAAAAATACTTTGACCAAGTAATCGAAATCAACTTATCCGAGCTTGAGCCTCATATCAATGGTCCATTCACTCCAGATTTGGCCTGGCCACTTTCCAAATTCAGCGAAGCGGTTAAAGAAAACGGATGGCCACAGAAATTGGAAGTAGGATTGATCGGATCCTGCACCAACTCTTCGTACGAGGATATTTCACGGGCAGCCTCTCTGGCTCAGCAGGCGGTAGACAAAAAATTAAAAGCCAAGTCGGAATATACCATAACACCCGGTTCGGAGCAGGTACGCTACACGGTGGAAAGAGATGGTTTCCTGGGCATTTTTGAAAATATGGGCGGTGTGGTGTTGGCCAATGCCTGCGGACCTTGTATCGGTCAATGGGCGAGGCACGGTGCGGAAAAACAAGAGAAAAACTCTATCATCACCTCCTTTAACCGAAATTTCGCCAAAAGAGCAGACGGCAACCCGAATACCCACTCGTTTGTGGCCTCTCCTGAAATTGTGACAGCCATGGCTATCGCTGGTGATTTGACGTTTAACCCCATGAAAGACACGCTTGTAAACGAAGACGGCAAGGCTGTTATGCTGGAAGAACCCATGGGACTGGAAATGCCTACGAAAGGATTTGCGGTGGAAGATGCCGGTTATCAGGCACCCGCAGAAGACGGGTCTAAAGTAGATGTACTCGTTGATCCCCAATCAGAGAGACTTCAGCTTTTGGAACCCTTTGCCGCTTGGGAGGGAACAGACCTGACTGGCCTAAAACTACTCATCAAGGCGCAGGGGAAATGTACCACCGACCACATCTCCATGGCTGGACCTTGGCTGAGGTATAGAGGGCATTTGGACAATATCTCCAATAACATGCTGATTGGTGCTGTAAATGCATACAATGGTGAAACCAATAAAGTGAAAAACCAACTAAATGGTGAATACGGTGAAGTACCTGCTGTTCAGCGTCAGTATAAGCTGCATAACGTGGGTTCTATCGTCGTGGGTGACGAGAACTATGGAGAAGGTTCTTCAAGGGAACATGCAGCTATGGAACCCCGGTTTTTGGGTGTCCGAGCGATCTTGGTGAAGTCCTTTGCTCGAATTCACGAAACCAATCTGAAGAAACAGGGTATGCTCGCGTTGACCTTTGACAATCCTGCCGATTACGACCTCATACAAGAGGATGACAGTATAGACATTGTTGGATTGGATACTTTTGCCCCCGGACAGCCGCTCACTGTGGTATTAAATCATGCTGATGGTTCCAGGGATCAAATCAAAGTGAACCATACCTACAACGAGGGACAAATTGGCTGGTTCAAAGCGGGCTCTGCGCTTAATTTGATCAAAGCGGGTATATAAACCCGTTGAGAAAAGTGACCTGAATTCGAACCAGTGAAAAGGTTTGTCTCCTAATTAAAACGGCTACGGACTTTTGACCTTTGAACAAATAACTGATTACAGAAAAAAGCCTGGCAATGTTGCCAGGCTTTTTTCTCATATACCAAACTCGATCTGGAATCGGTATATCATGCCAGCAGGGAGGTCATTTCTATACCGATACCCATTGAGATCTCTATAAGTGACCTCCGCCTGAGCTTTGATTCGGTGAAATCTAAAGTATTTGGTAACCACTGCAGCAGCCTCGTTAGCACTCCCCTCTACCGATTGAATATCTCTGCCTGGAGAAACCCCGGCAAACCGGGCTGCAAGCTCGACATTTGAGGGGAAGATATAACTGCTTTGCAGATTATATCCGTTACCTGTATACACATTTCGCAAAATTCCGTTTTCGGAGGTGATGGGCGATTCTGCACTTCTATAGGCAAACTCACCATAAAAAGCATACCCTCGGTATTTAAACAGTGCATCCACCAATACAGTAGACATATCGGTCACCCCAAACAAAGGCATTCCGATCTGCCCACCGGTACGAATTGCATCCTGGGTATGGTTATAGCTTCCTGCCAAGGATAGCTTAGGGGTCGATTCCCTGTAATAATCTCCCTCAAAATAATCCCCGTTGCCAGTAAAATTCCCAAACGGAAGTAATTCAAGCTTACCACTGTAAGCCACACCGGTAGTCCGGTCCACCGCAAAATTTCTTCCGGTACCCACTGTCAAAGCTCCAATAAAATTATATCTAAATCCATTGAGGTCATTTCTATATATACCAAAAAATCCATTATCCCTATCAATATTAAATGTTTCGTTCAATATTGACCGAGAGGTAAACTGAAGATCTGCTGAAGAAATAACCCGCTGACGGTTACCGGGGAGTTTCATCACGCCAGCTCCAAGTTCGAAATTTTTATTCACCCTATAAAACACCACGGCATCCCGTATAAGGGCGGGGTATCCAATGGCTGTAATATCTAAATCTCCACGGGTAAACCCTAACTGGAATGAATAACGAAATCTGTTATTTAACAGGTGTCCAAATGTATGGAGCCTAGCACGCCTAGTCAGAAACGACCTCTCCGACATCGAAAGGGGAGCATCAGAGGATGCTCGACCCTCAAAACGGCTTTGCATTCTAAATCTAAGATTTATGGAAAAGGAACTATCCCTGGGAATGAACCCTATTCCATTGACCGTATCGAACCTAGTCATCAATTGATCGATCGGATTTCCCTGGGCAAAAATGTTTTCAAAATTTAGCGCTGACAATAGCGCAATCAATATAAAAACTCTTTTTAACATTTTAGTAAGATTAACAATAAAACAACCTTAAGATAACACTACCATAACCCAGCTTTACCTGACAATTGGTAAATTTGCATAATGCTATATGATTGGGAATAATTTTCTAACAAATATACCGCTAGGGTTTCGTTTAAGACTAGTGTGATTTTAGTAATAGTGCTTTCGGACCATTTTGTGGTTACTAGGCAATTTTGGCGGTGGCTTCTTTGCCAAGGTTGCTAGAATCGCACACCGAAAAACTGAAGAGAGGTGCTTCGAATCTACAGTCACAAACCAGCCCTCCAGTCATCTTGATCCAAGAATTAATTTGGATATGGCAGAAGAATTGCCCAAACCCTATCCATACTACCTAGATCCTCCATCAGCAAACGCTGGCATAAACGTATCAAAGACAAGAAAAAACTTCTAAGGAATCCATTTAATATGTTTAAAATTAGGCTTGCGTTTTTCCAAAAAGGCATTGCGGCCTTCTTTCGCCTCTTCGGTCATATAGGCTAATCGGGTGGCCTCACCCGCAAAGACTTGCTGGCCTACCATTCCATCATCGGTCAGGTTGAAAGCGAATTTCAACATCTTGATGGAAGTAGGTGACTTGGCAAGTACCTCTTGGGCCCACTCGTAGGCAGTATCCTCCAATTCGGCGTGGGGAATTACTCCATTGACCATACCCATTTCATAAGCCTCTTGGGCACTGTAGTTGCGGCCTAAAAAGAAAATTTCCCTGGCACGTTTTTGTCCAACCATCTTGGCTAAGTACGCAGAACCATAACCACCGTCGAAGCTGGTCACATCTGCATCGGTTTGTTTAAAAATCGCATGCTCTTTGCTTGCAAGCGTCAGGTCACAAACCACATGAAGGCTATGCCCCCCTCCTACTGCCCATCCGGGCACCACGGCAATAACCACTTTCGGCATAAACCGAATAAGACGTTGTACTTCAAGAATATTAAGTCGGTGCATGCCATCCTCTCCTACATAGCCCTGATGTCCTCTAGCCCGTTGATCGCCTCCGCTGCAAAAAGCAAATACACCATCTTTGGGAGAAGGCCCCTCCGCTGACAACAATACCACGCCGATAGACGTATCCTCCCGTGCGTCCAAAAAAGCTTCGTACAATTCGCCGGTGGTTTTTGGGCGGAACGCGTTACGCACCTCCGGTCGATTAAATGCGATGCGTGCTACACCGTTACACTTCTTATAAGTGATATCTTCAAATTCCTTTACCGTCTTCCAATGGATCATGATCGTAATTTTTACCCGCAAGATACTAGCCTTCCGTGAATTTTTTGCGAATTTTGATGACGGATTCGCGCAACCGGTGATTCAAACCTATCCCTATGCCCATCTAAAAATCCATAACCCCCGTACACCGTTGAATTCACATCGTCGTGCATACAGAGAATTGGTTATTACGTCCTCAGAGATCCTCACCTTCGATCAACTGAAGCGAGGCGATTGGCGTGCAAAAGATCAAACATGGGAAGCGGCACTGCGCTTTTGTCAGCAATGGTTGCATGGTGAGGAATATTTCACCCTCAAGACCTCTGGATCTACGGGGGCTCCGAAAGAAATCCAAGTTCACAGGGAATTGATGCGTAAAAGCGCGGCTGCAACGAAAAAGTACCTAGGCCTCCGAATCGGGTGCACGCTTTTATGCAATCTAAATACGGACATGATAGCGGGAAAAATGATGCTGGTACGGGCCATGGAATGGAAAGGTTGCCTATTTCTGAGAACTCCTAGTTCGGTGATTAGCTGTCCCATCCGCGAGATCGATATCGACTTCGGGGCCGTAGTACCCATGCAGCTGCAAGCAAGCATGGAAGACCCGGATGGATTAAAAACACTCAATCGAATAGCCAACCTGCTTGTGGGCGGTGCTCCCACCCCCCCCTCACTCCGGCAAAAATTAAAATCGTTAAAAGGTCGAGTATTTCAGACGTTTGGGATGACAGAGACAGTTTCTCACATCGCCATGGCCGACCTCAAAGCCTCCGGACCACTCCTATACAAAGCTCTACCGGGAGTCAAGTTTTCGCAATCTGAATCCGGCAAATTGGTCATAAAAGCTCCAATGGCAATCGCACAAACGGTCTACACCAATGAT
Organism: Lunatimonas sp.; assembly: GCF_020832325.1. Classification (GTDB taxonomy): domain Bacteria; phylum Bacteroidota; class Bacteroidia; order Cytophagales; family Cyclobacteriaceae; genus Lunatimonas. The sequence continues at coordinate 11,508 of NZ_JAFIEU010000042.1, forward strand.
GTAGTGGAGTTAATGGATAGCACCACGTTTGAATGGAAGGGCCGTGCAGATTTCGTTGTAAACTCCGGCGGAGTAAAGCTGTATCCGGAGCTGATAGAAGAGGAAATGGAACCCTATTGGAGAAAGTATTTCCCCCATAATAGGTTCTTTATCTGGAAAACGTCCGACAAATTACTCGGTGAGGCCTTGCTGTTGGTCACGGAAAGGGTGACAACAGACAATCCGGATATGAATGATTTTTTAATAACCATTGGCCTGCATTTACCCAAATACCACATCCCTAAGCGGATTTTATCCGTTGATACCTTTAAGATGACCGCATCTTCCAAAATTAACAAACTGGAAACCCTGAAACCTTTCCACAAATGAATCAGTTAGTTTTTTTGATCCTATATTGCTGGATGAGCATGCCTACCAATAGTCAGTTTCGTATAACCTTCACGCATTTACCTCATAACGAAGGCTCTGTACACGTGCTCCTTTTCAATCAGCCGGAGGGTTTTCCAAACAACCCGGCCAAAGCCTATCGAAGTTTTAAGATCCCTATATCAGACGGTAAGGCAGAGCTATCTATCAGTGGCCTCCCTGTAGGGACGTACGCCATTTCTACCTTTCACGATCACGACGGGGACGGTATATTTCGGACCGGGGCGTTCGGGATCCCCAAAGACCCCTATGGTTTTTCAAACAACGCCAGGGGAATGTTTGGCCCTCCTAGTTTTGAAAAAGCTGCCTTCAGCCTAAAAGAGGGTCCGAAAAATATTTCAATCCGGCTTAAACTGTAGCTTTAGTATGACACATCCCGAAACCAGCCGGTAATACTAGCCCGTTCACGTTGGGTAGGTAGCACCTCATGAGGGATCTCCCCGCTCAGGAAAACCACCAATCTACCACTTTGCGGTAGGATATCCGTATGGGATTCACCCCCCTCCGCCGTGGGCAGGTAGATGCGAAGTGCGCCGCCGTCCTCCTCTTTCCAATCATCGTTTAGGTATAAAATTACGGTTACCACTCGGTATTTCACTGCCTGAAACTGATCCAAATGCCGCAGGTAAAAAGACCCCGGAGGATACATAGCAAAATGGCACTCAAAGGACCGAAGCCCCAGAAAACACCGCTGATTGATCGTTTGCCTCAATTTGTCCATCAGCTGCCAATACGCTTCCTGAATAGGCGATAGTTCGGACTCATCCATCCAGAACACTTTGTCGCTTCGTATCTCCGGCCTTATGGCAAAGGAATCCCCCTTCCCAATTCCTGCATGACGAAACACACCATGGTTCAGCAAGTCCTGCTTTTCTTCCAACAAGCCTACCCTCAACTGCTCAGGCAAATAATCGTCTACCACTACCCAACCCTGCTCGTAAAGTGCCTGGGCTATAAAATCGTTGTACTCCTGCAAAACTGGTTTCTCTTCAGACATATGCGTTACCATCTTGTAATTACAAATATAACTAGACTAAATTTCCAAGCGCTTAACATTTTTAGCGTTAATGGGCTAATTTTGTCCTTTCAGAAAAAACCCATTTGGCATGCACCTTAAATCGGAAGATATTATCCGACTGGAACTGGACTTCAGCACGGGCGACATTCCCCCTCCTTTCAACCATGTTTACAAACTTAGGCTGAGTTTCGATCGGAATTTCGTAAATACCCAGTTTGATATCGAATACCAACATCGGGAGGAACTGACCGAAGTGGAAATCACCAATGAAGGTTTTACACTGGACGACGACTACAAATTTGTCGGGGAAATCCCAAAGGTATGGGAAACTCCATTTAAAAAACTGTATTCCCAAAGCAAATGGTCCAATCAAAAGCATCTGGGAGACGCCGGAGGCATCAAGCTACTGGCTAAAGACCTCCATGGCAAACTGGTACGTAGCATACCCTCCAACCAAAATGATTGGCAGTACCTGGCTCAGGAATTTATTCAGGCCATCTACGAGGTGAGCAAACGGGAAAGCCCCCTTTTGATCCGCTTTAAGTCGATAAGTTCAGAACAGGTATGGCTCTACGAAATGACTGTCAAATTTGCTACCCGAAAAATTGATTTGATGCTAAACGGAGCACCTCAAACGATGGCTTGGGAAGATGCAAGGGAACTACTTGCCAATATCTACCTTCCGGATTACGATTATGAAATCGCAAAAGCTTCGGAACCGACCAAGCGTGGAACTTATATAGATGTCGGAGACGGTCTTTGGCATGATTTTAGCCAAGGTGTTCATAACTTGGACGAATCTTTTGACGCCAAAAGTCAAATCCAGAAAACCTTTGAGAATTTGAATAAATTCTCTCTGTAACATGGAGTTAACCATCGGGCAGTCAGGAGACGCTTTCAAAAAATAACGCTGAAATTATTATGAAATCGAGCATGACCTTGAAGTCACACATTGGGATGCCCCGATAGCCATCGGGGCAACGATGCGAGATTCCATGTGACTGCTAAAAAACAAATTAAAAATAGATGAAACGAATGAAGGGAATACTTGGCATAGTTCTAAGTGGTTTGTTGCTAGCTGGATGTGCAAACTGGAGCAACACGGGTAAAGGAGCGGCAATCGGAGCAGGATCTGGTGGAGCCATAGGAGGCCTCATTGGTAGTAAAAAAGGTAACACGGCAGGAGGTGCAATCATCGGAGCGGCTGTGGGAGGCGCTGCAGGTGCTGCCATCGGGAAGTACATGGACCGTCAGGCCAAAGAATTAGAAGCCATTGAAAATGCACAGGTAGAACGGGTTGAAGAGGGAATTAAGATCGTTTTTGAATCGGGTATCCTTTTTGGGTTTGACTCTTATGCGCTGACTCCCGATTCCCAGAAAAGTGTAATGGAGCTGGCAGAAATTCTCAACAAATATCCCGACACCAATGTAATCATCGAAGGTCATACTGACAACCGCGGCAGTGCCTCCTACAATCAAGGTCTCTCTGAGCGCCGGGCCGGGTCAGTTGCCAACTACCTAAAAATGAAGGGAGTATCGGGAGATCGACTGACAATCTTGGGACATGGACTAGACAGACCGGTCGCTAGCAACGATACCGACGAAGGAAGGGCAAAAAATCGACGGGTAGAGATCGGGATCTCAGCCAACGAAGATTTACTTGAAAAAGCCGAAAGCGGTGATCTGGATTAGTCAGACCACAGAAATCATGGGTAAATTGACTGCGGCTGGACATTTTGTTCAGCCACATTTTTTTATTTGGCTTTGATCACCTCTGCCTTCAAATCCTGGATCATCCGACCAATATCTTCCAATGTGATGGTTTGATCCCGCTCTCTGGGATTTGGAAATTCTGTACTAATAAAAGCCTTTGCTTCCCAGACTTCTACCACTTCGGAAGGGTCTATTTCAAAGGGTTTGTACATTTCATTGTCAGAAACTAAAAAAAACTTACCCCTTTCCGTAAGGTAGTTGAAAACCCGTTTGTAGACTACCCCTTCGTTTTTGGTCACCAACACGTAGGTTTTGGCGCTCTTCACGTCTCCTAGTGATTCTAGGTAAGCCCCAATGATAATGGTACCGGGCTGAACGGGAAGCATGCTGTCTCCACTAATCTCAAAAGCCCTGTAGGTCCGGTTTTGGGGAAGGTTTGGGAGATGAAATTGAGGCAAATTGCCCACAAATTCGGTATCAGAATACCCATTTAAGTACCCGGCTGCAGCCCGTTGACTGACCATGCAAATGCCTTCACGATCTTCTTTGTCTAGCGTGATGGCAAGCACCTTCAGTGGAGTATTTGATGCCGTTTGGCCATCATCCTTAGAAAGGTCTCTGCTTATTAACCCGTCCATACTGACACCAAACACCTCAGCCAAGGTCACCAATCCAGAAAGTTTGGGTTCGGAGCGACCATCCTCGTAGGCGGAAATCATGGTACGCTGTATTCCCAATTGCTCCGATAACGCTTCCTGGGTCATACCCGCCCGTTGTCGGAGAAACCTGATGTTTTTCGATAAATACATCTTTCAGATTGCATTAAGCAGAGTACATGAAGAAATTATGGTCTTCCTTCCAGTACTCCTTAAAAGAAAACTTCATAAGATCCAGCTTGGCCGTTTGCCGCATCATGATCCGAGCCCTCAGCTCGTCGTAAATTTCGTCATCTGTACGAGTGCCTTCAATCAGCAAATAGCCGTATTTAGGTAACGCTCCGCCTTCCACGGTAAATTTCACCTGTAGGTTGCCGGAGGGTAGCTTCTTGGTTGTGTAACTGATCTGCATGTGGAAAGTGGCTATTAAAGAAAATGAGACTTGAATGTTTATAATATCAACATCTCAAAGATAAAAATGTTTGTTTTATAAACAAAACATACCTGACAAAAATCCAGTTATTACTTCAACCGAATTCAACGTCTTTTGCAAATTTTTACCCCTCAAAGGGTAATTATCAAACCATAAAAATCAACTATAAATTCTTTTTTAATTCCATAGGTTTATTTTTAAACCTATTTCATGAAAATTATTTTTTTTAATTGGAATTTAGGCTAAATTTAACACCCATAAGGCAACTACTAACAACATACAAAAAATGAAAAACATCAACAGAAGAAATTGGCTTAAGACAAGTGTGCTAGGACTGGGATCCCTCTCTCTGGCATCTAGTGAGTTATTTGCAAAAGGCACCGGTTCATCCGCAGGAAACTGGAGTAGCCAAAGCATGGTAAAAGAGATCATCCTCCCTCCTATGAACGAGGTGAAAATGAGGGCCCGGCTTTCTGCCAATGAAAATCCTTTCGGTCCCTCCGCAAAGGTTCAAAAGGCGATTGCTGAATCCATATCCGTAGGTAATAGATACGGACATGCAGATGCCGCGTACCTAATTAGCATGATCGCTGAAAAAGAAGGTGTAAAACCAGAAAATATCATGTTGGGCCCAGGGTCTACCGATCTGCTGGAAAAAACGGCCATCGTATTGTGTAAGGATGGTGGAAATGTGGTTTCTGCAGATCCCACGTACATGTCGTTGGTCAACACCGCTGAAAAAATCGGTGGCAGCTGGAAAGCCGTACCTTTGAAAAGTGATTACTCCCACGACCTCCCCGGAATGAGCTCAGCGATAGATAGCAAAACCAAGCTTATCTACGTGTGTAATCCGAACAACCCCATGGGTGCTATCACAGAGGGTGGTTCATTGAAGGAGTTTTGTAAATCAGCCTCGAAGAAAGCTCCGATATTTGTAGACGAAGCCTATTTGGAATTCATGGATAAACCGGCAGACAATACCATGGCCGGGTTGGTCGCTCAGGGATACGACGTCATGGTAGCCCGTACATTCTCGAAAATTCACGGAATGGCTGGACTTCGGGTCGGATACTTGGTGGCTACTGAAGAACGAATCAATTCCATCACCTCTTTGGTGCGGGGAACGATGGGTCTTTGCGTTACTTCGTTGAAAGGTGCCATCGCCAGTATGCAGGATGAGCAGTTTTTGACCGACTGCCGCAAGTGGAACAAAGAATCCAGGGAATTCACATTAGATAAAGTCGTGTCTATGGGATTTTCTCCCATAACGTCTCATACCAGCTTCATGATCTTCCCGATCGAACACGAAGGAAGGGCATTCTCTAAAAAAATGATGGATCAAGGAGTAGGCATCCGTGTGTATTCCATGTACGATTCTTCTTGGTGTAGAGTAAGTATGGGTACCATGGATGAGATGAAACTCTTTGTAGATGCACTGAAAGTTTCGACTACCTAACAACCACATAAACCGAAAACAATAAACCCAAATAACCCCCTTACTATATATGCATTAGCCACTAATAATCGAATACATTTATGAATATAGCAGTCCAAAAGACGCTTTCCTTGCTAATATTGTTGGTAATCGGGTTTTTACTGAGGGGAAAGCTTGGAGATCCTGCACAACAAAAAGGGTTAAAAACGTTAATCCTTACGGTAGCACTTCCGGCAATCATCTTCGTCGCATTATTAAAAGCAGAGGTACAACCGGACCTCTTAATGCTGCCGATTCTAGCCATCGGATTTAACGTGGTATTATATTTTATATTAAAGTATACACTCCCGTTTTTCGGAATTGAAAAAGACAGCAGCACATTTCGAACCTACTTGTTGTTGTTTCCGTCACTTGCACCAGGCCTATCCTGTTTTCCATTTCTTATTGAATACTTAGGTGACGATGCGTTGGCATGGGGTGCATTGGCTGACATAGGCAACAAAATTTTCGTGTTGATTATCGCCTACCTGATTGCTATGAGATGGTACTTTAAGATTAACACCGAATTGAAAACAGGCAACGGCGACAAATTGAAGTCCTTGTTGATAAGTTTGATCAACGAACCGATCAACATCGTAATTGTTCTCGCGTTGGTGTTACTAAGTTTAGATATACACCTGACTGATTTGCCTACGTCCATCTCAACTGCTATCACCACACTGAGTAACTTGATGACTCCACTTGTACTGATTTTCATTGGTATAGCAGTTATATTTAACTGGAAACAAATCAGGAAAATTGCCGGGCTACTGATGGTTAGGGCTGGGCTTACATTCGTATTGAGCGGATTGGTACTGCTCTTTGCCCCTCAGCTTTCCTTTGCCGCAATCATGGTTCTAGTCGTGTTTCCGCAAAGTGCAATCAGCTTCTGGCCATTTGCACACATGGCGTCAATCACAGCCATGGAGCAAAAGCAGGAAAATAAACGACAAAAAACGTTTGATATGGAATTGGCCGTCAACATATTGGCCGTATCGATGCCTTTCGCCACCGTGATTATGCTTACTGTATTTTCATTTGGAGAGCTATTTACTTCATCTTCAACACTGTTTACGGTAGGTTTCGGATTGATGGCTTTGGGAATCATTAAACCTGTTCTTTCCTGGTTCAACATCATCGAGTATAAACCTTCCTTCGAGAAAGAAGGAAATTGAGACAACACACTACCAGCAAAAATTAAAAACCACCACTAACACCTAATTCAGGGTAAAAAGCAGGGTCTACATGACCCTGCTTTTTTTGTACCAAATCCATCGTTCAAATGCGACCTGCAATCCAATTTATCGTAAACAAAACCTATCGGATGTGTTCCCTCACCAAACTGGAGCCTATACAAACCCAAAAAAGAAGCCTCCTAAAACAAAAAACCTATCGGATGGCTGGACGAATCCAACCTACCGATAGGTCACTAAAAGTGCGGGAAACTAGAGATTGAAAAGAATATTGACTTTATTAATTTACGATCTGTTAAGTTTCTGAGAAGAAACCTTTTTGAACGCGCTGGCGAACATACCTAGATCATCCAACGTACCCATGCTTACTCTGCAATAGGTCTGATTTTCTATCAGTGCTGTTTTGATCGACACCTGATTGGCCATCATCCTTTTCCGGAAATCCTCGCCATCCATAGAAATGGGGAACAAAATAAAATTGGTATGAGAAGGAATATAATCATAGCCTAACTTTTTAAGCTCACTGTAGATATATTGCTTTCCTTCTTCGTTCTTCTTTACGGAGTACTTTAGAAACTCAGCGTCTGTTAGACTCGCCGCAGCGGCAGCCATAGAAGGTCCGGACAAGGTGTTTCTTGGACCCTCAGCAGCTAGCTTTTTAATCACCTCCGGCTGAGCGATGCAGTAACCTACCCGCAGTCCTGCAAAAGCATGTACTTTTGAGAACGTTTTGGCTACAATGACATTCTTACCCTTTCGAACACATTCTACGGTTGTACTTCCGGCCGGATCGTCCATGTAATCGATATAGGCTTCATCAACAAATACCGGCACCTTGTCTGACACCAAGTCACAGAAGGAACGGATTTCTGTACCCGTCATGATTTTACCTGTAGGATTGTTTGGATTCACCAAATATAGCAGGGAAATATCGTTGGACACCTTTCCTTCCATCGCAGCCAAATTATGGTCAAGCTCCTTGGTTAATGGTACTTTTACCCAATCTGCCCCCATGGATTCCGCTGAGCGAACCAACGAGAAATAGGTAGGATCTGCTGAGAGCACTTTAGAATTTTTGCCACCATACACCCTAGCAGCGGCGTGTAGCAACTCGCTGGAGCCTGCTCCGAGCAGAATAAAGCTCTTATCCACACCTTCCACTTCGGCGATGGTATCCATAAGTGTGTCTCGGTATTCTCTCGGATAAAGAAAAGAATCCTCGATCGCTGCCTTCAGCGCCTTCTTGGCCGATGCCGCTGGCCCGAAAGGATTTTCATTAGAGGAAAGGCGTGCGTAGTAGTCAGACGGCCGCTTCTTTTTTAGCTGATCAATTTCAAAGGATTCCTGTGTGGCATTCACGTAGCCTCCTGCAAAGAGCCCTGCAGTGGCTGTCATGCTGGCTTTGAGCCAACTTCTTCGATCTAAATTTTTCATTCGTGGTGTTAGGGTTAAAGTGAATAGAAGTGAATTTAATTTTAAACGAAAACACCTTTAGGGAAAGATCATATGCGTAAAACACTTGCCAGAATTGGCAATACCGTACGCTGTGAATTCCCTAAAGGCTGTTTCCAGCAAGCAATTTTACCTACCTCACCGAGACATTGTGATAGGTTCGGAAGGCGATATCTTTGTGAACTCCGGCAAATTCCAATCGAACGGTATTTCCAACACGAGGAGCGGACAAACCTAGGCTAGACCAAGGCTGCTCAAAAACAAGCCTTCCATTGCTGTCCGTCGTGGCGGATCCAATTTCCTGGGTGTGGTTGATGAATACTCTCACCTGCAGACCAGCAACCGGAATGGAATCTATCCCCACGGTATGATCTAAGATGCCGCTTTTGTCGAGCTCGTAGAATCGACCATTGACCGACACGGGAGCGCTAGCCGCAAACGCCGACCCTTGCAAAACCACCAATACCGGTGAAGCGACATTGGGGGTTACCAATTCATCTGTCTCCACACAGGAAACGCAGCAAATCAAAGCCACAACCGCTGCGTATAGTCCTAGTTGTCTAAACTGTATCTTCATAATCTGTTTATTTTTGCAATTCAAACAGAATCTCTGTCAAATTGCTTGTGGTTACTTTCTTTATTAAAATATAATGGTTCAAATTACCTAGCAAAGTCTCCTTCAGGGGCTCGATACGAACTACTCCGCCCACCAAAGCTTCGTTCTCATGTTGTCCTCCCCGTTCAGCAACTGTACCCCAATGGCTACATTTTCACTGTTAAGGGAATACTCGGTTAGCGGATATTCCAATCTAGTTGGCAGTACGCCGTTATTGGTGAAGATAGAATTTGGATGCGGCGCAGGCATCACCGGGAACCCGGTTCTTCTATACTCAGTCCAAGCCTCAATTCCCTGACCAAAAAGCGCAATCCATTTCTGCGTCATGATCGTTTCCTTGGTAATCGTACCCAACCGGCCCATGTAATCACTTGGCATAGTCAGTCCATTCTGTTCAAAAGAAGCTGCAATAGCCTGGCTGAGGTAGGTCTCGGAATTGCCTTGAATATCCCCATCAAAGGCTGCTTCCGCAAGCACAAAGAGCAACTCCGAATAGGTCATAAGTACACTGGGTGCCTCTGGATCCAGAAAACGGTCTCCGATGGTAGAAGCCACAAAGGTAGCCGCCGCCTCATCTGTCAAGCCGTTTGGCAATCCGGCATAGGTACCACTTGGTGTTGGCTTGGCATAGGCAGTGATACGTGGGTCGTTTAACTCCAGAAGTTTGTCAACCAATGTGGAGCTGATGTTCCAGTCGGACCGGGTGGAAAACACATCAAACATCTTGTTCCGGCTTCCGATCACATTCGCATGGTCCAAAGCTGCGTACTCGGCATTACTGGTGAAAATGGGGAAAACGCTGGGGTTAGCCAATATCTCCTGCATGATAGCCCTAGACTCTGCAGGCTTCTTTGCTGCTTGACGGTTTGCCAGTTTCAACCTCAGCGAGTTGGCAAACTTCTTCCATCGCATTATATTTCCCCCAAAGAGAATATCTCCCTCCACACGAGGACCTCCCACTGTCAACTTTTCGTTGGCTAATTTTAGATCCGCCAAAATACTGGCATAGACTTCTTCCATCGAGTCGTATTTAGGTGAATAGATCGGCTCATCCGCTGTTCCCTTGAGAGCGTCAGAGTAGGGAATTGGCCCAAAGACATCGGTAATGTAGGCGTACGTAAAGGACTTCATGACCAATGCAATGCCTTCGTAGTTTACATTCGCATAGCGTGCCCCAGGCGCAGATAGCTTGAGCATACTTTCAAAGTTGATCAACGAATTGCGGTACACGTTATTCCAAGTGCCAGAAGCGATGGTAACAGGTACCTCATAGTTATCCCCTTCGGAGTTGATGTAAATATTTCTGGCAATATGCTGAATCCAACACATGGCAGCATCGATGTTTAATCGTTCGTATCGCGTACTGTGGCCCCAATACCTGTCCGCAGATACCTGAATGGCATTGGGAAGCAAAAGGCTAGGATTAACCAATTCAGGTTCGTTGGGATTTGTGTTTATTTCCTCAAATTCACTGGTACATGCTCCAGCAAACAGGCCGGATGCCAAGATGAGTGTATAGGGAATGATTTTATGGATTTTCATAATTCTTTCAGTCTAAATAAGGGAATAGTTAGAAGGTTACATTGAGGTTGAAGCCTATGTTCCGGGTTGAAGGCTGCTCTCCGGAGGCAAAACCCTGGGAATTGCCACCTTTCATATCCACTTCCGGATCCATATGGGGGTGGTTTCTATGTAACATCGCCAAATTTCTTCCAACCAATGACAACCTGACGCCTTGAATAAACGTCTTACTCAACACCGATTGAGGGAAGGAATACCCAAAGGTTACTTCACGCAGTTTCACAAAAGAGCCATCAAAAATGCCTGCTTCGTGATAGTTTCGGGGATTGGTAGCGTTCCAGAAAGTTGCTGCCTGGATCACCACGTCATTTGGCACATAGGAAGGATTCTCTGCGGTGCCTACATTCTTTACACCCTGACCGATTACGCCTTCTTCACGTCCAATCGCTGTTTCCGCATACTGTCCTGTTTTTCTGGCTAGGCCCGTACCCACATCAAAGATATCTCCACCCATTCGGATGTCTATCAGGGTGCCCAGTGAGAAGTTTCGGTATTTGAAATCGTTTGCAATACCTCCCATCCAGTCTGGCTGAATATTTCCGAGCTGAAAGGTACCCGGCTCCAACTGAGGAAGCCCGTTGTTGTAAACGATTTCACCCTCTGGAGATCTCAAATATCGTCGACCATAGAAAGTTCCGTATGGCTGTCCGATACGTGCCTCGGAGGTCACACTGTTTTGGGATCCCAAAATGTAGTTTTCCAAACCTTCTGCCAATTCCACCACCAAGTTTCGGTTTCTGGAGAAGTTCACAGACACATCCCAGTTAAACCCTCCTCTATTCTGAAGAATCGAACCCGTCAACATGGCTTCCACTCCTTGATTGGTCACCTCACCGGCATTCAAAGTACGGAACTGATAACCCGAAGCATTGGATATGGCTACTGCGAGGATTTGGTTTGTGGTGGATTGGTGGTAATAGGTCAGATCCAAACCAATACGTCCATTGAGAAACCTCAAATCCAATCCCAATTCCCTACCTGTGGTAATTTCCGGCTTAAGATCTCTGTTGGCGATGGTCGGTGCCTCGGAGTACATTGGCGTGGTACCCGCCCAAAGACCCTGCGCAAGGAACGTTTGCCGTAGCTGGTAAGGATCGGCATCATTGCCTACCTGCGCTAGTGATGCCCTGATTTTGGCAAAGGACAAGACGTTGCTCTGAATATCAAACAAATCGGTAACCACTGCACTCAATGCCATCGATGGATAGAAGAACGAGTTGGCGTTAATGGGCAGCGTACTGGACCAGTCATTACGTCCCGTGATGTCCAAGAAAAGGGAGTTGTTATAGCCAAACTGAGCAGCACCAAACACACTGTTTACAGTTTGTCTTCTGATTTCACTGGACGGAACCACGGGACTAGCGTAGTTGCCGAGGTTGTATAAACCGTCTATGGTCAATTCCCGCACGTTCACCCCATTGCTGGAAAAATCATTGGTGCGGTTGATCGCTCCTGCCTGTACATTGACTGAGAATTTAGAAGCGATGGTTTTGTTGTAGTTCAAGATAAAATCACTATTCGTTTCTTGACTTACGATATTGGTCTGTGTATAGGCCCCAAGGATTCGAACATTGTTTTTTGTCCGTTCTACGCTGGTCACATCTGTTCGATTGTCTGACCAGTAGTCCGTACCAGAGCGTATCATTAAACTCAGATTGTCGGTGAATTTATATGTTGCGGCAATATTTCCCACCAATCGGTCCTTTTTGTTTGCGTTGGGATACCTGTCTTGAAGGAAATAAGGGTTCGCAAAATACTCGTGCTGCCAGTTAGCATAGGGGTAGTCGTCACCTGGACGAAACGTAGCACGTTGTATTTCATAGTAATCCTCCCAGTTTTTCAACTTGTCGTATTCTGTGTGCCTGTGTGCCCAGATAAAATCCGAACTGGATGTAAATCTCCTGTTGTCTGAACCTGATTTCACATACTCGGCGCTTACCGTCACATTCAACTTAGAGGTGAGGTTGTAACCCGCATTTAGTTTGAAATTGTTTCGGAAGTATCCATTGTTGTACATGATACTTTGCTGATCCAGTCTACCCATTGATAGCCTGAAATTGCCGCTCTCGTTTGCACCCGAAACAGCGATATTGTTTTGTACGGCGCTTCCTGTTTCCCAAAATTGCTCCCAGTTATTGGGCTGAGGCAACAAAGGAACCCTATCCGGGGCAGAATACCACAATGGTACCAACCTACCGTCCATTGGAGCTCCCCAGCTTTCATCGACACCGGCAGTTCCCCGGATTCCGTCTGCATCAAAGCCATTTCGACCGTCTACATACCAGGTACGGTAACCGGCACCACCCCCATATATATTTTGGAAGTTAGGCTTGATCATTGGTCTGTCAAAGGTCACGTTCGAATTAAACTCCACGCCGATACCCTTCGTCCCAGATCCGTCCTTGGTAGTGACCATAATGACGCCGTTGGCCGCCCTTGAACCATACAGGGCCGCGGCGGTGGCTCCTTTCAAGACGTTTATCTCTTTGATGTTATCCGGATTAATCTCTGACAATCCACCTCCGTATCGCCTCGTATCGGTCTGCTCCAAGGGAACGCCATCCACTACGACGAGAGGCTGATTGTTGCCTGAAACGGATGAGGACCCGCGGATGACCACGTGTGATCCAGAACCTGGCATAGAATTACTGTTAATCTGCACACCGGCCACCCGACCTGCGAGGTTGTTTACCACGTTTGGCTGCCGAGCTTCTGCTAACTTACTGCCGTCTACGGATTGGGTGGTATATCCTAGCGCCTTTTTTTCGCGCTCCATACCAAATGCGGTAACAACTACCTCAGAAAGTGCCTGGGTGTCTGGAACCAATGAAACGGAAACTACGCTTCGGTTGCCCACCGATATTTCCTGCTTATTGTATCCAATAAAGGAAATTTCAAGCGTGTTTTCACCCTCTGAAAGGGACAATGAAAACTCTCCGTCTAAATCTGTAGCGGCACCTTTGGCTGTACCTTTCACAAGCACACTGGCGCCAGGAATTGGATCGTTATTTTCATCCAATACCTTACCGGAGACAGATCGTCCCTGTGCGAATAGCGGATTGTCAAAGGCTGACACCGCGATAATCAATGCAACGAGAAAGAGTCCTTGTATAAAAGAAGTCTTTCCACTCCACAGTGTAAATGTTTTGATCATGTTGTTAATGGTTAAAGTGAACTATAAATACCCCGTTACCGGGATGATTATACAATCTTAGTGAGGTTATTTGGGCAAGTTTAAAAAGATTACTTAGGGTTTTCAGGTCCTGCCAACCCAACTGAAGATTGGCACTCTCCGTATCTGAGGATAAATATAGATCAGGAAATTTTTAAAACACAACAGACCAAAAATTATTTTTCAAACACACTAACAACCTATAGGTTTCGTTTTTACTACTTTAATCTATTTTTTATTATTTTAAATTATATATATGATTAAAAAATCAATTTTTAATTTTTTTTATTATTCAAAAATTGAATTTTTTTTGTCAAAAATTATTTACCAATAAAGCAACCATATTATCGATTTTTGGTTCACCAATAAACCATATTTTCTCAATTAGACTATTTTTAATTAGTTTATTGGATATTTTTTTACCCCATTTTTCCATGTTTTGATATTTTTTTCAACGTACAAGGTTAGTTTTTTAACTATTACAGTAGTTTAATTTAAAAAAACACATTATATTTGCCTTTTTAAAATTATACGATATTTTAACCTGTATTTTATTCGATTCAAAAAATCCTTTGGTATTCAAACATCCCTCTTTGATGATGTCGAAATCACGACTACCTTCCTCTAAACCAACTAAAGCCACCTAGTATCCCAGGTGGCTTTAGTAAATACGCCGGCACCGCACTGATACGGCCTACCGAAACTTGTTTTTCAGCATGGAAAGCTTTGCTGCCAAATCTCCCTCTGGTTCTTTTTCTCTTGGCTTGATAGAAGTATTGGGTCTACCTCCTCCCTTCTTTGACAGTGACTTTTCAGCAAAAGGATCGGATTTCATGCTTAGCCCAATCCGCTTTCTGGAAAGATCTACCTCCATGACGGTAACCTCCACTTTTTGGTTCACGCTGACTACATCGGTGGGGTCATTTACAAAGCGGTCTGCCAAATGGCTTAAATGCACCAATCCATCCTGATGTACCCCGATATCCACAAAAGCCCCAAATTTCGTGATGTTAGTCACAATGCCTGGCAACTTCATACCTACTTTCAGGTCTCCCATCGAATTTACGCCCTCTTGGAAAGCAAAAAGCTCAAAGTTGTCGCGAGGATCTCTACCAGGCTTTGAAAGTTCATCTAGAATATCCTTCAAGGTTGGCAGCCCCACCTCATCACTGACGTATTTTTGCAATGAAATCCGCTCCGCAAGGGCCCTATCTTGCAAAAGTTGCTCCACTTTACATCCCAAATCTTGCGCCATTCGGCTGACCAATGCATACCGTTCCGGATGCACGGCACTCGAATCCAATGGATTCACCCCATTTCGGATCCGCAAAAAACCAGCAGCCTGCTCGTATGCCTTTTCACCAAGTCGGGGAACCTTTTTAATCTCTTCCCGACTTTTAAACGGTCCCTTTTCATTCCGATACTGCACGATGTTTTGTGCCAGCGCAGGACCTAACCCGGAAACGTAGGTCAGTAATTGTTTGGATGCTGTATTCACTTCAACCCCTACGCCGTTCACGCAACTCATCACCGTATCATCCAGTGAGTTTTTCAATGCTGCCTGATCCACATCGTGCTGATACTGACCAACACCAATGGATTTGGGGTCGATTTTCACCAGCTCTGCAAGCGGATCCATCAGTCGTCTTCCTATAGATACGGCACCACGGACCGTCAGATCAAAATCCGGAAATTCCTCTCGCGCAGCCTCCGAAGCGGAATAGATCGAAGCACCGCTTTCATTAACCATCACGACAATTACCCCCTCCGGCAGTCCGATCGACTTCACAAAAGCTTCGGTTTCGCGACCTGCCGTCCCATTGCCAATGGCAATGGCATTCACCGCATACTTATGCACCCATTGCAAAATCACGGCTGCCGCATGGGATACTTTTCGCTGTGGCTCGTTCGGAAAAATAGTCTCGTACTCCAAAAATTGCCCTTGAGGACCTAGACATACCATCTTGCATCCCGTCCGGAATCCCGGATCGATCGCAATCACTGCCTTTTCGCCAAGGGGTGCGGCTAGTAACAATTGCCTGAGATTTTCTGTAAACACTTTAATCGCTTCCTCGTCCGCCTTCTTCTTGGAATAAAGCCGAACCTCTGTCTCCATAGAAGGCTTCAATAGACGTTTATAACAATCTTTGATGGCTAACCTCACCTGATTGGCTGAAGGATTGTCATCTTTTATCACTTGCTTCTCGATTAGCTTAAGCGCATCCTGCTCCTCTGGACAGGTATCGAGCATGAGAAACAACTCCTTTTCTCCCCTACGCATGGCTAACACTCGGTGCGAGGGCGCCGTCTTGATCGGTTCGGTCCATTCAAAATAGTCGCGGTACTTTGCCGCTTCCTCTTCTTTACCCGGAATCACCTTACAGACGAAATTTCCCTCTTCGATAAATAACTCACGAACCTTTTTCCGCACAGCTGCATCTTCATTGACCCACTCAGCCATGATATCGCGTGCCCCTTGCAGAGCATCCTCCGCGCTATGAACTTCCTTTTCTGCATCTATAAAAGATTCCGCAAACCCATCCACATCAAAACCAGACTCCTGCTCGTAGAGCTTTGTAGCCAATGGCTCCAACCCCTTTTCCTTGGCAATGGTACCCTTGGTTCGTCGTTTCGGCTTGTAGGGTAAATAGATATCCTCCAACACCGCCATGGTTTCCGCTGCGGCAATTTTTTCATTTAAAGCATCTGTCAGCTTCCCTTGCTCTTTGATAGACTTTAACACCGCCTCTTTACGCTTTTCCAAATCACGTAACTGCTGTATCCTATCTCTAATGGCAGCTACCTGTACCTCGTCGAGGCTTCCCGTAACTTCCTTCCGATACCGTGAAATAAAAGGAACCGTTGCCCCCTCATCCAAGAGCCCCACGGTGTTATCCACCTGCTTTAGCTGAATCCCCAACTCCTCGGCGATCTTTAAATAATGATTCAAATTTACCATCTGATAAAAGCTGTCTTTCTGTACCAATTACCTATTTGGTCCGCAAGTTAAGCCATAATCGCATGCTTTGCCTCAAAAAGTTTGAAAAACAGCGCGAGGAATTATGGGGACAATATCGTAAATTTGACTACCGTGAACTTCTACAAACCTATCAAAAAATGGATAACCCTGACCGACAAGAGAAAATATACAACCTCATCAACCTAGAAGAGATTAGTGGTGGAAGTAGTGAGTTCATCGAACAGATGATTATACTTTTTCTCGACCAAGCAGACAACACCATCAAGGGAATGGAAAAAGCTATGGAGACTGGGAATATCGCTGAGATTCGAAATTTAGCACATCAACTTAAGCCAAGCGTAGATAATATACGGGTAGAAGAGCTAGGGAAATCCATACGCATCGTGGAGGATTTGGCAGAAAACCAGCCCAATTCGAGCGAACTACCTCACTATGTATCCATTTCGATGGATCAACTTAGGGAACTCGTCAGGCAACTGAAAAGGGACTTTAGCGGTTTAGCGTAAATGCTCAAAAACCGGATAAAAGTACTTTCTTCTAAGCCTTTCTTCCTCCGCCTCGGTAGGCTTACCCATTGCTTCCAGTATCATTGCCCGGTATTGATGGGCCTCCCCGGCCACCGGTGAATCGGGAAATGACCTGACCGAGACGGTAAGCTGGGTAAGTGCTCTTTCAAAGTCATCCTCCAGACCTTCGTCAACAATCCGCTTTCCTTCCGTAAAGTTACCCATCCAATTCATCGCCTCTGGAGACATTCGCTCCGCCTCCTGAAATACCTGAAAGGGTGCTAATTGCATGGGTTGAACCTTCTCCTCTATAGGCATTGCCTCCTCGATAGAGAAATATTCCGAAATGGCTTTCATATAAGCCTTCGCCTCTTTTCTATTATAGACGTTCCGTTTTAACCTTGCCTCCTCAGGTGCATGCGAAAAAAAGGACGCTTCAGCTATCACCGCAGGAATACCATAGGTACCTCTCAGCACACCGGCACCGGAATTCGGAAAGATGGCAAAATCAGACACAACACTCAGAGGCCCTTCATCGGAAAACAAAGTCCTTCTAAACGACTCGCCGATTAGCTTGCCCAGGACAACGCCCGCCCTATTCTCCTCGGAACTGCCATGAAAGTATATGATCGGAAAATTCACCGATCTATCGGCAGTCGCGTTGTGGTGAATAGAAATAAACATATCTGCCTGATTAGCTACTGCTAGGGCGGCCCTGTCTGCAAGGCTAATTGACACATCTTCCGTACGGGTCATGAGTACTTTGGCACCACTTTTCTTCAGCATACGCTGCAACATGCGAGCAACCCGTAAGTTTATCCATTCTTCCCGCTCACCTGTAGGCCCCACCCGGTACTGATCGGTAGCTGCTGTACCTCCATGCCCGGGGTCTAAGCAGATTACTTTCCCCTCCAAAACCCTTCGGAGATTGCTCTTTTGGTCTTGTGAAAAACCAACGCTGCTAACGAAGAATACCAATGCGGCTACAATGCCCAGAAAACTGTAATGAGTTGGTTTCATAAGTAGAAAGTTATCTTTGTCGATCAGATACAGCTGCCATTTGCCAGATATCCACTTCTGGCGGAAGATATTCCTAATATACCGGTTTCTCTTATTTCGAAGCCGCATAGGCTCAAAAATTTACAAAAGCAAAGAGCCATCCATGCAGATGGCTCTTGATTCCTACCTAAGTAGAAGTAAGTCTAATGGATGGAAAGTGTCTCAATTGTTTGACTAGGCTGTTCATCCAGATGAACTACTTCGATCTTTGTGTCCTTTTCCGCGGCGGAAATTCCAAGAGGACTTACCACGGGTATGAAAGGTGCAATGACAATGGATACAATGGAAGTAAGCTTGATCAAAATATTCATCGAAGGTCCCGAAGTGTCTTTGAAGGGATCGCCAACCGTGTCTCCAGTGACCGAAGACTTATGAGGCTCTGAACCTTTGTAGTACATCTGCCCGTTGATTTCAACTCCTTTCTCAAACGATTTCTTGGCATTATCCCATGCACCACCGGCGTTGTTTTGAAAGATCCCCATCAAGACACCGGAGACTGTCACCCCTGCTAGCATGCCACCGAGTACCTCATGACCAAATAGGAAACCCACTACAATTGGGGATAAAAGAGCAATTGCACCAGGCGCCACCATTTCGCGAATGGACGCTTTGGTGGATATCTCCACACACTTTTCATAATCGGGCTTGTTCTTGTACTCCATAATACCCGGAATTTCTTTGAACTGCCGCCTTACCTCGTTTACCATATCCATGGCAGCCCTACCCACAGCCGCTATAGCAAAGGAGGAAAAAATAAACGGAATCATAGCCCCCACAAATAGACCGGACAGGACATCGGCCTTATAGATATCGATCGAGTTAATGCCGGAAATCCCCACATATGCAGCAAACAAAGCAAGGGCGGTCAATGCCGCGGATGCGATGGCGAATCCCTTTCCGGTTGCTGCGGTGGTGTTACCGACTGCATCAAGGATGTCGGTTCTTTCCCGTACTTCCTTTGGAAGGCCGGACATCTCTGCAATACCACCTGCGTTGTCCGCTATTGGTCCGAATGCATCAATTGCCAATTGCATGGCTGTAGTAGCCATCATACCGGCAGCGGCGATGGCCACCCCGTACAATCCTGCTGCCAAATAGGAAGAGAAAATTCCGCCGGCCAACACCAAAATCGGTAAAACGGTGGACTCCATGCCGATGGCTAAACCTCCGATGATATTGGTCGCATGGCCTGTAGAGGACTGTTTGATTATGGAATTCACCGGACGGCGACCCATTGCGGTATAATACTCTGTAATGATACTCATCAGTGCACCGACAATCAATCCGATAAATACCGCACCAAAAACGCCCATTTTAGTGAATGTCACCGAGGCATCCCTTTTCATCACCAACTCTCCTTCAGGCAGCATAAAATCAATCAAGAAATAAGAAGCAGCAACTGTTAACAAAATGGATATCCAGTTTCCTTTATTCAATGCATTTTGTACGCTACCATTGTCATCGGCAATTTTCACAAATAGGGTTCCCACAATCGAGAAAATCAGACCCAATCCGGCAATAACCAGTGGCAACAGAATAGGAGCGATACCTCCTAGGTTGTCGTTGGAAATAATTTCACGGCCCAACACCATGGAAGCAAGGATAGTTGCCACATACGATCCAAAGAGATCTGCACCCATACCGGCCACGTCACCCACGTTATCGCCCACATTATCGGCAATGGTGGCTGGGTTTCGAACGTCGTCTTCCGGAATACCCGCTTCTACTTTGCCGACCAAGTCAGCCCCCACATCAGCTGCTTTCGTGTAAATACCCCCACCAACGCGGGCAAAAAGAGCGATTGACTCAGCGCCTAGTGAAAACCCAGCCAACACTTCCAAGGCTGTTTCCATTTCATGACCGTTCACATCACCACCCTGAGAAATTACAAACATGTAGTAAAACACGATAAAAAGAGAGCCCATACCAAGCACAGCCAGTCCGGCCACACCCAATCCCATTACGGTACCCCCTGTAAATGAGACCTCCAATGCCTTCTTTAAACTCGTCTTCGCTGCCTGGGTAGTTCGAACATTTGCCTTGGTGGCGATATTCATCCCCAAATAACCTGCAAATGCAGATGCCACTGCACCGATCAAAAAAGCGATCGCAATCACTGGACTGGAATTCTCCAATAAGGTGCCCGACCATCCCAACACCAACGCCGCGATAACGACAAAATAAATCATCACCTTCCACTCGGCCTTTAAAAATGACATGGCACCTTTGGCGATGAAACCAGCCAGCTCTACCATATTCTCCTCACCTGTAGGCTGCTTGGTTACCCAAGCCGACTTTACGGCCATGACCAATAGGCCTATGATTCCCAATAAAGGCACCAAATAAAGAAATACCTGCTCCATATTGTCGATTAAAAGAAAGTTTTAAATTTAAACATCCGACAAATATATTATTATTAGCAACCATAGCAATAAAGAAATGATATAATTGGAACACGGAAACCTAAAAGTAACGGTAAGGAGTACCGGCTCCCCTAAAAATCAGCCATTTACTGTTAAAAACCCCCTCTGCGAAGGATATAAGGATTTTTTAAAAATTCATTCGATCTCCATCCCCAGCATTACATGCAATCCTTGTGAGAGGAAATGTGTCAACTCAACACGATACCGAACGACGTTCTGTAGCGAATTTACCATCTTGGAACACACGCATAAAAAAGCCCTACCTGTAAAGTAACAGGTAGGGCTCATTTCAGATGGACTTAGAAACTACGAAACAAAAGTGACCGAAAGTGTAATCGGAACAGCCTTTAAAGCCTTGCTGATTGGACATCCCACTTTGGCCGCCTCTGCCAATTCTTTGAACTGCCCCTCGTCCATACCGGGCACCTTTCCTTTGAGGTCTAGAGTGATCGAGGTAATGGCAAATCCTCCCTCTTCTTGTTTGTCCAAGGAGACCGTGGCTACTGCATTCAATTCCTCCGCGGCGAAGCCTTTTCCTGCAATTTGGAAACTCAAGGCCATGCAAAAGCAGCCTGCATGAGCAGCCGCAATCAACTCCTCTGGGTTGGTGCCGGCTTTGCCATCTTCGTTTTCAAACCTCGTCTTTGACGAATAGGGGGTTGCATCAAAAAATCCACTGGGAGCGCTTAGGGTCCCACTACCTTCTAAACCGGTGCCTTTCCAAACGGCTGTTGCTTTTCTTTTCATCTTCTTATAGTTTTTTTTAATGGCCAGATGGCTGCCTGTCGGCAGAAAGGGAATGCACATTAAAATCATCCTCCTGTGTGAGTACTTTTCCCATGGGCATTTTCATCTGTTGCAATTTAATGATTAGGTTGTATAGTTATTACTGACGATAAATTTACAGATTATCGACCGGAATTACTACGCTTCCGGGAAAGAAGGCTCCAGAAACTCACATTGCGCACGTTCAGGCATTATAGGACCTTCAGTCCAAACGTCACTTCCAGCTCCACCTCTTCCCCGACCAAGGCCTCGATCTCTTTCTTTACCTCCTGAATTTGCTCACTACTCAGACTATAATCAGACACAATCTTCACAGCCAAACGAAGGGGTTTTACCTGCCGCACACGGATATCTCTAAGCACGGCTTCTTCTATACGGTGACCATTTAGCTTAGAAATCACATCTTTTTCCCGCACCATATCTATAAAACCAAAAAAGAGCGGTAAACTGATCAAGACCACCACCAAGAGTGAATACACCAATCCCTTGGTGGCCAATCGGAAAGGACTAAAACCCAATAGTAAAAAAGTGAACGCAGCCGCCAATAGTATCCCTGCCAAGTTGGTCATCAATAACAAAAGAGCCCCCGAAAATATGCCCCAGTCAGCCCAGCCTAGCCCTATACCTGAAACTGCGAGCGGAGGCACCAAAGCGACAGCAATCGCTACACCGGCCAAGGTCTTTGCTACTTCCTCTTTGGCATGAGCATAGGCACCGGCTACACCGGAGGCCACTGCTACTCCCAAATCCAATAAGTTAGGCCGGACCCGAGCGAGGATTTCATCGTTAGGAATACTCAGTGGCGTAAGCCATGTGATAAACACCGCACATAAATAGGCCAAAATCAACCCGAGACCAATGGCAGCAGAGCTATCCCACATCAACTGTCGATCTTGTCGCAACACGCCCATAGACATCGAAATAATGGGAGACATCAATGGTGCCAGAATCATGGCACCAATAATTACCGGAGAAGAATTCCCAAACAAACCCAACGTAGCAATGCAAGTGGACAAGATCATCAACACCAAATAGCTACCGCTAGCCTGAGCATTTAATCGGAGGGTAGAAAAAAGCTCTTTAAACTCCTCCTTTGATGCATGATGAATAAATGGCAACGGCCTGTTTACTAGAGCATCCCGTGATTCACCGCGCGGCAGCACCTCCACTTTAAACACATCCTGTTTCACCGGCTTGGCTTCCATCTTCAAGTACCGGCCAGGTATCAATCGGATCGCCTGAGAAACCACTTCGAGGTCTATTTCTCTAGCACTCATCAATACCCCATCACAGGTGAAATTAATTGCGTCGTCGCTCTTGATATGGATTTTGTCCGTTTTGATGTGTGCAGCGAAGGGAGGTAAACGGCGACTGGAAGACCTGAATATGCTATAAAAGCCAAACCAAATCAGACCGGTCACACTTCTTGGAGCCAATGCAATCAGGTGCATTCGACCATCATTGATGAACGCATCCTCCAGTACCATCCTACTCAAACGGCTACTTTGCCCGTGCTGAACCACCACCATCCCCAAACAGGCTGTGTTTATGGGACTTTTTTCTGGAAACTCCAACGTAAACAAACTGGACTCCAAACGCCTGAACAGGCGGAAGAAAGCTGAAAGTTTACTGACGGAACGTGCCCAAAAACCATCTTTAACGGCTCCTGACATTAGGCTGAGAGACTCCCCAATGACCAAAGTGTTAAACACAGGCCGGCCATTTGCCAAAAGAACATCAATGGGCCGCGCCTCCTCTGCCTCCAGCATGTCTTCAAGGGTAGCCGACAGCCTGCCCTCTACACCAAGACCCGCCTTTGCCTGGGCCATACGGGGGTGAGGAAGTAACCCGACCATCCAATTTTCCTTTATTGCGAGCGGAATGAGCTCTCTCAACTGGTCATCGCCCAAAAAAGTTACTACAAAATCCTCGTTTCCCAACTGCACCGTTAAGTCGTTGTTGAAAGGTAGCTTTAGCTTCAGGTTTTCCCTTAAAGCCGGTAGAATTTCGGCTTCGACCACGGCTACCTCGCGCTCATCGTATAGTAAAACTATGCTTTTCATTAGTTTCTAGTTGTTCTTCAGTGGTTAAATAGCCGGCCTGAGTTATCCCTGTTGATATGCTCAAATTTCCCCCAACAGGATTCTCAGCACTTTTATCACAGCTTCGCTGACCTGTGTCCCGGGACCAAATACAGCCTTTACCCCCGCATCGAGGAGAAATGCCTCATCTTTTGGGGGAATGACACCTCCTGCCACCACTACAATATCGGATCTCCCGATCTTGGCCAGCTCGTCCATCAACTCCGGAATCAGTGTCTTGTGGCCACCTGCCTGCGAAGAAACCCCCACTACGTGCACGTCGTTCTCCGCTGCCTGTCTCGCCACTTCCTCGGGCGTCTGAAACAGTGGGCCCACATCCACGTCAAAACCTAAATCTGAAAACCCACTGGCGATAATTTTTGCTCCTCGATCGTGTCCATCTTGACCGATCTTTGCGACCAACATCCGAGGTCTTCGACCCTCTAAACTAGCAAATTGCTCCGTTTTTTCTTTGGCCGCTTGCACAGATTGGGAGGCTCCCGTCTCCGAAACGTAGGCCCCCGACACCGTCCGTGTAGTGGCCTGATATCTTCCAAAACTATCTTCCATAGCGCTCGATATTTCTCCCAAGGTAGCCCGTGCCCGTGCGGCCTCCACTGCCAGCGCCAACAGGTTTCCCTCCCCCGAATCGGCAGCCTCCGTGAGGCGGGCGAGCAACTTCGCAACCTTTGCATTGTCCCTGCCTTCCTTAACCGCGCGTAATCGCTCTACTTGGGAGGCTCTAACTGCCTCGTTGTCCACTTCAAGAATATCCATCGCTGCCTCATCCCCCGAACGGTACCTGTTTACCCCGACAATCACATCTATCCCTTCGTCAATTCGTCCCTGCTTACGAGCCGCTGCCTCCTCTATCCGCATCTTTGGAACGCCTTGTTCGATGGCCTTTGCCATGCCTCCCAACTGTTCTATCTCTCGCATGTGTTCTTCGGCCCGAATCAGCAGGTTGTCGGTAAGGTACTCCAAATAATTCGATCCCCCAAAGGGATCAATCGTGTTCGTCAATCCGGTTTCTTGCTGAAGATAGAGCTGCGTATCCCGAGCGATTCTAGCAGAAAAGGGGGTAGGCAATGCAATCGCCTCGTCAAAAGAGTTGGTATGTAGGGACTGCGTATGACCCAGCACAGCAGCCAATGCCTCCAACGTAGTTCTACAAATGTTATTATAGGGATCCTGTTTGGTCAATGACCAGCCCGAGGTCTGACAATGGGTCCGCAACATAAGCGACTTGGGGTTTTTCGCCCCCAAACCATGCATCATTCGTGCCCATAGCACCCTGCCTGCCCGAAGCTTGGCTATCTCCATGAATTGGTTCATCCCTGTAGCCCAAAAAAAAGAAAGTCTGGGAGCAAAATCATCGATGTCCAGCCCCGCATCGATGCCCTTCTTCACATAGGCCATCCCATCTGCGAGGGTATAAGCCAACTCAAGGTCTGCAGGCGCACCGGCCTCATGCATGTGGTAACCTGAGATGGATATAGAGTTAAACTTTGGCATCGTAAGGGCGGTATACTTGAAGATATCCGCTACGATACGCATGGAGGGTTCCGGAGGATAGATGTAGGTATTACGCACCATAAACTCCTTTAGAATATCATTTTGAATGGTTCCCGTCAGCCTGTCTGGGGTTACCCCCTGCTCTTCCCCAGCTACGATAAAAAATGCCATAATTGGAATGACCGCGCCATTCATGGTCATGGAAACCGACATTTTATCGAGCGGTATCCCCTCAAAAAGCTGCTTCATGTCCTCCACCGTATCAATCGCCACGCCAGCCTTCCCCACATCCCCTTTTACACGGGGATGATCCGAATCGTAACCTCTGTGGGTAGGCAGGTCAAACGCAACCGATAAACCACGCTGTCCTGCCGCTAAATTTTCCCTGTAGAACCGATTGGAAGCCTCAGCGGTCGAAAAACCCGCATACTGACGGATGGTCCATGGTCTGGACAAGTACATCGAAGCGTAAGGACCCCGCAAAAAAGGTGGTGATCCAGCAACGGAAGTCAAGGGAAATGCCGAGCTCAGCGATGAACGACTAGGGTGAGAATTTAGTAAAAAACCCTCGGGCAGATGTATGCCGGCAGACACATTCTCTGCCGGGTCTAGCTCCATATCGTAAGGGGTCCATTGCTGCCACTGAAAACCCGGCAGCCTATTCTGAATAGTGTCGGTCAGTCCGGACAATAGCGTCCAAGTCAAATTTTCAATATAATAAGAACCCCCTATGGGATCGAGTACCTGTGCCAAAAAGGATTCCTCCCCCAAAATTCGACCTACCTGATGACTTACTTTGCTTTTAAAGCCGGTTGTTTCACCGACCCAACTTTCGTGTGGGTGTAGTAAGAGCCCGTCTACCCCGCCTAGAATGGCTGAAACGCTCTGTGTAGTATGGCGAATCAACGATTGATAGCCGTCCTCACCCTTTGGCGAACTCACCGCCAACACATAGTTCCCAGCAGGATGATTTTGCCTACCAAAAAACAAATTCAGCTGGTGAACCAAAACCTTCATGGCCCGAAGCAGGGAGATCTGAGTCAGAAACTGCTCCCCAACCGTAACCTGAACCATAAACGCAGGGCTCCATGCTGACATCGGTAGTGAAAGCTTGGTCTTCACCAACAAAAATAGGTCTAAGAGGGCGAGCAGGTTCTTCGTTGGTCGGGCGTCCTTGGGTAGGCCGACCCCCAAACAGCGAAAACGGGCTAATCCCAATAGGAACCGAAATCCCGACGACCTATCGAGCGAACCTTCACCCAAATGTCCGAGCTGTTGCCTAGTCCAGAGAATCCCCCCTTGGACTTCCTCCTTTGGATTGTCTTTGGCTTGTAGCCATCGCGAAAAGGTATCCAAAAACGGCAAGGGATCTCCGATAATCTTAATCCAAATCCCTACATGCTCCAACAAAACTCCCTCAAAAACCACATCCAAATCAGAGGATTCAGAAAGCGAAACCAGCAGGCCATCCACGCCGTCTGTCAGTGCAGCATGGATCGAGGCTTTCATACCGCGGTCGGGCTGCTCTCTTATCTCAATGATATTTTCCCAAGCTCGGGAGTTTGACTTGAATTCTCTGATACGGTTTTCATAAGGAGTTAAAAAGGGAATGGAATCCTTATGGGTATATACGGCGTCCACCACTAACCCTTCCTCTATTTCCACTTTTGCACGGGATAGATCCAGTCCTTCCGCTTGCATAAGTGCTAACCATTGCTCTTTATCTGTAGGCTGAAATGGATCATCCAATAGGCTCATATACGCAGGAAAACATTAAAAACAATACGCGGTGAGGACACTCACCTGTTCAAATGTACTCCTTTTGCCTGCTATTTCCGAGGATTCATGTGCTAAATATTCCTTGGGCAAAAGACAATCAGCTCGAAAAAAACAGTTTACTTTCGCAGCCATTGATGATTCTAGAAATCATAAATCAGGGGGTCAAAATTACACTAAATCTAGGTACGATTGAGGCAGAGAAAAAAATGAAAAATTAAAAACAGCGAATACATCAAATCAAGCGAGAAAGTAAAAAAGTCAAGTCAAAAAGGATTTTTTATTTTCTTTTCTTTTTAACAAATTTGTCTCCCTTCGTCGGTACGTATAGGGCGAATGAATCTTCTTAATGCGATTTTATTACAATGGGTGCAGAAGCAAGCGCGATATGGATGGAGTGCCTACGTGTAATCGAAAAACACGTTAACGAGCAAAGCTTTTCTACTTGGTTTACTCCCATAAACCCGGTGAGAATGGATGGCTCTACCCTGACTATCCAGGTGCCTAGCCAGTTTTTTTACGAATGGATTGAAGAGCACTATGTTGACGTGCTAAAACTTGCCATCAAAACCGTGATGGGGCCAAATGGTCAGTTGGAATATGCGGTGGTGGTTGATAGAGGAAATTCGCAAAACCAGCCCTATGTGGTCAGTTTTCCTCAGGGCAACAAATCGGCTAAAAAAATCAAAGAAAAACAGGCCGTAACTGCCGGCGAAGCCAATGATCAGAGTCCTTTTGATCTTCCCTCGTTAAATGCGGAAACGACCCTGCAATCCAACCTAATTGAAACCTATACCTTCAGCAATTTCATCGAGGGCGATTGCAACCGCCTGGCAAGATCCGCAGGGTTTGCCGTTGCCAACAAGCCCGGAATCACCTCTTTCAACCCCTTATTGATATATGGTGGGGTGGGACTGGGCAAGACTCACCTGGTGCAAGCCATTGGAAACGAAATAAAAAACAACCTAGACGACAAATTCGTACTGTACGTTTCCTCTGAGAAATTTGTGAACCAATTCTTAGATGCCATCAAGGATGGTAATGTCAAACCATTCACTAATTTTTACATGCAGGTGGATGTTTTGATCATCGACGATATTCAGTTTTTAGCAGGGAAGGGTCGTACCCAGGAGATGTTTTTCCACATCTTCAATCACCTGCATCAAAACAAAAAACAAATTGTGATGACCTCTGACTGCGCCCCCAAAGACCTTATGGGCTTGGAGGAGCGGCTATTGTCCCGGTTTAAATGGGGACTCACCACGGATCTTCAGATGCCGGATTTTGAAACCCGCGTGGCCATCATCAAGCGTAAAATGCAGAGTGAGGGAATCTCCATACCCGAAGATGTGATCGAGTACTTGGCCTATACTGTGGACACCAACGTGCGGGAGCTAGAAGGTGTCATGATTTCGCTGATCGCTCACGCTTCGCTGAACAGGGTAGATATCGACTTAAGCCTTGCCAAGACAATCATGAAAAACATTGTCAAAGACATCGAGGCAGAGGTAGGTATAGACTTTATCCAAAAAACCTGTGCAGATTATTACGATATCAAACTGGATGACCTCAAAGCCAAAACCCGGAAAAAAGAAATCGTAACGGCACGGCAGGTGGCTATGTACTTTTCGAAAGAATTCACAAACCACTCATTGAAATCCATTGGCTATCATTTTGGCGGCAGGGACCACAGCACAGTTATCCACGCCGTGCAAACTGTAAACGATTTGATGGAAACTGATAATTCCTTTAAAGCATCCATTACAGAACTTCGAAAGAAGTTTAAAATGAAATCTTACTAATTTTTCTGAGCAAACCCAATTAGCGGAAAACGGGCTGCCTCACGACCCCGTTTAACTCAGAAAGTGGAATGCCAATTTCGGTGATACCCATCACATAAGGTCCAATTTCATACGGATTAAACAGGAGCACAAAGTCCCCCTCAGAATAGCCCATCGCCTGCGGGAGAAAGAACGTTCCGTTCTCCAAGAAAAAACGCCCATCTTCTTCCAAGGAAACCCCTTCCTGTACATCATGATGAACCCTAAAAGCCTCCATACCCCGGATAGCCAACGCCTCTCTATCTAAAATCAAATCTTCGTTTTTAAGCCGGATTCCTCCGTGATCTAGGTCAAATGTCAACAAAACATGGGTGCTGTTTGGATGCGCTCCACCTGTGAAATAAAACGTAGTAAATTTTAACGTGATCAAATCACTGGATCGAAACACTTCGGTCCCATTCAATTCGATCATCCAATCCATACCGTTGTACCCATCGGTTTCGGCTACCTCGAATGAAGCCATAAAATGATCTATGGCCGCCTCAAAGTCTTCAAAGAAAAGACCATCCTCTCCCCAAGTGAGGGCAACGGACAGGAATTCCTCGATCTGAGAATTCATCGCTATACCAAGAGAGTCGCTGCCTTCATATCGTGGAAATGCAAGATCTACTGTCACACAGTTTTCCCCCACACACCTTTCGTAGTTTTTCGCGATGGTCTTGGGGACCTCAGGTCCATCTTTTGTCCCATCCATGCGGGAGTTTCCGGAACTACAGGAAACCAAGATGACCGTTGACATGAGCAAAAATCCCAAAAACCTTTCAATGACTATATGCATGTGTATAATTTTTTTTTCCAATCTGTAAGTTGCAATCCCTATCTATATCGAAAGATGCCGACCCAGTAGTGCAATGAGACAGCCTAAGTATGACTTTCACCTGTTGACTTTTAACCATCGGCATACCCATTTCATTGGCTACTTCAAAAACAATTCCATTAATCGATTAGCCGCTGCGATTGAGGATACCTGACCCTGTCGGACTTGCTCCCTTACTTGGGACATTTCCCTTCTGACTTCAGCATGCTCAAAAAAATGCCTTTCGAGCAAATACTGGAGCTGCTGCATCAACCAGTGCACCCGTTGCTCCGAACGGTTTGACTCCATGAAACCTGAGACGACGATTTGCCGAGTAAATTCGTCCAATACCAAAAGGACCTGATCCAATCCTTTGGCATCTTTCGAAGAACAGGCACATACCCGGGGGGTCCATCCGCTACGTTTTGGGGGAAATAGATGTAGCGCATTCACCACTTCTTGCTGGGCGATGCGGGCCGCGTGGAGGCGCTCTCCATCCGCCTTGTTAATAACCACCAGATCCGCCATCTCCATAATCCCTTTTTTGATTCCCTGAAGCTCATCACCTGCGCCAGGCATGGTCAACAGCACAAAAAAATCCACCATTTCCTTCACCGATACCTCTGACTGCCCCACTCCCACGGTCTCTACAAGGATTCGGTCAAATCCTGCGGCCTCACAGAGGAGCGAACTCTCTCTTGTGGTCGCTCCAATCCCTCCGAGCATCCCTTTAGACGGAGAGGGACGAATATAAGCAGCCGGGTTTTGGCTCAAAGCCTGCATGCGGGTCTTATCACCTAAGATACTTCCTTTGGTTTCCTGACTGCTAGGATCCACCGCTAACACGGCCACCTTATGACCAGCAGCGGTCATCAGCCCGCCCAAACCATCTATAAAGGTGCTCTTCCCTACTCCGGGCGCACCGGTGATCCCTATGCGTATTGAATTTCCCGTGTAAGGCATCAGCCGCTCCATGAGTCGTCCTGCTACCTGCTTATCAGACGCCAACGTGCTTTCGACCAAGGTGATCGCCCTGCTGAGTATGGTTCGGTCACCCGTCATGACTCCCTGAAGATACTCCTCCAGATCCATTCTTCTCCGAGGCCGATGTTCCAACGCCCCACTCATAGCTCTTCAAAAGGAAATCTTTTCAACCTTACCTCGCCCATGGGAGACTTTTCATACTGGCCTATACAGATTTTTTGGATTTCGTCCGGAATATGTGGATACTTGAGGTCCAATGCAATCTTCCCATCCAACCGTCCATTGACAAAGAAAACGCGTGTGATACCATACTTGGTGTGGGGCATGAAGTTACCATAGACCTCCATTTCTTCCCAATTACTCTCAGGTGTGTAGACAAGGTAAATTCTTACCACCGGTCCGGTATTGTTTTCATTCCGTTCGAAAGCAAGCTCCTCATACTGTCCGCTGAGATCTCCTACCCCAGGCTGGGAGACCGTATCGCTAATCACCCATGCCACTACGGCAACGACTACCAACAAGATCGCATAAAACAAATAATTCCTCCTCATGCTTTACTGTTTTAAGCGTTAAAAACTTAATTTCGAACAAAATTACCGAAATGGCATTCGAATACATCAAAGCACTGCATATAATTTTTATGGTCACCTGGTTTGCAGGGTTGTTCTATATCGTCAGACTATTTATTTACCAGCGGGAGTGCATGGATCGCCCAGAGCCAGAGCAGGCCATTTTGAAGCCCCAGTTAGACTTGATGGCCTACAGGCTTTGGTATATCATTACTTGGCCCTCGGCGATACTGACATTGATTTTCGGGACTTGGGTACTCAGTTACCGATGGGGGTATCTTGAACTTCCCTTTATGCAGGCGAAACTGGTATTTGTCGTTTTGCTGTATGCGTACCATTTCACCTGCCATGTCATTTTTAAAAAATTGCAACAAGGAAAATTTACCTGGAGTAGCGGACAGCTGCGTATGTGGAACGAAGCCTCCACTCTCCTGCTGTTTGCAATCGTTTTCTTAATCGTAGCCAAAACCCTGATGAGTATGGTCTGGGGAATTGTCGGCATCGTTGGCCTTGGAATAATCCTTATGCTGGGTATAAAGCTCTACAAAACCATTCGAACAAGGAACTAATACATACCGATCTTTGTCATTTCAACTAAACACGATACCCATGCGAAATCTGTGGCCTACCCTTGCAATAACGGCGTTGATTGGATTTTCATCCTGTGGCGGAGACAGCGGGAAGCTTCCAATACTTGGCAACAAATATACCGAAGAAATACTGGTAGACGGAAAACCCGTGGTTGATACGGTGTACCATCGGATCGCCCCTTTCGAATTCCAAAACCAAGAGGGGTCAACACTTTCCAGCAAGAACGTGGAAGGTAAAGTGTATGTGGCGGACTTTTTCTTCACAAGCTGCCCTACCATCTGTCCCATCATGAAAACTCAAATGCTACGGGTTTACGAAAGATTCCAGGATGAACCCGACTTTTTGATCCTCAGTCATACCATCGACCCGGAACACGATACCGTCGAATTATTGGCCGATTACGCCGTTCGATTGGGCGTACCCAATGCCCGTACCTGGAATTTTCTAACTGGTGATCAGGAGCGGATTTTTGAAATAGGTCAGACTAGCTACCTGACCACTGCGATGGAGGACAAAAACGAATTGGGAGGGTACCTACACAGCGGGGCTTTTGTATTGGTGGACCGCCAAGGAAGAATCCGCGGTGTTTATGACGGAACCAAGGAAGACCAAGTGGACCGTCTCATGAAGGATATCCCGAAACTACTGAACGAACATGTCTCCAGCTAGTCTTCGTTTTTTCTGGTTTCTCGGATTGGTTTGGGTCATGGGCTGTAACAGTAAGACACCGGAGGACCCCAAAAACCTAAACCGCATAAAGGACTTAAAAACCAAACAGTATGCGATTGCGGGAAGAGAGCTATATATCCAGCATTGCAGCAACTGCCATCAGAAAGACGGCGCAGGACTTGGATTATTGATTCCACCTCTAAAAAATGCTGACTACATGCTGGAGAATCCCGCTAGGAGCGCGCGCATTATTCGCTACGGGCTAAAGGGGGAAATCGTGGTGAATGGCCAAACTTACAACCAGCCCATGCCGGGAAATCCCACCCTTAAATCGATCGAAATCGCCCAACTGATGACCTATATTTTCACCAACTGGGGAGGCGAGGAAACGTTATACACCGTGGATGAAATCAATCAGTTTTTAGCTCCTTAAACCTCTTTGGTTACTTTTCCAGCAGTATTTCAGCCTGTTCCAAGGCTTTCTTAATATCTAAGTTTACAACGGCTACTTTTTTCTCCTGATCCTCTAGGTACCGGATCGCCTCACTTTCCTCCATGTCTTCCACCTTTGGATCAAACTGACGCATCCAGACAAACATCCCGTCATAAGCATCTGCACATGCCTTGGCGGCTTCCTCGAAGGCGGATACCTCTGCAGCATCTATACCCTGCTCCTTCAATTCCGCTGCTTTCTCCGTCAGTGACCGCTGATAGGTCTTAAGTTCACCCATCAAGGGCATCACTTCGTCGTGGACGCCGATTACTTCTCGCTTCAAGGCTTCCACCTGTGACTCGCCACCTCCACAAGAAGAAAGAAAAAGTGGACTCCATACCGCCAAAATTATCCAGATCGATTTCATTCTATTCTAGTACGTTTATCTTTGCACAAAGATAGTCAGATTGCCACTGACAACCCAGGGAGTATGGGAAATTCTCCGACAGACTAAACCATTTGAAATCACAAAAAAACCGCTATGAAGCCATTTTGTTTTGCCGGAGACCGGATCCTGGAAAGCCAACTTGCCAGCCTGCACCCCTTGGATATTGGATTGATTCGGGGATATGCTATTTTTGACTTTCTTAGGACAGTCCATTCCACCCCTCTTTTTTTGGAAGACTACCTCAATAGGTTTACTCAGTCCGCAGCCAGTGCCCGACTACCCTTGGCCTATGACAAAGCTGCTCTCAGGTCAATTATCGAAGAGCTCATCGACAAAAACCATCTTGAAAATGGTGGTATCCGCATGGTACTGTCCGGTGGAGTTTCAGAAAATTTCTTCAGTCCCGCCGAGGGAAAACTGTTCATATTTTGCGAACCGCTGAAGCTACCTGGACCTGACAAGTATGCCCACGGTGTAAAATTGGCCAGTGTAGACTACGTACGTCCCATTGCCGAAATAAAAACTACCAACTACACCCTGCCTGTTCTTTTGAGCACCGAATGGCAGACGCAGGGAGTAGAAGACGTGCTATACTACCATGAGGGAATCGTTTCGGAGAGTTCCCGAAGCAATGTGTTTATGGTCAAGGACAGCCAAATCTCCACTCCGGAAAAACATATTCTGAAAGGCATCACCCGTCAAAAAGTTATGGCTCTGGCACAGAAAGTTACTGTTCGGGACATTCGCATGGAGGAGATTTTGCAGGCGGATGAAGTATTCATTACCAGCACCACCAAGCGCATATTACCGATTACTTCTATAGACGATGCGGTGATTGGAAATGGTAAACCGGGCCCAGTAACAGGAGAACTTATGAAAGCCTTTGAACAGTTTGAGGCTGCGGCAATTTTATAGCGGGTGAAGGGTTAGTGCAGGTGGCTAAAAAAACAACAGCAACATACCACGAGGAAGCGAATAGACACCTTTTCTGTCGATCCATCAGGTCCTCTTTATCCAATACTGCTCCGACCGGCGGTTATGCCTATCCAAGCGACTGTTCATTAGGTAAAACCACAGCGGAGGAATAAGCGCCACGAGCATACTGCCCGGATACCCGGTAGGCAATTGAGGGCTTTCATCCAAATGCCGCAAAATTTGGTATTTCCGGGATGCCACGTAATGGTGGTCCGAATGCCGGGTGAGTTCAAAAAGGACAATCCTCCCCATTTCATGGTCTGAATTCCAGGAATGTTTGGGTACTACGCGCTCTGGTCTGCCATTGGACAGTACCCTCCTTCTCAAGCCGTAATGCTCGATGTAATTGATGGTCTCTAGCAACAAAACACCGATAAGAGCGATAGCCAACGCATAAGGAATCAAACTCCAACCGAAAAATGACGCCACAACCAACAAGTATACTGCTTGGTATACCGTAAATCGAATCATTTCATTTTGCCATGAGAAAATGGATCGTCCTTTTTTAATCAAACGTCTATTTTCCAACTCCCACGCGCCGAAGTATTGTCCCACGATGGAGCGAACGAAAAAGGCATACAGCGATTCATTTTTTCTGGCAGAGGCAGGGTCCTTATCTGTGGCTACATGTTTGTGATGACCTCTATTGTGCTCGATAAAGAAATGTTGGTACAGAACGGGCAGCAACCCCGCTTTGGCTAACAATTGCTCCCACTTATTGGCGCGATGCCCCAGTTCATGAGATACGTTGATCCCAAGTGCACCCAGTACCACACCGATACTACATGTGAGTCCTACCCGCTCGTAGGTTTCCAATCCACCCAACGCCAAACGGTTGAAGTAGAGGTATACCAATCCATAGCAAATCAGCGGGCAGAGGTACAAAAGGAGGTCAAAAACACGGTTGGATAGCCTTCGCTTTTCCTCCTCTTGGGTATAATTGGCTGTAGA
This sequence comes from Lunatimonas sp., assembly GCF_020832325.1. Taxonomy (GTDB): domain Bacteria; phylum Bacteroidota; class Bacteroidia; order Cytophagales; family Cyclobacteriaceae; genus Lunatimonas. The sequence goes on from NZ_JAFIEU010000042.1 coordinate 46,625, forward strand.
AAAAGGAAGTACGATATCCAGCAACGGAAATATCCCGAATGCCAACACGACCGTAGCCCAAGACCACCATCCCTGCCAATGTATAGCTAGGATAGCCGAAACAGGAATGGAGTAAGCCAAAAGGTATTTCAGATCTTTCATTACAGGAAGCCTTTTGTCTGCCAAATTAGGTAGGAAAAGCCCTAATATAAAAAAATTTCAATTCGATAAAAACTGGATCTATTGCCGTATTTCTATCCTATGTTTGATGTCAAATAGCCAAAAATACTTCCCTCCGAAATTGACAGGCGAACTCCCGAATGATGCAAAACCTGATTCTGAAATACTAGTTAATCAGTTGGGCATCGGTGAGGATGTACATCAGTTTTTCCGGATCCTTGTCATTTAGCGTCAGTGTACCTCGAACTTTAACACGCTTGGAAGTGTACGTAATAGGGTTTTTCAACATCACTTCCATCACGGTTTCTGGTCCACCTGACCCACAAAAGAAACATTCCGCTAGCGGCAGAGAAGATAGAATGATGTGTTCTGGCTTAAACATACCCTCAAAAGGGATGATGTAACCATCTGCCTCGACCACTGTGCCTTCTATTTGTTTGATTTTCGGCCCAAAAACCGGCAGGTACAACTCTCCCCATTCGTCCTGTCCAATCTTATAAGTCACCTCAGATAGATCCTTCCAGACAGAATTTTGCGCAGAAAGGGCCGTACTCAGCATCATAGCGACTAAAAACCCCAATGTATATTTCATAGTTGTCATCGTTTCTACGTATTATTTGGTCAATTGATTTGCGATATCTGTTCGGTAGGCATTATAGGCCGGAATCAAAGAAGCCAAGACCCCAACACCTAAAGCAAACAGAACCAGATAAAGTTCCTCCTGAAGGAAGACATTTGCGCTAAGAGAAGACAAAGCCCCTTGGTCAAAGTTAAGAACCAGTAGCAGCAGAAAAAAGTGTCCTAAACCTAAACCCAACAAAGCACCGAGAAAGGTTAGCAACACACCCTCCAGTAGCACATGGAGAAATAACTGCCCTTTGGATGCCCCGATAGCCCTCATCACTGCCAAATCGTATTTTCGCTCCTTCAGTGAATTGTACAACGCAATAAATATGCCTAGCCCTGAAATAACAATGATAATAACGGCCAATCCCTGTATCAGGGTTACACCTACACCCAACAATTCAAACAACCGGGAAATTTCAAAAGACGGTGAGGCTGCCTGAAGCGAACTTCTGCTATTGATAAACCTAGGAAGCTGAACAGCCGCTATAGGATTGCTATATTTCACCAATAGAGAGGTAACTTCCCGGTCTTCATCGGTTTCCGGAAATCCCGTCTTCGCTACTGGACGGTGCATGATCTCATGGTCGTGGGCTTCATCGTGGGTAAACCAGACCGATTCGATACTGGTCAATATCAACTGATCTACCACACTGCCTTTCTTATCCAAAATACCCGTGACTACGTAATCGTGCTCGTCGTGGTCATGACTAGCAGAACCGATCCCGTGAGACCCGACAAAGGTGTCACCCAACCTCAAATTCAACTTATCTGCCGCACTAGCCCCCAAGACTACCTCAAATGGAACCTCCCAAGGTTTCCCTTCTTGAAAAGACACCTGATAGAGCTCCAGGTAATCGTGGTTGGTGCCCACTATCCGATATCCCTGAAAATTATCGCCCATTCCCAGAGGAATTACGTTTTTAATGAGGCGATTTCTGGAAACTCCCACGGCTTCCTTCAGGTCGATATTACCGGTCGGGAAATCGATGTGATAGACCGATGAAAGCACCAACTGCAGGGGACTCCCTTTTGCCCCCACCACCAAATCAATGCCCACAGCATCTTTGTTCATCTTATTCTCGAACTGATCCTGCATCAGGAGGAGTACCGTGATAATCGCCAATCCCAATGCAAGGAGAAGGATATTCAATCCAGTATTGAGTGGCTTTGCCACCAAGTATTTCCAACTCAGTTTTAGTAAATTCATGCCTTTCCGATGGTCAGGTGGTTTGAAATATGGTTTTTAACTCGCTGATCATGGGTGACGACGATCAAGGCTGCGCCCAATCGTTTTGCTTGGGCCTTCAACAAGCGGATGACGGCCTCTGCATTGGTATCGTCCAAGCTCGCGGTGGGTTCATCTGCCAAAATCACCAAAGGTTCATTGGCTAGGGCCCGGGCAATTGACACGCGTTGCGCTTCGCCTTCGCTCAAAGTGGTAACTTTTGCCTTCTTTTTGTCCAGGATACCGAGCTCTTCCAAATTTTTCTCTATCAGGTCTGACCTGTCTTTTCCAACGAAGTAATTGGCCACTTGGAGATTCTCTACGACGCTTAAAGCTGTCAATAAATGTGGCTTTTGGAACACGATTCCGATGTGTTTTCCGCGAAACTTATCCAAGGAGTTACCCTCTAGCCGGTAAAGTGATTTGCCGTTTATGGTAACTTCTCCCTTTTGGGGCTTGAGTAAGCCACCAAGGATATTAAGGAGGGTAGTCTTTCCGGAGCCCGACTGTCCGAGCACCAGGAGTTCCTCCCCAGGGCCCAGTTCGATGTCTGGAAGTTCAAATCTGGTGGTATCGTTATATGCAAATGCTAATTGGGTAGCTTTCAAAATCATGGCCATGATTACTTTATCGGGATTTCCAGGTAAAAAGTTGTGCCTTTATTGACTTCTGATTCAAACGACACCTCTCCACCAATTACCTCCACGCATTTTTTGACGATAGAAAGCCCAAGTCCGGACCCTTCCCGCAGCCCCACATTCTTTCCTCTGAAAAACCGGTCGAATAACTGCGCCTGTTCCGAAGGGGGAATGCCGATTCCATAATCCCTGATTTCTGCTTTTAATCTGCTTTCCTCTACCCAAACTTTAAATTCAACCATTCCACCGTCTTTGGAGTACTTTACGGCATTGGCAAGCAGATTCTCCAGTATTTGATAGAGCAGATCCATATCCGTCGTGATCATCTTGGGAAGCTTGTCAAACTTGGTATCGATTTTCACGTCGTTGTCAATACCCGCTTTCACCATGTCCACCACGTCCTTGAGGAAAGCTGCGGTATAGATCTTTACGGGCTTGTAGTTCATTTTATCGGCATCTGCCTTGCCAAAAAACAACACGCTGGTAAGCAGACTATTGAGACTCCTGACTGAATTTTCAATCTTGGTAGCGTGCTTACTGATCTTTGCCTTAAAAGGGTGATCCTTTTCGGCATACATCTGTAATAGCTGGGCAGAGCTGAGGATGGATGTGAGAGGGGTCTTAAAGCCGTGGGATACATTTTGAACGATTCTGGATTTCAACTCGCTGAGCTCGCGTTCTTTTTCGAGCGCTTTCTGTAGCTCTTTGTTGGCTTCATTCAAATCCGCTGTTCGCTGCTTTACCTTTTCCTCCAGCTCATTATTTAGATTCTGTAGCTCCTTTTCTTTTCGGTCTTTGAATATGGCCAACTCAATCACCATGTTCAATTCCCTGATATTGAAAGGTTTTATCACATACGCGCTTGGATTGGTTACCGCTACTTTTTGGAGGGTTTCCGTATCGGAACTTGCGGTTAGGTAAACCACGGGAATATTAAAGCGCTCGTTGATTATCTCCGTTGTCTTGATCCCATCCAGCTTCCCTGACAGATTAATGTCCATCATCACGATGTCTGCCCGCGTGCTTTCCAAAATCTCCAACGCCATCTCACCGGAGTCGGCCATTCCGATAATCTCGTGATGATTTTTCTCCAGTGCCTTTTTCAGCAAGAGCGCCGACACCGTATCATCTTCGGTAATTAAAATTTTCAGTGAGAACATAGAAGCAAAATTAGTGATAAATATTTACAGTGGAAATGATTAACTCCTCAGTGGCAGTTCTATTTCCACGGTGGTACCGACTCCCTTTTCACTTTGGATGGAGATTGTACCGGATAATTGGTCCAGCAAATGCTTGGTGACAGCAAGGCCTAGGCCGGAACCTTCAAATTTACGATCATAGCCTTTACTTTCCTGCTCAAAGGGAACAAATAGCCTATCCAGGTATTCCTTTCCGATCCCTATCCCTTGATCTGCCACTTTCAGCAGCAACTTACCGTCGTTCTGGTCCAACCAAACGGTGACCATTCCCTTTTCCGAATACTTGACCGCATTGCTAACGATGTGATTAACGATCATTTCAAACACGGAAGTTGGTATTTTTGCCACAAAGGGTCGTGCTAGGTACTTTACCGATAGCAATATACCCTTTTTGACGGCTGCTGCCTTGTGGGGCAGCAAAATCTTCGAAAGTAGTTCGTCTACGTTAACCTCTTGAAACTCGATACTTTTGGTGTCAGATTGAATCTTTGATAAATCTAGAATCGAATTGATCGTTTGGAGCAGGCGATCACCACTTTCCTTAATGATGGTAACTTGCTCGAGCAGATCCGGATTTCCCTGGTGATTTAGCAGGATATTCTCTGCACTACCCAAAATACCGTTTAGCGGAGTCCTGATTTCATGGCTCATATTGGACAATATACTACTTTTCAACCTACTCACTTCTTCAGCTCTTTCTTTTGCCAGGCGGAGGCTTCGCTGATACTCTTTTTTCTGGGTAATGTCCTTCATGATATTCAGGAAAAAGGGCTTTCCCTCGTAATCCACCTGCATGCGCGTGATGTAAACTTCAACCTCCCTCGCACCATTCTTAAAAGGCATGGTCATCTCCACGGTTACCCCATTGGCTTTGTCTACCCCTTTGGTCACAGTTTCCCGGTTCTTTGTATAGTATGCGGGATCGGTAAACATATAGGAAAGACCATTCTCGATCAATTCAGACTCATTCACTCCGGCCATCCGGCATAGGGCTGGATTTGCAGCGATGACGCGGCCCCCTACAACAGATAGCATCAGACCGTCTTCCGAGCTGTTCCACACGTTTTTGAATTGGTCTTCGGTTTTCTGAATCTCCTCTGTTTTTTGATTTAGATCGCTCTTCAGGACATCCTGATATTTGTATTGGACAAACAAAAAATTAAGCAAAATCCCCAAACCGACAAATAAAAGCACCACAATCCCAATAAACCAACCTTGCAAATAGTAAGGGTAATCCACCTTAAATGGATCGCTGTACACCACGTCGGATTCAAGCCCACCTCCCAAACTGGATTTTAGCAATAGCTGATAGTCCCCTGGCGGAAGATTATTTAAAAATAACTTGTTATCACGGGGGTTTTCGATTGTTTTCCACTCGCTGTGTAGCCCTTTGAGCATATACGATACCGTGAGTCGGGGCCAGGGAATGAAGCTAATAGCCCGATATTCCACCTGTACATTGTTGTAGGCATACGGGATGTTAGCGGTGGAAGAGGAGGTGAAGTAGTCCGAAATTACCGTTATGCGTTCCAAATAAGTCATGGGAGGTGTTTTTCGGACATAATCTTCCTCTGGGACATACACTGAAACCCCATTTTGTGTTCCTATAAAAATCCTTCCCGATTCGGTCAAGCACAAGGCTCCCCGATTGACTTCATTTCCTATCAGACCATTTCTCTCCGTGAAATGCCTGACTCCATCCGACGAAAGATGAATGATCCCGAAATTTGTACCCAACCAAACAGCTCCCGACGCATCCCGCTTCAGCGCATACACCGGATTTGTAAACGTCACCTCACCTAAAGCGTACGGCTTCAACGAATCTCCTTCCACGTAAAAAAGCCCCGACTCCTTTCCGATAAATAGTGTATCCCCTTTTTCCAGATAATCGTATCCAGATATCCGAAGGTGATGCTCGCTGCTTTTTAAAACCTGAGGATCAGAGACACCATCGTTGTCTAGAATCAACCATTTCCCTTTGTACTTGGCGATTTTTCGGATAAAATTTTTCACTCGATCCTCCTTCAAAAAAAGCAGGTCTTCTTCAAATGGAGTAGCCAGTCCGCTCGGACCCAATTTTGCCTTGAAAACCTTCTCGTTGCAAACTACATAGAGGTGATCATCGTCTATTTCCACATAACTCACAGGTATACTGCTTGGTAAAGGGAACTCTTTCACGAGTAGAGAATTCTCATCCAGTCGCATTACACCAGCCTGATAGGCGGAAAACCAAACACCCCCAAACCTGTCCCTGGTAAAATTCAACACCCTACTGAGAAGGGCATTTCGAGCCGATGAAAACGTAATTGTTTTAACCGCCTTTGTCCCCTCCCATACCTGCAATCCGTTGTTATATCCCAACACGTATCTCCCTGATCCCAAGCTTACAATGGCTGAAATATCCGTTTCGGGCAAACCAACATTCTTATCGAAATTCTGGAAACGCAGGCTTTCTAACAGTGTCATACCCCGATAGGTACCTATCCACACTTGTCCTTCTCTGTCTACCATACAGGATTGGACATTTACGACCTTTAGCTCATCGTAAACGGAAATCTGGCTGATCCTCCCAGACCTACCGGTGACCTTAAAAAGCTGGGAGTTGTAAAAAAAATAAACATCCGAACCGTACCTGTTCATTCCTGAGACATCCCTGACAGAATTGATTACCTCCGAAAAGCCTGAATATACCAACTCATCTGCCACCCAAAGTTCCTTTCCCCTGTAAAGACTATTTTTTTCCAGGTAATAATAGTAACCATCTGCCTCATTGTGTATTACCCTGACCGCATTCAGTTCCCGATCCCCAAACCCCGCAGAAATTGGTTCCAGGCTGCCTTGCTCGGCTACATATATCCCTTTTTCAAATAAAAAATAGCTAACCCCCTCTTTGGAAATAAAAAATGAGACAAATCGTCCAGCTTCGTCCGGGTCAACCCTAGCATGAAACAGCAGGTCTCCGCTCAGATTCTGAATAAGTACCTCGTAATCGATTGCGATGTTCAGTTGTTTAGAATCACCGGCACCTACTACCAGCATTTTAATACTAGGTTGAGCCATCGAGAAAGCCTCCACTCCCAACCCAACAGGTACCGTGTGCCAATCTCCCTCCGACATGTAGAAGAGTCTGGGCATCCCCCTGGCCTGGTAGGCCCACACCCATCCGTCCTGATCCACCAATACCTGCTTATGACCTCTTAGTGCGTGATTGATGGAATCGGGTATACTTTCTTCTTTGATTCCGTCCGAGTATTTGATGACCTTATCGGTAGCTATCCAAACAAATCCGTTGTGGTCTTGTTCGATAGCCATCACGTTCTCGCTGGACATTTCAAACCCCCTGATTTGCTTGGTCGATTTGAAGGTTTGTCCGTGCACAGAGCCAACAATCCAAAAAAGAAGAAGAAGGTGGGGTAAGGATTTGGTCATACCTTGCTGTTATAATTTTAAAATTATAAAAAGTTCTCTATTCTCTAAATTAAATTGATATTGTTTAGCAATTCTTTTTGTGAAAGGGTGTAAACTTCTAATTTTGTAGCAAATCTTTAAAAATCGCATTATGAGTGTATTAGTAAATAGCAGTTCAAAAGTAATCGTGCAGGGTTTCACCGGAAATGAAGGCTCCTTTCATGCACAGCAGATGATCGAATACGGTACAAACGTGGTAGGGGGAGTTACTCCCGGCAAAGGAGGCAGTACGCACCTGTCGAAACCCGTTTTCAATACGGTCGAAGACGCTGTAGTAGCCACCGGTGCAAACACATCCATTATTTTTGTACCTCCGGCATTTGCAGCTGATGCGATTCTTGAGGCAGCGGATGCTGGCATCAAGGTAATTATCACCATTACTGAGGGTATTCCGGTCAAAGATATGATGAAGGTGAAGCCTTACGTAAAGAAAAAAGGTGCTAGACTCATTGGCCCTAACTGCCCGGGTGTTATCACACCAGGTGAAGCCAAGGTCGGTATCATGCCCGGATTTGTGTTTAAGCCCGGCCGGGTAGGGGTAGTATCCAAATCAGGCACACTTACCTATGAAGCGGCGGACCAAATCACCAAGGCTGGATTGGGCGTTTCTACGGCCATTGGCATAGGAGGTGATCCCATAATCGGCACTTCTACCAAAGAAGCTGTTCAATTGCTTATGGAGGACCCCGAAACGGATGCTATCGTGATGATCGGTGAAATCGGAGGCAACTACGAAGCAGACGCAGCCCGATGGATCAAAGAAAATGGCAACAAAAAGCCCGTTGTTGGGTTTATCGCTGGACAAACTGCCCCAGCAGGCCGAAGGATGGGCCATGCGGGCGCAATCATCGGTGGCAAAGACGACACCGCTGAGGCTAAAATGAGAATCATGCGGGAAAACGGTATTTACGTGGCCGAAACCCCTGGTGAAATAGGTGAAGTAATGGCTAAAGCACTGGGTGTAGATGCTTAATAAGCCATGAATCACTGACATATTTATGCTGGTTAACGAGCTTCGTTAACCAGCATTTTTTTTACCAAAAAACAATTCCACCTACCCAGTCAATTGAGCCTGCCGGCTGCCTATTTTTCTCCATTCATCAAAAGCTCGTTGAATCAAATCGATTATTTACCTATATTTTCGGGAACATTCATGGCAAATGGATGGCTAAAAATTTGGATATATGAGGATAACAGGCTATTTCGCAGGGTTATTTCTTACGTTTTTTCTTAGCTTCACTGCAAGTGCGCAGGAAACGCTGAGTTTTACGAAGGATATCATTCCTGTATTGCGAAACCATTGCTATTCCTGCCACAACGTAGGCAATCCAAAAGGAGGCGTAAACCTGGAAATCTACGAAGAAGAAGGCAGGGTGATCAAGGATGGGCAATTTTGGCTGAAGGTTATCGACGAAGTCAAAGGGATGGCCATGCCGCCGAGCAATAAGCCCCCCCTTTCTGCCGATGAATACCACACACTCGTGGACGGCGTGAACGGCATCTTGATCAAATCTTTGGAAAACAAAACACCCGGCAAGGTGGTGATTCGTCGGTTAAACCATACCGAGTATTCCTATACGGTCCTTGATTTGACGGGTATACACTTCGACGCGAAGAACCGCTTTCCCTCCGACGGATCTGGAGGTGGTGGATTTGATAATCAAGGACGTGCGCTATTTTTCACGCCTCTGAAGATGGAACGCTATTTTGATGCCGCCGAGGAAATTGTGGAAACGCTCTATGAGGATAAAGATAAGTGGCGACATGCCGTGCCCATCGCGTTCCGAGTGAGCCTTTGGGATCGGATAATTGACTGGTTCAAATCACTGTTTAACAAGGACTATGATCCGGAAATCCGGGTAACTGAAGCTGCCGAACAGGTCATTTATCCCTTTGCCAGCAAGGCTTATCGCCGATTCTTGAAATCTGAAGAAAAGGAAAAGCTAACCAACCTCTTCCAGCAGGTATATTCAGCCAACAGCTCGATGAATAACCCCGAGCGATTCGACCGAAGTATGGCCGAAGTTTACAAGGCAATTTTGATCGCGCCGTCCTTCCTTTACAAAATGGAAGAAGAACCGGACCTGGAAAGGCCCGTACCGCTCAATGATTTTGAAATTGCCACCCGCTTGTCGTACTTCCTTTGGTCCAGTATGCCGGACGAGGAACTGTTTCAGCTAGCCGCTGAAGGAAAATTGCAGTCCGAAGAGATCTTGGATCAGCAAGTGGACCGCATGCTGGATGACCCGAAAGCACTGCGGTTTTCCGAATCCTTTGTCAGTCAATGGCTGGGAATCACCAAACTAAAGGATCCCAACGCTCCCTTAGCCGATGCAGGCAGGTTTCCGCAATTTACAGAGGCAATCAAGGACGCCATGTACAAGGAAACCACGGCTTACTTTCACCATGTATTGACGGAAGGAAACAACTTTCTGGATTTAATAAACAGTGACTATACCTTTGTCAATAAAGAACTTGCAGGTTTTTATGGACTTGATGGTGTAGATGGCGACGATTTCCAGTTGGTTCGGGTAACAGACGGAATCCGAGGCGGACTACTAGGTATGGGAAGCGTACTGACGGTTACCTCACTTCCTACCAGGACAAGTCCGGTATTACGAGGTAAATGGGTCATGGAAGAAATACTGGGCACCAGCCCTCCTCCCCCGCCACCAGATGTCAGTGAACTTCCCGAAGATGACGGATTGCACGAAGACTTGGGATTGCGGGCCCTGCTGGAGCGACACCGATCGGATCCAGCTTGCCAGTCATGTCATGAAAAAATGGATCCATTGGGTATAGGGCTCGAAAATTTCGATGCGGTGGGAAAATGGCGTGACAGCTATGGAAATATCCCCATCGATCCTTCCGGTGTACTTAGCACCGGCGAGCAGTTTGCCGGACCAAAGGAACTGAAGCAACTGCTGATGGCTGACAAAGAAAAGTTTGCGCGAAATATTAGCCGTAAATTTCTATCGTACGCAGTAGGTAGAGGAGTGCTGTTTTCGGATGAAATAGCCATTCGGGATTTGACGGAGAACCTGTTGACCCATGATTTTCATCCAAAAATATTTATCGGGGAGCTGGTTAAAAGCTATCCATTCCGAATGAAGATTAAAGATTTTCAAAAACGATCCACCGAAATTTAATACCGGGCAGCAATTCTCCATTTGAAATATCGATTTAACTAGCTAACTTGCTCATTAGCACTAGTCATAACCCAATCAACCCTCACGGAAATGAGAAAAAAGTGGCATATCTCCAGGCGAAAAATGTTAAAAGGTGTAGGTGCAGCAGTGGCTCTTCCTTTTTTGGAAGCGATGTTTCCACTCACCGCCTCCGCAAGCACCCATCCGCAGTTCCCGGTAAGGTCTGCTTTTATCTTTATGCCGAACGGTGTGCATCCAGACCGCTGGACCCCCTCTGGTATAGGGACGCACTTTGAGCTTTCGCCTACCCTACAGCCACTGAAATCTCTGAAAGATGATATATTGGTCCTTGGCCAGATGATGAACAAAAACTCCATATTTCAGGGTGCAGATGGTCACTATGCCAAGGATGCCAACTTGTTGACCTCTATGCCCATCACCAAAACCGCCGGAGACAATATCAATGCAGGAGGTATTTCCGTTGACCAACTCATTGCTGAGCACTACAAAAACGAAACCTTATTCCCCTCCTTAGAATATGGGCTAGACCGAATTGCAACGGGAGTGGACATCAACGTGGGCTTTACCCGCCTGTATGCCTCCAGCATTTCCTGGAAAAACCCCACCACACCACTTTCGAAAGAAATCGATCCGCGACTTGCGTTTGATCGCCTGTTCAAGTCCTTCGTAGATGGTACGCCAAAAGGTGAAAACCCGCACAAGCACAGCATCCTGGATGCAGTAAAAGAGGATGCCAAGTCGCTTAAAAACAACTTGGGCCGATCTGATCAGGATAAATTAGAGGAATACCTCGAATCCATCCGCTCCATCGAAAAGCGTATATCCAATCAGAACAATATCAAAGATTTTGAGAATAAAATTACCCCCGATATCCGCAAGGAGTTAAATCGGCTCCACATCAATATCGAAGAGTATACCGAACTGAATGCCGGCATAGACATCACCGAAAAAACCAGACTCATGTACGACATCATGGCTTTGGCACTATGGAGTGACGCGACCAGGGTGCTGAGCTTTATGTACGGCAACTCCGTAAGTAACCGCAATTTCTCGTTTTTGGACGGGGTAAGTGGCGCACACCACTCGCTATCGCACCACATGAACAACGAAAGCAACTTGGAACAGTACGACCGCATTACCAAATGGCACTTGGAACAGTACGGATACTTCTGCGAAAAACTAAAATCTATCAAAGAAGGAGACCGTACGCTCCTGGATAATTCCCTGGTGATGTTCGCTTCTGGCTTGCGTGACGGCAACCGACATTCTCCGCGAGACCTACCTATCATTGTAGCCGGCCGAGGCGGGGGTAAAATTAAAACGGGCCAAAACCTGATTTTTGAGGACAACACTCCGCTGGCAAATTTGTATGCTACATGGATGCAAACGGTGGGAATGAACACCACGAAGTTTGCAGACAGCACCCGAACCCTTCACGAAATTTTAGTTTAAGCTTGGTCAACGAGGTGTTATTGCATTGAACCTTCAGGGAAGGCTTGTATTCTTATGACAAAATCCAACTTCAATGATTCCCCAAATGCCGGAAAAAACAGTAGTTCCGGTATCTGGGGATTTCTCATACCGCTGTTGCTGGCGGCACTTATTCTCGGTATACTTTTTCTTCCATCTTCGTTAGGCGACGCTTCTTCTCTGTTGGTCTTAGCGGGAAGGTTTCATCCACTGATTCTTCATTTCCCCATCGTCATCATCATCCTGACCGCTGTGTTTGTCCTTATAGGGAGGCATCAGCCGGCATTTACACACCCAACCTTGGTCAAAGTACTACTGACCCTGGGCTGTTTCACAGCGTTTGGGTCCGCAGTTGCCGGGTATCTCCTATTTGCCTCCGAAAACTATACCGGAGAGACGGTTCAAAACCACCTGTACGGGGGGATTCTAACAGGCTTAGGCATCTGCCTGACCACGGCCTATTACTTTTACCAAGACGGGAAGTCTAACGAGGCCGCAAAAAATCCCGTTTTTATCACCCTTTTGTTGCTTACAAATTGGGCACTTGCCTATACCAGCCACATAGGCGGATCGCTTACCCACGGACAGGATTTTCTATCCGAACCCCTGTCCCACTTGTTGCCCCGAAGTACCGTGGCTCTGAAACCTCAGGAAGAACTGCTAGTCTACGAAGATGTGATTCATACCATCCTCAATTCCAAGTGCCTGAACTGCCACAACGACAACAAGACCAAAGGAGACCTGCTAATGACTACTCACGATCAGTTGTTAAAAGCTGGGAAAAGCGGAAAGTTCGCCCTTGTTCCGGGCAATCCTGCAGAAAGCGAAATGCTCGTTCGGGTGCACTTGCCTGTCTCAGACGATGAACGCATGCCTCCAGAGGGTAAACCCGGCCTTATTGAAGAAGAAATAAAGTTAATTACTTATTGGATTGAAAATGGTGCGGAAAAGGAACTGCCCATCATACGACTACTGGATGACGCGTCCATTGCGACCACCTTACAGACCCTACTGCCCAAGGTGCAGCTAGCCCAACAGCGGATGAGTTTGGAAAGAGAGGCATTCGATAAAGTTGTTGCTGAGTTGGACAAGTTGGCTTTGAAACTGAACGTTCAGATCGAACGGGATCCAGAAGCAGAGGGCTCCTTTTTTAGGCTTCGTATGAACTTCCCACCAAAGCGATTCTCCAATGCAGAATTACTGGAATTGGAACCCTACTTCGCCTATTTTTCTTCGGTTTCCCTTGCCTCTGCGGATATCTCAGACGACGAGTTGTTCTTTATCGCCAAAATGGCCAACCTCCAGCGGCTATTCGTCCAAAAAACACGGATAGACGGCTCTGGGCTTCCATACTTCCATACACACCAAAAGCTGGAAACTCTTAATATCTCCTTTACCCCCTTGATTCCGGGTAACATATTCCATCTGCTGGACATACCTCAACTGAAGCAGGTCTATATCTTCGGCACGCCCGTGAAGTTGGATATCATTCAGGCGTTGCAGACCTATCGGCCGGATATCACCTTCCATATCGAAGAAGGTCCACTTTTTCAGTAAACAGAATAGTACACCTACCGCAATAAACCGTATTATTGTAACGTAAGAAAAAAATAGCCAATAAAACCACTGAGTATGCGTAGAGCCATTTTTCAACGAAGTATCCAAACCTTGTTTCTCGTTATTTTCTCGCTGGCTATGCTGGCGTGTCAGCCAACCGCCACGGAAACACCCGTGGAAAACGGAACCCCACCTTCGGACCCCTTACGCGACTATATAGCGCATGTAGACCCGGCCACGTCCTACGAGATGGTACACCATGCCGAAGCGGAAGGATACGATTACTATGTGATTCGTTTGGAATCCCAAAACTGGCTTTCCGAAAAAGAGGTGACCGAGACCTTATGGTGGCACTGGGTATCCTTTGTGATTCCAAAAAAATTAGAGCATGAGACCTCTTTTCTCATGATTTCGGGCGGTAGCACCAACACGAAACTACCCGAAAAACCGGACCAGATGCTGGTAGAAGCTGCCCTCGCCACAAACTCCACGGCGATCAAAGTACACAATATCCCCTTTCAGCCGGTGACCTTCGTCGGCGATACCGTTGAGGGACGGGTGGAAGACGGGCTGATCGCCTATGGATGGAGAGAGTTTATGGAGCGCGGTGCCAAAGACGAAGATGCTGTTTGGTTAGCGAGACTTCCCATGACCAAGGCTGTAATACACGCCATGGATGCGGTGGTAGATTATACCGGAAAAGAACTGGGACTAAACCTTGGAAAATACGTGGTAGCCGGAGGATCGAAACGAGGATGGACCACCTGGACCACCGCCGCCATGGACGACCGGGTCGTCGGTATGGCGCCGATCGTGATCGATCTACTTAACCTCGTGCCTTCCTTCCAACATCATTGGAGAAGCTACGGATTTTGGGCACCTGCGGTAAAAGATTACGTGCGGGAAGGTATTATGGACTGGATGGGCACCGAAGAATACGACAGGCTCTTGGAAATTACTGAGCCCTACTCATTTATCGATGTGTATAAAGACCTCCCCAAATTGTTAATCAACGGTTCGGGAGACCAATTCTTCCTGCCTGATAGCTGGAAATTCTACTGGGACGATTTGTCGGGTGAAAAGCATCTTGCCTATATCCCAAATGCCGGACACTCTCTGGATAACTCGGATGCCATGCAGATTTTACTGGGCTTCTACAAACGGATTCTTCAAAATCAGCCCCGCCCGGAGTACGCGTGGGAGGTGACCGACACCCATATCAACCTAACCGTAGATACGCAAAATCCTCCGGTGCAGGTAAAACTGTGGGAGGCACATAACCCCGATGCCCGGGATTTCCGCATCGACGTGCTGGGCCCAAAATGGATAGATACGGTTATCCCATTGCAAGAAAATGGCACCTATCAAATCGCTATTGAAGCTCCCGAAAAAGGCTGGAAAGGACACTTCGTAGAGCTCACCTATGCTGGAAATACCCCCATAAAGGTAACCACCGGTGTCAAGGTATTACCGGAAACTTATCCCTTTGAACCCTATAAACCGGAAACGCCAAGGGGTACTCCAAAAAAATAAAAAGTATCCATTAAAAGCTGTGCAGGAATCAAATCCCGCACAGCTTTTATTTTTTGCGCATCTGCACGTATCTTTATCAGATAATCAGCACTTTTGGTTGCAGAGAACACCGTCCAACATACACTAGCCATGCTTTTTAACTCCTTTGGATTCATTTTCCTTTTTTTCCCTATCACGCTGGTTCTCTATTTTTTACTAAATCGGCTATTTGGAAGCATTGGCGCTAAATGGTGGCTACTAGCTGCTTCCCTTTTCTTCTATGGCTGGTGGAACCCCCTTTACTTAGTGCTCATCGTCGGGTCCATGACCGTAAATTTTTCCATCGGAAAAGCCCTTGCCAATACCTCCCAGAAAAAACTACTGTTGATAGCAGGAATTGCCGCTAACCTCGGGTTGCTGTTTTACTACAAATACGTTGATTTTTTTATCGAAACCGTCAACACACTTTCTTCCGCTGAATGGCCTTTGCTGCACATTGTACTACCACTGGGTATCAGCTTTTTCACCTTCCAGCAAATCGCCTACTTGGTAGATAGCTACCGAGGTCTTACCTCAGAATATAACCCTATCAGTTACGGGGTGTTCGTTTCTTTCTTCCCTCAGTTGGTTGCCGGACCGATCGTACATCATCAGGAAATGATGCCGCAGTTCAACTCTCCAGCAACCTTTCGGGTAAACGGATTCAATCTAAGCAAAGGG
Source organism: Lunatimonas sp. (assembly GCF_020832325.1). Taxonomy (GTDB): domain Bacteria; phylum Bacteroidota; class Bacteroidia; order Cytophagales; family Cyclobacteriaceae; genus Lunatimonas. The sequence continues at coordinate 62,370 of NZ_JAFIEU010000042.1, forward strand.
TTATTTATCTTCCTGATGGGACTGGCTAAAAAAATCGTCATTGCCGACACTTTCGGCGTCATCGCCAATACCGGCTACGCCCATGTAACATTGGTCAGTAGTATGGAAGCCTGGATAACCTCCCTTGCTTACTCCTTACAGCTTTATTTTGACTTCAGTGGCTACTCGGATATGGCCATTGGACTGGCCTTGATGTTCAATATCCGCCTACCAATCAATTTTGACTCCCCCTATAAGTCTAAAAGCATCAAGGAATTTTGGAGGCGCTGGCACATGACGCTGGGAAGGTTTTTGAGGGATTACGTGTACATTCCCCTAGGTGGCAGTAAGCAGGGAACACCAAAAACACTGGCAAACCTATTCTTGACCTTTTTGCTTGGCGGCATCTGGCACGGTGCCGGTTGGACCTTTGTGATTTGGGGCATGCTTCATGGATTGGCTCTGGTGGCTTATCAACTCCTACAAAAGGTCCGGTTTCGGGTACCGAATCCCCTAGCGATCGTTTTCACCTTTCTATTCGTGAATTTTACGTGGGTATTTTTTCGGGCCGCAGATTTTTCAGAAGCCATTACCCTCCTGGAAAGAATGGTGGTGCTGCACACCGGATCCACCGATTTTTTTCTGGTGCCCAACAAATACGACTCTCCTATCTGGCTTGCGGGAATCATCCTGCTTTTTTGTCCCAATAGCTTGGAAATTGGAGAACGATTTCGGCCAACCCTCTATTATGCGGTTTTGGTAGTCTTGCTTTTCGTCCTTAATTTGATTTTTCTCAATTCCATGATACAACAGGATTTCCTATACTTTGATTTTTAGGCTATGAAAAATGAAACCTATTTCATTATCCTAGTGATGGCCTGCCTACTCGGCGCACTGACAGTAGCAGGCATCAACCGAAAAATCGATATTTTTGGGCTCTATAGAGAAAATCCCTGCGGCAACATTACCGTATATGGAGAGGAACGGTACACCAAGTACCTCCACATGCACCGGTATGTCCCCGAATGCTATGACGGCTTATTACTAGGTGCCTCCCTATCGGCGAATATCGACCCCTCTCAGATCCAAGGATATCGGGTGTACAATGCCAGCTTGATGGGAGCCCGAATAGGTCAGTTGGAACAGCTGTATTCCGCCGGCGTGGATCAGGGTGCTCAATTTGAAGTGGTTATTATCGGCATCCATCCTTACTTGACCGGAGTAAACGAGAATCCGGACGCTCACTTGGCCGAAAAGGGCCTACAATCGGCTTGGGGCTCGCTCTCCCTGCTACGGGTTTATGCGTTTGCATTGATACGGAATCTTGGTCTTTGGGAAAGTAAATTCCCTCGAAATCAATACGATACCAATGGACGAAACAATTACAACCGCTTCTTTCAAGTAGCTGACGTGGAAACGCATATTCGTGAAAAAGCTAAAGACAAGGAAATCCGAACGCTTGCGGAGAACGAAGAAGGAATTCACTCCCTCTCTAGATTAGTCAAAAAAATCAACGAGTCTGGCAGTAAATTACTTCTTTATTTCCATCCATTGCCCCGTGAAATCTACCGCGCCAACCAGGGAATTTTAACAAACTACTGGCAGCAAATCGAGCAACTAACCAATCTGTACGGCAATCAAGTAATCGCTACCGATTTTAACGCCCACCCCGCGGACGTCGGTACGAACTCCGAAAACTACATCGATCACGGACACCTCAGCCCACAGGGTCAACAAAAACTGATTGAGTTGATCAACGGGCGATTACGGGACATTCGATGAAAATCCATGATACTGGCGTGAGACTTCAAGCAGGAACGGTACCGCTGAATGAATTTCTTGCGCAAACTGAAAAAATAACGGACAAATCCCTATCTTTAATCCATTACCTTCCCGCTTAAACCCGTTGAAAACCACCATGCATCTACTTTTCATCTTTCTTTTTCATTCGCTAATAAGTACAGGAATCAGCATCGCCGAACCGACGGACTCTATTCCGGATTCCTTCCACTTGCTATCCGCCTACCCGGAAACCTACCTATTTGCCGAAACCCCTGCATTTGATCAATCTGGAGGACATATACAGGGAATACAGCTTCATCATAGCAGCCAGGACACCATCGTCTACCTATCCGGATCTTCTTCCCATGTCGCCTACATGGCCAAAGCGCATCTACAGGGAGGAACGTCCCGTATTCTTTCGATTGACACCCTATTGATGGCCCCCTATAGACATGCAGGTGGCTTTCAGATTTTTCAAGACCACCTAGCCGTAGGCATAGAAGACAACCACCTGCGCAATAGCTCCAAGGTACTGGTCTATGAGCTATCAAAGTCGGCGGATCCCTGGAAGCTCCCCGCATTTACCCTGGAACGTTCCGGGCCTTTCGAACGATCAACAGCAGGGGCGGTGGGCATTACCTCACACCAAGGTTCCGTGCTGCTCGTCGTGGCGGATTGGGATGCCCGTAACCTCGATTTTTACGCTATCTCTGAAAATGACTTCCGCCTCCGATCTGCAGCCTTCCAGCCGATAGCAACCGTGAAAATCGCTCAGTTACCGAGACAGGATTGGTCTGATCCAGCCTGGCATTCTTACCAGAACCTAAATCTAGTTTCCGAAGACGAAACCTTGTACCTCGTCGGGTTTGCCAAAACCTCCGAAAATAGGCAGGTGGCAGACATCTTCTCTATTGAAATTGGGGAAAAAGAAAATTGGGTAAGTCCTGATTTTAAGCTAGTGAGTTCCCATTCATCCGGTTTGCCAGAAAAAATAGACTCTTTTCCGCAGCAATCCGTCACGCTGAAAAAATTGGGTTCCAAGGCCTTCATTCCTTCCCTAGAGGCTGATTTCAAGGCTGCGGGCGGACTACATTATCAAAACGACAAACTGGCAATCCTTTCTGCACCCTATCAATTGGATTCGTCCGCAGGAGTCAATATTTTCCATACAAAACAATCCATGCATTCCGAGGCACTACCTAAGGAATGGCAGCTATCCGTTGCCTTTTACGCCAAAGAAGCGCATCAGGCCGCGGCGGCGGACAGTCTGTACGTTTATGCAATCAACAATACCCAAATCGGACAGTATGAACGTAAATCTGGAAAACTTCAAAAACTGATAGACGTTCCGGGCTCCATTCACCTAAACAGCGGTTTTTTCTACAAGGGTTACCTTTACATGGCTCACTCCAACTACCCACAAAAGCCCGACCGAAGTGATATTCGCAGCTTTGACCCCATATCGGGAGATCTTTATACGGTAGTTGAGTTTGGCGAAACAGATGGCAGTCTTACTTGGGTGGTGCGCCATCAGGGGCACTGGTGGGGTATGTTTGCCCATTACAAAGAAAACAACGCCGCTAGTTACTTGGTCAAATGGGACGCGGATTGGCAGGAGATTAGCCGGTTTAGGTTTCCTAAAGAGGTGATCGAACAATTGGGAAGCATGAGCGTATCTGGTGGGGTGCCCTATGAGGACGGTTTTTTGGTCACCGGCCACGACGAAAGAGAACTTTTCTATATTCGTATTCCAGAGAAAGGAAGTACGTTGGAATACGTAGACACCTATCCTGCCCCCTTCACCGGACAAGGAATCGCTTCAGACCCGCTTACAGGTGGCTTGGTGGGTATAGACCGGAAAGCGAAAAAAGTGATGTTTGCTACAGCAGAACCTAAATAAACCACTAGCTAGTTTGAAGTATTCACTGGCCGACAATGCGCTACGGCCGCCGGAAAGCGGGATTATAAAGCAGTGATCAAGCACCAAAATCAGCTTTCCATTTCGTAGGATGTGGATAATTGCCTAGCTTTGCAGCCCGAAGACGAAGGGGTATCAAATGAAAAAACCTGATTTTAAAAGCTTCATCCTGTTTGAGAACGAGGATTTGATAGTTATCAACAAACCTCCCTACATGCCAACCTTGGATGACCGGCATGAGGCGCAAAACATATTACATTTGGCCAAACAGTATTCGGAGGATGCACAGGTTTGTCATCGCTTGGACAAAGAAACGTCCGGCTGTTTGGTCATCGCCAAAAATCCAGAGGCCTATCGGCACATGGCTATGCAATTTGAAGACCGCAGTGTGGAAAAAATCTATCATGCGGTCGTAGACGGTATACACGATTTCAAGCAGACCATCGTAGACCGAAACCTCTATGCCAATAACAAGGGAGTGGTGAAGGTCAGCGCTGAGGGAAAACCCGCGCTAACTTATTTTGACACATTAAGGACGTACTATCGGCACACTTTGGTATCCTGCAATCCGATCACGGGAAGGATGCACCAGATACGCGTGCACCTAAGCTTCTTGGGGGCTCCCATCTGCGGAGATGCCCTGTATGGTGGCAAACCGCTGTACTTATCTCAGATAAAGCGTAAATTTAACCTTAAAAAAGGCACCGAAGAGGAACCTTTGATGCAGCGGGTGGCTTTGCATGCTTACGCTATTTCGTTCCGTCTATTGGATGAAAGCCCTATCAAGGTAGAGGCCGCCTACCCGAAAGACTTTGCTGTCTTGATCCGGCAGTTGGAAAAATTCAGTTAATACCGCTGGGTGCGCCTAGAGCGGGTAAGGGCAAAAAAACAGCGAGAGAGCGTGAAAAAAATCGCTATACTTGTGAAAATAAGGCAGTAAAGTTGCTGATGTATTGCAAATAAATTTATTTACATCTATCTTTGTGTCCCTTTTTGAGGGTGAACTGTATATAACAAGCTAATAATTAAACATTTAAACAGTGGATACTTTAAGCTATAAGACCATTTCGGCAAACAAAGCTACAGTACAAAAAGAATGGGTGGTTGTGGATGCCCACTCTCTAGTACTTGGTCGAGTTGCCAGCGAAGTGGCAAAAATTTTAAGGGGTAAGCATAAGCCAAATTTTACCCCCCACGTAGACTGTGGCGACAACGTGATTGTCGTAAACGCAGAAAAAGTGAGGTTAACTGGCAAGAAGTGGAATGATAAGGTATACGTGAGACACACCGGGTTTCCTGGCGGTCAGCGCATTTCTACCCCCAGACTTCTGATGGAAAAATCACCCATTACCCTTGTAGAAAAGGCGGTAAAGGGCATGCTTCCTAAGAACCGATTGGGTAGAAAGTTGTACACCAACCTTCACGTATATGCGGGTTCAGACCATCCGCATAGCGCCCAGCAACCAAAAGAAGTTAAATTTTAACGTCAGCCGTCAATGGAAGTAATTAACACGATCGGAAGAAGAAAGACATCCGTAGCAAGAATTTACATGAAGCCGGGAAATGGAAACATTACCGTCAACAAGAAAGCGTTGGAGGTGTATTTTCCGTTTGACCTGCATCAAATCGTCGTTAGGCAGCCTTTGGCGCTTGTGAGCGAAGATGGGTCTTACGACATCGCCATAAACGTGGATGGTGGTGGAATCAAAGGACAGGCGGAAGCCATCCGGATGGCCATCTCCAGGGCGCTTTGCGAGATAAACGCCGAGCACCGACCTCCCCTTAAGAAAGAAGGTTTCCTTACCCGGGATTCCAGAATGGTGGAGCGTAAGAAAGCTGGCCGAAGAAAAGCAAGAAGAAGATTCCAGTTCTCCAAGCGTTAATCGTTGGGGCTGTATCTCAAATATTCGATACAACAACATATACATCTTTACTAAATGGCCAATATAGAATACAAAGACTTACTGGATGCTGGTGTTCACTTCGGACACTTAACGAGAAAGTGGGATCCGAGAATGGCACCCTATATCTTCATGGAGAAGAACGGGATCCATATCATCGATCTAAATAAAACGCTTGTTTGCCTTGAAGAAGCATCCAACGCAATCAAGCAGATAGTACGCTCCGGAAAAAAAGTAATGTTCGTAGCTACTAAAAAACAAGCCAAAGATTTGGTGGCAGAGGAAGCAAGAAGGCTGAAAATGCCTTACGTGACCGAACGATGGTTGGGCGGTATGATGACCAACTTCGCCACTATCCGAAAGTCACTCAAAAAAATGTCCTCTATCGACAAGTTGATGAAGGACGAAGCTTACAAAAACCTGGCGAAAAAAGAACGGTTGATGATTACTCGCCAGCGTGAAAAGCTTGAGTTGGTACTAGGCGGTATCGCTGACCTTACCAGACTTCCTTCGGCACTGTTTGTGGTAGATATCAAAAGAGAACACATTGCGATTTCCGAAGCCAAAAAGCTTGGTATCCCTGTTTTCGCATTGGTGGATACAAACTCCAACCCCAACGAGGTGGATTTTCCAATTCCGGCCAATGACGATGCATTCAAATCAATCTCCCTGTTGGTAAAAGCCTTTGGTGCTGCCATCGAAGAGGGATTGAGTGAGCGCAAAAAAGATAAAGACGACGCAAAACTCTCTGAAGAAGAGGAAGCAAAAAAAGCGGTTGACGCGGAGTCTAACGAATAATCCACAATGATTTTATTCTTTCAAAAAATTGAACATCAGGTTAGCCTATGTTCAATTTTTTGTTTTTAACTATGGCACAGATTCCTTCTGCTGAAGGGCAGTCTGTGATTCTCAAAAAAACATTCAAAATAAACTACTATTACAATGGCTATTACTGCACAAGAGGTAAACAAACTGAGACAAATGACCGGAGCCGGTATGATGGACTGTAAAAAAGCCCTAACCGAAGCCGAAGGCGATTTTGAAAAAGCTATTGACATCCTTAGGAAAAAAGGACAGAAAGTATCCGCTTCCAGAGCTGACAGAGAAACCAAAGAAGGTGTTGTAGTGACCCACATCGCCGAAGATGGCAAAACGGGCACCCTGCTTTCTCTTACCTGTGAGACCGACTTTGTAGCCAAAAACGAAGAGTTCGGATCACTTGCCAATGCAATCCTTAACTTGGCAGTGAAAGAAAACGCCACTTCTATCGAAGGTATCCTGGCACTTCCTTACGAAGGAATTACCGTGGGAGAAAAAATCACCGAGATGACCGGTAAAATCGGCGAGAAAATCGAAGTATCTCACTTTGAGAAAGTAAACGGCGACCAAGCAGTTGCCTATATCCACTCCAACGGAAAATTGGGTGTATTGGTAGCCCTGAAAAACACGGGGGGTAGCAACGCAGAAGAGGCCGGAAAAGACGTAGCGATGCAAATCGCTGCCATGAACCCTGTGGCTGTTGACAAGGATGGTGTAGATGCTTCCGTGGTAGAACGTGAAATTGAAGTAGGCAAAGAACAAGCCCGTCAAGAAGGCAAGGCTGAGGAAATGCTCGAAAAAATTGCTTTGGGCAAACTGAACAAGTTCTACAAGGAAAACACCCTGCTTAGCCAAGCATTCGTAAAAGATAATAGCAAAACCATCGCTCAGTACCTCGACGGGGTATCCAAGGGGCTGACGGTTTCCGAATTCAAGCGGATTTCTATCGGGTAATTGTTCCGTTACAACCGCATCTTTAAGAAAGCTGCCGCTACCTCGTGTATTGCGGCAGCTTTTTCACTTTTGGAGACGGAACACTTTTTCCAATATTAACCTTATTTTCGATCAACCCGGTGGATCCTTACCGAGTCAATCAAATACTGGCCTTCATTTTCCATGTGCTGAATGGTACGTACCACGTGCATACCGGCAGTAACCTGACCAAAGGCTGCAAAACCCTGCCCATCGGGATTACGCTGGCCCGCAAAATCCAACGCTGGCTGATCCCCAATGCAGATAAAAAAGCTGCTTTGGGCGCTGTGGGGCGTAGATCTCGCCATCGATAGGGTGCCATCTCTATGGGTAAGACCTGTCATCTCAGTAGTTTCCAATTGAATGGGGGGCAGCAGGCTCTCCTCTGCCACATTTCCACCCTGGATGACTTCAATTTTTACCTCTCGGTCTGCCTCGTTCTCCGGCGTACACACCCGAAAAAACGTAGATCCCTCATAAGCTCCGCTTTCCACATAAGCCACAAAATTGGCCACCGTACGAGGTGCGCGCTTGGGATATAGCTCCACTTCTATTTCTCCCAGCTCGGTCGCTAACACGTAATACACAGCCTTCTCCGAACACCCCACTACTCCTAGCCAGACGATTAAACAGGCGCTAAACCAAAACATTTTTTTCCTTTGCATGTGCTTAACATTGATTTCTAGATAGAACTATTTGCTCCGCATGAAATAAGCCAACCGCATTTACCAACCCATCTTTTGGAACCCCTACTCCAACAACGTTTGATTAAATAGTTTCAGGATCCGCTTGTATTCATCGGTCCAACTGCTTGGCTCTACAAAGCCATGGTCTTCTGCAGGATATACGGCCAGTTCCCAATCGTCCTTGCCCAGCTCAATCAGCCGCTGGGATAGCCGCACCACATCCTGGAAATGCACGTTCACATCTACCATGCCGTGTGCCATCAGCAGGTGTCCTTTTAATCCTTCCGCAAAGTAAATAGGTGACGAGCGTCTATAGGCGATGGGGTCATCCTTGGGTTCATTGAGAATATTGGCGGTATAGGGGTGATTGTAATGGGCCCAGTCGGTCACGGAGCGCAGTGCTGCTCCGCTCCTAAAGGTGTCCGCCGCGGTAAACAGGGCCATCAAGGTGATGAAGCCACCGTAACTACCCCCATAGATGCCTATTCGATCCGGATCTACCCCATGCTGCTGTACCAAGTAGGCCGCTCCATCTATCTGGTCTGTCAAGTCCTTGCCTCCCATGTGCCGATAGATCGCTGTGCGCCAATCCCGCCCATATCCCGCACTACCCCGGTAATCTATGTCCAGGACAGTATATCCGAGGTCTACCAGCAAGTTATGAAACATGTACTCCCGAAAGTAGGAAGACCACCATTTGTGCACATTTTGCAGGTAACCTGCACCGTGCACAAAGATCACTGCCGCTCCATTGCTAATATCCCTTTGGGGCAAATACAACCTGGCCGGAACCTCGTTGCCATCCGAAGCGGTAAACTTCACCAGCTGGGGATCCCGCCAAGGGTAAGCCCGGAATGCTTCGGATTGCCCGGAGGTAAGTTTCTCGGGACGGGCATCTGGCTTGTTTGCCTGAAGATACAATTCCCATGGCCTATTGCTGTAGGAATGACGAATGGCCAACCACTTTTCGTCGGGAGAAAGCGAGACTTCGTTGTTGCCCTCCAGGAAGGTAAGCCGGGTCATCGTACCCCCCATCACAGGCATACGGTAAAAATGCCTTTCGCCGGGGTGTACCTCCGAAGTCGTTAAGTACCAGTGCTTTTTATCAGCCGACAACTGAGGATCAAATACTTCAAATGCTCCTTGCGTTAGCGCCTTTTTGGTGCCGGTGGAAATGGATGCCAGGTACAGATGGGAATACCCACTCTCCTCCGACTGAAAATAGACATGCTCCCCATCTGGCAGCCAACCCAACACCCCGCCTCCGCCGGACCAGCCTATGCCAGGACCGGCCACCCAAGCCTCGTCCCGTTGCCGATCCAGTAGACGCAGCGCGCCAGTTTCAAGCATTATCTCAATAATCCATCGGTCTTTGTTGTCGTTAGAACGGACCTGCGTAACCGCACGATTGCCTTGAGGCGAAAAAATCGCTTGAGCATACACCAGTTCCCGCGTGGTCTTCTGCCAATCCCGATCCGGGTAATCTGTGGCAAAATCCGGAAGATCCGCCAATCCCGGCAAATCATTCCCACTTACAAAATAGAGTGTATCCCGTTCTACGTTATACAAGGCAAGCTCCGACCTGCCGGCTTGTATACCTACTTTTGGGCGGGCAGAAAGATCTGAAGTATATCCTCCTGCCGCAATGTAATCCGGTACCTGGGTGCCGGTATTCTCTGCTGGGGTATTCAGCAGGACGGCGACAAACTTTTCATCCGATGACACACGCAAACCAACCACCTGCCGCTTGCCCAGGTAAAAAGAATATTTTACGTTGTTTTGCTTTTCCTTGTTTACGGCCTCCGATTGCTTGGATTTCTCGAGCCGATCCTGCACAACCTGGAGAAGATCCAAGTTTTCCTTTTTCAACCACGCATCCTGTTCTGAAGGATCTTTTTCCTCCCTTTTTTCCCCGGATAAAATTTGGGTTAATTTACGTAACAGCCCGGTCTGGAGCTGATACACATAGGCATCGCTGCCAAACCGAAAGGCCAGCCGATCACCGTTTCCTATAAAATGAATGTCCTGTATGTTCCCTACAAGCTCCAAGAGATGCCGCTCGGTGCGGGAAGCGATGTCATACACCGTTAAAATACCATCCTTTACATAGGCTTTACGCCTTCTATTGGCATCGTATACTCCGTTAAATACCACCAATGCCCGCTCCTCGGCCCAGTTCAGTTTGGACAGCTCACGTGTACGGACCGCTATACGATACAGGGAGTCCTCAGGGTCTTCGTCCCGGTTATACTTAAAAAAGACCTGCTCCCCGTGCTCATCCCATTGGATCCCGGAAGGAAAGGTCCCCATCCACTTGGGATCCTGCATGATCTTAGATACTGATAATACAGATTCCTGCGCCATGCATGGGTGAACCATACGTATTCCAAGGAGAAAGATAAGCGATAAGAGAGGGTAGTATTTCATAGAAAAAAGGATTTGAATGGAAAAGCGATGGCCTGATTTGAACCTTAAATTTGCCCACAAATCAGCGAACTTGCAAATAAGCGCTTAACACGCACTGCCCACCGTCTCCCGAAGGTTTTTCTCCGCCTGTTCGCTTACATCGGGCACTGAAAAATCCAAATCAGGAAGCTGCAATACCCGATCGAAGCCACTGTTCATTGCATCCGTACCGGAGGTAACCAGCCAAATCTCTTTCCCTGCTGCCTTGGCCAACTTCAGCAGTTCGTGGCTGCCTTTCCCCTGATCCGACTGACTGTCGTATCTGCCTTCGCCGGTAACGATACGATCTGCTCTGCCGATACGCTCCAGCATGTGTACTTTGTCAAAAAAGTACCTTGCGCCCGATACCAACTTGGTTTCAAAAAAAGCGCTCAGCCCCAACGCGATTCCACCGGCAGCCCCAAACCCCGGCTTGTCTTCCAAGATCCGGTTGGTCTTGCGTTGCAAGAGTTCAACCAGCTGGCGGGATGCTTTTTCAAATTGCGGAAAGTCCTCTAGCTTCAATCCCTTTTGCGGACCAAAAACCGGAATAGCCCCCCGCTCCCCAAAATAGGTATTATCCACATCACAGAGGATCGTAAACGTTAAGTCGCTCCAAGGTTTTGTCTGTTGGATATGGGCGATCTTTGATAGAAACCCGGGTGCGAATACCGGTATTTCCCTTCCATTTTCATCCAAAAACAAAAAACCCAATGCCCGCAAAATGCCCGTGCCCAAGTCCACCGTGGCACTACCCCCGAGTCCAAGTACTACCTCCTTTGCTCCTAGGTCGACCGCGCGAAGAATCAACTCACCGGTGCCGTAGGAGCTTGTGGTCCATGGATCCCGTTCCCGGGCTTGGAGCCATTTGATCCCAGAGACGGTTGAAACATCCACAAATGCCGTTTTGGTCGTCTCTTCAAACCCAAAGAAACCTTCCATGGGCCGGCCAAGTGGGCCACAAGCTTGGAGAACCACCCGCTCCATTCCCAAAATCTCGGCCAACAGGTGGCAGGTACCGTCACCCCCGTCGGCAATCGGACAAAGCTCCACTCGATGGGAGGAGTTTGCGTCGAGAATGGTCTCTCGGATCAAAGCTGCCGCACGATCCGCTTCGATGGTGCCCTTAAACGCATTGGGTGCTACTAACCAATTCATTTATCCATGGTTTTCATTCGTTGAAAATAATCCTTGGAGGCCTCCCGGACTTTCGGCGAGAGGTACAGGGCGGAAATCATCGTGGGAAAGGCCATCACGGCATACATTGCATCCACAAAACTCATCACCACACTCAAGGAGGTGACAGCTCCAGCCACGAGGGTAGCTAGGTAGAAATAATTGTAGAAATCTGCCTTGTCGGCGCCAAATAGGTAGTTGAAGCATTTGTGGCCATAATAGGAATAAGTAAACATGGTAGAAAGTGCAAACACCAGTACCGAAACCATCAGCAGGTACTTCCCGATCCCTGGTAATCCTTGCTCAAAAGCCGAAAGGGTAAGCAATACGCCATCCTTTTCGCCGGTTTTCCAAACCCCCGTTACCATAATGGCCAAGGCGGTGAGGGTACACACCACGATGGTATCGATAAATGGTCCGAGCATCGCAATGAGTCCTTCCCGCACCGGCTCGTCGGTTTTGGAGGCACCGTGCACCATCGGAGCCGTTCCTATTCCCGCTTCGTTGGAAAAAGCCGCGCGCCGTGCACCGATGATGATTATTTGTCCCACAGCCCCGCCCAAAACGGCATCTCCGGTAAAGGCATCCCGCAATATCATCCAAAGCATCTCCGGTACCTGCCCCAAATTTTTTCCAAGGATAACGAGTACGCTAATGAAATAAACCGTGACCATAAAGGGCACCAACCGGGAGGCCACTTTAGCGATCCGCTGAATACCCCCGAGTATTACCGTAGCAACCAACCCCATCAAAATCAATCCAATGGCCCAGCGTGTAGGCATACCCTGATCCAGGCCAAAGGGTTCCAGCATTACGGCCCGTAAAACAGCAGTAAGCTGATTAGCCTGGAAAATAACCAACAGGCCCAAAATACCCGCCACGCAAAATATGACCGATAGAAACTTCCATTGTTTGCCCATCCCCTCCTCGATTACATACATGGGGCCTCCCTGTACGTGTCCCGAAGAATCCTTGCCCCTGTACATAATAGCCAGCGTGCAGGTAAAAAACTTAGTAGCCATGCCCACAAAGGCGGAGATCCACATCCAAAATATGGCACCGGGTCCACCCATGCCAATGGCCAGGGCTACACCGGAAATATTGCCCAGCCCGACTGTAGCAGCTACAGCGGATGAAAGCGCCTGCAACGAGGTAATATCTCCGGTGGCATTTGGGTCATCGTACTTGCCACCCACCACCTTGAGGGCATGGCTGAAGCCCACAAAAGGGATAAAGCCCGAATAAACAAACATGTACAAGCCGCCACCCAGCAGCAGCACAAGCAATGGCGTGCCCCATATCCAATTGCTAAACTCGATAATAATTTCTCCCACGACGGTCAGTTTTGGTTGTTGGTAGGTTTTACGCCACAAAATAGCCATATTGCCCAAAGAGTTCTATTTTTGTGCCTATTAAATTCACGCCAAACCCAGTTTTTATGGCCAAAACGGTTGTCATCAAAATAGGCTCCAATGTATTGACCCAAGAAGACGGTACTCCCGACCATAACCGCATGGCCTCCCTGGTCGACCAAATGGTTTACCTAAAAGAAATCGGACACCATGTCGTCTTGGTTACCTCCGGTGCGGTAGCCTTTGGGCGAAAGGCCCTGCCCCTCAACCCGAAGACGGATTCTATTACCAAAAAGCAGGTGTGGGCCTCTATCGGTCAAATCGAACTGATCCGTTCCTATAAAAATCTCTTCCTGGAAAAAGGCCATACCATTGCCCAACTGATGGTAACCAAAGAGGACTTTCGGGACAGGGTACATTACCTCAATATGAAAAACTGCCTGGACGGTCTCCTCAAAAACCAGGTAATACCGGTGATCAACGAAAACGATGCCGTCGCTGTCACCGAGCTGATGTTTACCGACAACGACGAACTTGCGGGGCTGGTAGCCGCCATGATTGATGCCAACAGCCTGGTTTTACTTACCAACGTAGACGGCATCTTCAAAGGACATCCCTCAGACCCTTCGGCCGAACTCATCACCAAGGTGGGCAGGCAAGTGCCCGACCTTAGCCAATACATCACCTCCGGCAAATCCTCCTTTGGGCGCGGAGGCATGCTTACCAAGATGACCATGGCCAAAAAATCTGCCGATCTGGGCATCGAAGTACTGATAGCCAATGGCAAACGAGAGGATGTACTTCGGAGCTTTGCACATGGCACCTTGGAATGCACCTATTTTGAGCCCGGAAAAACGCGGCACAACCAGAAAAAATGGATCGCTCACAGCGAAAATTACTCCAAAGGGGAAGTGGTAGTGAATGAAGGCGCCAAAAAGGCCCTCGGCTCTCAAAAAATAACCAGCCTACTCCCTGTAGGCATCGTCACGGTAAAAGGCGATTTCCTAAAGGGTGACATTATCCGAATTGTAGACGAAGCAGGCTCAATACTCGGCTTGGGAAAAGCAGAATATGGCGCCGGTTCCGCCACAGAAAAAATCGGTCAGCCCCATCAGCGGCCACTAGTGCATTACGATTACCTTTACCTGTACGACCTAAACTAATTACCCCATTAGCCCATCGATCCTTATGAGTTTAGAAAGCACATTCAAGCGAATACAACATGCCAGCAGAGCACTTTCCCTGCTCTCGGAAGAAACCATTAACCGCATCCTACGTGCTCTCGCTGATGAAGCGGTGGCATCGATGGACCCGATACTGGAAGCCAACAAACTGGATCTGGCACGCATGGATCCCGAAGACCCCAAATACGACCGGCTGATGCTTACCGAGGAGCGGATTTCTGCCATCGCTTCCGACATCCGGAATGTGGCCGATCTTCCTTCGCCACTAGGAGCACAGCTGAGCGAAAAAACGCTCGAAAATGGCCTGCATATCGAAAAAGTACGAGTTCCCATCGGCGTCATCGGCATCATCTACGAATCAAGGCCCAACGTTACCTTCGACGTGTTCAGCTTGTGCCTTAAGACCGGAAATGCACTGGTGCTCAAAGGTGGATCAGACGCGCACGACTCCAATACGGCCATTCTAAGCTGTATACACCGGGTTTTGGAGCGCGAAGGCGTTACCACGGATATCGTTGGTCTGCTTCCGGCAGATCGAGAGGCCACCAAGGAGATGCTACAGGCGGTCGGCTATATTGACATCATCATTCCGCGGGGAAGTCAGGGACTGATCAACTTTGTGCGGGACAACTCCAAGGTACCGGTAATTGAAACCGGTGCGGGCATCGTGCATACCTACTACGACCGGTCGGCTGATGCGGAAAAGGGACTGCCCATTGTAGTAAACGCAAAGACCCGTCGGGTGAGTGTTTGCAATGCATTGGACTGTCTGATAATCCACCAAGATCGGCTGAAGGACCTGATACCCATCGGCAAGGAATTGGCAAAAAAAGAAGTGGAGATCTTTGCAGACGGTCCTGCCTACTCGATGTTGAAAGGCTCCTATCCGGATAGCCTGCTGGCTGAGGCGTCGGAGGAACACTTCGGAACGGAATTTCTTGCCATGAAACTGTCCATCAAAACCGTAAATAGCCTGGAAGAAGCGTTGGGCCACATAGCCCGGTACAGTTCGAAGCATAGCGAGGCGATCATTGCCGAAGACAAGGCGACTATTGACCACTTTTTAAGAGCTGTAGATGCAGCGGCGGTGTATGCTAATGCCTCCACTGCCTTCACCGACGGGGCCCAATTTGGCTTGGGGGCAGAGATCGGTATCAGCACGCAAAAACTGCATGCCCGCGGCCCCATGGCCTTGGAGGAGCTTACTTCCTACAAATGGGTGGTTCGGGGTAATGGTCAAATCAGGGATTAGGGATAAGGTTTGTATTTCTTTTAAATAATTACACATACCTTTTATCATTTCTCCTTGAGGAGAAACAGGAATGAGGAAAATCAAAAAACCAAATGTGTAATTATTTATTGAACATCATATAAAACCTGTCAGGTTTGATTTTCGCTCGCTTGTAAAGTACTTGAAATTCAATAAAACCAGACAGGTTTACGGTTTTTAAGAAACTCTAAATGAGGTCAAAAAAGGTCCCCTTGGTAGATAAACAATACCTACTGGAAAAATTTTCCGGCAAGGGTGGGTGGACCTATGTACTGCTACCGGAAATACCACCCGCCAAGCGCTTTCCCTTTGGATGGATGCGGGTACATGGTTCCATAGATGATATCAAGCTGGAAAAACGCAAACTTATGCCCTTTGGAAAGGGACTGCTTTTCCTTCCCGTAAACGCTTCCCTACGCAAGCAGCTTAAGAAACAGGCGGGAGACCAGGTAAAGATCGTCTTGTATGAGGAAGAGCAAACTGAGGGAGTCCCGGAAGTAATTTTGGATTGCTTAAAAGACGCTCCCACTGCCTTTCGCCACTTTGAACAGCTACCAGATTGGGAACGCCGACTCCAGATTGATCGGATTATGGATGCGAAAGACCCGGAAGAACAGATAAGCCGAATCGTAAAGTTGATCGAAAAACTGGAACAGCCCCATTGAATAGGCACTGTTCCCTGGGCATCTTGTTGGATTTTAAGCATAATAACCTACTTTTATTTTTCCACCTGCTTCACAATCATGATAAAGAAATTACCGCTCATTAGCCTATTGATGCTTATGTTTTTAGGATATTATGAATCTTCAGCATCCGAAACACGAATCGACCCCATTCGGCTAACGCTCGCTGAGGCCAACCGACTGGCCAAGCTTCCCCTTAGTTGCATGCAGGTGGAATACCCCAATAAGCTAAACCAAACCCTTGCTGACGCTTCCTTTCTCAAGGGCCCCAAGGAACTACATCCTGCCTTTTATGGCTGTTTTGACTGGCACTCCAGCGTTCATGGGCACTGGATGCTGATAAGCCTGTTGCGGCAGTTTCCGGAACTGGACCACGCAGATGAAATCCGTGCAAAACTGGAAGAAAATCTGAGTGCCGAAAATATTGCCGCAGAGGTGGCCTATTTTTTTATGCCAGAAAACAGCAGTTTTGAACGAACCTACGGCTGGGCATGGGTCTTGAAACTTACCGAAGAACTGCTGTTATGGGAGGATCCCTTGGCCCATAAATTATCCGCCAATTTACAACCCCTAACTGACCTGATGGTGGAGAAATACTTGGATTTTTTACCTAAATTGATTTATCCCATCCGGGTGGGAGAACACAGTAACACCGCATTTGGGCTTTCACTTGCCTACGACTATGCCCTGACGGCAAAGAACAAGCCACTAGCCGGGATAATCCGAAGCCGGGCCTTGGACTGGTTCAAAGCAGACGCTGACTGTCCCTTGACTTGGGAACCCAGCGGGTTTGACTTTCTTTCCCCCTGCTTTCAGGAGTTGGATATCATGCGCAAAGTATTGGAAAAGGAGCAATTTGAGAGCTGGGTAAACGCCTTTTTACCCAATCTTCACGATACCAATTTCTCGCTGGAACCCGCCAGAGTCAGTGACCGGTCTGATGGGAAATTGGTCCATTTGGATGGGTTGAACTTCAGCCGGGCTTGGGTCCTTTACGGGTTGGTGCGGGAATTCCCCGATACCTACGGACACCTGACCGCAATTGCCAATGCACACATCGCCCACTCCCTACCATCCATTGTTGACGATAATTACGAGGGCACGCACTGGCTGGGGAGCTTTGCCATCTATGCATTGCAGCAGGCACCATGAACGGCAACTGGAGAAAGTATATTGGCCCCGGTCCCTTGATTACAGCTGCCTTTATTGGACCGGGAACGGTTACAGTCTGTACACTTGCCGGGATTCAGTTTGGCTACGACTTGCTTTGGGCAATTCTCTTATCCATTGCGGCAACGGCAATTCTCCAAGAGATGGCGGCCCGTATAGGACTTGTTACTCAAAAAGGGCTGACAGAGGTGATTCTAAGCCAGCTTCCCCAACCAATCATCCGCTTAGGTTCTTTGATCTTAATTTTAGGGGCCATCGTAGTGGGCAATGCCGCTTATGAAGCGGGCAATATCAGCGGAGCAAGCTTGGGCATGGAGCTGTTTATTGACCTGCCTTTCCTTTCCATCGGTCGTAGAGAAATAAATCCCCTGAATGTACTAATCGGTCTGGTAGCGGGGATGCTTTTGTTTTTGGGTAATTACAAATGGCTTACCCTTATCCTTACCGGAGTGGTGGTGTTGATGAGTTTGGCCTTTTTGACCACCGCTATGATGGTCCTGCCGGATATCGGGACCCTTTCAAAAGGCTTTATCCCCCTTCCATCTTCACAAAACCTGCTAACCATCCTGGCCTTGATAGGAACTACCGTGGTACCTTACAACCTGTTTTTACACGCCTCTTTGGTATCCAAAAAGTGGAACTCCCTAACCGACCTTCCTTATATCCGAACCGATATCGTGGTTTCGGTAGTTTTGGGAGGGGTGGTTTCAATGGCAATCGTTATCACTGCTGCGGGCACCGAAGCCACCGGTGTTGAAAATGCGGCAGATTTGGCCAGAGGGCTTGCCCTACTTTTGGGTAATTGGGGGACGGGTTTTATGGGTTTTGGGCTTTTTGCGGCGGGTCTTACCTCCGCCATCACCGCCCCGATGGCGGGAGGCTTGGTCGTGACAGGAGCATTTGGGCTATCCACGAAAATGGACGGCCTGCCCATGCGGGTAAGTATGGGATTAATTTTGGGGTTGGGGCTGCTCTTTTCCTCCCTTGGAATCAGACCCGTAGAACTGATCACCATCGCCCAGCTGACCAACGGCATGTTGCTGCCACTTCTAAGTGGGTACATCCTCTGGTTGGTAAACAAAAAGGAACTCATGAAATCAGCGGTAAATACCCCCTGGACCAATTTCTTCGCTTTTTTGATCTGGATCATTACGGTAATTCTAGGTGGGTTGAGCCTCTGGAAGGTGCTGGCGGGGTAAAGAGAAAAAATGTAGGTAATTCCAATTCTCGGATTGTTGTAGATAAAGCTTTTTAGAATCAAAAATGACCTTTTACCATTAAACCATCCATAGATGTACCTTCCGATTTCCATTCAAACTTCAGGCGGAAATAAGGTATCGAAAACGAAAAAGCCCGGATAAATCCGGGCTTTTTTATGGCTTTATTACAGTAGATGAATACCTGACTTATTCTTCCACCTCACATTCAATTTCCCTTTCTTCTTCAGCGTCTCCACCTTTTACGATGACAGATAAAAAGGTTATTCCTATCGAAAAAAAAATATTTACATATGTTTTATTTTGAAAAAAAACCGTAAATTACTAGTTAAACCTGACAATAGTCATTATATAGTTTATTTATTCTGATATACTTAAAGTCGGATGGGAGCAATGTCCTTTACTTTACAAACATCCTACTTGTACAGTAAATTTTCCGAACAAACAGTATCTTTACCGCAAAATTTACCTCCACCTTTCAGACCCATACAATGCTTAGCCATTTTCGCCATAAAATTGTGTACTCCAAAACGGAGGAAAGGAACGACAAAAGCGAGACACACTGGGATGCCCTGATGGCAATCGGGGCAAACATGCGACCTAAAGGCCGGTAAGCAGGGATTCCATGTGACCGCTAAAAACCAATTATAAACAGATGAAATCGAGCATGACGTAGCCGTCACACACTGGGATGACTATAAACCATGCGAGATTCCATGTGACCTTTGAAGAATCAATTATAGACACATGAAACCACTAATCACACCGAACGAATTAAGCGCCTTAGCACCAAGCTCCTACATCTTGGTTGACACTAGCTTTGGTTTAGCCAACTACGAGACGAATCATTTGAAAGCTGCCATCTACGCAGACCTGAACACCGACCTGTCCGATATACACCCGAACCCTGCCCAGGGTGGCCGGCACCCCCTCCCATCTCCGGAACAGTTTGCCCTCACCTTGGGGAAATGGGGCATACAGCCCGATACCCACGTGATTGTCTACGACAACAAGCAGGGAGGCATGTCCGCGGCCAGATTTTGGTGGATGCTGCGCGCAGCAGGGCACAAAAAAATACAAGTGATCGATGGAGGATTTCAGGCGGCTGTTGAAGCAGGATTTCCGACGGAGTCAGACACAATAACTCCCACCCCGGTAGCACCCTACCCGTTTAAGGAATGGCAACTGCCCTTGGCCAATATGGCAGAAACGGAAGCAGCCGCTTTGGATCCCAACAAAACAGTGATCGATGTCCGGGAACGGGACCGATACCTGGGCAATACGGAACCCATTGATCTGATCGCCGGTCATATACCCGGGGCCATCAATATACCCTTTGCCAACAACTTAGACGCAACGGGCCGATTCAAATCCCCCGAGGCACTAAAAGAGCTATATGAAGCAATCACCGAAAAATCCGGCCAGGAAAACGTTACGGTGCATTGTGGTTCCGGTGTAACGGCTTGCCACACGCTATTGGCCTTGGCACATGCGGGGCTTTCCATGCCAAAGCTTTATGTAGGTTCCTGGAGCGAGTGGTCCCGGAATGACAAACCGATCGCAACAGGAGAATAGGTCAGCGAGGGTTCGAAAAGCTCGACAGATCTACCTGATCGAAACGGTATTCATCTTCAACGTCCTGAAAAGCTGCGTTGATAAACAGTCCGTTCCTGGTAATAAACCAATCCTTTAACTCCTCCCTTCCTGGGTATTCGGTCGTGAACTCTCCCTTCAGCGTCCAATCCCCATCGAATACACGAATCAGGTAATGTTTGGTACGTTCAAACGTGTTGTCACCATCTCCCGTTTCTCCGAGCTTTGTTAGCATAAGGAAAAGATCCCGAAACTCATCATATAACAATCCTAAATGACTCGACGCCTCTTTTGGTTGTAACCATACCTTAAAGCTACCATAGTCCCTAAGCTCGGAAGGAAGGTAAGTGAACCTGTGATTAGTCTTGGGTGCCAATCGCTTAATCTCCTTTAAACCACGTAACATGACCAAGGTGTCGGAATAGGGATAACCAAACCAAAACTCTCCTCGCAACTGATCTAATCCACCATAGGTCTGAAACGCCGCCAAATCCCCGGAGAAACGAACGTAGTCGCTCGGCATCCTAAAGTAGGCTTGGTCATGTAATCCAGTTTCCATATTGAGGCGCATCATCCAGGCTGCATAGTCGCTAGGCGCAGCTTCCTGGTATAGGTTGTACGGATTCAGTCCTACATAAACCTCTTCTTCCTTGCGAAACATTAGCCCATTTATCGGAAAAATACGCACATAGGCTTCTTTGGTGTTAGGAAAGCGTGCGTTGGACTCTATTTCACGGATCTTGTTGCCTAGGGTATCATAGTTTGCCGCTCTTCCAGATGCACTGGCAGCGAACAACGTATCCAATGACAAGGGCATTCTAAGATCAGGGAACTGCTTCATGGATTCTGGCCCCTCTTTGGGAATATCCCAGCGTGCAAGCATATCGCCGGTCTCCAAGTCAACTACCGAAACCCTCACTCCACTGTTCCTTTCTGGCGAGTTCGTCTCATAGACTACTAAATCCCTTCCATCGTAATTCCAACTTCTAAAACTAATAGTTTATCAGACAATAAAAAAAAATAACTTAAAAGCATTTCAAATTTTCTTCAATATACCTTACATTTAAACAGATTGACAGTCAACCCAATACCCCTTGCGAAAAATAGTCTTTTTTGGAGCCTTATTCTGCATCCTGTGCCTTTCGGCGGGATGGTTTTTCTTTGTTGGGACCTCCGAAACCCACGGTCCTTCCCCTGCCCTCACTCCGTCCGACCAATTGAAAACGTTCCACCTCCACGATGGCCTTGAGATCCAACTCGTCGCTTCGGAACCGCTCGTGCAGGACCCTGTACACATTCAATTTGATGTAGACGGACGTTTGTGGGTGGTGGAGATGCGCGGATTCATGCCCGACATCGATGGTATCGGCGAGCAGGAACCGGTGGGGAGGATAAACATCCTTGAGGATCTGGACGGAGACGGCACCATGGATACCAGCACCATCTACCTGGACAGTCTGATCATGCCTAGGGCCTTGGCTTTGGTAAAAAACGGGGCACTGGTCGTGGAAAACGGCACACTGTGGTGGACGGAAGATCTGGATGGTGATTGGAAAGCGGACGTGAAAACCGCCATCGACCCGAATTATGCCGGAAGCCACCTGCCCGAGCATGCGGCCAATGGGCTCCTGCGGGCCATGGACAACTGGTACTACAATGCCAAATCGACCTTTCGGTATCGCTTGGAAGGCGATGAGTGGCTACGCGACAGCACCGAGTTCCGAGGCCAATGGGGCATCAGTCAGGACAACTTCGGCCGGTTGATTTATAACTACAACTGGTCCCAACTGCATGGGGATCTGGTACCTCCCAACCTACTACAGCGCAACCCCTACCATCAACCCACTACAGGTATCGACCACGGACTCACGGTGGAGCGACGCATCTATCCCATCCGGCCAAATCTGGCTATTAATCGCGGATACATCCCTGGCATACTGGATGAAGAAGGTAAACTGCAAGAATTTACCGCAGCCTGTGCGCCGTTCTATTACCGAGGTACTGCGTTGCCTGAGGCATTTAACGGAAATGCGTTTGTCTGCGAACCATCAGGCAACCTAATCAAACGAAACCAAGTAATCGAAGAGGGAATAAACCTCCGGGCCATAGATCCCAATCCCGGCACCGAATTTCTTGCCTCTACGGATGAGCGCTTCCGGCCGGTAAACTTGTGCAGCGGACCCGACGGCTCATTGTACGTTGCTGATATGTACCGAGGATTGGTACAGCACGGAGCTTACATTTCACCCTATCTCAAGGAAATTACCCTTAACCGAAATTTGGTGTTGCCTGTCAACCGGGGCAGAATTTGGCGGATTGTGCCCAAAGGCTGGAAAGACAACAAACCGGAGAACCTTTCCGCCGAAACCAGCGGACAATTAATAAATCGCCTAGCACATGCCGATGGCTGGCACAGAGACATGGCACAGCGGCTATTGGTGGAACGGATGGATACAACGATCTATCCACAGCTTTGGCAGACCGCACAACGCCACCGGGGTTCCTGGGGAAGCCTTCACGCCCTTTGGACCCTGCAAGGTCTACATGCGCTCCACCCGGACAGTCTTCTGACATTTCTGGATGAGGAAAATCCCTATTTAGCAGCCACAGCTTTGCGTCTCATTATCTCCGAATTTGTCAATACACCCGATCTACATGCAAAGGTTTGGAAAGTGATACAACCCCTAAGACAGACCAAAGCCACTGTTCTTGCCCTGCAGATATGCCTTTCTGCCGATTGGTTTTCGCCGGTTCAAACTCAGGAACTCCTTTTGGACCTCGTAAGTCAGCACCGCGGTGAACCCCTCTTTCGTGATGCTGCTCTAAGCAGCCTGGGCAACGATGCTTTGGGTTTCTACCTTGCATTGAACGCGCATCCCGATTGGCAGACTTCCGACCAAGATGGGGAGATTTTCGTGGAAATGATCGCCCTTTCTATCCTCCGACGCGGGGATTCCAATGAAGCCCAAAAACTGACAGACATCCTTCCCCAACTACTTCAGAGCGGAAAGTGGACCGCTAAACCCACCTTGGCTGCCATAACCCTTTTGGGCCGGACACCTTCTACAGCTCCTATTCCACTCTTGAAGACACCTTTTTGGGCATCTCAGAAAAGCCCACTACTAAGCCCCGATCAGTCTGACGCACTGCACCACCTCTTCACTTGGCCAGGGCACCGCCCAATGCCCACATTAACTACTGACGACGTAGGGCTGCTGGCAGAAAAAGACCTCTTACTGTTCACACAGGGCCGATCCCACTACCTAAGTGCGTGCGCAGGTTGTCATGGCTCCGACGGAGCGGGGGTTAGGCGTATGGGGCCACCGCTGGCTGCCTCCGAATGGGTAATTGGCGACGAAAAGCAACTTTCCCTGATCGTGTTGCACGGCATGGAAGGCCCGATCGAGGTAAACGGTGTCTTATATGACAGTCCAGAAATCCTCCCCTCCATGCCCGCACACACCCGACTGGACGATGGAACGCTGGCAGCTATTCTCACCTATATCCGAAACGAATGGGGCAATCAGGCCGGGGCCATAGACAGACGTTTTGTGGCAACGGCCCGGAACGTCACGCAGGGACGGGTCCTACCCTGGTCAGCCGAAGAACTTCGCAAATACCTCAACAATGAACCTCCCCCCTCTCCCTAAAAAACAGGCATGAACCATCCAGCAAACAGGCCGACCAACCGGCGAAACTTCATTCGACTGGCAGCTCTAGGCGCTCTGGCAACCCAACTGCCCTTCCTTTCTGCCCTAGCCGCCACTAGCCGCATCGGTGTAGTGGTGCATTCCTACGCTGCCAGATGGCAAGCCAAGACCATCGATGAGCAGTATCCTCCGATCAACGACGCCTTGGAGCTCTTACGACACTGCCACCGAATCGGAGCTGGTGGGATACAAACAGGTATCAGGGGCTGGACCAACGTATATGCCCAGCAGCTTCGGGCAGAAAGTGAGCAATTGGGCATGTATCTGGAAGGATCTGTCGCTCTGCCCAAGTACGCCTCTGATCTAGGGCTATTCGATCAAGAGGTGAAAATTGCGAAGGAAGCTGGCGTAACGGTACTCCGGTGCGTAAGCCTGGGCCCTAGGAGGTACGAATCCCTGCATAGCTACGGAGAATTCCTAGCGTTCCAAGCAAGAGGGTTAAAAGCACTGCAACTTGCCGAACCAATCCTAGAAAAACACCGCATGCGCCTAGCAGTAGAAAACCACAAAGACTGGCGTAGCGAAGAGTTGCAGGCCATATTACATACGCTGGATTCCGAGTGGGTGGGGGTTACCCTGGATTTTGGCAACAGCATTGCGCTGATGGAAGACCCACTGTATACCACCAATCTGTTGGCACCCTACGTGATCAGCACCCATATCAAGGACATGGCCGTGGACCTTCACCCTAGTGGGTTTAGCATGTCCGAGGTTCCCTTGGGCAAAGGCATCCTTAACCTTCAAAAAATTGCCAAAATCTGCAAACGCTACAACCCCCAAGTCACTTTCAACTTGGAAATGATTACCCGAGACCCCTTGGTGATTCCTTGCCTCACCGAAGAGTACTGGTCCACATTTGGTGATCTGGTACCTGCCTCGAGGCTTGCAGGAATCTTGGCCATGGTAGAGCAACATCGCCAACCGCTTCCGCGCGTTAGTCACCTAGCTACCCGGGAACTACTGGCTCTGGAAGAAAGAAATGTGGTAAGCTCTTTGGCATACCGAATGACATGAATTACTTTTAGGAAGTAGCAGCAAGCTAAAAAACAAGAACCAAAAAACCATGAACCAGAAACTACCCGGTATAAAACTCTTTGATCTCACCGGAAAGACAGCCATCATCACCGGAGGCTCCAAAGGCTTGGGCTTAGCCATGGCCGAGGGGCTTGCTTCTGCCGGAGCAAATATCCTGATCGCCAACCGAAACGCCGAAGAAGGCCGTAAAGCCGCCGAACAGGTAGCGGCAAATTACACCGTAAAGGCCAGCTCTTTTTCTGTGGATGTAACCGACGAATCGCAAACAGCGGCCATGGCCGAGGAGGCTATGAACACCTTTGGACGGATTGATATTCTGATCAACAGTGCCGGCATCAATATTCGGGGGGCCATCGATGAACTTACCCTTGAGCAGTTTGACGAGGTTATGCGTATCAACGTCACTGGCACTTGGCTATGTTGCAAGGCAGTAACACCCTACATGAAATCCCAAAAAAGCGGAAAGATCATCAACCTCGCCAGCACGCTGGGGCTGGTTGGCTTGGCAAATCGCACACCGTATACGTCCAGCAAAGGAGCCGTCGTGCAAATGACGCGGGCGTTGGGTCTAGAACTCGCTCCTTTCCGCATCAACGTAAACGGCATCTGCCCGGGACCATTCCTGACGGAAATGAATCTGCCCATTGCCCACACCGAGGAAGCCAAAAGCTTCATCGTAGGAGCTACTGCTCTGGCAAGATGGGGGGAACTAAAAGAAATTCAGGGTGCAGCCCTATTTCTGGCCAGTGAGGCCGCAAGTTACATGGTGGGATCTATGGTCACCGTAGACGGAGGTTGGACGGCGAAATAAACGATGGACAAAATCAATGCATAATCCCTGGAAAGGAATCGATACCAAGGAGCATAAACAGCGTTTAAATTACCCATGGTATCAACTATGTGCAGACTATGGCTTGGGAATGGTGAAATAAAACACGGATCCCATTCCTATGGTAGATTCCACCCAGATTTCTCCTCCCCAGGATTCCACATTTTTTTTGGCTATCGAAAGTCCTATACCTGTCCCCTCGTATTTCTCATTAGGGTGAAGACGTTGAAACACGACAAATATCTTCTCGAAATTCTCAGGTGCTATCCCAATCCCATTGTCAGCGACACGGATCTTCCAATAAGCACCCTTTTCTTCCGCTTCAACGGTCACACGTGGGGAAACTCCAGGTCTGGAATATCTGATCGCATTATCCATCAGACAATGAATGGTTTGGGTAAGCGGAGCCTTGTAACATTCCACTACAGGAAGTTTCGACAGCGACAATTGAACTTTCTTTTCTGCGATCAATTTCCTCCTCAATAGCTGATAGTCGTCAAGTAGTTCCTTGAGGACTATCCGTTCCACCGGATCTGCAAATCTACCTGCCCGGGAGTATTCCAATAAATCGAGGATAATCGTCCTCATCCGCTTTGCCCCACCCGTAGCAAACTGGATATACTGATGGGCTTTCTCATCCAATTGGTCACCGTACCGCTTTCTCAGTTGCTCCATGAAGCTGGAAATCATACGCAAGGGCTCCTGCAAATCGTGTGAGGTAACAAAAGCAAACTGCTCCAATTCTTCGTTAGTGAGTTCCAACTTACGAATATGTTGCTTCAATGATTCATTAAGCTCCAAAACCTTCCTTTCTGCTATTTTTTTGCCGCTTATATCCCGGAAGAATACACTAATCCCTTCCGGGGAGGGGTAGCCATTGGCTTCAAACCATTGATTGGTTGGCTTGTAGAATTCCTCAAAGTGCACTGGCTGTTGGGTTTCGAATGCCCGCTCGTATTGCTTGAAGAAATCCAACTCTTGCGCCAATGGAAATTTTTCCCACAACTTGTAGCCCACTAAATCCTCCCTTGGAAAGCCCAAGATTTCCTCCGCCCGCTTATTCCAATAGGTCACCTTCCAGTCTTTGTCCAAGGCAAAAAACGCATCGCCTATGCGCTCCAAAATATGCTCTTTTTCCAAATAGGCGCTTTCTAACTGCGCCACGGAATGCTTGCGCTCGTGGATATTTTTGAAGTAAACGGAAATACCACCACTAAAGGGATAGGCGCTGATTTCATACCAATTTCCATCTCTATTTCTTAAGTATTCGATCGACTCGGATTGACCAGTAGCTGCTACTCGATAATATACGTCCTCCAAATGGGTACCAACGATAGATGGGAATACCTCCCAAATATTTTTACCGATCACTTCAGATTCCAGTCGGCTGAGCAACCTCTCCGCTTCCTTGTTGAAATAGGTAAACTCCCAGTTGCTATTAAGGGCATAAAATGCATCAGAGATACTGCCCAAAATCTCCCTTATCTGAATTTCAAGAGATTTGGAGGTATGGATATCCTGAAAACTACCATAAATGCGTGTACATCTTCCATCTACCATTTCGGTCTCACCGATCGCTCTAACCCACTTTTCGTTGTTCTCAAAAGTCACCAGCACTGCTTCAAAAGCAAACGGTTCACCTGTTTCAATAGCCTTGGCAATAATATTTCGTACAAATTCTCTATATTCTTCCTTGTATAAACTAATAGCATTTTCTAATTCAGGGGTAAAATCCTCCGGCTTGGTTTCGTGCATTTCGTACAACGTATTTGACCAAAACAGTTTATCTGAGGCAACATCGATTTCCCAACTGCCTACTTTTGCTAATTTTGAGGACAATTGATTCAGCTCTCTGAGTCGCTTCTCGTTAGTAATGTTCTTTGCAGATGCATATACCAATCCTTCTTCGGGACTCGTATTGCAGGTCCAACTCAACCAACAAATTTCACCGGTTTTTGTGAGGTATCGGTTTTCAAAATAGAATGTATCATTGCCCTGAATCTGACTGGCTAGCTCTTTGGAGGTAATCACCCTGTCATCCGGAAAAATAAACTCCTCAAAGGATTTAAATAGTATTTCGCTCTCTGAATACCCCAAAAGTTCACAACCTGCCTGGTTGATTTTTAGAAACCGTCCTTGAAAATCTACCACACAAATTATATCTGGGATGGCATGGTATAAGTGGCTCAGGTCATTTTCCAGCTTCTTCCGGTTGATTTCAGAACCGATGAACCCTTTAAATCGGTTTAGCAAGTCCATATAACCTTGTAAATATTTCACGTCAAGGCAAGACGCAACTACCAACACCCCAACTACTTCGTCGTTATGAAAAAGTGGAATCCCTAGAACGGCCTGAAAATTGGCCCTATCGGCAGATTCCTTTCGGACAAAGTCCCCCGCTTCATCTAGCTTGTCCCATAACACGGTGGCTTTTTGCTGCCACACCCGTCCAGGAAGCCCTTCACTAAAATGAAAGGTTGTGATTCCCTCG
Source organism: Lunatimonas sp. (assembly GCF_020832325.1). Lineage (GTDB taxonomy): Bacteria > Bacteroidota > Bacteroidia > Cytophagales > Cyclobacteriaceae > Lunatimonas. The sequence continues at coordinate 90,582 of NZ_JAFIEU010000042.1, forward strand.
CTGTACTTGTAAAATTCCAATCCATTTGATGAAGTAGCATGATGGGCCATTAACCGAATTTCGGTTTTCTCGATATTTGGAAGCCAAAGCTCTACACAGTCAAAATCCCCATACGCTGCGATCGTATGGCAAAGCTCGGCGAGAGAACTGGATAGACTGGTTTCAATAGAGAAGTTTAGGCTTACTTTTCCCAACAGATCTTTCTCTCTTTCTTTTTGTTTCTGTTCGCTTATGTCTCTTTGTATGGCTACCCAATGGGTAAACCACCCCTTTTCATTGGCTACCGGTGAAATCGACAAATTAACCCAAAACTCGCTGCCATTCTTTCTATAATTAATGGTGGTGATCTCACAGGACTCCCAGTTTCGTAGTGCATTTCCGAGCCTTCCCAGTTCAGCCCAGTCAGATTTTGGGCCCTGAAGAAACCTAGGAGACCTCCCGATGGCTTCCTCAGCCGAATAACCCGTCATGTTGGTAAAAGCCTCATTTACATATACAATCTTCGGCCCTGGCTCATCAAACGGTTCTGCTTCTGTGATTAGTATCGCGTCATGCGTATTGGTGATGACGCTTTCCAGCAATTTCAATCGATGTTCTTCCTCCTTCTTTTCGCTGATATTTTCGCAAATAGCAACGGTGCGATACGGTCTACCTGCATCATCTCTAATAAACGCTAAGTGAACACGCACCCAAACGATGCTCCCATCCTTCCGAACATAGCGCTTTTCGTTTCGATATTCCACCTCTCCACGCATGGCTTTGCTGAATTTATCCCAGTCCTTTTCCCTATCATCGGGATGTGTAAGTGCTACAAAACTCATATCCATGAGCTCCTTTTTCGAATAGCCTGTGATTGTTTCGTAAAAGGTGTTGACCAAAACGATTTTCCCTATAGCTGGATCTACTTGAGCAATGCCTAGGGAAGCAATTTCAAAAATGGTCCTGAACCTAGCTTCACTTTCCCGCAAAGCCTTTTCTGATTCCTCTAGTTTTTTAAACTGTTCCTCTTCCAGAGTCACATCCTGACAGACCACTATCATACACGCTTTGCCCAGATAATCCACTTTATGTCCATTGATCTTCATTCGGATGTGGTCCCCTGTCTTTTTTTGGTGGGTAAATACCCCAAAATAGATATTCCCCTGTCGCTCCTGTACCCCAGCATGTGCCGCTACCAATTGGGGGATTTCGGCGTGGGGACGAATATCCTTTAGCGTAAGAGTCAAAAACTCGCTGCGGGAATAGCCATAATGATCGATGGCCGCCTCGTTAACGTCCAAAATCCGGAAAGTGTCCAACTCATATACCCAAGAAGGCAGCGGGTTGAAATAAAAAAAGCTACTATAATCTGGCTTGCTCTCTTCCATAGTCATTCAAAACCTCGAGGAATTCATTCCTCGTTTTAGAAAAAACGGTTTGAACAGGAGCTTTCATCTACGTTCCCGAAAACTCGCTTCGCTCTCTGCGTAGCTCCTATCTCTACCGTCCAACCTATACGCTATCGGTGAATTTTATTTTTCTGAAGTCAACGATAATCCGACGGAGACAAACCTGTTCATCCAAACTTTATCTAGGTTAGGTTTGCAATAAGCAAAATTAGAGCCATTGCAGTAAAAGACAGAATTACCGTACCCACACTGTGGGAAATATAGCCCTTTTTGATATCCATGCCGGTAAGCTGCGTCATCGCCCAGAAGAAACTGTCGTTCGCGTGAGAAACCGCAATAGCGCCTGCTCCGATAGATAGTACGGTAAGCACTTTCATCTGCTCACTTTCCAGACCCATGGTCGCCATCAAAGGTACCATAATCGAAGCAGAAGTCACCAATGCAACGGTAGAAGATCCCTGTGCCGACTTCAACGAAAAACCCATCAGAAAAGGTAGCAGCAGACTGTAGTTTCCACTCAACAATGTCGCACTCACGTGATCCGCAATACCAGAATTCTCCAGCATCTTGCCAAAAACGCCACCTGCACCGGTAATCAAAATGACAGGTGCGGCAATCAACAGCGCTTCACCGAACCAACCCGAAGCGGAAAGCAATTGGACATCGAATTTCGCTGGAAGCGTAAACGATAATAGTACACCGATAAGCAATGCTATGATGGGATTGCCTGCAAACAAAATAAACTGGGTGAACAGATTCTCCTCGCCGAACGGACGCGTGGGGTATGCAGCGATGGAAGCCAACACAATCAAGGCAAGTGGAATAATTACAGGCATAAAGGACTTCCCCAGGCTGGGAAACTTCTTTTTGGACTCCGCTCCCTCCACTTGGGCAAATACCGGCTCTAGGTGGTATCTTGAGAGAAAATACTTGCAATAAAAATAACAGGGCACCAGTCCGATCGCACTAATAATCAATCCATAAAATATAATCATCCCCAGATCCGCTCCCAAAATACCTGCGGCGGCAATGGGCCCTGGCGTGGGCGGCACCAACGAGTGCGTAGCTGTGATACCCAAGGTAAGCGCAACGGTGGTTGCCAAAAAGGGAAGTTTTCCCTTAAAGGATAGGGATTTGTTGATGGGATTCAGCATGATAAATGCGCTGTCGCCAAAAACCGGAATGGATAGAATATACCCGGTAATCATCATGCCCAGCATCACAAATTTCTTACCGATCCAATTGAGCACTTGTTGGGCTATTACAAATGCACCGCCCGTCTTTTCCAAAAAGGTACCAATGATCACCCCAAAGAGAATAAGCAATCCGATCCTCCCCAACACCCCGCCAAATCCATCAGAGATTGATTTGACAATTAAGTCTGTGGACATCCCTGTCATCAGTCCGTAAATGATTGCTCCAATGAACAGTGCAAGGAAAGGGTGAATCTTAAAGCGGATAATGGCCGTCAAAATCAGCGCTAAGGCCAACAGTACAAATAGAAATAATGACATGACAGGTTAGGTTGGGTTTCAGGTTCCAGGAAACAATATACTAATAATCCCCAAATATCCTCCAGTATTTCACGGTCCAAATAGCATGGGAGGCTCGTCGTGTAGGATTAAAAAAAACAGGGCCGGAATTCGGGCCGTATTGCCGCTTAGGTCTGCTATTTCCAATAACTTGTTGATTCTCACAGCACGTATAGAGCCTATCGCTACTTGGGATTACTTAAATATACACGTCGCACTATCCGAAAATCAACAAAACCATCGTTAATTTGTATCGGACGGCTAAAACGGTTTGGTGGCTACGAATTAAACACTTTCTCTATTATCACCTAAAAATATTTCGTAGAACCCTATTTTTTCTAAATCAGGATTTTTCTAGCTTGCCGGGGAATAAGTATCTTAAACCAAAATCATGGCAGCTACAAAAATTACAGTTACCTCCAATGGCTCGTTGAGAGTGGAAGGGGATTTTGAATTAGTCGATTCGAATGGAAATTCCTACGGCTTGCAAGGGAGGACAATTTTGGGCCTTTGCCGCTGTGGACTTTCCAAGAACAAGCCTTTTTGTGACGGGTCGCATCGCGGGCAGCTGGAACATGACGCCGTGGCTTTTGACCTGCCGCCTAAAAAAGTGTAGCCTACATGACAACTTAAAAAGCATCGCTTGATACATGTCTGCGCTATTTTAGAAGGAATAGATTCAAACATTGATAGCTACATCCTTTATCATTCCTACGCAATTGACTGTAAGCAGACGAACTTTGAGGTAGAGTCGGAGCAATCTGTCGGAAATTTTCACAAATGTTCCTCCAAAAAACGGTCAATGTAATACTGGCAGTAGGCATTGACTTTTTCCGAAAGATCCATCGTATGCGGCCAGCCATGGAGCCGGTGGTAATCATGCGGCACCCCCGCCTCGGCCAACCACTGTGCGAGCGAATCTGCTTGGGAGACGGGTACAACAGAATCGATCGTTCCGTGAAATATCAACGTGGGTGGCAATCCGGGACGTATGTAGAACCGAGGCGATACCTGTTGGTACAGCTCAGGGTGTTCCTCGTAGGTGGCTCCAAGGAAGGAAATAGGTTCTCCCCTCCCCCTCGCTTCCTCGGTGGTTAGATCTGTGGGCCCGTAGAGATTGATCACTGCCCTCACCTCACTGCTTACGGAGTCTGTTTCGCACTCGGGCTGGAAAAGCTCCTCTTCACCAGCGTAACCAACCATCATGGAGAGATGTCCTCCCGCCGAACCTCCGATAAGGACCATACGCTCCGGATCAATCCCAAATTCCTCCGCATGGATTTTTAACCACCGGACAGCACAGTTCACATCCCTCACAGCAGCCGGAAACTTGGCCACTCGTGAAAGCCTGTAGGATACCGTGGCCGTTACATACCCTTTGTTCGCATAATCAATCAGGTAAGGAAGGTAGTCCGAGCGCTTTCCTGTCTTCCAAGCCCCACCGTGAATAAACACCAGCGTGGGCTTTCGCTCATCTCCCTGATCTCGCAGCCTATACACATCCAAGGCGAGCTCTAGGCTATCCATGGTCTTGTATACTCTATCAGAAAAAACCTCGATTTCCTCCGGAATCTCAGGATTACGTTCAATCAAGCGCAATGCTCCCACGCCATAGGCAAGCTTCATCATTGTTTCATTCCAATACCCCCCGGGAGCCTTGAGATCACGCCCTTCGCGGGGTGTAGAAACACAACTTACCACTAGTAAGACAACCCCAATCGGGGCTATCCAAAGCATATTAAGCTTCATGCGAATCAGTGTTAGACGTGTCAAGGATAAATTTTAAAACCCACCGATAGGCTTTTGAGGGTGTATATAAAAACTGAAGAATCATAGGAATGTGTTTTTTACGCTTTTGTAGGTAAAAGCGGGGAAGCGGATCATACGGTTGATGAGCCTCCATAAAGCGGTCCGAACCATGCAGGATACTGGGCTCCGTTCGCCCTCCCACCATAATCATCATGGGAGGCATGTCCTCGTGCAGATGGTACATGGGAGAAGTATCCTTCCAAACCTGAGGATCATCCGTAAAGGATCGGTTATGGGATGTTCCCGGGGCGTTATTTGCCTCCACCAAATAGCTGTACATATCCAACCCAGCCGGATCTATGAGCACTGCTCCCCGAATGGGGTTTTCCGCTACACCCACCGAATCAAAGTATTCATCCCGCACACTGATAAGTGCGGCCAAATGTCCCCCTGCAGAATGGCCCGAAACAAAAATCCGTTCAGGGTCGCCGCCATAATCCGCTATATGGGTATTCACCCAATCCACTGCCTTGGCTGAGGCCTTCCCCATAGCGTGTACTTTGTAGGTAGGGCTCAACGGATAGTCGATTACCACCGTCACTAGACCCTTTCTCGCGAAGCGTTTTCCCAATGGAATATACTTTTCCTTATTTCCTGATCGCCAGCTCCCTCCGTGGATAAATACAAATACCGGATAGGTCTCACGCTGCTTTTTAGGTGCGTATACCGTGAGGCTTTTCTCTGGTAAATCTCCCAAAAACCCTTCCTCCATATACGTGATATCCGGATAAGTCTGAATGGATCGAAAAGAGCATCCGCCTATTGCAAGAGCCGCGAAGAGGGAAACAGCAAAAAAGACGCGCATAACAAACTGGTTTATTTGCAATAATACGGATTTGAAAGGACTTTGTACTATCTCAAAATAGCAGAACCTTCACGTATCTGTAAAGGGGTATCAACCCCACAATGCTACACACAAACATTTTGTCCAAATGCTAGTTAAAACGATGGCATGAAAAAGGCAGAATCCCCTCAACTAACCCCAGAAGAAAGCGACCGAATCATCGAAATGGCCTGGGAAGACCGTACACCGTTTGACGCAATCTTTCGGCAGTTCGGTCTCAACGAGCAGGCGGTCATCCGTCTGATGCGGGGAGAACTCCAAGAAGGTTCGTTTAAGCGATGGCGTAAACGGGTGCAGGGTCGAAAGACCAAGCACTATGCTACTTCATCCTCGGACATGAACCGATTTCACTGCGCCCGACAGCGGTCAATCAGCCAAAATGCTATCAGCAAGCGCCGCTCTAAACGCTAGGTTCTTGCTGACTGAGGCAATGAAAAGAACCTAATCCCCAAATGATATCGAGCGAGTCCACTCCGACCACTTTTCTCTCTGGAAAGCACTGTTGGATAATGTCTAAGGCTAGATCGTCCTTTTTATCTCTAAACGTAGGCACCACCACGCAACTGTTGGCAATGTAAAAATTCGCATAGCTGGCAGGTAGTCGAGTACCCTCATATATCACCGGGGAAGGCATCGGCAACTCCACAATAGAAAGGGGACTACCATCAATCAACCGAAATGATTCCAGCAACTTCAAATTTTCGCGAAGCGGATGGAAATTATTGTCCCGCTTGTTATCCTCTACCACGGTAATTACCGTCCGTTCACCCACAAACCGGGTAATATCATCCACGTGTCCATCCGTATCGTCTCCTTCAATACCATCTCCCAGCCAAAGAATTTGTTCCACTCCATAATATCTGCGCAAAAAATCCTCAATTTGGGATTGGTTGAGGTGAGGATTACGATTTGGATTTAGCAGGCAAGAGGTAGTTGTGAGGAGCGTTCCTTTGCCGTTGAAATCCACTGACCCACCCTCCATGACAATTCCGGGATGGTAACAATGAAGATTCCGATAGTCAGCCACGCGCTGAGGTATGAGGTTATCCAAGTCATAGGGAGGATATTTATCTCCCCAGGCATTGTAATTCCAATTGACCACCACTTTCTTGGCAGCTGCCGTCGGATTAATTAAAAATGCAGGACCATGGTCCCTGCACCAGGCGTCGTTGGTCGGGAAATGGTGAAATACAACCCGTGTTAGGTCGACCATTTCCTTTGTCAAACAGGACTTGGCAAAATCCTCCATAGGCTGATCCTTCACCATCACATGCACCTCTTCTCCCTCCGATACCTGGCGGATAAATTGGGCATAAGGTCCGTAAACGGTGTGAATCTTCCCCGGCCAAGAGGCCTCTTTATGTGGCCAACTTAGCCAAGTAGCTGCGTGAGGCTCAAACTCTGCTGGAAAATAATACCCTTGGTCCGCCGGAAATCCCATCATTTTAACAGAAGCTTGGTGTATATCGCTATTCATCCAAATACCTGTTTAAAATAGGGCTGTAACTGTCAATGCGTCGGTCGCGCAAAAACGGCCAATGGGTACGGTAGCGATCCGAACCTTCCAAAGATATCTCCACCACCTGGGCAGTCTCCGCTTCGTGATCTGCCTGAAATTCCACTCTACCAAATGCATTACTAACAAACGAGCCTCCCCAGAATTTCATGTCTCCTTCAATTCCTACCCGGTTGACCGACACCACAGGGACACCATTTGCAACCGAATGGGATCTTTGGATGGTCTGCCAAGCTTGGTACTGATCTTGATTGGTTTGCGGATCCTGATCTTTGTGCCACCCGATGGCTGTAGGGTAAAAAAGTATTTCCGCACCCATCAAGGAGGTGATACGGGCTGCCTCGGGATACCACTGATCCCAGCAGATCAATATGCCGAGCTTTCCGAATTTGGTTGAAAAAACCTTGTAACCCAAATCCCCCGGTGTAAAGTAGAATTTTTCGTAATAACCCGGATCATCGGGTATGTGCATTTTCCGGTATTTACCAAGATAGGAACCATCTGCATCCAGCACGGCAGTGGTATTGTGGTACAAACCTTCCGCTCGCTTTTCAAATAGCGACGCGACGATCACCACACCCAATTCTTTGGCCAACCCAGAAAGGGTCTCCGTCGATGGCCCTGGAATAGCTTCGGCCAACTTAAAATTCGCGTATTCCTCCACATCACAAAAGTAGAGGGACCGGAACAATTCTTGCAGGCAAACAATCTGCGCCCCATCTTGGGCGAGCTTTCGGATGCCTTCCACGGTTTTTTGCATATTCTGAGCGGGATCATCACTGCATGCCAATTGCAACAGCCCCACGCTTACAGATTTAGTTTTCATGTGTCTATAGTTTGTTTTTTTAGTGGTCATGAGAGCCTCCCTTCACCGGGTCGAACTCCTCCGTACTGAAATAAAACCTGCCTGCTAAAATGAGAGGCACGAATACTTCGTTATCCATTTCAATTTAACTGGGTTGTATGACCTACATTGGTTAAGCAACCACTGTGCCACTAAGAGATCAATACCTTGTGCTTATTGATCACTGGGTTGGCATACATGGCTAAAAAACTCTGTACTGCAACCGGATTATTCTTATCTACTCCAGATAAAAACCGGGTTTCAAAGGCTTGCTTTTCCACCTCGGTATAGTGATTGGCGTATTCGTTGGAATTGTGTAGCAAATCTACGGCGATATAATTGGTAGGCCATAATTTAAAATTCGAAAGTATCACCCTATCGATTTCCTCGCTAATGCGTTGAAGCTGGCGGTTCAACGAGGTTTCTTCCTGGAATATCACGTCTATATCCTGATTCAATACATCCCCCAGGGCAATGTGGATACGTTTCTTTTGACCAATGATGCCACTAAGCAACGTTCTAAAATCCTCGTTTTTATCCTTTACATAGGTCTCTGAACGGGCTTTGGCCAACAGTTCCGGCATCTTCAGTAAATCGGTGGGATCATTTTCATAAGATATGGATACGGGAACAATCTTTAAGCGCTTGAAATAAACAGCCAAATCCCGATCCTCGCAGGCCATTGACAACATCTTTAACACGCCTTTTTGGGTCATGTCGTTGCCGTCCTTGGTACGACCTTCCCTTTGAGCGATCCATACCGATCGGTTTTCGTAAAATATCGAATCCCTGATATACTCGGAATTCAACTTGGAACTTTCCAACATGGCACGTGAACTCAGCCCTCGATGCACAATGAAGCTACGGGTTAACTTCGCCAAGGCCTTCAAAAAGGGCTTTTTGACCAAATTATCACCTATCGCAGAGGTGGTCATTTTGCATCCATTCTCATACAAAACCGCATTCAGCAGAGAAGTATCGAGAATGATATCCCGGTGATTGGAAATAAACAGGTATGCAGTATTTTTCTCTAGCTTATCAAACCCCGAGGTTGTTAACCCCGAGGAGCTTCTTTCCAGCACCTTTAACACTGCCTGATAAATGAAGTTAACCTGAAAGTCCCGAATGGAATGTGTTCGTAGAAGCTGGCTTCGCCATACATCATCCGGCACATCCGGGAAAGTGAAATGCATGATGGCCTTCATCATCGGATGATCCGCATGCTGCGCCAACGCATCATTCACTTCACTATCATAATAAGGTCTTATAGCTTCAAATTTGGACATACCTATCATTTTACGAATGCGCAAATTACGAAAAATGATTCAGCTTTCAGTACCGCTGTTCCAATAAGTACGGAATAGTGCAACTTTTGACCAAAACCCCTTAGTGATGAAGAAATAGAATGCGGTTTTTAATTGCTCGGAAAGAGTAAGGATGCCTGCGACTAGAAAAAGTGAACATCCCCAAAAACGATTAATTTGAGGAATCAACTCTATTCGCTTGGCCTTAGAAACAATTAACTGAGCATCTACAGTCGGAACTCTTTTTTTGGCAAGACCTAACTACCCAGCCATTACAGGGCTACAGTATAATATATTACAAAAAAAGCCGCAGGTGGTAGACACCGGCGGCTTCTTATATGTTCGAATCGAAACCCCTTACAACTGCTTCAGCTTGAGGTTTCTCCAGGAGATCTTCAAGCCACCACCGCTGTGAATCTGAAGCGCAATCTGTCCTTCTCCCTGTCCAATCTTCTCGTCAGAATAGTCTACCATTTCTACGCCATTCAGCCAGGTAGTCACTCGGTCACCTTGCACCCGAACTTTGATATCATTCCACTCCCCAAATTTGAGGTGTTTGTCCTTTTCAGGATCAGGCTTTATCAACCAGCCCCTGCCATAAGATTCGTAGATACCACCCGTGTCGTCACCAGGAGGTGCCACTTCCACCTGCCAGCCGGACACCTTGGTTCCCTCGAAATTTGAACGGAAAAAGATCCCGCTATTTCCATCTCTATCCTGCTTAAACTCCGCTGTCAGTTCAAAGTCCTTGTAGTTTTCGGTAGTACCAAGGTAACCGTATTCGGCATCAGGTCCGCTTTCTGAGACCAACACCCCATCCTCAACGTACCATTTTTCCGTGCCATAAATCTGCCATCCCGACAGATCTTTGCCATTGAACAATTCAATCTCATCGGAAGCCCCACAGCCCATCATTAAAAGCACTGCAATGGCCATAAACAAATTTTTCTTCATCATAGGTAGTATTTTAAGTTTTAAGTATTTAAAGAAGTAATCCTAATAAGCAAAGTTACACCAATTTCATATTAACCGGATCCCATGATATAAACTTGTCCTGGAAATAACTGTCGTTACACAGCAACGCTGGCGCTGCAGCTCGGAAGCCAAACACCGGATCTTCGACCACAGCACCGTTTTCACGGATGGCTGCAAAGAATTTACCGAAGTGATCGTAATGTGCACCCCGGTATCCGGATTCCACTTTATACACCATTTCCCTTGGCGGAAGGATCTTCTTCCTAACCTCTGCACTTTGGTTCATCTTTGCCTGCTCTTCCAAGAATGGATCGTTTGATGCGGCACTTTGATTGTTCTTGACAACCACCTCATCCCACTTCACATCCATAGAACCCTTACTACCCACGATTTTCAGGTAGGTTGAGCCACTCGTCCCGTCTACAAAGTTACAACGCAAGGACAGGTTAAATCCGGGATGCTGTGCACTATCTGGATAATCAAACATGCCCAGCAACACGTCCGGCACCTCTCGCCCATCCTTCCAATAGCGAAGCCCACCCATCGCCGAAATTTTGGTTGGACCAAGCGAATTGGTGATAAAATGCAAGCTGGTGAACAAATGAACAAACAGGTCTCCAGACATGCCCGTACCATAATCCAGGTAATTTCTCCAACGGAAAAACCGCAACGGATCAAAAGGCCTGTTCGTGGTATTTGCGATATACCGCTTCCAGTCCACATTTTTCTCAGAGGCATCTGCCGGTATAGCATACTGCCAAGCACCCTCCGGTGAATGGCGCGCCCAGAATCCCTCTGCATAATTAATATCGCCTATCGCACCTTCGGCTAGCAGCTCCTTGGCCTTTTCGTTGCCCAGCGACGATATGCCCTGACTACCTACGGTGAAAATTTTCCCGGATTTCTTCCAGGCATCGATCACCTCGTGGCCTTCTTTCACGGAGTGTACCATGGGCTTTTCACAATACACATGCTTCCCTGCGAGCAATGCATCTATGCTTATTTGTTTGTGCCAGTGATCGGGAGTGCCAATGATCACAGCATCCACATCGTTGCGCTTAAGTACTTCCATGTAGTCTGTAGTGGCAAAAAGATGACTGCCCCATTTTTCCTTTGCTCTTTCGAGTCTACCTTGATACAGGTCACTGACAGCTACTACCTCCACATGCTGATGCAGCAAGGCAGTGGATAGATCTTCCGATCCCATGATCCCTGCGCCAATCAGCCCCAATCGGATCACCTGATCGGCATGGTGAGAGGCTTGTCGGTGTAAAATATTCACGTGGTTCAGCGCATTACCTGATGCAAAGGCGGAAGGCACCACCGCAGAAGCTGCACCTGCCACACCCAGTTTCTTCAGGAAAGATCTTCTCTTATTGTCCATAGATACTGTTTTTTGTTAAATTCCCGTACAATATACGTATTATGTTTCTCAAAAAATAAATTTTTTTAGCCAGTTAAATCAACTTCGTTTATTTTTTCTTTAAACTCATCCTAATGAAACGCGAATGGTAGATTTTGAGGAGATCATGGCTCTGACCAACCGGTCGTATTCCGATTTTAGTAAAAACGAAAAAAGGCGAAATCACTTTCGCCTTTTTTCGTACAAATATACAATTCTTCTAGGTAGATCGGATTTGACTAAGCCAAGCCAGATTGATTTCATCAGGCACCTTCATCCTGTCTGCCAATCGAAGGTAACGGGCAGAAAGACCCGACAGATAGTCCTGCGCCTTTGACGCTACATCGTTTAATCCGGTTACGTTTTCCACGTTCCAAAGCTTAACAAGGTGGTCTATAATCCTGGCATAATCCCAACCGGTATAAACTCCGATCTTTTGCGTTACCGCAGAAAACTGGTCAAATATCGTAGGATTAGGGCCACCGTTACCCATAAGCACCGCTGGCATCACGATCTGCTTTCGCATCATCTTTTCAAAAGCCAGCATCGCACCATTGGGGTCTATCTCGAAGATACGGGTCATAAACGACTTGTATGCTTTTTCGTGACGGGCTTCGTCTCCCGCAATCTGCTTACAAATTTTTCCTAACACCGTATCCCCAGCCTTATCGGCCAACTTCCCGGTATTCACATGGGAAATCTTCGTGGCACGTTCTTGGAAAGAAGTGTAGATAATCGCCTGATAAGGATCCTTCTCAGATCTAGGGTCGAATCCATTGTAGATTAACCGGTGGATGGTCTGCTCTACCTGCCTCATATCAGCCCTACCTGAGAGATAAAGGTACTTATTCAAAAGATCTCCGTGCCGGTTTTCCTCCGCAGTCCATGCACGGGTCCATCGTACCCAGCCTTTGGGACTGGTCAGATTCCCGTCCTCGTTCACTCCCTCCAACATGTTGAAGTACGTTTGGTAGCTGGGAAGTGCTTCCTCTGTAATCATATTTCCCACAAGAGAAGTAATGATCGTATCGGGAATACCTTCTGCCCGCTCCCTAAGCAATTTCACCTGATCCAACGCATCCGGCTGGGTCATATCTGGGAGAAAATCCGTAGGCTGCCAACAGTCATCCGGGTCCATCAAGGTGGAGTCCACCGTGTCACTAACCAGGTCGTTAAGCTGACTAACTACCTCGGCATTTTTCTCTACCTCGTAGTTTATATTATCTGATTTGTTCATAAGCTCTCATTAACTTCTGCACTACCATAGGATATCCGGTTTAATCAATGGTATCCTTGCACAAATAAAACGTTTTTGTCGATAAAAGTAAAGCGTTTCATCTATCCCGGTAACATCATAACACTTGGCTGGTATTTATAATTCAATTCCGCGAAACCCTAAGCAGTTGCTTCCCTTCAGTTTCAATAAACTAGGTGGTAAGCAGCTACCTTATCTTTAAAGAATGTGGGGACTAGTACGATATTATCTCCTGGAATGAATCCGATATCCGCCGTATTGGACTCCTCTGACGAGGTATCCAGCAAAAGGGTTTCTTTGCCATCTTGAATCAGGTAGATTTCTCCCTTCCAACGGGTGGCAAGAAAGGTAGTGTCGTCCAGAATGATCAGTCCGTCTCCGCCCGTCACCACATCATTGATCAGCTCAAAGCTACCATCTGATTGGTACTTCTTCAAACCCTCAGCATCCAAGCCATAGAGCACCTTGTCTGGCCCGACCCGTAACCCATTGATATTTGGCTGCCCTTCTGCGAAGGTCCCGATAGTTCCATTTTCCAGATAAAGGATCTTATTGGCTCTCATATCCGAGAAATATACTCGGCTTCCATCCGTATCGGCATCGTTTAGAAACTGAGCGTTTTCTACCTCGTATTTGTTCAGAATCTCCCCGGTGCCAAGGTCAATCTCAACCAGTGCATCTACATCCGTTACATACAACTTTCCATCCAAAACCGTCATGCCCTTGGGAGCATGCAGGCCCTTTACCCATTCCCGCTCCACGATTTGTCCATCCTTGGTGATGATCGAGATGGAACCTACCCCGTCTTTTTCTGCGGGTCCTCCTTCGATATTTGCGACATAAATTTTCCCATTTGATGGCTCGTAGTGCACCGATTCGTTGGTGGTCAGCTCAGCAGGAGTCTCCCAGAGCAAGGTCAACGATGGCGTCACCGGCTCGGAAACAACTTCGTCTGAAACGTTTTCTGTATTGGAGGTAGAAGTACCACAGGCAGAAACTCCCCAGCATAAGGCAAGAGCTAGGGAAAAATTGAACAGTTGATTTTTCATATTCTTTTTACTTTGTTATTTCATTAGTCAATAGAGCGAACATACCCTACCCGAAAAGGAACTCTTGGAATTGGCTGCGCTGCATCATGCATGCGATGGAGGATTTGATCGTCCCTTCATCACTGCGCGGGTATCCTACAAAAATAACCATTTAAATTTCATTCTTCGCCCGTGTACCAACCTTTATTACTTGCGAAGTAAATACCAGTTTCTAGGATCGACTTCAATAGGCACCTCACTAAGAATATTCGTAGGTACCTTGTTCAGCTCAATCCGCTCGATGCCACGATGTGTTTTCACCTCCACCGGCAGCGAAAAATCAATGCCTGATATACTGACTTGGTAGTGCGTTTTCCTTTTTCGGCTCACTTTAACCGTCGGAAGGCTCGCTTCGTACAGATACCTACGTAAAAACGGCCCAAGCTCTACGCCTGACTCCCGCTCCAAAAAGTTGATCAGTTCCTCCGTTCCCACTTGATTTTCATAGGTAAAAGCCTCCTGATCAGCAATCCGTTTCAGAAGCGGAAAGAAACGCTCATCTCCCAGAAGAAACCTCAAACTATGTATAATATACGCACCTTTCGCATACACATCGGAGTGGTAAGCCTCGTCAGAGAAACTATTGGGCGGGCTCACCACAGGCTTCTTATTTTGGATTCGCTTGCGGGCGTCCGCCACTTTGGCGTGATAGGCTTCTTCCCCTTCGTGCTGGAGATAAAAAAGCCAATCTCCATACGAGGTTATGCCCTCATGGATCCAATAATCCGACCAATCTGCGATAGAAACCTTATTCCCAAACCATTCATGCCCCAACTCATGGTGCAACAGGTGGTCGTACCAAACTTCCCCCATACGCACAAACTGAAAATTATTGCCATAGGCATTGATGGTCTGATGCTCCATGCCTAAGTAGGGGGTTTCCACGACCGCTATTTTCTCCTTCGGAAATGGAAAAGGTCCGAAAAAGCGTTCGTGCGTACGGGTGCTTTGGTCAAGCACTTCCAACAGCAACGGGGCACGCTCCTTGTTTTCCTCCAGCACATACACCACCATAGGTATATCGTATCCGGAAAGTGACCGAAAGGTCTTGGCTTCCCGATGGAATTTACCCATAGTGAAATTAATATTGTAATTCATGATGGGGTAGGAAGACTCCCAAAGAAAGGTCGCTTTGCCATGCTCGACAAAACTATCTTTCAAAAGACCATTAGCCGCTACCGTATACACTTCGGGAACAGTAATACGCATCTGAACGCCGTTCTTCGGTTTACTCTTTGGGTGATCCAAGCAGGGCATGAAAAGCTTTCCTCCCTCATTTTGGGAAGAAAGTCCCATCCAATGATATCCAAGGTCATCCTTCTCCCAAGTGAAACCTCCCAGCCATGGGGGCCTGACCGCAATGGGAGTCTTTCCTCCGTAAAAAATGGTGACCGACCCGGGCCTGAGCTCACCCAAACGGACATCGATTAGGTCGCTTTGGTGCGAAAAAGGCAATAAAACACCTTCTGCCTCCACACGATCAACGGTGTAGGCATCGATCAACTGAAACCTCAACTGATCGGTATCGGAAACATATTCCAAGCTAAGGGTAGCACTTCCTGTAATTGCTTTTTCTTCAGGAAGAATTTCCAACTCCAAATAAACCATCGTGATGTCAAAAGTCGCCTGTACCGGATCCAAGGGTCCACCCCAATTCCAGCTTGGCTGTTGTCCGAAGGCACCGCCCAATGTAACCAAACTGCAAAGCCACAGCGCAGTCAAACCACGTAAAACCCGGTAAATCGCTCGTGTCATATTTCTAAATTGTCTTGAAGCATTCATAACTTAAGCTCGTACTTCTGCTCCACCATGGGCACTCCAAAGGAACTGGAACATTGTTCCTCCACCAACTCGAATCCTTCCTTTCGGTACATCGCCCCCGCCTGCACCAGCAAACTTGTCGTCCACAAGTAGACCGACTCGTACCCGTACTGCCGTGCACTATCCATACATGTACGGAACAGTAAACTCCCCAAACCAAGCCCACGGTATTTCGGAGCAATGATAAAATACCGCAATTGTGCTTGCTGCTCTGAGCGATGAACCAAAGAAATAAAACCAGCAGGATCTCCTTGGTGTTCTGCCATCCAAATCCGGTCCCTACCCGGCTTGAACTGTCCGACGAATGCAGCAAAGGTTTCGGCCACATAGTGTTCAAAACCAAGACCAAACCCAAACTGATCGTAATAGAGCCTTCCGTGTAGCGCTATCACTGTACCGATGTCGCCGGGTTGCAATTGATGCCGGATGGCTATATCAGAAAGGCTGATCAAAGATGACATAGGTACAGCGCTGCTTGACTTGGTTAGGGTTAAACATTCAAAGCTACATATTTCAAACCTTTCGGACAATACGCCTGCCCAGGTCTTGTCCGAAAGGGACAATTCCTCAAATGTATGGCCAATCAGTTGCTAGAGTCTGTGATAAGGCCTAAATTGAACGTTCGAATAGCCGGAGACCAGATTTTTGGGGCCGGTTCACAGATTTAACACCGTAATTAAACCTAAACCATACCATGCCATCTATCGATGAAATCATGGGCCATGCCCAGCAGTCCTTTTTGACGTATAAGCAGACATCAGCGGCCTCCAAGTCAGCCTTTCTTGAAGCAATAGCCACGCAAATCGAAGCTGTCAAGGAGCAACTGATCCCCTTAGCAGCATCTGAATCCAACCTACCCGAGGGGCGAATTACGGGAGAAACCGGCCGAACCTTGGGCCAAATCCGCCTCTTTGCAAAGCTGATCGCCGAAGGAAGCTGGGTGGAAGCCACGATTGACACCGCCGACCCGGACCGCGCACCCTTGCCCAAACCGGACATCCGCCGCATGTTAAGGCCACTTGGTCCCGTGGTAGTATTTGGTGCAAGTAATTTTCCGTTGGCCTTTTCCACGGCTGGAGGAGATACTGTTTCATCGTTGGCCGCAGGATGTCCTGTGGTATACAAAGCCCATCCTGCGCACCCTAAGACTTCCCGCTTGGTGGCAGAGGCGATCCAAAAGGCCGCTGCATCATCCGGCATGCCCGACGACGTCTTTCAACACGTAGAAGGTGGTATTGAAGAAGGTCAAGAACTAGCCGCACATCCTCTCACAAAAGCCATCGCCTTCACGGGATCCTTTGGAGGCGGAAAAGCCCTTTTCGATACTGCCAATGCCCGCAAGAACCCCATTCCGGTATTTGCGGAAATGGGCAGCGTAAACCCCATATTTGCGTTTGAAGGGAAGTTGGCTGCCAACTTGGACGCTTTAGCAGCTGCCTATGTAGGCTCGCTGACATTGGGAGTAGGGCAGTTTTGTACCAACCCCGGCTTGATCTTCGTACCTGAGACCTTGGCCGATGGCTTTGCCGCTTCGGTGGGTGAAAAAATGCAGGCGGTGGCTCAGGCGCCTATGCTACACGAAGGCATAGCCAAAAGCTACTACTCCGCCCTGCGCCGCCTGAGTGACAACGGCAACTTGACCTGGGTAACGGTCTCCAATACGGAAGATATCATCCTCGGATCTCCGGCCTTTGCCCGGGTAGCTGCTTCCGACTGGATTAAAAATGGAGACTTCCAAGAAGAAGTGTTTGGTCCCTTTGGCATCATGGTAACCTATCGCGATGTATCTGAACTGCATGAGGCGGTAGCGGCACTTCATGGTCAATTGACCTGCACCGTTTGGGCAGACGAAGCCGAGATCGCCTCTGAACAAGCGCTTCTCAGCCTGATCGAGGAGAAATGCGGAAGAATGCTCTTTAAAGGAGCCCCTACCGGCGTGGAAGTAGGATATGCCATGCAACACGGAGGCCCTTACCCCTCTACCACCGACAGCCGTTCTACCTCGGTGGGGGTTTATGCCATCAAACGTTTTGCCAGACCGGTGGCATTTCAGGACATGCCATCGAGCTTATTGCCCGAAGAGCTACAGGATAGCAATCCCATGCAAATCTGGCGCACGGTCAATGGAAACTGGCAAAAATAACGCTCCGAACCACATGCGATTCAACCTTTGTATCCTTCTTCTTTGTATCCTGGGCCCTGCACTAAAGGCCCAGGATTCGCTTTATTTGCGGGTCAACCAATTGGGGTACCTTCCGCAAGACAGTAAGGTGGCGTTGGCTTTTTCGAAAAAACGCTCTCAAGAGCGGATCCTACTCGTGGAAAAGGAGAGTGGCAACACGGTTATTGAAATCAGGCCAGAACAGGTGAAAACCCGGGACTGGGGCGTATTCCCCTATTATTACACCATCGATTTCAGTGACGTTCACACACCCGGCACCTATTATTTAAAAACCAAAAAATCCGGCACTACCTCCAGCGCTTTTCGGATTGGAGAAGATGCCTATGGACACCACCAGGAAACGTTATTGGAATTCATGCGTCAGCAGCGCTGTGGCTACAACCCCACCCTGGATATGGTATGCCACGCCAAAGACGGCAGAAACTTTTACGGCCCTGTCGCCGATAGCACCTATTTTGACCTAAGCGGTGGCTGGCACGATGCCGGAGACCAGCTTAAATACCTGATTACCGGAAGCTATGCCACTGCACACATGCTGATGGCCTATGAACTTTATCCAAACCGGTTTGAGGACAACTTCAATGCCCTCGGACAACCCGGCAGCAACGGCATTCCCGATGTCCTGGACGAAGCTAAATGGGGATTGGATTGGATCCATAAACTCCACCCGCAAGAGGATATCCTTTTTCACCAAATTGCCGACGACCGGGACCACCGGGGCTTCAAGATACCCAACAAAGATAATTCAGATTACGGGTGGGGTGAAAACAACTACCGGGCTGCCTATATCGCCACGGGCGAACCGCAAGGTCTCGGTAAATACCAAAGCGAAGCCACCGGTTTAGCCAACCTCGCAGGACGCAGTGCTGCTGCCATGGCTATTGCTGCACGGATCTGGAAAGAACGATTGAATGACCCAGTTTTTTCCGAAAAATGCCGAAGAGCTGCCATCTCGCTATATGCTTTGGGAAGGGAAAAGGAAGGCTATCAACAGGGTAACAGCTACGGGGCACCCTATCGATACAATGAGGAAACTTGGGCCGATGACATGGAGTGGGGTGCTGCCGAACTCTATCGACTCACCGGAGAGCAAGCGTACTTGGAGCAAGCCACAGCCTACGCCCTGCAAAGCGCTAACACAGACACGTGGACCGTACGGGACACAGCAGCACACTACCAACTGTATCCCTTTATCAATATGGGGCACTACGCACTTCATACCGTCGCCGATGAAGAACTGCAAAAAACACTCGCCAATTATTACCGAGAAGGCATCGAATACACCCTTCAAAGAGCCAAATCCAACCCCTACCATATAGGAATCCCTTTTATCTGGTGCAGCAATAACCTGCTCACCAGCCTGATCGCACAGATCATCCTCTACGAAAAAATGACCGGCGATAAGCAGTACGAACCCTTTTTGGCGGCACAGCGAGATTGGCTATTTGGGCGAAACCCCTGGGGAACTTCCATGTTTACAGGGTTACCGGCAGAGGGGGAATTCCCCAAGGATGTGCACACAAGCGTCTACGTGATGCTGGGACTAGATGTACCGGGAGGCTTAGTAGATGGCCCTATATATCGTAGCATCCACGACCAACTGCTAGGACTCACCCTCAACGACCCAGATGAATTTGCCCACCTACAAAACCACCATGTGGTGTACCACGACGACGTAGGAGATTACAGCACCAATGAACCCACCATGGATGGAACTGCCGGTGCCATCCTTATGATGGCCCATTTCGGAATGTCTGCACATACCCTAACTGCCAAATGAGCTAAAAAATAAATCCCTGAACATCAATAGCTAAAATGGGTTTATATTCCTAACTTAACTGGATAAAACACCGCCTCACATCACATGGTCTGCTTTCGCTTCTTCCTCCCCATCCTTCTTCTATTCCTTGCTGCTTGTGCGAGAGAACAAGAAGAACCAAATACCCGGATGGAAGAAGAGGTATTTTTTCAGTTGAATGTGGGTGAAGAGCGGTTTGAATACCGCTACCGACTAGCCGAAAACTATCTGAATGTGGACGGAGGACTGGGGTTTGTAGAACAAAAGCCCGACGCCCAGCCTCAAAACTACTTGGTGTTTGTAAATCAATTGGACATACTGCTCATCGATGTGGATGGACACTGCACTGTCAGCCCGGGAGCCAATGCCTGCTTTTTTGCCAACTTTAGTTTTTCCCCACAATCAGGCACTAGACAAAACACAGGAATTATCAGCTTTTTGGTCGGAAACTATACCCTCAATAAGCAACGTACCAACGATCCAACGATGGATGTTTTTTTTGAGGTAGAGGTAACCCGTACCAGCCAAGAACAGCGCCTGATGGAGGGTACCTTTCGTGGGAAACTCTTTACCCGAATACCTAGCGGACGAGTACCGGAAACCACGCCCAGAATCGATGTTCACGGCAGCTTTCGGGTTGGTATGATCGGCGAAATGGCAGCGCTTTCTCTGCCAACCCCCAATCGCCTACTTGAAGGAAAGTGACGGAAAGTCCGTATCCAACACCTGAAAAATAAACGCTGTCAAATCCGGTATTTCTTCCCATTCAAAAGGCAGCACATCCTGCGAATGTGCGAGGGCATCCCGCAATTTGCCCACATCCCGGATACGGTCATCAAATGCCTTCCTACTAAGTTGACTCCCAAAAAGCTTGTACCGCTTATCCTTTGAAAAAATAGACCCCAGGTCTGCCAAATGCAGGCATTGGGCGAGGTCAATCTCCTCTGACCGGGACCGCTTCAACCGATACAGCTTGCGGGCCGCCGCCAACCGTTCGGTGGACAAACTCCGCTCCCACTCCGGCACAAGTGTACGCACCATCTCCTTTAACACGGTTTCCAACACACTCACAAATCCAAACAAGGCTAAGCGAACGGGGATCTTATCCAAGTCGCTGCGGGTGGCAATGTGGCTGACCCTTCCCCCGCTGCGCAAAAACACCCTTCTTTTCTCAGCAATATGCGGAAATACCGCTAGCAATGGGGCTTGCAGAGGAAACACCTCATCTGCGGGGATTTCCATCAGGCGATCATCTCCCACATCAAATTTCATCAGGCCTGCAGGAGTAGTCACTACGGCAGTCTGGAAATTTCGGTTTCCCATCTCAGACAGGTAGGCATCAGGCTGAAAAACCACCAACTCCTCCGCAATCGCACGTACGGGCAGGTGATTTTTGAAAAAATCAAACAACTCATGGACTTCATTCATCGGCTAAAAATAGCCATTTTGATCCTAGGAGAGAAGATGTAGGTGCTAAATTTCCGAGTGTCTGACCCACAACTCCACACCAGCAGAAGTAGTGATCAGGTCATACCCCCCAAAACTGCCCCACCACTCGGCCAGACCTGCAAAATCCGGATGCTGAAAATCCTGCGAATGCCAGCCGGCTCTTAAGCTTGCGTTTTCATCAATCTCCTTTTTGCCCAATGGATCATCCGCCACTTCTACCAGGCTTTCTGAAATATAGCCTTGCGTCTGATCTGGCAAACGTATGCGAAGCCAATCCCTGGTTTTGCCTTCCACCCAGAAAACCTCTCCTCGATTGAGCCGCAAAACCACTGCGCTTTGTGTCGTTGGTCCATGTCGCAGGTTGACTACCGCTCCTCGTACCCTAGCCCATCTCGCCAACCGAAGAGAATCCGAAACAGCCAAAGGTGCTTGTTTGGGTGCATCCCGAAAAAAATAGATCGGATCGACACTCTGCCGTCCAGGGGCGTAAATACCAAAATGCAAATGTGGCGCGGTGGTGATGGCATTGCCGGAGTTTCCCACCGTCCCTAGCGTATCCCCTACCTTCACACTTCGCCCCATTCCAACCAACTGACTGTCCAAGTGCGCGTAATAAAACGAATACCTCCCAGAAGAAACACTCACCGTATTACCCCCGAGGCGGTTGGTACCCACCCGGGTAACCCGCCCGTTAGTCACAGCTACCACGGGCGTACCTCGTGAAGCAAACACGTCCACCCCCTCATGCGTCCTCCTCCCTCCGTCCCTTGGCGCACCAAAAAAACTCGCAATATCCAGGTAGCTCTTGCCTGGAACGGGAAACGCTAACGTCCCGTTGTAGGTAATCGACAGGTCAATAACTCCTCCTGTGAGTAATTCCGGCTGCACCCGAAGAAGGTATTCGTAGGACGCACCCACCGCATAGCTAAGCTGTTCATTAGCTACCTCCGGCTTTACACTCCTAAGTTCCCCATTAGTTTGAATTTCAAATAGATCTAAAAAATAGGTAGCGCTCGTATCGGAGAGCGCAGTAAGCGAAACGGAAATCCGCTGACCCTCTCGGGCTGAAAAGCGAAAAGAGACCGCTTGGGGAACAGCCTTATCAAAACTACTGAGCTCCCTGTAGGGTAATGTTACCCCATTAGGGTTACTCAAAACCTCCTCACCAGCTTCAATCCAAGCCCTAACCATGGAGCTGTTCTTTAGTGTAGAGGAGGTGAGATCCTGTACATATCGCTCATAGGGGCTAGCCGGTCGTAGGATGCGATCGATTTTTGTACCCTGGCAGGATAGGGCCAGAACGAGCGCAAAAAGAATAACGTATCGGTTCATACCCCAAAAAAAGCAAAGAGCCTGCCGCTTTCTCCGACAGGCTCTTTTACCTCTGCTTGTACCCGGTTGGGTTAGACGGTCTTTTGCGCTTCATGCACACCCTCTCGGATCTCCTCTATTATCTTTTTGTTGAAGGCAGGAAGATCGTCTGGCTTTCGGGAGGTGACTAACCCGGAGTCGCAAACGCATTCGCTATCGGTCCAGTTCACACCCGCATTCAACAGGTCAGTTTTTATAGATGGCCAGGATGTCATTTCCCTTCCTTCCAATGCACCCGTTTCTATGAGCACCTGCGGTCCGTGGCATATCGCGGCCACCGGCTTTCCCTCTTCAAAGAACGATTTGATAAAAGCTACTGCGTCCTTATTGGTGCGCAACTTGTCCGGGTTGATTACCCCGCCAGGGATGATCAGCGCATGATAATCAGCAGGGTCCGCATCGCCTAGTGACTTATCGATAGCTACCTCTGCGGTCCAATCTCCGTCTTTCCACCCCTTGATGGACTTAGCGGGTGAAATTACATGCACGGTGGCTCCAACTTCCTCAAGCGCCTTTTTAGGACTTTTCAGCTCACTCTCCTCAAATCCAGTTTCGGTCAGGATTGCTACGGTCTTATTTTCTAATCTAGACATGGTATTCGTTGGTTAAGTTAAACAATTGGTTTCCTCCGACGATGGCTACACCAGCGACGGCAGTAGGACAATGTCCAACAACCATACCACCGAAAAGGCGTACCACTTATCCACTAGATAGCCTATAACTGGCATCTTTAACAAAGAAAACAGGCAGACGGAAAGGGAATTATTGGACGGTATGGGCAAAATTCTCCCATGTAATACCCCAAACGAACAAGTCTGGTATACTACAAAACCTGGGGATCGGCCTTATTCTTTCGGCGCAAGTGCACCATCCCCGATCCTCCAAACTCCCGGTATACCACGACAATCAACGCTACTTCAAAAAGTGTAAGAAATAGCAATCCAGGCAGAGCAAAGACCACCGTCAAAAACGATATCCCTGTCAACACCCCCAACGCCCCTGATATCATACAAAGGACATCGTCTAGGCGGGCACGTTTGATAAAGCTAGTAGCAAACAAAAGATAAAGTAAGCCGGTCACCAACGACCTGAAAATAAGCCCGGATACCAACTCTGTCTCCAACCAATAAGTCAATGCATCCTCTAAAATAAAAACACCTGTGCTACAAACCAGAAGGACTATTGTCACCCTCATCAGCGGATCATTCCATCTCCCCGCCAATTTGAAAAAGGCTGCCATAAAAAATGCGAAAAATATCAGGACACCCAATTTTAACAGCACGTACCACAGTGCAAACCCCTCCCAAAATCCACTCTCTCCCATGAAGAGGCGTACATCAACCCCAGACTCTAAAATGGCAAGTATGAGGTAACCAACACCCACTGCATAGGCATACCGAAGCCAGGTAGTTTCGATTGGCAATTCACTCTCCGTATCTTCAGAATGGAGGTTGCCAACTTCAGAGGGATCCACCTCCAAAGCCTCTAAAATGGCCTTTACGGTATACGGACGTGGTGTCACCTCCCCCGCTTCTATTCGCTGGATTGTGCGGACGTTGATATTACACCGCTCCACCAACTCTTCCTGAGTCATTCCTTTGCCCTTTCTCCACACCTGGATCATATGGCCCAATTGGGGTTGCTTCATCTGCGTAAAATTTTGTTTGACCATGGCAAATTGGAACGATTTACCTAAATATAGCCCGAAAAAGGAGAGTATTTCACCCGACATTTACCCGACATGGTAGGAAAACGCCAAATAGTACGCAAATACACCAACCAAACCCTCCCATTTCCACAAAATCCATTAACTTGGATACCCAAAGCCACCACCCCATGAACCATCACGCCCATACGAACCGCACAAGAAAACCGCTACTTTATCTCTTCCTTCTAGGGATGCTCGTAAGTGAAGCGTGTACCCCTCCCATCCAATCCGAAGCAACCACAAACGACGAAATGAGCTCAAAGACAGCACGTAGAACCAAACTCTATGAATTATTGGGAAGAATGCCTGATCGTGAAAGGCCCATTTCGGTAGAAGTGGTTTCGGTCACCGAATCCGACGGCATGGTTACTGAAAAATGGCTGCTGGACTTGAACGGAATAGAGAAAGTACCTGCCTACTATACCAAACCGTCCAATGCAGAAGGCCCCCTCCCATTGGTGTTGTTTAATCACTCCCATTTTGGCCAGTATGCAGTCGGAAAAAATGAATTGGTGATGGGAAGAAAGGAAATGCAGTCTCCTCCCTATGCGAAAGCGTTGGCAGATGAAGGCTATGCCGCCTTTTGTCTGGATTCGTGGGGTTTTGGCGAGCGCTCCGGGAGGCCGGAACTGGATATTTTTAAGGAAATGCTGTGGAGGGGACAGGTCATGTTTGGCATGATGGTATACGATAATCTAAGGGCTTTGGACTACCTACAGACACGGGAAGACTTGGACGGAGAGCGAATTGCCACCATGGGCATGTCCATGGGCAGTACCATGGCTTGGTGGTTAGGAGCTTTAGATGAGCGAATTAAGGTAGTGGTAGACATCAATTGTCTGACGGACTTCCATACGTTGATGGATAAGGGAGAACTTCGCCTTCACGGCATCTATTATTATGTCCCCGATCTGCTCAGCCATTTTTCCACATCCTCCATCAACGCCTTGATAGCTCCCCGGCCCCATTTTGGACTTGCAGGAAAATTTGATCCCCTAACCCCGCTAGAGGGATTGGAAATCATCGATACCGAGCTAAGAGAGGCCTATGCGAAAGAAGGAGCTCCCGAAGCTTGGAAACTCAAAATCTACGATGTGGGCCACGAGGAAAACCCGGAAATGAGAGCCGATATCCTGGAGTTTTTGCGGGAATGGCTGTAGCCTTTAACCAGCCACCTGCTATAGTTCTCAGAAACAAAAACCCCTACACCCTATCAAACCATGGCGATGTCCTTGCTATTTTCCTTTGCGTTCATCCGAGACCTGCTTTTCATAACGCTTAAGAAACTCCTCCTTTTCAACTTGCAGGATCCGTTCATGCTCTTGGTTCAACCCCTTGTATAACGAATAGCACATAACCAGTAAAATCACCAAAAAGGGCAGACCTGTGGTTATCGTTGCGGTCTGCAGGGCTGTCAACCCTCCACCTACCAGCAAAATCGCCGCAACAGCACCCTCCGTAACTGCCCAGAATACCCGCTGTCCTACAGGTGCGTCCAGTTTGCCACCGGCTGTGATGCTATCAATAACCAAAGAACCTGAATCCGAGGAGGTAACAAAAAAACTGATAGCCAGCAATATCCCAATAGAGGACCCAAAGCCACTGAAAGGGTAGTTCTCCAGAAAAACAAATAATGCCACAGACACATCTTTGGTAATCGATTCCGCCATGTGATGGCTACCACTCAGAGCACCTTCCTGTAGGTCCATAAATACAGCCGTTCCTCCCATTGCGGTAAGCCAGAAAAAAGTCAGTAGACTAGGTACCAGGATTACACCAAGCACGAATTCCCGGATAGTACGGCCCCGTGAAATGCGGGCGATAAACATACCTACAAAGGGGGACCAAGAAATCCACCAAGCCCAGTAAAATACGGTCCAATCACCCTGCCAGCCATTGTTTCTATAGGCGCCCGTCCACATAGACACCTCTAAGATACTACTCAAATAATTCCCCATGTTCTGAACAAAGGAACGAAAGACAAAAAGCGAAGGACCTAAAAATACGACAAACAACAGCAATACCGCCGCAATCCTCACATTCCATTGACTCAAAAATTTTACACCCTTGTCGATCCCTGAAACCACCGAAATTGTCGCCACCAAGGTAATCCCTGCAATTAGCAACACCTGAATCAAGAGGGTGTTGGGAATACCAAACAAGTGCATTAGCCCCCCGCTAACCTGCTTTACCCCCAGACCCAACGAAGTTGCCAAGCCAAAAAGTGTCGCCAATACCGCAAATACATCGATGACATGTCCCACCCATCCGTTAACCCGATCTCCGATCAACGGAAAAAAAGCGGAGCGAATGGTAAGCGGTAACTTTCGATTAAAAGAAAAAAAGGCAAGCGCCAAAGCCACTACCGCATAAATGGCCCAAGCATGGATTCCCCAATGTAGAAACGAAAGATTCATGCCTCTTCTAGCAGATTCAATGGAGTAGGTTTCACCATAGGGAGGGCTCGCATAATGGAAGACCGGTTCAGCAACGCCCCAGAACAAAAGCCCAATCCCCATTCCCGCACTAAAAAGCATGGCAAACCAAGCCCCAGTTGAAAACTCCGGCTTGGCATCGTGCCCTCCTAAGCGGATCCTTCCAAGTCTACTGAAACCGAGGTAAAAAGAGAAGGCAATAAAGGAATTGACCGCTACTATAAATAACCACCCGGTTTTTTCGGTGATATACACTTTGCTAGAAGCAAACACCAAAGCCATGGGTTCTCCTACCCAAAGTGTCACAGCCATAAATAACAGGATAAGGGCAACCGAAGGCCAAAAAACCGGAGGGTGAATATCGAAGTACTTGTTCTTCATCTGTTTCCTTTTTGATTTTCAACAGTCATCAGTCCGTATGACAACTCCGCCCAAAGAAAAACAAGTGATCTAACCCTTGGCAAATCCCTCGCACACTTCCTTGATTTGGAAAATCCTCAAAAACTAAGAACTAATCAACCTTTTCAAAAATAATTTCTTCGTTTCGTCTAATAAAAACAAAAATAGGAAAATACTCCCAGTAGCAAAATAAAACAAAATTTAGTAGGTGTATAATCATTCAATCCTCTTTGAAATGAAAATACACCGGATACCCAAAATTTAATTTTTTTCTCACAACCAACATGATATTAACTAGTCTCTAATCGCCAAACACCCAACGAAAAAACCTTCCTAGATTTTGAAAAAATGACAAAATACACCGTAAAATATCGAAAAAGGTAGCATTTGAAAACTTGGATCAAATAAATTTTCCCATTAGATTAGCGGACTATATCATTCATCACTCCGTAATTTCTTACATAATCCTATCTAAGAAAAGTTACAAAACGAACTTTATCCGTACCAACGGCCAGCGATTAAGGATACCAAAAAATGTGGTGAAACGCATTAAACAGGAACCAAACACTGGGCGAATACATCCTTTATAATGCCAAAAGAAACTTACGATTTCATCATTATTGGTGGCGGGTCAGCCGGAAGTGTGTTGGCCAACAGGCTAAGCGCAGATAAACATTGTAACGTATTGGTCATCGAAGCCGGACGACTGGACCACGGCTGGGATTTCAGGATACATATGCCTGCGGCCCTGACGTATCCACTGGGAAACAACTATTACAACTGGGGCTACGAATCCGATCCCGAGCCTTATATGGGTGGCAGGAGAATTTATCAGCCTCGGGGAAAGGTATTGGGAGGATCCAGTTGCATAAACGGTATGATCTACATCCGCGGCAATCCGTTAGACTATGAAAAATGGGCCGGTGAAAAAGGATTGGATAATTGGGGATTTAGCCATTGCCTACCTTATTTCAAACGGCTGGAAAACCGCCTGAACGGTGGGGACCAATACCGGGGGGAGGGTGGCCCACTACACCTAACGACACCGGCCTGTGACAATCCCTTGTTTGACGCTTTCTTTGCATCCGTGCAAGAGGCGGGGTATCCCCTGACAGACGATGTAAACGGCTACCAACAGGAGGGCTTTGGGAAATTTGATGCCACCATCTACCAAGGTAAGCGGTGGAATGCCGCTAGGGCATACATTCACCCGGTAAAACAGCGAAAAAACCTAACTATCAGTTTAAAATCTAGCGTTACTAGGATTCTCTTTGAAGGAAAAAAAGCCATCGGAGTGGAATTCCAGAAGGGCAAAACCCTACACACAGTCTATGGTGGAGAGATTATTTGCTGTGGAGGGGCCATCAATTCCCCTCAGGTTTTGCAGCTATCAGGCATAGGCAACGGCGCAGAAATCAGTCAACATGGGATAAAAGTGGTGGCGGACCTTCCGGGGGTGGGGGAAAACCTCCAAGACCACCTGGAAGTTTACGTGCAATGGACTGCAAAAAAACCGGTAAGCCTCTACCCCTCCCTGAAATTTTACAACCAACCAAAAATCGGGCTGGAATGGCTCTTTCGCAAAACAGGTATTGGAGCCAGCAACCATTTTGAGGCAGGTGGATTTATCAGAGGCAACGAAGAAGTCGACTACCCAAACCTCCAATACCACTTTTTACCCATTGCTATCCGCTACGACGGGTCGGCACCCAATGAGGGACACGGGTTTCAATTGCATGTGGGCCCCATGAACACGGATGTAAGGGGACATGTGAAAATCAAATCAGCCGACCCCACCCAATACCCCAGTATCCTCTTCAACTACCTTTCTACGCCGCAGGAACGAAAGGAGTGGGTGGAAGCCATCCGATGCACCAGAAACCTGATCAATCAGCCGGCTTTCGACGCACTCCGGGGCAAGGAACTCTCACCAGGAGCCCAAGTATCTACCGACGAGGAGATTTTAGCGTTTGTGGCCAAAGAAGGAGAAAGCGCATACCATCCAAGTTGTACCTGCAAGATGGGATACGACGACATGGCGGTGGTGGATAAGAACCTCAAAGTGCACGGAGTGTCCAACCTGAGCGTGGTGGATGCCTCTGTAATGCCGTATATCACCAACGGTAACATCTACGCACCGGTGATCATGATTGCCGAAAAAGCCGCAGATATCCTACTGGGAAAAACACCCGCTACTCCCGAAGAGGTACCCTACTACCAACACCAGAAAAAAAACCAACCCACCCACTAAATGGAGGTTCAGAGATTATACCTAGATGGCCACTGGATCAGGCCCCTAAAGGGTGAAAGCCGAAGCATCATCAACCCCTGCAATCAGGAAAAAATCGGCGAGGTCGCGGAAGCAGATCGGGAGGATGCCAAAAAAGCAATAGCAGCCGCCAAAAGGGCCTTTCAGGAAGGTACGTGGCCCGAAACGCCTGCCAGCCAACGTGGCAAAATGATCTACGAACTCGGCGAGCTCATCGAAAAAAACAAAGCCCGACTGGCGGAAATAGAAACGTTAAATACTGGTAAAACCTACTCCGAAAGTCTCTGGGACATGGACGATATCGCGGGAATATTCCGATATTACGGCGGACTAACAGACAAGACTGCGGGCGAGCTGCTGCACAGTCCAAACCCACATAGCCAAAGCCGTCTGGAACGAGAACCGGTTGGC
The DNA here is from genome assembly GCF_020832325.1 of Lunatimonas sp. Taxonomy (GTDB): domain Bacteria; phylum Bacteroidota; class Bacteroidia; order Cytophagales; family Cyclobacteriaceae; genus Lunatimonas. Next base: position 120,382 of record NZ_JAFIEU010000042.1, read on the forward strand.
GTAGTCGGACTGATTTGCCCGTGGAACTACCCCCTGCTACAGGCCGCCTGGAAAATTGCCCCGGCACTGGCCGCAGGATGTACGATGGTGATCAAGCCCAGTGAACTGACCCCCCTGTCCACCCTACTATTTACCGAATTAGCCGAACAAATCGGGTTTCCCCCCGGCGTAATCAATACGGTAACCGGACCAGGCTCAACAGTGGGTGCTGAACTGGCCGAAAGCTGGGAAGTAGACATGGTCTCCTTTACCGGAGGCGTGGTAACCGGGAAAAAAATCATGCAAGCCGCTGCCGGAAACGTCAAAAAGATCGCTTTAGAGCTGGGTGGAAAAAACCCCCACATCCTCTTTGCCGATTCGGATTGGGAAACTGCCGTGGATTTCATTCTAAACGGTGTGTTCTTCCACGCAGGACAAATCTGCTCCGCGGGAACACGGCTTATGCTGGAAGAACCCATCCACGATCAGGTAGTCGAAAGATTGACCGACCGGATCGAAAAAATCAAACTCGGAAACGGAATGGACGAAGGTACCCAAATGGGGCCACTCATTTCCGAAGCCCAACGCCAAAAAGTAGCACAGCATGTAAACCAGGCTGTGAAAGAAGGTGCCAAATTGGTCTGCGGCGGTAAAGTACCCTCGGAAAAACACCTAGAGAACGGATTTTTCTACGAGCCTACCCTGCTCACCAGATGCCATCCCGGAATGACTATTGTCCAAGAAGAGGTTTTTGGGCCGGTGCTCCACATCGAACGCTTTGCCACCGAAACAGAGGCAATTCGCAAAGCCAATGATACCATTTACGGCCTTTCGGCGGGATTCTGGAGCAAAGACCCCGCCCGAATCCAACGGGTATCCAAAGCCCTGCGCTTTGGCACCGTGTGGGTAAATGATTTTAACACGTATTTTACCCAGGCACCGTGGGGAGGTTATAAACAGTCTGGATTAGGTAGAGAACTTGGCCCCACGGGACTCGAAGAATTTACGGAAATCAAACACGTGTATCAAAATTTCAATCCGCAACCCACCCATTGGTTTGGGAGCAAAGCATAAATCCAAACGGCTATCGACACCAAGACGCTCGGAATACTCGTCACCATCTTTTTTTACCTGCTGATTCTGCTGACCGGAATCTACGCCAGCCAAAAAGAATCAGGAGATAAAAGTGCACAGGGACTGCTATTGGCAGGAAGGAGAATGCCCACGTGGATTGGGATTTTCACCATGACCGCCACGTGGGTAGGCGGAGGATACCTCATTGGAACAAGCGAAGCAGTCTATGACAGCGCCCGCGGGCTGGTATGGGCCCAAGCCCCTTGGGGATATGCACTTAGTCTGATATTGGGAGGACTGTTTTTTGCCAAAAAAATCCGGAGTCAAGGTTTTACCACCTTCATCGATGTCTTCGAACAGAAATACGGAAAAAAAACCGCAGCCGTGCTTTTCGTCCCCGCTTTGGTGGGCGAGATATGCTGGAGTGCTGCCATCTTGGCGGCATTGGGCATCACGTTTTCCACCATTTTCGAACTAGATCTGGAAACCTCTATTCTGGCATCTGCGGGCATTGCAATAGTATACACCATGCTAGGCGGCTTGTGGTCGGTAGCCTATACCGATGTGGTCCAATTGATCTTTATCCTAATAGGTCTCGGGATCAGTATCCCCTTTGCTATTCAAAAAATTGGCGGTTTCGAAACCGCACTAGATCTGTATGGTCTGCGCATGGAAAATGGCCTGAATCTGTTTCCCCCCATACAGGCATTTTTGGGAAATGACCCCAATTGGGGCAACCAAATATGGGTTTGGATGGACTTTGCGCTTTTGCTGATTATGGGCGGAATCCCATGGCAGGTGTATTTCCAACGGGTGCTGTCCTCAAAATCCGACCGATCTGCCGTAAGACTTTCCATCTACGGAGGGCTATGCTGTGCCCTAATGGCTGTTCCTGCCGTGTGGATCGGCATCGCAGGCGCAGGATTTGACTGGAGCGGTTCCACACTGGGAGAGGCCCCAGAAGCCACGATGATCTTGCCCTATGTACTACTGGAAATGACCCCACCCTTAGTAGGTGCATTGGGCTTGGGTGCCGTCGCCGCCGCAGTGATGTCTTCCGTGGATTCATCTGTGCTCTCCGCTTCTTCCATGTTTACCTGGAACATCTACCGTCCGCTGATCAATCCGGGATGTACGGACAAACAAATCAACCTGATCATCCGGCTATCCATCTTGTGTACCGGAGGGATCGCTACTTGGCTGGCTCTCACGCTACAGAGTGTTTATGACCTTTGGTACCTGTGTGCTGACTTGGTATACGTAATCTTATTCCCGCAATTATTGCTGGCTCTATACTACCAAAAAAGCAACCGATACGGAGCCGTTGCCGGTGTCGTGGTGGCATTGGTGTTGCGCCTTGGAGGAGGAGAACCCCTATTTGATATCCCTCCGTTTATTCCCTACCCCATGAACGATCCCTTAGAGGGTGTGCTGTTTCCGTTCAGGACTTTTGCCATGCTGGCTGGGCTGATTACCATCGCGTCGGTATCGCAACTTACCCATAAAAGAGACCCACTTCATCGAAATAAGAAAGGGCTGGCCCAACGGCCCCAATAGATTTCAGACTTGTCCCCTCCGAAATTAGAACGGATAAAAACAGCGTAGAGCTACCTAGCCTGTAGTTATTCTGCTATGCAATACCGCAAGGATCTCTATGAAATAAACAAACAGGTCGGGATGTTTGTGGGATTGATTGTCGCACCCTTGGTGCTTACGCTGATTGGGATGACACGTTTGCATAGCCCTGGTAGGGCATGTTGATTACCGCATCGTTGGTGCTTTAATGGAGGTGGCCGCACGATTCCATGGCCCTTTAGGCCATACCAGTGCCCGTGGCACCGTTGGTGTTTCGTTAATTATCAGCACCAAAGGTGCAAAATCACTAGCCTTGGGCAACGCCCAAAAAATAACGCGAATACGTCACCCAAGCGCCAAAGGCGCGGAATCAATAGCCTAAACATCACCCGAATACACTTTTATCTGATAAGGACAAATGCCACCCATCCACAGAAGTGGGATCATCCCCCAAGCTTGTACGCAAACTTGCGGGTATCCACCACACGCAACAGCTCCTGCATACCAGGAAAGGAGGGGTTGATCAATAAATTATGCTCTTCCGGATAAAAGGACTCGTGCAACCGCGCAGAAGGAACTTGGAGAAAGGGAAAGGCATTTTGCATCAGCCACTGCCTGCCAAAATCCTGAGTCGCTTTGCCATGGGGCAATACATCCCAATTTTCGGGAAGACTGCTTCTTTCCAGCGTACCGATCAGGCGATCAGACGGGATCTCATATACGATCACAAACCACGGATCGGCACCAACGGAAGTCCCCTTGATACACAGGTACTCCAACGCCGCCAAAGCTGCCGAGCTTGCCGCGTAGATCATGGGCAACCCTTTGGGATTCCACCTTCCGCCAGACAGGGAACTGCTGTACGGCGCTTGGTGGTACCTCTCCGACATCATGCGGTAATACCTCAACATAGACTAGAGGAAATTGCCATAGTGGAGGGCATCCACCGCCTCGTGCACCAGCTCTATGCCTGCCATGGAAAGCATCAGATCCACCGGCTTAGATTGACCTAGGGATAAATTGGGTGTGTGCAGCCAGGATTTGAAGTGGGATTGCTGACCAAAAACCTCCATACCCTTCCTGATAGCCTCATCGATCTTAAAGAACTGATAAGAACCCGGCGTACCTATCAGGCTCGCAGCAGACCACCTGGATACCGTGCTCGGCGAAACGGCCGCCGCTTTGGCCACATCCACCATCTTCAGCTCCAAAAAATCAACGATGGGAGAAATCTCGGCAAACGTAAGATTCTTTTCTAGGTGTGCCGCTACATCAAACATGCTGTGGACATCTCTGAGGGAGACCAAAAAATACCCATACCCTCTCTTTACCTCATAGCTGACCCGATCTTCTCCCCTCCGAACGACAAATGTATCGGCATATCCATACTCCCCTTGGAAATCATGAAGGGCGGCAACATCCTCTTGGGCTGGGGACATGTATTTCTTAACCTTTGCCATAATAAATTTCATTTGACAAACAAATATACATCATTTGAAATAAATTTACAAGTTATTCCCCCATTTTCTACCCACTTTGCCGAGATCATATCTCACAAAAAAGAGCATCGGACGGGCAGCCCAACGCTCTTTTTAGAGATCAACCTACTAGTAGGGCCTCCATGTATTAGGCACCAGTCGCCAATCGTCTGCCCACAATCACTGCTGAGAGGATCATGGATGTAAGCAATAGCGCAAACAGCCTAAGGGAGATCTCATCCACGACGTAAGCGTAAATTGTGGTGAGGATGAGCAGCACAAGGATTATCAGTAGAATCAAGTCAAATTTTCCCATGGCAAACAAACGTTCGTAACAAACCATCAAAATCTCGCTCCAAAATACGGCCCATCGGGTGAAAAAAAATTTCAGTGGGCCATTTCTTTTAAATGAAAAATCGGGTTAAATTTATTTGAAACTATGATTCAAACAGTTCAACAAGCCTTTTAATCACTTTTACCGGTAACATATCAACCCAAAAAAGAAAAAGAAGCTGCTCATGAAAACGAACAGCTTCTCTTCTAACTCAAAAACAAAACCCGAAAAGACTAAACCTCAACACTAGTCTCCTGCGCCACTCTACCATCAATACTCGTACCAGGGGCAATCTCTGCATTTTTCCCCTTCTTGGTAAGGAAGAGAATACAAACCAACACACCTAGCAAAATGGCTGCGGTTTGTCTGTCTTCTCCCTCTTCAAAAATCCTAGTGCTTGTAAGCCTAACTTCAGAACCATCAACCGCCTGAACGGATTTCACTTCTACTTCCACAGATCCCTCTTTCCCGAGTCCCTTAGCTTTCTGTACCCGGACTACTTGCCCTCTGGCAGGTGCACCACGTCTAATCACCGTTTGCCCACCAACCTTCACATCATCTCTGACGAAAAAATCGATCGTTTGACCTACTGTCAGGTTTGCTGAAGATATCCCGCTAGAATTTTCAAGGGTAACAACTGTTCCTGCCGGAATTTTGACAGTTTCATAACTTCTGGGGATAAATGACATATTCAGAATTGAAAATGCCAAGAAGAAGCAAACAACTTTAATTCCCTGATTTTTTTTTAGATTTTTAATCATTTTGTTTTAAAATTTAGATAGTAACTAATTAAAAGAATATTTCATTTTTGATTTTAAATTATTTTTCTTGAATTCATTTTTTCTTTTGGCTGCTTTAACACCACCTGAAATGGAGCCACTGTAAAAAGTGAGAGCGAATATACCTGACAGGACTCCAACCCCCTTATTGCCAACATCAAAACTTGTATAGGCTGCGTAGCCGAGCAAACCAGTAAGAATAGCCGCAGAAAAACCTGTCACTGTATGTCCCGAATACAAATAGCCTCCCCCTGGGAAAATACCTAATAACCCGGCAACTGCTGGACTTAAAAAGCTCAAATCAGTCAATTCATTGATTATTTGAGTATTATAATGCACATAATCAACATAGGCGTAATCAGCAGTGATATTGCCATACGATCTCAAAGCCGCTTTATAATCATCGGCATATGCATGAGCAAGCCCGCTAAACTCATCTGCCTTTTGAAATTCACCATCTGACCATGTTGAAATGACATCAACAGCCTTTTCAAACTGGCCTAGCTTAAACCAAGCCTCTGCCACCTTAATATTCAAAAACGGATCTACCTTCAGCTCCTCGGGAAGATAATTGGCATGATGAAAAATAACCTTCTCATATTCAGCCAAACCGAACAATGCTCTGTAATGGTTAATCTCCAGAAGCCTCCTACTATTGAAATCCCCACTTATAAGAATCCGATGGTATTCGTAAATGGCTTCCTGAAAATATCCCTCATCAATCAATTGCCCCAAAAGTATCAACGAAACATCGGGTACAGTGTCCTTAACAGAAAAAAGCCTCTCAGGCTTAACCAAAAGCTCCTCCATTTCATATCCTGAGACTACGGAATCAAGCAATTTAAACTCCCCATTCATCATCACACCAGGGTAGTAAGAATGCTCATGCCCACACCTTAAAAGCCTATCTGAGGTCAAAGCCAAAGCCTTAAAAACTCCATGGCTCTTAAAAGCAGACATAGCATAATTAGAACAACTTGGATGCATTGGGCACTTTGTGGGCCGAATATCGCTGATATAATTTTGGTAAATAGCATAAACATTGCCCACACTTTCTGTCTGCGCGAAAGCATCAACAAAAAAAACTCTACTCATAGAGAAAAGGAAAAAAACTAATGCCCCTCTCATTTTTTTGATAAATTAAACCTAAAACAATTTTTTTATAAAGTCTGAAAAACAACACTTGGACACAAATGTATGAAGTATTCCTACTTAATCAAGCAACCTATTTTTATTTAATTCACATTTTTCAAAAAACAAATATCTCTAACGCTATTAGCCCGACGGGAAAAATCCGCTCAAATAAATATCACTTAAAATCCCTGGAAGGGAAAAGCTCTCCCTGCACCGGCTTGTCCAGCGTAGACGGTGGTTTAGCCCCCAGCTTAGCAGAGCCGGAACGGACCGGCTTTTCCACCGAACCGATATTGCGTGCATCGGGGTCTACCCGCAGCAGGCTATTCAGGTTGTGGCAGGAGCGTACCACCACGTGGATCACCTCCCCTTCTATCTGCACCTTACCCGCCACCATCAGCAGCTTGGACTGCAGGATCACCGGACGATACTGCTCAAAGGTCTTGGCCCACACCACCAGATTGGCAAAGCCCGTCTCATCCTCAATGGTCACAAAAAGCACCCCTTTGGCCGTCCCGGGGCGTTGCCTAACGGTAATCAGCCCACAGACCTTCACGAAAGTCCCATCCTTCAGCTTGCCCAAGAGGCCTGTTGGAATCACCCGCAGCTGATCCAGCTTTTCGCGCACAAAGCTGACCGGATGCGCCTTCAGCGAAAGCGTGGTAGCCGCATAGTCGCGCATCACATGCTCCATGGGGGATACTTCTGGAAGGGCTATCTTTTTTTCCTCCGGTGTCTCCAGCACCTGCCCCTCAAACACCCCCACCGGTCTGCCTTGCAGGGCCAGCACATCCCACAGTGCCTGCCTGCGGTGCAGCCCCATAGAGCGGAACGCATCCGCATCTGCCAAACGCTCCAAAGCAGCCTTGGGCACACCCGCGTGGATCAGCTCGGTGACGTGCGCATAGGGCCTTGTCCGACAGGCTACCAACCGCTCCATATCCTCCTGATGCAATCCTTTTACATGCCGAAAACCCAATCTGACCGCAAAGTACTTTCCCTGCTTCTCCTCAAAAATATTGTCCCACTGCGAGTGGTTTACATCCACAGGCCTCAGCTCCACGCCGTGCTTGCGGGCATCCGTCACGATCTGGGCCGGCCGGTAAAACCCCATGGGCTGACTGTTGAGCAAAGCCGCCGCAAACACATCCGGGTAATGGTACTTGAGCCAACAGGATATGTAGACCAGCAGCGCAAAACTGGCCGCATGGCTCTCGGGAAAACCATAGCTGCCAAACCCCTCCAACTGCCGAAACACCCGCTTGGCAAACTCCTCCTCGTACCCGCGGGCCACCATGCCTCCCACCAGCTTTTTCTCGTATTGGCTCACCAGCCCGTGGGCCTTAAAGGTCGCCATGCTACGGCGCAGCCCGTCCGCCTCGGCCGGGGTAAAGCCCGCCGCCACGATGGCTATCTCCATGGCCTGCTCCTGAAACAGCGGCACCCCCAGCGTCCTGCCCAGGATCTCCTCCAACTCTTTGGAGGGATACTCCACGGGCACTTCTCCCCTGCGTCTCTTGAGGTAAGGGTGCACCATATCTCCCTGTATGGGTCCCGGCCGCACGATGGCCACCTCGATCACCAAGTCGTAAAAAGTCCGCGGCTGCAGTCTCGGTAGCATGGACATCTGCGCGCGACTTTCTATCTGAAATACCCCCAGGGTATCCGCATGGCAGATCATCTCATAGACTTCGGGATCGTCTTGCGGAATATTAGCCAGCGTAAGCTCCCTCTCATAATGATCTCGCACCAGGTCAAAGGCCTTCCGGATACAGGTAAGCATACCCAAGGCCAGCACGTCTACCTTCAAAAACCCTAATGCATCGATATCGTCCTTGTCCCATTCGATGCAGGTACGGTTGGCCATACGGGCATGGAGCACAGGACATAACGTGGAAAGCTGATCCCGCGTGATCACAAAGCCTCCCGTATGCTGCCCCAACTGACGGGGAAAACCCATGTATTGCCAGGTAAGACGCAGCGTCTTCCGCAAGTGGGGATCCTTGGGGTTAAAACCCTGCGACGACACCGCCTCCCCTTGCAACCACTCCTCCGTAAGCTCGTGCCCCGACTTGGCGAGCCGATCCACCGCATCCAGCGACATGCCCATGGCCTTACCCACATCCCGCACAGCTCCCTTCCAGTGCACCTGGGTGACCGTGGCCACGATGCCCGCCCGATCACGGCCGTATTTTTCGTAGATATACTGCATCACCTCCTCCCGGCGCTCGTGCTCAAAATCCACATCGATGTCCGGAGGCTCGTTGCGGGCATCGGACATAAACCGGGCAAAGAGCAGCTTAAACTTGGAAGGATCCACCGAAGTAATGCCCAGGCAATAGCAGACCACCGAATTGGCAGCCGAACCCCGCCCCTGACAGAGTATGCCCCGATCCCGGGCAAAGCGCACCAAGTCGTACACGGTAAGAAAATAAGAAGCATATTCCTTGCGAGCGATAAACTCAAGCTCATAGACGATGCTCCCCCGGATACTTTCCGGAATCCGACCTCCGAAAGCAACCTTCGCCCCTTCCCAGGTCAGTAACTCCAGTTCTTCTTGAGGGCTGCGCCCTTCGCTGGTAATCTCCTCAGGATACTGGTACGTGAGCTGATCCAGCGAAAAACTACAGGCTTCCGCTATCTCCAAGGTGCGCCGCAGGGCAGTCGGATAATCCCGAAACAGCCGGAACATCTCCTCACGGGGCTTCAGGTACCGCTCGGCATTGGGGTGCAGACGAAAGCCCGCACTTTGCACCGTGCACTTCTCCCGAATGCAGGTGAGCACATCCTGCAGGGCCCGCCTACCTGGCGCATGGTAGTGCACATCGTTTACGGCCACCAGAGGAATCTCCATACCTTGCGCTACCTGCGACAGCCGAAACATCCGCTTATGATCCCTACCTCCGTAGTAAAAGGCTGCCGCCAGGTAAAGATCCCTTCCCAAGGCCTCTTTGTACTCTCCTAGTGCGGCATAAAACCCAGGATCAAAATCCCATGCCTCGTTCAATTCTGCCGGTGGCACCACCACCCACCTCATTCCCTGGGCATACTCGTACACATCTGACCTCCGCAGGTGACAAACCCCTTTTTCTGCACGCAGATTGCCCACCGTGAGCAGGGTGGACAAGCGCCCATAGGCTGCTTGGTCCGTAGGATAGGCCAACAGGCTGGGACCGTCCAGCAGGTCCAGCCTACAGGCAGGAATAAAGCGCAGTCCGGACTCCCTCGCTGCAGCATGGGCACGAACAATCCCCGCCAGCGTATTGCGGTCAGTCACCGCAATAGCTCCATAGTCCAACTGCTTGGCCCTCCACACCATCTCTTCCGGATGGGAGCCTCCCCGCAGAAAGGAAAAATTCGTGGTTACCTGTAGTTCGATATACTCCTTCACGTGCATTTACTTCTGATCTATTTCGCAAAACCCCGCTCCCTTAAGGAAAAAACCCGTGCAAAAACCACCTAGGCTCCCCGTTGCCGTAGAGTCCCAGCCGAAAGAGCCAATACCTGGCCCCCGAGGGATCCTCCACACAGTAGTAGTCCCGAGGAGGACCGGTCTGCAGCCACCATTCCTGCTCTATGCGTTCGGGTCCGTCGGCTTTGGCCACCTGGATGATTTCGCCCTGATGCCTGAAGTGCAGCGGAGGGTAATCGGGCAGGGGCACCATCACATCGATGGGTTCCGGTTCAGGCAACAGGTGAAGAGGACGGGGTTTATCCGGCCAAGCCGTATCGGGCTCCTCATCCAAGGAAACGGTGGGGCGGATGGAACGCTCGGGCCAGTGGTGCTCTTGGGGCAGATACCGCTGTATCCGCCTGGGGCCTACCTTGGCCTCCACCCGGTCCAGCAGCTCGGCCACGGCAGCGGGATCTCCGGAGCGGTGCCACAGCTGCTCCTGCGGGCTGCGCACCTTTTCCACCAGCAACCCCTCCAGCGTAAATAACTCAATGCCCATAGCCGGCTCAAAACTGGGTATCTTCAAGGCAAACAGGCGGAACAAATGCTCCGGGTTATGGGAAGCCCTACCGGTGCCGATGGTGATCTGTACTTTCTTGGCATCCACACGTACCCCACTGAAAATAGCCTTGCGCAGCCCCCTGCCCTCACGGGAAAGGCGCTGGCACAGCCTATCCAACAGGTGCTGTAGGGCTATCTCGATCCCTTTGGCCGTACGGATAGGCTCCAGACAGGGCAATTGCTCCTCATACGGAACCCTGGGCTGCACGGGCTTGAACGTCTCCTGCTCCGTGCCCAGCGCCTGCCCCAGCCGCCGCAACAGCCCCTCCCCAAAACGCCGCCGCAGGGTAGGTAAGGGCATGTCGATAAACTGACGGATCTGGCGAAACCCCAGCTTCTGCAGACCTTCCAGCACAGGTGCCTCCAAACGCAGCGCACTGGGCGGCAAAGACAGCAAAGCCTCCCGCTGCCCTCCGGCACCGGCAATGCAACCATCTTCCTCCCCGTAGCGCGCCAATGCCCAGGCTGCACCGATGGTATCGGCTATGGCCGCCCGCACGTGGTAGCCCTTGGTGCCCAACTCAGACAGCACTGCCTCTAGGTAGGGCCGCTCCCCGCCCCAAAGGTGCGGACAACCCGAAATATCCAGCATCAGGCCGGACGGGGGATCCGTAGCCGCATAAGGTGTGTAGCGCAGGCTCCATTCCGCCAAGCGATACAGCAGCTTATCCCCCCAGCCGGGCTTGTCGGTCAACACCTCCAAGGTGGGGTAGATGGCGCGGGCGTCTGCCACGGCCGTACCGGGATGGACACCAAGTGCCAAGGCCTCTCTACTGGCCGCCCGCACCACCGTCCTCCCCCGATCGGGAGCTGCCAACACAAAGGCCTTTCCCTTCAGCTCGGGCCTGCGTATCGCCAGCCGGTCGGTGGCCAGATGGCAAAACCACAAGGACAGAAAACGCCTAGGCATAGCGACGCCCCTCCTGTGCGCGGCGGGAAGCTTCCTGCTGCCGAGGCAACGAACAAAATCCCTGCAACCTGCTCCATTCCAATTTCCAAGCTCCGGGCCGGCCGTTTCGGACCTTCAGGAGCTCCACATTCCACGTGGGGAATCCCACCCCGGGAAGCCCCCCCTCCATTTGGCTAGGAAGGGAAGTGATCTTCCAGCGGGTATTACAGGCGGTGGCATGCAGACTTCTGGGCCGGTGCCGGAGCAAAAATCCCGTGACCCTACTGCGCTCCACGGCCAGTTGGAGGCGCTGCGAATCGGCAAAGCCCAACTCCCTGAGCTCTCCCACCACCGCTGCCAGCGCATCGCACTTGAGAGCCTGCTCCAGCGTCCACAGCACCTCCTTTTCCGTAACCAAATCTACAAATACCACCCGGTGGGGGGCTATGCCAAAAAGCTGCAACGCAGGAGGAAATACCAACCGCCGATTGCCGATCCACAGGCAATATCCTCCTTTACGAAGCAGCATCCCCAGCAGGGACGCCACAAAGCCCTGGGTAGCCGCCGCCTCGGAGGGCGTGGTGCTGATAAACTCATGATTCGCCCCAAGGGGGAATGTACGGCCCGGAAAAGCCACCTCCATAGGTCCCAGCTTTACGGCAGATTCCGCCCGCTGCTCCACACGGGGCAGGGATCCCTCCAGTGCCATGACCTCCTGCCGCAACTGGCGCAGTCGTTCTATTTTATTGCTTGTCAGTTTCATATATTCGGCAAAATCCCTATATTTGACACGTATCATGTCAAATCATTGACTTTAATAATAGCAAACTCTAATGGAAAAGCCAAGAAACTTTTTTTCGGGAAACCTGAAATTTCTCCGTGAGCGCAGAAGTCTGACGCAGCAGGGGCTGGCGGAGGCGCTGGGCCTCACCCGTTCCAAGGTAAACGCCCTGGAGTCCGGGCAGACCAAGGCTCCCTCCCCGGAAGATTTCCTGGGTATCTCCGGGTATTTCGGCATCAGCATAGACAGCCTGATCCGGGTGGACCTATCCAAACTTGGGGAGCTAAAGCTTCGGGAACTGGAGGCGGGCAACGACGTATACATCCGGGGAGGCAACCTGCGGGTCTTGGCCATCAGCGTGGACAAGGGCAACAACGAACACGTGGAGTACGTGCCCATCAAGGCCAAGGCGGGGTACATGGCGGGATACAACGACCCCGAATTTATCGCCTCTCTGCCCAAGTTCTCCCTGCCCAACCTGCCCAAGCAGGGTACGTACCGGATCTTCCCTATCGTGGGAGATTCCATGCTGCCCATCCCCGGGGGAAGCGATGTGGTGACGCAGTATGTGGAAGACTGGTCCAGCCTCAAAGCAGACACCCCCTGCATTGTGATCTTGAGCGGGCAACAGGATTTTGTTTTTAAGCTGGTGACGGTGGATCCGGAGGGCATGGTAAGGCTAAAGTCCCTAAACCCCCTCTTTGAGCCTTATGCGGTGCCCGCCGGCGAGGTGCTGGAGATATGGAAATTCCACGCCTACACCAGCCACCAAATCCCCGAGCCCGAAACCGACCTACAGCAACTGATACGGGCGGTAAAGGAAATGCAACGGGTGGTCAGTGGATGGAAGGAGGGGTCTATTTGAAATTCATAATTTGAAGAAAATCTGCATTATGAACTCCCTATAAATCAAATATGTAATAAAAATTATTATATAATAAATATATTTTCATTTATTAAAACAATTAAATTAAATAATAATCATATATTTTAATTCTAAATCCCCCTTACTCTCTTATCATAGATATCATCAAACCACATTTTTTTGAACATGGAATTGATCTTGTTTTCGGTCAGCTTGTTATAAAAATCCAGTTTATCGTTTATGAAATTCAGGAGCTCATTATCGATTTCTTCATTGAATTTATCCTTAATATTTTCCTTACTGTTTTTATCGTTGAAAAAGCTCATTAATTCCTCATTCGCGTAAATGTTCTTTTTCATTTTCTCAAATTCCACTTGGTCTTCTTCCTTAAGATCTATTCCGAAGGTTTCATTCAAGGTCTTGATGATGTTACTCAGGAAATCCTTGTCTTCGTCAGTTGGTCCAGCCGGACCAGTTGGCTTCATTCCGGTCATTCCCTTATCAGCACTTTCCAACTCCAAACTGGTGGTGAATTGATGTTGGAGTTTGAAACTACCTAAATCAATTTCTTCCAATACCTCCGTGGGCAGTGAATTTTGACTAACGGGAAGCTTCTTGTACAAATCTGTTAAGAACACATAGTTCTTTTCCAAATTGACATCCGTGAAAGAAATAATCTGGGAGAGAAATCGATATAAACGAATGAAGTCTTTAATATAGGATTTAATTTCAGCAATCTCTTCTTCCGATTTATGCTTTACCATCAGGTTAGCTACTCGTTCCAGAATGGGCTGGAGTTTTTCTTTGTGATCTCCTTTTCTGAAAAATAACCCAGCGTAATCATTGAGTTCTTTTTGAGTATAAATTCCCGATGATTCGACCTTCCCGAGGACATCATACAATGAATTTGGATCTGTCTGATCTATCAATTCCATGTAGGTTCCTCCGTAGTAATCCTGAAAATCCTGCTGGATTTTTTCTGGGTCATTGACAAAATCTAAGACCATGGTGGAATCCTTTCCACTTGTCCTCCTGTTGAGTCGGCTTAGGGTCTGAACGGTACTGGTTCCACCAAGTCTTTTGTCCACAAACATGGTATGCAGGAGAGGTTCGTCAAAACCGGTTTGATACATGTTTGCCACAATCAATATGCGGTATTGAGGGAGTTTCAAAGCATCCGGAATTTGAACCTTCCCCCCTAGGCTGTTCATGTTTTCCTTGGTGTAATCCATTCCCGTCTCGGAATCAGTAACTGTTCCACTGAACGCCACTAAGGCTTCGTAGGGAAGCTTCAATTCCCTCATGATCTCATCAAACTTCCGCTTATATCGAACTGCATGAAGGCGTGAACGAGTGACCAACATTGCACGTGCCTTTCCCTGGATTTCATTTTGTGTTTTAAAAAAAAAATGCTCCAACATGATCCGGGTTTTCCGCTCAATCGCATGATCCTGAAGATCAACATAACTACTGAGGAGCCTTACTGTCTTACGAGTTTCATACTCCTTATCCGGAATATGTTCCCTTCTTACCAACTTATAATATCTCCGCCAAGAGACGTAATTTTTCAGTACATCAAGGATAAACCCTTCCTTGATGGCCTGCTCCATAGTGTATATATCAAAAGGTATTTTTTGCCCATTTCTTTCTGTTCCAAAAATCTCCAAGGTCTTTGGCTTAGGAGTGGCAGTAAATGCAAAAAATGAAATATTTGATTGATCTCCTTTTCGCTTGATTTCCTCCTCAATAATTTCATCAATATTCTTATCTAGCACGTCTTTTTCTTCCGACTCTTCCAGAGAAAGTGCTTTTCGAAGGTGACGGGCTGATTCACCGGATTGAGAACTGTGGGCTTCATCAATGATCACGGCATAAGTTTTGGACTTATTTTGGCTAACAAAGTCTGAAATGACGGGGAACTTTTGAAGTGTTGTTACAATCACCCGTTTTCCATCTTCAATTGCGGCCTTTAGATCCTGAGCAGTTTTATTGTCATCAATGTAAGCCACTGTACCTGGTGTCTGTTCAAACTGTCGGATGTTATCCTGAATTTGACGGTCCAATACCTTACGATCTGTGACAACAATTACTCCGGAGAATAACGCCTTTGCATCATCTGATCTTCGATAAAAATCGGATAATCTGTGGGTCAACCATGAAATGGTATTGGATTTCCCTGAACCGGCAGAATGCTGAATCAGGTATTTTTGGCCAACACCTTTTTCAGCCACATCATTAAGAAGTTTCTGTACAGCCCTTCTCTGATGAAAACGGGGAAAGATGAGAATATCCTTGGATTTTTCTCTAAGGGCCCTCGTTTTCGGGTCGTAGAATTTCTCCTTGTTTTCCTGAAGGTTAATGTAATTCTGAATCAAGTCCAACAATGAATCCTTGGTCAGTACATCTTCCCATAAATACGAGGTAGGATATCCATCCGGGTTTTCATTGATCAGAGCTTTATTGAATGGCAAGAAAAAGGTGCTTTTACCAGCGAGTCTGGTGGTCATAAATACTTTTTCGGTACCTACAGCAAAGTGCACCAAGCAGCGCTTGAACTCAAACAACTTCTCGTTGGGATCTCGATCTTCGATGTATTGCTTGATGGCATGCAGGTGATTTTGTCCGGTCAAGGCATTTTTCAGCTCCATCGTAATGACGGGAATCCCGTTGACAAAAAACACCAAGTCAATTGAATTCTCATTGTTCTTGGAGTATTTCAACTGACGGATAATTGTCAACCGATTTTTATCATACCATTCCCGATGCTCGGGACTTTTATCATGATTAGGTTTGAAATAAACCAAATCAATTGTTTGGCCTCTGTCTTTGACCTTCTCACGAAATAAGGAAAGAGTCTTTCTTTTACTCAGTGATTCTGACACCCGATAAATGATTTTCTCATCAACCTGACTGCCATATTGGACTTTTAGCGCTTCATACTTTTTGGGTTGTGTATCTTTAATAAAACCAATGACATCCTCTGGAATCAAACATAAATCTTTGTCATAGACAGAACTAGGCTTCAATGTGTACTCAGAAAAGTAAGGCGAGATATCCCTGGTAAGATATCTCGCAATATGATCCTCAAAATGAAATTCTTTGGTTCCCTCTGCCATTAGATGATATCGTTTATATCAAAACTATCCGTTTTCTCTTCCAATCCTGCCGGAAGTTCTTTCTTATTCTTTACCCCCAATTTTTTCAGGGAATTTGCCCTATTTACCAGATTCCCACTTCCTTCGGAAAGCTGACTCAGTGCTGTATTGTAATGCCCTTGGGCTCCTTCAATTGCTTTACCTACCTTCTGAAGCGTTTCTACAAAGCCAACAAACTTATCATACAGCTTGGCTCCAGCATCAGCGATTGCAACTGCATTTTGATTTTGATATTCCCGCTTCCAAAGGTCCACAATAAGCTTGAGTGAAGTTATTAAATTGGTTGGATTAAGCAACAAGATACGTTTTTCATAAGCGAAATTCCACAAATCGGGATCACCTTTGATCGCAGCTATATAAGCAGCCTCATTTGGTATAAACATCATCACAAAATCTAACGCTTTATCATAATCATCATATCCCTTAGTTGAGAGTTGTACTATATGTGATTTTACGGCTTGAATATGTTCTTTTAGATGTTTTTCTTGTTCCAAAGATTCTGTGGCTTCCACATATCGAGTATAAGCATTCAGAGAAACTTTGGAATCAATAATCACGGTTCTGCTATCCGGGTATTTGATCACGGCATCCGGACGCATCTTTTTGTTTTCTGAATCAGACTTGAGCGGATTTCCGAATTCGTCCTTCAGGACTTCTTCCATGAAATACTCTTCATCTTTTCGCAAGCCTGACTTTTCCAAGATGCTTTCCAAAATCATCTCGCCCCAATTCCCTTGGGTTTTGGCTTCCCCTTTTAGTGCCTTGGTAAGGTTCTTTGCCTCCTCACTGATTACTTTATTCAGTTCTGCCAATTCCTTGACCTTCGCAGCAAGAGAAAACCGTTCCTTGGATTCGGCATCATAGACCTCTTCCACTTTCTTTTTAAAGTCGCCAATATTTTCCCCGAGTGGTTTCAAGATCGCAGTAAGCTTCTCTTCATTGATTGAAGTAAACTTGGCTGTCTTAGCCTCTAATATCTCATTGGCAATCAATTCAAAGTCTTTCTTAGCCTGTTCTCCCAATTGCTGGATTTCCTTCTTTTGGGTATCCAGTTTTTCTTGAATCGAAGTATTAATAGCCGTCTGACTGGATAAGTCTTTATTGGCCTCATTCAGCTTTTCTTGTGTTTCATTAAGCTTGCTTTGCAGGTCATTAACCTGATCTGATTTTTCTTTTACTTTCTCTTTTTCGGATTCCAGGTGTCCTTTGACTATTTCCAGCTCTACCCGATAGTCTTCTAACTTTTTTTTGAATGAATCTTTATCCGCTGTCAAAGACTCCTTTTCCTTAACCGTTTCATCCAATTCCTCTTTCAGGTGTGCCAATTCTGAATTGGATGTGGCCTTGAATTCAACAAACTCTCGATCCAATTCGGTGTATTTCTGCTTTTCCTCTGCCAATACCTTCTGATGGGAGGAACTTGTGGTGGTTTTACTTAGCAACCAACCAATAATGAGGCTTACTAAGCCAATAAAAATGTAGATTAAAAATTCCATGGTTTATTAATTTGATGGTTCCCAATCTCTTACATCAATTTTTCCAGTAACAGCTTCTGAAATTAGAGATTGGCGATATTCTTTTAATTTTTCAATAGCCGAGTAAATTTTATCAATAGTCGTATCGATTGAGCTTGTTATTTCTTGGAGATGTTCACCAATTTTTATCTGCTCGTTAATTGGCGGCAACAATACAGGAACACTTTTTAATAGCTCCTGACTTAAAGATGCCCTTGTCACAAGATTCATCTCTTTTACTAAATGATGCCTAACAATATGAGATCTAAAATAGAATTTCGAGAACCATTTATTTAACTCTTGGAAAGGGTTTTGCGGTCTAAATCTTATTAGAAACCCTGCAAAAACAGCAGCAGGAACTGAATTTAAGCAAACTGATGAAAGGCCAATTTCCTCTACGGTTTCAGATGTCCTTGTGAAGAAAATATCACCTTCCAAAACTGAATAATTTTCTTTATCCAATTCTGAGGATTTGGCCAATCCTAATATTTGATCAGGCAATGATGCATTTTTGTAAACATCTGAATAGCTAATAAATGGATCTCCTTCTCCAAAATACTCACTCCCGGCACTAACCCCATTTTGGCATTTCCCGAGATATCGCAATTTCTTTATGTCCCAATGCTCCGGAATCTCCCCAATCCAATCGATTCCACTATCCTTCATCCGGACTGAGGGATTGAGTCCTTTGGTCACCGCTTCATTGATAACTGCCTTTCGTTTCTCCTCAAGAGCCTGAATCAACCGCTGCTTCTTTTCAATCAATTCATCAATCAAAGCGGTTTGATGATCAAGATAGCGGGCAATTTCCAGAGCATCGAAGTTTGGAGGAATTGGCATCAAAAAGTTCCTCAGGTTAGTAATACTTACCCCTCCGATCAATCCCGCCAATGATTCTGTGAACTGCTTTTGGAAAATCTCCGATTTCAGAAAGTAAAAGGTGTACTTAGCCAACCATTTTTTTTCTAAGTCGATACATGCCAATTTATTGACAAAACAGACTTCCTGGTTAATAAATGCCATTTTTCGTCCTGCACTTCCTCCCTCGATACATAGTAATGAAGAGAAAGCAGGGGCAACCTTTAAATTGACTTGATCCCTGGGAATCCGAGTTCCATTTTCATAATTGACCGCAGTCGTGTTAACATCAATGTCTTTTGAAGCTATATAAGCAAGATGATCTGGATCATCAGATTCAAATTCTAATTTTTGACTATCATTAAGACTATTTCCTGTGAACACATTAGCATAATATTTCATTTTGCTAATCTGCCATTCACTTGGAATTTGTCCAATCCAGTCTACCCCGGAATCTATGTAGGACTCGTACTTTTTCATTTAAATAAGTCTAAAATCAAGTCTTTGATCCCTTTCTCTGATTCATTTCCAAACTCCAATTCATGAATTTCCGCCTTGATATCTCCTGTGGATCGAAGAGGTTTGAATTCTGTGAAATACTTGGAGAAATTGATCTCATACCCGATTCGGGTTTTATCAAAGTCTATCCAAGCGTTTTTAACATGGGGAAGCACCTCCTTTTCAAAGTACACTTCGATATCCTCCGACAAGGGGATATTTTCCTTATCCCGCTTTTTGGTATCCGGTTTTAGCTCTCCGTTTCGGCCTTGCTTAGGCTTGCCCTTTTCATCCAATTCAGGCTGCTCTATGGTTACTTGGTAGTAGCCGAAGAATTCATTGTCGAAGATTTTGCAGTAAGATCCCTCTTCGAAACGAGTGTATAAGTCCACTATTTTCTGAATATGGTATTCTTCGATTTTATTTCGCTTATTACCCAAGCTTCTTTTTTCAGGACGACAAAATCCTTCCTTCTGACTTGACTTGTCATCTGCCTCTACTGCATTGATAAGCTGAACTTTACCTCGACGATGAGAAGGCTTGTTATTATTCAAAAACCAGATAAAGGTGTTGATCCCAGTGTTGTAGAATAGATCTTTTGGAAGGGCAACAATGCACTCTAACCAATCATTGGAAATGATCCATTTACGGATATCACTTTCTCCACTTCCTGCACCTCCAGAAAACAAAGGAGAACCATTGGTTACGACCGCAATCTTACTTCCCTCATACTCCATCTTGCTAATCATATGCTGAAGGAATAGTAATTGACCGTCACTTTTAGCTGGTAGTCCTGCATAGAATCGACCAGCTGGATTTGCACTTTCATTGATAATGTAATCCGCATCCTTACTCCAAGTCACTCCATAGGGGGGATTGGCCAGCATATAGTGGAACTTCTTATCAGCAAATCGATCCTGAGTAAATGTATTCCCGTGCCGAATGTTATCAATATTCTCTCCGGTAATCAAGGCTTCTGATTTCGCAATCGCATAAGACTGTTCGTTGATTTCCTGACCATACGTTCGGATTGTAGGCTTATTTGATTGATTCGCACTGAGCACTTCTACTACATAATTCTTGGCAATATTGATCATTCCACCAGTTCCCATTGCCGGGTCATAGATCGTCCGGATGATACCAGGTTGAGTAAATACCTCTTTCTCTGTACTGAACATCACTTCAATCATCAATTGAACCACATCTCTTGGGGTGAAATGCTCCCCGGCGGTTTCATTGCTCTGTTCGTTGGAGATACGGATCAATTCCTCAAAGATGTATCCCATATCATGGTTGTCAATCTTATCGGTATGGAGATCCACTTTGCAGATCGCATCGATCATCTGGTACAACAATCGATTCTTAAGCAGTCGACCAATTACTTTTTCAAACTGGAAATTGTCGATGATATCTCTAACCTCCTTGTTGAATCCATAGAGGTAATTGTTAAAATCAATCTCAATTGTCTTGGGATTCTCCCGAAGAGACTCAAATGTATGACGTGAAATATTGTAGAACTGAAGGCCTCCGGCAGCTTTTCGGAGAATCGGATCCAGTTTATCCTCAGCCACCTTGTCCTTAAAGTTGTTATAAGCCTCCCGGACTTTCCCATTGACTGGCTCAAGGATGCAGTCCAATCGTCTAAGCACCACAAAAGGCAAGAGAACATCTCCAATCTCATTTTTACGGAAGACGTTCCAAAGAACCTTGTCCGTGATCTGGAAAATAAAGCCTACTACTTCTTTTTTATTGGTCATTTTAGTGATTCAAATTGATGGTACAAATATGAGAAAGATCTGTGCAGTAGAAGTGCATTGGAAATCAAACACTATTTACTAACCGATTTATTAGGGTTTTGTCTGTTTTACAATCTCCAAAAACAAATCCTTGATATTTACCATCTACAAGATCCCTACTGAATTTTTTAACTATTTTCAACCTAATGAATGAGGATTGAAATTCTAAATCACCTTTTGATTCCAGTAAGGCATGAAACCATTGATTAAGTCGAAAATCATTGATTTTACGAACTTCCTTCATGTTGGCGGGATTGAATACACAAAACCCTCTTTCACAAGCCGCATTCGCATAATTGATTATGAGTTTTCTATTATGGAAAAGTTCAGATTTTTGAAAAACAATCTCGCATAAAATCTCATATTTTCTCAAGGCTTTTATCCTAATTATAATTTTTGTTGCAAAAGCAGAAAGTTCATCTTCATTTTCACTTTCGTACTTGGTAATCAAGGTAAAATGAAATGGAACTAAAATAATTTGAGGCAGAGTTTTATCCAGAAGTTGGATCATATTTTCTTCCCCAATATGAACAATTTGGCCTTTTACTTTTTGGGTATTTTCAAAAATATACTCGTCGACAAGGACCATTGAGTTTATTGGCTTAGCATCAAGCCTAAACAATTCATGCCATCCTATGCTGGCCCCATTTTCCCAAACTTGCCCCTCCTCTAATTCTTTAAAAAAACTCAGATTAAGAACTTTATCATTAAAATCATCTGCGGATAATACTAATACACCAATTCTTTCAGATAAATCAGCTGCATCCTCTTTGGATAATTTCAAAAAAAAGATATCTCTAGGCTTTTCCTCAATGGTTTCCTCCGGCAAATCATATATCTCGTTAAAAAAATCCCTTAAAGGTAAAGGCTCTCTTCCCCCTGTAATTGCGATGTATGATAGTATAAGTTCATTATTTTCCTTAAGAAGAGTCTCATATTCTTCATCTGAAATATTCAGACAAATATCTGTGTGATATTTAAAAAGAAAACTCCAATTCGGATAATCCTCTTGAAATAATAAAACATTCTCAAAAACATCAGGTTCAGCGTATATAGTTATTCTCATTGCTTATTTCTTATCCGTTTTAGTTTTAACAATTGAAGATTAGTATCAGCAGCTGTATCAAAAAATCCGGAACCAAACGATCTATCCAATACACCGTCAGAATCAAATCCAATTGAATAAATCGAAGGGGATTGATGCAGATCCAAATAATGAACTTTGAACGGGTTTTCATTAACTGAATCCTCAAGCTGCTTTTCAGACACAATGACCTGAGACTTTCTGATTATATATTCTGAATGAGTTTCGATGATAAATTCAATATCAAACTTCTCCCAAACCTCAAAAAACAAATCCGCTAACTTGCTCTGAAAATTGGGATGAAGATTTAATTCTGGTTCTTCAACAATTATTTTAGTATTGGTTGAAGAACTTTTCTTCAATTCAATTATTGAGGCGATTCTAAACAATAACAACATAGCTTGGATAGATCCCATTCCCTTATCTGCTAAGGATAATTCACCATCACCATTTTTGATCTTTACATCATAAGCCTCTCCCCCATACATTTTAATTGTCAGGTCTTCACCAATATCAAAACCATCTTTTCCCATCCACTTTTTAAGAAACCGATAAGATTCAGAGCCTTTATTGTTAAATACACCTAATTGATAGAATTTGTGGATGGACTGAGAGAGTGCATTTCCTTTATCTCTTATTGTAAAAAGTCCTGATTGCTTAGAAGGATTTGCACCAAGGTAAAAAAGCTCCAATTCTTGAATGGATTCAAAATACTCCTCAAATGATCTTCGCAAATCATCCTTTTTTTGATAAAAACCCCTGTATTCATCGAAAAGACTTGAAGTATTCTCATTTAGTTGCGCATTCCTAAATTCAACATCATGCATATGGACTGCAATCTTTTGAGCTGCTTCAAGATTTTCTTTCAATGAATAACTCCAATTAATTGGCATGTCAAGCAAAAAATTTTCAGGGATATTTTCCATTTCCCGATTCAAATATTCCTCATACTGCTCCTCATTATTCGACTCAAAAAGATTTTGTTTTTGTTTGAGCGAATTCAATTGATCAACCAATCTCAAATATTCTTTGTCTGTTTTTTTTAGGTTAGAAAATCTGATTCTATCCTCCAAACGGCGGATTTCAGTTTTCATTTGAAATTCAGGGACTTCCTCTTCCTTAATGAAATCCCCTGTTTTGCCTTGCCCAAAATAAATACGAGAAGAGTGCGGTTCTACTCTAAAGAAAAATCTAGATTTTAAATCTTCAACAAGAAAATTCAAGACCCGAGCATTCGTATCATCATCATTTCCTGTTATTTGGATTTCAATTCTATAATTCGAAACTTTTGTTTCAAAGGCAATTAAGGATTCCTCCGCTGATGCAGTTTTAGCCCTTCCAAAAGTTACGATATTAGCATCCTCTAGCACATTGTTGCCAAACTTAAACTCTCTCATTTCTCCTGACTTCAAAAAGTCTGAAATAAGGAGTAAAGCTTTTACGATGGTCGACTTTCCAGAATTGTTCTTCCCTACCAAATAGGTAATTGGGCCCAATTTAGTTGTAGGAAAATCTCTGAATTGCCTAAAATTTTTGAAGCCAATTGAGTTCATATTGTTAATCATTGATTAGCTTATTTACTAGAAATGACTTTTTCAAGAAGTCTGCAATTTTATCTCCCTCCGGTGCTAGGGTACCTGCCTTAGCAATTAAATTCCGATTTCCTAAAACAATCGCCATTTTTTTGGCCCTGGAAACAGCCACATTAAATCTCCGGATGTCAAAGAAGAAATCGTATTTGACCTTTTCGCTACCCAACTTTGTAATGACCGACGAAAAAAGAATTATGTCTTTCTGAAGTCCCTGAAACTTATTGACCGTTTCAATTTTGATCCCTTTCCAATCCAATTTTCGCGCTGACAGTACCTTCCGAATAAAATTCAACTGCATATTATTGGGAGCGATCACACCAATTTCGTCTTTCTCAATACCTAAAGATAGGAAATCCTCTACGAGATCTGCAATTAAACTAGCCTGTTCCTTGTTGATCAGGAATTCTACTTCCTCTTCCGTATTGACAAAAACCAGCGGTTCCTTCAGAATTTCCTTTGTCAATACTTTAAACTGGCTGAAATTCAGTTCGATTGGTGCATCTAAGTATTTAGACTTTGCAGAATCGCTACAAGTCAATTTGCCGTAATAAAAATTCGGTGAAATGTAGTCGCAAATCCTCTGATTAAAGCGATAGGTGGTCAAAAGCGGTGAGGCTTTATAAACTTTCAGAAGCAAATCAAATATGGATATGGAAAACTCGGTGTCTGGAATTTTCGGAATGTTCGGCAATTGCATGTCATCACCAATGAAAATAGTTTTGGTAGAAGACGCAAGGAAATGGATCCCCGAAACCATGTCCATCTGACTTGCTTCATCCACTAGGATAAAATCAAACCTTTTGTGGTTCTTCAGGAATTCGTGGATGGTCATTCCTACAACCTTTTTTTCCTTTATACTGGTAGAAATTTTCTCCTTCCGTGATGCTTGTAGTACTTCCGAGCATTTGGATTTAGTGCCAATTTTCGACACAGGAGCACCTATTTCCTGGGTTTTTATCAGAATATTATTGATTGCGTCATGGGTGAACGCGGTGACTAAAATCTCATACCCCCGATCCAACAAATATTTGGATAAGTGCGCAGCAAAAAAGGTTTTGCCGGTTCCTGGAGGTCCCTGAACCAATGTTACTGGATCATCCCCCAAACATTGATTAATTGCATTAATTTGGGAGGTGTCCAAATTACCCAATTTCACAACCGTTGGAATCGAGAATTGTATGGGTCCAAGGGTTCCGTTGAGCTTCTGTTCAACTATGTCGACATTTTTCTTGGTGCGAAGTAACCGGTAAAAATCATCCGTTCTCCTCATTATCAAAAAATCAAACGCAGTAAAGTGCTTAACTAGACTTACATTATCCCCCATATTTGGCCTCCATCCGATTGATTCAATCGACAAATACTGACCATCGGATGACAATAAAGTTCCTTTTGTTTTATTTCCGGTTTTTAGTTCGAGAATTTTTAGGGCAGATCCATCACTGAAATTGCCCTCAGCATCTGATATGTCGACCACTATTTGCTCCCCATCTACACTAGTCACTACCGCGGATTCAATTAGGTAGCCTTCCCTTATTTTTTCTTTGATGGAGAGATTTTCTTTTCCTCGATTTTCCTCCTTTTCAATGTCTCCCTCTTTATGAAAGTGTTCACCTAATCTAAATAGAAAATGATCTTCGGACAAGGAAAAACTCATGTCTATTGGTTGTTTGAGATATGGACCTGTATAAGCAGGCCTGGCAATTCTAAATTTCATTGTATTCAAAATGTTCGGGATTAGGTCACAAAATAATGTCTTTTCTATGCAGCCTATCTGCATAAATGTTTAATTTTACTTTACCCCAGCTAATACAAAGTTTCGTTTCGCCCAAATTAACAAAGATGTCAACAAATAAAAATGCTTTTATTCGTTACAAAGTGCTAGATAATTGCTTTAGAAATCCTGGGAGGCGTTATTTCATTGAGGATCTGATAGATGAATGCAACAAAGTTCTCCTAGAAATCGACCCTAATTCCAAAGGAATATCGAGAAGGCAGATTTTTGATGATATTGGTTTTATGGAGAGTTCGGATGGATGGTCCGTTGATCTCAATAGGCACAGAGATGGCAAGAAAGTATTTTACAGGTATCAAGATCTGTCTTTTTCTATCAATAACATGCCTCTAAATGAACTGGAGATAAACCAATTGGAAGAGGCTGTAGACATCCTATCCCAATTTAAAGGAATGCCGCATTTTGATTGGATTAGCGAAATGATTCCGAAGCTTAGACAAGGAATTACTGCCACCAATTCGGAAAGTAGATTGATGGAGTTCGAGTCGAATGCGTTTTTGAAGGGTACAGATTACTTAGGAATAATTTATAGTGCTCTTAGGTACAAGACTCCGCTAAAAATCAGTTATCAACCCTTTCAGAATGATTCGCCCTTTGATTTGGAAATCCACCCTTACTTTCTAAAGCAATACAATGGAAGGTGGTTTCTTTTTGGTTTCAACCCATTTACGGGAAAATCAGATTGGAACTTGGCAATTGACAGAATAGCAACAATCATGGAGCATTCAATTCCATTTATTGAAAATACAACGATCAATTGGGATGAATACTTCGAGGATATGATTGGAGTTTCCAAATCTGAGGGTGCAGAAGTTCAAAAAATAATTCTACATTTCTATGGAAAAACGGGGAGGTATGTTGAAACTAAACCAATCCATGGTTCACAAAAATCAAACTGGCTGAATAAAAGTACTTTAGAAATTAAAATTGAAGTAATTCTAAATTATGAACTGGAAAGACTTATACTATCCTATGCGGATTCAGCCAAAGTCATTCAACCTGAAGAATTGAAAAAGGTTATTCATGAAAGACTGAAGCGGGGATTCCAACAGTACTGAAAATTCGACGATGTAGTGTCCCTCTCAGATGTTTTAGACACCAAACGGCTGCTCTAGTTGGTAAATAGGGAATTATGGTTTAATTTAATAGAAATAAACTGACATAATCCTTCTAGCTGCGTTTTAAACATTCCAATTGTTTTACAAAAAAATCAACGCCCATTATAAACCTCTTAGTGAAAAATAAGAAATATTATATTATATTATATTTTTAAAATAGAACAAAACAAAAATTAATAGCTATGACAAATTACAAAACAGATGTCAATGAATATATGGGGCATATCCAAGAACAATTAGTTGTCTTAAAGAAAACGAAAGGCCGTGTAGGCATCTCTGATCTGGAGGAAATCGTAATAAACTTTGCGTGTTTTGAAATATTGGAAATGAGAAGAAACGGCGTCGAAGACCGTTTTATAGAATTTAATATAATAAATACCATCACAAAAGCAGCTTCCCAATTGGTGCCACAGTATGATGACAGCCATGCTGACATAGCAAAAATGCAAATTCCAATGAATTGTGACTGGGAAGGCATGTGGGAACACTTGAGAAAGTACTATTTGAATAATTTCAATACATCAATTTAAATTTTGACATACTAAAGAGCCATGTATTAAATTGGCCTTTTTGATCTATCACTTATTTTCAATCGAATGTTTTCGAATATTCTTTCATTGGAGGGGAATATCCCTGAGGATATACTCGCCCCTCAAAAAAATAGTTTTTGTGTAAAATTTCAAAGATCAATTTGCTTGTTTTTGATGGGATTTACAAACATCACGACTCTCATATCGTGTTTAATTTGAATCAAATTCAATTTTACAACGGCAAATCCAGCACAATAAGGATTGAAACTAGACTGGAAAGGCACCCTCTTATGAGGGTGTTTTTTCCTCCAATGGCAAATCCAGCACAACAAGGATTGAAACTTCTCCTGCATGAATACTCAGGTAGCATATATAACGGATTCAAACCGCATTCGTGGAAAATCAATGCGGAAAAACCCACCCACCTATGCTTATGCCATGATTTACTATTCTATCAAATAACCATCAAATAAAAACACATTGGTAATCCGTAATTTAATTACTTAATGGTATTAGCTATCAAATGACCATCAAATAAACTTTTAGCATGTTTTGTCACATGACCATCACATAAGAAACTATTGATTTTGTGTGATATATCGATCTCACGACCAGTGTCTATCACATGACCGTCACATTAGATCTTTTACCAAAAAGGATAAATCAATCGGATTTCTCCTTTTTAATCTCAGCAAGTAATTTCCGTATACCACTTATTGTTTGATGAAAGCTTCTTGATCGATTCCTATCCAAATCTATATTTTGCGCCACCTTTTTCGCCCCATCGACTTTCTGGAATTCCGGAAGTATTTTTTTTAACTCATGGTATGCATTGCATTTATCTGGGTCTCTGTACTTCGATTTGTTTAGGAATTTTTCAAACTTGAACGCAGGATAGGACCGTCCCAGTGCCTCGAAGTCCCCTAAATACCACGACTCGAGCTCCCTACATACAATCCGAATTAGCGTTCTACAATTGCCACTGCGAGCACATAATTCCACTAACTTATTTTTTAACTCAACGCAGTCGTTACTATCTTGGTCTTGCAGGATAATTACTCCTATGGGTTCATGCCAGTTACTATACGCCTTTAGTTTGGAAGGTATATTCTTCTGAAGATCAGATTTTCCTTCGAAGCTCCGGATAAATACATTTTGATTTAACACCCAAAATTCATCCATAACAACCGGCAAAAAAATAGTCAAAAACTCCTTCATGGACCGTTCCTCAACCATTATTTCTATTCTAGCCATACTGTCAGGATTTTGGCCCACCCCCTTTAAAATACCCCTGCTTCCATAGATAGCCCAACTTATCCCCTTCCGCCGCCAATGTCCTTACTAACAGATCATCTGTCGCCCTAGCGATCTTTGTATACCCTCCTTCCTTGGTAAGCCAAAATAGTTCGTCAATTTCGAGCGCATTGACAAAATCCGGGGAATGGGATGAGATAAATACTTGTCCACCACGGTTGGCATACTCCCGAAACTCCTCTGCCAGTTCGATCAGCAATTCCGGATGAAGAAAATTCTCGGGCTCCTCGATACACAAAAGTGGGTGAGGCTTGGGATCGTATAGCAACACCAAATAGGCAAACATCTTGATCGTTCCATCGGAAACGAACCTGGATATAAAAGGATCCTTAAAACTGCCGTCAGAAAACTGTAGCACAATTCTACCATCTATGGTTTCGGTCGCTTCTACTTTTTCTATACCAGGAACCCTTTCCGACATCTTTTGAAGAATTACTTTAAAAATAGCTGGATAGTTTTCATATATAAATTTCGTCACCTGCGCAAGGTTATCTCCAGTAGTCGAAAGGTGTTCACTTAAACCGGTATCTTCTATGTTTTGAGCCGCATGAATCTGAAAATTAGAAACGTACCAATTTTCCAATAATCGCCTAAAAGAACTGATCGCTTGAAACTTCTGGAATTGCCCCAGCCCTTTTATGGCCAAAATATCTGGACTGTCTAATGTTTGTTCTTCCCGCTGCTCTTTAAATTCCTGCTTAGCACTTTCGAACTCACTTTCATTGATAATGGCATTGCCTCGTCCATTCGAGAACTCTAAAAACCGATAAGGTCTCCCCCTGTTTCCCCTTCGATAGCTCAGTATTTCTTTGGTTATCACCGGCTGCTTGTTTGGATCCATCCCCACGGAAAGCTCATACGTAATCAACGGCTGCTTTTTTCCATCAATTTCCGGGTTTCGAAATTTAATCTCAAACTCGATATCACCCTCGCCGTTTCTAGAGTATACCTCTTTGAATCCACCCCTTCTGTTTAATGCATTCTTAACATTATTTTTCAAGGCATCACTGAGAAACCCAAACACTTCAAATAGGGTAGACTTTCCGGCACCATTGGCTCCAAGAAAAACGCACATATTCGGCAAATCCCGAATCTCAGCCTCCCGGTAAACTTTGAAGTTCTTTATTCTGATTTTCTCTATCTTCATTTTTTTCAAATTCTACGTTGAATATGCAATTTGCTGAGGGCATTTTGGAAAGTCGTCTTTACGCTTTTCACCAAAAGAATCGAGACCTACCACTGAAAAAGGCTCAAATAGCCGACCACTACATACTCCCATATTGACATTCATTGGTCAGCACTACACCGTAATTCGATGCTCCTTTTTGGGTTTTACTTGTGCCATAAACTGTTAAAAACTTCAAAGATCAATTTGCTTGTTTTTGATGGGATTTGCAAACATCACGACTCTCACAGAAGGGCTAATTTTTATCATATTTAATTTTACAACCGAAAATCCAGCACAACAAGGATTGAAACCTGAAGATTAAACCCTAAACTCCGAACATTGAACCCCGAACCGTCAACCCAGAACACCGAACCAAAAACACCTACAAAACCCACAAACAAGTACCAAACACAAAATATCCCTTTCAAATCCAGCCATTTTTTCGTTACATTTAACCAAACTTCCCAAACACATGAAATCGAGCATTACACTCCCCTCACACACTGGGATGCCTATCAGCCATGCGAGATTCCATGTGACCTTTGAAGAACAATTATAGACACATGAAATCGAGCACGACGCAAGCGACACACGGAGGAACGATTGTAATACGTGCGAGATTCCATCTGACCGCTAAAGAACAAATTATAAACAGATGAAAAAACGAACCTTCCTCAAAAACCTCGTGGCATTAGGTGTTACGGCCAGCCCTGGAATTAACTCCTTTGCCCAGCTTCTGTCCGGCGTGGAACATATACCCCCCACGCAGCTTGCCTCGGATGAGGATTTTTGGGCAAAGATTCGGGCGGGATACAAACTCAAGCCCGACTATATCAACCTGGAAAATGGCTTTTACTGCTTTGTGCCACAGGAAACACTGGAAAATTTTATCCAGCACGTTCGGGATGTGAATTTTCAAGGATCCTGGTACATGCGGAACCATCGGAAGAAAGACAAAGATGCAACCGCAGCCCGCCTTGCCGCATTGGGAGGTTGCAGCCCCGAGGAGGTCGTGATCACCCGCAACGCGACCGAATCACTGGACATGGTCATTACGGGCATCGACTGGAAAGAGGGCGATGAAGCGGTGATGGCAGAACAGGATTATGGCGCGATGTTGAATCAATTCAAACTCGCTGCGCGAAGGTACGGTGTGGTAAATAAGGTGGTGTCTGTTCCAAACCACCCCCAATCGGACGAAGAGATCGTGGACCTGTATGCCCAGGTCATCACGCCAAAGACCAGACTCCTGATGGTTTCCCACATCATCAATATCACCGGTCAGATCCTACCGGTACGTAAAATTTGCGACATGGCCCACAGCAAAGGGGTGTCGGTATTGGTGGATGGCGCACACGCTTTTGGGCATTTTCAGTTCAATCTCCCTGATCTGGATTGCGACTACTACGGATCCAGTCTGCACAAATGGCTAAGTACACCGCTTGGTGCCGGGCTACTGTACGTCAAGAAAGGAAATGCAGAAAAGATCTGGCCCTTGCTGGCAGAGGGATCCCGCGCACACACTGATATTCACGGGCTGAACCATGTGGGCACACATCCCGCACATACCGACTTGGCCATCAACGACGCCATCGACTACCATAATGCCATCGGCGGAGCGCGAAAAGAGGAACGCCTCCGATATCTGCAAACGTATTGGACCAGCAAGGTGCGGGATATTCCCGGTGTGATCGTCAATACACCCGAGGACCCTGCGAGATATTGCGGAATAGGAAACGTAGGCATCGCAGGCATGAAACCTGCTGATTTCGCAAAAACACTGATGGATAGGTATAAAATATTTACCGTTGCGATTGACGGATCAAATGTCCATGGCTGCCGGATCAGCCCAAACCTCTACACGACGCTGGATGAGTTGGATGTGCTGGTAAAGGCCTGCACGGAACTTGCGAAGGGTTAGCAGGCGGATCCTGTAACAAGTCCCCAAAATACCTAGTGAGAAAATTTACTGGGTGAGGGAGTGATTTTTTTATATAGTCTTAAAACGAATGGGATTTTCTGGCTTTATCCTAAGCCACATAATGATCGCCAAGACATTCAATACGGCCCCAATAATAAAAAAAGGCGTAACCGATCCTGTCCAATCCCGAAGATAGGGAAAAGCCAGCGCTGTAATAAAAGAACCAATATTACCAGCCATATTCATGGTTCCCGAAACAGCTCCAGAGTGCAGTTTACCTATGTCATTGCAGAGCGTCCACGAAGGACTGATGGTCATGTCCGCACCAAAAATCGCTATTGATAAAAAGACAATCGAAAAGAATACATCCGTGGAATACAGACTAGCAATCAATCCCATAGCTGCCAAAGCAAACCCTACCGTCGCAGGGATTATCCGTGACCATGTAAACCTCCCGCTTGCATAGATTCGGTCTACCAACCACCCCGAAAACATATTACCAAATGCACCTGCGATCAAAGGAAATGACGCATAAAAACCTGCTTCTACATTATTGAGCATAAACTGCTCTTTTACATGTGGAAACAGCCAGGTAAGGCAGAAGAAAAAGGTAAAGTTACTGGCGAAATACTGCCCCATGGCTAACCACATATTTCTGGAACCTAACAACGAATTCACGGTGAAATGCGAAGGGGTTTCTACCCCGGATTTAGTTCTGGTAATCAAGATTTCCTGCTTTTCGTATGCCGATACCCTGGGGTGGTCTTCCGGATTGTCCCGGAATAGGAAATACCACGCCAAAGCCCAAATGATACCGAGCAGACCAAGAACAAAAAAGGTACTCCGCCATCCTAATTTGTCAATCACCAAGGCTATCAAGGGAAGTGCAAACGCAGCGCCAAACCTGCCCCCTGAAAAATTGATCCCGTTTACAATCCCTCTTTCTCTTACTGGAATCCAATGATAAACCGCTTTGGATATACCGGGATAAGCACCGGCCTCACCGACCCCAAAAAAAAACCGTACGAAGAATAAGGTAATGAAATTTGTCACAGCTCCCGTTAGTGCTGTAAAAAAAGACCATAGGCTAACCACTGCTGCCAAAGCCCTTCTTGGTCCTATTTTGTCTGAAAGAATACCCAAGGGCGTTTGGAACAGGGCATACCCTAAAGCAAACATAGACAGTACCCACCCAAATTGCTTGTCGCTCAATTGAAGCGCATCAGTCATTGGGTCTTTGGCAACGGATATTCCTATCCGGTCTACATAGACCAACATGGACAATAAAAAGGTTCCCGCCACCATAAAGTACCGGCTTGGAACAAAAGGCTTTTTTGTGAAAGACATGATACTTTGGGTTTATTTGTGGGGAAACTGCACAATCGAGGTGTAGGTGTCGTCAGCGGCTTGATTATAAATGCCTATTGGACGGGTTCGTTGATGAGTTTTTCCTCAATGATCTCCTTTGATCTCGTTAGATGAACTTTCATAGCCTTTTCGGCCTCTTCGGAATCATTGTTAATGATGGCGTTGATTATGTCTATATGATCCTGAAGAGTAGCTTCTGGTGGTCTGATAAGACCAATTCTTTCTATATAGGTGATAAGATTACCCTGCTTGAACAACTTATCTATATACCTGTTACCACATTTTTCCACAATAAAATTGTGGAATTGGGTATCAGCCTTTTTATAGCTTTCACTTCCTTTCTGTAAACCTTCATTTTCAAAGGGCAGAAAAAAACTTTTCAGTTTTTCAGCTTCTTTCCCATTTATTCTTTTTGCAAGCAATCCGGCGGCTGTTGATTCCAACGCAATCCTACAATCAAAAATCTCAAGGATTTCCTTATTGTCAATTTCCTTAACTTTGAATCCGGTTTTATTTTTTGGCTCAATAAGGTTTTCCGCCTCGAGCATGTGAAGAGCCACCCGCAGTGGTGTTCTACTTATACCCAGTTTTGCAGCCAGTTTTTCCTGAATGATTTTTTGGCCGGGTGCCAAGATACCATTGATGATCAGCTTCCTTAGCTCTCTATACGCCTGAATTCCCAACTCATCATTTTTAAGCATCACTTACGCTATAAAATTTCCATTTTTGTGTACCGTATACTAAATAATAAAAATAGCGAATATTCTCTATTTTACGCTGTTAATCGGGTAAATTGTTCTTTCATGATCCGAATGATAGATGGCTTCAACTACTTTCAAGGTCTTAATATAATCATCAATTTCAGTCTCAAAAGGCGATTCTTCTAAAATTCCTTTTATAAAATGATTCTGACATGCAAAGACACTGTCACCGGAAAACCCGATTTCCGTAGGTTTAAAAGGCAGTTGATACTGTGGTTCTCCCAATGGTTTGATTGAAATTAGTCCGTTCGGGTGTAAGGTAAGGCTGCCTTTATCTCCTTCTACCCACATTTCCCCAAAAGTGTATCTTGCATTGTTGTGTGTAGGTTCGTGGTATCGGTTGGCATCAAACAATGCGGTGCAACCCGATTTAAATTTAAAAAACACCATGCCGGTATCCTCCCCTTTAATTAGTGGGTTTAAGGTTTTCAAGTGAGCGTAGACCTCGGAAATCTCCCCTTCCAAATACCTGAAAGTGTCTACAAAGTGAACTCCCGTCTCATGAATCAACAGGCGGGGCATATTTCGAAAATACGGCTGTCTGTCCAAATACGCATCTTCTCTCCAACCATCTCCCAGCCGCATTTTAAACGTATACTGAAATATTTTTTTCCCGATAGTGCCTGCCTGAATAACCGATTTGATCTCCCTATACCAAGGTTGAAACCTCCAGTTTTCATGCACCATAAAACGGATGTCCTCTCCCCTAACCAGTTCTCGGATTTCTTTTGCCTCTTTAAATGTGTCAGCCAACGGCTTTTGACAGATGATATGAATGCCCTTCGCGATTGCGGACTTGATGATGGGCTTATGTGTGACCGGAGGAGTAACAATATCAACAAAGTCAGGCTGATGGGCTGCAAACATTACATTTACATCCCCATATACATTTGGAATGTCATAGTGATTCGCATATAACTTTGCCTTTTGAACATCTTTGTCACAAACAGCCACTATTTCTATGTCAGGCATCCTTGACCATGCGTCTCCATGAAACCGGCTAAAATATCCGGCACCAACAATTACCCCTTTAAGTTTTTTCATCCACCCATCTTATTATCTATAAACAAATCATAAACCTGGGCTAAACTCTTTTCATCCCCGACATTTCCCGGAAAAACAACATACGGAGTTTCAGGAAATCTGGTCTCCTCACCTAGCTCCCACACTGGAACTCCGGGAATTACCTGTCCCAAAACGATGGCTCTTTTCATCCCTAATCCTTTTACAGCAATGTCGTTGGATGTAATGCCACCTTTGGCAATTATAAAAGCCGGCTGGAAGTTGATGTTAGCAACCAATTGAACCAAAAAACTGGTTACCTTTTCCCCAATAGCAAGGCTCTCTTCTGCGTTGGCTCCCGAAATCAGTTCCCGGGAAGTATATACCACCACATCAATTCCTTTTTTTAATTCTTTCTCAATTTTTTCCACCAAAACATTCATGTACGTTTCTATAGTACCCGAATCATTTACGATGGAATCAACGGAGATAGAAATTGGTAAAACCCCCTCTTTTTCTAACAGGAGCTCCAATTGCGAAGTTGATTTTTTTATATAGGATCCCACGATAGTCAAGCCCCCTTTTGACGCTCCGGATACATTTTTGGGCTTCCACGACTTTGCTGCTATGCCGGCAAACGCGGAAACAAAGGAAGCCGCAGTTCGAAAATTAAACCCTTTTCCTTCTTTAATCAACGCATGAATTGCCAGACAGGTCATTTCCAGATCCCGATAAGATCTGCTGTTGATGACCATGATATCATTGGGCTGCAATGCATTAAGCCTTTCTGATATCACTTCAACGCCAGCATGAATGTCCTCAAGAGAAAGGCTTTTCACATCCTGTTGTTTAATGCTACCTAGGGACTTTTCTTCTATCCACTTGGTCAAATCAGAGTTGACATATCCAAAGCTTTTATCTTGGGCGAAAACTGTCTCCGCAACGGGGATTTTCTTTTCGCCTTCCATGATATAATGCACGTTATTTTCGGTTATCCGTCCTCCTTCAAAAAATGCCGGAGTTAAAAAAACCGGCATGTTGCCTATGCCTGCTGACTGACTTAAGGCAATTACTTCTGAGGGGAAATATCCTCTGAGGGTGGAATCACTTCTGCTGACAATCATGAATTTCCTGCCGGTGATCATTGATGCCTTGCGTAAGTTCTGACCTATCTCATTAGCCCGGGATGTCGCCGCCTCCTTGGGAAGGCTTCGGGTGTTAGCGAGTACAAAAAATAGAGGTGTCTTTAGGTTGAATTCATGAATAAATGCATCCGCTGACCAATCGCCCAACACAGGCACGTCATGCGCAGTCTGGGTGCCAGTAGGATCATCGTCTACAATGACCAATGACATCTGCTGCTCATGAAACAAAGTCTTTATTCTTCCTTCTAACGGCCTTTCAAGTGGGTCGTATTTTTCCATCATTAACTGGTTTTTAGTTCAGCGGTTTTGCAATTACCCTGGCTGGTGCGCCATCTCCTCCACCTACTTTTAAGGGCAAGACCATAAGTTCGACTTCGTCTGTTTGTATCTCCTCCAAGTTACAGATTCCTTCTACAATGATGATCTTACCGGAAAACAATATCCGATGAATCCGTGTAACCTCCTGCAAATCATTTACATTCGCAACAGAAGGGGGTTCGACAACTATCATTTTAATACCTCTTTCTACTAACCAATTGGCAAGTTCCTCACTGATTCTTGGCAATTCGTTTCTGTATTTTTCCATGGAAGTCCTAGCGTATTGGCTCCATCCAGTATGAATAATCAGGCTATCCCCGGTTTTAAGCTCTTCCCTCAACGGGCCCAAATCGCTGACTTGGATCAAAGCGGAAGGCAGGATTCCTGTCAAGTCAAGGATTCGTGCATAGCCCATCAAATTCGCCAATGGGATCTGATCAATAGTCGGCCCGTCTACGCCAAAGTGAATTGGGGCATCCATGTGAGTTCCTGAGTGGCTATACATTTCAATCGTTGTAGCATTCCATCCGTCTTTTTCCAGATTCTTAGCCTCCCGAAGATTCACTCCCGGCATCTCCGGATGGATGGTTTGCGTGAGATCAATCCATTCCATTTTTTACTGGTTTAACACGGAGATTACATTTTCCGCAAATTCACTGGTAGAAGCAGTGCCTCCAAGATCTTTGGTTTTTATGCCTTTTTCGAAAACATTTTCAACAGCATTTATGATATGATTAGCCGCCTCGTGTTCACCAAGGTGTTCTAACAACAAGGCTCCAGACCAAATCGTACCTACCGGATTGGCTATTCCTTTTCCGGCAATGTCAGGGGCAGACCCGTGAATGGGTTCAAACATGGATGGAAATTCTTTTTCAGGATTGAGGTTGCCGCTTCCGCCTAAGCCCAAGCTGCCCATGATACCTCCACCAAGATCACTTAAAATGTCCCCAAAAAGATTGGTTGTAAGTATTACGTCAAAATACTCCGGATGCAGGATAAAGTTGGCACTGGCGTTGTCTATATACATTTTCTCCAGTTTGACATCGGGGTACTGTTCAGAAACCTCTGAAATAACCGAATCCCAGTATTTTAAGCTATGGATCAAGGTATTGGATTTGGTCACATTAGTGACTTTTTTTCGCCTTTTTTGTGCCAATTGAAAAGCAAAATGAGCGACCCGTTCTATACCTTTACGGGTGAAAATGCTTGTATCTGTTGCTAATCCCTCGGGGCTTTCCGGTCGGAAAAAAGCACCGGACTGTACAAATTCCCCTTCATTGTTTTCGCGGATCACCACAAAATCAATTTCCTTTGAAGTTTTATTTCGAAGTGGGCTTTCCAGCCCCTTAAACAATTTCACAGGTCTATAATTCACATATTGCTGAAAGGCCGTCCGTACTTTAAAGGTGTATAATTTGGCCGGTAGCGTATCATCTACCTCCGTCAATCCGACAGCACCAAAAAAAACGGCATCAAAAGATTTCAATGTCTCCAAGCCATCTTCCGGCATAAACGCCCCTTCCTTAATATACCTGCCCGCTCCCCAATCAAAGAATGTATAGTTTAAATTAAAGCCGAACCTATTTGCTGCTGCCTCTAGAACTTTAAGGGCTGCGGGTATGATTTCATGGCCAATGCCATCGCCAGGGACTATTGCTAATTGATAGGTTTTCATATGTTTTTTTTATTATGTAGATGCACTTTTTAGTATAGTTTTTTTTTTATTGTGGTAAAAATTCAATATTGTTACTCCATCTAGCCCGGGCGTACCCGAATCCGTCACCTTCAGGAACCAAGCCATTTGAGTGGGGCAGAAATTCAACCTGTATTTTACATCCACGAACCATGGCCACATCCTTAACCTCTACGACATGGGGAGCATACTCCGGGATATCCTTACCGTATATTCTGGGATTTTGAAATTCAAGCACCTGCTTATCATCAATACGAACCTTATAGGAACTTTCTCCGTCTGATTCTAACAAGGATGTAAAACGAATGGTGTAAATTCCCGTTAGGAGTTCAAACGAAGTGGTGGCAGCAGCCCATTTATCAGTTGGTTGCTCAACGGTGTTAATGGCAATGGCATCCCTGACCTTGTCATAATAAGCTGGAGAAAAGCCGTTTATTTTCAAATTCCATTTTTCGGAATCAGAAAGACTATTCTCCGAGGTGGTAACATATTCTGGATGCCATGCCGACCCTTCCTTTTGTTTGATTATTTGATCTTGAATAGATGGATATCCATCAAATTGTTTCCCCAGCCCAGTATCGCAGGGGATACCGGTGGTCCATTGATGCAATACCGCTAGCGAAAAGGATAAGATTAAAGTTACGATATTGGAGCTCATAGGTTATTTCCAAAAACCAATTTGTTCTGTTTAAATTAGTAGGTACCTCCTGTAATCTCTTTGACCAAGTCAAAGAACCCTTGTTTCCGCTCGGAATTGATCCCCCAATCCACGGGTACGCTTTGGTAACCCTCCTCGAACGGTTCTCCATTCCTTCGGTAGTCAAAGAATCCCCAAGAAACATAATTTTCCACCGCCACGGTAAAATTGTTTCTTTCCTTATCAAAATCGTAATGGTCATCCTCGTTGACTACCACCGGCATGGGCCTGAACCCTTCCACCTTGCGGGTATTTTCGATTAGCTTTTCCATCATCTCGGTTGTCCTCACCCCATTGCCATGAATCAGAATAAAATCAGCTGACTTCACCACATTGGGCTTGGGAGGAGTATTTCCTTTATAGCTGGTGCTAACCAACAACCTTCTGCCGTTTTGCTCCATGCTTTTTACCAACTCGATGAGCTCGTGGACCCTAGCCGGTTTAAGGATTTCATGGTCATAGGCGTTTACATCACATTCGTTGTTGACTTCTATCAACACATTTTCATAACCTTCTTCCAAAACCCAATTCACCGAATTTTTTACCGCATTGATCACTGCTTGTTCATCATCCAGATTTTGGTCCTGCCCAAAATAAAAAATACCCAGTATAACCACCATTTCCAAATCATCCGCTTTGTCCAAAATCAACTTCAGCCGATCCATAAAAGGCTGTCTTAAACGGCCATCGGGGTAAAAGGCGGAATTGAGCCACTCCTTATTCCCATACCCGGTAGGACTTCCTCCCTGTAAATTCATGGTGAATGAATTCATCCCATACGATTTCCATTCGTCCATGGCTGCCACAAATTCAGCTGTATTTCTATCCGGATCCCACTCGCCGGTATCCGGATAGCCAAACAATTCTCTGGTCTCCGGATTAAGGTCGTCAAAGATGCCCTGCACCATTCGGGAATTCATTAGCAACCCCTCGATTTTGTTGCCCTTCCAGGTTCTGCCTTCGTAGGTAGGTTTGCCATTTACATAAAAGGATTCACCCTCGATGGTAACAACAGTCTTTTTTGGGGCAGGATGGAAAGCAAATAAAAGCAAAGATAGGCTTAATAGGGGCAGCATTAAATAGGTTATTTTTTTCATACTATTGGTTTTTAAGATAGGGAATTAAGTTTCTTAAAATCAGACCAGATAAAGATCAAAAACTTACTTTTCCCGTATGTCTACAATTTATTGAATTTTCACAAGAGATGTATTAAATACGGTGAAGCCGTTGAAGTACTTAACCTATCTTACAAACCCCTCAACCGGTACACGGTGTATGGTTTTGTGAATCATATGGTTAAGCTTCGTGCCGTCTGCGGTAGAAATCTGGTAACTTATTGATATGACTAATCCCAAGGAGGATTCAATCATATCCGGTAATTCTTTAAGCGTACCTATGGAGCTATTTACCAAACCGGGGGTTAAAGCCGGAATCTCAAGAAATACGGATTTCCCGTCCTCGGATAAACGAATGGATTTTACTTGTACCGGGTCAGGCTTTGTCTCTCCGGGGTTGTCCACAGAATAAACCTTTCCACGGGTACCATATTGACTAGTCCAGGGATAGGTCCATTTTTGCAATTTGTAATTTCCAATTTCACCTGCTGCCTCTCTATCCAATACCTCCGAAAACCTAATTTCAAGCCCACCCGCTTTGGTAGTAACCGAAATTGGCACATCTAAGGGCTGCCCGGTATACCTTACCCGATGAAAGGACCCCCATTTCTCCCCAATGGATTGCCAGCTAGTCATCCCGGCGATATAGAGATGCCCATCCTTATGGAACCGACCACGCTCAAGACCAGACCTAAACACAAGGGGTAAATTTATATGCGCTCCCTGCCATACGCCATCTACCTCTTCCTTTACTATCAAGGAGAGGTTCGCACGACCATAGGAGGCCAGCAATAGGTTGCCGTGTAGCTCTTTAGGCCACTTATCACTTGTTATAAACATAGGTTTGGCGGGAGAATTGTCCAAATAATGGGGTGTCCAAACAATGGGCGGCTCAAACGAATCAGGACGAAGTGTTTCATGTGCAGCTGGAATAAAGCCATGGAATCCTCCTTTTTTTATCCGATGGACTTTACTCGTAGGCACCCAGTTCCCCTCGTTGTCGGCATATACGATTTCACCATCAGCGTTCATATCCATCCCGTTGGGGTTCCGAAGGCCCCTTGCGATTATTTCAAGCTTTTCCCCGTCAGGCGATAATTTAAAAAGTACTCCGTGATGTGGCGTTATCTCAGCATCTTTTGAAGGCCCTTTTCCACTGATATAAGGGGGCCAAGGTGTCGATTTAGCAAAATAAAAATTTCCTTCTGAGTCCGTTTCCAAATTTAAAGTAAACGCATGAAAATTGGTGGATGCCATGAGTTCGTTATTGAAATTCTCATAGAAATCCGCAAATCCATCCTTATTTAAATCATGTAACCTGGTAATTTGATCACGACCGATAACATAGACCTGGTCATCGACCACTTTGACCCCACTAGGCTGGAACAAACCCGTTGCGAATCGATGCCATTGGAGCGTTCCTAGTTCCTCCCTGACACCATCAAGTAACCACACATCTCCACTTAGTGAAGCCACCACGGCACGTCCATCGGAGAGGAAGTCCACATCCATCAACCGAATGAAGGAATTCCATGGATTCTCCGATGGCAAGGTAAGCTCATCCACGGCAAACGCACCTGCTTCATCACCCATCACCGCTTCGGTTTGCAGTGTCTCCCATTGATTTGGCCCGGGGTTCTTATACTCTGTCAAATCTGAAATACCCGCAGCCTGTCCCAGGTATGTGGACAAATAATTCGATTCTTGCCCGGACAAAACCGGACCAATAGCCAACTTAAAACCAAGCGGTTTCTCAATAGCTGGAAGATCCAGTGCAAGATGGCCGTTTTGTATTCTCCATGTTGCTTTGGAATCAAAAACACCCTGTAAGCCTACGGCACGGGTGTTGTTGCCAACCTTTAGTATTATGTATTCCTTAGAATCCGAAACTGAAGTTATCTCCATTTCCGCATTTTCAGGTACTTGCAGCACGCGCAAAGACATGGTTTCTTTGGTGGGGCTCAGGGTAAATGTCCGGGTAAAAACCGGATGGTCATTTACTTGTTCAAAACCAGGCAACTCAAGAACATCGCTATCACCGACAGTATACGAAAAAAGGACCTTTTCCCCGTTGATATAAAGCCCCTTATAGTGCCCCGTCTCCTTCGGAAGCGGGCCATAAGGCCAACTTCTTGGGTCTTTAAACCCTTTATTTAGCGACCATCCAGGAGTTTTGCTGGTCTCGAAGTGAATAAACCCATCTGGACTGGGCCAATTTTCCAAACCATCCCGTCCTAAATACCAATGAAGAAACCCACCCGTCCAAGCACTTGCGACACGCAGTAAATCCGTGTCAAAAGTAACTACCGCCTGTGGATCGGCCCCCACCTTGACAGCTATTCCCTTATTCACAAATATGCTGCTAGATGTAAAGGGGTCATGAGCCATGGTGGAAGTGACAAATAGCCCATGTTCCATAGGATTCATATTATCTGAAGGCTGAAACTGCGCTTGCAGTGGTATACTTGAGATAAAACAAGTTGCCACAGCAAATACGGAACTAAGGAAAAGCGGTTTTACTAAATTTGTCATATGCCCTGAGTAATTCTATATGTAACAATTGCCAAAATCATTTAATTTGGGCAATTAAATTGAGACATTTGTTATAAATCAGTTAGAAGATCGGCAATATCAACTGATTGGATATCTTGATCTGCTGATAACAGGTAGGTTATTCTGTTGATATCAACCGTCCCTGCATAAGAGTCCAGTGTGCGGAATAGGTGCAAATGTAGGGGTAGGTTCCAGGCGGTGGCACCTTGAAGGAGAGCTCTACGGTATCCCCGGCATAGGCCAACTCACTAAACGCAATAATTCGCTCCATTTCATTCTCAGGAATCCAGTCAGTTGCCATGGCTTGAAGGGAAGCAATTCCAACGGGACGGATATCTGCCTCTTCCCTTACAAACACGATATTATGACTCATTTCACTTTCATTGATATACCGGATACGTAAGGTAGTGCCCGCTTTGGCCTGAATCTCAGTCACAGAATAATTTAAGTCAATCCCTGTTGATAGGATCTCTATTACATCCTTATCCGCATACACGGTAAGGTTTTGAGCAGGTTCAGCCGATAGGTTTGTATTACTTGAACAAACCGCAATATCTATTTCATCCTCAACTGTACCGGGAAGGATATTAAAGGAAATGAAAAA
Source organism: Lunatimonas sp. (assembly GCF_020832325.1). Lineage (GTDB taxonomy): Bacteria > Bacteroidota > Bacteroidia > Cytophagales > Cyclobacteriaceae > Lunatimonas. Next base: position 162,881 of record NZ_JAFIEU010000042.1, read on the forward strand.
CAAACCGAAACATGACAAAGCTATGACTCTCATAAAATATAATTTAATTAACTGAATATTAATTGGTTAGACAATTTTTCTTTGTGTTCTTTGTTGCCCTGAATTTGCAACAAACACGCGTATTTTAGTCCATCAGCGAGAATAATACCATCCCGTTTCTTCACAATCAGGTGGAGACGTTTCGCAATTCTAAGGATCTCTCTTTTAGGTTGACTGGCCTATTCCTTCTTAATCACCACCAACCAATCCTCATTTGGTAAAGATGGGGCCGTGCCAATTTCTACGATATCCCCACCTATCAGCGTCTCTAAGCTACCCTTCTGCAACTTACCCCCGTTTCTGGGGTCATACCAACGTACGCTAAAGCTACCTGAAGCACTCCTCAAATCGAGAGAAGTAGATCCTCCTTCCGGCAAATAAACCAAATATATCTCCCCTGGCTGGGCAAAGCAGTACTTACTGTTATCATCCTTTTCATTCCCTACAAGTATATTATGGTTCTCCATTTCCCAATACGGAACCTTATTGACATGGAAAAATTCCAAAATGTTCCTGGCATACCCCCAGCTTCTCTCCCGGCTTCTAAAATCTTCGGCATCGAGATCATTATGTACGGGCCTGTACCCGAAATATAGTTCTACCCCAAATCCACCAGCCATATAATGAGGCCACATTTCATATTTTCGAATTTCATGTATGTCCGCAATTTCACCAGTGCCACCAATATCCATGGGCTCATCATCCAACGAATCGAAACCCAATTCCTTGTCCCAATCTTCAAAACCGGGGTCCGCAGGAACCCCCCACCATCCGTTTCCTTGCTCGTCATACGACACCGCCCAAGGTTTACCCGCCTTCTCAGAAGCCCGGATCCAGCGCAAGGTGAACGCATGGGCATCCCTGTACCTTTGGGTTTGCATGCTTGGACCAGTGATGGCGGATTGGTCTCCCGTGAGGTAAGGGTAGGTGTTGTCATGCCCCGAAGAGGAGCCGAGGGTATGGATCACCATGTGGTGTTTATAGGGATCCAACTGCTGGATGTACCAAGACCACTCTTGGATACGCTCCGATTTCATCTGGGTTTCTTCCCCCAGATTCCAATTCAAAGCCAGGTGATGACCAAAACGTGCGATCAATTCACGGGTATAGAGTTTCCTTTCCTTGCCCAAGGTACCACCATCCATCGCCTCAGGGACTATGGTGTTTGGGCTAAGCCCTGCCCTATGTGGCCAACCTGAATCGTTTTCTTGTTCCTGAAACTTAAAATTGAGAAATAAACCCATTTTTTGTGCATGACCAAATACGATCTCCCACTGGTCCAGCTTAGAAACATCAAAATGCAACTTTTCATTTCTGGAAACCCAAGGCCAGACATTTTCTCCATCCCCACCACCCGTGTAGGTCATAAAAGAAAGTGCATTTAATCCCCTGCTTGATAAGTAATTTATAGCGCCAATCAATCCCAGGCCCTTGTTTCCTCTCCAAGTTGGATCACCTTGCTGCCAATCTCGAATGTGCGGGGCGTACTCATGAAGCCCATGTCCCATTTCAGGGCCAACCCAACCCCTGTTTCCAGGAACATGCATGGTCATGGTACCGTCAAAATCCGCATAGGCCAACAAGGTTTCCGGGGCATCTGTGCCAGCCTTCAGGAAATACTCGCCGGTACCCTTAAACTGTAAGTACCGTTGCCCCACATAGGCAAGCCTGCCCTTGGACCTAAAATCAGGGGAATCCTTGTCCGTCTGCCCTAATTCAAACGTTCCCTTCATTCCGTCATAAGGCTTATAGGGACGACCCGTCTTTTCGGCATCTATGGAAACATCCACACCGGCCACAAAAGACACTTCCCACTCCCATAACCCTGTTTTATCAGGTGATAAATGAGCTTTCCATTTATTACCTGAAGTGGCTCCTGACTCGGCTGCATTTCCATCAGCAGCAAAATATCCCGGGACTTGATATACGGGTTCTCCTGACTCATGCCTAAAAGTAACCGTCATCCGATAATCCAGATAAGGGTTAGGATGCATAAAACCAAGCCTTCCGGGAGGGCCTGCATTCGGTCTAACATCCAAATTTAAAGTGGCATTTTCTTCGTCCGCAACCAGTAAAGTTTGCCCAAATTGACTAGCTCTAGGCCCATCAATGACTAGGGTTACTTTATGCCATTGTCTCAACTCACCCGTCACTTCTGAATAAGTGTCTATAACTTTTGGGTTTGGAAAAAACACCTCGTCTCCCAAAGTGAATTCCTGTTGCTGGGAAAATACGCATGGAATGCCTACCCAAAAAATGACTAAAGGCAAAATAAACGCCGGCTTTATCATGAAACCCATATTCCTACTTATAAATTACTTGATTTATGTATACTGTATACATTTTTTGAGAAAGTAAATTTATATATCTTTTTGAGAAAAAAAGTTTTTTCCCAGAGAAAATTGGATTCCCGTTTTCAGGTTTAGGGGGTTAGTTGGTTCTCAATTTTCTATTTGAAACATTAATACTACGTAAGCCTGACAAAAATAAAATTATCAATGTTATATATCCTTCAAAACATATTTAAACAAAATTAAAATCGGAAACCCATCATTAGGATTTATTGCAAACTATTTTTCATTCTAATTCTTTTTCGGCTGGATGTTAAAAATAAGTATGTAATCACATAGGATCTACTGAAAAACTCAATCGATCAAAATAGTTATCTCAGTGTGTGCGAGGCCTATGTCATGCTTTCCTGTCCGGCAGGCCGCCTCGATTTCATCAACATCTATTATTTTTGGTTACCGACATCCCTGTGTTCACAAAGGGAGTCTTCCCACTGCTTTGCTATAGGCAACTCTTTCTGGCTTGGTATTTCCATGGTCAAATCTTCGTGTGAAGGAAAGTAGCTAAAATTTCAAAATATACTCCTGAAGATTATCCTCGCGTTGTAGGACAAGCTTTTTCCGCAGCCGGTATCGCGCAATCTCCACACCCCGCACAGATATATTCATCAGGTAGGCAATTTCTTTGGTACTCAAATTCATGCGCAAGTAAGCGCTAAGCTTGATTTCTTGGGGACTAAGCTCTGGAAAGGACTTTTTGAAACGGGACATAAAGTCGCCATGTACTTGGTCGAAATGGATTTCAAACTGCTCCCAATCATCGTCTTCGGCAATATTTTTCTCAATGTTTTTGATCACTTTTTGAATCTCATTCTTTACCTCTTGGTTTTTGCTCTTCTTAATGATCCCGGTTAGGTTCCCTTTGACATGGTCAATAAATCCATTTTTGGTAATCAGGTGCATCGTAGCGGTCGCAAGCTCCTTATCCTTTAACTGAATCTCCTGCCTGAGTTTCTCTGTACGCAGCTGCTCCAGTTCCCGCTGCGAGCTTTGAAGCGCAGACTCCTTTTCCTCTATCACCCGCATCGAAGCATCTTTCACCTGCTGGGTCTTTTGCTGGTACCTACTGTCTACAGCCCGATATCCCAAAACCACTCCTAAGCACACCATCAAAAAATACGCAGTAAAGGCCACCCTACTTCGGTACCAAGGCGGCAGCACCTCAAAGGACCAACTGGCCTCGGCGGCTACCTGACCGTAGAGATTACGACTTCTGGCCCAAAAGGTATACCTCCCTTCGCGGAGGTTGGTATAGGCTTTTTCGTTGCTTTGTATCCATTCGCCGTACCCTTGTTCCAAACCCTCCAGCCAATATTGAAAGGCCAGCTCTTTCTCGTTGTTTGGGGTGGGATTGCTCGCTGCTATTCGAAGGTTGGCCTTGGTATAGGGGATTTTTAATACCTGCGCTGCAGCTGCGGACTCTGCTTGTGAAGCGCCACCAACAAAAACCAAGGAATCTACCGCCCCGGTCAGATAGACCGAACGAATCAGCGTACGGAATTCGTGAGGCCGGTAATTCCCCTCATTCAGGCTAAATCGAATAAACCCCTCGTTTGCAGCGAAAAGCACCTCATTGCCCCGGATGGAAGAAATATTTTGCAAGTCATCGTTGAGCAAGGGCCGAAGCTGATTGAACAGCTCGGTTTGTTTGACAAAGCTTCCGTCCACCCGCTTTTCCAGAACCCCTACTTCTTCCGCCCCAATGAAATAAATATTCCCCAGAGGGTCTTCCTGTAGTACATGCAGCAAGTCGCCGTTTCCGAAATATCGCTGGAAGAAATCGTCGCGTTCAAACCGCTTGCTTTGCTCATCAAACCGGAATATGCCGGATTGGGTGGTAAATACCAGTCGGTTGTTGACATACCACACGTTATTCATCGTTCCACTGGGAAGGCCCGCCTCCTGTCCAAACCTCTCCACCGCTACAGTTTCCAGCTTGTTGTCCAACTGAAGCCTGTACAAGCCCCTGTACCCATGGGCTACCCAGATACGCCCCTGGTCATCTTGCTCAATGATTCGGCTAGACTCATTAAACCCACTTAGTTGACGCAAAAAACGGACTTCGGAAGGACCTATCTCATACAGGTAGAGACCGTTATATCCCCCCACCAATACCAGATTGGGATGCCCTCTAAGCGGCTGAAAGTTCCAGATGCCGGTCGGACCGTCCAGTTTTTTGGCTACACCACCCTGAACCACAAAAGCTCCGTCATTATGTGCAATCAGCAGCTGATCTTGTATCGTCTTTAGCTGATAAACCTGTCCCTGAGAATTCGGAACAAAAACAGCCTCCTCCCCCTCCCGGTTGGTATCCCCCCGCACATAGACCCCATAGTTTGTCCCAAAATAAAGGTTTCCATCGTGAAGCACTGCATGATAGCCGGTACCGCTTAGGCCAGAGAACTGATTGATCCTTCGAAAGGGATTGCTCAACTCCAATAAGGTGATACCGTTGGCATGCCCTATCCACAGGTTGCCGGAGAGGTCTTCAAATAGCGACAGAATAGCATTGTTGGTCAAACCATTCGTTGTATCGAGATGCAAAAGCTGTCCGCCCTGATCATCCAGTAAATAGAGTCCATCGGTCTGAGTCCCCATGACGACCTGCCCGTTTCTCAGACGTAAGGCCGTGTTTACCCCGCTACCACCGACTTGCCTCCAAGGAGTTACGTTATCACCCTGTAGGTGATACGCACCCTGATCCCTGGTAAAGACCAGCAGCACGTCAGGAGATAGCTGCAGGACAGAGGTCACCAACTGGTCCCGAAAAAAGCGGGAACCACCGATGGTGTTAGGTTCTGCGTTTTGAACCACCTGAATTCCTTGCCCTATTTCGTTGACGTATAATTTATTCCCGCTGAAATGAAAGCTCTCAAAGGAACTTTTTGAAGAGATTACCTGCTGAAATTGCTGGTCCTTGTCAAAAACAAAAATCTGTCTATCTGTACAGAAATACAATGCCTCAGATGACAGATAGACTTTCCAAACTTCCTCCAGTTCCCTGTATGCCTCTGGAAGTGCGCCACGAAGTGACTGAAACCGGAGATGACCGGTAGCGTCTGGGCCAAAAAAACCAAAATCTCCCTGGCCGGCAACATAAACCAGGCCGTTTTCACCTAGCTGCACATGCCGCACTTTGGCCCCGGAGGGAAGTGCGTACCTCCTCCACGAAGTGCCATCATACTCCAACAGCCCGTAGTTATTAGCTACATAGATAACGCCCGAAGGTTTTTGAGTGATGGCATAGTTCTGAATTCCAGCACCATACTCTTGACTCGCGTAGTATTTTGAAAACGGCAAACCAAGCCCCTGTCCCATCAGGGCGGCTACTTGGAAAAAGCTCAATAGGTAAAACAGCAGCAGTTTCAATTCCGGGTTTATTGATTTGAAATTACAAGATAACGGATTTATCCATGATGTAATGAACACAAAGCAAAAATGTGTTGGTGAGATTTTTGAAAAACAGGTCTAGTTAAACTAAATGCAGCATTTTTAGTTGTTTTGATGAATTATTGAGTAAGGCCGTAAAACCTTATGATGTAGTATTGATGTAGCTCGATATTTCCGAAAACTATATTTTAACGCCACCTTGTAGGCTCATAAATCCAAAAAAAATGAAAAGACTAGTACTGTTGTGTTTTGCGCTTTCGCTCCATGCGGGAGTATGGGCGCAAGGAGACGTAGTGAGGGGGCAAGTCACGGATGATACCGGCTTTCCACTACCAGGAGTAAGCATTCTGAAGCTTGAGTCGATCGTAGGTTCTGTGACCGACTTGGATGGTAATTTCTCCATCAATGCTTCCACTGGAGACAAACTCCAGTTTTCCTTTATAGGGTATAAGACACAGGTGATAACTGTGGGTAATGCGCGGGAGATCAACGTTACCTTGCTAGAAGATCTCACGAACCTCAATGAAGTAGTGGTGATCGGATACGGTACAGCCACGAAAAAAGAACTCACGGGGGCCACATCCCAGCTAAAAGGCGAAGCCATAGAGCGAATGAACATGCCGCGGGTAGACCAAGCCTTGCAGGGACAATTGGCAGGCGTCAATATCTCGACCAACTCGGGTGCGCCAGGAGGTACTTCAAACATCCGTATTCGGGGTATAGGAACCTTCGGGGACAACGACCCCCTGATATTGGTGGACGGTGTCATTTACGATGCTGCCGGACTTAACGCCTTAAATCCAAACGACATCGAATCAGTAAACGTGCTGAAAGACGGTACGGCCGGGATCTATGGGGTTCGCGCCGCCAATGGTGTGATTCTGATCGAAACGAAGAAAGGAAACCTGGGATCGAAACCCAGACTGGATTTTTCCGGCTATTACGGCGTCCAGGAAACCGCCCGTAAACTTGACCTGCTAAATGCGCGCGAATTTGCGATTCTGAAAAATGAAGCTTTTGCCGCAGGAGGACAACCCATGCCCTTCAATAATGTGGAACTGGGTGAGGGCACCAACTGGCAGGATGCGGTGTTTCAAACCGCTCCTATTCAAGAATACAACATGACGGTGACGGGTGGTTCCGAAAAGACCTCGTACTCCATTGGCGGATCCTACTTTTCGCAGCAGGGTATCGTAGGCGGTCCCAAGGCAAATTTTGAACGGTATAATGCCCGTATAAACTTTATTACGGAGCTTGCGCCCAGAGTGAAGCTCACCAATGTACTTCTGTTTACCCGAGAAGAGAGCAAAACACTCCCTCAGGGGGGAATAGGTTCTGTTTTATACAATACCATCAATGCATATCCTACCGAGCCTATTCTTGTCGGAAGCAGGTACTCCTACCTAGACAACGTAAACGACATCATCAATCCGCTCGCACAAATGGAAAATACCCATAACGACGCATGGGTCAACAAGCTGGTAGGAAAAGAGGAAATCGAATACAAAATCAACGGTAACTTTACCTGGACAGGGCGCGCGGGCTACAACTACGCGCTGGTAGACTCCAAAGTATTTAACCCTTTGGTTTGGTACGGTCCGGGCAAATTTGCAAACACTGCCAGAAATGCAAACCTAGACCCCGTTCTTGTAGATGTAGGTGGTTCGCAAATCGAACGCGGGGCCAGTGTATTTGAATCGAGAAACACCTTTTTGGACTATAACCTGGAAACGTTCCTAAACTACGAAAAGGCATTGACTGCGGATCACCGGGTGAAGGGCATGTTTGGGGTATCCTTGGTAGGTAACAGAAGCGAAGGATTAAACGGAACCGGGTTCAATATCCCGAATAACGACATCCGGTTTGCAGATATTTCGGCAAACCAAGCTCCGGGTGGATTTCTTAACAATGTGGGTTCTTTTCAAAGTAGACAGCGCCTTACCTCTGCCTTTGTCCGAGGAGAATACGATTTCCAGAGGAGATATTTAATTTCGGCAATTCTTCGTAGAGACGGATCATCAAACTTTGGACCGAATAACCGTATCGGATATTTTCCAGCAATCTCCGGCGCCTGGGTCATCTCAGACGAGTCGTTTTTCAATTCAAGCGCAATTGATTTCATGAAACTTCGAACCAGCTTTGGAGTTTCCGGAAATGATCAAATCGGCTTGTTCCGATACAGGGGGCTACTGAATGGTTCGGCTACCTATGTGTTCAATGATTTTATCATAAATGGTGCCGCCATAGGAAATACGAGCAATCCTGATCTGAAATGGGAGACTACGTACCAGACAAATATCGGCCTAGATTTTTCCTTCTTCCAGAACTTGGACTTCACAGCCAATTATTTCATTAAAAACACCAAAGACCTCTTGTTCCAACCTGACGTGTCTGCTTTGCTAGGATCATACGGACCAGGGGGTTCTCCGCCGGTAATCAATGCAGGGGACGTAATGAACCGCGGCATTGAGCTCGAACTTGGGTACGGAACGGTAAGGCCACAGGGTGTCAACTTCCGATTTGACTACAACGTCACCTTTCTAAAAAACGAAGTGACCGCTGTTCCAGAAGGTTTCGAATTCATTCCTGGTGCTCCCTTCAGTGTGGGCGGCAACGTTGCCACCCGATTTCAGAAGGGATTCCCCATCGGCTATTTTGTAGGCTACCAGACAGACGGAATATTCCAATCTGCTGAAGAGATAGCGTCTAACCCAGTAACCCAAGCAGGTGCGAGACCGGGTGATTTGAGGTTTGTCGATCAGAATGGTGATGGCATGGTTAACTTTGGGGATGATTCCGACAGAACGATGATCGGCTCACCTATTCCGAATGTGGTGATGGGCTTTAATTTCTCCGTAGACTTCAAAGGAATAGACTTTGGTGCAAATATTTTTGCGGCACTTGGTCAAGACATTATCCGAAACTATGAGAGACAGCAGCCCTGGGCCAATCAACTCAGCTACAACCTGGCTCGCTGGACAGGTCCAGGTACCACCAACGAGGTGCCTAGACTAACCACAGGCGCAACCAGAAACACCGTTTTCTCTGACTTTTATGTCGAAGATGGCTCCTTTGCCCGTTTGAGAAACGTTCAAATGGGGTATACACTGCCTACCGAGGTATCGCAGAGGTTCGGAGTTCAATTTTTCAGATTTTATATAGCCGCCAACAACTTGGTAACCATCACCAAATACCAAGGCTTTGATCCGGATGTGGGTTCAGGCAATCCTCTTGGCGCTGGGGTAGATAACGGTATTTACCCACAGGCGAGAACCATTATGGCAGGCTTTAACATTAAATTTTAACATCATGAGACGTATATATAAGTGGTTATTGATCATTCCTTTTGGAATACTTTCGGCATGCGACAGCCTGCTGAACGTAGATCCTGAATACACCCAAGATGCAGAAAACTTCTTCAACACGCGGGAAGATTTCGACCGGGCCATCATCGGTGTCTATGACATGATGCAACCCGCATACCTGAACATATGGATCGGAGAGATTGCCTCCGACAACTCCATCGCTGGAGGTGAAAGCGTAAACGACACCCAAGGCCTTCACGAGATTCAAAACATGACCCATGGCGGTGTGAATGAAGAGCTGAGAGCCGTCATGCGGGTGAATTATACCGGCATTGCCCGAGCAAACTATATATTCGAAAATCAGGACAAAATTGACTTTGCCGGCAAGGAGCTCATCCTGGCAGAAGCCAAAATGATGCGCGCCTATTTCTACTTTAACCTGGTTAAATACTTTGGAGATATGCCGCTGATTATAGACCGAAGGATCTCGATCAATGAAATCTCCAGCACCGTTAGGACACCAAAAGCGGAGGTATACGCCCAAATCGAGTCCGATCTTAGAGCGGCCCGGGAGGTTCTTCCGGCAACCGTCAGCGAAACCGGTCGCTTGACTTCAGGAGCTGCTGCAGCCCTATTGGGTCAAGTACTGCTCTTCCAAGGCAAATACAACGAAGCAGCGACGGTACTCGGCAACCTGATTGATACCAATGCGGGTGGCTATGGCTTATTTTCAGACTACAGCACCCTATTCTTAGTGGCAAACCAAAACGTATCCGAAGATGTGTTTACCATTCAGTTTTCGGGGTTACAAGGTGGAGATTACGGCTGCTTGATATGCCTAAATGGCAATGCCGCGGTGGGCTTCCACGGTATTCGGCAATACGAAGGACCATTCTATGCCGACGGAAATAGCTACAACCTTCCCACACAAGACTTGTACGATGCGTTTGACGCCAGCGACATCCGTCGCGATGCTACCGTACTGGACATCGAAGCATTTATTGCGGCGCAACCTAACCCTTCGGAAATTTCCTATGCCATCGGAGGGGGTGGCCATACTGGCTTTTACAATAATAAATACATCAAGCGGGCTGACGAGCGAGGTCTGCCGGACGACGATCTGACCAGCCCACTTAACTATCGGGTGATCCGCTGGGCAGATGTGCTGCTTATGGCGGCAGAGGCTTTTCAGCGGTCCGGCAACGACGACAGAGCGCGGACCGAATTAAATAAAGTAAGAGCCCGAGTTCAGATGCCCTCCATCAATGCAACCGGCGACGCACTCTATCAGGCCATACTACGTGAAAGAAGACTGGAGCTATCCGGAGAAGGTTACAGATTTTGGGATCTGGTCAGAACGGGACAAGCCGCAGAGCATATCAGCGGTTTTGTACCTGGCAAACACGAAGTGTTCCCCATCCCACAGGTTGAAATAGACTTGGCCGGGGGCAATTGGAATCAAAATCCGGGCTATTAAATTGATCGAACAATGAAAAATATCCTATCATATATATGGCTCCTGCTACCACTTTTGGTAGTAGCGGGCTGCGTGGAAGAGTATCGGCTGGAAGGGGCCGCGCCCACCGAGGCAGACGCCAACTTTAGTTTTACCCCTACTGCAGAAAGCGACAATATCCTGCGATTTACCGCGGATGGGGATTTCTTTATGATGAACTGGGACCTAGGGAATGGGCAGACGGGTGAAGGAAAAACCGTCACAGGCACCTATCCCCTCGCAGGCACCTACACCGTTTCCCTGACAGTGTTCAACGCCGGAGGCAGTGTAACCTTTTCTAGAGACATTGTGATTGACGAAACAGATCCACTATTGCTGGACCGTCCTATCTTCAATATGCTAACAGGAGGCGTGGATGCCACTGAGGGAAAAACCTGGAAAATCGATGCCGGAAGACCGGGCCATTTTGGGGTAGGTCCTAACCCATCCTCTTCAGCAGGGGATTTCCCTGAATGGTACCAGGCAGTTGCCAATGAAAAAGAAGGCTCCGGCATGTATACAGATCGGTACACGTTCTTCTTAGATGGTTTCCGATTCGTCATGGAAACAAATGGGCTGGTATACCTGAATGCCGCGCAAGGCAGTAACTTCCCAGGTGCTTTTGATCCAGGTGTAGGTGACCTTTCAGCTCCCTACGAGGCGCCTGACGGATTGAGGTGGTCGTTGGTAGAACCCGAAGGCGGACGTCCCGAACTAACCATTTCGCCTGGTGGATTCTTGGGCTACTTTGCCGGAGGAAGAACCTACCAGATCATTCGACTGGAAGAAAATGAAATGTTCCTACGTTTTGTAGATCAAGCAAATACCGACCTAGCATGGTATATCCGATTGATTCCTGAAGGGTTCGAGCCGGATCCGCTTCCCGAACCGGAACCAGAACCGGAGAACCCGGACGTGAGCTTTAGTCTGAATGACTTGATAGGAAATGGCAGAAAAGTATGGATGCTTAATCCGGCTGCGGGAGCATTTGGCGTCGGACCTAGCCGGGGTAGTGATGCCTTCTTCCCGAATGGACAAGACATATCCGGAGATCGTCCCTGCCTGTTTAATGACCTTTTCATTTTCAGCTCCAACGGCAACTACGAGTACAATGCCCAAGGGGAAGTCTTTGGCGAAGAGTACATGGGTATAGCCGAAGGCTGTCAGCCCGAAGGTGATTTGCAGGGAACGGTGGGTGCCGCTTGGGCTTCCGGCCTTCACAGCTACACCTTTACGCCTGGCACGCCTACTGAGTATCCTAAAATAACCGTGACCGGGACAGGCGCATTCATCGCGCTGCCCAAAGCCTATAACGGAGGTGAATACAATCAGGGTCCACCAAGGGAAAATGAATCGGTGACCTATGAGGTGATTGGCTATGATGCGGCTACCGGACAACTGAGCCTTGCCATAGATATTAGCCCCGATGGAAGCGTATTTTGGAACTTCGTATTGGTACCAGCTGCAGATCAATCCTTGGGGCTAGCCGAGTTCACCCGAAACATGCTGGTGGGGAGTGGTGAAAAAGCATGGAAACTAAAACCTGCTGCGGGAGCCTTCGGTGTAGGTCCAGTTCCTGGCAGCGACGAGTGGTTTCCCAGCGGAAACGACATCAGCGGTGACCGCCCGTGTTTGTTCAACGACCGATTTATCTTCAACGATAATGGCACCTATACCTACGATCCACAAGGCGATGTATTCGGAGAAGCCTATATGGGCATAGATGATGGATGTCAGCCGGTCGAAGCGCTACAAGGTACGGTAGGAGAAGCTTGGGGAGGTGGTTCGCATCAATTCAACTTCACCCCAGCCTCGGGCGGTGCAAACGCCAAACTATCGGTTACTGGCACGGGAGCATTCATTGCACTGGCCAAAGCCTACAATGGAAGCGAGTATCAATCCGGGCCACCAAGACCAAACGAAACGGTCACTTACGACGTATTAGGATACAATGCCAACACGCAGGAACTGACCCTCACCATCGATATCTCTGGAGAGGGCGGGGTATTCTGGTCTTTCGTGCTTATTCCGGCAAACGACTAAATCATGATTATCATGGCAAAAGCACTTCAGGCACTATTCCTATTTATCTTTCTGACGGCATCGAATGCCTGCAACTCGGACAATGTGGAAGAGCAAGTATTGCTTCCCACCAACCTGAATGTAACAGTAGAAATGATGGAAAACGGCATGGTGCGGGTAAACTTCTCTGCCGAACGAGCTAACTTCTTCCGAGTTAGCTTTGGGGTAGGCAATCAAGAACCTGAACTGGCTACCGGAAGTTCGGTAACCCACCGATACACTGCTCCGGGCGAGTATACAGTAACCGTACAGGCACACAGTACCGAAGTTGACTTTATCAAGCGTGAGGAAACCGTCATTATCACCGAGCAAATACTGGGTATCGGGCTACCTAGTACGGGATTCGAATCCCCGATGAGCTACGAAGGGTACTCCTTGGTCTGGAACGACGAGTTTGAATCCAGCACCCTATCTTCCGACTGGGTGTTCGAACTCGGAGACGGCTGTCCCAATCTGTGTGGATGGGGAAATAACGAACTGCAATTCTACCGCAGGGAGAACACGGAACTAAGGGATGGGTATTTGGTCATTACCGCCAAGCGTGAAAACGTCGGCGGCAAAAATTACACTTCCTCACGCCTGAAAACCCAAGCGAACAAAAACTTCCAGTTTGGGCGGATGGATATCCGTGCGGCCATGCCGAAAGGACAAGGAATCTGGCCAGCGATCTGGATGCTGGGTGAAAGCATCACCGAGGTAAGCTGGCCTGCCTGTGGTGAAATTGACATTATGGAGATGATCGGAGGGGATGCCACCGGCAGAGACGATACGGTACACGGTACCCTGCACTGGGACAATAACGGTTCGTATTCCTATCGCGGTGGTAAAAAAACCCTGCCGGGTGGCGCTAAATTGGCAGATAATTTCCACGTGTACAGCATCATTTGGGACGAATCCAAGATCACCTGGCTGTTGGATGACGTGGTATACCACGAGCAAGACATCCGTCCAGCTTCCATGGATGAGTTTAGGGCACCCTTTTTCTTTATCCTCAACGTAGCCGTGGGTGGTAACTGGCCGGGTAATCCGGACAGTAGTACCATCTTCCCCCAGCAAATGGCGGTGGACTACGTAAGGGTATTTCAGAAGGAATAGGAGAAAGGGGATTCCGCTTTCCTGAAATCGAGGTAACAGGCTATCGGAAGTTTCCGATAGCCTGTTTTTTTTGGGTGGCACGGCAGCTAGGAAAAAAATTCGTGTTCGACTTTGGCAAAACATAACACAAAGAAAAACTACCTGCCTTGGTGGTTTTGCAGGAAATGATGACATTGGTAATAAAACCATGGAACATGAAAACTACCTATCAACTCATCCTGCTATTCTTTTTTGTTTTCTTATGCTTGCCAGTTAGCGCCCAAAACCTCAAAATCAACGAAATCCAAGTAATCGGGAGTCACAACAGCTATAAAAGTGCGATGGCACCTGAGCTGTTGGAGTATCTGGCGGGTATCAACAGTTCATCCTCCAATAGTTTAGCCTATGCCCACATCCCATTGACGGAACAGTTGGATATGGGGTTGAGGAATCTTGAGTTGGATGTGTTTCATGACCCAATAGGCGGAAGATATGCCAATCCGAAGGGACTGGAGATCATACGCAGCAAAGGAGGGACAGTCGAGGACTTTGACACTGCAAACTCCCTCTCTAAACCTGGCTTAAAGTTGTTTCATGTGCAGGATTTGGATTTTTTCTCCCATTATCTGTTGTTTGCGGACGCGCTTCATGCGCTGAAAGAATGGAGTGCAAACAACCCGGACCATTCGCCCATTTTTGTATTGATAAATGCAAAAGACGGGAACATCCCAGGCACACAAGAGACGCTGCCGTTTACCTCCGCTGCTTTGGATAGTATCGATTTAGAAATCCGGATGCATTTGGGCTTGGAGCAACTGATTACTCCTGACATGGTCAGAGGCACTTACAAAGATCTGGAGACGGCTGTGTTGGCTCAAAATTGGCCTTCTCTGGATGAAGCTAAGGGGAAGTTTTTATTTGTCCTGGATGAAAGTGAAGAAAAGATAGATCGCTACCTAAAGGCCAAGCCCGAACTCAGGGATGCAGTTCTCTTTGTGAACAAAACAGAGGGAAATCCCACCGCGGGATTCCGCATTATCAATGACCCCGTCAAGCATACGAGCTATATTCAAGAACTGGTCAAAAAGGGATACATCATCCGGACAAGGGCAGATTCCGATACCCAAGAAGCCCGAAATGAGGATTTTACCAAGTTTGAGAAGGCAAAAGCATCGGGAGCACAGGTGATTTCCACCGACTACTACCTGCGATCCAACTATTTTCCATCCTCCTACCAGGTTAGCTTCGAAGAAGGGATATTTGAAAGACCCAACCCCATTCTGACTGGAATAACATTACCTCAATAAGCGCTTATGCTCCAATCAACATCCCCTTTACCTGCTCCCAAATACCTGCATCTACAGGTACCCCAAGTTGTCGATTAACTTCCCGATTTTTAAGGGACTGCTCACCTGGATAATGGGAGGATTCCCCAGAAAAGGTAGCCGCAGATTTCAGGTCCTGTACCCAGGCCATTAATTGATCATTAATTTTTTGCTGCTCCAACCCCAACTTAGGTGGGTAAAGGCAAAGGAAAAATTGAGATATGGCATGTTCTTCCTCCAACTTACCAATATCCATTGTTGCCAATCCTCCGGAAAGCAGCGAAGCAATCAAATCGAGCATCATGGCCAATCCGGCTCCTTTCCACATACCCATGGGCATGGCCAATCCGCTCTCTAGTATCTCTTCGGGACTTTGAGTTGTTTTTCCCTCCGAAGTAAAACCTGCCGCAAAGGGCATCTGCTTGCCTTCTCGCAGGTAAGCCTGCATTTTTCCATAGGCAAACTGAGTCATCGCCATGTCCAATACAAGCGGTTCTGGCTCGCGGGGAATCGCGATTACCAACGGGTTATTTCCCAGCCTGGCCTCCTTTGCACCCCAAGCAGGCATATTGGGCAAGGTATTGGTAAAACAAACGGCCACGCAGCCCGCTCGGCCAGCTTGCCACCCAAAGTTCCCTCCGCGTTTCCAGTGATTGGTGCGCCTTAACGCAACCGCGCCGATTCCGTGTCCTTGGGCCATGGCAATAGCCCTGTCCATTGCAAATCGGGCGTTTAAGGGTCCCGCACCGAGGTTGCCGTTCCACCGCTCAAAAATCGGAGCCGAAAAATCCAAGGTTGGCTCAGCATTTGGGTTGACTATACCCGCCTCCACCAACCGAACAAACTCCGGAAACCGATTCAGTCCGTGGGATGCTACCCCATCCAGGCTGGCATCGACAAACAAACCCGCACAAACCGCTGCTTTTTCGGAATCGAACCCCCTACTATTCAAAACGGCTTCCAACACGCCCCGTAACGTAGCATACTCAATTCGGATAGTATTATTTTGCATCATGGACAGATCTGACAGTTTCATGGGCATGATACTAAAAAATGGAGAAAAAAACTAACGCATTTGATATACGCTGGACCTATTGCTTAAGCTCCATCTTTTGAATACATTGTGGAAAGAACAAGCCGGTCTAACTTTACTCTACCATTCCCATGAGCACCATGAAAGCCGTAATCTGTACCCGCTATGGCGGACCCGAGGTACTGCAATTAGCGGATGTACCCAAACCCGAGGCTAAAAAGGACGAAATCTTGGTCAAGATCAACGCAACTGCGGTCAATTCCGGTGACGTACGTGTAAGAGGCTTGGCCGTGGAAGGAATCATGAAGGTGGTTATGCGACTGGTTCTCGGCATCAGCAAACCCCGAAAACCCATCTTAGGAACCGTTTTTTCTGGCATCGTGGAAAGCACAGGACGTGACGTAGCAAACTTTAAACCCGGTGACGAGGTGTTTGGCATGACGGGTTTTCAGTTCGGAACCTATGCGGAATACATCACGGTAAAAGCGAAAGGCAATGTGCTTTCAAAACCGTCCAATGCATCCTTTGAGGAGGCGGCAGCGCTGCCTTTTGGCGGGCAAACAGCCATTTACTTCCTTGAAAAGGCCAAGTTGGCCGAGAAAGTAGCTCCTGAAATCCTCGTGTATGGTGCAACAGGCTCTGTGGGAACCGCCGCTGTTCAACTCGCTAGGCACTTGGGCGCTCGCGTTACAGCGGTGTGCAGTTCCCAAGGAATGGATCTCGCCACCCGATTGGGTGCACATCGGGTGGTTACCTACGATACGGAAGACATGAGCCAGTCCATGCCAACCTTTGACGTTGTATTCGATGCTGTTGGTAAAGCCCACAAACCATCCTACAAGCGTCTTTTGAAAGCTGGCGGCCTGTACCTTTCGGTGGCAGGGCTAGACTACGCCTCAGAGAACATCGCTCAATTGGAGCTCTTAAAGGAGCTTTTTGAACATCACGGCTACGATGCTACCATTGATCGGACGTATCCAATGACCGAAATCGTCGCAGCCCATAGATACGTCGATTCCGGTCGTAAGAAAGGCAATGTCATCTTAACAATATGATCTATCGGCTAGTATCCGCCAGCAGCCGATGCGTTTTCTGGGCGCAGGCGCCCATACTACCCTTGAGCAAACCAACCGGAAATCTCTGAAGTTAGTTAGCCCTCTTCTGGATAACTCGGTTTTATCAAAAATTGCCATTGGAACCATTTTAGAAAATAATATGATGTATATTTGACTTAACAGATACAACATGAATCCATACGTTAGACTATTCTTTTTTGCGCTAGTTTTAGGGATACCCCTCACGCTAAGTGCGCAAATCGTAGACCAAGAGGTACATCGGGTCGTCTTTCAGGTAACTAAAGGAGAGGCCTCCGATCAGGAACAGGTGATCGGTCAACTCAACAACATTCTGCGCGCATTGCCAAACGCACAAATTGAAGTAGTCTGCCACGGAACCTCCCTGCCGCTCGTGTTGCGCGAAAAAAGTCTTGTAGCAGAGGGTATCACCGATATGCTTTCCAGGGGAGTAGCGTTTGTAGCGTGCGAAAATACCATGCGCCGGGCCAACGCTACCAAAGAAGACCTAATTGAGGGGGTACATACAGTGCCTTCCGGCCTAGCAGAAATCATCCTACGCCAGGAACAAGGATGGGCGTATATCAAAGCCGGAAACTGAGATCTCAGCCGTTTCTGTCAGCGTTCCGATTAGTTCGAATTAGTTCTTCTGCTATCTCTTGCAGGTTGTTCAAGGGGATTTTCTCTTAAGTGAACAACTAGGGGTACTGAATTGTATAATTCATGATCAAATTCAGATGCATTAAGTTTACTTTGTTGTAGACCCACTGTGGACGCATTTCACCAGATTTCAGGTTTACTTTGCTCATGAGAATGAGGTGAAAATCCATCCCTTTGCCCCAATTTTTGGGAGTATATCTTCCGCCTAGATTCGCTTGCGCATAAGACGGAAACGCATACTTATTTACCTCGGTATTCCCTGGATCGGGTAGGAAATGTAATCCGCTAAACCCATATATCTGTAGGCCCTTGTCGGGAACATTACGTTGATAGTAAGCTGTGAAGGCATTTACATCCGAAAAACCCTCGTTTCGCTCTCTCGGAATAAAAGTAAAAAAGGGGTCTTTGCCCCACTCCCGCGGATGTAAAAACCTACCTCTTCCATCGATTCGTGAATAATTCAGCCACCAAGTAGTACGCTTCGATTTAATCCCAACCCTGCTTCCAATCACAAAATTGAAATCATCCGGATTCTTATACCTCTTGGTGGGATCAGGATTTCCGCCCTCGCCCACACCGTGTTGTGAGGTAAACTGAAAACCTGCCACCAGCCGCTGATTAGTTGCCAATTGCCATTCCTTGAGCACTTGTAGGAATGCCGTACTCGAAATATTGTCTACATAGGTATGGTTCAGTTGTAGCTGTACATCCGCATCGTTTTGGTGGATCCAATCGATCACCGTCACAAACCTACTTTCTGTATTTCCTTGGTAATTGGATGGACCTCCAAACTCTCCTTGACCCACAGGATATACCCCAACAGTCTCGCCTACCTGAAACCATCCGGAAGTTGAACGAGGGCTTATCTTACCGATATACTGGGCGGAAAGCGTATTCGATTTGCCTGGCGTCACGTTCACGCGGACACCTTCTACAAAGGTCGGGGAAAGGCGTCCATCCTGAGGATTCAAAAAGGGTGTATTGATATCCATTCGCCCCGCTACCACATCAAAACGTTCAGATCGGTACCTCAACTGAAGCTCCTCTATCTTGCCAAATAGTCTGTCGGAAGGATTGTTCACATCAAAAAGGCCTACCTCGTAGCGGTTAACGTTGTTCGTGACAGGATCGGGAGCAGATAAATCCGAACTCCAAAGATTCCCAAACACCGTATACCTTCCCACCAACGAGAACCCATGCAATTCCCGGGTAGTAAGTCGCAGGAAAGCACTCTGCCCCAACGCAAAATCTGATTTGAAATCCTCCCAGTATCCCGTAGACATCCAATAGGAACGTAGTCCGAGGGTGCCTTTTATAGCGTGTTGAGGTTTATGTGCTAGCGAGTCAGCCTCTTGTGCATAGCCACCGACAATCGCGAATAAAAATAAAAATAACGGTAATAACAGTCTCATTTTGTCGGGTTTTCTCGGAAAGCAATGATTGGCTTGAAGGGACCAAACTTGTGCTGCTCGGCACTGAATTCATCGGAAAACGGCCCGAACGGATGATCCACTGGCTTCTTCGATATATCGGGCCAATCCCTAGATAGATCCTTTTCAGGCCTAGTCATCGAATTCACATAGGCCGCTACGTCCCAAGCCTGCTCGTCGGTAAGCATGGGTCGCTCAAACGTTGCCCCCAATGGCATATTGGTCTTCACATAGCCGGCGAACCTAGACATCCGATATAGGCCAGCACCATTGTTATAGCTTTGGGCTCCCCACAAGGGGGGATAAACATAACCGGTTTGATCAGGTTTCATCATCCCCTTACCATCCTCCATGTGGCAGCTTTGACACAATTGCGCATAAACCACCTGGCCTCCTACAGGATCAGCAGCTCTTTCCAACAACGGAACCTCGTAGATGCCTGATCCATGAGGAATTTCTCCTTTAGGAACGTCCTTGCCCAGCCATTGCATGTAGGCGACCATGGCCAGCATTTCATTGCTTTTCTCGTCAAGGGGCTGCCCGTTCAGACTGCGTTCGAAGCAATCATTAATCCTTTTGGGGATATCTTCCATTTGACCCGACCGACCTCTCAGCTTGGGATAGGTAGAAAATACCGCCCCATAATTATTTCCCAGAGGAGCTGTTCCTGCATCCAAGTGACAGTTCTGACAATCCATTCCATTCGAAATTTTCAGGACCTTGCCATTTGGCCCTAGGTGCTCGGAGGTATTTACAATCAGTTCTCTGCCGTAGGCAATCAAGCTGGCATTTGGCTCATTCTCCAATGTAGCCCAATCCGGTGCTCTCCATAGACCCTCGTTTGGAATTACCCCACGGTAAGTATTTGCCACCGACGTTGCTTTTTCTGCGCTTGGTGCCATTTGGGCGGAAATTGGTGAAGGGGCATCCTGAAAAGAAACGACCAGTGATGCTATGAGGATAAGAACCAATAAGGCGATGGAAACCAACAACCCCACCACCAAGGCAGAAACCTTTACAATAAGTTGATATGCATCTTTCATGTGTCTATAATTGTTTTTCAGCGGTCACATGGAATCTCGCACGTATTACCATCGTTCCTCCGTGTGTCGCTTGCGTCGTGCTCAATTTCATGTGTCAATCCATTGAATGTTAAAAGGCCAAAACTCCATCCGATGTATCGGGAGAGGCTTTAACGGTTTTTTTAGCTGCTTCTACCACGGCGCATAAACCCCGCGCCAATCGACTTCAGGCAACCACAAATCCCCAGAGCTATTCTGGCCAGTATACAAAGTTGGGCCAACTGACAGGTTAAATGCTGTGATGAATATCACAGGAGGGATGTAAAAGCTACTAGAACTAGTGAGTTGTCACTAGCATCGTAAGAATGCGATCTGTATGTGGATGTTTTCAAATCGCTAATGGAGCGAAGGGTAAAAAACCAATACCCCAAAAAAAGAACTTTTTGGCTGCCAACCTTTGAATTTATATAGAAAACCCATCCGTTGATATGTGCTTATACACAGGTAAATGAAGTTTTCCCGTTTAATTACAGTAGTACTTACAACCCAAACAATCCCTCACCAACAAGCCCCTAAAATACCAACTCTCCACCCTGCTCAACCCGGTGCTTTAGGGAGCGATTCATGGATTCAAATCCGGCCAGAATTTCGGTATCCAGCTTTTTTGCCATCAAACCAACCAATAAGCCCCTGAATTTTTCGCGGTGGACAAACACGCTGCTACCGTCACCGTTTTCTTTGAGTTGAAAAATATGCTCTCCATCAAAAATCCCGGGGAAAAACATGCGCCCCAGCCAGCGAAATTCCCGCTCCTCATCAAAAACCAACACAGTGGGCTTAAAGGTCATGGGCCTGCTGCCTTGAGGACCTAAAACTACGTTGATTCGGTTTCCCTTCTCCACCTCTCCAGTGATGGATCGGACAAACGGGTTCCATTGCCCGTAACTTTCAAAATCAGTCAGTACCTGCCATACCTTTTCCCTGCTCGCATTGATGTGGATTTGCGTGTTTATTTCCTTTTGCATGATCATAAATCGTTTTACGTTTTGAATAGATTATGAAGCAAAGGTAGCCGGGCACAGGATGCCGTCTCTTGATATTAATCAAGAACTTTAGGAAGCTGTTTATTTCGAATACGGCTGAGAGTCTCAGGCGTCATCCCTAGCATAGAAGCAATGTACTGCAAGGGTACTTGATTGAAAAGCGCCGGGTGTTGTTTAAAAAAATCCTGATACCGCTCCTCTGCTGATTTGGAAAGGTGGTTGTAGACGCGGTTTTCGAGGATGGCGAAACACTTGATAATAAACAGCTTCTCCAATTCATGCCACCTCGGCACAAGGTTGACGATATGCTGATAGTCCGACCTACTGATACTATAAAGTTCTACATCGGAAAGTGCCTGCATACTCCACCGTGATGTGCCTCCGAACATAAAACTGGAGATTTCGGTCAAAAAATACCCGGGCGTGGAAATCCATTGGGTGATTTCTTTGCCGTCATCCTGGGCATAGATGCGGATGATGCCTGCCTTGATAAACGCTAGCTGATGGGCAGGTTGCCCCTGCTTCATAAGGAACTCTCCTTTGAGTAATCGTTCCGCAGCAAATTTATTGCATACTGCTTTTAGTTCCTCCTGTTTAAGGACACCAAAATATTCCTGAATATAGTACGCAAGACTCTCCATGTACAGGTAAATTAACCAATCTTAATCTATAGGCACAATGAAATCAGAAATTATTTCAGTGCGCGCCCAAGCTGTCTGGCATACCACTACCAAACTCAGGGGACGTTAAGACGTTCGTTCATTTTCTATAATCCACTTTGCCGATACAAAAGCCGCGACCAACCAACCGATAAGCAAATTAACGCCGGCACCCACTGCATAAATTGCGGGTAGAGCCCACCAATTCAGCATTTGCCCATAAATGCCCACAAACGCTAAAAGCCCCGCAAGACCAACAATAACGAGCTGCTCGGAAAGTCGAAAAACGGATATCCTTCTCAATAGTATATTCAAAAAAATCGCTACCAACAGCTGTGTAATCACTTCCCAAATAAAGTAACCCATCGGATCGTAGTTGTCAAGTGGAGCAGTAATGATCCAGGAAAACGTTTTATCCGTGCTAAGAGTGGAAATTTTCCCACGCATTACCTCGTCAAACTTGGCGGTGGTCAAGCTACTTGGCTCCATCTCAATGAGATTGGAAACCTGAAAACCATCCGTGTTCGCTTCGCTTTGTACAGAAATCGTCTGCGTGCTGGGAACGCCCCACGGAAAAAGCTGAGTTAGCCCACTCCATATAAACAGAATAGCCGTCATGGCGAGGGAGGATAGTATAAATTTCTTCATCGCTTTAAATTTAACAGGTACCTATGTGGCTATAAATTTAAAAATCAACAGGAATTGAAAAACATACTAGTCCGTTTTTTTCCCTTAATAGCTTAAAGACCAGCATGAAAGACTGAATATTCGACGGTAAACCAAAATAGCAAACCAGTCGCTTGACACCAAAAAATCCGACTTTTTTTCAACGTGTGGCTATTGCCCTGCTCAGCCTTCTTCTCTTGTGACGCTTAACGACATAATAATCTATCAAAGGCGCAAAAACGTTCATGAACAAAACTGCCAGCATCACGCCTTCCGGGTAGGCTGGGTTAACTACCCTTCAACTTCTCCCCGTTGGCCGAAAGATGGGCAATCTGCTGCACTCTGGAAGCTCTTGTCTTCGCTGTTTTGGCCAGCTTTATCCACCTCAGCACAAAGCGTTTGCTTGAATCATTGATGGCATGAAAGAAGTCTTCCGCACCCGCTGTTTTTTGAAGAGCTTCCAATAGATCTTTAGGTACAATCAGATTATCCACATCGTCCATAAAATCCCACAGGCCAGCTTGCTTGGATAATGCGATAGATCGATAGCCCGCTTCTTGCATTTTGCCTTCTTGGATCAGCTTTGCCGCCCGCTCTTTGTAGGTTTTTGCCCAGTGCTCCACTTTTCGAGGAGATATCAATTGCATGGTTCGCTGATCATCCAGTTTTCGTCTGATGCCATCGACCCATCCGAAGCAAAGAAGTTCGTCCAGTACGTCTGAGGTTGAAAGGTATTTGTCCGGCATGGACTTCTTAAATGTCACCAACCAGACACTTTCCGGCTGTTGATGATGGCTCTCCAACCAATTTCTTAATTCCTGTTTGGAGGAGACTTCTACTTTTTGAAAATTCACGGTTTGTACCATCACTAAAAAGAATCATCAATTCCCCTCTCAAAACGCTAAAAGAGATTGCCTGTTTTTTATTTTGAATATAATTTGTAAATATTTTGTTTTATTGAACAACGTTCATTATGTTTGTGGTGTTCAATAAAGGATTCCATGGGGACAGCAGAGCGTAAAGCAAAAGAAAAGGAAGAACTGAAAGCACGGATATTGGGTGCTGCAAAAAAGCTTTTTGCAGAGAAAGGGATCGAACAAACCACCATCAGGAGTATTGCGAAAGAAATCGAATACAGCGTAGGTACAGTCTATGTGTATTATAAAGACAAAACCGAAATCCTTCATGACCTGCATCAACAGGGCTTTGCACAGTTGGGTGGAGAATTCCGAGCCTTGTTTCATGTGTCAGATCCCATGGAACGTTTAAAGGCCCTGGGAAGAATTTATATGAAATTTGCTCTTGAAAACACCCAAATGTATGACCTGATGTTCAACATGAAGGCTCCGATGGAGTTTATCAAAGCAAATGAAGATCACCATTGGAAAGAAGGAAATGCAACGTTTGACGCACTGAGGAAGACCGTTCAGGAATGTCTTGACCACGGATACTTCAAAGGCCATCAGTTGGAACCCCTCTCTTTTGCCATTTGGGGTAGTGTACACGGCATGTGCTCTCTATATATACGAGACCGCGTGAAAGCTGCCACCGGGCAGGAACCAGATCAGTTGATGAACAGCGCTTATGAAGACTTGATGTTCATGTTCAGTAGAAAATAGTTTTTTTTGCCCTATTTATGAACATTGTTCATATTTAAACAGTATTCAATTATGAAATCGAGCATGACGCAGCCGTCACATACTGGGATGCCCCGATGGCTATCGGGTGAAACCATGCGAGATTCCATCCCGATAAACCGGGACAAGTTGTGACCATTGAAAAATCAATTATAGACACATGAAAACCTTCCTCTACGCCTTATTGATTTTCTGGACCCTTCCGGTCCAAAGTCAGCAATTCCTCGAAACCTATATCCGGCATGGATTAGAAAGTAACGAAGTGCTGAAACAACAGCAGTTTAGTCTGGAAAAGAGCATGTATGCCCTAAAAGAGGCAACTGGTTTATTTCTTCCACGGGTGAGCTTTGAGGCAAATTATTTCCTGGCCGGAGGTGGACGTACGGTGGATTTTCCTGCCGGAGACATTCTTAACCCTGTCTATTCCACACTCAATCAACTTACCGAGAGCAGTAATTTTCCGATTATTGAAAATCAACGCATCCTTCTGAATCCTAATAATTTCTACGATGTAAGGGTCAGGACCGCCATGCCGGTTTTCAATGCCGAACTGGAAGGAAAAGGAAAGAAGGTAGTAGGCTTCAATAATTGGGTTATCTCCAATTTACCAAGAGTCACCCCGGATTCGATCATGATGAAGATCAAGAAAAACCTAGCCAGTCCAAAATCATGATCGCTATGCTTGGTTTTGTTATTGAATTGAAAGAAAGAAACACGACACTCTTTTACTTCGGGCTATTGTGTTTGCTGCTCTCTTTGGCCTTTTTGGTGATGAGCAGAGTTTCCAATGTGCAGGTGTACCAGGTCAATGCCTGGTACAAACCCTTCAAGTTTGCCTTTTCCACCTTTCTGTTTGCTTGGGCCATGGCATGGTATTGTTATTACCTTCCAAATTTCAACATAACCGTTTTCAATTGGTCAGTCATCCTTTTGTTGGGGTTTGAAATAGCCTATATCGCTTTCATGGCTGCACAGGGCAAGCAATCTCATTACAATATCAGCACGCCCTTTTACTCCGTGATGTTTTCCATGATGGCATTGGCCGCTACCTTGGTCACAATCTATACCGCTTATGTGGGGATGCTTTTCTTCACTCAGTCCGTTCCAAATTTGCCCAACTACTATTTGTGGGGCATCCGTTTGGGCATCCTGATTTTTGTGATTTTCTCCTTTCAGGGCTTTTTGATGGGTGGACGCATGAGTCATACGGTTGGGCTGGTCAATGACAACTCCAAATTGTTCCTAGTAGGTTGGAGCCGGTTAGCAGGGGATCTCCGGATAGCCCACTTTATCGGCATGCATGCCTTGCAGGTTTTGCCCTTGCTGGCCTTTTACCTGCTCCGCAATAGCAAAGCTACCTTATTGGTTGGCTTGCTTTACGGCGCATTGGCCACTTTCACTTTGGTGCAGGCACTCCAGGGAAGGCCCCTTTTTCCCGAGAAAAAGCTCCCACATCTGGCTGAAAAATCAAACAAATTAATGGAAAGGCCATGACTTAAGGACAAAGTTCGTTGATAAAGTAAATTCGTTTGTTCGAAATAGGTCGCAAGTACCTTGGCTTAAAAAAGGAAATGTTTTTTATATCAAGAACACATCCCCTATTTTACTTTAAATTGCAGATAATTTCTGGAGAGAAAGATTTACGAAACAAAAGATGGAACGTGAATTTTTGTTGACAAAAGGCTTTACTCAGGAGCAAGCAGAAATTCTTTCTGCTGCCTTCAGTAGCTATGAGCTAATTGAAGATGGTGCTTATTTCTTACATAAAGGTCATATATGCAAGAGAATAGCGCTGATCACTTCAGGAATGTGCCGATACCTATATCACACAGAAAAAGAAGAAGTAACCCGATGGATTTCACTGAAAGGGGATTTTATGACTTCCCTGGGTAGTTTTATCAACCAAAAGCCTTCCTTTGAAGCCATTCAAGCCATCAGGCCTACTGAAATCTATTTTATTCATCTGGAGAATTGGGAATTGCTCAAATCCAAGCATCCCTTTATCCTGCATTTTTGGAACAGGACGATCGAACAAAATTACATCGGTATGGAGGAACGATTGTTTGTCACGATAGCTAAAACCGCTGAAGAAAGATATCATTGGCTACTGGAAAATTACCCTCGCTTTAATCAAGAAGTGCCTGATAAATATATCGCTTCCATGCTGGGCATTACTCCCCGGCATCTTAGCCGGATTAGAGCCCAACGTCACTGAATTTCTATTGCCACCAATGCACGAATCAACACTAACCCACCCGTGAAAGTTAGTGCATTCGTGGCATTTGAATTTCGATATGGACAAATGTCATTTCTGCCTTCTTGGCTTTGGATTTCCTTTGTAGTGTACTTTAAAAAAAACAAAGAAATGAAAAAGTTAGTCCTCACAATGATGGCAATTGCACTGGTTCAAATCAGCATGGCACAGGCACCAGATAAATCAACTCCTGAAGTGAGCGTGGTTTTTGGTTTGACACAACCTTTATTTACCAATGGTTTCAATTTCGAAGTGGACATTTGGTGGGACAAATGGATGGTGGACTATTCCCACGGCTTTGGCTTGGAATTTACAGGAGCAAATGTTTACCAAGAAGCGGCCGATCAACGACTGGCATTCAATATCACCCATTCTACTGGGATTGGTATTGGGTATCGCTTCACCAAAAATTTCAACCTGAGGGTAGAACCCAAATGGCATAATTGGGAAATGTATTACGATGATGCATTTAAAACGACGGAAGGAAAAATAGAGCAGTACAGTACCTTTACGCTTGGTTTAGGGGCATATTACCGTTGGACACCCTTCGAAAATCAAGACAATGCCCTCAAGGGCATCACCATAGCACCCAATGTGCGCTGGTGGCCTAATATTGGCAGTTCACTTGACAACAATGAGTTGCAATACTTCAATCAACGTACCGAACAAATGAACGTCCATCAGGCCAATAATATTGGCATGGGAAACACCCCCTTCTTCGTCAATGTAAGCGTCGGATACACTTTTGGTATGGGTATGAAATGAAAAACCGCAGAATCCCTGTAGTCAATAGCATGCACTTCGGTGGCAAAACCCATATTAATTCTAGGCATAAACTGATCCATTTCATGGCAACTATCCTTATATCTTTAAAACCTTTAGCCATTCTGTGGTCCCGGAACCTGCCTATCTGGCAGCTGGTGGATCATCAACCCACTCCAAAAAGATATTTTTGGACACAGATATGTATTCTTCGGCAATTTTCGAGATATAGTGATGTTTGGATTTAAAATTGCTATAGTTTTCCGTACCCGAACCTTTGGGGATGTCTATTCTCTGCTTTTAGGCTTCAACCTGCGAATTTATGAACCAATTATATACCCTCCTTCTCACCGGTTTTGTACTGAGCACTATACTGTTTAGTGGTTGTGCCCGCAACCCGGTCACTGGCAAAAGACAGCTGGTATTGATGTCTGAAGCACAGGAAATCGCCATGGGCAAGGAGTCCGACCCGCAAATCGTCGCCTTTTTTGGTCTCTACGAGGACCCCAAGCTGCAGGCATTCATAACGGAAAAAGGTCTCGAAATGGCTGCGATTTCGCATCGTCCCAAACTGAACTATGAATTCAAGATAGTGGACTCCCCTGTAATCAATGCCTTTGCGGTACCTGGGGGATATGTGTACTTCACGCGCGGAATCATGGCCCACTTCAACAACGAAGCAGAGTTTGCCGGTGTGCTAGGCCACGAAATCGGTCACATCACCGCCAGACACTCAGTGATCCAACAGCGAAATCAGCTCCTTAGCCAATTGGGGTTGATTGCCGGTGTCATCTTGGTCCCAGAACTCAATCAGTTCGTAGAACCTCTTTCTCAAGGAATGCAACTAGCCCTACTAAGCTTTGGTAGAGAGGCTGAAAGACAATCCGACAAACTCGGTGTGGAATATTCCTCTAAAATAGGCTATGATGCCACGGAAATGGCGGGTTTTTTTAGAACCCTGGAAAAGCAGCAAGCCAATGCCGGAGGAGGAGATATACCGGATTTTTTATCCACTCATCCCTCTCCCGCCGAACGAAACCTCACCGTGGCCAGAATGGCAGGTGAATGGCAGGAAAAACTGAACATGGCAAATGCTGACATTAACCGTGACAGCTACCTACAAAAAATTGACGGTATCATCTTGGGAGAAGATCCCAATCAGGGGTTCCTAGAGAATGGCGTTTTTTATCATCCTGTGTTAAAATTTTCCTTCCCCGTACCGAAGGATTGGAGCTTTCAGAATACCCCACAGCAGGTACAGATGGCCCCAAAAAGTGGCGAGGCCCTTATGATGCTTTCCCTTGCATCGGGCAATTCCCTCAGAGATGCAGCAAGTAACCTTTTGAAGGAGTACCAACTGGAACAAGTAGAGTCAAAAGAGGAGCGGATCAATGGTCTTCCGGCGTTGGTAACCCTGGCGGATCAAAAACAGGAAGCAGGAACGATCCGTGTGGTTTCAACCATGATACTTTACGGAGGCACGATCTATAATACCATGGGCATTTCGGCGCTTTCCAATTTCCCTACCTATCTGCCAGCATTTCAGAACACCATGCGGGCCTTTCAAGAACTGAAGGACACGGAAAAACTGAACCGAAAACCAGAGGTTGTTCGAATTAAAACGACACCCAGAAACATGTCCCTACGTGCAGCGCTGCAACATTTTGCAATGCCGCAGGATAGATTGGAAGAACTGGCCATCCTAAACGGTATGGAACTGGACGATACGGTCGAACAAGGGAAACTAATCAAAGTGATCGGCAACTAACTCCTATCGAAGGACTAGCGAAAAGGCAAGTATGTGGTGGTTCGACAGGAAAACTCCGCTCAGTTGGCCTCCGCTACTTTCACCTTTACTTTTTTCAATTTTTGACCGTGAAGTTTACGGACCAGGGCAGGAGCAACCGTACGCTTGACGGCTGCATAGCTCGCAAAATCCATAATGGTAATCAGGCCGAGGTCTTCGCTTTGTACATGGCCACTTTTGATCAAAAACCCTGCAATATCCCCCTTACTGATATGGTTTTTCTTGCCAGCGCTGAGGTAGATCAGGGAAAATACAGCAGGCTCAGCTGTTGCCGCCTCATCGACTGACAGCTCCTCTAGCCCTTCGGCAGACAGGTAGTCCGGGAGGGCTTCATCGTTTGCCACAACCAAATAACTCTGTCCAGAGGCATGCATCCTAGCCGTACGACCGTTTCTATGGATAAAAGCCTCCTCCTTTGGAGGTAGCTGATAGTGCACGATGTGCCGGATCTCAGGGATATCCAATCCCCTTGATGCAAGGTCAGTAGCGATGAGTAAATTGACCACGCCACTTCTAAATTTCAGCAGGTTCTTTTCCCGATCTAGCTGCTCCATCCCACCGTGTAATACCGTATGCGCATAGCCATACCCACTCAATAGCACGCTAATCCGATCTACGGCATCGCGGTGATTGCAAAATACAATGCAGGCTTCTTCCTGAAATTGAGAAACCAAGCGCATCAGTCCCTGCACTTTTTCCTTGCTGGTAGTAGCCAATAACCTCAACGCCAAGTTGGAATCCTTTTCCTGAAACAAAAAATCTACGATCTCAGGATGTTCAAACGGAAGAAATTCAGGCAAACGCCCCATGGATGTGGCGGAAGTTAGGAAATGCCGTTGGTTACCCGGCAATTTCCGGAAGATATCACCCATTTGGGTATGAAAGCCGAGTTGCAGCGACTTGTCAAACTCATCCAACACAACCATTTGGATAGCAGAAGTGTCCAGGGAACCTACATTCACATGATCCGAGAGGCGGCCGGGGGTTCCGACCACCACCTCCGGAAACTCGCCCAAGCTGCTTTTCTCCAGCTTCATCGAATGTCCGCCATAACAGGTACTCACCCTAAAACCGGTTTTCAAGGATTTAAAGACCTGCTCGGTCTGTATCGCTAGTTCCCTGGATGGAACGATGATCAGCGCTTGGATACTCCTGGACGTCGGGTCCAAGCCTTGGACCAGCGGAAACAAATAGGCCAATGTCTTGCCAGAACCCGTGGGTGCCAACAGCATGGTATGGGGATGATGCGCTGCCGTCTTTATAAAAGCCCGCTGCATCTCATTAAAGGCAGTGATCCCGAGACTGCTCAAAAATTGTTGTTCTAAATCCTGTGAACCCTGTTCCATGCAACGAAGATAGGTGAATTCGCGGGAATCGGCATGAAAATGAACTTCAAAGCAATTCTAATTCTACTTTACTAAGTTAAACTAGCCATCGTTTTTGCAATACCGGTCGATGTCTCCTTTACGTTTTTTATGTCTGGTTTTCATGTGTCTATAATTGTTTTTCAGCGGTCACATGGAATCTCGCATGGTTGATAGTCATCCCAGTGTGTGACGGCTGCGTCATGCTCGATTTCATCTGTCTATAATTGATTTTTAATGGTCAGATGGAATCTCGCACGTATTACAATCGTTCCTCTGTGTGTCGCTTGCATCGTGCTCGATTTCATTTGGTTGAGTTTTCTTTCAAAGTCCTCCGGGCTGCCAAAGAGCAATACGACCATCAATATCCTCAGGTCCCTTACGCTCATGAGCGGGAAGTCACTGCTGTTTGCTAC
>NZ_JAFIEU010000048.1 GCF_020832325.1 Lunatimonas sp.
CTGCCGCGCCGATGTTACTGGTACGCCTAGGCGTACGGGAGAGTAGAGCCTGTCCCGAGTATCGGGATCGCCGCCACTTTATAAGAACCCTAAGGAGAACTCTAGGGGGTTTTGTGTTTTTAGGGGGTATCGGGGGATGGACAGATATATGCCTCCGACGATATATTTTAGACCTGTTAATGGAAATTCAGTCCCTCCTCTTCCCATCCCGATCCGCATGGGCGGATAGGTTCAGCCATATTATTACAGGCCCCTAGGAGCAATCCATGGGTTTTTCGTTAGATGGAAATATGAGATTTTTAGATTGGAGATGTTTGATATGGCAAACTTGCGATTCTTTATCCTTACCAATACCAAGAACCCATAACGACCTTAACGCTTTAAATGTAACCCAATATTTCACCGAAGGCGTGTATCTATGAATATCGCGAAGCATATATCCTTTCAAAATCCCCATTTCCTTTTTCCTAGTAAAAACCGTCCAAGTTGGCTATCTTTCGTAGGTATATCATCCGTATAAGAGGCCAGACAATGGGAAAATCAGACAAATCATTCGAAGAAATAGAGAAAATTCTGCAAGATGTAGGAAAGAAGATCGAACACCTTATTGAAAAGGGAGCGGAAGCCTCAGCTGAGTTGCGGGACGAGATAGAGGAGAGGATTGAGGAGTTGAAGGGAAAGCGGGATACCTTGGAGAAGGAATTTGAGGAACGCAAAGCTTACTACAAAGAAAAATACCAAGATACGCGCGAAGAGATGGAGCCTAGGGTAAGTGAATCACTGAAATACCTTAAGGAAGCCTTTCAAGCCTTGGGCAATGCGATCAATGCATTGATGAAATAAGCTGAAAAGGTCATTTGCTGGCAAACTTTTGGTATTTTTGCCGCATGAATTACCTATCAGTAGAGGGACTGACGAAGTCCTACGGGGAGCGGGTGCTCTTCCAACAAATTTCTTTTGGAATAGATCAGGGGCAGAAAGTGGCTCTTGTGGGAATAAATGGCGCGGGTAAATCTACGCTCATGAAAATCATCATGGGGGTTGAGGTTCCAGATGCTGGTACCGTGGCTGTTAAGCAAGGTGTGAAAGTATCCTATGTCAACCAAAACCCCGTGTTTGGGGAAGGGCTGACAATATTGCAGGCGCTTTTTGAAGATACCACCAACGAAACCTTGCAGGTCATCAAGGCCTATCAGCAGGAAATGTTGGCATCTCAGCGCGGTGAAGATAATCAGGATAAACTTCAGTCGATTTTTGAAAGAATGGACGCTCTCCAAGCTTGGGACTATGAATTTCAAGTGAATGAAGTATTGGGTAAACTTGGGCTACATGATACCGGTATTTCAGTACAGGAGTTAAGTGGTGGGCAGCGAAAAAGGGTGGCCCTGGCCAAAGCGATCCTGGAACGGCCTGATCTGATGTTGCTAGATGAACCAACAAACCACTTGGATTTAGAAACGATCGAATGGCTGGAAGAATACCTCTCCAAAGCCAATCTTTCCCTCTTAATGGTAACTCACGACCGGTATTTTCTGGAGAAAGTCACCAATCAGATTTTGGAGCTCGACGACAGCCGTATTTTTCGGTATGCGGGCAGCTACAGCTATTTTTTGGAAAAGAAGGAGGAACGAAAGCAGGTAGCACTTTCAGAGCAGGAGAAAGCAAAGAGTCTATACAAAAAGGAACTGGATTGGATACGCAGACAACCCAAGGCCCGGGGCACGAAAGCCAAATACCGGGTGGATGCCTTCGAAGCTACCAAAGAGAAGGCCCTCCGCAAAAAGGACGAACGGGAAGTTACCTTAGAGGTAAAAACCAGCCGTCTCGGTAAGAAGATCATCGAAATCGAGGACCTGTCCAAGTCGTACGAAGACAAGCAGATACTGGATAAGTTTAGTTACACCTTCAAGCGAGGGGACCGTATCGGCATTGTGGGTCCAAACGGTGCCGGCAAAACGACGTTTTTGAAGCTCCTGACCGGAGAGGCAGCACCTGACAGCGGAAGTATCAGCATCGGTGAGACGACTGCATTTGGCTACTATCGACAGGAGGAAACTGCTTTTGATGACACCAAAAAGCTGATCGATATCGTGAAGGATGTCGCGGAAGTAGTGACCCTGGCGGGTGGAAGTACAATCACTGTTAGCCAGTTTTTGACCCAATTTGGGTTTCCGCCAAAACAACAGCATACGCCCGTGGGCAAACTAAGTGGCGGGGAAAAGCGGCGGCTTCAGTTGTTGATGGTACTGATCAAGAGTCCGAATTTCCTTATTTTGGATGAGCCCACCAACGATTTGGATATTGTTACGCTGAATACTTTGGAGGATTTTTTGGATCAATTTCCCGGTTGTTTGCTCATTGTGTCCCATGACCGATATTTCATGGACCGCTTGGTAGAGCACATCTTTGTGTTTGAGGGAGAGGGGGCTGTCAGCGACTTCCCCGGAAACTATACGGATCTCCGAGAGTACCAAAAGGAACAGCGTACCGAAGCCAAGGAAATGAAGCGTTCTCCAGAAACTGAAAAAGTCGTAGAGACCGTATCTGCCCCAGCTGGTACGACCCGAAAAGCTACCTACAAAGAGGTAAAGGAATTTGAAGGAATCACCCAGGCGCTGGAAGATCTGGCGGGTAAAAAAGAGGCATTGGTAGCAGCACTCAATTCACCGGGCGAAAACCATGAGCGTCTTATGGAGCTTTCTAAAGGGATTCAGGAAATCGAAGACGAAATTGGTGCATTGGAACTACGATGGCTGGAACTCAGCGAACTGGAAGGGATTGGGTGATAATCCCTTCCAGTTCGCAGACTTGTATGCCAAGACCTGCTAAAAATCCCCGTCGTCAAAGTCGTCATCTCTATCGCGACGTCCGTTGCTTTTTTCTTTAAATCCTCCAAACCGGTACGTAAAAGCGATAGTCCCTATGCGGGTTTCCCGGTTGAACACCCGCTCCTGTACGAACCGGTTGTCTTCGTTGGTGATTCGGAAAATTCGTGTGTTGAAAATATCACTTACATTTAGACTGATCGTGCCTTTGTCATTCATAACGTTTTTCCGGATACCGGCATTCAATCCCCAAAAAGGCTCAATTTGCCCCTGTGGCAGCACGATTGGACCCCGGTAGTTTCCTTGTACCTGAAAGGTGAAAAGATTGGGGATGGCCATATTTGAAAGCAAGCTAACCGTCCAACTGTAGTTGCTGTTGTTGAAGCCCTGCTCGATATTGTCGCCAATGATTTCTGAATAGAAGAAATTTCCCGATACGGTGGCATCCCACCAGTTCGCCAATTGCATTTGGTTGATGACCTCCAGGCCGGTTGCATTTCTACGCAGGGCATTTTCCCGGGTTTGGATAGCTACATTGTTGTCGGTAAGGCGTATGACCCGGGTATGTACATTGGTAGAAGCCCGGTGGTATACTGTTGCATTAAAAAGGAATTTCTCAAAACCCTTCATATAGCCAAACTCATAGCTGTCGGTAAATTCAGGCTGAAGAAATGGGTTGCCCACGCTCAGGTTCAACAGGTCACGCACTCGATACAGAGGTGATAGCGACCACATGTTGGGTCTGCTGATCCTTCGGCTGTAGTTGGCTGTGAATTCATGCTCTTGGCCCAATTCATAGGACAGGTAAAGGCTCGGAAACAGGTTGAAGTAGTTATTGACGAAAGGTTCGAGTCTACTTGCTTGCGTACCGGTTGTCTCGGTGTATTCCCCCCGAAGTCCCCCTTGGAAGCCTACTTTGCCGACTCGGTTGCGGTAGCTCATGTAGGCGGCGTATACATCCTCGTTAAAGACAAAGCCGTCGCTGATGGAATCAATCGGTGTGGGGATGAACGCGTTGTTTTGATCGCCTTGCATGAATTCCTGACTTCGATCCCAAAGGGAAAATGTACCTTTCAGGCCTGTTTCCAAGCTGCCCCCATCACGAAATGGCTTGATGTAATCCAACTGAAACACATACAAGTCACTGGTCTGAGGGACGGTGTTAATTTGCTGTAGGTTGTTGGCAGGTACTGCTTCGTTTGATTCGTTGAAAAAAAACTGCTCGTAATTCTCTACTTGGGTACGTTCGTCTCGAGAATATGACAGCGAAGTGAATAGACGTTGGCCCAGCGTATCGATCTCCCAGTTGTAATTCACGCCAGTTTCCGCATTGAAGCTTTCCCGGGTATCGTTTTGATTTCTCACAAAGAGGCTGTCCTGTCGGTTTAAGCTGTTGAGGCTGCGCTGATTGAGGTTGTTGAAACCAGTTCGGTCCCGAAAGTTACCTTGGGCATAAAAACCCAGGGTTTGGTTTTCATTGATGTTGTAGTCTATGCCCCCCCGCAGCAGGTGGTTGATGTCCACACTTTCGCCGTAGGAGTCCTGATCTAGGAATGGAGAAACGCCATTTATCCGGTTTTCGCGAAATGCGTCTGACTCTCTAAACATCCTTCTGTTTTGGTAATTGTAAGAGGCATAATAGTTGACTTTACCGGCACCGTAATTGAGGTTGACCCCAGCATTGTATTTATCTCTCGTACCCGCAGACACATTTACTTGACCATTGAGCCCCGTTTTTTCGTTTTTCTTCAGGATGATGTTGATGATTCCCCCCACACCGGCCGCATCGTAGCGAGAGGAAGGGTTGGTGATCAATTCCACGCTTTTGATACTGTTTGCCGGGAATTGGGCCAAGATAGATTCCGCATCGTCTCCAGATAGATTGGACGGTCGACCATTGATATAGATTAATATGTCTCCACTTCCTCGCATGCTAATACCTCCCTCGTCATCTACCTGTATGGAAGGGAGCGTTTCCAAAAGTTCAGAGGCGGTAGCACCTTCGGCTACTACGCTATTTTCTACGTCGTATCTTCGCTTGTCAATGTCAGATTCAAAAATGGAATTGACTCCTTCCACCACGACCTCCTGTAGATTTGCGGCATCGGATCTGAGCGAGATATTGCCCAAATTCACCGTTCTGCGCTCTCCCAGTGTGAGGTTTTGATAGTGACTGTCGTAGCCGATGAAGCCTATTCGAAGGATATATTGACCGGGTTTTGATACAAAATCAAAACTCCCATCCAAATCGGTCATTCCGCCAGCTACAACCGAGGAATCGGATTGCGATAGCAGGGCAACATTGGCAAATTCCAGCCCCTTTCCACTACTTTCTTCAAACACCTTTCCACGAAGGGAGATGTCCTGAGCTTGGGTTTGAAATAGAATAAAAAAAAGGGCGAAAATACACGTAATTTTAGTCATGGCATTAAAATTTCGGCTAAACAGGAGGCTCACCAACCAATCGGCTGGCTTCTAAAGAATGTTCATTTGGAGGGTCTATTGCGAATTTCCATCCGCAAAAGTTGCTAGACTAACCTCGCTATAAAATTAGAACACCTTATAAATCAAATTGTTCGATATATATATGTATATACAATTAATATGCCGCGTGGCCCCAGTTTATGGGCTTTTATGTGAAGAAAAAATGCAAGGGGATGAGCGGTGAATAATAAAAGGGAAAGGTAATATGTATTGTCAAAACAACGCTTAAAAATTCTCCAAGGTGTGTAATATTAGCCTGTCCACTACCTCATCCGCACGTTGGGAAAAAGTTTTCTCAACCCGGTTGGCTACAATGGCGTTTAGGCTGAGGACTTCGTGACCGAGTATGCGCCCCATGGCGTAATAGCCGGCTGTTTCCATTTCAAAGTTTGTTAATCGACTGTCTTTGAATGATAGTTTTGACAAGGTACTCATCATGTCTGGAAGGGCGGGTTTGATACGGACCTCCCGTCCCTGTGGTGCAAAAAAGCCGGGGCAGGTTACCGTCATGCCCCGGGGAAGGTCTTTGGCAAGGCGAGAGAGTAAGTATTCGGATCCTTTGACGCAATAGGGGAGGAAAGGTAATTGGAGACAGGCTTGTACCTGGGACGCAATGGATGATTCGAAAGAATCATATTGGATAGGATAGAAGGCCATAAGCGAATCCAACCCCACTCCAAAGGTGGACGCTAAGAGACTGTCAACGGGGGTGTCCGCTTGCAGACTTCCAGATGTTCCTACCCGCACAATTTTCAGTGTAGTATGTTGTTGCTTGGGAATGCGGGTTTCCAGGTCCACATTGACAAGGGCATCGAGTTCGGTCATGAGAATTTCAATGTTGTCGGTTCCCATGCCGGTGCTGATGACGGAAAATAGTTTTCCCTTGTAATAACCGGTATGGGTCACGAACTCACGCTTCCTGCCCGAGTAAATGATTTCGTCAAAATACTGCGACACCATAGGTACACGATCGGGATCGCCCACCGTGATGATCCGGTCGGAGAGGTGTTCCGGCTTTAGGTGCAGGTGGTAGATGCTGCCATCTCGATTTATGATCAGCTCGGATTCAGGAATTGGCATCGGACTGACAGGGAGTGGCTTGTTTATCAGACTTCCGGTAAAACCCTTTGTACGGATTGTAGCCCACCGTATTTTTTTGGTAATAGCCGGTGCCATCGTAGGGCCGCTTTTCCGGATGTTCGATGCATTCTGAAGAGCAGGCACCCTGGTACTCCCAACCACAGGACTCACAAATCGGCACGTGGATGTTACAAACCGGGTTGGCACAGTTTACCATGCGGTCCGATTTGGTGCCACAAATATAGCAGGTAGAGACCACCGTGGGATTCACCTGATTGACGTCCACCGCCACCCGATTATCAAAGACATAACACTTTCCTTCAAAGTCCTCGCCTCCGGCTTCCATGCCGTACTTTATGATACCTCCATGTAGTTGGTATACATCCTCGAAGCCTTGATCCAGTAGAAAGGCAGAGGCTTTCTCACACTTGATACCTCCTGTGCAATAGGTGAGGATTTTCTTGTCTTTGAGGTGGGCCAATTCTTTTACCTTTTCAGGGAAATCTCTGAAATTCTCTATATCGAGTCGCAGTGCATTCTTAAAATGTCCCAGCTTGTGTTCGTAGTCGGAACGGACATCCAGAATCACCACATCTTCCCGGTCTTTCATCGCCTTGAACTCCAAGGGTTTTAGGTGTTTGCCTGTTTTTTCCCTTGGATTGAGGTGTTTTAGGCCGGAATGTACGATTTCATCTTTGGCCCGTACGTGGATTTTAGCGAATGCATGCTGGTCATGCGTGTCGATTTTAAACTCTGTATCCGCAAAGCGAGGGTCGGACCTGACGTAGTCCATGTAACGTTGGCAATCTGCCTCCAGGCCCGATACGGTACCGTTTAGGCCTTCTGAGGATACGATGATCCTGCCGCGTATATTGTTTTCAATACAAAATAAATGATGCTCTTCCCGGTAAGCTTCGGGGTCTTCTATTTGCGCGTAGCAATAGTAAAGCAGAATGAGGTATTTCTCGTTTTCCATGACGTAAGCCCTGTTTCAAGCAGGGTGTTTAGGTGAATCGATTTGTATAAATTTAGTATACTTTATTCCAGTTTTTTAGCGGGATTTCCGAATACGGTAGCCTCGTCTTCCACGTCCGCAATGACCAAGGAACCTGCCCCAACCCGGGCATTTTTACCAATAGTGACGCCCGATACAATGATGGCACCAGAGCCAATAAATGCACCTTCTCCGATCTTCGCACCGGAATTGATGATGCTTCCAGCTCCCACTTGCACATAGTCACCTACCTCCACCAAGTGTTCTAGTAGGGCGCCTGAGTGGAAAATGCAGTGGTTACCAATCGAGGATCCAGCTCCCAAGGATACCTTGGCGTTGATAAAGTTGCCATGACCTATGGCAGCGTCCGTAGAAATATAGGCCGTCTTGTGTACGGCATTGATGGGCTGTATTTTTCGCCGTTCATTGAGCAACTTGACCAAATACTTACGGTAGCTAGGGTCATCAACGGCTACAAATGCTTCGCATTTTTTTCCAATAAGCTTCAGAAAGCCATCATCCTCTGTACTACCGAGTACAGCCACGTGATTGATTTCTTTTTGATGCATGGATTCATCTTCGTCTAAGAAGCCGTACACGATCACACTGTGGCTATTGAAGATCTCTAATGCGGGATGTGCGATACCTTTCGCTCCTAAGATGATGACAGGTTTTTCCATGCGTTTCTTTTAAGGTCGCAAAATTACGGCAAAAAGAGCTCGGAAGCAATATTCATTTCCCCGATGGACGGAGCAGGGCTTGGCCTATCTTGCAATCCAAGCACTTTTTTCCCTTGCAGTAGTGGTTATATAAACCGATCATCCCCTGCGAGTCAAACGCCTGCACGGGTTCCCAGCCTACTTTTTCGAATTTATCGATCACCGAGTTGGATTCGGCGGGAATTTCCTGCAACATGCCAAAGCATTTTTCCTGCCAGTCCAGATTATCCATGAATTTTCCATAGGCATACCATAGAGGGATCATGAAATTCATTCCTAACAGCGAAAGAGTTCCGGGACTAATCGTTCGTTTGGATTGTTTTTCCGAAAACTTCCCAAAATGATAGTGATTGTGCCAATAAGGAGAAACTGCTAGCTGGAATATTGCCGAAAAATCGTCCATTCCGCTCGTTTCGTGAATCACCTTAGAAAATATATGGGGGCTATTGGACAGTAGTGCGGCCAATTGAGCCAAGCGGATCGTTGGATAGTTGGCGGGTCGAACGCCCATGAACTTCCATTCGGAGGGATATAGCTGCGGGCTTAGTCCGTATTTCTGTCGGTAAAACTGGTATTCCCTTACCAAACTATCCACATACCCGTCGGCAGTTCCCGGAGGAAAAAGCCCTTCGCTATAGGCACTCAATAGGCCTGCCTGCCCAAACAGCAGCGCTTCCTGGGTCAACCGGTGGTTGCTATGTCGTTTGATCAGCTTGTAGGGGAGGCTTTTGGCCAGTTTGAGCATGGTTTGTTGGTTGGTTTTGAAACCAAAAGTCCAAAAAAGCCATTGGTAGGTGGTCTCTTCCCAATCTTGGGTATTTTCCGCGAGCAGTTCCAAGACTTTTGAGCTTTTCTCTTCCATGCGTTCGATCAAAGATTTTTCCAGCATGGAAAATTTCAGTATGTCGGGAACATTTTTCAATTGTCCGCTGCATAGGATGTGGCTGGATGAAGATAGGAGGCGCTCGTAATTACGGACCACGTCCAAATAGACCTTTCCGCTGAGGGCTAATGTGGGAATGGTGGTACCGTCATTCCGTTGGATTTCCATGTCGTGCTCCCATACCACATGAAGTATCACGCTATTATAGGCAGGGTCATGTTGGTGATCGTGTGCTTTCCAATCGGAAGACTTGAGATGGATCTCTACATGGCCAAAATAGTCCACGTTGCCGATCCGGATGTGTGCTTCTTTGAAATCAGGTCCCTCGTGATGGTTTTGGTATCCAATCTTGAGTATCTGAAGTTCTGCATGGTCTTCGGACAAACACTGCCTTTTGTCAAAGTACTGGTATTTCCAGACCAGATGGAGAAAGTCTTCCTGAAAATTTGCCATAAAAAATCGGTTAAAAGCGAACCTTTAAGTTATGAAAAAATCTTTTTATGCAAAAACAGCGCCGCGCAAAAAATATAGTGCGATCTTTTCCTTCGTCCTTGATGTAAAGGCTGTTACTTGAGTTTCTGCAAGGTCTCGGACATTTCATCCCGAAGCTTGATGGCTTCTTTTTTAGCCACCTGGGCAAAATCCCTATCCGATGAGGCGTAAATGATTCCCCTTGAGGAGTTGACCAAAATGCCCACGTCAGGGTTCATCCCGTGCAGTGCTACGTCTTGTAAGGATCCGCCCTGGGCACCTACTCCCGGAACCAATAGAAAATGTTCTGGGATAATTCTCCGTACTTCGGCAATCTTTTCCCCCCGGGTAGCCCCGACCACATACATCATATTCTCCGGCGTACCCCAATCTTTGCTTTTGAGTAAAACTTCTTCAAACAACTGTCTGCCGGTGCTGTCCTGGAAAAGCTGAAAATCCGCACTACCAATATTGGAGGTAAGTGCGAGCAAAATGACCCATTTATCTTCAAAACCC
This sequence comes from Lunatimonas sp., assembly GCF_020832325.1. Lineage (GTDB taxonomy): Bacteria > Bacteroidota > Bacteroidia > Cytophagales > Cyclobacteriaceae > Lunatimonas. Next base: position 9,973 of record NZ_JAFIEU010000048.1, read on the forward strand.
AAAAAAGGTGTAACGCTGTCTTTTCCCATGTAGGGAGCGACGGTGACGGCATCGGCATGCAGCGTGTCAAAAAAGGCCTTGGCATACAGGTTAGACGTATTGCCTATGTCTCCGCGTTTTGCATCCGCAATTTTCAAAACGGAAGAGGGTAGGTAGTCCAACGTTCTTTCCAGACTCTCCCAGCCCTTAGTGCCCAGAGCCTCGTAAAAAGCCGTGTTGGGCTTGTAAGCAACTGCGTAATCGATCGTTTCGTCGATGATAGCTTTGTTAAACGCAAAGAAGGGGTCTTTTTCCTTGTGTAAGTGGGCTGGGATTTTGTCCATACTCGGATCCAGTCCTACGCATAAATAGGACTGTTTTTCCCGAATCTGGGTCACTAATTGATGTTTGTTCATAGATTGAAAAGTTCGGAAGAATGGAATATGCAGATTTAGCGCAGGTCGATCACTTCGACTTTGCTGTTGGCTTTGAAATCGAATACAAAGTACTCATTAGGAAGGGGCTCATTTTTACGCACCTCTTTGAATTTGTACAGGAATATCCCGCCCACATCATCTTTAATCTCCCAGGCTAGGAGGTCTTTTTGGTTTTTCTCGATATACAGTTTTACTTCCTTAAATTGAGAGCCTTTTTTATCTGTAGTGAGTAGGATTTCGTACACGGGCTTCCGGTCCATCGTCTTTTCACCCAGCAACTTGGAGTTATAGCCTCGCTGGTAAATGGTGTATATATTGGAGGGAGTGAGTTCGTCGCTGTCTTTGTCCACGCTGTTGATGGTCACTTCTTCATACTTGCTGGATTTTATGTAGGTCCAAACAGTATTCCCGTCGTTGTAAATCTCCTGATCGTCCAACACCAAACGGTACTTATCTCCCTTAACGGAAACTTCTCCAGTATTGGTTTGGATCACGCCATCTGTATCTGTGGAGTAGGTGTATTCGAAGGTGGCCTTAAATCCGTTTAGCTCCTGATACCTCTCGCTAACTTCGGTTAAAATGGTCTGCGCGCGTTGGTCCGTTTGCCCCAGTGTGTCTAGAGATACCGCGGCAATCAGGAAGCTGACTAAAATGGCTGATTTCAACATGTGTATAGGTTACTTAATTGTTATAGGCTGTTCAATAATTGTTCCAAACTATTTTCGTCCTGAATGAGCACTTCTCGGGCCTTGCTACCTTCAAAGGGTCCAACAATTCCGGCGGCTTCCAGTTGATCCACAATCCTACCTGCGCGATTGTAGCCGAGTTTTAACTTGCGCTGTATCAGCGATGTACTGCCCTGCTGATGCCTGACGATCAGGCGCGCGGCATCGTCAAACAACGGATCCCGGTCGTCCAGATCGATATCACCGATGCCGCCGTCACCATCTTCTCCGACAAATTCCGGCAAGAGGTACGCATCGCTGTATCCCCGTTGCTCGCCAATCCAATCGCAAACACGATCCACCTCAGGGGTGTCCAAAAATGCGCATTGTAGGCGGATCACGTCCGAACCCATGGATAGCAACATGTCTCCCATGCCGATCAACTGCTCTGCGCCACCTGCGTCCAGAATGGTGCGGCTATCGATTTTCGAGGTTACCCGAAAAGAAAGCCTGGCCGGGAAATTTGCTTTGATAATACCGGTGATCACATTTACCGAGGGGCGCTGTGTAGCGACCACCAAATGGATGCCAATGGCTCGGGCTAGCTGGGCCAAGCGCGCTATTGGGCCTTCAATTTCCTTGCCCGCAGTCATCATCAGGTCAGCCAACTCATCTATTACCAAGACAATATAAGGCATAAACTGATGTCCCTTCTCAGGGTTTAGCTTTCGGGCAACAAACTTTTCGTTGTATTCTTTTAAATTTCTACAGCCGGCGTCTTTGAGTAGGTCGTACCGGTTATCCATCTCAATACACAGAGAATTGAGCGTGTAAATAACTTTCTTAGTGTCAGTGATTATGGCTTCCTCGGCATTGGGAAGTTTGGCCAAAAAGTGCCGTTCAATCTTGTTGAACAGTGTGAGCTCTACCTTTTTGGGGTCTACTAAAACCAGTTTGAGCTGAGAAGGGTGTTTCTTATAAATCAACGAAGCCAGGATCATGTTTAACCCGACGGACTTTCCCTGCCCCGTAGCACCCGCCATCAACAGGTGGGGCATTTTGGCCAGATCGACCACAAACACTTCGTTTGAGATGGTCTTACCAAGCGCTACCGGCAGGTCTTTGTCGCTGCGCATGAATTTTTCCGTGCCCAATACCGACCGAGCTGCCACAAGTTCCCGGTTTTTATTGGGTACTTCAATACCTATGGTACCCTTGCCGGGAATCGGTGCAATGATACGTATTCCCAGCGCTGCCAAACTCAGTGCAATGTCATCTTCCAAGTTTTTTATTTTGCTGATTTTTACGCCGGGATCCGGAATGATCTCATATAGGGTAACCGTCGGGCCGATCGTCGCCTTGATTTCCTGAATGCCAATTTTGAAGTTGACCAGGGTTTCCACGATCTTATTCTTATTCTCCTCTAGTTCCTGTCTGCTTACGGTTACCCGTTGCTGATCGTGTTCGTTCAGGAGGTCTAAGGTGGGATACTGGTAGCTAGGCAGATCCAATGTCGGATCGTAGGGAGAAAGATTCTCTACTTTGTCAGCAGTTTTCTCCGTTCCCTGCGGAACCTCCACGGAAAACCGGTCCGATGCCGTTTCACTCGTTTCCTCTACCTCCTGCTTTTTGGAGGGGGTCGGGTCTAAGCGAACAGATGTATCTGGACCTTTTTTTGGCGGAGCTACTTCATTGGTACTGACCTTCCAACTGGACTCGTCCGGTATTTCGTCCAGCTCCTCCTCATCCAACTCTTCTTCCTCTAGGTCCGACAATTCGTCCGTTGGATATTTTTCAGAAGATCTGTTCCTATTGGTAGGCAAAACCTCGTCCTCCCCGTTTTCCGAAGCACCTTCTTTTTGGGACTCAGTGAACCAACTGAGCCGGTCTATGTCGTAGAAGAAGATGACAAAAATAAGCAGGGAAGCAAAGATGACAATCAAAGTGCCCCAACCCAAAAATCCGTCTGCCAGTAACGCAAGTTCGTAGCCGAGACCGCCACTTAGAAATCCCAAGTAGCTGACACCGTCCATCAAATGGACCACATAGCCCAACAGAAGACCCAGCCAAATGACAAAAAATAGCGCAAATACACTAAATCTGGACAGCGATAGCAGATTCCTCTTAAAAGAAAGCCTAAAGCCAACTAAAAACAAAAACGGTGGGAGAAACAAGGCTCCCAATCCAAACCAGCGAAAAATAAACTGATGGGAAATCCAAGCCCCTGTAAATCCAAGCCAGTTTTCCACCTCACCTACCCGAGTCGACACGGGACCTCCGTCATTGTTGACCACGACGCTCTGATCTGCCTGCCCAGAAAATAGGTAACTTAAGAATGCCAACATAAAGAACACAGCCACAAAAATCAGTAACACCCCAGTGGCAACACCCCATCGTTTGTCCTTTAGAAAGGCAAAGCGGAGCTTACTGGGAGCCTTTTTCGGAGCTCCAGAGGCTTTTGGATTTTTGGTAAAAGTGTTCTTCTTATAGGTATTAGCAGCCATTTATTCCAAGTTTGTACACTTTCGGCATAAAGTAAGTAAAAATTTAAATTTTAATTGGATGAGCCCTGATAAAATCGGGCCAATCCCTGCTTTATTTTTTTCACCAAGCCTGGCCCCTCATAGATCATGCCCGTGTAGATTTGGATCAGCGAGGCCCCGGCCTCCAGTTTTTCTAAGGCATCTTCTGCGGAAAATATCCCTCCTACGCCGATAATCGGAAACCTTCCCCCGCTTTTTTCGGAAATGTAGCGAATGATTTCCGTGCTTCGCTCCCTTAGAGGGCGCCCACTGACTCCGCCGGCACCAATGGATTCCAATTGCTTGACATCGGTATGGAGGTTGCCACGGTTTAGCGTGGTGTTGGTAGCGATGAGTCCGTCTATGCCCGTTTCTAAAACGATTTCCACGATGTCATCGAGCTGACCGTTGGTGAGATCCGGCGCTATTTTCAGTAGGATAGGCTTGGGTTTTTCTTTTCGGTCATTCGCGTTTTTCACGGCAGTTAGCAGCTTCTTCAGGGGTTCTTTTTCCTGCAAGTCCCGGAGGTTGGGGGTATTTGGAGAACTCACATTTACCACGAAATAATCCACGTAGGCATGTAATGCTTCCAAGCAGTACAGGTAATCGCTTTCGGCATCCTCATTTAGGGTTAACTTGTTTTTGCCGATGTTGCCGCCTATCACGATGGTAGATTTTCGTTTTTTGAGCCGCTTTACTGCTTTTTCCACTCCTCCATTGTTGAATCCCATCCGATTGATTAGGCCAGCATCGGTGGGCAGTCGAAACAAACGGGGTTTTGGGTTACCTTCCTGGCCCTTTGGCGTTAGGGTTCCAATTTCAATAAACCCAAACCCGAGCTTTGCCATGTCGTCAATCACTTTGGCGTCTTTATCAAAACCAGCAGCAAGGCCCACCGGGTTTTTGAACTTGATACCAAAAACTTCCCGTTCCAATGTTGGGTCTTCAAACTTGTATACGCGTTCAATAATCGATCCAATGATCGGCAGTCCAAAGGTTTTTCTAATCCAAGAGAAGGTGATTTCGTGGATTTTTTCTGGAGACTGAAGAAATAATATCGGCTTAATGATCGATTTATACACGGGTGCTAAGGTTTTTTCAAGTTGCTAAATTATGGTTTTAAAGTGAAAAAGGGTTACTGGCTTGGCTAAATAATGTTGATTCTGAGATCAGAAGGTGGGTTAAAAGTACTCGTGGTCAGTTGCTTAGGATCAACTACTTCCGGGGATGAAATTCATTTAGCACCTGGCGAAGGTAATCGCGGTCTAGGTGGGTATAGATTTCAGTGGTCGTAATACTCTCATGCCCCAGCATGTCCTGCACGGCCCGTAGGTCAGCGCCTCCTTCTACCAGATGGGTAGCAAAGCTATGGCGGAAAGTGTGAGGGCTGATGCGCTTGTGGATACCCGCCTCCGCTGCGAGTTTTTTGATGATTAAAAAGACCATCACCCGTGTCAATTTCTTTCCTCTACGGTTGAGAAATACGAAGTCCTCGTGCCCTTTTGCAATTGACTGAAAATTCCTGACTTCTTTGAGGTACAAGTTTAGGTATTTTTTGGCATCGGACCCTACCGGGACCAGTCGCTCTTTGTTCCCTTTTCCTAAAATCCGTAAAAATCCGATTTCTTCATAAATCTGACTGATCTTCAAATCCACCAGTTCGGATACGCGGAGACCAGAACTGTAAAGTACCTCGAGCATGGCGCGGTTTCGATGTCCCTCCGGGCTTCCCAAAGGAATTGTTTCCAACAGATGTACGATTTCCTGGTAGCTAAGCGTCTCCGGCAGCTTGCGGGTAAGTTTGGGCGATTCCAGCAGTTGGGCTGGGTTTTCTGTGATCTTATCCTCGTATACCAAGTACTTGAAAAAGGCCTTGATTCCAGAGAGGATGCGGGCATGGGTAAACTCGGAGACCTGTAAGTCTGCCAGCATATGAACAAAGGGCCGAAGATGTTCGACACGGACATCCATCGGATTGATCTGGGGGTATTCGCTTTGGATGAAGCGGGAGAGTTTTTCGATGTCCTGTTGGTAGGCCAAAATGGAATTGGGGCTGAGGGACCGTTCTATCTTCAGGTAGTATTCAAATGCCCGGATCTCTTTCTCCCAATGATTCATTTTTCAAATGTATGAAAGAAAAAGGCCCGATACATTCACCGGGCCTCTTTTAATCGAACTTGTTACAGGGGTACCCTATTTCCGGTTTCAGCACTTTTTAGAATAGCTTCCACAATCCGGATGTCCCTCAATCCTTCTTCTCCGGGAACCAGAACTGGCTTGTTTTCGAGAATCGACTTGGCATCGTTGTCCATCTGCATGGCTTGCTGCATGGGGACTTCATACGGATGATTGATCTCACCCAAGGGGCTAGTGCCTTTCACGCCCGCATAGGCAGAGAAGGGCTCCATCGCTAGGATTCCCTGTTCGCATTCTACGGTCAGGAAATTTGTGTTTTCCGCAAAACTGGTTTTGATTTCCGCCATCACGCCTCCGGGAAACTCCAAAGTCGCCTCGACTACGTCCGCAAGACCATCCTGATAGATGTCAGGACGCGTAGAAATCGTTTTGGCCGAAACTACCGCGATAGGCTCCATCCCGGTGCCGCAACGGGCCCCCTGAATGGAGTACACTCCCATGTCGTAGATTACGCCGCCTCCCATTTCCTTTTTCTGTTTCCAGTGATCGGTGCGGTTTTCCCGATAACCGGCAGCACACTTCAGGCTCTTGACCTTGCCTAACTTGCCTTCGTTTATTATTCCACGGTATTCCTGTGTGTTGGGTTCATGATGAAGCCGGTAACCGATGGTGAGTTGAACGCCATTCTTTTTGCAAGCGTCGATCATGTTTTGACATTCTTGGGCAGTCACCGCCATGGGTTTTTCACACCATACATGTTTACCGGCATTTGCCGCCCGGATGACGTATTCTTCATGCATCGAAGGTGGTAACACGACGTATATGGCATCAATGTCCGGGTTTTCCTTGATACGATCGAAATTTTCGTAGTTGTAAATGTTCTTATCCGGAATGCCGTATTTTTCCTTCCAAGCCGAAGCCTTCGAGGGTGTGCCCGTTACAATACCTGCGAGGTAGCAGTTTTCCGTTAGCTGCAATGCGGGTGCCAGTAGGTCGGTACTGTAATAGCCCAGCCCGACGAGTGCTACACCGACCTTACTTTTTTTGATGGGAGGGGTATCTCCCTCAGATGCTGTTTTTTCAGACTTTTGTGAGCAGGAGACCAGGATGCCGGGAGTCAATAGGGCGAGGCTGCCGCCTACTGCCATGGTTTTGAGGGCATCTCTGCGTTTGGTTGATTTCATGGATAGTTTTGGTTATCGGTTAATACAGGTTTGATGGATTCTATCGGTACCATCGGTACCCGATAAAAATGTCAATATACACATTAATCTTCCTTCGTTCAACAGTTTGGGTTACTGGATACGGACAGGTTCGTTCATCTTGGATTTGCCTACCCCTTTAAAATAGCCTAATTTTACGGAAATTTATTTTTATGCCCACACCGGAGATTTCAGTCGTAGTAACCGTATTCAACGAGGAAAAGAATATTCAGCCTTTGCTGGAAGCAACCTACGCTGCGCTTCAGCACCTGGATTACGAGCTCATTTTGGTAGATGATGGCTCGACAGACGGTACCGTAAGCGAGGTGAAGCGGCTGGCAAACGACCGCACGTCACTGTTGATTTTTAACCGAAACTACGGGCAGACTACTGCTTTGGCGGCGGGTATAGACCAAGCCACAGGTCGGTATCTGGCTACGATGGACGGTGATCTACAAAATGACCCCAGTGATATTCCCATGATGTTGGAAAAAGCCAAATCGGAAAATTGGGATGTGGTGGCAGGTCGAAGAGCGAACCGCAAGGATGGTTTTGTGCTCCGGAAGGTACCCAGTAAAATAGCCAACTGGGTGATCAGGAACACCACCAAGGTATATTTGACCGATTATGGATGTACCCTGAGGGTATATAAAGCCCATATAGCCCAACATATGGGATTGTATGGAGAGCTGCATAGATTCATCCCCGTCCTGGCCAAGCAACAGGGGGCCAAGATGACGGAGGTAGATGTAAAACACCACCCCCGCATACACGGGCAGTCAAACTATGGAATAGGACGGACTTTCAAAGTCATGGCGGACTTGATCCTCATGCTATTCTTCCAAAAGTATTTCCAACGTCCCATCCATGTTTTTGGAACGGCGGGGTTATTGGCCTTTTTTCTCGGAGTGTTGGTCAATATATACCTGCTAATTCTGAAAATCATTGGGGAAGATATCTGGGGAAGGCCCATCTTGTTGGCGGGCTTCATTTTGCTGCTAGGGGGGATTCAGTTGATTACTACCGGCATCATCGCCGAGATCATCGTGCGAACCTATTTCGAATCTCAGGATAAGAAGACCTACCGGGTCAAAGAAATTTTCAAAGGTGAATAGCAAGCCCGTCAAATTGCTGGTTAAGCTGTTGTTGACGGCGGTAGCGGTCTACCTGGTAGTGTCCAAGATCGATACTCAGACTACTTGGAGCGTGATCAAAGAGGCGGATTTTGGCTGGCTGGGTTTAGCTTTACTGTTTTATGTGGCATCCAAGGTATTCTGCGCCTTCCGATTAAATGGCTATTTTAGGGATATGGGGGTATACCTGCCCGAATGGCAAAACCTCAAGCTGTACGCTATCGGGATGTTTTACAATCTCTTTCTACCCGGGGGTATCGGGGGCGACGGATACAAGGTTTACTTGCTCAAACGCCGTTTTCAGGCACCGGTGAAACAGCTCATTCAAGCCGTGGTGCTTGACCGTGGTAACGGGTTGGCCGTTTTGGTTTTTTTATTGTTTGCGCTGCTTGTCGTCGTGGAAGTTGATTGGGCTTTCCCGGTTTCTCAATGGATACTCGGCGCTTTAGGCATGTTTATGGTCACCGTTGGACTGTATCTAACCATGATCTTATTTTTTAAAGATTTTATGGGAAGTATCTTTAGTACCACCGCTTACTCTGCATTGAATCAAGTGTTGCAGTTGTTTAGTGCATTTTTTATTCTACGATCGCTGGGGATCCACGATCAGGAAGCGACCTACCTACTGGTTTTTTTGGTTTCCAGTATTATCTCGGTGCTCCCGCTGACAATAGGTGGCGTAGGGGCCCGCGAACTTGTGTTTGTGTATGCACACGGTTACGTGGGAATAGACAAGAATGCCGCAGTTGCCTTTAGTGTGGTCTTTTTTGTGATCGCGGCCTTCACTTCTCTTAGTGGTATTTTCTTTAAGTTTGACAGCGAGATGCCTGTTAATGAGCGTCTTCATTAGCGATTTTCTGATATTTTTGAGAGTAGGAGGTGCTTTTCTAGGGGAGTGATTTTTTCCTTTCGAGAAAAAATGTTCCATTTTTCTTCGTAGCCAAAATCCAATGGGCTGGTTCACTCCGTATGTCCTTTCAAAATCAGAAAATGACATGATGATAAAGCGGATTGTAATTGGAGCATTGGTTTTGGCGGGAGTTTTAGTAGTCGTATTGGCTATGCATATATATATGGTCACCGCCAGCGAAGGTCAGAAGGGGCCTGTTTTTGCGATGGGCAAATTTATTTTTGAGCAGGAGTTGGATGCGGAGGCGCAGGCAGCGTTTTCCAGTGTGTTCAAAAAGCAGGAGGGGATCAAAGATGTTCGGATCAACCGGGATGCCGGATTCTTTATTTGCCTGTATGATCAAAAAAAATGGTCGACCGAAGCCATCATTCAATCCGTACAGGAACATTTTCAGGTCTCCGCATACCGGTACCATCCCAGCACTGAGGAGTTGGCAAGCAGCTGCCCAGCTTTCAGCAAGGATTCCTTCATCTATCGGTTGGGAGGTTTTTTTGAAAATCTATTTGCTAAACGATAAATCAAATTAATCAAATTTAAACAAACAAGACGATGGGACAAATAGCGAAAATGTTTACGGCGGGGCTAGCCTTTTTATTGCTGGCAGCATGTAACGATGATCAGAAAATGGACATGACCCCGGAGACAGACGACAGCTTTTACGCAGAGCAGTTGGGAGGAGAAGCGAGAGTCAATGACCCGGATAATCCTGGACAGCAGGTGGAGCAGGGCTACTTGAATTTGAGGACGGTAGTAACCAATACGGTAATGGAAATTGCTACAAACGATGGGGGAGCCTATGACGATTTGCAGCCTTACTTTAGTGTACTATTGGCTGAAGTGGGAAGGGGAGAGACCTCCGGATTTACCACCTTGGTAAGCGATTTTACGGATTTGCTGGCGCAGGCTACCGGAGCGAAGAATTTCATGTACGGTGGACTAAGCATGGAGGATGCCCACGACCCCGCCAAAAACCCCCGTATGAATGGCTTAGTCAATGACAGCGACTACGATCTTTTTATTCAAGCAGTAGTAGCTGGGGCGGCCCAAGCTGGCATTACGTCCCCGGATGTATTAGGTCCCGTTGGGCAGCTATTGGAATCTCTGCGCGGGCCTATTGTGCAGCGCGGAGCCGGAGTGCAGCTCGATCTCTATACGCGCCTTGGGGGTTCTGGTTTGATAGAAGATCCGGATAGGGAAGGGGAACTTGTAGAAGCTGGGTATTTGGCGCTTCGGCAGGTGGTAACTAGTACGGTTTTGGTGATTGCTACGAATAATGGTGGAAAATACGATGACTTACAGCCCTATTTTTCGGTACTCCTTGCTGAGGTAGGAGGCGGTGATTTTTCCGGGTTTCAGCAGTTGGTCATGGACTTCAGCGATTTTCTCGCAGCAAATATCGGGTCTCAACACATTGATTACGTGGGGCTGAATATGGCTGATGCACATAATCCCGACGTAAATAGCCGAATGACGGGTAGGATCACGGCTGCCGATTACGATTTGTTCGTAGAGGCGGTCGTTGAGGGTGCACTTGAAAACGGTGTACCTATGGAAATCATCGAAGAGTTTGGGGCGATACTTACGAGTAGTGGGCTAAAAGGAGCGATCATTCAGGCCTAGCTTATTGCCACAAAATAGAACTTCAGGCCCTATCATTCAGCATAGGGCCTGATCAAGTTGGCTGATCCATTTTTACTATCTATTTCGATGTACCACTATCCCATAGACGAATGAATCAACTTATCGTATTTAGCTTAGCCTACCAGAACGCAGAGGTCTCTGTTCGAGAAAAGTTTTCCTTTGACAAAATGTCTATTCAAGCCTTTAATAAATTGGCCAGAAGCAGAGGCGTGATGCAGGAGTGGATGATTTTGTCCACCTGCAACCGAACCGAGATCATCGCATGGATGCAGCCGAAACAGGTAGCGGCTTGCTTGGAGGTCCTTGCTCAAGCCAAAGCTTCCTCTTTTGAGGAGGTGCATAGGGTATTTAAGGTGATCCGGGAGCAAGAAAATAGCTTGCAGTACCTTGGTGAGGTAGCGGTGGGGCTCCGTTCGCAGATTCTCGGAGATGCCCACCTGATCAATCAGTTAAAGAAAGCCTATGGTTTGGCCTGCGGGGAGGGAACTTTGGGGCCCTTTTTACACCGATTGATACAATTGTTGTTTTCGGCGAATAAGCGTATTACCAATGAAACGGGCTTCAAAAAGCACGTGAGTTCCGTACCCCAGGCTGCTGTCGAAATGGTGTCAGAATACTTATCTATTTTCTCTTCGCCGAGTGTGGCGGTGGTTGGGTTTGGTCAGATGGGTGAGCAGCTTGTCAGGTATTTGGTGTCTAGAGGTATTCGGAATCTAACGGTGTACAACCGTAGTTTGTCAAAGGCGGTCGATTTTTTTCAAAGCCGAGGCATACCAGGAAGCGTACGTAACTTGGCTGATTTGCCAGAGCAGTTAGTTGGCCACGATATCGTATTTTCTGCTATTTATTCCCCCCAGTACGTCATCACAAGTCAAATGCTGCAAAGTGGACCAAAAGCCGATTTCACGATGTTGGTAGATCTTTCTCTTCCCCGGACGATTGATCCGCTTGTCAACGAGCACGTGGAGGTGTTGTGTTTGAGCATGGACCATATCCGTGAAGTGGCCGAAGAGGCCAAGCAGCTTAAGGTTTCTAGCGTAGGGGATGTCAGGCGAATACTTGGGGAGTACATACGGGATTACAGTGAATGGAGAGAAGATTATCGGTACCTGCGGATTTTAAAGCAACTCAAGCGGTACCTGTTTTGGACGAAAGGGAACACCCATCTGGTTCGCCAAGAGGGTATCAGCGCGGAAGTTGAAAGAGAGGTGAATACCATACTCAAGCAGTTTGTGTTTTTGGTAAAGCAGGCGGCCGATTCCGAGGAAAAAGAATTTTATCTAAACAGCGTGTATGAGATAATGAGTGAGGGAAAGATTAAAAAGTGATTTCTCCAAAAATCCAATGTGGGGCTACTTTTCGTATATGCATTTACCATCAAGATAGACGATGATTGGCAATTATCTGAACAGCGCTTAGCAATAGGGTTTATTTTTTCGTGGATTGGTGAGGTGGATAGCCCCGGAGGTAGTTCTTCGGGGCTTTTTTAGCGTTGACTCAATACCCTAATCAAATTGGTTTTTGTAAGCAAACCACTTGAATTTGGATAGTTTCTCGCGGTTTTTCAGTATGGACGGTTTGATGGCTTCGGGGTTTCAAATGATGCGTGATCTTTACAACTAAAATCCAAGTAAATAATTGATAATTAGTTATTTGGATTGGTTTTCATTTAGGGAAAAAAAGTTTAAATACCCTATAGGATTTAAATTTTCGGCTTTCTAAATTTGAACAAAACACCAAACTTTATGAACTTGAGCATGACGCGCGGTAGACACAAGAGCACGTTTTTCCAGCGTGGGGGTCTTTTCCAGTTAGATGCGCCAAACCGCGATATAGACAGGGACGGAGCCGGCTAAATCGGGTGATTTTTTTCTTTTAAACACAAGCAAAAACCTTCGGATAAACGTATTTCGTTGAAGCCTTTCCTTGACGAAGTTTGCCCTTTTCTCATGGTATATGATACCAAGGGTTTCCTGTGGTGTTTCAAATGGTGATGTCTGCCTGTAAAACCGAAGGCTGAATGGTTCTTTCGTAGTATCTGCTTGCCTGACGCTTATTGCATACTTTTACCTATTTCATTCAAACTTTCCCTATACTTTAAAACCAAAAAAAGAAAAATGAAGACCATGATTTTGCTGGTGCTGCTGATCTCCAGCGCCTTTGTACACAGATTGTCCGCCCAAACTAGTAAGCCATTGAGGTTTTTGCTCGAGGGAGCATTGGAACTGGGAGGAGATGAGGTAGCCACCGTTCAATTTACCAATGGGCAATCTCAGCGAGTAAACGCGGGACAAGGAATATCCATCGGTGCGGGAGGGGAGTTTGCAGTGCCCGGTTTGGAGTCACTACGGTTGCGATCCAGTGTCGGAATAAAGTATGTGACTTCTGCCGCAGATAACGTACACATTCGGCTGACGAGGATTCCAATACGCGTGAGTGGAAATTATGTATTTAATGAAACCTGGCGTACGGGAGTTGGAATGGCATTTCACCAAAACATTCGATTCAATTCTGGGGGATTGGGAGGCAACTTTTCACTTGGAAATGCCTCGGGGCCGTTCTTTGAATTCGCGTATAAGTCGATAGGCCTTTCCTATACCATCATGAGTTATCAAGATGAAATGGCAAATGTATATGCAGCCAATGCCATTGGTTTGATCATCTCGGGATCATTTCCCCGAAGGAGGTAGTTATATTTCAAAAAATTGGGTTATAAGTAGATCATCCATTGCAGAATAACTTGCTGCAATGGATGATTACTTCGGTTTACGAGTAGATTTTTTTCGACTATCTTCGGGCACCTCCACCTGTAATGGCTCCCGATGGCTGGCCAGTATTTTTCTATTTGTATCGTCAAATAAGATGCTCGTGTAGTATAGCGGTAAGGAAAAATCGCCATTTTCACGCATGATACCATATTTTTCGTTTTGTCGGATTAAGATCCGGTCGAATTCTTCCCGTCGGAGCTCGTCAAATACCGGTGCAGTTATTTCTACACCCATGGGGTTTACCAGACCATATTTTCCATTCTTCTCTGTCAGGTAATAGTTGTCAGTCGTTAGGCTTATCCGGTCGTAGAATTGAGGTAGCAGTTCCTTCCCTTCCTTATCTATCAGGTTCGCTTTTCCGCCTTGGTAGACGATGGCCATCCCCCTGAAAAAATCCCCCGTTTTATCGTAGCGATGGGGAATGACAATGTCCCCGTTTAAGTTGACGAAGCCCCAGGAAAAGCCGCTCATGGTGGCTGCCAACCCCTCGGAAAACTGTTTTACATCATCGAATTGAGCTGGAATAACTACTTGGCCGGTTGAATTCACGTATCCATATTTACCACCTATCCATGCGCCATACAGTCCTTGGTTTCCCGGAAGGAGGCGGCTGATATTTGCGGCGGGCTGCACTTCCCATTTGCCGGCAGGACTCAGCAGTCCAATCTTCTGGTCCCTAAAGTATACGTTGTAATAGCCTCGCTCTGTAATTTTTACCTCTGTCATGCCCACGATATCCAATAGGATGCCGTCCTTCCTCATGATCCGCCTCAATTTCCCGTGGATATATTCCAACAGGGCACCATCTTCCATGGTGATGCGATGGTAGCTGGTATATTTGATGTCTGCGGTGTTTGTTTGTGCTTTAATAAGCATGTATTGATTGCCATCGTGGGCAAAAAAATGATTGTCGCCCAAGAAAGCTAATGTATCAATGATGGGGTCGAGTATGTACTCTCCATCCCGGTTGATGAGCCCATAGCCTGTGGGTTCTTTCGAAATGATCACATCTCCAGAAACATCCGTTAGCTCCAAAAACATCCGGTCAGGTTCAGGAGAAAATGGCAATAGATAACCCTGTGGTGTTTTGGCGATCAACTGTCCATTGCGCGCTAATCGGGCAGATTCATAGGGGCCGAAAGTTTGGGTTTGCTTGGTGCCTCGGTCATATACGTAAAACATTGGACCTTTTTTGCCAAGTAGTAGATTGAAGTAGGACTCAATATGGTCAAACTCAGGCTGGAATACCATATCGCCGTATTCGTGAAGCGCCCCGAGCTTTTCTCCTTTCGAAACGATCACCCATGGCTCGAGAAATTGGTGCAGTTTGGTATCCTTTATCGTAAAGAATGTTTCATACTCCTGACTTAGTAAGCTTACGTTGTTGTTTAGTGTGTTAATTCGTAAGGAATTGCCCAAATAGCTCAGGTTTCCGTTCTCAATTTTTCGCAGTAAATTGTAATCGTTGTCATAGACTTCCCAGGTCTGGCCTTGGGCAGCAAATTCAACAATCAGGCTTAGAATGCAGGAAAGAAACAAGGGAAGCACTAACTGGATCTTCATAGGATACGCACACGTTATCGAGGTGGGTAAAAATAGAGAATTCGTCCGTCTTTACAAGCTTTGCGTAGCCCGTATCCGGAAAAAATACAAATATGGTCCATAAAGGAAATGAAAGGAGGGATGGCCTACCGGTTTTCGGGTTCACTACGTTTTTCCAAGTCGAACAGGTCGGTGATTAGGTCTATCATCCCCTCTGCTTGGTCACGTTGACAGGCTGCTCGTAGTTGAACCACCGGAATTTTGATGATCTTTTGCATCATGCTTTTGGTGATTTTGTCAATAGTAGCATACTCTTTTGGATTAGCATTTTTCAAATGCCGCTCCAGTTCTTCCTGCCTGATTTGCTCCAAGGCGTTTTTAAGCTTATTGATGGTTGGAGATACCATCATCTCCTTTTTCCAGTTATAAAACTCGGCGATGCTCTCGGAGATAATTGTTTCCACGGTCGGGATTGAAGCGATTCTTTTCTCTAAGGTTTCGCTAGCTTTACTCTTGATATTGTCTACGTTGTAAAGCAAGGCCCCAGGCACATCCTCTATGGAGGTATCAATACTTCTAGGCACAGAAAGGTCAACAAACAGCTTGTAGCTCTTAATGTCCAATCCCTTTACGAATCCTTTTGTAATAAAGGGTTCCGACTTCATGATGGAGGAAACCACCACGTCTGCCTCTTCCATCGCCTTGTAGACATCTTCAAAGGGAATCACATGAAATCCGTAGGATTCTCCCAATTCCTTGGCTTTGTCGTAGGTTCGGTTGGCAACCGTTACAACCGCCGTGGGGATGTGCACCATATTTTTAGCCACATCTTCTCCGATCTCACCTAGCCCGATAAGCAAAATGCGCGGATTCAGGGTATTCGAGGTAAGTTCCTCGATTAATTCAACCGCAGCATAAGAAACCGAAGCGGCCCCGTCTCGGAAAGCAGTCTCCTGCACTACCCGTTTGTTGGTGAAAAAGATGGTGTGCATCAACCGGTGTAAAAATGGGCCCGCCATCTCCAAGTCTGCAGAGGTTTGATACGCCCGCTTTACTTGGTTAGCAATTTGCATGTCGCCAATTACCTGCGCTTCCAAGCCCATCGCCACCCGAAACAGGTGATTGATAGCGTCTCTGTCGTCGTTGAAAATTTCGAAATATTGTAAATAGGAAACAGGATTGGCCAATCCTCGTTCTACTCCCATCAACTTGATGATCTCAATGGAAAGGTCTAGTTCATGAGAATAGTAAATTTCCGTGCGATTACACGTAGAAAGGATCAGCGTATCCGTCACACTAAAGAATTCCTTCAGTTTGACCAGCAATTCTCTTGAGGAACCGTCATCTAAAGATAAAAGCTCCCTAGTTTCCACAGGTGCACTTTTATAGGATAAACTTAACGCTCGAAACTTATTTTGCATGCTTGCTACCGATCTTATCGGCAAATTTATCACAGAATTAGGACGAAATAAACTAATAGCGTGTTTGGTGATTAATTTAGAAAATGTCTAAATAACTCACGCGGGTTCGACTTTCAGATTAGACTATGGGAAATATAAGCCTAAATGTTGTAAAAAAATTCCCTATTATGTAAATTTACCCATACTGTCGATCATGTATAATGAAACGAATCGTTTTTCGCTTTTTTAAATTGTATTTCGGCTTTTCAAGAAGGGAATCTAGGGGGTTTTTGATGGTGTTTCCCGTTCTTGTTTTTTTATATTTTATGCCTAATCTGTTGGGGAGGTTTGTTCAAGGCGCGGAAAAAGCACGATACAATCGCATTATTTTAGAGGCCGAAGATATAGCAGATAAACTTCAAGCAGAGCAAGGCGAGTCAATTGCTGTCGGAGGGGTCGCTTCCGTTGCCGTGAAGAGCACCATCCTGACGCAAGATACCTCTCGGGAAAATAGTAGACAACTCACTAGGCGGCGTGTTCCGGAACTCAATAGGGTGGCATTTCACGATGCCGATTCGGTCCTTTTGCAGGCAGTGGCCGGGGTGGGGCCTGTAATTTCTTCCCGTATCGTAAAATACAGAGATCGCTTGGGTGGGTTTTACGAGGCAGGGCAATTACTCGAGGTATATGGCATGACGGAGGACTTGGCCGGAAAAGTATACGACATGTTTCCTTTTACTCCTTCAGTTCGGAAGAAACTGGCTATCAATCAAATGACCGCCAAGGAGCTAGGACAACACCCTTATATAGGGGCGAGTGAAGCAAAAGTAATATATGCCTATCGAAATCAGCATGGTCGTTTTGCCAAGCCGGAAGACTTGCTCAACATCAAGATTTTTACCGAGGAATGGCTGAACAGACTAGCGCCCTATCTTGAGTTTTAGTTTTTTTTGTGGGTTTACGGTCGGATATTTGTTGCATGGATGGATTAACAGGAGCCGCTTTTCCCGTATTGAACCTCCCTGCTGCCGAGCTATCAATTGTTGAGTCAGAGGGGAAGAGGTATGTGTTCGACCCCATCCGTAAAAAAGAACTGGTATTGACTCCTGAGGAATGGGTACGGCAACACTTGATTTATTTTCTGATAGAGGTTATGCGCTATCCCAAAAGCCTGTTTGTGTTAGAGCGGGGCCTTATGTACAATCAACTTGCAAAACGATTGGATATTCTCGTGGTAGATCGTGCAGGAAAGCCCTTTTTGATCATCGAATGCAAAGCACCGGAGGTCACTTTGTCTCAAAGGACGTTGGAGCAGGTTTGTACATATAATCAACGTATACAAGCTAAATATATCGCTGTGTCAAACGGGTTAAAGCATGTGGTGCTTGGCTTTTCCAGTCAATCACAGACCTACATCCCGATGAAAACATTCCCTGAATTTGGCGCTTAACCTTGAAAATCGGTTAAAATAGCGTGCTTAAAGGATGATATTGATCATAGATTTTGGTATATTTAGCCATTCTAAAAACAGAATAGCCAGTAATGACAGTAAAAACCAAAAACGTTCCGTGTGAACTTTGCTTGAGTAGGAAATTTTCCATGTTTGCTGGATTGTCAGACGAGCATTTGTGCAGCCTTTCCGATGCAAAGAACTTTATCTCTCACAAAAAGGGGCAAATATTATACTACGAAGGCACCAAACCACTTGGAGTCTTCTGTGTGAATAGCGGTGTGGTGAAGATATTCAAGACAGCATCTAACGGCAAGGAACAGATTATCCGACTTGCTCAAAAAGGTGATTTTGTTGGATATACCTCACTGATTGGGGAGGATGTGTATTCCACTACGGCGACCATCGTAGAAGATGCCCAAATATGTTTTGTGCCGAAGGAAACCTTTTTAAAGGTGATGTCTGAGGACGTGGAGTTTCACAGACGAATTACCCAAGCGCTTTGTAAGGATCTCGGTGTGATGGAGGTCAAATTGACCGATGCGACTCAAAAAACCATCCGTGAGCGATTGGCAATGACTCTGCTGAAACTGGGGGATTCCTACGGAGTGGACGGGGCAGAGAGTCAGCGTATTAATATAGTGCTGACCAGAGAAGAAATCGCCGGCATCGTCGGAACGGCCACTGAAACGGTAATCCGGCTCCTATCGGAATTCAAGAAAGACGAGCTTATTGAGTTTCAAGGAAAAAAAATAGTCATTTTGGACAAAAAAGGACTCGCAAGGCTATCTGATTTTTACGGCTAAGGAGGAGAGCATTTATGGCTTCTCACTTAGCTGAGTGATGGGGGTCAGGGTAAGTTTTTTAAACTCCACTTCCGCACCTTCCGCCTGTACGGCAATTTGGCCTTGGGTTGCGGTTGCATTGAAACCGTGGTTTACCAGGTCGCCGTTCAGCCAGACCTTTACTTCATCTTCGAGACACTCGATAATCATCTTGTTCCATTTTCCAAGGGGTTTTTCCGATCCGTCGGTTAGATTCAAGATGCGTCTGTTCTGACCCTCAATGACGCCCCACTTTTCTTTCGGGCCTCTCCTTGCCTCCATATCAGGCACTTCGATGTTTTCCACTATACACCAAAAATCCCCCGCATTTTCATGCATCATTTGAACTTCAATGGATTTAGGAAACATTTTGTAGAGGGATCTGGGAGTAGAGGCATGAACCAATATACCGCAATTTCCCGGCTCCCCAGGGAAGCGGTAGGTTGCTTCAATTCGGTAGTTCTTATAAGACTCGTCCGTTATTAGGTGTCCTTGTGGGGTTCCCAGCGAAACCAACTTTTTGCCTCGAACGATAAAAGGAATGACACCTTCCGGGTTGTCATCAAGATCGGGTACATCGATGTGCCAACCTTCCAGATTTTTTCCATTGAAAAGGGAAATTGTTTGAGAAGTGACTGCATGAGACACAAAAGCGAAAAACAGAAATAGAGCGGTGCTATAAGTTCGTACCATAGGTATTGGGACTATTTTCTTGACAAATTAACTAAAAAAGGCTAAAATTTTCGCATAGTTGGGTCAATTGCGCTGGATTTTGAAAAATCACCTTTTATCTACAGGGTTTAATGGATGACAAAAGTCATGTTTTGATCCGTCGAATGTCACAAGGCAAATGAGATTCCCACTTTAGCTTTGTAGAAAAACAATCAGGATATGCAAGCCAAAGCTATACTCGCAGACAACTTTGCCGTACCGGAGGAAATTCTTCAGACATTTTATGGGAAGAAGGTTCCTGA
The DNA here is from genome assembly GCF_020832325.1 of Lunatimonas sp. Classification (GTDB taxonomy): domain Bacteria; phylum Bacteroidota; class Bacteroidia; order Cytophagales; family Cyclobacteriaceae; genus Lunatimonas. The sequence goes on from NZ_JAFIEU010000048.1 coordinate 29,556, forward strand.
GGGCTTTGAGAAATGGCTGGAGCTTGGCTTTGGGAAAGTGGAAATGAGTGACAAGACCGAACCTACGCTTTTCCTGGCCCATTTGCCCGCGGTATTAGACTGGCTGCATGGATTGGATTTGCCGCGGGCGATTGAAAATGAACCCTGTAACATTCCCGTGTTGCTGTACGACAAAGAGCTAGTTTTTGACAGGCTTTTATTCCATTACGACGGAACGCCCGCCTCAGCCCGCCTCATAAAAAATTTCCTGAACTTTTTTTCAAACACCATCAAACATAGCAAGGCAACCATCATTTCGCCCAGTTTTATTCCAAAGTCAAAAATGAAGGAAGAGCAAGAAATCATTCAGCACGTGGTCCAAAACACCGCCGAGGCATCTTTCATTAAATTTAATTTTTGTCGGATAGGTGATTTTTGGTCCTATGCGGTCAAGCACGAATGTACGCTGCTGGTAACCACCAAGAGTTACCAAAGTGATCTGGCAAAGGTGCTCTTCCACTTTTACCGAGGGGGCATGTGGTATGACCGGCTTTCTTTTTATTTAGCACCTTAAATAGTTGATTACATGATTTTTGTCATGTTTTTCCTAACCCAGCTTGGTTAAATTGCTGCTATATGTCCCGAAAGTCTAAAATAGATACCACAGATTCCATTAAAACCTGCTACCACTGCGGCGATACCTGCAAGGAGGAGCTTGTCCAGTACCATGACAAGGACTTTTGTTGTACCGGTTGTCGCCTAGTGTATGAAGTGCTCAATGAAAACGATTTGTGCAACTATTACGATCTAGAGGCAGCACCCGGAGGTTCACAGCGCAACGTGCAGCGGCGGGACGATCGATTCGACTATCTGACTGACGTAGATGTAAACCGAAAATTGCTGGACTTTCTAAATGCAGAGGAAAGTCACGTTACCTTTTTCGTGCCATTGATCCATTGCGCGTCGTGTATTTGGTTGCTGGAGAATCTACACAAGCTGCATGATGGCGTGGTTTCTGGGAGGGTGGATTTTCTGCGAAAGAAGGTTCAGGTCAAGTTTCGCCACGATAAGCTTAGTCTCAGAGATTTGGTGTTGTTGCTTTCCCGAATTGGGTACGAACCTAGTATCAATCTTTCCGATATCGATAAGAAGGAAGTACGGACGACTGACCGAAGGCTGGTTTATAAGCTGGCAGTAGCCGGTTTCTGTTTCGGAAACATGATGTTTTTCAGTTTGCCGGAGTATTTTTCCGAAGCGGAGCTTCTCGGAGACGGCTTTAAAGGCCTTTTTAGCTACCTTAATGTATTGTTGGCGCTTCCTGTATTCTTCTATTCGGCCTCAGACTACTACCGGTCCGCTTGGTATGCCCTCAAAAATCGTGTGGTAAATATGGACGTCCCCATCGTATTGGGGATCATTGCGCTCTTTTTCTTTAGCCTTTACGAAATTTTTGTATCGGGAAATGAAGGATACCTGGATACCTTAGGTGGGTTGTTGTTTTTTCTTCTTCTTGGAAAGCTTTACCAGCAAAAGACCTATGATACGTTGTCCTTTGACCGGGATTACAAATCCTACTTTCCAATCGCAGTCACCAGATTGAAGCAAGATAGAGAAGAAGTGATTCCGTTAACTAAGTTGGAAGTAGGTGATCGTATCCGGGTGCGGCACGAAGAACTTATCCCGGCCGACAGCATCTTGATAGAAGGACAGGCCCACATAGACTATAGCTTTGTGACGGGGGAGGAAGTGCCTGTTGTGAAACGTCCCGGGGAGTTGGTTTATGCCGGAGGTAGGCAAAAAGGTTCTTCCGTCACGTTGACCGTTCAAAAATCGCCGTCCCAGGGATACCTTACGGACCTTTGGAACAACAAAGCCTTTGACAAAAAAAAGACAGACTCCTTAGAGACACTTGCCAATCGAATCAGTGGGAAATTTACTTTCACCATTTTGGCGATTGCCTTTGCGGGATTGGCCTATTGGGGTGTAAGCGATTTGGCATTCGGCGTGAAGGTCTTCACCTCGGTGTTGATCATTGCTTGCCCTTGTGCCTTGGCCATGTCCACACCCTTTACCCTGGGCAACACGCTTCGGATTTTTGGGGCTGGCAAGCTCTACCTTAAAAATGCCCATGTCATCGAACGCATGGCAGAAGTAGATACCGTCGTTTTTGACAAAACAGGCACACTCACAGATCCGGCGCGGGCAAGCATTCGCTACGAGGGTGAGCCCCTCAGCGCAGATACCAAGGCCATCGTGAAATCATTGGTGGCTAGATCCATTCACCCCCTCAGCAATCGCATCAATGCTTGGCTGGAGGGCGTAGAGGAAGCTAGCGTTGCCGATGTGGAAGAACTAAAAGGCAAAGGGCTTCGGGGTGTTTATTCTGGTCAAGAGGTTCGGTTGGGATCTGCTGAGTTTTGTGGGGTAGAATCCTTCCCTGCAGAGGAGGGAAACCAGGTTTTTTTGTCCGTAGAAGGACTACAGTTGGGCGTATTTCTGATCAAGAGTGGACTCCGAGAGGGAATCGATAAAACGATTCGCGCTCTAGGGGAGGATAAAGTGATTCATATTCTCTCCGGGGATCAAGGTCATGAGCGTGGTAACCTACAGCGGGTTTTTGGCGACCGGGTCATAATGAACTTTGATCAAAGTCCGGCGCAGAAGCTGGCATATATCCGGTCACTGAGTGTGAAGGGGCGGAAGACACTGATGGTGGGCGACGGTCTCAACGATGCCGGAGCACTGAAGGAGGCCCATGTGGGTGTGGCACTTACGGCCAAAGCGACTGGATTCACGCCTGCGAGCGACGGTATCATGGATGCAGATACGATTACTAGGTTGCCTGACTACTTAGGTTTTGCAGGGGTCAGTCGACGCATTGTGAAGGCTAGTTTTGGGCTTTCTTTTGCGTACAATGTGGTAGGGGTTTCTTTTGCTGTGCAGGGATTGGTAAGTCCGGTTTTTTGTGCAGTATTGATGCCACTAAGTAGCATTTCCGTGGTGGTATTTACCACATTGGCGACCAATTACATGGCACATAGAAAAGGTATTAAAAATAAGTTCGGTTGATTATGGAAGTAATATTTGTATTGATTGGCATTAGTTTGATCATGGCGTCGGGGTTTCTGTTTTTGTTTATCCGTGCAATGAGAAGTGGACAGTATGACGACAATTACACCCCGTCTATCCGGATGCTGTTTGATCAAAAAGTAAAAAAAGAAGAGGAAAAAAAAGTACCATCAACTAAATCAAAGTAAAAAATGTCAGGAACTACACTGGAACGGTTTAATTACGACAACAAGATCGTAAAATATTTCGGCGCCGCGACCATTATTTGGGGGCTAGCCGGGATGCTGATCGGGGTGCTTGCAGCTACTCAGCTGTTTCTACCCGAAGCGAATTTGGGCAATCCCTACACCACCTTTGGTAGGATTCGGCCCCTGCACACCAATGCGGTGATCTTTGCATTCGTCGGGAATGCGATTTTTGCCGGCATTTATTATTCCATGCCCCGCCTTCTCAAGGCGCCTATGTGGAATAAAACCCTTAGCTGGATCCACTTCTGGGGATGGCAGGCGATCATTCTATCTGCGGTGATTACACTTCCCTTGGGGCTTACCAGTTCGAAGGAATATGCGGAACTAGAGTGGCCTATCGATATTGCCATCGCTGTGATATGGGTGGCATTCGGTGCCAACATGATCGGGACGTTGATCAAGCGGCGTGAAAAACACATGTATGTGGCTATCTGGTTTTATCTGGCCTCCTTTGTGACGGTAGCGGTACTGCATATTTTTAATTCTCTGGCTTTACCAGTGTCCTTTTTCAAGAGTTATTCCGCCTATGCGGGTGTACAGGATGCGTTGGTACAGTGGTGGTATGGACACAATGCGGTGGCATTTTTCCTTACCACTCCCTTTCTTGGTTTGATGTATTATTACCTTCCAAAGGCAGCCAATCGTCCGGTGTTTTCTTACAAGCTGTCGATTGTTCACTTTTGGTCCCTGATATTCATTTATATCTGGGCCGGACCCCACCACCTGCTATATACAGCGCTTCCTGAGTGGGCGCAGGTTTTGGGTGTTGCTTTTTCGATTATGCTGATAGCGCCCTCTTGGGGTGGTATGGTGAATGGTCTGCTTACCCTCCGTGGTGCCTGGGATAAGGTGCGGGTAGACCCAGTGCTGAAGTTTATGGTGGTAGCAGTCACTGCGTATGGTATGGCGACCTTCGAAGGACCTATGCTGTCGCTGAAAAACGTGAACGCCATTGCCCACTATACTGACTGGATCGTTGCCCACGTGCATATCGGTGGCTTGGGCTGGAATGGATTTCTGACCTTTTCCATGCTGTATTGGTTGTGGCCTAGGATGTGGAAAACGAACCTTTACTCCACTAAACTGGCAAACACTCACTTTTGGATTGGAACCTTGGGAATTTTGTTTTACGCACTACCCATGTATGTGGCGGCACTAACCCAAAGCTTGATGTGGAAAGAATTCAGTGAAGCCGGCAGATTGGCCTACCCCAACTTTTTGGAGACGGTCATTCAGATTGTTCCCATGTATATATTACGAGCTTTTGGCGGGTTATTATACCTCTCCGGGGCGATCTTGATGGTTTACAATTTGGTAAAGACCGCCAAGCAAGGATCCTTTCAGGAGGAAGAAGCAGACGAAGCTCCTGCACTTGAAAAGCACGTCAGTCAGGGAGGTGAGTTTTGGCACCGGGCATGGGAAAGAAAGCCCGTATTCTTTACCGTCTTAGCTACCGTAGCCATTCTCATCGGTGGAGTAGTTGAGATTGTTCCGACCATACTTGTGAAGTCCAATATACCTACCATCAGCAGCGTGCAGCCGTATTCTCCACTGGAATTGCAGGGCAGAGATTTGTACATCTCTCATGGATGTGTGGGCTGTCACTCGCAGATGATTCGTCCTTTTAGGTCTGAAACAGAGCGGTATGGGGAATATTCCAAAGCTGGTGAGTTCGTTTACGACCGACCATTCTTGTGGGGTTCCAAACGAACCGGTCCAGATCTTCACCGTGTAGGAGGCAAGTATCCGGATAGCTGGCATTACCACCACATGGTAGATCCGAGAAGCATGTCTCCGGGGTCCCTGATGCCACCTTACCCTTGGTTGGCTTCAAACACCATGTCTCACAACGACCTTCCGGCAAAGATCCGTACCATGCAAAAGCTAGGTGTGCCTTATCCGGAAGGATATGACCAAACGGCAATTGAAGACTTAAAGACCCAAGCGGATCAGATTGTGGCCAACCTCAAGGAATCTGGTGTTGAAGTGTCTCCTGACTCGGAAATGGTGGCGTTGATTGCTTACCTACAGCGATTGGGGACCGACATCAAAAAATCCACCGCTTCGAACCCTTAACCATCCAAAACCATGCATAAAGAGATATTAAGATCCATAGAAGATATAGAGATCTACCCCATTATTTCCCTGCTCATTTTCGTCCTTTTCTTCGTAGGCATGTTTATTTGGGTGATCAGGGTAGACAAGACGTATGTGAACGAAATGAAAAGCATGCCATTTAACGACGAACCAAAAAATGAATCCAGCCATGAAAATGTTTAGGTCTTTAATGCTGTTAGTAGCCGGGTTGTTCACAGGCATACCGGCATTTGCTCAGGAGTCGGAGATTTCCTTTGTGAAGGAGTTTGCATCCATGAGTAGTAGCGAAACAACGCTGTTAATCGTCATGGGGGTAATATTATTGGTAATTGTGATTCTAATGATTCTCCTAATTTACCTCGTTACCTTTTTGAAGCAGGTCCTACAGCTAGACAATCCCGCATTAGCGGCGGAGCCAAGCTGGTGGGAGCAGTTTAACGAGCGGTATGTAACCGGAAAAGTAAAACCTATCGAGGAGGAGAAAAATCTGATGTTGGACCACAGTTACGATGGGATCGTGGAGCTTGATAATTTTATGCCGCCGTGGTTGAAATACCTCTTTTACGTTACCATTGTGTTTGGGGTTGTTTACGTGCTTAACTATTCGGTGTTTGGAATTGGAAAAACCCAAATAGAAGAGTACGAACAGGAACTCTATGTGGCCCAGTTGGAGGCAGAAGCCCGGCAAGCGTTAGCGGTTTCGGTCATTGACGAGACCAACGTGCAATTCGATGCAACAGGCCCTTCGTTAAAGGCTGGTCAAACGATCTACGAAAACAACTGCGTGGCCTGCCATGCAATTGACGGAGGAGGTGGTGTAGGCCCTAACTTGACCGATGAATACTGGATTCATGGCGGAAGTATAGAAGATGTCTTTAAGGTGGTCAAATATGGTGTGATTGAAAAGGGAATGATTCCGTGGCAGGATCAGTTGAGCCCCGAGGAGATGCAGCAGGTTTCCAGCTATATCCTAACCTTGGTAGGGACTACGCCGGCTAACCCTAAAGCGCCACAGGGAGATAAATACGAACAAAAGATTGAAGAACCCATAGATGCCTTGACAGAAGATGAACTGGGCGTTGAGGAGGTTTAACGTTAACCGACGTTACCGGGAATTTACACCCGGTAACGTCCTTTGCCTGAGGGCAGCAAGAGATGAGCAAAAACAATCCGCATATTCAGCCAGATAAATTCAGGGATGCACTGGCCACAGTTCAGGAAGACGGGAAGCGAAATTGGATTTACCCTAAGAAAGTTACGGGTAAATACTACCGCTGGCGAACCTATCTTTCGTGGGTGCTGCTGGGCATTTTATTTGCCGGGCCTTTCATTCATGTGAACGGTAGACCTTGGTTGTTGTTTAATATCTTTGAGCGGAAATTCATTATTTTCGGCGCTGTCTTTTGGCCGCAGGACACGTATTTGCTTATTTTCCTGTTGCTGATTTTTGTGTTGTTTATCATCTTGTTTACCGTAGTGTACGGACGGGTGTTTTGCGGCTGGGCATGTCCTCAGACGCTCTTTATGGAAATGGTTTTTCGAAAAATCGAATATTGGATCGAAGGAGACGCCAATCAACAACGAAAGCTGAATGCGATGCCCTGGAACGGGGAAAAGATTCGGAAGAAAGGCGTGAAGATGGCGATTTTTGTTCTAATATCCTTGGTGATTTCCCACACGGTGATGGCTTACCTGATCGGAATAGACCGCGTAAAGGAGATCGTCAGTCAATCTCCTACCGAAAACATGGCGGGCTTTATCGGGCTGATGGCGTTTACCGGAATATTCCTGTTCGTGTTTTCCTGGTTTAGAGAGCAGGCCTGTTTGGTCGTTTGTCCTTATGGACGTTTACAGGGAGTTTTGTTGGATAACAACTCCATCAATGTGGCGTATGACTACGTGAGGGGAGAGCCGAGGGGTATGATTCGGAAGAATGTGAGTTCCGAGGCCCCACCGCTAGGAGATTGCATTGACTGTACCCTCTGTGTGCAGGTATGCCCCACGGGCATCGATATTCGAAACGGTGTGCAGATGGAGTGTGTGAATTGCACGGCCTGCATAGATGTGTGCGATGAGGTGATGGAAAAAGTGGATCGCCCCAAGGGCTTGATCCGGTATGCTTCTGAGACGAGCATCAAGGAAGGATTTCAAAAGTTGATAACTTCCAGGGTGAAGGGTTACACGGTGATACTTGTTTTATTGGTAGCTGCGTTCATTGGATTGTTGACCACCCGTACAGATTTGGAGGCAACGGTGACGCGTTTCAGAGGGATGACCTATCAGGAAAGAGAAGGTGGGGTGGTTAGCAATCTGTACGAAGTGACTTTTATCAATAAGACATTTGATAGACAGCAGGTCGCATTGGTGCCCGCGGATGAAGCATTTCAGGTAGAGGTAGTCGGTGATACGAATTGGAATCTTGAGGGGCAAACCAAGTTTGAGGGAAGGTTTTTTGTAACCAAAACCCAGGAAGACCTCAAGGTTAATCAGGAAAACATAACCTTGTTATTATTGCAAAATGGTGAGGTGATCGATAAAATTAAGACAAGTTTTGTCGGTCCTGTAAAATAATCAGATCCGGTATCCTGCAAAGGGTTACTAGGAGCAAAAACATAAAACATACTAAATAAATGGATTGGGGAAAAGGAATCGTATTGACGTTCGTAGTATTTGCGGGGATTATTATCAGCATGGTAACCATCTGCATGAAGCAAGATGACTTGCATTTGGTAACCCAAAACTATTACGAGGAGGAAATTAGGTACCAAGAGCATATCGATAAGATGGACAATGCTACAGCACTTGGGTTAGATGCTTTTACCTTCGATGGGAAAACCAAAGCAGTAGATCTACACTTGCCGGTAGGTTCCAAAGGCGAGCTTCACCTTTTCAGGCCTTCTGATGCACGCTTGGATCAGAAATTAGCACTGGATATTGTAGATGAGCAATCGCTTTTCGTTGATTTAAAGGACCTGAAACCGGGCTATTGGCGGATAAAGCTAACCTGGTCAGCGGATGGCAAGTCGTATTTTCAGGAGGAAAAAGTAACCCTGTAGGATGATTTGGACCGCATTTCTTCTTGGTTTTCTGGGGTCTTTCCACTGCGTGGGTATGTGCGGGCCGATAGCATTGGCCGTTTCGGCCAATGACCGGAGTCGATACCTGCTAAATAAGCTTGCTTACAATGTGGGGAGAACTACAACCTATGCGGTGCTGGGTGGAGTTGTCGGATTAGTGGGTTTTTCGCTGAGTATGGCCGGATTTCAACAGTGGTTGTCGGTTTTATTGGGTGGGTTGATCATCCTGATGGCCTTTTTTTATCAGAAGTCCGAAAGATGGTTGGGTAGCGTAGGCATGTTTGGAGGTATCAATAAGCTCAAGAGTTCCTTGGCTGCCTATCTACGAAAGCGGGGTCTTTCAGCCTTTTTTGTCACCGGTCTTCTGAATGGTTTATTGCCATGTGGGATGGTATATGTCGCCTTAGCGGCTTCTTTGGCACTTCAGAGTCCCTTGCAGGGGGCAGTGTATATGATGGTATTTGGTATAGGTACCGTTCCCATACTTTTAGCCTTGATGATGTCCCAGCGAGTACTTTCAGTAAATATTCGAAAGAAGATGTATGGCTTGCTGCCGTATTTTGCTATGTTCGTAGGGATACTTTTTATCGTCAGAGGGCTGGGCTTGGGGATTCACTACATCAGTCCAAAGTTGGCCATGGGTACAGGTTCACAGGGTCAGACAGAGATGACACTGTGTGAATAAGCAGTGGTTTTTATCGTGTTCAGCGGTCAAATGGCTTTGCTAAAACCCGTGTTTTTCGTTAGCTGCATGTAAGGATCAAAGGCCATGCAGATGTTTCGGATAAAAGTGATACCCTTCTCTCTAATTTGGATTCCTTCCGCATCAAAATCCACAAGTCCTTCAGCCTGGAAATTGGTCATCGGTACCAACCAATCTTCTCGATCGAAGGGCGAATAACCTGTGGGCCAAGCAGCCTCGTGGTTACAGATTAGGGATAAGATCAACTGTTTAAGCTGTATGTCTTCCTCGGTAAGGATATGGCCTTTCACGATAGGGGACTGACCGTCGAGGACATGTTTTTTGTAGGTTTCTATATTCTTTTCATTCTGTGCATAGGCAAAAAACACATCGCTGATAGCGCTATTTCCTAGTCCGATCAGGATTTTGGACGGTTGGGTAGTATATCCCATGAAATTTCGGTGCAAAGTCTTGTTTTCTTTCGCCAGATTCAAGGGGTCGTTTGGCAGGGCAAAATGGTCCATACCGACTTCGAGGTATCCCATGTTCGAAAGAAATGCTCTTCCTGTTTCGTAGAGTGCCCGCTTCTCATTTTCCTGGGGTAGGAATCTTTCGAAGCTCCGTTGGGCGGGAAATGCCTCCGGCACATGGGCGTAGCTATAGAAAGCTATTCGGTCCGGTCTGAGTTGTTTCACTCGCTCAAAAGTTTTCTGAATGGTGTCCTGCGTTTGATGGGGGAGCCCGTAGATTAAGTCAAAATTGATGGAGTCGTAGCCGATTTCTCTCGCGGTTTGGGTTACTTCATTCACTTTTTCAAAAGGCTGAATACGATGGATGGCTTTTTGAACCTCCAGGTCAAAATCCTGGATTCCAAAACTAACCCGCGTAAACCCGACTTCGAAGAGCGCTTCCAAATGATCCCTTGTGGTGTTATTGGGGTGTCCTTCAAAGCTAAATTCGGCATGGGGCAGCACCTCTACTTGGCGGGTGATGTGCCGTATGAGAATTTTTAAGGACTCAGGAGAAAAGAACGTCGGCGTGCCACCGCCAAGGTGAATGCTCGCTAGTTTGGGTTTTGTAGGCAAAAGGGCCGTGTAGCTGTCCCATTCTTTCATCACAGAAGAGATGTAGGGGATCTCCACCGCATGATTGGCGGTAATGCGTTTGTTGCAGCCACAGTAGGTACAGAGGCTTTCACAGTAGGGCAAGTGGATGTATAGGCTGATACCCTCCTCCTCTCCAAAACGGCTGTAAGCTTCCTTAACTGCCTGACTCCAGGTGGCTTCATTGATGTCGTTTTTCCAAAATGGTACCGGAGGATAGCTCGTGTATCTGGGGGCTGGTACGTTATATTTCTTTATTAGATCGGGAGAAACGTAGGTTTGCATGGTATCTATTCCTTTGTCGACAAATTTCGGCCAAGAAACCCGATCAATTTATGACCATAGCAGCGCCTTAAGCTGATAAATATCATAAAAAGCCCGGGTTGTCCGGGCTTTCTCTGATTTACTGTAGAAACGTTTCCACCGGTGTGTGTGGCAATCCAAAGGTATCTGCTACCGCCTTGTACACCACTTCACCTTGTACAATGTTCAACCCAAAAGATAGATCTTGATGTGTACGGCAGGCTTCCTTCCATCCTCTGTCAGCCAGTTCCAATGCGTAGGGAAGGGTAGCATTTGTCAAGGCAAGCGTGGAGGTGTATGGAACCGCTCCAGGCATATTGGCCACGCAGTAGTGAAGCACGTCGTCAATCACGTAGGTGGGGTCTTCATGGGTGGTAGGTTTGCAGGTTTCGATGCATCCGCCCTGATCCACCGCTACGTCCACCAGTACCGTGCCTGGGTTCATCAAGGATAGCATATCTCTGGTAATCAGGTGGGGTGCCTTTGCCCCTGGAATCAGTACCGCGCCAATGACCAAATCCGCTGTGGGCAAAAGTCTACGGATGTTGAATTCATTCGACATCATCGTATTCACATTGGCGGGCATGATATCTGCCAGATGCCGCATTCTGGGCAGGGAGACGTCCAGTATCGTCACATCCGCCCCGAGGCCCGCCGCCATCCAGGCGGCATGGGTTCCTACGATACCTCCTCCTAAGATGAGCACTTTCGCGGGTAAGGTACCCGGGACGCCTCCCAATAAGATTCCTCGTCCACCCAATGGTTTTTCCAAATAATTAGCCCCTTTTTGAATAGCCATCCGCCCCGCGACCTCCGACATTGGTATCAGGAGGGGCAGGCTTCTGTCTGTTTTTTCCACCGTCTCATAGGCCAGGCATACGGCCTTGCTGTCAATCATCGCCCTGGTCAGGGGTTCATAGGAAGCAAAGTGAAAATAGGTGAAGAGAAGCTGTCCCGGTCGGATGAGACCATATTCCGGTTCGATCGGTTCCTTGACTTTTAAAATCATCTCTGCGACACCATACACATCTTGGATGGAGGGCATCAGGGTAGCCCCTGCCTGAACATACTGTTGATCCGAGAATCCGCTGCCCATACCAGCGGATTGCTGCACAAAAACCTCATGGCCGCGTTTGGTGAGCTCTTTGGCTCCGGCAGGTGTCAAAGCGACCCTGTTTTCGTTGTTTTTGATTTCCTGAGGAACTCCTACTTTCATTGATTCATTGATTTACGGGATGTTAGGGTTTTTTATGTAAACGTTACACAATCAAGTGAATACTCGTATATTCCACGTGAATATTTTTTCAATGTGGGATCGTGTGATTGCTACCCAAATAGAACGTTTAAATCGCATACAAGTTGTTTGACAGTTTTCACAAATCCAAATAAAATATTGTTTTTAAATATCTAATGCTGGTCAAACAGAATTTTCACACATGCTGCGTCGAAAATATTCTAATCATTAATTGGGAATAGTCGCAAATTTCAGTATTTTTGAACCAATTGGGGATTTTGTTTTCAGACGCTAACTAGTTATAAGTAGAATTTGAGATGGAAGAAACAACCACGTCATATCGGAGCGGGAAGGTGGAAATCGATCGCGGCAGAATCCTTGAGGATTACCGCTTGGCTATGCTCAGCAGGCATGCTTCCTTGATGGGAAGAAAGGAAGTATTCATGGGCAAGGCGAAATTTGGCATATTTGGGGATGGCAAAGAGTTGGCCCAAATAGCGATGGCTCGATTTTTTGAATATGGTGACTTTAGGTCTGGCTACTACCGGGACCAAACGTTCATGATGGCGATTGGAGAGTTAACCGTGGAACAGTATTTTGCGCAGATGTATGCCCACACGAGTGTAGAAAACGATCCTTCATCGGCAGGAAGACTCATGAACAGTCATTTTGCTACCAGATCACTCAATCCAGACGGCAGTTGGAAAAACTTAATGGAAATCAAAAATTCCACAGGCGATATCTCTCCTACAGCGGCACAAATGCCCCGATTGGTTGGGTTGGCCTACGCCTCTAAGCTGTATAAGGAAAATCCGGAACTTCGCCATCTTACCCAATTTTCGAAAGGTGGTAGGGAAGTGGCTTGGGGAACTATCGGCAATGCGTCTACAGCCGAGGGAATGTTTTTGGAAACGGTGAATGCCGGAGGGGTGCTGCAGGTTCCCATGATCATATCGGTTTGGGATGATGACTATGGTATTTCGGTAACCAATGAATACCAGGTGACCAAGGCAAGTATATCCGAGGCACTGGAAGGATTCAGAAGGACTTCCGACAAAGCCGGATATGAAATATTTGTAGTTCGGGGCTGGGATTACGAAGAGTTGCTCAGAACCTATGAGAAGGCTGCTGCGATTGCCAGGGAAGAGCATGTTCCCGTGTTGGTACACGTGGTCGAAATGACACAACCGCAGGGACATTCCACTTCCGGTTCCCACGAGCGGTACAAGTCTAAGGAGCGTTTGGCCTGGGAAGCGGAGTATGACTGTATGCCTCAGTTTAGGATGTATATCCTACGTAATGGCTATGCAACCGAAGAAGAACTTAACGAGATAGATCAGGAGACAAAGCGACAGGTACGCCTCAGTAAGGAAAGTGCGTGGAAGGCGTTTACCGAATCTATCGCGAAGGACCTAAATCAGGCATTGAGCTTGTTGCGCCGGGCAGCGATGCAAAGTAGTCAGCGCGATCAAGTACTTCAATTGGCCAAGGAACTTTCCAAAACCCTCAATCCGATTCGTATGGATGTAGTCAGCACGGTGAGGAGGGCATTGTGGATAATGCGAGTGGATCCCATGGAGGTTAAAGCGGAGCTTTTGGCTTGGTATAAAGAAGAGTCAACAAGAAACCAAGACAGGTACAGCAGTCACTTATACAGCGAATCATCCGAGCGAACAGAGCTTGTGGAGGTGATTGAACCTGTATACGAAGACGGTGCACCGATGGTGGATGGAAGAGAGATCTTGCAGGCCTGCTTTGACCATATGCTCACACACAATCCGCTTGTTTTTGCCATTGGAGAAGATGTAGGTAAAATCGGTGATGTGAACCAGGCATTTGCTGGTTTACAAGCCAAACATGGAGAACTAAAGGTAACAGATACCGGTATCCGGGAAATGACCATTATTGGGCAAGGCATAGGTACCGCATTGCGTGGACTGAGGCCGATCACGGAGATTCAGTACCTAGATTACTTGGTATATGCGCTCAATACCCTCACTGACGACTTAGCCAGCCTACATTACCGTACGAAAGGGGGGCAAAAGGCACCTTTGATTATTCGTACCCGCGGACATAGGCTGGAGGGTGTCTGGCATTCGGGTTCGCCCATTAGCATGATTTTAGGTTCCTTGAGAGGTATTTTACTCTGTGTACCCCGCAATATGACCCAGGCGGCGGGCATGTACAATACCCTGTTGAAAGGCGATGAACCGGCTATCATGATTGAAGTACTGAATGGTTACCGGATGAAGGAGAAGATGCCGGTGAACGTGGGAGAGTTTACGGTTCCTATTGGACAGGCTGAAATTTTGAGGGAAGGGAGGGACATCACGCTCGTTACCTACGGTGCCATGTGCCGAATCGTCTTGGATGCTGCGGATTTATTGGAGGGCATGGGTATTTCCTTGGAGGTGGTAGATGTGCAGACACTTCTTCCCTTTGACAGAGGACAAGTAATCGGAAAATCCATTGCGAAAACCAATAGGGTGATCTTTGCAGACGAGGACGTTCCGGGAGGTGCCTCTGCGTATATGATGCAGCAGGTATTTGAGGAGCAGCAGGCGTATTTTTCATTGGATTCCCAACCGGTTACCATTGCGGCCAAGGATCATCGACCCGCGTATTCCTCCGACGGGGATTACTTTTCGAAGCCCAGTGTGGACGATGTGGTGGAGGCAGCCTACGCGATGATGCACGAAGCTGACCCACAGAAGTATCCGAGAATTTATTAGTGGTTTTGGCGCTAGGTAATGGTTCGTCTTATCTAGCCCTTTGGATCTGTGCCAAAGTAAAGTCCGGAGTGGTTACCGGTTCGCTACGTTGTAGCTGTCGATCCTGCACTTGGATTTCAAGGCGAATGGTGTCGTTACGGAATATGCTGTTCCATCCTAAAGACAACATGGCATAGCGTATCTGACCCTCTATCGCTCTGTCGCGGTCATCTGTCAATATTCTGGGAAAACGTCCGTTAAAGGTGGTGAAATACGGAGGTGCAGACCAGTCAAATTCGGTATATTGACCACTTCGCTTGATAAAAAATCGAATAAAAATATTGTAATAGTCAGGGTTTTCCTGCACCCATATGGTGTCATTTACCCGCACATTGTTAATGAGCGGCGAGATGATCCAATCCCGATTATTAAAGGATGGCGCACCCGGAGGTCTGTTTCGGTAGGTTATTAGCTGACCATTTTGATCCCTCGGGTATATTAATTCATTGAATGGAGGATCTATGTCTCTGGGATTGAGTCCCAAATCCCCCTCTTGGTCTTTAAAGTTTATGGTGACGATGAGAGAATCCGCTTCATTGGTCTCTACATATTCCAGGTTGTTGAAGCTGATTTCCGGTATACTGGGGAACCCTTCGGGAGGTGTGATGCAGGCATAGGCACCAACTAGTAGTAGTAGGATACAGGAAACTTTTATTACCTTCATTTGCTTTTTCATTTAGCAACGGTGCTGTACTTCCGTAAAGTTGTTTAAAAATAGTTTTTAACCAGTAAAATAACGATGAAATATTTCAAAAGTTTTTCAGAATCGCTAGAAAGGATCGGAGAGGGCGATTTTGAAGAAATGGCGATTCAGCTTTTTCGGCTTCAGGCGGCAGCAAATCCCGTGTATCGGGCATATGTTGAGGCACGGAGGTTGTCTATACATAAAGTAAGTAAGTTGGAGGAAATTCCTTTTCTGCCTTTGTCGTTTTTTAAAAGTAAACAGGTGTATTGCGGGGAGATAGCCGATCCCAATCAGTTTTATTCCAGTAGTGGGACTACGGATCAAATAAACAGTAAACATTACTTTTGGTCAGAGGAATATTATCTATCCCATGCCAAGCGCATTTTCGAGCAGTTTTATGGGTCATTGACAGATTACCATTTGATCGCCTTACTCCCTTCCTACTTGGAGCGGCAGGGCAGTTCCCTTGTCCGGATGGCAGATTTTTTTATCCAGGAAACCAAATCGAATTATTCTGGTTTCTATTTATATAACCATCAGGAGTTGGTCGATAAACTAGGTATCTTGAGTCAACTTGCAGATAGAAAGGTGCTGTTGTTAGGTGTGACCTTTGCGTTGTTGGATTTGGCGGATTCGGGGTTGGATTTCCCGCGTATCCCTGGGCTGACAGTCATGGAAACCGGTGGAATGAAGGGAAGAAGGCGTGAAATGATCCGTGATGAAGTACATGATCGGTTGAAAGTTGCGTTTGGGGTTGGGTCGATCCATTCGGAATATGGAATGACCGAAATGATGTCTCAATTGTATTCTAAGGGGGGTGGGAAATACGAGTTGCCCCCTTCGGTACGGGTGTTGATCCGAGATCCACACGATCCTTTTGCCTATGGGCACAATAAAACGGGAGGGATCAACGTGATAGATTTAGCCAATTTTCATTCCTGTGCGTTTTTAGAAACGCAGGATTTGGGACGCTGGGACGAGGAAGGTAGGTTAGAAATACTGGGGAGGTTTGATCATTCAGATCTTCGAGGTTGCAATTTAATGGTTAATTAATTTTGCGAAGCCTTTAGAATTAATCATATTTGGTCACATAAACATTTAATTGATATGCGGAAATTAACCTTCATTGCGTTGCTAATCGGCCTACTGGCCATGGGGGCTTGCGCTTCCAGTAAACCCTGTCCGGCGTATGCCAAAATGGACCTGAACAAAGAAATAAAGGGGTAAAAAATATGCTGACTTTAGTAGTCAGCATATTTTTTCACATCCTCTTCGTTGATTTCGTGGCTGCCAAGTATCACCAGACGCTCCACCACATTTCGGAGCTCACGGATATTTCCTGTCCAAGGGTTCTGTTTTAGCTTGTCCAATGCTGCCTCATGGATATGTTTCTTGGAGGTTCCATACTCGGCAGCAATGTCTTCGAGAAATTTTTCCACCAACAAGGGAATATCTTCGATCCGGTCTTTGAGCGGGGGGACTTGAATCAATATCACACTTAACCGGTGGTACAGGTCTTCGCGAAAATTCCCTTCTTTGATTTCTTTTTTCAAGTCTTTATTGGTCGCAGCCAATACGCGTACGTCCACGCGAATGTCTTTGTCGCCACCTACTCGGGTGATTTTGTGTTCCTGCAACGCCCTGAGGACCTTAGCCTGAGCAGATAAGCTCATGTCCCCAACTTCGTCTAGAAACAGGGTGCCTCCAGAGGCCTGCTCGAATTTCCCCTGTCGCTGCTTTAAAGCAGAGGTGAAAGAGCCCTTTTCATGTCCAAATAGCTCACTTTCTATGAGTTCTGAAGGAATAGCAGCACAATTTACTGCAATGAATGGGCCGGAGGAACGATTGCTTTTCGCATGTATCCAATGGGCTACCAGTTCCTTTCCCGTGCCATTAGGTCCGGTGATCAGCACGCGGGCATCTGTTGGAGCCACTTTTTCGATGGTTTCTTTGACCTGTTGCAACGCTTCGGAACTGCCTACCATGTCCAGCTTCTTGGACAGCTTTTTCTTTAGTACCGTTGTTTCCTGTACCAGATTTTTCTTGTCCAGTGCGTTTCGGACCGTAAGTAAAAGTCTGTTTAGGTCGGGGGGTTTAGGGACAAAGTCAAAGGCTCCCTTTTTAGTAGCTTCAACGGCGGTCTCGATGCTCCCATGCGCGGAAATCATGATAAACTGCGGCGGACGATCCAAGGTGCCTACTTTGGTGAGAACCTCAATGCCATCCATTTTGGGCATTTTTACATCACAAAGGACTAGGTCTACCTCGTGTTTTTGGATCATTTCCAAGCCTTCTTCTCCGTCCTGGGCTTCCAAAACCTCGTACTTTTCGTATTCGAGGATTTCTTTCAGTGTAGACCGAATGGCTTTTTCATCGTCGATGATCAAAATTTTAGGCATATGTATGTGTTTTGAAGGTCGAAAAAAACGTGCAAGCCTATAAGCCGGGTTCTGT
This sequence comes from Lunatimonas sp., assembly GCF_020832325.1. Classification (GTDB taxonomy): domain Bacteria; phylum Bacteroidota; class Bacteroidia; order Cytophagales; family Cyclobacteriaceae; genus Lunatimonas. The sequence goes on from NZ_JAFIEU010000048.1 coordinate 47,258, forward strand.
CACCTTGTGAGCCTTACGGTAGACACCTGCTGCCAAGGGAACTTGCCATTTATCTAGTCCCGGCTTCGCAACCGGGATCAATCGATCTACCCGTTCCGTATGAGAGCGAGCAACTCCCTGTGAAAGGTGATTTCACGACGGAACCTATTTGATCTTTCAACCCATAAGGTTTGCCCTGCCCCTGCTGTCGCCAACAGGGCGGTGGGCTCTTACCCCACCATTTCACCCTTACCCTGCGACAGGCGCACGGCGGTATAATTTCTGTGGCACTTTCTGTAGCCATGCCGTCGCCAGCATGACCCCTTCCCGTTAGGAAGTATGGCGCTCTACGTTGCCCGGACTTTCCTCCCCGTACCGATCGAAATCGGGACAGAGCGACAAGTCAGCTTGCACGGTACAAAAGTACAGTTTTTTAGCGGTTTCGCAGCTTGCAAAAAATGTATTCCTTAAAAGCCTTTCCGACACTCGAAGAGTGAGGAGGGTAAGGGCAATGGAATCGCTCAAATGATAGAAAAATACTATCGCATAACCACTGCTCTTATTTGGATTAAGTTTAAATAGCTATTAATTTTGCCTTATCAAAACTTAATCTAAATAAGAATTGACCTTCCATTTACGCCTTATGTTACTGCAAAGTTATTTTCGGGTGGTCCGCTGCCAAGTAGTTTTTCTAGTGGTTGCCACGTTATCATTGTTTACATCGGTGGAAGTTGTAGTCGGCTCCACGGATCCAACAAACCCCAACAACCGAGACCTCGCCATAAGGGGAACCATCACCACGATGGAGGGAGAGCCTATCCCCTATGCCAATGTGCTGATTTTGGGTACCGTGAAAGGTGCCCATACGGATCTGAACGGAGATTTTCATATCTATGACTTGAAGGATGGTAACTACACGCTCAAAGTGTCAGCGGTAGGGTTCAAGTCATTTTTGAGGGAGGTAGAAGTGATCAACGGCCGTGTACAAGAACTGGAGTTGGCATTTTTGGAATCTGGAGTGGAGATGCCACAGGTTACGGTGGTATCTGACAAAGATCGGATTTTCAGCAAAGTACCCGGTGCCGTTACCTATATAGACAAAAAAGAAATTGCCTCCATTACACCTTTGAGTGGGAACGAGGTGTTGCGCAGGTCACCCGGTGTCCACGTAGTGGACGAAGAAGGTGTGGGTATGCGGGTTAATATAGGTATTCGCGGTTTGGATCCTGACAGAAGTAGATCGGTGTTGATGTTGGAGGACGGGGTACCAATAGCGCTGGCCCCGTATGGTGAGCCGGAGATGTATTTCACACCTGCCATAGACCGCATGGCTGGCATAGAAATTCTGAAGGGTTCCGGCCAAATCCTGTATGGGCCGCAGACCATCGGAGGAGTGGTGAACTACCTGACACCAAATCCGCCCCAAGAGCAGGAGGGTAGTGTTCGTATACAGGGCGGACAAGGCGGCTTTTTCAGTGGTATGGTAAATTATGGGAACACCTTTGGAAACACGGGACTTCAGGTAAACCTGTTGAAGAAACGTGCGGATAATATCGGTTCTACAGATTTTGATATCCTCGATTTTAATACCAAGCTTCTTTTTAGCTTAAGTGATAAGTCGGAGCTGGGTGTGAAGCTCGGTGTGTACGATGAAGTTTCAAACGCTACCTATATTGGCATTAATCAGGTGATGTACGATCGGGGCGGACAGGATTTTACTCGGTTGGCTCCCGATGATCAATTGGACGTTCGAAGGTACTCGATGAGCTTTAGTCACAAATATCGGTTCAGCGAAAATGTGAAGCTTAGAACAATCGCCTATGGGTATACCACAACGCGAAACTGGAGCCGTCAGGATTTTGCCATCAACAATAGCAATACACCTCCACCAAATTGGACCGGAGTGGTTTGGGGTGATACCGATATTCCAGGCGGGGCCATTTTTATGCGGAACGGAACGGGTAATCGCGACAGGCAATTTGAAGTGGCTGGTGTGGAACCACGCCTGGAAGCCAAACACAGTTTGTTTGACAAAAGGAATGATTTGGTAATTGGTACGCGGCTCCTGTATGAGAGGGCATTTGAGCAACGGGTAAATGGAACCAAAGCCGGTGTGAAAAGTGGAAACCTGGTGGAAGACGAGGTTCGTACCGGTCAGGCATGGAGTGCTTATGCAGAAAACAAGCTGCATTTGACAGACAAATTTATGGTAAGTGCCGGCTTACGAATGGAGCGGTTTCATTACGAGCGTGACATCAATCGACGCGAATTTGCCGGAGTGGGCATTAGAGATACTGTTTTGGTGGCGGCAAACACCATTCAGGAATTTATTCCAGGAGCTGGGTTTAATTACCGACCTAACACACAGGTGAGCGTATTTGGAGGTGTTCATAAAGGGTATGCGCCACCGCGGACCAAAGACGCCATCACTTCCACGGGAGATGCGCTGGATTTGGATGCGGAGGAAAGCTGGAATTTTGAATTGGGCTTCCGGTCGGAAATTAGTCGATGGCTATTTATGGAACTGACAGGCTTCCGCATGGATTTTAGCAATCAGATCATACCTGTCGCAGAGTCGGCCGGGGGGATCGGGTTTGGAGTAGTTAATGCCGGTGCCACCTTGCATCAGGGGATAGAGTCTGCGGTAATTTTTGACCTCGGGCAGTTGCTGGGATTTTCATCCATTGGACTTACTTACGACGTGAATGCTACCTATGTGCGTTCTACCTACTCGGATGATCGGTTTATCAGAGATGTAAATATAAACGGAAACCGTACTCCATATGCACCGGAATGGTTTATAAATTCAGCGTTGACCTTCGAAACGAACATGGGCTTAGGGGCAAGGATTTCGGCTAACTATGTGGGCAATCAGTTTACCGATGAGCTAAATACCGTGGCGCCATCCGCAGATGGAAGAATAGGTCAGTTGCCGGCATATTTTTTGATGGATACGAATCTGTTTTACGAGGTAGGTAAGTGGAATTCCAGATTTAATTTTACGGTTAAGAATCTGTTCAATGAGCGGTATATAGCAACGCGCAGACCGCAGGGCATTCGTGTAGGGTTGCCCAGATTTGTTACTTTGGGATATGAATTCAGATTTTAGTGTAAAATTTATTAAACCTTTTTGGTCTCCGCTAGTTCTAGATATATAAGGCTTAGACAAGCTTTTCTTCATAGTGCTGGGTTAAGCCGCCTCATTTCGATGAGGCGGCTTTTTTTGTAGAGATTGCAGAAACCCCTCCGCTCGCGTAACAAGGATTTGTTTGTTGGCTGTGGTCTGTCAATAATTAATTTTTACCTTTGTAGCCAAACTTCCTTCACATGATCATCATAGAAAACGCGGTATTGAGTGACGATATCAAAGAAAATTTTTTTGTTTGTGACCTGTCCAAATGCAAGGGTGCCTGCTGTGTGGAGGGAGATGCAGGAGCTCCTCTGGAAGAGGAAGAGATTCGTTTGCTGGAGCAGGAGTATGAAAGAATCAAGCCATTTTTATCTCAGGAAGGTGTGGCTTCTATCGAAAAAAAGGGAGTATGGGAACTGGATCAAGAGAATGAGAAGGGAACGGCTACCATCGGAAAAAACGGTGCCTGTGCGTTTTCCCTTACAGACGCACAAGGGGTGTTAAAGTGTGGAATAGAGGAGGCTTATCTAGCTGGGGAAACCACCTTTCGTAAGCCGATAAGCTGCCATCTTTACCCCATTCGTGTGACCAAATACGATCAATATGATGCACTGAACTACGACCGTTGGGACATCTGTGATGCTGCGTGCGTGCTCGGCAGGCAATTAGGCGTGCCCCTGTACCGATTTCTGAAAGACGCACTTATCCGCAAATACGGAGAGGATTGGTACGCCCAACTTGTGGAGGAGATTGAAGGGGCCTAGCTTTTTTTTGGAATTGAGGTCAACTCCGGTTTTCAAAATTGCGTCAGGTGATAGTGAAATAGGCTTTGTCGGCAAAGTGCCCTTGTGGCCTTTTCGTAGAATTGATTGGTTTTTATTATTTTTATAACTCATTCAAGTATGTTGTACGTCCTATGAAAACGCAACCGGAAAAAAACACAGTCAACGAACCCGACTTTGCTTACGGTTCCTATACCTATGCGGATTACCTTACCTGGGAGATAGATGAAATGGTGGAACTGATCCGTGGAAAGGTGTTTCGGCAGGCAGCCGCGCCAAGAGTGATTCATCAACGGATATCCGGAAAAATTTTCTACTCGCTGTACGATTTGCTAAAGGGTAAGCCTTGCGAAGTGTTTTCGGCTCCTTTTGATGTGCGGCTTCCGGTGGCTTCCAAAAAGAATGAAGATATCGATACCGTTGTCCAACCGGACTTGTGTGTCATATGTGATGCGGAGAAGATAGACGAACGTGGCTGTCTAGGGGCGCCGGACTTGATCATAGAGATACTTTCTCCCGGCAATAATAGAAAAGACCTGAAGTTAAAATACGACGTGTATGAGGCTTCTGGAGTGAAGGAGTACTGGGTCATCCATCCGGATGAGCGAACGCTTCTAATTTATACCCTAGATGAGCAGCGATACCGCGCCTCCCGTTTATTCACCCCGGGTGATAAGGTTAGTTCTCAAGCTGTTCCCGGATTTGAGCTGGAGTTGGATGATGTGTTTGGAGGATTATAGTAAGTTCTTTTGGCTACGGATCTTCAACCTACGATTTCCAAAAATAACATGAGGTATACCAAATTTACTTTATTCCTTTTTCCAGTTTTCCTGTTGCAAAATTGTGGAGATAAAGGTGATGAGGATACCCTAGTATCTATCAAAACGATAGAGATCCAGAAGGATTTTTTGTTTGGCGATTCACCGGAATGGGGAAGAGGAAAGAAATCCAATGATTCTGTTTTACCGGATACTATCCCAGAAATAGTGGGCGTTCTATTATTGATTGGCAGTGGAACGGATCAATATCTACTTAAGGCAATGGAGTACCCATCTAGGTGTTTTTCCAGAACCGAAATGCTAGGTTTAGATTTTCGGTAATACCTATGACCTTCCATTGAGTAATATATTGAGTAATTTTACTCAATATATTGAGTAAATTTTTTATAAGCGCATTAAATAAATGATATTCAGGTAAATATAGGTTATTTTTTATCCCTGACAAACCAATAAATGAAAGCCGCAAGGTCTGTCATTCAAAATAAATCCAGCACATTTAATTGCAAAAATTCCTGCCATTGAATCCCTGCCTCCCCGATCAGGAGGGATTTTGCGGGTTTGAATTTCTCATTAAAAGCGCCCAAGCCGGATAGCTTTCCTGTTTTTCCGGATTTCACTTCAAGGGCAATCACTTGGTTTTTGTAGGCCACTATAAAATCCACCTCGTCATTGCCTTCCCGCCAATAGTGGACAGTTAGCTTTTTGTTTTTAAATGCCTGATTGATGAGGTGAGCACCTACGGCAGATTCCACCCACCTTCCCCAGGCTTCTTGGTTTTTAAGGATGGTGTAAAGACTTTCGCTTGAAATCGCTGACATGATTGCTGTATTGTGAACCTGAAATTTGGGACTGGAAGCGCGTTTCCGGATCATATTGGGGCTATACTTTTCAACGCCACCCAGCAGGCCGGCATCATGGAGTAATTCCAGGTAATTGGCCAAAGTGGTGGTGTTGCCTGCCTCGGTTAGTTGTCCCATGATTTTGGTATAGCTCAGGATCTGTCCGGAATAGGCTGAGCCCAATTCAAACAAACGCTTCATCAAGGCAGGCTTATCCACCCGGGTTAGCATAAGGATGTCTTTGGAGATACTCGTTTCCAAAAGTGCGTCACGGACATAGCTTTTCCATCGGTCTTCATCTTCTTTTAGCGTTATTGCACCCGGATATCCCCCAAACCACACAAACTCCTCAGCTGTGAGACCAAATGCATCCTTCATTTCCTTGTAGGTCCAATGCCCCAAGTAAGTGGATTCGAACCTACCTGCCAAAGACTCGGTGAGCCCCTGCTGTAGCATCAACCTGGATGCACCCAACAGAACAACCCTGATATCCCTGCCATCTGCGGTGTCTTTGTCCCATTCGGCTTTGATCTGCTCGGACCAATTGATGATTTTCTGAACCTCATCGATTACCAAAAGAAAAGGTTTGTCAGCTTGCTGTTGCTGTCGGATCCGGACGGTTTCCCAATGCATTGCTATCCACCTACCATCTCCGGCAGGAACTGCATCGGCGGCCACCGACAAGTGAGGGAAATCAAGATCTTCCATCACCTGCCTTACTAAGGTAGTCTTGCCTACCTGTCGAGGTCCGTAGATGACCTGTATAAATCTCCTGGGTTCGTCTTTCAGCCGTTTCAACAAACCTGATTTTTCTGTTCTTTGGTAGGCCATATTATTTTACTCATTATATTGAGTAAAAATACTCAAGATAATGAGTAAATTCAAAATATTAGCTTTTAGATTTTTAACGGATGTATTGAATCTTTTTGTGTTGGCAGCGGCAATGGTTGAAGTTGCAACTGATGCTGGGTTTAATTTGATTGCTGAGTGTAATTTTGATTGGATACCCGGCCAGTTATTGAAGCGAGAACATTAGCTTACACTAGGAGAAAACCCTTAAAATGTCTTCTCGAACTGACAAACTGTAATTACTTTTGTAAAGCATAAATGACAATTCAATGGAAGTTTTGTATAGTTTTTACGACAACTTGATCAGGCAGGTTAGAAATGATTTTTATAGATTTCTCATGCGGACCATCAAATGGGAGCAGCGCATGCTTGCCATAAAGGGACCCCGAGGCTCCGGAAAAACCACCTTGATGTTGCAATATATCCGCTTTTACCTCAAACAACCAAGGGACTGCGTTTAAGGTTAAAAAGCTCCTTGGTGTGCTGGCGGAGTCGGTACCTTTCAAGCCAAATATATCTGCTTTGGCCAGGAAGTTGGACGTCAGTAGGGAAACTATCTACGCTTGGTTTGTCCATTTGGAGAAAGCCAGCATGCTGAATTTTCTTTTGGTGCGGGGAAAAGGCGTATCCATTTTGCAAAAGCCGGAAAAGGTCTATTTGGAAAACACCAATTTGGCTTTTGCCATGAAAGCCCATCCAGACCTTGGTTCCATCAGAGAAACTTTTTTGCTTAACCAGTTAATCAATGCAAAACTTTCCGTCACCTTGCCCAACTCGGGTGATTTTTATGTCTCCGGGGTACATATTGAAGTAGGGGGAAAAAGTAAAAATGCCGCTCAGGTAAAAGGAGAATCCTCCTATTTGATTGCAGCAGATGATATTGAAATTGGTTTTGGTACGAAAATACCTTTGTGGCTTTTTGGGTTTTTGTATTGAATATTTTTCTTATGGATCACTCAAAGCCAGGTGGGAAAATCAAATCGACAGGCATCTACACGTATCAGCAAAAAGAATTTTTCGGATGAGCTTGGGTTTTTGGTGGTTGGTTTTTGATCTCCAGATTGAATGTTTTTTGTTTATTACAGATTTACCCAAATTACCACAGATGTCCCAGATAAACCCATCCGCTTAACGAAAGGCGCAGTACCCGAGGGATGGAAGACCATCCGGTTGAAAATTTTCAAGTGACGCATTACCTAGACGCCAAGCATACATGCGCCAACGGTCTTAAGGGCCGTTACAACAATAACCGTGGATGGCAACCCACGGCATTGACAGATACCGAGCCCCCATCCCGGTGCGGGGTTGAACGTTTGTGCGGGGCAGCGTGCTTGGTGCCACGATCGGCAGTCGGGAGTGAGAATATCTTCATAGGAAGCATCCGCCTCATCGGCTATCGTTCATGCAATCTACTTCGGGGCCGGGAGGGAGGAGATGATTTTCCCGGGGGTGGCAGCCCTTCGGGCATGGGATTGCCGACGTAGAATACTGACGATTAAAACAGTGTTGTACCTATCCTCATTATCTGAGACTTAGTCGTATTTGCTCTTTCATTCAAAAGGTAAAGCTGCCCGTTCACGGGATAAATGGGTCAGTTCACGGGAAAACGTGTTTTTGGGTTTGATTTTAACTACTAAAAAGCTAGATTGATAGAGAAATAGGTAAATATTCTAATTCGGTTACAAAAATATTTTAGAAAATCTTGCTTTAGCTATGTTTCTGATTCCCGTTCCGTATGAGTTACTGTTTCCTTAGGGCATAGGATAAGACCGAACTGCTCTTTATCCACTATGCTGAGGTTATTCCGATAGAAACAAGTGAAAGCGAATGCTTATCTCATAGACACATTGCATAACCCTCACCCTGGTTTAAGTTTTTCAGAGTGTCATGCAGTGGTGCGGCGATATGTCTATAATACGGGTTTTGGTACTTATGCCTGTTCTTGAGTCAATAGCTATAATACGGTTTCCAAAGACATCCCAGATACTTCGGGATGCGGTTTCCCGGAAAATTTACCGGATGTGCTTTCAAAAAAGAAATGAAGTATACCACGCTCACTTTACTTGTTTTTCCGGTTTTCCTATTACAAAATTGTGGAGGTAAAGACATCTCAGATGCGCTTGTGCCTACTACTTCCATACAAATCCAAAAAGAGTTTTTGCTTGGTGGATTGCCGGAATTACAGTTTGAAATGCTGGATACCATAAATCTCGAGGCCAAGGGAATCCCTCCTATTTCATCAGTTCAGGATATAGCCTTCTCACAAAACTTTTTTTTCCTTTTAGACAGAAAACAGGGGCTTTTAAAATTTGACTACAGCGGTAGTTTTCTCCGGGCAATCGGGGAGATTGGAGAAGGCCCTATGGAATATATTTTGCCCTATGCGATTTATCTGGAAGAGAATGAAAACAAAGTCCTTGTGACAGATTGGGTTAAAATGGTATTAATTTCTTATGACCTTGACGGAAAGTTCATTAGCTCAAGCCGATTGCCTGGTCGTCCAATTTCCCTGTACAATGAAAATGATACGTTATTGGTGATTCAAGAGAGTATTTTTGGTTCGAACGAAAAAGCCCGTAACGTACTATTAAGCTCATACGAACCAAAAACGCTTGAAGTCATCAAACACCAGAAAAACCCGCTGTACAGTTATATTTCAAAATTCACGTTAATCCATATGTTACCAAGAGTTCTGGGCGGGCGAAATGAATCAAGCCTATTTTACCTACCTCAAACTCGACAAGAGGGATTATTTGAGCATAAAGATACGATCTACAGAAAAGTGGAAGATCATCTGGTTCCGGAATACCTGCTCCACTTTACGGGATTCGAAAATGAAGAACAAATTTGGATATCCTATGTAGAAATGTTCGAAGGATATGCTTGCTTGGTTTTTTTATTTGAAAAGCAGTATTATCTGGTATTATTGGATTTAGTTAACTGTATACCATTGTCAATTCTAAAAAATACTATTGATACTCACGTAACGGCGATGAAGATTCAAAGCTTACCAAGACATCTAAAAGGGAATATGTTTTACTCCATCCTAGGGACCGAGGACGGAATGGAGGAAAAAAATCCATTAATTGTGTTTTATCGTCTAGTATCTCCGAGTATAAAGGGTGATAGAAATAGTGGAAAATAACGGATTTAGCTTTGAATATGGCAATAATTAGGAGTGTTAAAGGTATGCATTAGAGAACGACACAAAAAATCACTAAATTTTTCAGGTCATTGACAACCATACAGTTACCTAATTACCTTTATCCAAATACCAGTTCACATGAAAAAGGTGACCATTCACGGGATAATACCTACCATTCACGGGAAATAGCCTTTAACCTATTTTATTTTACATATTTTTTTTGAAACTTTCAGATATGTAAAACTAAAATCATTTATATCATGAAAAAGAAAATGACATTAAAAAAAGTAACCTTAGCCGCAGGTGTAGTGGCTATGAGTGTGGGGTTGTTTAATACTTTCACCTCAGAGGCAAATAGCGGATCAGATGTTTCTTGTTACAATGAATACAATGAAGGTACAACCCATATAACCTTTTGCAATGGTTGTGTAGAGCGAACCGCAAGCACCTATAGAAATCAAGGAAATTGCACACCTTGATAGTCAATCAAGGAGGTTGTATCACTAGTTAAAACTGTATTTAAGTCAATATATTGTGGTGTTTTAACCATTATACATATTACTGGATAGCCCAACTTCAAAACAATACAGAAAACCAATGTTTTAAAGATTTAAAATTATATATCTAGATATTCAATTATTTGATCATAAATTTTAACTATTGATACAACCTCTTTCATTAATTTAAAATCACGGAGTAATGAATTTTCACATATTAATTTATATAATGTGCATTTGTTTGATGAATTTTAATATCAATAAATGTACTCAATTAGATCATAAAGAATACATAAATGTAAATAAAGATATCATTGGTTATCAAGTCAAATTTAACAATCTACAGCAAAATGATTCTTTATGTTTTATTTTTAAAAACATTAGTAGTGGTAAAAAAATAATTATATCAATAGTTGATTCGGGTTGTACTATATGCATTAAAAACTTCAATGACTGGAATACATTTTTTGGACAAAAAGATTACGAAGATACAGATATATATATTATATTTTTTGGTGGAAATTTCAACACAGTTCATCATTATTACGATAGCATCATAAACCCAAAATTTAAAATATTTTTTATGAATGACAGGTTATTTATTTACGATAACAATCTCTTTATGTATTTAAATAAATTTTTACTGGTTAATAGTGACAATAGAATTTTAGCTGTAGGAGATCCTTTACAAGAACGCCACATTGACAACATATTCAGGCATTTAATAAATAGTTAATATGAAACAAATAATGTTTTTAGGGTTAGTGTTTTTCATGCTTTCTTGTGGAGACAAACACAATAAGAATAATGAAAGGGTTATTTCGGGTGAAATAGTTAAAAACGCTAAAATTCTTAGCAGTAGCGGAGTTCCGGAAATTGAAGTTTTAAACATAAAAACACTAGGAATAATTGATACAACATTACTGGTGATGGATAAATTTAGTGAACCGATTTTTAATTTCTACGGATTGAAAAGTTTGTCGTTTTTGGGGGCTTTCGGGAATTTGGGTGATGGTCCAAATGACTTTCTATATCCATGGTTTAATAATCAATTTATTATAAATAGAGATAGTATTTATTTTTATATTTCTGACTTTCAGAAAAACAATTTTTCTAAAATCAATCTTTCAAAGAGTTTAAAATCAAATAAGATTAATGTAGCGTGGTCCATTAGATTGCCTGCTGAACTTATGCGAGGCTTTACTGACATTTTCATATCGGGAGATACAACACTGAAAGGAAATTACAGAGGGTCATATGATAAGAGAAGTGGTCGATTTTTTAATTTTGGATTGAAAGATAAAAAATTGACCTGGTCAAATTACTTTCCAAAATTGAATCAGAATTATCTAACCGAAAAATATCCCATGCTTTACTATAGTTTTTTAGGATTTAATTCTGAAAAAAACATCATTGCTTCAGCCATGCATTATTTAAATAGAGTTGAATTTTTAGATTTAGACTTCAATGTTCTCAATTATTTAAGCTTTGAAGAGAATTATGGATATATTCCCGATTCGGAAAATTTTGGCACACCTGACAGTATCATATTTTTCAACGCGTGCTATTCCGGGAGGGATTATTTTTATGCTTTAGCTGTTAATGGAACAACGGAGAAATACGTTACAAATAAAGGTATGATGCAATTGCATAAATTTAAATGGTCCGGAGATTTAATTAAAACATTCTTATTGGATAGGGTATATCTTGGTCAATTCGTAGTTGATGAAAGGAATGGGGTATTATATGCCATTAATCTTGGAGAGGACAAGGAAGAATTCCCTATACTTAAATATAAACTATAAAAGATGAAAAAGGAAATCATTATTAATTTATCAATTTTTTTTATATTTATTTCATTACTATTCATCTTTGTAAATTTTAACAGAAGATTAAGTTACTACAAATTTCTGTTAAATGAAAGTGACCAAAAGGTTATTAGGTTAATACTACTTTACTAAGTTAAAGTAGCCATCGTTTTTGTAATACCGGTCGCTGTCTCTTTTACGTTTTTTATGTCTGGTTTTGATTTGGTTTAGCTTTATTTCAAAATCCTACGGTCAGCCCAAGAGCAAAACGACCATCAAAATACGACGGTCGAGTACGCTAATATCCGG
>NZ_JAFIEU010000003.1 GCF_020832325.1 Lunatimonas sp.
GTACCTCCTCGCAATGACGAGGACGGTTTTCGCCCGTCATTGCGAGGCTTGGTGAGAACCGAAGATGGTTTATTACGTAATCTTCGGTTTCCATGTGTACATCGGAGAATGAGTCGATTTCAAGCCGTGGCAATCTCAAGATAGGTGTAGAGATTGCTTCGTCGCTCGCTCCTCGCAATGACGGGTTAATCTCGGCCATAGGCCTTATTTCGGCCGAAGGCCATATTTCAAAAGTATTTCAGCCACAGGCCCTATTTCCACTTTGTTTCAGCCGCAGGCTATATATCAACTATATCTCCCATCAACTACCCAAAACTAACCCCTATCTCCAACTCCATACCCGATTCTTTCGGCCCATGCTGGAAATATCAAAACTCCTGCAAGGCCACCATCTTCTGAAAAGCCCCCGAATGGGAGATCAGTTCGTCGAAGGAACCGCTGTGAATGATCTCTCCAGCCTGCATCACCAGGATGCGGTCGGCGTGTTTGACCGTGGAAAGACGGTGGGCGATCATGACGATCGTGTAGTTGCCCTTTAGGTTTTCGATATTATCCTGTATGGCCCGCTCGGTTTCGGAATCCAAGGCCGAAGTGGCCTCGTCCATTAGCAGAATATCCACTTCTTTGTACAGTTCCCGGGCGATGGAGATTCGCTGCTTCTGTCCTCCACTGACCAAGATGCCTCCGCTGCCCAAAGGAGAATCCATGCCCCGTTCCAGACTGGATACAAAGGTCCATACCGCCGCTTTTTCCAGTGCCTGCTGCACGCGGAGTCGGTTTTCGGGCGTATCGCGGTCCCAAAAGCTGACATTGTTAAAGACGGTGTCGCTGAATATGACCGGCTCCTGCGTGATATACCCGATACGGGATTGGTAACTGGCCCGATTCAGGTCGTGCATGGGTATGCCGTCTACGTAGATTTCTCCCTGATCCGGGAGGGCAAGACCGGCAATGAGGTTCATTAAGGTGGTTTTACCGGATCCACTTTCCCCTACCAGGGCCAGGGTTTGGTTGCGGGGCAGTTCAAGTTGGATGTCCCGAAGCACCGGTAGGTTTTGGTAGGCAAAGGATACCCCGTCAAAGCGGATGGATTGCTGGAATGCCGGCAGGGGTAGCTTGCCGTCCCGGTCCTGTCCCGCTTTGAGTTCTTCCAAAAACTCCATCAAATTAACCAAAGACCCCTGCATGGTCAAAAGGGCATTCCAATTGGACTGGAAGGAAATCAGGAAAGTGAGCGCCCTGTAGAAGAACAAGAGGCTGAGGATAATGGCAGAAAAGCTGCCTCCCAAGACCAATACCTCCAGCAGGATGACCCCCACCACGATGATCACTACTAGGGGTTCCTTCAGTGCTTCGATGGCAGAACCGATAAAGCCCATGGTGTGGTGGCTGTTTTCGATTTCCACGATTTTATCCTTCATCTTACGCCCATAGGCGCGTTGTTTGCCGGTAGCCTTGAGGTATTTGAAATAGGCTACCTGCTGAATAAGAAAGCCTTGAAAGAAATGGTTTAGGTTGGTGACCTGTCGCGAAAGGGACTTGGTCCGTTTGTAAAGCTTGGCATAGAGCGCATTGATAGCAAGGGCGCCCAATGCCACCAGGATGGAAAATTGCACATTGACCGAAAGTGCGAGGAGCATATAGACCAGCACCATGGCACCGGACTGAAGAACATTTCGGTAGGCGCCCCAGGCAGCCACTACCCGTTCCATTTCCCCGCTAACGGTATTTTGGATCCTGCCCGAATCGGAGAGCACAAAGGTTTTGTAGCTCAGGTCCGACAGGCGGTCGATGGTCTGAAAGCGCAGGCGCTGAATAAAGTAGCGGCGCATGCGTACCCGGTAGTAGGATTCCATAAAGCGAAACACACCTTTAGCTACAAAAAACAGGACCATTAGTAGTAGTACGGGTACCAAGGTAAAGGGAATCCCCAAGCCTTGCAGCCCCTCCACTAAAAAGGACAATCTGCCCAGTCCTTCGGTGGATCCTTCTCCGCCGTCGATCAGTTGGAGCAGGGGGATAAACATGGTCAGCCCCAATCCGTCCATCAACCCCACCCCCATGCTCAACGCAAAGGCCACAATCAGGCGGTGCTTTAAAAAGCCGTAGAAAAATCGGAAGTAAGTAAAGTATTTTTTGAAGAGGGAGGGGGGCATAAAGAGTATTAAATGTTTGAGGATCTAATGAAGCCACTTAATAAAGTACTTAATTTTTCAGCACCATCACTATTTAAATGATCGCTATCGTAAAAGTCTTTGGAAGTAAAGCTAGGGTTGGAAGACCAGTCTAAATACATTAGCCTATGAAAGTTCTTTTCCAGATTTATAGCGGTCTCGTGCAGCAAATCGATAGCTTGTTTTGGAATTTGCGCCCGGTATTCCTCAGAAAGCGGAAGCGTAATTACCAAAATATTAATGTTTGAGGCGTGAATCTCGGTTAACAGTTCATTGAAAGCCCGTAGGTTATCAGTATTTACATTCCCGAAGGCATGGCGCTTTGCCGCTATTATGCTTGTTTCCTTTAGATCTCTGCTATTTGCTGGCTCATATCCTTTTCCAAATCCTAAGGAATCGGTGGGGTGATCTTGAGTATGGAAGGCAAATCCCTCAAAAAGCCGCTTAAAATTAGATCTCATCGGCAACGATGTAAGTTCAAGTGTATGCTGCCAACTTAGACGATTTGTAAGGCCGTAATAGATTACATAGTTCTTATTTGTAAAACGTAGATCACCATGTAAATCGTAGGGCATCGAAAAAGGTAGAGGAACAATAACCCACTTGATATTGCGGAGGTCGTGTTTAAAGGTATTCCATAGTTCTAGATCATGCTGGGGCATTTGTGAAACATGTGAAAGATTAAAGGCTTTTAAGTCAAAAACAGCTGGCTGAATACCGAAATAGCTTTGTGAATTGCCCAAAATCAGCAGCTCTACTTTATTTCCGTAAGCTTGCATCCAACTCATTTTGTAAGAGTATGAATTGGGCAGGCTTCTTAATGAAACCTCCATTCCCACTAGGAATAAGAATATCGGAACGATAAACAAAGAAAAGTCAATAAGTCCTTTTTTCATCTAAAATTGAAAATAATAGAATTCTCTTTTGCTGCCCCCAATAAAAATTATTGAAAAGGTTAGCGCATAGTATACCATCCATCGTTGAGCACGACTTGTCCTTGAAAGGACTCCCTCTAAATTATTGAGATAATTCTTCCCTCTCCATTCAATGATTATCTGAATAATGGCAAAACCAGTCGCTAGCCAAACCTGAGCTGAGGTAAAAGGCAGAAAGCTGCTCCAATTTGTCACGGAGGCATAGAGGTACTGGAAGGAATGGCTTAGATTTTCCGCTCTGAAAAACACTTTAGAAAAACTGATTGCGAGAAAGACGGAAACCATTTTAGCAATTTCCTTCATTATAGCGGTTTTAGTGTAAGCCGGAGTTTGACCAGAAGCGTTTGACTGCGTTATTACAGGAAGCATGAAAATAAAATTGACCAGCCCCCACACAAAGAAATTCCAGCCAGCGCCATGCCATAGGGAGGATATCAAGAATACCAAGAATACGTTTCTAACTTGTTTCACCTTGCCTTGGCGGTTACCTCCCAGCGGAAAATAGACATAATCTCTGAACCAAGTATATAAGCTTATATGCCATCGTCGCCAGTATTCGATAACATTCGTTGAGAAAATTGGAGTTTCGAAATTACGTTTTAAGCTGAAGCCGAGTAGTGCAGCGGATCCGATGGCAATGTCACAATAGCCTGAAAAGTCAGCATATATCTGCATCTGTACCAAGACCAGACCATATAGCAGCTGCCAGGAATTGAGCTCCTGGTAATTCTTGAAGGTCCAGTCAACTATTGGAGCACAGTTATCGGCGACAACCATTTTTTTAAACAGTCCCCATAGAATTAACTTCAACCCAAAAGAAATACTTACATAGTCAAGTTTTCTGTTTCTTGCAAACTGCGGCAAGAGGTGAGAGGCTCTCTCAATTGGCCCAGCTACTAATTGGGGAAAGAACGCTACATAGGCAAAGAATGTAATGGGGTCTTTTGTGGCAGTTGATTTCCTTCGGTATATATCAATTGTGTAGCTCATCGATTGGAACGTATAAAAACTGATCCCAATCGGAAGGATGATTTGAAGGCTTCCCGGGTTGACCTGTAATCCAATATATGTTAATAACTCGGTAGCTGACTGAAGGAAGAAATTAAAATACTTGAAGAAGCCTAAGATACTAAGATTAGTGATGATGCTGGTCCATAGCAACCACTTTCGCTGTGTTCTTGATTTTACTTTCTCTAATCGTAACCCGCATAGGTAATCGATTAGAGAGCTTACTGCAATTAAGATTAAAAACCGCCAATCCCAGAATCCATAAAAAAAATAAGATGCAACAAGAAGTAATATATTTTGGGCATTTCGATATTTTCGAAAAATCAACCAATAGATTCCAAAAACGATTGGTAGAAAAATTAAGTATTCTAAGGAATTAAATAACATACATGCCTATTAAACAAATAAAGGATCTTTTTCCTTTTGTGCCTCCATAAGCTCACCCCTATGGTGTGTTCTGCATACCTTTCTGCATGAGCTATGGCTTGTTCCTTTAGAATATCCCGTTTATAAAGTATTCCCCATCCGGGTACCAAGAAGGGATTAGAAGAATACTCAACGTAGTGGTTCGGTTAGTTGGTCCAACTATCTAAACAATTAAATCGTACTTGATAGCTAAAGACATGTTTTGCTCCCAAACTCTCCTTCCATTGTGATAGGCCGGTATTGATCTTTCCGGTAGCCGGTATATGGGACACGCCAAAGTTGAAATAATCCCGGTGGCCATATACCTGCTCTACCAATACTCCCATCAGCAGATCCAAGCATCGAAGCGATTTTCCTACCTCAGTAGCTGTGGTATATTGCAGATGCGCACATCGTTTGGTGTCGAACACCACGGCCCCTCCCAGCATTTCTTCCCCCGCATACACGCCGTGCAGGCGTATCTGATTCGTAAATTTTGCCCGCAGGTGTGTTATCTCGGCCAAGGTGTGCGTAGGAGTGACCCCGTGCCTCCTTAGCAGGTTGGGGGTAAGGATTTGCTGCCAAAAATGGCTCCAATCTTCGCTTACTTTAACAGAAAGCCCTTTCGCCAGGGCCTTTTTCCGGCCCCAGACCTTGCCCCGATCCGTGATTGTATGGGGGAGGGGAGTAGCCTGATGAATGGGCCGGGCAGTGATTTTTCCCCCGGAATGCAGGCAGACTTCCACCAAATTCCGCTGTGGAAACGAGGCAAAGCAGTCAGGTACGGACCGAATTTCCAGCATTTGTACACCCAGGTGCTGATAGTGACGTAGGGTAGCGGCCACCACGTTTTTAAGTTCTTCGCTAGGCAGGTTTTCGGCTAGAATCCATCCCGCATAGGTTAGGCCACGGTGTGCATACACGGCATCTCCGTCCCGCTCGGCCGGAAATACCGCGACAGGCCTGTCGCCCAAATAGATCAGCAGTGACGCATCGACAAACCGTTGGCCGTGGTAGCCCATAAAATCCCTGTGGTGCAGAAAGGTTCCGTTGGTACTGCTTTCAACCAGCGTATTCCAAAGGGTATACATTCCAGCATGATAAGGAGCGGTGCGAACATTTTCTTTTGTTGTGGTTAGGGTCAATATCTAGTCATATTGTGCAAAAGAAGCTTGCCATTTCAGCGGTGTACCCTGCCACATACTGACGGCATGTGATGCCAAAAGTTCAGGGGATGCGTGCTCATCTACGTATCTGCCCAGGTACTGCTGCAGCTTATGCGGCACATGTACTAGGGCCGTTTCCTCGGCGATATGGACGATCTTATAGCGAGGTACAATATTGATAAAGGCGGCGGCCAAGCTGCTGGGCAGGATCATTCCCGAGCCATGTATGCCGATCACCAAATGGGAGTTTAGGAATGAAATTGTACCCCCCCCGTTTTGGCCGCGGGAATGTTCATGGTGCCCTCCCTCTTCCGCCAGAACCCGGAGATGTCTAGCGCTGCGCAACTAAGCGAATTGCCTGAATATCGAAGAGGTTTCATTTCGATGTTACCCTCGTTTTGCCATTGCGCTTCGCAGGTATGCCCCTTTTACCGTTAATGGGTTTTGGCGGTAATTGGTATGCCCTATTGGCTGCACCTTTGGCCAAAACAGAATTGGGGTGGGTTCCTATGCCCCGGGTTTGCACCCGGGGCTATACATATGCGACCGCCTTCGGGGTCGTTTTCCAGGAGATGTTAGACAATGAGAAGGGAGATATAAGACGTTAGACATAAGATTTAAGACTCGCAAAATTTACCATCCTACATCCTTTCCAAAACCCCGAATCCGAAGCAATCCTACTTTCCCGATCGTAACCTAATATTTCGCCGCAGGCATATATCTACGAATATCGCGAAGCTTATATCATTTTAGTATCGCCGAAGGCATATTTCAGAGACGTGAGACGTTAGACATAAGATTTAAGACTCGCAAAACTTACCATCCTACATCCTTTCCTAAACCACAAATCCGTAGCACTCCTAACCTCACAAACGTAACCCAATATATCGCCGAAGGCATATATCACGAAGTGTATATCGCGAAGCTTATATCCCTTAAAAATATCGCAAAGCTTATATCCTTTAAAAATATCGCGAAGCATATACCATTTCCATATCTCGCCGAAGGCATATTTCAGAGATGTTAGACGTTAGACATAAGATGTGAGATTTGCGGAATTTACGATCCTACATCCTTTCCTAAACCACAAATCCGAAGCAATCTCAACCTCACAAACGTAACCCAATATTTCGCCGAAGGCATATATCCACGTATATCGCGCAGCATATATCATTTTATATCCCTTTTTATGAATCCTAAACGACGCCAATTTCCTGAGAAAAAAGACCTAAGGTCTAATTTAAGCGACATTTGAATTAGGCAAGCCCATGGTTAGTCGGTTAAGCTTCTGTACTCTTTTGTTCTGCGAGAACAGCTTTAAATTGGGAAAGCGATAGTACGGATACCTTTGGGAACGGAGTATTTGCCAATACGCTAAAATCTTTGTCTTGCGTTACCAAATAGTTAGCACCTCCTGCTACCACACAATCACAAAACTTATTATCGTCCTTATCGCCTAGCAGATTCCACTTAAAATAAACTTCCGTCTTCTCCACATTTGACAATTCCAGCAAGGCCAGAAGCACTGCATCCGCAATATCCTTGTTCATGTGCTCCTCAATTATTTCTGCATATTCTGAGAGAATGTCGGTCGTCACACACAGGGTAAAGTGGCCGTCCACCAGACTCTTGAAAATCCAGTGATGAGCCGATTTTCTCGAAATTGAAACAAGTAAAATATTTGTGTCTAAAACAATTTTCACAAATTGGTGTCCTCGTAAGGTGTCCGGAGTTTAGTGTCCAGAATTTGGTCAGCCTTTTCGTCTGACCAACCTTTGGTACCCCAAAAGTCATCTGCCAGATCCATTGCCTTTTCGGCAAAATACTTTCCTAATAGCTCTTTGATGGCGATCAAGTCTTTTTCAGGGACTTCCTTCGCAAAAAGGCCTAGAAGCTCCCGTTGTAGGTTGCTTAATGGTGGCTGTGTTGTTTTAGGTGTCTCCATGGTGCAATTGGCTTTACAAAGTTTCTAACGATTTATATATTAGGAGGGTTTGATTGGACTGCAGGTGTCTGAGAGATGTTAGACGTTAGACATAAGATGTGAGATTTGCGGAATTTACGATCCTACATCCTTTCCTAAACCAAAAACTCGAAGCGACCTTACTTTCCGGAATGTAACCCAATATATCGCCGAAGGCATACCTAGAGATATAAGACGTTAGACATAAGATGTGAGATTCGCAAAATTTGCGACCCTACATCGTTACCAAAACCAAAAAATCGAACAGATACTAATCTCATTACCACAACCCAAATATTTCGCCGAAGGCATATATCCACCTATATCGCGAAGCTTATATCTTTTAAAAATATCGCGAAGCCTATATCGTTTTAGTATCGCCGAAGGCATATATCATTTCATACTCCATACACCAAAAACCCCTCTACCTCCTCCGGATCTTGTTCTGTCACGGTGACGGACACTTTGCGCTGTATCTTTTCGTAGGTTTTATTGGCCAGAAAGTCGAGATACTCCAGATCCAACGCACGTCCTACCAAGATCATTTCTATGGTGCCCGAATCAATGCCCCGGGCGTAGTCACCCACCACGTAGGCTTTCTCTACGGGGCCCATACGCAGTACAATCTGCTCTACCAGCTGATCCAGTCCCAGAAACTTACTCACCATGTTGCGCAGCTCCCGGTAAAAGGGGTGGGTTTCGTTGGCGCGGTAGAGCTTTGTTTTTCCGTTTTCGCCGGAGGTCAGCAGTCCGGCTTCACTTAGGCGGTTGAGTTCCACGCGCACCGAGTTGGTAGATTCCTGAAATTCCTCGGCCAGTCCGCGGAGGTACCCCACATTGCCTTCACTGGAGAAGAATTTCACCAGCAGCTTGATGCGGGTCTTGGAGGTAATCAGGGAATCTAACAAGGGAGGAAAGAGGAAAAGAACGATTCAAAATGCAAATGCCTGTATGGGAAGAGGTAAGCCGTTGCCGGCCTTGCACGGCTTCGCCCCGCGGGTCCCAGCCAAACCAAGTCGCATGAGTAACAAATTTACTCGTTGTATGCAGAATAGCAAGAAAGGGAGAAAAAATTTATGCTGTTGTCACTAAACCGTCCTGCGCAAACCGTCAGACGGTTTTATGAATACCGTTCAGATATGTACTTTCGTAGGTTAACCGTCAGACGGTTTTCAGCCCCAAGGCAGAAACAGCAATTATGCAGGAACCGTCAGACGGTTGATGACCATCTTTCAGGCATGTGCGTTCGAGTGTTCACCGTCAGACGGTTTGGCGTTTTATCACTCGACCACTGAAATGAAATTTCAGTGAGTTCGGCTAAATTTGAACCTTCATTGCTACGTACCAATGGTTTCTTTGAACATAAAAATCCTCTTGCCCATGCTAAAAAATCCTTGGTTTTACTTCACAACGTCGGGCCTTAGTTTCGCTAGTTTATTGATCTGCCTGATGCTGTTGGTCCGTGACCCGCAATGGCCCATGGTGCTCACCGCTATCAGTTTGGCGATCTCGACCGGATTGTTTTACCGACGGTTTAGGCAGTTACAGAACGAAGCGGACAAGGCCTAGCTTTTTGGTTTGGAAGCTTCTTCCTTACCGTGCAGGGGCAGGTCAAAGCTGAACACGGATCCCTGACCCACCACCGAGGCCACTGAAATCTTGGTTTTGTGGCCTTCTAAGATGTGTTTCACGATGGCCAGGCCCAGTCCGGTACCTCCCTGTTCCCGGGAGCGGCTTTTTTCTACCCGGTAAAAGCGTTCAAAGATGCGCTTCAGGTCGTCGGGAGGAATCCCTTTGCCTTCATCCTTTATTTTGATCCGGATGCGGTTTTTGAGAGTCTTGAGCTGCACGGTTACTTTTCCTTCGTCCCGGTTGTATTTGATGGCGTTGGAAACGAGGTTTTGGATCACCCGAAAAATTTTCTCTTTGTCAGCCATCGTGAGGTAGCGAGTGCCTGGTTCGACTTGAAGCTTGACCTGAATGTTCCGGCGGTTGGCCTTATCCTCCAGTTGCTCCAGCACTTCTTGTACGGTGTCTTTGAGGTCAAACTCGGTAAAGGTGAACTTAACCACGCCGCTTTCCATCTGATTGAGGGTAATTAGATCCAGTACCAGTAGTTCGAGGTTGTTCAGGCTTTTGGCAGCCCGGCGGAGGAACTTGTCCCGCACGTTCAAATCTTCGACGGCCCCGTCCAACAGCGTGTGTATATAGCCCTGCGCGGCAAAAATGGGCGTTTTAAGTTCGTGGGAGATGTCGGCGATAAATTCCCGACGGAAGGTTTCGTTTTGTTGCAGCACTTCGATTTCCCGGTTTTTGGCGGTCGCGAAGGCGTCGATGGTTCCCTGTAGGTTTTGTAGAGGGCTTAGGAATCTGCCCCCCCGCTTGGTGCGGATGAGCCCAGGGTTTTTTTTCTGAATTTTTTCCAATACCCGGTAGATATGGCTAATCTCTTCAAAAATAAAAAAATGCAAAATAATGTATATCAGTAGGTACGAGGCAACAAAGGTGACCGATGCTGCGACGGTAAGCAGGGTAGGGGTGGTTTCTTCCAGTAGGGAAAGGGAGGCCAGCACCAGGGTGGTGATGCCTAGTGCCAATAGCAGCGCGATGCCTTTGGAATGATTGAACATCCTGTTAGCTTACATCAAACTTGTATCCTACACCCTTGACGGTGGTAATGTAATCGTCTCCGATTTTTTCCCGTACCTTACGGATGTGCACATCCACCGTACGGGCGAGTACGAACACGTCCGAGCCCCATATGTTTTGGAGCAGCTCGTCCCGGCTAAAGACCGTGTTGGGGCTCTTGGCTAAAAAGTAGAGCAACTCAAACTCCTTTTTTGGAAGAATGATCGTTTTGCCAGCCTGAATCACCGTGTAGCTGCTCCGGTCAATCACCAAATCGCGCACCTGTATGCGGGAGACATCCTGCTCTTTTTTGATTTCGCGTCTAAACAGCGCAGAAATGCGGCTGAGCAAAGCCCTTGGTTTGATGGGTTTGTTGATGTAGTCATCTGCACCCACGTCAAAGGCAGCCACTTCGGAGTACTCTTCAGACCGTGCCGTAAGAAAAATGATAAAGGTGTTTTGCAACTCGGGGATTTCACGCAGTTGGCGGCAGGTTTCTACCCCGTCCTGTTGGGGCATCATGATGTCCAGCAGGATCACATCGGGGAGGAAACTCAGTGCTTTTTTTACTGCTAGAATGCCGTTATTAGCTGTTTCTACCTCGTACCCCTCTTTCTCCAAGTTGTAGGTGAGGATATCCGTGATGTCCTGTTCATCATCTACTACTAGGACTTTCTGTTTGCGTTTTTCGCTCATGGTTTGTCAGCTACCCGATGTGCCGGTTACGATTTTCCGCAAAGTTAATAAATCCGCAAAAAGAATCGCCCATCTTTTGGGTTTTACTGCCTTGGGGTGGTAACACCGTGCTTCTTGATATCCACCGTGTTAAGAAATTATTAAATCAGGGATTTCGTAGACCAACCGCTTCAGTGATCTCCATGTCTAGGGAACCGACTACCAGATTGGCCTTGATCCGGACGGGAATGCGGTTGGCATCATCGGTGATCCAGACTTTGATGGGCCGGTCCCCACTGAAGAGTTTGTTTTTGGGCATTTCTGGTGAGAAAATATGGGTGTTGTAGCTTCCGATTTTGGTACTGAGCCGCTGCATGCCCTCGTATGTTAAGTTTAGGTTATATATTTTCTTGTCAAAAAAACCGCGAATGGTAATGTTTTGCCCCTTCTTCAATCCGGTAAAATCCATGGTACGCATCAGGTAGTATCCACTGACGATGTCCTGAATCTGGGAGGGGATGCGGAAGGTGTTGGTTTCCACCACCTTTTCGTTTTCCCGATCGAAAAGTTTTACCTGGGCCTCGTTGCGTTCGTGGTGGAAGTCGATCACCTCGTGCTTTCGGTAGTTGCCTTCTTCGATGTGGCGGTAGGAACGGTAGGGGATGATCTTGGCTGTATCGAGGTAAGTGCCCCAGTTGTCCTGTACGTAAAAGAGGCGGAAAATGCTCAGGGTACGACCAAATACATCGATCTTATAGGTGGGCCGGTTTTGGATGTAGTGGATGTTGTCGTGGATGATCATCTTGGCTTCCGCAGCATTGAAGAGCAAAAATTTCACCTTGAAGGTGAGTTCCTCTCCCTGAGTAAAGGCCTGATTTTTCCGGACTGGCTGTGAGTCTGGAAATGCAAAGGAGAGAAAGATGAAAAATAGCGCTATTTTTGCCTTTAGCTGCATGTTACACGGTTTGATTCGGTAAGCTAACTTCAAATCCCATACCATCTTTGAAGCTTCCAAGGATCCGCAAGCGGCCAAAGATAGTAGAACGGATTCGGAAAACAATGGTTATGCTTTGTTGGTATTGAGCCGGTGAATGCGTACTTTCACATGATTATTTTAGACAAACTTTTACTCTTGAATGAACTATGAGTGGTAATCCTGAAAAACTGAAAGCCCTACAACTTACCCTGGACAAACTGGAAAAAACCTACGGCAAAGGCACCGTGATGAAGCTGAGCGACAACGTGGTTTTGGACATCCCGGCGATATCCACGGGTTCCCTAGGGTTGGACATGGCCTTGGGCATCGGAGGTATCCCCAGAGGCAGGGTCACAGAAATATACGGTCCCGAATCATCTGGTAAAACCACCCTTTCCATGCACTGCATTGCGGAGGCGCAAAAAGCCGGTGGAATGGCGGCTTTTATCGATGCAGAACACGCTTTTGACAAAGCGTATGCGGAGAAGCTAGGCATTGATACGGAAAATCTGCTGATATCCCAGCCGGACAACGGCGAGCAGGCGTTGGAAATTGCCGAGCACTTAATTCGGTCCGGAGCCATTGATATCATCGTGATCGATTCCGTAGCGGCCCTGGTGCCCAAAGGGGAACTGGAAGGGGAGATGGGAGATAGCAAAATGGGACTTCAAGCCCGGCTGATGTCCCAGGCCCTGCGTAAACTCACCGGTGCCATCAATAAGACGGGCTGTGCTTGTATCTTTATCAATCAGCTCCGGGATAAAATCGGTGTGATGTTTGGCAATCCGGAAACTACTACGGGTGGCAATGCCCTGAAATTTTACGCTTCGGTACGCCTGGACATTCGGCGCATCGGGCAGATCAAAGAGGGCCCAGATAATATTCTGGGCAACCGGACAAAGGTAAAGGTGGTGAAAAATAAGGTGTCGCCTCCGTTTAAGGTGGTAGAGTTTGACATCATGTATGGAGAGGGCATATCCAAGGTGGGTGAAATCATCGACTTGGGAGTGGAATTTGAGATCATCAAGAAAGCGGGGTCTTGGTTTTCCTACGAAGGCAACAAGCTGGGTCAGGGCCGCGATGCGGTAAAAACACTGATACTGGATAATCCAGAGCTGATGGAGGAGTTGGAAGCCAAGATCAAGGAAAAGGCTGGGTTGAAGTTGGCGGAAGGCAAGAAGGGCGCTAAATCCCAAGAGTAACTCGTGCTTCAAATTAGCCATTGTTCCAGCAAAAAAAAGACTGTCTCGAAAGGGCAGTTTTTTTTTGTCATCTCATTTGACACATCTGAAAATTTTGGTGTAAAACACCTAATTTCACTTAAAAAATAAAGTGGTATGGTTATCCAGCTAGTACTCGTTGTGCTTGGGTTTTTGTCGCTCATCTATGGAGCAAATTGGATGGTGGATGGTGCCTCTGCTATTGCCAAAAAGTACCGGGTTTCGGACCTGGCCATTGGACTGACGATTGTGGCATTCGGCACGTCTGCACCGGAATTGGTAGTGAATATAATCGCTTCTTTCAACGGCTACTCGGATATTGTGCTTGGTAATATCATTGGCAGCAATAATTTCAATTTATTTATTATCCTTGGGTTGGCAGCATTGATTTATCCGGTGAAAGTGCAGTCCTCAACCGCCTGGAAAGAAATCCCTATTTCACTTTTCGTAGCGATACTGCTAATTTTCTTACTCAATGATTTTAAGTTTGGTGGGTCCAGCTATGCGAGCCGGTTGGATGGGGCGCTTATGTTGGTTTTATTCGTATTTTTTCTCTATTACGTGTTTAATCAGATGAAAAATGACCCCCAGGTTTTGAAGGGGGCACCGCCCGTAACGGGTAGAAAAACATGGGGGTTGGTGATCGTAGGCTTAGCTGGTTTGATTTTGGGCGGACATCTGGTGGTTACGAACAGTGTCGCAATCGCCCATGAACTGGGGGTCAGTGAAAAGATTATCGGACTTACGATCGTGGCAGCTGGTACTTCCCTGCCGGAGTTGGTGACTTCGTTGGTGGCTGCGGCAAAGAAGAACAGCGATATTGCTATCGGTAACGTCATCGGTTCCAATATTTTTAATATTCTCTTAATCCTTTCACTTAGCAGCCTGATAAGTCCCATAGCATATAACCCAAAATTCAACTTGGATCTTTACATTTTAATCGGGGGAACAGTCTTTTTACTCTTCGCTATGCGAGCTGGAAAAAGGAGGGTTTTGGACCGATGGGAGGGTGGAGTTTTATTATTCTTTTATGTGGCTTACACAGTTTACCTGATTAGGCAGGATCTGGTAGTTTCCATGTGATGCATGCACCCGTATTCATTATTATTTCACAGATATAGAATAGATCTATGCTGCGCGAAACAGTGTAAAGATGTGTCCTGGCTGGGGGTAGTTGCAAACTACGCCCAGAGCGATTTTTAGTGATGATGCGGAATAGCGAGCTTTGCGAGTTTTCTATAGTTAATCTTTATATAAATGGATCGTGATGTGGATTTTTGTTTCCCATCTACTAGTTAATAACCTCGAGCATCTTTGGCCGATTTGGACTGCAGTGTCGATGCCCGAAAAGAACTTTCCTTTCGGGAAGTAGGTTTTAAAAAATCCCATCAGACTTATGCATAAAGAAAAACTGTTGCTTTGGACGCTTGCGGCGATCAATTTCACCCATATTTTGGATTTCATGATCATCATGCCGCTGGGGCCCCAACTGATGCGGATTTTTGAGGTATCGCCCAAAGAATTTGGCCTCTTGGTGTCCTCTTACACTTTTAGCGCTGGCTTGAGCAGTTTTTTGGGGGCTTTTTTTCTGGATAAATACGACCGCAAGACCATGCTTCTAGGGGTTTTTTCTGGGTTTTTACTTGGTACGATTGCGTGTGCCCTTGCGCCCAACTATGGGATCTTGTTGGGCAGCCGCATCGTGTCGGGTCTGTTTGGAGGGCTAACCTCCGCATTGGTGTTGGCGGTGGTAGGTGACGCGATTCCCGATTACCGGAGAGGTAGTGCCATGGGGCTGATCATGGCGGCTTTTTCGGTCGCTTCGGTATTTGGGGTGCCTTTTGGGTTGTTTATTGCCAGCCTTTCGAGCTGGCATGCGCCATTTGTTTTTCTTGCATTGCTATCCCTGATTATTCTTTGGATGATTTTTCGGTTTGTACCGTCGATGAGCGGACACCTCCAGCAGGGAACCGACAAACCCACACCTGTACAGGTGATCCGCCGGGTTACCGGTAATTCAAATCAAATGAAAGCCATCGGACTAACGGTATTGATGATGTTGGGACAGTTTGCGATTATTCCATTTCTCAGTCCCTTTATGGTAGCCAATGTTGGTTTTACGGAGCTGCAGCTTACTTATATCTACATGGCTGGAGGAGCCTTTACGGTGTTTACCTCTCCTTGGGTAGGTCGGCTCACCGATAAATATGGGAAAATTCAGGTTTTTACCGTTTTTATGGCTTTAAACGTGATTCCCATAGCAGTGATTACCCAGTTGGGGAATACACCTATAGTGTATGTATTGATGATTTCAACGCTGTTTTTCGTAACCTCAAACGGACGGATGGTGCCGGCGGCGGCATTGATCACGGGTACGGCAAAGCCTGAAAATAGAGGGAGCTTTCTGAGTTTTAACTCGGCGGTACAGCAACTGAGTGCGGGGGTCGCATCCTTTTTGGGCGGGTTGATTTTAGCCGAGGGAGTAGACGGTGAGCTTGTTAATTTTGAGCTAATCGGCTATGGGGCCGTGGTTATTAGTTTGCTGTGTATTCCACTTATCCGACAGATCAAAGTGGTGGATACGGATGTTCCATCTACGTTACCTAAAGGTTCGCATTAGCTTAAAACGCCTCCCCGATATATACATAAAACCCGCCTCCTTCCCGGGTGATGGCGTAATCTGCCCGTAGAAAGATGTCTTTTTTCGGAAACAGTAAAAACCGCAGGCCGGCGCCGGCTGCTCCCTTGAGGTGCCTAAACTCCACAGCGGAAATATCACTGTAAACGGTCCCCGCCGAGGCGAAGGCCACGGCTCCTAGGCGGTCGGTAAATCCTATTGGGAGCGGAAGAAATCGGTACTCCAGCTGTGTTGCCAGTAGGTGCCGGTCTCTAAATCGCCCTTGGTAGTAGCCGCGCATTAGAAACGGCCCTCCGATTTGGGGCAGTTGGTTGAAGGGGACCTCTCCCCAGCTAAACTGACCTACCAGCTGCATGGCCAATACTTGATTTTTTCTGACCGTTTCGAAATACCGCGTATCTACGTTGATGTATTGGAAGTCGTAGTCGCTGAGCAGCGCAGCGGTGGAGTTGATGAGTGCAAGCTCTATAAAGTAGCCGTCCCGTACATTTAACACATTGTGACGGGTGTCCAGTACCAACCCCAATCCAATGCCCAGGTTTTGAAATCCATCCTGTCCATATAGGCGGGTTGGTTCGGGTTGAGGCTGAGGATTGGAAAATCCCACATCTGTGGTCAAGTTATAGTCCAGGTTGATACCTGCGTAGAAGTTGCCCTTAACCTTTCGGAGTATGCGCTCTCTGATCAATAATTGTTGGGCACTGACGGTCTGCTCGTCGGAGAGGCTGGTGGATATCCCGACCCCATAAAATGAAACTGGAAAGCTTTGGTACCGGATGTTGCCCAAGAGAAACCAGTGGTTGTGATTGCTGTACAGCGCATGATCCAAGAAGGCACCGTATTGGTTTTCCAAGGTGTAAAAGGTTCTGGCCGTAATTTCGCTGAGGCGGTTGGTGGTATCCCTACCGTGATAGTACAAAAGCAGTCCGCTAAGGCCAATTTCTGTGTTGGTTTCCGGACTATAGCCCAACGTGGGATATACCAGCACCTGTGGTCTGGAAATATCGGCAGTGTCTCGGATAAAGGAGTTCAGGTAGGACTTCAGTCTGTTGACTTGCTGTGCCTGAGCGGGTATTGTGTAGGTAAGCAGCAACAGGGTTGCCGCCAGAAATGGCCTCATGTGTGTCAGAGCAGTTGAATAAATGGTTTAAGCAATGGGTGTTTTCCAGATTATGAAACCTAGGGTGGAAAAATATTGGGGGCTAAAGGGATCTCACTATGAACAACCAAATTAACTCAAAAATCTCCCTTTGCCCCCAATTTCATCAAGCAGCTTCCACCAGCTTTCGGATCACCTGTGCAGGTGCCTCCAAGGTAAATACTTCGTCTTCGTTCAGCTCCTTGAGGGTAGCCAATTCCAGATCGAAAACCAGCCCGTTCACAAACACCCGGTCCATTTTAAGATCCCGGTAGAAATGGTCAAATTTTCTTTTGCCGGCTAAGTTGATGCCGTAGAGTCTAAACACCTCAATGATTTTTCGATAGGTTGTTACGCGTTTCATATATCTACAATTATTTTTTCAATAGTTAGAACATGTTCCCCGCCGAAGGTCGGATGCCTGTCAGTCGGTAGATAGGGAATGCCCAAAATTATCAACACGCTTTAAGCGTAGTTTTTTCACGGTCATTCCATACATCACAAATGGTATATTCTAGACGTTTTCAGTTAGCTTAAACGCCGATTTCAACGCTCTCTTTCAGCGTCAACGGGCCTTGGCCCATCTGCTGGGCAGAAAGGAACATGGACAGCGTCATAAGGTACGCCAACGCAGTCATACAAATTCGTGACATAAAGTTAAATTAGTTTAGAATAGTTTGTTAAATATGTTCTGTATTAAAAGAACTAAAAATGGAAAATTTTTTTAGCTCTTTTGCTTTCGAAACCCTTCGAAAAGACTGGGAATTTTGGTTTTTATGTACTCCAAAAAAGCACAGACTTCTTGGAGGTGACAGGTGAATGATGGGTTTGCTTGTTTTCTAACGTCAATCACTTCCTGCAAAAAGTGGGTTGCCTGCGTGATGTCTCCAATTTGATGTTGCATGTCGCTTTCCCAATCCTCTACTTTTAGGTAAAAATACCGCTTCCGCTCGCCGGGCTTGGTCTTGTATTTTACCTTGTTTTGGATCTGCATGAAATTTAATGCATTGCTAACGGCACTTTTGCTGACATTCAGGTAGTCTACAATTTCTTCAAAGGTAGCCTCCGCCTCATCCAACACCATCAATAAGCCCAATATCCGACCCATCAATGGTTGCATGCCCCGCTGTTCGTGGAAGACCCCGATTTTCTCAATCAGTTCTTTCTTTTTTTCGGATAGGATTTCTGACATGGATAGCTTTGATTATACCGTTATAACGCCGCAAAGATAGAAAGGTTTTGTTTGTTCACAAAAAAGTGAACCAATTTTCTTTGTTTTTTTACCACCCTATGTACACCATAGCGAGGGAAAATAAAGAGAGGAAGGCGATGCCTGCGATTGCCAGCCACTTCATGGGGCCTCCGGGTTTTTGGGATTCCTCCAAATGAGCGCTAAAAATCAGGCGATAATTTAAGATGGCGATAAAAGGTGCTACCAAAAAGGAAATGGTGGTGGCAATTCCTATCAATTGATTGAACGATTGAAAAAAAACGCCAATCACCAGAAATCCTCCCATGGCAATGAGGCTAAGCCAGAATAGATAGGCCCTTTTGCTTTCGGGTCGGCTTCGGATTACGGAAACGACCCTCGCAGTGGATCGTGCATAGCCGTCCATGACGCCAATGCAGGTGCCCAGCATGATGGTAAATCCAGCGCCCGCGATGATCGGAAAGGTCCATTTCCCCAAGTTGGTAGCATACAGGTTTACGATACCAGTAGCGAAGCCCACGTTGTTGTCAGGCAACGAATTTCCAGTTCCGAACAGGAGGAATGCACCCAGTACCACGAAGCAGAGTGAGAGCGTTGCGGAAGTCCAAAATCCAAGGTTGAACTCACCTACAGCCTCCCGTATACTAGGTTGGTAGCCCGTTTGCCGAGTACGCTCTATTGTCCATAGGCTGTTCCATGTAGAGGAATCAATGGCTGAAGGCATCCATCCCATCAACGCGATGATGAAGGGAATGGATTTGGAGGTAACAAGCTGCCCGAATGGCTGGTACACCAACGGTGCCTCAGGACCTTTGAACAGTGCAATGGCAAAAGCAGCCAAGGTGGTGACTAGCATAAAGGTTCCTATCACCTTGATGCCGCTATCCAGTAAGGAATAGCGACCCAATGCAAGAAATACAAATGAGAACAAGAACAGCACCAGCGTAGGCAGGTAGAAATAGGTCGGTGCTATGGATATTCCCAAAAGATTTTGCAAAAAACCCGCAGCAACAAATGTAACTGCAGCATTTACAAAAAACATGGAGAGCAGGTTGATCAGCAGGTATAGGAATGAATAGACGGGGTTCAGTTTTTGATAGCCGTCTATCAAGGAGCGTCCCGTGGCTGCCGCATACCGGGTTCCAAACTCGAAGCTTGGCCATTTGAAGAGATTGGCCGCCAAGATAAAGCCAACCAAGGCAAATCCATATTCTGCCCCTGCACGAGTACTCTGCACCAAGTGGGATACGCCAATAGCTGTGCTCGCAAAGAGTATACCCGGCCCCAGGGTTTTAAAGAAATTTTTTGTAAACAATGGTTCGCTACTTGGTTGGTGGAAAATACGGCAGAGCGAAAATATCTAAAAATCCCGGATTGTCCTACAGGGTCTAACCAAGACTTTTTGGCGTGTTTTGAAGAAATCGAATGCAATCGTAGGAAGGTTGGTTTTTTTAGGTAGTTAGCCGTGTATAAAAAATACTCAGGGTGCAGGATACCTTTGCACCCTGACTTACTAACACGGAGATACTCAAAATTGCTACCGAAAAGCACTAAAATTTCTGTATTTGGTAGCTAAATGTGATTTATCCGTTATTAGCTTCATGGAAAAACAACGCTATACTTGCCGAAGCCAAGCCAACCGTGAGCGAACCAAAGGCAAATAGAAGTACTTTGTCCCGATCTGCGTCCCATCCGGAGTTGGCTACATGGGCAACCAATATGCCAACTGCACATCCGAAAAGCACAAAAAAAATTACGAAAATTTTTCTTCTGTTCATCAGAGTTTTCGTTACATTGATATGATTAGGTTTACTCAGTGAATCTAAAAGCTACTTACACATTCATAAATGCCAGCGCCTAGACTTGAACCACTTGCAAAACCTCCAAACATGTATCCTGCAACAGCCCAAATAGATCCACCTGTAGCGGGCGTCATGGCAATCATAACGCCAACAGCAACGGCAGACACAATCGCGAATCCACATGCAGGTACGTTCACAGAACCTCCAGTGATGTTTTCCATACGTTCTAAACTTAACTCTTTCATGATAAATGAATTTAGGGTTGGAACTTAAATTAAATTTGGAGTAAATTTTAGGCCAGCCACTGAAATTTTTTTTCAGTGGGTTAATTTTTTTATGGGTATTATGGCGCAAAAAGTATGAGGACTGTTCTCAAGGCATCTTCTGCTAGAAACGTCCTATTTAGATCACCCTTCCAGGTAAGGTTCCGTTGAAGTGGCCAGTTATCCCGAAAAACAGCGCAAGCAAAGAGAGTAGCTGCTAGCCGGGCACGCCAATAAGTTGGGGTTTATGCATAACAGACATTAACAGGATATCAAAAAAAGGGGAGCCCCTCCCATTAATTTTAAAAAGGTTCCGTCTCGGTTTGTCTTACTAAGGGATTTTGGAAGTTATTTCCATCATCATGGCATTCAACTGACTCGCCGCTTTGGCAATCCGCTCGCTGAGACCGGCACTGGCAGAGACCAGCGGAAGGCGTACGACATCACTACAGATGCCGAGTCGGTGCATAAGTGCTTTTACACCTACCGGATTGCTTTCCTCGTACATCAATGGGTTGATGTCCAACAAGCTGAATGTAGCGTTTTTGGAGGTTTCCATGCTGCCAGCAGCAATGGTTGCGATGATTTCGGGATAGGCGTTGCCCAATACCGATATCAGTCCTTCTGCGCCTATGCTTCGTAGGGCCGTAGTCATGAGATCGTCACCGGAAATTAGCAGAAAGTCAGGGTCCTTGTGGGCGGCAATTTTCATGCATTGCTCCAGGTTACCGCTGGCCTCTTTGATGCCGATGATATTTGGGTGCCTGGAAAGTTCCAATGTGGTCTCGGCACTTAGGTTGGACATGGTCCTGCCGGGCACATTGTACAAAATGATGGGTATTGGGCTGGCATCGGCAACTGCCTGGTAATGCTGAAGGATTCCCGTCTGAGAAGGTTTGTTGTAGTAAGGGCTGACGGAAAGGATCGCATCCACCCCCGTCAGATCGGTACGGTTTATTTCATCGATGACCTGCTGGGTTGAGTTGCCGCCAATGCCGAATACCAAAGGGAGTCTGCCGTTGTTGGTTTTTTTGCAAAATGCAAATACCTCTTGTTTCTCCTCCCTTGTCAGCGTAGCGGATTCGCCCGTGGTGCCTAATACGACCAAATAGTCTATGCCTCCCTGCGTCACGTGAAATATCGTTCTTTCCAATGAGGAAAAATCAATGGATTGATCCGCATGGAAAGGGGTAATGAGCGCTACTCCGGAGCCTTTCAGATTTTTCATTTACTCAATTAATCTGCTTCAAATATTTTATAAGTTGTTCAGTGGCTGA
Organism: Lunatimonas sp.; assembly: GCF_020832325.1. Classification (GTDB taxonomy): domain Bacteria; phylum Bacteroidota; class Bacteroidia; order Cytophagales; family Cyclobacteriaceae; genus Lunatimonas. Next base: position 21,479 of record NZ_JAFIEU010000003.1, read on the forward strand.
TCGGATGTCTTTCCCTTCTTTATCCAACATCAAATCTAGGTAAGGCCTTAAGCGTTCGCTGTAGAAGCCTATCGCGTAGGGTTGCGGCTGCAGGTGCAACAGGTAGATGGAAAAGAAATTCTCTTTTTCGGGGGTAAAAATAATCAAATCTGGGCGAAGTGTCAGAAATTCCCTTAATTTTTGTTCGGGTTTGCCAAATAGGCTAAAATCCTTGTATGAAAAGCTGCGGGGATCTTCTGATTTCTCGTCGTAAAAGTAGGGGTGAATGATTAGGTGGTTTCCCAAAGCCTCTTTTAACAACCCATTGACTTCTTCGAGTTCTCCGGGATGCTGGCCTATAAGGCACACCGTCTGTATGTCTTGGTAATTGGGAATATTTTTTTTGATTGACGATTTTCTAGGTTTTCCCAACGCCTTCTTAATAAAGTGCTCCCTAATCCATTTCATAAAAACTGTTTTGACATTTTGTAACGGTCACGTACTGCTTGGTTATATTAACGTTATGGGAGCATGTCGAATGCTTGATGGGTACGGGTTTTAGGTAAATCCTTGCTCATGGTCAGTCGGTTTCCGTTACCATGGTCATAAATTCTTCCTCAGATACCAATTTGATACCCAGCTTGACCGCCTTCTCTTTTTTGCTGGGTCCCATATCTTCGCCTTCAATGATAAAGTCCAGAGCTTTGGAAACCGACTTCACATAGATTCCTCCATGGGATTGCACGAAGTCAATGATTTCATCCCGTTTGAAGTGGTTTAGTTTTCCAGACGCCAATATTTTTTTACCGGCTAACTTTGCGCTTACTAATATAGGCTGTTCTCTTACGGATTCAAATTTCAATCCGTGACTTTTTAATCGGTCTATGATTTCGCGGTTTCCCTTGTCTTGAAAGTAGTCCTTGAGGCTCCTCACCAACGTTTCTCCGACCCCGTTGATTTCCAGTAGTTCTTCTTCCGAGGCTGCTTCCAGTTTTTCGATTGTAGGAAAATGTTCCGCAAGGAGAATGGCGGTGTTTTCACCGATATTTCTGATACCTAGGGCAAACAGGACCTTCTCGTAGGGCTGTTCTTTGCTGTTTTTGATTCCGTCTAGTATATTGGATATCACACCGTCTTGGAAGGTATTGCCTTTGAGTTTTTTGATCCGCTCCAAGTAGTCGGGATGGAGGATTTCCTGGTAGGGCTGTAGGATATCGTGAACGGAGTTTTTCTGTCTACAGCGCTGTTCCAGCGCATCGTCTACCTCGGCAGGAAGATTGCCCAAAGCACGAAGCACGGCATAGACGGGGAGAAAATCCTCGATCCAGTCAAATGCCTTTGCTTCCAGTTCCTTGGTAAGCCGGCTTAGCACGTGGATGTTTTCTGTGACTTTTTTTCCATTTTTTCGTAGGTGCTGTTCGTAAAGAGCCAGTTTGCCGGCCGTATCGGTCTCTTCGGTGGCTTGCAGAAAGCTTTCTATGTTAGAGAGGGACAATCCTTCCGTAATGGCGTATAACGCTTTGTTCAATGCGATATACAAAAAGCCTTCGCTATCCTTGGTGTATTGATCTTCGGAGACCTCTAGCCCTAGTAATTGCTGTTTTTTTTCAGGTAGGTCATAGAGGTCAGCCGGATTAGCTACGTACCCCTGATTGATCAGCGCACGTAACCGCTCGGTACCTAGTGAATCCAAGTCCATGGCCCGCTTGGATACAAAATGCTCGATTCTGCCCAATACTTGGGGAGGGCAGGTCGCTGCATTGGGGCAAAAATGCTTAGCTTCTCCTTCTTTCCGGATCAATTCGCTGCCACATTCCGGGCAATGGGTAAGGTACCGAACTGGCTTGGCCGATTCTTTTCTGGATTCCACAGCTACCCGGGTGATTTTTGGGATGATCTCGCCGCCTTTTTCGACCCAGACCTGATCCCCTTCATGCAGATCCAAGCGGAGGATTTCATTGGCATTGTGCAGGGATGCTCGTTTCACGGTAGTACCGGCTAGGGGTACCGGCGCTAGGTTGGCTACCGGAGTGATCGCACCGGTACGGCCCACTTGATAAGTTATGGAGAGTAGGGTAGACTGGGCTGCTTCTGCTTGGTACTTGAAAGCAATTGCCCAGCGGGGGATTTTGGCTGTAAAGCCCAATTCTTCCCGCTGACCGTAGTCGTTTACTTTTAGCACCACACCATCGGTGTCTACCGGGAGGGAGTGGCGTTTTTCCTTCCATTGTTCGATGTAGGCAAAAACGGCATCGATATCGGTACAGTTTTGAAAGGTGGGTGATACATTGAACCCCCACTCTATGAGCAGTTCCATGGCCCGATCGTGGGCGTCAACTTCTAGGTTGTCGCCGAGTAGCTGGTACAGGTAGCAGTTGAGCCTTCGTTTGGCCACGATCGAAGAATCCTGCATTTTGAGAGTCCCAGAGGCGGCATTTCGGGGGTTAGCCAGCAGTGCTTCGCCGTTGGCCTCCCTTTCAGCGTTTATTTTTTCAAATTCCTTTCTGGGCAGGAAGATTTCTCCACGTACCTCAAACCGATCGGGCAGATTTACCCCTTTGACGGTAAGCGGGATGTTTCGGATGGTCTTGACGTTTTCAGTCACCACGTCCCCGCGGTATCCATCGCCTCGGGTCACGGCACGGATGAGTTTGCCCCCTTCGTATACCAAACTGATCGCCACACCGTCAAATTTCAACTCGCAAAAATACTGGTAATCCCGGTGACCAAGCCCCTTTGCCACACGTTCATCAAAGGCACGGAGTTCCTCTTCCGAATAGGTATTGCCAAGGGATAGCATCCTCACGGTGTGTTCAGCTGTTTCAAACTGCTTGGTGATGGTACCGCCTACCCGTTGGCTGGGACTGTCCTCCTGCAAAAATTCGGGATAGGCTTGCTCCAAGCGGATGAGTTCCTCCATCAACTGATCAAACTCAAAATCCGAAACCTCGCTGGTATCCTGTTGGTAATACAGGTGGTTGTAGTAATTTAGTTTTTCGGACAGCTCATCGATCCGGTGTTTGGCCTCCTGGTTGGAATGCTTCTCTGTCATGGCACGTGTTTTTGATGGGTACCCCGCGTTTTCAATTCGCCTGCAATGGCCTACTCTTCCTCAAAGGCTTTTGAAATGGTTTCCTCGGTATCTTTCAGCTTTTGTTTGCAGTTCTTTACAAGTGTGCTTGCTTCTTTGACCATGGCGGCAAGCTCATCTATCCCGCGGTCGTCCTGCTCTAACTGGAAGATGATTTCCTCTATCCGCTTCATCGCTTGGTCGTAGCTAAAGGGCTCCTGATTTTCCATGGGTTTCTATTTCGTTGATGATGGATTTGATACGTTTGGTCAGGGAGATGGTCGTGATTTCTTCGCCGACCTGTAGGTTTTGCGATTGAATCGGTTTTCCGTTCTTTTCCGTACGGGTGTATCCTTTGGCCAACAGGGTGTTGGGGTCCAGACGGAGCAGGTGCTTCTCGGAGTGATTCAGTAGCAGCCTCGCTTTTTCCAAGCGGCGTTCCGTTAGTTTCCGTACTTCCTTACCGAAGATCTGAACAGATACATGCTGAAGTTTCAGACGGTGCTTGGCATGGTTGCTAATCCGGCTGCTGATCCGGTTTTGGATTTCCCTCTGAAGTTGGATGCGATTGGCTGCTGTAAGGCGCAAACGGTGATCGAAATCCCTTAGCGCTCGTTCTTCTTGCTGGACGGAGTTTAGGCAACCCCGTTCCAATCGGGTCAGGCAAAGGTTTAGGTTTTCCTCAAATGCTTTGAATCCGGCTAGAATAAAGGAGGCAACCGCGGTGGGTGTTTTTAGTTTGGTATGGGCTACCAGGTCTGCCACGCACTCATCCCGCTCGTGACCGATACCGGTTACCACGGGTAGCGCAGATTCAGCGATGGCCTTTGCCAGGAGATAGTCGTCAAAGCTATCCATGTCGGTTTGGGCACCGCCTCCTCGGATGATAACCACCAAGTCAAACGGGTGCATGGATATACGCTCTTCAATTTGCCGGAGGGCAGCCATGATAGAGGAAGGTGTGTCTTTTCCCTGCATGGTAGCTTGGAAAAGGGTATAGTGGACTCGGTACCTTTCGGGGTTGCTTTCCAGTTGATTGACAAAATCACCGTAACCGGCAGCCGTTTGCGAGCTGATCACAGCTACCCGCTGGGGGACGGTCGGCAGCTCAAACTGTTTGTTGAGGTTTATCAGCCCCTCTTTTGTCAGCCTATCGATTACTTCTTGCCTGCGCTTGGCACGCTCGCCGATCGTATAGGTGGGATCTACATCCTTAACGGTCAGGCTCAAGCCGTACAGTTTGTGAAACTGTACATTGACCAATGCCAGGATTTTCATGCCACTGCGGAGTTTTTCGCCGGTCTGATCTTCAAATCGTTTGCGTATACCTTGATAGGTATAAGACCAGATATTCGCCCTTAATTTGGCAACTAGCTGATCCTGTTCTTTTTCTACCAAATCCAGGTAGACATGTCCTCGAACTGAATCCCGAAATTCTCCGATTTCAGCCGTAACCCAATAGGATGGATCCAAATGTACATCCAGAGTAGACTTAATGATGGCGTTAAGTTTCTGTAGGGAGATGGCCGGTTGCATACGGCAAAGTAATAAAAAATGGAGGAGAGAAGAGGCAACTTTTCGATAAAAATACGGCCATTGGGCCTAAACGGAAAAAACCGGGTGTACACACCGGTTTTAGGATTTTAGTTTTGACGTCCGCCCCGACGTTGTTGCATTTGGTACAGCTGCCGAGTAAAGTCCCGGTTGGCAATGCTGAGCTTAAAGGCCTGGGATGGGCTGATCGCCGAGGTGACTTCCTCCATAAAGGACTTTTCCAGCTTCAGCATATCTTCCTGAACCTTAAATCGCTCTGCCATCAGTTCGCTCGCTTTCGCATCGGAGAGGCTTCCTTCTTCTGCGGATTTGTTGATTTCGTGATTTTTCTTCATCATGGCCATACGTTTGTCGTTGTACTGATTGTACAAGGGCCAGAACTTTTCAGCTTGGTCCGGCGTCAAGCTCAGCCGGTTGGTGATAAAAGCCACTCTCGCAGCCTCTAACTTTTCTCGGTCAGCTCCCCGTTCGTTGCGTTGTGCCATGACGGGAACAGTCATCAAGGCAATGAAGCTCAATAGGATGATTTTTTTAACTAGCATGCATCAGTAAATTTCGTTGTCAAATAATTCTTCTTCCTCACTTAGGTCCATCAGTCCCCATTCTTCTGCGAGTAGGAGATCCAGCAATTCGTTTGGATTGTCGCTCAGAGACAGGATATCGTCTTCATTCCAGTAACCTGCCTGAATATACAGCTCCATGGTCTCATCTAAACTACTTTGGAAGTTCGGGTCTTCACCGGTCGTGGGGTTGAAAACAGCCAAAATCAAGCCAACCAGTAAGATGGCAGCAGCAGATAAGCCAGTGAGCCAGATTTGCTTGGTCTTCTCCGTCTTGTACCTACTCAGCGTTGCTTGGGGCAGGTTTTCGAAATACCCCTCCGGCGTGCGGAAGATGTCTTTTTTTGGGATGTTTTGCATCATACGTTTGTTAGACCGATAAATTGACTAAAGGTTTATTCGACCTTCAAATGTTGTTCAATTTTTTTTGCGGCATGGTGGTAACTGGCTTTCAGCGCACCCACCGATGTGTCGGTGATTTTGCTGATTTCTTCGTAGCTTACGTCTTCGTAGTACCGAAGGTTAAATATCAACCGTTGTTTTTCCGGTAAGGCAAGGATGGCTTTTTGCAGGATACGCTGAATTTCATCTCCATCTATGAGTGGGGAGGATTCCAAGTAGTTTTCCATCACTTCGTGATGATCTTCAATGGGAAAAAAGAAGCGCTTTTTCTTTTTCTCCAGAAAGTTTAGGCTTTCATTTACCGCTATGCGGTAAATCCAGGTGAACAGCGTCGACTTGCCGCTAAACTTATCAATATTTTTAAATGCCTTGATGAACGTGTTTTGTGCCACATCGTCAGCATCCTCATGGATCACCAGCATTTTTCGCGTCAATCCATATACCCGCTTTTGAAAGGCTTCCATCAAATGCTGAAAACCCTTGTCCCTGGTTTTGGGATTTTTGATCAACGCCAAAATTTCATCATCACTTTTAGGCACCATGTGGAGGTTAGACTGGTTATAGGGGCAAAGGTTTAATCGGTTGAGACAGCTAACTGATCGGCTGAAACGAAACTGGCTTCACATACCCAATCAAACGGTGTTCCCACGGAGAAATTCTTCCACCGACATCCTGCGCTTTCCTTCTGCCTGTAGGGAAAGGATGGCCAATGCACCCTGGCCGGTTTGAAAATGCAGGTAGCTTTTATTGTCAGAAACGTAGGATCCGGGTTCCAGTCCTTCCAAAGGTTCATCGAGGGGTTTTGAAGCAAAGATTTTACAGGACTTACCATTTAATAGGGTCCAGGCGGCAGGGTATGGGGAAAGTCCTCGAATCAGGTTGTGGATGTCTATAGAAGATTTGCTCCAGTCTATTTGGCAGGTTTCTTTGAATAACTTGGGCGCATGATTAACCGGTGAGGAATCGTCCTGAGGTTGGGGAGTTACCGTTCCTTCCGCAATATCCCGGACGGTCTGTACTACCAGTTTGGCTCCTCGGTGCATAAGGCGCTCGTAGAGTGTTCCGGCGTTGTCTTCTTCGTATATGGGCTCCCGCTCCTGACGGATGATGTTGCCGGTATCGATTTCGTGTTGGAGAAAGAACGTGGTGATGCCCGTTTCTTTTTCTCCGTTGATGATGGCCCAGTTGATGGGAGCAGCACCCCGGTAGTTGGGTAGTAGGGATGCATGTAGGTTAAAGGTTCCCATCGGCGGCATGCTCCATACGGACTCCGGGAGCATGCGAAAGGCCACGACCACCTGCAAGTCAGCCCGAAATTCCCGGAGTGTTTCCTGAAACTCCGGGGATTTTAGGTTGGTGGGCTGTAGGATGGGGATTCCGTGTTTTTGGGCACAATCTTTTACAGGAGATGAACCCAGTTTTTTTCCACGTCCCTGGGGTTTATCCGGCGCGGTGATTACGGCAACCACATTCCATCCTTCTTGGATAAGTAGTTCCAGTGCGGGAACGGCAAACTCTGGCGTTCCCATGTACACAATGCGGAGGTCTTTCGGCATGGTTTAGGGGTAAATCAAGTACTTTTGGCGGGTGGCCTGGTAGCTAGCAAGCCCTGCTTGCCATGATTTTTTGATTTCTGCTTCGGTCTTTCCAGCTAAAATATCCTTTCTAAGCTGGTCTGTTCCGGCCAGTTTATCGAAAAAGCTAGTGAAAAACTTTTCTTTTTTCCCCGATTTGCCATAGGCGTCCAAGAGGTGTTTTAGGGTAAATCGATGGGTAAGGGGTTCGTTTCGTAGGTCCTTGCCATAGCATAGCTTGTCCTGTTGGGGTGGGTTTTTGGACATACCAGGGATGCTTACCGGGGTAAAGGTGAACTCCCCAAACGAGGGGTCCGGGTAGCCGTACACCTGAAAGGGGTAGTGGGTTCCTCTTCCCAAGCTGACATCGGTGCCTTCGAAAAAGCACAAGGAGGGATACAATCGGATGGCTACGTCGTTGGGAAGGTTGGGAGAGGGTTTTACCGGCAAAGCGTAGGGCATGTGATGGTGCCAATTGGCTACTTCGACCACGGTAAGGTTTGCTTTTACACCTTTTTCCAGCCAGCCTTCTCCGTTGATCATTTTTGCCAGCTCCCCCACGGTGAGACCATGCACAATGGGAATGGGGTGCATCCCTACAAAGCTCGTGTAACCCGGTTGTAGAATAGGTCCATCTATGTAGTCCCCGTTTGGATTGGGTCGGTCCATCACCAAGAGGGGCTTTCCCTGCTCGGCACAGGCTTCCATCAGATAGTGCAGTGTACTGATGTAGGTATAAAATCGGATTCCCACATCCTGAATGTCAAATATCACGACATCCACATCGGACAGGGCTTCTTTCGAGGGCTTTTTCGATGCACCGTACAGAGATACCAAGGATAAACCGGTTTTTTTGTCGATTTCATTTTGTACAATTTCACCGGCATCCGCATCTCCCCGAAAGCCGTGTTCCGGAACAAATACTTTTTTTACGTTCACACCCTCCTGTAGCAGGAAGTCCACCAGGTGTTGGTTGTCCCGCGAGGTCAGCACGCTGGTCTGATTAACCGCCAAGGCCACCCTTTTTCCTGCTATCAGTGGAAGGTATGCCTCTGGTCGGTCGGCGGCAGGAAGAATCGTGGCATCAGCTTGGACTGCTTCGGTTTTTTGTGATTCTGAGTCAGAAACACCCTTGCTTTGACAATGGGTGAGGTTACCGAACAAAATTGCCGCGAGAAGTATTATCTTTAGGTGCTTCATTGTAATTTGCGTTTCTTCTAACAAAATAAACGATCTCATTGAACCTTTCCTACTTCATTGCTAAAAGAATTAGTTTTAAACGAACCGGCGGATTTACCGGCACGATTCATCGAATAGCTGTCGCGAGTATAGCGATTGGCTTAGCGATTATGATCATTTCGTTTATGATCTTGGGAGGGTTTCAATCGGTGATTTCTGAGAAGGTCTTTTCGTTTACCGGACACTACCAGATACACCGCTTTGTGATGTCCAAATCATTGGAGGAATCGCCTACTAGCAAGGATAGCTATTTTTTTACCGAGTACCCTAATCACGATTACATACGCCACGTGCAGAGTTACGCGACCAAGCCAGGTCTGCTAAAGGGTGACGAAGAGGTGGAGGGGGTTATTCTTAAAGGCGTTGGTCCAGATTTTGACACCCTGACCTTTTCGACTTCTTTGGTGAAAGGTCGGTTCATCCAGTTCCCGGAGGAGGGTGTGGCCTCCAACGAAATTATCCTGAGCACCAAGATAGCTAGGAAGCTTCTGTTGGATGTGGGGGAGCGGATCACGATGTATTTCGTACAGGATCCCCCGAGGTTCCGAAGGTTTGAGGTGGTGGGGTTGTACGAAACGTTTTTGGAGGATTTTGACGATAAGGTTATTTTAGGTGACATTCAAACGATACGTGTGCTGAATGACTGGGAATCGGACGAGGTAGGAGGATTTGAGGTGTTTGTGGACAACAAAGCCCATATAGATCGGTATGCGATGCAGCTTTACGACCTAATGGATTATGACCTAAAACTGGTGAAGGCTACCGACAAGTACCTGCAGATCTTTGACTGGTTGGAGCTACTCAATAATAATGTCTATGTTTTTCTGGGGCTGATCCTGTTCGTCGCCGCTTTCAATATGGTATCCATCCTCTTTATTTTGATCATGGAGCGAACCCAAATGATTGGCATTCTCAAAGCGTTGGGGGCCAAGAATCATCAGATCCGAAGGATATTCGTTTGGAATGGCTTACGAATCATCGGACGGGGGATGTTGATCGGAAACCTGATCGGCTTCGGGTTTGGATATATTCAGGATAAGACCCGTTTAATCACCCTGGATCCGGAAAGTTATTACATGTCTTTTGTGCCGGTATTTTGGGATTGGCCGATGTTTTTGGGACTTAACCTGCTGATTTTGGTCATTACCACCTCGGTACTCTTTATTCCTGCCATGATCATCGCCAATGTGAATCCCATAAAGTCCATACGGTTTGATTAAGAGGAAGCCAACCATCGAGCGTCTCTAGGTAACTACGCCTGAAAGCTAAAGCCAAAAAACTAGTTAGTTTATCGTATTGGTTACTTGGATAAAGGCTTTGGGAGGCCGGATGCTACGCATTGGCAGGTTGATAGCCTCTGAAAAAACTCTTTATTTTCATGTAAATTACGCCAAAGATAGCCTCGCGAAAGATATGCTTGGACATTTTGGAGGTTCCTTTGGTTCTATCGGTAAAGATGATAGGTATTTCCTTTACCCGGAAGCCAAGCTTCCAGGCGGTAAACTTCATTTCTATCTGAAACGCGTAGCCGATAAATTTGATTTTTTCCAAATCTATCGCTCTAAGGACTTCTTGCCGGTAGCAGACAAACCCAGCCGTGGTGTCGCGGATGGGAATTCCCGTGATGAATTGCACGTATTTGCTCGCAAAAAAAGACATGAGGACCCTACCCATGGGCCAATTGACCACATTGACTCCTGTGATGTACCTAGACCCAATAGCCATGTCGCAACCGCCGTTGGCACAGGCTTCATAGAGTCTGGGAATATCCGCAGGGTTGTGCGAAAAGTCCGCATCCATTTCAAAAATATAGTCGTAATTTCGGGCGAGTGCATACTGAAACCCCTCGATATAGGCAGTTCCTAAGCCAAGCTTCCCTTCCCGTTGCAACAGAAACAGACGTTCTGAGAAGGTTTTCTGTTCTTTCTTTACTTGTTGGGCGGTTCCGTCGGGGGACTGATCGTCGATGACTAGCAGGTGATAGTTTCCCTCTAGGCCCATGACTGCATGGATCATTTCCGAGATGTTTTCGATCTCGTTATAGGTAGGAATTATGACCAGTTTGTCGCTTTTCATAGGGAAATAAACGACAAAAATAGTGTTTAACCCGGGGGATTCAAGACGAAAGGCAGTTAAAATATGCAAACTTCGTCCAAAACAACACGGAAGGAAAGTCGTAGTTGGAACACACTGCCTCTATTCTTGGGGAAATTAAACACCTTACAGTTGCTTAAATGGATTGATCAGGGGTTTACCGAGTGACGGGATTTCGATTTCAAATCGCTGACCATCCCGAAGGCTGATGCCGTCTGCAAAGCTCAACACAGAGGTCCCGAAGTAATGCACATGAACGTCTCCCGGCTGACGGAAAAGTTCATACTTAAAATGATGGTGTTCCAGGTTTTGGATATTATGACTCATATTGGCTTCTCCGGTCAGAAACTCCTTTTCCCAGATCGTCCGGGTACCCTCTTTTACGCTACAGGTCCCTACGAGATGCTTGGGTAGTTCACCTATCAAAATCTCCGGGCCGTAAGAACATGGGCGCAGTTTGGAATGGGCGAGGTAGAGGTAGTTGATCTTTTCCATTTTGTGGTCTGAAAACTCATTACCTACTGCAAATCCAACCCGAAAGGGAGTTCCATCCGGTCTATTGACATAAATCCCGACGATCTCCGGTTCCTCGCCGCCGTCCAGCGCAAATGCCGGAGCTTGCAGCGGTTGACCCGGCGCTACAACCATCAGGCCATTGCCCTTGTAAAACCATTCCGGTTGTACTCCAGGTATTTCACCCTGCATTTTTCCTCCTTCCAGACCCATTCGAACCATCTTCATGGAGTCCGTCAGTTCATCGGGATCCGTCAGCTGAAGTTTTTGATGCATGCTGTCCCGGGAGGTGGCGCTACCCAAGTGGGTAAGCCCGGTACCGGTGACCCATGTATGGTACGGATCCGGGTGGGAGAGTGGCACTTCCAGGCGATTGTTGGCTAGCAGGGTTTCGTAGTCTTCCGAAGCATCTGCGATCATTTCCTCTACAAGGTGTTCCAATGACTTACCGGTATCAAAATGCGTTTGAACCAGCGCGTATAGGGATGCTATACCCTCCAGTAATTGTATCCGCTCTCCGGATACGCGCCCTACGCGGGTGAGGTTGGATTCGTCTCTGAATTGGATCAGTCTCATAGGTTTAGGGTTTCGTAGGTTTTTGGAGTCAGTTTCCGTCTACAAAGTGCTGATGAATCTCAAACAGGTTTGGGTTAGCCGGGTTTACCCGAATGCGTACCGCATGCATATCCCGATCACCGAAGGTCTGAACCTGGGTGAAGTTGGTAATCACTTTTCGCTGGGCATCCACCAAGGGTTTGTCCACCATGAATTTGTGAAAATCTCCATAAAGTAATAGCACGGGTTTTTCAAATGTGGATACCCGCTCCCGTAGGAGGTTTACAAAGGATAAATGGCCGTTGGTATCCTCCTGGCTTGGGTAGTTAAGGCCTGCGTGGATGGCTAGGACGATTCCACTGTGGTTTTGTTCGATGGCCGAGTCAAACACCCTGTTCAGCCAGAATAGAGAAGCCATTTCCCGTTCGTAGAACTCGTCGTTTAGCGCCAAGCTATCCAGTTTTAGGTTATTATTGGAACCCACCACGTGGATCGTTGCAAAGGAAATACGGTCCTTGTCCCACATGGCATTTTCGACAAACTTCTCAAAGCCCTCGTAGGTGTTTTGGGTATGCAGTGGTTGGGGATTCTTTCCTTGGCTTTTGCCATCGGAAAAGAACAGTTGGCGAAGTTTGTCCAGGCGTTCCTCCGGATCGTATTCGCCACATGCCGGTCGGTGGCAATCGGTCCATTCGTTGTCGCCGGGCGTATACATCAGTGGCTGTTCGAAATCGCTAAAGTACCCCCTGATCTGCTCAAAATACTCGTCGGTACATGGGGTGCTACCGGATTTGATATCTCCCACGTGGATCGTAAATGCAGGGCCGTAGTCGTTGATGGCCTGAACCATTTGTTCGAATCTGGAAAAATCCTCCGGAAGGTGGTAAGGGACATCTCCTATCACCATAAACTCAAACGAACCCTGCTCGGAGGGCATACAGGAGCTTAAATAGAGGGCAATACCGACTAGCAAGGAAAGTAGGCTCGATTTCATGTGTCTATTGAATGGAATTTAAAATTACGGGTTTTTTTGAAAAATGAGGGGATGTAGGGGGTAAAAGGGTTGAGATACGAGGAAAAGAGAAAGGTGAAAAATTATTTTACGCCAAAGTTTTTATTACCCTATAAAAACTGTTAGGTTTGTGGGGTTTAAAAAAATATGCGGGGTTATCCTCAATCTCGTAGCATTTATGTCATTTATCCAATAATTTGGTGGCTTCGTTTCTGGCTATGTATTTTTCTGAAATCATTACCATTTTGTTGGTGATTGCCTTGGTGGTTGTCCTGTATAAGGACTACCTCCGTGCTGCTTTTGCCTTCTTGATCACCGCTTTTGTGTTTCTGATTCTACAGATCATTCGGCCGGAGGAGTTTTTGGCTGGTTTGGCCAATAAACAGATCATGGTAATTTTTTTGCTTATCGGGTTGACAGCCGGGATACAGCGCAATATTGGAACTGGTTTTTTCTTCCGGCTATTCAGTCAAAAGTTAGGCCCAGGAGCGTTTAGGATTCGGATGATGGTGTTAGTAAGCAGTCTATCTGCGGTGTTGAACAATACGCCAGTGGTAGCTTTTATGATACCTTATGTGAAGGAATGGGCGGCGGTTAATAAGTACCCTGCATCTAAGTTTTTGATTCCGTTATCTTACTCCACCATTTTGGGTGGCATGATTACCGTAATCGGAACGTCGACCAATCTGGTGCTTAATGGGCTTATCAGCCAATACAACCTACCGATACTCGGTTTTGCGGACTTTTTGTTTTTAGGGCTATTGGTGACTGTAGTTGGCGTAATTTATCTGGGATTCTTTTCCCATTACCTGCTGCCTGACCGAGAGGAAAACAAAAGCGAAGTCATTCAGCATTTGAACGAATACGTGGTGGAGACCTATGTTCCGGATGGATCGAAGATGGCCGGTAAGACCGTCAAAGAGGCTGGTTTACGGAACCTAAAGGAGATTTTTTTGGCGGAGATATCGAGGGATGGACAGGAAATTTCCCCTGTTTCACCCAAAGAGGTATTGCGGGCCGGGGATAAGCTATTTTTCACTGGGAATACCAAGGCAATCTTAACGCTAATCCAAGAGGAAAATGGGCTGACATTGCCGGAAGAGAGCCATGTAACTCAGAATGCATTTTTTCAACTCACGGAGGCGGTAGTTCCGGCATCCTCTTCGTTGATCGGGGAAAAGGTGAAGAACAGTGATTTCCGTAAGCGGTATCAGGCATCCATCATTTCCATCCATCGAAACGGAGAAATCATCAAGGGAAACATTGGTGAGACCCGTTTACAGGCAGGGGATCTGCTGTTGATGTTGACTGGAAAAAACAGCCTACAAAGTGATCAGCCCAAAGATTTGATCATCATCACGCTTCAGGGCGAAATACAGCCCGAACGAAAGAAGGGCAAGAAATTACCTAGCCTATTGGCCATTGTAATTTTGATATTGGGCATTGTAGGTGTAATGGATTTGTTCATGGCGGCTTTTACGGGCATTATTATTTTATATGTTTTTAAAGTATTAAATTTGGCGACCCTACGGAAATCCGTAGACCTTGACTTGCTTTTGATTTTGGTAAGCTCTTTGGCGATCGGTACGGCGTTGAAAAATTCAGGGGCAGCTAATTTACTAGCTGAGGGAATTTTGTGGCTTACCAACGGATCAGGGGGGATGCTATCATTGGTGGTTTTGTTTGTTCTCACGCTGTTGCTTACCAGCTTGATCACAAATGCGGCGGCGGTTTCCATTATGTTTCCGTTGGCGTTGGAGATGGGTACCCAATTGGGGTTACCCCTGACACCTTTCTTTGTCACCATTGCCTTTGCCGCTTCCGGAGATTTCATGACACCCATTGGCTATCAAACGAATCTAATGGTCATGGGGCCGGGAAATTACAAGTTCAAAGATTATTTCAAGGTGGGTCTGCCTTTGACGATATTGTATTCGGCTACGGTGCTGCTTTTTGTCCGTTGGTACTACGGGATAGGTTGAGAATAAGGAAGAAATTATAAATAACGAATCGGAATATGCAGGAAGACATCCATCCTACTGAATTTAAAGTATCCCAGGCCGCTCGGATTCAGGCACTCGGCCAGCATCCCCGTTTGCTTTGGTTTACGGGGTTGTCCGGTTCGGGCAAATCCACACTAGCCAACGGCGTGGAGTTTGCACTGCATCAACAGGGTTTTCATACCTATCTACTAGATGGAGACAACATACGTACTGGCCTAAACAAGGACCTTACCTTTTCGGACAGCGACCGGGTTGAAAATATCCGCAGAATTGGCGAGGTAAGCAGGCTGATGTTGGACGCCGGATTGATTGTGCTTTCCGCGTTTATTTCGCCGTTTATTTCCGATAGAGGAATTATCAAAAACCTAGTAGGCCCAGAAAATTTCCTCGAGGTTTTTGTGGATTGTCCGTTGGAGGTATGTGAACAGCGGGATGTGAAGGGGCTGTATCAAAAAGCACGCAAGGGGTTGATCAAAGACTTTACGGGGATAGGATCTCCTTATGAGGCACCCCTGAACCCGTTTATGGTCATTAAAACAGCGGAAGACCGGCTAGAGGATTCAATTAAAAATATCGTACAGGCTATACAGCCAAAAATCAATCGTTAATATGGGACAATATTATTTATCGCATTTAAAGGAACTGGAAGCAGAGGCCATTTTCGTCATTCGGGAGGTTGTTTCCCAGTTTGAAAAGCAGGCATTGCTATTTTCCGGGGGAAAGGACAGTATCGTTTTGGCCCATTTATCCAAAAAGGCATTTTATCCTTCGCGTATCCCTTTTCCGTTGATCCACATAGATACGGGTCACAATTTCCCGGAAACCATCGAGTTTCGGGATTCGCTCGTAGCGAGCTTGGGTGTGCAGTTGATTGTCGGCTCGGTGCAGGAGAGTATAGACAAAGGCAGGGTACGGGAAGAGACAGGCGTAAACGCCAGCAGAAATGCTTTGCAAACCGTCACCTTATTAGATACCCTGGAAGCGCATAAAATCGACGCAGCTATGGGCGGTGCCCGGCGGGATGAGGAGAAAGCCAGGGCAAAGGAACGTTTCTTTTCCCATAGGGACGAATTTGGGCAGTGGGATCCCAAAAATCAGCGTCCAGAGTTATGGAATCTTTTTAATGGCCGCAAGCACATGGGGGAACATTTCCGTGTGTTTCCTATTTCCAACTGGACGGAGATGGATGTTTGGCAGTATATCCAATATGAGAATATTCCCCTTCCTTCGCTATATTTTTCCCATCAGCGTGAATGCGTTGTCCGGGATGGGGTGATTTTGGCCAATTCGGAATTTATCAAAGTGCAACCACACGAAGAGGTGAGGACGATGACCGTGCGCTACCGAACCTGCGGGGATATGCCGATTACCGGTGCAGTGGAGTCGGAGGCAGATGACCTACATAAGATCATTGAGGAAGTAGCCACCACCCGTACTACCGAAAGGGGAACACGGGCAGACGACAAGCGCGGGGAAACGGCAATGGAGGATCGCAAAAAGAGCGGGTATTTCTAGCCCGTGCTAAGGATAAGAAAATCGGGTGGTTTGGCCTACAAGGGCCGCTCCTTTCCAAAAGGTAATAGGCTTATTCTTTTGACAGTTCTTTAAATAATGATAGACTAATGGCAATTCAAGAAAACAATCAGATATTAAGATTCACCACAGCCGGATCAGTGGATGACGGAAAGAGCACATTGATCGGGCGCTTATTATACGACTCCAAATCGATTTTTGAAGATCAGATAGAGGCAGTCAAATCATCCAGCCAGAAGAAAGGTTTTGATTACGTTGATTTGTCTCTTCTCACAGACGGACTAAAGTCAGAGCGGGAACAGGGGATCACCATCGATGTCGCTTACAGGTACTTTGCCACTCCCAAGCGAAAATTTATCATCGCTGATACGCCGGGCCACATCCAGTACACCCGTAATATGGTAACCGGTGCATCTACGGCAAACCTAGCCATCATTTTGGTAGACGCGCGAAAGGGTTTGCTCGAGCAAACCTTCAGGCACTCGTTTATCGCCTCTTTGCTTAAAATCCCTCATGTCATTGTATGCATCAATAAGATGGATTTGGTGGATTACAGCGAAGAGGTGTACGAAAAGATCGTCAAGGATTACAAGGCATTTTCCAGTAAGATGGACATCAAAGATGTTCAGTTTGTGCCTATATCCGCGCTGAACGGTGACAATGTGGTGGATCGGTCCAAAAATATGCTTTGGTATGAGGGCTCCACGCTACTTTACCTATTGGAGCATGTGCACATTGCCTCAGACCTCAACCACATTGACTGCAGGTTTCCGGTTCAAATGGTAATCCGTCCCCATACCTTAGAGCATCAGGATTTCCGAGGCTATGCAGGCAGAATTGAGGGAGGTATCTTTAAGCCCGGTGATGAGGTGAAGGTGCTCCCGTCCGGTTTTACGTCGAAGATAAAGACTATAGAGCTGAACGGCGAACAAATACAGGAGGCCTTTGCACCGATGTCTGTCACCATCACCCTAGCGGATGAAATCGACATCAGCCGAGGAGACATGCTCGTCCGGCCGAATAACGTCCCGCAAGTAGGTCAGGACTTGGAAGTGATGCTTTGCTGGATGAACCAACGTCCTTTGCAAGGAAGGACGAAGTTTATTTTGAGGCATACCACGCAGGAGTGTCAGGCTATGGTTAAAGATATACAGTATCGTGTGAACGTAAATACCCTCCACCGTGAAGAGGAGATTTCTGAATTGGGCCTGAATGAAATCGGCAGGGTAAGTATTCGAGCCGCTCAGCCATTATTTTTTGATTCCTACAGAAGAAACAGACAGACGGGTAGCCTTATTCTGGTAGATCCAAATACCAATGAGACCATGGCCGCAGGTATGATAATTTAAAGTCTATATGGAAATCGACCTACAAGCACTTACGGAGGTAGCCAAGCGCGCAGCACATGCAGCCGGAGAAAAAATACTGGAGATATACGAAACGGCAGACGTTGAAATAGCCTACAAGAAGGATGATTCGCCGTTGACGAAGGCTGACCAAGCTGCACACCACGTCATCATGGAGTTTCTTCATGAAACCGGTATCCCGGTATTATCTGAAGAAGGCAAGGACATACCCTACACGGAACGTTCCCAGTGGGACTTTTTTTGGATGGTAGATCCCTTGGATGGAACAAAGGAATTTATCCGAAAAAATGGGGAGTTTACCGTAAATATCGCGCTGATTCATACCGGTCAGCCCATTTTGGGGGTGGTATATGCACCTGTCTTAGATTGGCTGTACTGGGGCAATGGAGCGGATGGAGCTTGGAAGCAAGTGGGAGAGGCCTTACCGGTGAAATTGAACCTACCGGATCGTACCCACGTACAGACGATCGTAGCGAGCCGTTCCCATCTGAACGAGGAGACACAGGCTTTTCTGGATAAGTTTCCTAGTGTAGATGTGATTAGTATGGGGTCATCGCTGAAATTTCTATTGGTTGCTGAGGATAAAGCGCAGGTTTATCCCCGTTTTGCCCCCACGATGGAATGGGATACAGCGGCTGCCCATGGCGTTTTGAAGGCCTTAGGGGCAGAGGTGGTACTAGCCAATGGGACTGAACCCTTGCAGTACAACAAAGAACAGCTTTTGAACCCGTATTTTATTTGCTTTAATACGGGCACCCTGCCTGGATAAATTGGAGTTGGGCTTGGGGCGGTGTAGTTGGAGTTGCGTTATTAGTTAACAAGCATTGTCATTTTTTAATAAAATGAGTTTTGCTGTCCAAAAGATAATAATCAAATCCATCCATACCGTCCCTTTTTTGATGTAAAAAAAGTCAAGTTTTAACCTGGAAGACATCTGTCGGCTTTCACGAATTGCGCCTCGATATCCCTTGGCCTGCGCCAATCCGGTGATTCCCGGCTTTACCACGTGACGTTTCATTAGGTGACGGTGCTCTTTGGAGTATATGTCGTTTAGCAAAAGCGGATGAGGCCGTGGACCGACGATGGACATTTCTCCTTTCAATACATTAAAGATTTGGGGAAGCTCATCGATGCTACTCCTACGCAGTATACGGCCGATGGGGGTGATGCGAGGATCGTTGATGGAGGTTTGACGATAATCTGCTTCTGGATTCAGCCTGAGGGTCCGAAACTTATAACAGTAGAAAGGGATATTGTCCTTTCCGTGTCGTAGCTGTTTGAAAATAACGGGGCCCTTGGAAGTGCTTTTGATGAGCAACCACACGATTGGATAAAGCCATGAAAGCACAAATACCAACAAACCTAGGGAAATGGACACATCCATTATTCGCTTCGAGAGGCTTTCACTGACTCTTGGGGATAACAATAAAGCCGTATTGTCGCTGAAAAATTGGTCCTCTAGGTCTCTACAATATTCTTCCTCTTCTACCCTGGCAAAGACTTTTTGCATAAAACGTTAAAATTTCCTATTAAAACCCCGTAAGATTCAGAATTGTTAAATTATGCTGTATTTTTTGACTTTTCTAAAATGGAATTTAAAGATACGTGGATTTTTGGGATTATTGAAAATTTTGCCTTTAAATTACCTACTAGTACGTAAAAGCTGTAAATGGGTTGGTGAAATTTGCTAATGTGTGGAAAGTTTTTTTCAGAATAAAAGTGGGACAAAAGTTCAATCTGGAAGCAATATGCCATACGTAGGTCAGTAAAAAAAATCTCTGATCAACGTACTTTTCAGATACTTTAATTTTTATTGAAAATTGCGTAAGGAAAAGGTAATGCGTTTTTTAAACTGAGCAAAATGGTTTATTTTTGCGTGCTAGTGGAAACAGCCATTTAGCCGTTTTTTGTAAATTGAAATTTTAAGCATTATTTCGGATACATTTTATTCAATCATAAGGCATTGGGAATGAAAATCAAATCTATTTGTTGTATTGGGGCAGGATACGTCGGAGGTCCTACGATGGCGGTTATTGCGAAGAAGTGCCCCCAGATTAAAGTCACAGTCGTTGATATCAATGAGGCAAGGATCGCTGCTTGGAATGATGAAAACGTAGATAATATACCGGTTTATGAACCGGGGCTTAGCGATGTAGTAGCAGAGGCTAGGGGTAGGAACCTGTTTTTTTCTACGGATGTAGACAAAGCCATCCACGAGGCAGATATGATTTTTATCTCAGTGAATACACCCACAAAAACATACGGGGAGGGCAAGGGATTGGCCGCAGATTTAAAGTGGATAGAACTATGTGCCCGACAGATTGCGAGGGTGTCCACTACAGATAAGATCGTGGTCGAAAAGTCGACGTTGCCCGTTAGGACTGCAAGTACTATCAAGTCAATCTTGGATCATACCGGTAGTGGAGTGAACTTTCAGATTCTATCCAACCCGGAGTTTTTGGCGGAGGGCACTGCTGTGGAAGATTTGATGAAGCCAGATAGGGTATTGATCGGCGGAGACCAGACACCTGAGGGATTGGAAGCTATACAGTCGCTGGTGGATGTGTATGCAGAATGGGTTCCAAAAGACCATATATTAACCACCAATGTATGGTCATCGGAGCTTTCGAAGCTTACAGCCAATGCCTTCTTGGCTCAGCGGGTTTCCTCCATCAACGCACTCTCCGAGCTTTGCGAGCATACGGAGGCAGACATCAATGAGGTAGCCCGTGCGATCGGTTCGGACAGTCGCATTGGACCGAAATTTTTAAAAGCTTCTGTTGGCTTCGGGGGATCTTGTTTCCAAAAGGACATCCTGAATTTGGTGTATATCTCTAGATCATACGGGTTGGATGAAGTTGCAGATTACTGGGAGCAGGTGATTAAGATGAATGATCACCAAAAAAAGAGGTTTGCCAAAAAGATCATCCGTAGTCTTTACAATACTGTTAACGGAAAGAAGATCGCATTGCTAGGTTGGGCCTTCAAGAAGGACACCAACGATACACGGGAGTCTGCTGCCATCTATGTCACAGATCATTTATTATTTGAGCATGCGAATGTCGCTGTGTTCGATCCAAAAGTAAGAGAAGAGCAGGTCTTTGTAGATATGGACTATCTCAACACCCGGTCCTCAGAAGAGAACCGGAAATATATTGACGTAGTGGAGGACCCCTACGAAGCTTGCAAAGGAGCCCATGCGATTGCCATCATGACAGAATGGGACGAGTTCAAGACGTATGACTGGCAACGTATTTATGACAACATGTTGAAGCCCGCCCATGTCTTTGACGGCCGTAATATTTTGGACCGTAAAAAACTTAAGCAAATTGGTTTTCAGGTCTATTCGATTGGTACAGCGGATTAGGTATACTCGTTAGTTTTGGGTACAAAGGAAAGGTCACTTTAGCAAGTGACCTTTTTTTTGCCAATACCATTTTTTACTTCTTTGAACCCGACGTTTTTTTGCGGGAGCACTTTGATTTTTTTCTGTCTACATGATGTCTTATTGTCAAATCAAAAATCCGCGATTTCTCTCTTTATTCAAAATATAGATTTGAAATAACTTATTATTCAGAAATAAATTTTTTAAAACAAAT
Organism: Lunatimonas sp.; assembly: GCF_020832325.1. Classification (GTDB taxonomy): domain Bacteria; phylum Bacteroidota; class Bacteroidia; order Cytophagales; family Cyclobacteriaceae; genus Lunatimonas. Next base: position 42,533 of record NZ_JAFIEU010000003.1, read on the forward strand.
AATTTAAGAATTTTATATGTTACATTTTAATAGTTTCTTTTATCATTAAATGGAGGCTTCATGAAATTGATCATTTATTTCTTTTTAAATAAAGAAAAAGTTTAGTAGACTTGGCATGATAAAAGATGAAAGATTCAAACATTTATCTTTTTTCACTGTTTTTAATTAGAACTAAACCCAAAATTATATGGATAGCATATTTAACCGACTATTAAGTATTTTTTTAAAATATTTTAATTATTTATATAATATTTTTTCTCCCTAGGTAATCTTCTACCCAAAAAAAAGCTATTTAAATCTTCTGAAACTATGCGCGTGTTCACCAAACTTAGGAGTTGTTCAGTGAGGTGATAACCACATGTTTATCAATAATTTACTAATAAACCAAAACCAAATTAGCTTATGTTAACACTTTACAGGAGTTTCCATGCGTCTTTGGTATTGTTGCTGTTTTCGGCAACAGTGCTATTTGCGCAGCAACGCGAAATCAGCGGAGTCGTATCCGATGATTTTGGCGATCCCTTGCCGGGAGCAGCCGTGCTGCTTAAGGGCACGAGTACCGGTACGGTCACGGACATTGACGGTGAATACCGAATCAATGTACCCAACAACGAGGCAGTTCTCGTTTTCTCTTTTTTGGGATATACCAACAAGGAAGAAGTGGTAGGGACTCGGTCCACCCTGAACGTTTCGCTTGCACAGGCGGTCAGTGGATTGGACGAGGTGGTCATTACCGGTTACGGCGCTCAGTCAAGAAGGGATATCACTGGTGCTGTAACATCCGTGGATACCGATGACCTGTTAGCTATTCCCGCTACGACCTTTGCGCAGCAATTGCAAGGTAGGGCTGCGGGTGTCACCATTATCAACGATGCGACCCCCGGTGGAGGTGCCACCGTACGTATTCGTGGATTCGGTACGATCAATAACAACGATCCGCTGTATGTGATCGATGGGGTGCCTACACAGAATCAAGGCAACTTAAATCCCAACGACATTGAGTCAATCCAAATTTTGAAGGATGCTTCAGCAGCCTCGATCTACGGTTCCCGCGCAGCAAATGGTGTGGTAATTATTACAACGAAGCGAGGAAAAGTGGGTAAGCCCGTCATCGCCTTCGATGCGTTTTACGGTACCCAGCGTGCAGATAGAGGGCCAGAGCCATTGAATGCGGAGGAGCTTGGCAGGTACCTGTATCTGGCCAATACGTATCATGGCCGGACGCCAACGCACGGACAGTACTCTTGGGGACCGAATGGCGAAGTTAGCATTCCAGATTACGTATTCCCCAGTGGTGCCATGACGGGAGACCCAGGGACTAATCCAGCTTTGTATGCCTTGGAGCCTGGAAACATTTACCCGATTACCAGATCAGCGGATACCAATTGGTGGGATGAAGTGACCCGATCTGCGCCTATTCAGAGCTATCAAATCACCGCGTCCGGTGGTACAGAAAATGGCCGATATGCACTCTCTGTCAACTACTTTAACCAAGAAGGTATTGTAAGAGACATCGGTTATGATAGATATTCCGTACGAGCAAATACGGAATTCAAAGCATTAAACGGAAAACTCACCTTAGGTGAAAACCTCTCTGTTACGGTAGGTCAGCGCAAAGGAGGATTTGGAAATGGGGTAGCAGGTAATAATGCCGAGCAGAATGCGGTGTTTAGTGCTTCTCTTCAGCACCCATTGCTACCGGTATACGACATTATGGGTAATTTTGCCGGAAGTAGAGGAGCTAACTTAGGTAACAACTTCAACCCGGTAGCGGTTCTTTCCCGTGCGCAGGACAACCGAAACCTTTCTTTGAGGGCATTTGGTAATATCTACGGATCCTATCAGATCACCGACGATATCGAGGTGAAAACTAGTTTGGGTATGGATGCCAACACGAGAAGAGGTCGATTCATCGGGAGACCTCAGCCCGAATATGTGGAAGGTAACTTTATCAACAGTTCTACCTCAGAGCACGAATACACCTACCAGTGGGTATGGAGTAATACGGTGAGCTATTCCAAAACCTTTAACGACGTACATAACTTCGACGCCTACGTAGGGTTGGAGGCAATCAAGGAATTTGGGGAGATATTTGGCGGTCAGCGTCAGCGTTATGCTTTTGAGACAGTACCTGTAATAGGTTATCTGGACTTGGGTGACCCCAATACAGCTACCAACTTTGGCCGGGTGGTCAATGATTATCGATTGTACTCTCAGTTTGGGCAGGTAAACTATAACTACGACGGTAAATACCTGGTTCAGTTTATCTTGCGTAACGATGCATCATCCCGTTTCCTTCAGGCATCCCGAAATGCGACCTTCCCTGCGTTCAGCTTGGGATGGAGGCTTTCCGACGAAGATTTTATCGCCAATGCGCTTCCGTTTGTCTCCGACATGAAACTTCGCTACGGTTGGGGCAAAACAGGTAACCAGTTGATTGGAGACTACAACGCCTACACTACCTATCGAACAAACATCTTCAATTCGGGGTACCCGATCGACGGATCTTCTTCAACCCCAGCCCTTGGATTTGACGCTGCCCGTTTTGGAAACCCCAATGCACGTTGGGAGTCAACTACTTCGAATAACCTTGGGTTAGATGCTGAGTTTTTGGATGGGAAGTTCTTTTTCGAATTGGATGTATGGAACAGGGTAACCACCGACATGCTTTTCCAGGTGCCTATCAGTTACGGTCACGGAGATGCAATTGCGCCGTTTGTTAACATCGGCCAAATGACGAACAAAGGGCTTGACCTGAACTTGGGATACAGTGAGACCTTTATGGGAGGCGATCTTCGCCTAAATGTATCTGCGAACTATTCGATTTATAGAAATAATGTGGATCTATTAGACCAAAACGAAGATAACGTGTTGTTTGGAGCTTCTACCCGAGTGCCTTCGGTGACGGTTACGCAGCAAGGTTTCCCAATTTCCTCTTTCTTCGGATACCGAAACTTGGGTATTTTCCAAAACCAAGAGGAAGTCAATGCGCACCCTCCCTATGGAAATTACAACGCAGTGGGTAAATTCAAAGTGGAGGATATCAATGGAGATGGAATTATCACTGATGCGGATCGTACCATCATTGGTAACCCGCACCCCGACTTCGTCTACGGTATCAACGTAAACGTGGGGTATAAAAACTGGGATCTGACTTTGTTCGGTAACGGTTCAGTCGGAAACGATATTTTTAACTACATGAGATATTGGACTGACTTCAACACCTTCCAAGGAAATAAATCCAGAAGGGCTCTTTACGATGCATGGACTCCTGAAAACCCAGGTGGTACTGTGCCAATCATGGATTCCAATGACCAGATCAGCAGTAGGCCATCTACCTATTTCATCGAAGATGGCACTTATTTCAGGCTGAGAAATCTACAGCTTACCTATAATCTGACGCAAAATATGCTCAGTAAGTTGGGAATGAGCAGGGCGTCCGTTTATTTCCAAGGCCAAAACTTGTTCACACTTACCAACTACTCCGGTACCAACCCGGAAATCCAAACTGGAAGCAATAACACCATTGGCTTTGACGGCGGTTATATGCCGGTATCCAGAAATCTGATTCTTGGTGTAAATGTGACATTCTAACGTATTAGTAAGATGAAGAAAATGAAAAATAACTATATAAACCTGGCTGCTGTAGGACTTTTGGTCGGTGCGACTACCTTTTCATGCAGTGAGGGATTCCTAGAGACAGAACCTCAGGGACAATTCAGTACAGTGGGACTTGCAAACCCCCAAGGAGTTGAGGGGATATTGTTGGGAGCATACGCCATGGTAGATGGATTTGGGTTGGACGGACAGTCCAGCTGGAACGGAACCATCGAAAACTGGGTATATGGAGGTGTGGTGTCCGATGATGCCTACAAAGGTACCGATGCCGGCGACCAGCCAGAGCAGTCCTTTTTGGAAACGTACGATTTCCAAGCGACCAACCTCCACTTGAGAAACAAGTGGCGGGCTGTGTACAAAGGCGTAGCCCGTGCAAACGATGCGATCAATACATTGAAGCAAGTCGATGAAGTTTCCGACCAGCGAAGAGCACAGATTGTGGCTGAAGCGAGGTTTTTGCGGGCGTTTTTCCATTTCGAAGCAAGAAAAATGTGGAGAAGAGCTCCCTACATTGACGACAACATCTTTGTACTAGATGACTTGGAGAGTAGTAAGGTGCCGAATGACCGTGAAATATGGCCGGATATAGAGGCAGACTTCGAGGCAGCCATGGCTGTGCTACCTGAGTCACAGAACGATCCCGGCAGACCAACCAAGTGGGCTGCGATGGCGTTTTTGGCGAAAGCAAAAATGTTCCAAGGATGGAATCAGGACACCGGAGTAGCCAATACAGCAAAGCTTCAAGAGGCAAAGCCTCTTCTAGAAGATATCCTGAATAATGGCGGTTTCTCGCTAGTGCCTACCTTTGAAGAGAACTTCCTCGTGGGACGCAGAAACAACGAAGAGTCTATTTTCGAAGTACAATACTCCATTTCTTCTGCTACTACACAGGCAGCCAATGAGGGTACCACCCTTAATTACCCGTACACCGATCCTTGGGGATGCTGCGGATTTTATCAACCTACCCAAAACTTGGTGAATGCCTATCGGACCAGTGCGGACGGCCTGCCGTTGTTAACTACCTTCAATAACGAGAATGTAACCAGTGACGAGGGTGTTGCCTTAAATGCACCCTTCACCCCGTATCAGGGGCCCTTGGATCCCCGTCTAGATCACACCGTAGGTAGAAGGGGCATCCTCTACAAAGGATATAAGATACACAATAGAGACTTTATCCGTGACCAAGCGTATGCGGGACCTTATTCTCCTAAGAAGCACGTGGCGGAGCCGGCGTTTTTCGGAATAGGTCCAAACCCTCGTTTGTCGGCCAATAACTACCGCATCATGCGATTGGGCATGGTTATCCTGTGGTTAGCCGAGGTAGAGGTAGAATTGGGTAATTTGGAACGAGCAAGGGAATTGGTCAACTTGATCCGTACCCGTGCAGCCAATCCGGAAGGGTTTGTGCCCCGCGCCACCCAAGGAGCTGATAGGAACGATTTCACCATTGTGGAAGGAGAGCCTGCTGCCAACTATGTGATCAGTACCTACAACCAACCTTGGACAGATCAAGGGGTAGCTAGACAAGCTGTACGTATGGAGACTCGCTTGGAGTTTGCCATGGAGGGACATCGTTTCTTTGATCTTCAGCGATGGGGAGTTGCGGCGGAGGTCCTTTCGCAATATTTGACCGTAGAGCGAACCAGAAGGTCCTACCTGAGCCAGGCTCAGTTCCAGAAAGGGGTACACGAGTATTTTCCTGTTCCGTTGGAAGCCATCGAGAGATCTTTCAGCGAGGGATCGCCAACACTCACACAGGATCCTGCATTCCCTTAATCGCAGCTAAACTATTGAAAAGGCGGGTAATACCCGCCTTTTCTGTTTTTAAGGAGGTTTCCATAAGTCGGGTAATTCCGTTATATTTGATGTCGTTGTTAGCCGTCACATCTAGGTATGCTATGTCCAATTATCCGGTGTAGGTTGGCCTACAATTTCTTTTTTCCCGTTATCTTTGTGTTTTTACGTATTAACAGCTTGCATGCCAAAACTAATCCGGATTACAACCGTTCCCTTATTTTTAAAATTGCTCCTCAAGGGGCAAATGAAGTTTATGAAGTCTGCCGGTTGGGAGGTGTTGATGGTGAGTGCAGAAGGAAAGGAATGGGATCAGGTGAAGAAACAGGAGGGATGCCCCTATGAAGTAGTTCCATTTACCCGTCAGATAACTCCCTTTCAAGACCTACGGTGTCTATGGCAGCTATACAAGCTCTTTAAGAGGGAAAACCCCGATATTGTGCACAGCCATACCCCCAAAGCGGGTTTGTTGGCGATGGTGGCCGGCCGGCTTGCTGCGGTACCCATACGTGTTCATACGCTCGCGGGATTGCCCTATCAGGTAGCGGAGGGATCCCGGCGAAAGCTCATGGTGTGGATGGAGAAATTCACCTATAGGGCTGCAACGGAGGTTTGGGCAAATGCCGGATCTCTAAGAGATCAGATTGTTTCCGAGGGACTTGTCGAACGGGAAAAAGTGAAGGTAGTCGGCCATGGTTCTTCCAACGGGGTAGATTTGGAGGCTTTTAATCGGTATAACCTGAAGGAAAATAACTTGGTGGCAGCTACCATGCGCATCGTTCCCGGAGAGAATGAGTTTGTGATGTTGGTAGTTGGTAGACTGGTAAAGGATAAAGGCATTGAGGACTTGATCGAGGCGTTTTTGGCGTCAAAGATTGTGAACAAGTCTAAGTTGGTGCTCTTGGGGTCCTTTGAGCAAGACCTGAATCCACTTTCCCGCCAAACCATCAACCGGATAAACGATCACCCCAGAATCGTACAACTAGAGTGGACGGATCATGTTGCCTGTTATATGGCAATTGCTGATTTGTTGATACACCCCTCCCATCGGGAGGGATTTCCCAATGTGCTGTTGGAGGCTGGTGCCATGTGTTGCCCCATAATTTGCTCCGATATTCCCGGTAACAGAGAGATTGTCACACATAAAAAAACCGGCTTGGTCTATCCGGTAAACGACCACAGAGCATTAACAGAAGCCATCGAATTTGCGTATGTGAAGCGGGTGGAGATGCTATCCTATGCGGAAAACCTCAATCGGGAAGTTTCTGAGAAATACGACCGAAAGCTTTTCCAGCAGCAGCTATTGCAGGAATATTATCGGGTTTGGGATAAAGAATTATCGCGTAATGTTTAAATTCTCCTGATTTTTCATTAATCTCACAGATGTTTACCTTTGGAATGAGCAGGTTGGAATTTATATGGATAAGGAGGTGTGTTTTGGTGATTGTCATATCACTACTTGGTGGTTCTTGCGTGAGTAACAAGCGGATTAATTACCTACAAAACCTAAGCGGTAACCCAGTGATTGAGTTGGATGAGTTCATCCCCTACGCCAATGTGGACTACGAGTACGTGTTACAGCCCTATGATATCATAGACATTGATTTTGCTTCGCCCAACGAGGAACTGCTTAGGGCGTTTGAATACCAGGGGGCGAGCAATGCCCGGGTAGGAGGGCGCGGGGGCGCGGGTGCCATGGGTGGCGGAATGGATGTGTTTTATTTTTCGGGATATTCTTTGGATAAGGATGGCTTTGTACGCATTCCGAAGCTGGGTAATATTCCGCTTGCAGGCTTAACAGAGGAGCAGGCCCGTCAGAAAGTGGAGGAAGAGATAAACCGGTTTTTTAAGGAAGAGGTGGACGTGAGGCTACGTATTGGCGGCATTCGGTTTACCGCACTGGGGGAGTTTACCAGTGCCGGTACCAAAGTAATCCTGAAAAATCGGGCCACCATATTTGATGCCCTGGCGATGGCTGGAGAGTCAAATATTCTTGCAAAAAAAAATGAACTGTTTATTATCCGTCAGTACGATGGAGGAACCAAAATTCACCAAATCAATCTAAACGACCGCCAACTTCTAGCGTCGCCGTTTTATTTTGTGCAAAACAACGATATTCTTTACCTGCAACCTATGCAGATCCGGCAGGTAGGATCAGGGGACAATGTTTCGACATCCCTTCAATTGGGGATTTCTATTATCACCGCCCTATTGTTTATCTATGGTGTCACCTCAGGAATTTTTTAGGTATGGAGAATCTGGATCTATCAAAATTTGACGAGCAAGAGAAGCCAATTGATATTAAGTATTATATAATCAAGTACTCTCGGTATTGGCCTTTATATGTCTTATTTGTGTCGGTGGGCTTGGTGTGTGTTTTTTTGTTTCACCGCTATACAGTGGAGCGATTTGAAGTAAAGGGGAGTGTAATGATTAAACGAAATGCATCCCCAGAAGTACGGGTGTTGGACAGATCAAATATTTTTTCTGCGCCGGATAACCTGACCAACGATATCTTGCTTTTTGCATCTAAAAACCTTGCCGAGGAAGCGCTCAAAAAGGTCCATTTCGATGTAAGCTACTATGCGGCTACGAATATCAAGGAAATTGAGATGTACCGGCAGTCCCCCATACGTATCGACGTGGATTGGGAATACCCTCAGCTGGAAGGAAGGAGGATGGTCATTAAAATACTGTCTGCAGAGGAGTTTACGATAGACCGAGAGGAAAATCAGTTTTTGGAATGGTGGAATATTCGGCGATCGCCAGAGCGTTCTGATGTAGATATATATGGAAAGATCTTCCGGTTTGGTGAAGAAATTACTGGCTCCAAAGCTAAGTTCCGGGTCACTCTTCTTAATGCGTCCCGAATTGGTGAGGAGGTAGGTTTTCAGATGCATCATCCCAACTCGTTGGTAGACCGCTATGCAGGAAGTGTACAGGTGCGACCACTGATCAATTACGGGTCGGTTTTGGAGGTCAGTATGGTCACGAAGGTAGTAGAAAAAGGGAGTGACTACGTCAATGCATTGATGGACGCATTTTTAGAGTACGACCTGAAGGAAAAAAATCTTATTTCAGAAAATGCGCTGCGTTTTATCGAGGAGCAGCTTTTTATCGTAGAAGATTCCCTGAATTCCGTTGAGCGGCGCATGCAACAATTTAAGGTAACCAACAAGCTGTTGGATGTGAATGCGGAATTTGGCGGAGTGCTGAACAATATTCGCAGTTTGGAGGAAAATATCCAAACCATTGATTTCGAATTGTCCTACTACAAGACCCTACGGGACTACCTGCTTCGGAAAGGGGAGAACTACGAAGAAGTGGTCGCTCCCTCGGTGGTGGGGATCGCCGATGCGCTGCTGAATGAACTGATATCGCAGTTGGTGGATTATTCGCTTCAGCGTAGGAAGCTAATCAGCATCGTTAATACCAATCACCCGGACGTTATCGTTTTGGATCAGCAAATCCAACGGGTGCGGGATAATGTGTTTGAAAATATCCAAAATCTGATCGAAAATACAGAAGCTAAAAAGAGTGAAAATTTCGAAAAATTACGATCCTTTGACCAGCAGTTTTCCACGCTGCCAATGGCGGAATCTAACTACACGAATATTTTCAGAGAGTACAAACTGCGGGAAAACCTCTACACCTACCTCCTAGAAAAGCGTGCTGAGGCGGGAATAGCCAGGGCCTCTAACGTGTCTGATAATTCCATCGTAGATTATGCCAAGAAAGGCAGCTTGATCTATCCCAAGAAGATGCAAAACTACTCCTATGCGGTAGGTATTGGTTTTTTCATTCCCTTGGCGTTTTTGCTCCTGTATCATTATTTAAACAACCGGATCATGGATCAGATTCAGTTGAAGAGCATCCTGAAGATTCCACTTCTAGGTACAGTTGGGTATAGCGATAAAGAAACCAATTTGTTGGTAGCGGAATATCCCAGGGCACTGGCTTCGGAGTCCTTCCGATCCCTCCGATCGGCCCTGTTTTATATTCGCAGTGAAAAGAAGTGCAAAAAGGTATTGGTTACATCGAGTATTTCGGGAGAAGGGAAGACCTTTATTAGTATTAATATTGCCTCAGCAATGGCATTGAGCGGTAAAAAAACCTGCCTGATGGGTATGGACCTTCGGAAGCCAAAACTGGCGGCCAACATGGGTGTTTCCAACAAAAAGGGTCTATCTACTTTTCTAGTGGGAAAACATGGGTATGAGGAGACAATCTTGGAAACCAATTACGAAAACCTCTACGTCGTTCCTTCCGGTCCCGTTCCTCCTAACCCTTCGGAGCTTCTGCTAAAAAACCAATTAACGGATTTTTTTGATTATCTAGAGCAAGCGTTTGATGTGATCATCATGGACTGTCCTCCTGTGGGCTTGGTGTCGGAGACCATGGATTTATTGCGCTTTTCGGACATAAACCTGTATATCGTCCGGTACGATTATACACATAAAAACCACTTATTGATGATTAATGACCTGTACGGCAGTGACCAAGTAAGGGATTTTTACGCTATATTTAATGGTCTGAAAAGTGGCGGGGACACGTATGATTTCGGTGGTTACAATTATGGGTACGGATACAATTATTCCTATCTCCGGAAAAATAAATACAGTGGTAATTATTACGAAGACGAGCCTAGGGTTCAAAAAAGATGGCTTGCAAAATGGCTTTCAAGATTTAGGACTTAATTATTTATGATTTCAATGGAAAAATCAATTCTTATCACCGGTGGTGCGGGATTCATCGGGTCGCATGTAGTTAGACTTTTTGTAAAGAAATATCCACATTATCGAATTATCAATTTAGACAGCCTTACCTACGCAGGCAACTTGGCCAATCTGTCTGATATCGAAAACGAGCCAAATTATCACTTTGCCAAAGTGGATATCCAGGATGCGGAGGCATTGGAAAAGGTTTTTTCTGATTACTTAATTACCGATGTCATTCATTTGGCGGCCGAGTCACACGTGGATCGGTCCATTACCGACCCACTTTCCTTTGTGAAAACCAATGTGTTTGGTACAGTAAACCTACTGAATGCGGCCAAAAGCTTTTGGAAGGATCTGGAGGGGCATCTGTTTTACCACATTTCCACGGATGAGGTGTACGGGTCTCTTCACGATGGGGGCTACTTCCTAGAGACTACCCCATATGACCCTCAATCGCCCTATTCGGCTTCCAAAGCCAGTTCCGACCATTTTGTCAGGGCATATGCCAATACTTACGGCCTTAGGACGGTAATTTCCAACTGTTCCAACAATTATGGACCCAATCAGTTTCCCGAAAAGCTGATCCCTCTTTGTATACATAACATCAAAAACAACAAACCGCTGCCGGTATACGGGAAGGGGGAAAATGTGCGGGATTGGTTGTATGTCGTGGACCATGCTCGGGCTATAGACGTTATTTTTCATTCTGGAATAATCAACGACACCTTCAATATAGGCGGGTTTAACGAGTGGAAAAATATAGATATCGTTCGGCTGTTATGTCAGATTATGGACCGTAAGCTGGGTAGAGGTGCAGGTGAATCGGAAAAGCTGATTACTTTCGTGAAAGACCGCGCAGGTCACGATCTCCGATATGCCATCGATGCTACCAAAATCCAGCGTGAGTTAGGCTGGGAGCCTAGCTTGACCTTTGAGGTGGGCATTGAAGAGACGGTGGACTGGTATCTGAACAACGACAAATGGCTCAAGGGAGTTACCTCCGGGGAGTATCAAAAATACTACCACGAACACTACGGGTAGGAGTTTGGCATCTTTTGGGTTAGCAAAGGGGGTACCTGAACAGGTTTGGAGGATTTTCCACCAAGGTGACCACGGCGAAAAGATAGCCAATGGCAGCAAGCTTGATAAGTAGGCGTGAAACGGTGATCTAGTCCTATTACCTAGGCAGGCGGTGACCTATGAACAAGAAAAATTAGAAAATGAAACAGTACCACGATTTATTGCGGCATATTTTAGAAAATGGGGTGAACAAAGGCGACCGAACAGGTACGGGGACCCGAAGTGTATTCGGCTATCAGATGCGCTTCGACCTTAATCAAGGGTTTCCCCTGCTCACTACCAAAAAACTTCATATCCGATCGATCCTTCATGAGCTACTTTGGTTTTTACAGGGAGATACCAATATCGCGTATCTAAAGGAGCACAATGTTTCCATTTGGGATGAGTGGGCCGATGCGAACGGCGATTTGGGACCAGTATATGGGTATCAGTGGAGGCACTGGCCGGACGGAAAAGGGGGAGAAATTGATCAAATCAAAAACCTCATTCACCAAATCAAAAACAATCCCAATTCCCGTAGATTGATCGTGAGTGCCTGGAATGTGGCCGATGTGGACCAAATGGCCCTGCCACCTTGTCATTTACTGTTTCAGTTTTACGTGGCGGAGGGCAAGCTCTCTTGTCAGTTGTATCAACGTAGTGCAGACGTGTTCTTGGGAGTGCCGTTTAATATTGCTTCGTATGCACTATTTGTCCATATGGTCGCGCAGGTATGTGATCTGGAAGTGGGTGAGTTTGTTCACACTTTTGGAGATGCACACTTATATACTAACCACCTTGATCAAGCCAATTTACAACTATCGAGGGAGTGCAGGCCACTGCCCAAGCTGAGGTTGAACCCCGAGGTGAAGGATATTTTCGGGTTTAAGTTTGAGGATTTTGAGGTGACCGACTATAATCCCCATCCCCATATCAAAGCAGCTGTGTCGGTGTAGTACATTGATCTCAGTTATCGTTGCCGTAAAAGTGGCGGTTGGAGTCGTTTCTTGATTTTTTTAGCTATGGTTATACGTTTTTTTAGGGATCCTTATGGGCTATGTGATGAAGCTACTTACGCTGTTGTTTTTGTCAAACATTTGTTTTTTTGAGTTTTTTAAGAATGAACAACCTTCTTAATTTTGCAGAAATAATTTTTAGTTATAATAAAATAGAGAATTAATTTGTTTATTTATTTTGACGTGAAATTTTTTTTTGTAAATTTAAGGTATTGGCACATAGATAGTAAAGTCATTTTTTTGCTGCCTAGAACAGTATTCCTGTAATAGCTAGAATCCAATATCCAAATCGAATCTTTGGCATGCCTGGGATACGACATGCAGGCGGTTACCGAAAAGCCTTGATAGAGTAGGTTACATACAACCAACCAAACCAATCATGGCAGACAAGACTGTACAATTGAATTCGTCCGCGAAGAACCCAAATAACGTAGAGGCAAAGAAATATTATATTTTTAACGAGACAGGGAATATCATGATGGCTAGTACAGTGGATTCTGGAAACCCTATCACCAAAGAAGTACAAGATGTGTTTGCGGAGGTGTCGGTTTTTTTTGCCGGTATGTCCCGGGCAATCACCACGACGATTAATCCGGATACCGGAAAGCCCTATTCGCTTTACAATTATACTGCTTTGGAACGCATTATCAGTGGATCAGGACTTTTTGTTCACGTCACGGAAACCGATTTAAGCTATGAAAGCCATCAGTGGGGTGCAAATTTTAGCAAGGAACTTCTGGAAGCGTTGCTCGGATTGGCAACCGGCGCCGGTGCGTTGAGTTTTGCAACTGCCATGATTTCATCTATCGGCCAAGAAGGGCTGAACATATCCGGGTCTAGTTCTAGGTCAGATAGTAAGGTAGGTAACATTGTCTTTGTGTGCGAATACTTGTTGGGTATGCCCTCCATAAGCGCCATTGTAGTCTATGCAGACGCCAATACGCATAAGCAACAGTTGGATATAGGACCTTGTTTTAAAGAGAGCTCTGTGACGACCAATTGGGAGATGCATAAGGACACCTATCTTTTTGTAACGCCAACCTTCATTCGTCAATATGCGGGAGATTTGGATTCGATCAATATGAATCCTGAATATATGGAATTGATCAGTTGGTTTAGTGGATTGCTCTTACAGACACCTTCTGTTAAAAGTGTGGTCGATTCAACTAAACCAAACGAGAACCTGCCGTCTGGTTCGGCTTTAGCAAAAGGAACCACTTACTCGTTGCTTGGTCAATTTCTTGGTTCTGAAAAGGGATCGCTTAAGTTTTCTGAAAGTGGTTCCAAAGGTAAGATTAATGTTGGTTCCTGGGGAACGAATGAAGTTCAGTTCACGGTCGAGGGAACACAGGCGACAGCTTCTTCTATCCAAGTGTTGGATAAGTCGGGCAAGGTGCTGACTAACACATCACAGACATTTACCATTGCCTAATCTCAAGGGTTTTCTGCTGTTCCACTTGCTTTATCGAATGGAGGAATATACGTTACCCGAAGGAGGGTAATCTGTGAAAGCAACCAAATAAGGGCGAAAAAAGCACGTGAATACACCCAACTCTACGCCTCATGGGGCAAGCTAACGAGTATCATCTGGTCAATGCTTCGGGAAGTATTTTGATTCGGACGACTAGTCCGCCCAGTCAAAATCTACCCGAGGAGTTACGACAGGAATTTTCAATCGCCTCTTCCATCTTAGCTGCCATGACCGTTGCGTTGTCAAGAACGATCAATCCAATTTCCGGACATTTCTTTTCGTTGTACAACTATCATGGGATCGAACGGATATTGTCCGGATCAGGTAGGTTTACAAAAGTAGTAGAGGATTCGGTTACTTATAATGCCTATCACAGTTCGCATCAATTTGGCCGTCGTCTTTTTCAGAAGCTGTTGGGGGTTTCTCTAGATCAGGAAGGAACGTCGGTGGTTTTAGCGATCCTGAACTCTCTTGGTAAGGAAGCTATGCGAATGTCTACACAGGCTCATCCTGGTGAGTCCAAAGTAGGTCATATGATGTTGATACTGGAGAATTTGGCGGGAGTGGCAAGTGTTACCATCAAATTATTCTACTTTGACGTCCACTTGCACTCGAAGTACATACAGCTGGCACCCTGTAAAAAAAACCGGTGGCACCGGTCAAGGTGGGACGTGCATGTTGACACCTATGCCTTTAACGTCAATCGTTAATCCATAGTGACCACTCGGCCCAACGCATTGGGAAACGCGGGTACGCAATTAGGAGTTTTTATTCTGGAAAAGAAATGAAAGTACCTATAGCCTAGGTGAACGAGTTTAGGGGAGTAAACCGCTAGCACTGTCGGGTACCACGTTTTACAGACTGGTCAATGGATGGAAAATATCGGTTCGATGGAAGGGATGGGAGAGGTGTCAAAAACACTGTCATCAAACCGTTCGATATAGGAAATCCCGGTAACGTTTGTGGTAAATGCTGTTTCAGCTTCCTTTAATGCCTGTGGGAAGAAGGATCCTTCGTAAATGGGAATGCTTTTTTTATCCAAGTGTTCAATTAGCGCCCGCCTCGCCACCCCGGCAATACAGTTATGCGATAGCGAAGGGGTGTAAAAGGAGCCCTCTTTCACCCAAAAGAGGTTTGCAGCCCCTGCCTCAGAAAGGTACCCTTCTGCATCGGTTAGTAGGATCTCGTCCAAACCCATAGATACCCGTTCCAAATTAGCCATCACGTAGGGAAGGGCATTTAGTGTTTTGCAGTTAGCCCAGGGTGTGGGGAAGAGCTTTACCGATTGGGAAATGGCCGCCGAACGTTTGACCGTGGGCGCAGGATGAAACGGTTGAATGTAGACCGACTCCCTGATGTGGGATTCAGCAGGTGTGTATTTTCCGAGTCCATCTCGGTAGAGATTCCATCGCACACGCCACAAACCCTCGCTTCCTACCGTGTTTCGGAGGGACTGCTCTAGGCTAGCAAAATGGTTTGGGCCCTTCGCCCGTAACTGCAATACGCGGAGACCGTCCCTTACACGCGCTTGGTGGTGGGTCCCAAAACGGATGCTGCCGTTGGCGAATACCATGGTTTCAAAGATTCCATCTCCAAAGAAGGCTGCTCTAGTTGGCTGTTTACCCAGTAGCCAGCCACCGGAAAGGTCTTTTTCTAAATAAACTGTGTCAATTCCGTTCACTTTAGTGTCCGTTTTCGTTCACAATATTTCCCTGATCGAAAAACAGTGGGTGGTTTCTAAATAAAAGAGCGGATTTTATTGGTCATAAAGCCCCTTTATTGTTTATTTTGTAAAGTTACGCAAGAATACATTGTGTTAGCATGGAAGTTGTGATTAACGGTTAGCCCGTTGATAATTTACATATTACATTAAGCTCAAGACGTATGCAGAGAAACTTTTTACTGACTTTTTTACTCATGCTTTGGATGGGTGACCTTACCGCCCAGTCTTCGGATCAGTGGGGACGCCTAAGTCTTCAGCAGTGTGTGGAGATTGCCCTAGAGAATAACCTGACGCTACAGCGAAGTCGATTGAATCTATCCAATAACGAAGCAGCGATGCTTGAGGCCCAAGGGCAGATGATTCCTTCCTTTTCTTCTTCCCTTTCATCGGGGTTTCGTTGGGGAAGATCCATCAATCCGGTAACTAACTTGTTTGAAACCCGTCGTATCGGCAATGTTAATATTTCTGCCAGCGGTAGTGTGCCCATTTATGCGGGGCGACAAATCAGCAACCGGATCGAGCAAGCGAAGACAGATGTAGAGATTGGTCGGTTAAATGTTGCAGCCACCGAGAATGATATACAGTTGAATGTCATAAATTTATTTGTAAATGTGGCGTTTGCTAAAGAGCAGGTTAATATTGCCCAATCTCAGCTGCGTACCGTATCCGAGCAGTTGGAACGTACCAGGAGGCTGGTGGCTGCAGGATCTCTGCCCAGGGCAGACCTACTGGATTTGGAAGCACAGAAAGCCACCACGGAACTCGAGCTGATAAATGCGGCTAACAACCATCGTATTGCTAGGTTGAATCTTTCCCAGCAGCTTTTGCTGCCTTTTACGGATGAGTTTGATATTGATGTTCCGGATGTTGACCTCGAAACCCTGGAAATGGTGGGAGTAAGCGTAGCGGAAATCTACGGTACAGCCTTGGCTATTCTTCCCCAAATAAAAGCTTCGGAGTTGGGAGTAAACAGTGCGGAAATTGGTGTGCGTTTGGCTAAGGGAGCTTTTTTGCCAACTCTTGGCCTAAATGCAAACGTGTTTTCGAATTACGTGGATCAGAGCACCTTTGGTACGGCAGATCCGCTGCTTCGACAGTTTGAAAACAACTTGTCCCAATCCATGAATATGGCCCTGAATATTCCCATATTCTCCCAGTTCCGCAATCGGGCTGGCTTACAACGAGCTCGCATACAAAAGCGCTTGAGTGAAATTCAAGAAGTAGAGGTAAAGAACCAATTGCGCCAGGATATAGAGACAGCTTATACTTCTGCCTATGCGGCTAGGCAGTCCTTCGAAAGTTCTACTAAGCGGGTGGAAGCATTGGTGGAATCGTTTCGGATGGCTACCCAGCGCTTTGAAGTAGGGGGAATTAATGCCGTGGAGTACCAGGTGGCCCAGAATAACCTTTTCAATGCCCAAGCCGACCTGATCACTTCCAAGTACGAATACGTTTTTAGAGTTAAAGTGCTGGACTTCTATCTAGGAAGACCACTTTCGTTAAATTAATCCATCTCATGGCAAAAAAGAAATCAAACAAGGTGTTATACATCCTATTGGGGGTGATCTCCGTGCTTATTGTAGGTATTCTGATCGGAAAATCGCAAGGGTGGATAGGAAGCGCCAAGGAAATCGAGGTAGAGTTAGCCAGGGTGGGCTATAAGGATATCACCGAGAAGGTGAGTTCTTCCGGGGTGGTGCAGCCGGAAACTGAGGTTAAAATGAGCCCTGATGTAGCGGGAGAAATCATCGAGCTAAATGTCATGGAGGGTGACTCTGTCAAGGTCAACGACCTGCTGGTAAAGATCCGGCCAGATAATTTCATATCTGCCCTAGACAGGGCCCGAGCGACACTGAATCAACAAATGGCCAATTTGGCACAATCCCGGGCGGCATTAAAGCGCGCAGAAGCGGTATTTACCCGATCGCAATTGGAATATGACCGAAACCTGAAGCTGTACGAAGATAAGGTGATCTCTGATTCGGACTTTGAGCAGATCAATTCCAATTACCTTTCTTCAAAAAATGACCTCGATGCTGCAGAGCAAACGGTATTGGCGGCTGAATTTGTAGTAAAAAGTGCGCAGGCTACTGTGGATGAAGCAGCAGAAAACTTGAGGCTCACCAATGTGTACTCCCCGACCAATGGGGTGGTTTCCAAATTGTTGGTCGAAAAGGGGGAGCGGGTAGTAGGTACCGCTCAAATGGCCGGTACGGAAATGCTGCGAATCGCAGACCTGTCACGCATGGAAGTCCGGGTGAATGTCAACGAAAACGATATCGTTCGTATCTCCATGGACGATGACGTGATTATTGATGTAGACTCGTATGCGTTTAGCGGAAAACGATTTGCTGGCAAAGTGACTGCTATCGCTAACTCGGCAAACGAGAAGGTCAGCGCCGATGCGGTTACGGAATTTGAAGTGAGGATACGCATTTTAAATGAGTCCTACAAGGACTTGATCACAGAGAAAAATCCCTATCCCTTCCGGCCCGGTATGACCGCCTCGGTGGAGATCATAACTAACCGTAAAGAAAACGTATTGGCCGTACCGCTGGCTGCTGTAACTACCCGTGAAGATCAACTAGAGGACTCGGGCAGTGGGGCCCCGAAAATGAAGGAACTGGTCTTTTTGAAGGAAGGTAACTTGGCAAAATTGGTACAAGTGAAAACGGGTATTTCGGATTTTGACAATATCGAAATCTTGGATGGATTGCGGGAAGGGCAAGAGATTATAATCGGGCCCTATTTCGTGGTTAGTAAACAGTTGGAGGATGAGAAACCGGTAAAAGCAGTGCTTAAAGAGAGCAAAAAGTGATATAGGAAGCAAGAAACATAAGAAGATCCCGCTAAAAATTAAAGGAACCCGAAAGGGTTCCTTTTTTTTGGGGTTTATCTTTAACTGACTTCAGCTATTTTTGTTTCAGGAAATGCATGATTCGGCAATACCTTCATTTCTAAAATCTCACTAATTTAATAAAATTTTACCATGTAGCCGTATTTTTTTAAGGAATTTTTAGTAATTAAATATATCAAATATTTTATTCTGAAAAAACCCGTATCATGGTAAAAAATTTTGACGAATTAATTTTTCGGTTTCAAACTCGGAAAATTATTAGGTGTTTATACACTATTTCTGCACTCTGCTGTATACCTCTACAAGTTGTTCGTACAGGTGCTTTTGCAATTGCAAGTGCTGCTCGGGGGTTAGTTCCGGGGCTTTGTGGGCATGGTGGTGGCTGTGGTCGTGCCCTTCATGGTCGTGATCGTGGTCATGGGTATGTTCAAACCCCGGAACTTCTACGAAACTTTGATCCCAGTCCTCCAGGAAGTCTCTGAGTTCGGACTGTTGCTCGTCGGTCAGGGTCACCCCTTGCTGAAGGATTTTTTCCAGGTTTTCCCGGATCGTCAGGGATTTCTCGTGAAAAGAAAAGGCTTCCTGAAGCATTTTTTCGTGGGCAGGATTGCCGCAGCTCAGACACAAACAAAGAAACGGAAAAAGGAAGGCAATTGATTTCATAGGCTTTTTGATTGCAAAATAACCGAAATTTTCTTTTAATGCAATAATGTTGCATGTATCTTTGCAAGATGATTGGAGGATTTGAACTAGTTGCCGCGTTGATCAGCGCGTTGGCGGTGGGGTTGGTTGCGTTGGTGGGCTTGGTGTATCAGTTTGTAAGCAGGGAGTTTGTGACCCGCTATGTGCCTTGGGTATTGGCGCTGACGGCAGGAATACTGCTTGGCAATGTGTTTTTTCACCTGCTGCCAGAAGCCAGTCACGAGTCTAGAGAACCGTATGGCATTCTTTTTGGGTTTATTGCAGGACTTGGCGTATTTTGGCTACTCGACCGGATGCTTCACCGGCATCATCGGGAGAAGCCCGAGGCAGGCAGGTCGTTGGGTTACCTCACATTGATCGGTGATGGCTTTCACAATTTTATCGATGGGCTGGTAATTGGTACCAGTTATTTGATTCATTTTGAATTGGGTGTGGCGACCACATTGGCTATCCTGCTCCATGAACTCCCTCAGGAATTGGGTGAGTCTGGGACCATGGTGTATAGTGGGTTTACGCCCAAAAAGACTGTACGTTTGAATCTGCTGGTGTCTCTAACCGCAGTGCTGGGTGTATTGGTTTCCTTTGGCGTACAGCGTTGGCTTCTAATATCGCCTGCTTTTTTGTTGGCCTTTACGGCTGGTGGTTTTCTATATGTCGCACTGGGTAGGCTGATGCCCGAATTGTTTCGAACGAGCCCGCTGACCCGAGTGAGGCTTTCTTATGTAGCGGTACTGTGTCTGGGTTTAGCGGTGGTATTTGGTATCAACAGAATGCAACCCCATGTGCATCATCAGGCCCCCAAAGAGGTGCACCTGCACGCAGTGCCCTTTGGCTTTGTGCAGCATCCCTAAGGGGCAGAAAGTTTCTTGCTGTTATTACCAACCCTTTCATAGGCCAACGGGTTATGACGCTGTAGTAACCTATCAGCTACTTTATGAAACAACGTAAGCAAGATCTCCCAGTCAAAACCTGCCCTGTGTGTAATCGTCCATTTAGCTGGCGGAAGAAATGGGAGAGGAATTGGGAGGAGGTAAAATACTGCTCCAAGCGCTGTAGTAGTGCCCGTGGCAAAAGCAAGGATTGATAGAATAGACACTGCACTTGCACCAGCCATGGGGGGTATCCCTTTTGGGTAGAGCAGCTTTAGGGAGATTTCTAGTCGATTTTTTCGATAGGTTGGCAGTCACGGTCTTTTTGCATGGTTGCGGTTGATTTTTTTCCGACCTTTATCGCATGTTTGATCAGTTTTATTCTCAGGCCAACGATATGCTGAGGCTCGCATTTTTAGAAGAAGCCTTTAGACAGCATCCAGAACTCAAGGAGGAATTCATCGCCTTTTACCTCAAACCCACGGCTATGCAATTAAAATTGACCGTGGAGGATCCGGATGATTTTATTTTCGCAAGTACTGACCTGATAATTCAAGACTTGGAGACCCCTGATTTTGACGAACTGGCTTGGCACCGCGTGGTTCAAAGGCACCGGAGTCCGCCCGAAGAGTCCGGCTATGAGGCTACATGGGAAGAGAACCATTTGAACGGCGTGATTTCCTTTCACATAAGCCTTCTGGAGGGCTATTGTACCCAGAGGCATTTCGATTTGGCATATCTCTACCTCATCAGCTTATACGAAGCCTGTTATGAAGTAGTGTTGACAGAGGAACAAGACCTATTGCCCGATTTAAGAAGTATCCTGCTCGATTTGTTGATTGACAACCTGCAGCCTTGCATGCCCTTGTTCAAGTCCATTCAGCTGTCGTCCAATCAGCTTTTTACCGTGTCCACCGCTGTTTTAGATTTTTTTGTGCAGCATCGTCGGCAGCATGCCGGCTTTTTACGTTTTTTTGAGCCGTTCCTAGAGGCCATCATCCATACCGGTACGGAGGCTGCCATTGTTTTGGACGTGGTCGAATCACGAAATGCAGCAGATCACCTCTCTTGGCTCTACACAGAACTGCAGCGAAAGGCCGGTGGGAACCAAGCCTGGGAAAAGTCGGCACGTCGATATTACAAAAGGAACCGGTCGGTTGCCAGTTCCCTACTTGCCTATTACGAGACATCTAACAAGGCCGAGTTTGCACGCATAGCCGGGGAGCTTTGGAGAAATGGGCTTTTTCAGGAGGAGTTTGCACAGCGATATTTCGAAGGGATGGATCCCGGTGCCGATCCGGCGCTGTATCGGGAGGTCGTCCTTTATCTAAACCGATGGAGGTTTTCGGAAGTATACTACCGCGTGCTTATGAACCTGATGGATAGTGAGGAGCGAATGAGTTACCTGGAGACCTTTCGCTGGAACAAATCCGCCTACGTGTCGGGGCTTTGTCTGGAGAGGCGATATCCCGAGGCGCTTCGTTTTGCAGAGGTTCATTGCAACCGGTGGAACCTGCAAGACATCCTGGAACCTTGCCTGATTTACCAACCCCATAAGGCCCTGCTGATATTGGAAGCGAAGATTGAAGAACTGCTCGGGGAAGTGCGTGATCGGGATTTTT
Source organism: Lunatimonas sp. (assembly GCF_020832325.1). Classification (GTDB taxonomy): domain Bacteria; phylum Bacteroidota; class Bacteroidia; order Cytophagales; family Cyclobacteriaceae; genus Lunatimonas. The sequence goes on from NZ_JAFIEU010000003.1 coordinate 63,982, forward strand.
ACCAGCGTGTCGCATGGGTGCTTCTTTTTGCCTCGGACATTCCTGAGATTCGTGAGGATGCCTCTGCGCTAATCGTCAGATTATATAGGAAATACAGCCGCTTACGGGCATTTCGCAGCGAACTGCGAAATGCCGGTCTCATGGATGGGTAATGGCCATTTGGCTGGCTGGTTTTTGTGGTTAGGGGTTTGAATAGGGCCGCAGCCTCCCGGTCAAAGCTAGTTAGTATTGTCCAGATTCCAGATTCGCTGCATGCCCAAAGGTAGCCTGGTGTGGTCGGGAATGGGTTGTACGGGTGCCTTTATACCTGGATTTAGGGGAAAGTCATGTTAATTTTTTGAGAAATCCCGAAAAATACCCCGATCAGGGTATTTTTTGTACGGCCTTTAATGCCGATCTTATGGGTTCAAACCAGCTTTTAAATTTACTACTTGGGGAGGGGTTGTGGATCTGCAGCTTTGTGTACTCAGGAAATAGAGCCATTCGTTGGGTTAATCTTTTAATGATCATTTGCGATTGAGCGGATTGCTTTTATGCTTTAGCTAGCAGATTTTGGGTTAATAAACCGATAAACTGAAAATCGGGAATGTTCATTAAAAAAACGACCCTACAGAATTAATTCGGTAGGGCCCTTTTAGATGTTTTCACAACGGAATAATCCTTATTGTGAATTGCTTCAAAATTGTAAAGCGAATATACAAGTAATATTTTAAACTTTTGATACAAGATGAAAAAGATTTTGGGATTGGATTTGGGTACGACTTCAATTGGTTGGGCATTTATCAAAGAACCTGAAAAAGAAGTGGTTGGTAGTGAAATTGTTGATATGGGTGTAAGAATAGTACCACTTAGTTCTGATGAAGAAAATGATTTTGCAAAGGGCAATACTATCTCAATTAATGCTGATAGGACTCTAAAAAGAGGAGCTAGAAGGAATTTACAACGATTCAAGCAAAGGAGAAATGCACTTCTTGAAATCTTTAAAGAAAAGAATTTGATTCCATCAAACTTTAAATATGCTGAGGATGGTCCATCTTCTACTTTTTCAACATTAAAGCTAAGAGATAAAGCAGCGAAAGAAAAAATTGAGCTCGATGAATTCGTGAAAGTCCTTTTACAAATAAATAAAAAAAGAGGCTACAAAAGCAGTAGAAAGGCAAAGTCCGATGAGGATGAAGGAACGGCCATTGACAGCATGGGTATAGCTAAGGAGTTATACGAAAATGATCTAACACCTGGACAATGGGTTTACGATGCATTGAAAAATGGAAGAAAGAATGTTCCTGATTTTTACAGATCTGACCTTCAAGAAGAATTTAGTAAAATTGTGAATTACCAATCAGAATTCTATCCCGATGTTTTGAATGCACCTTTTGTTGAAGATTGGATGGGAAAAGCTAGTACCCCTACAAAGCAATATTTCAATAAAAAAGGAGTTCAATTAGCCGAAAATAAGGGTAAACGGGAAGAAAGAAGATTGCAAGAATATAAATGGAGAGCTGAAGCAGTAAATTCTAAAATAGATCTTTCTGAAATCGCATTAATTCTTTCCCAAATTAATTCTCAAATATCCAATTCCAGTGGCTATTTAGGAGCTATTAGTGATAGAAGCAAGGAGTTATATTTCAAAAACCTAACTGTTGGCCAATACCTTTATCAGCAAGTCAAAAAAAATCCCCATACTCGATTGAAAGGACAGGTTTTTTACAGACAGGATTATTTGGATGAATTCGAAAAGATTTGGAGTGTGCAATCAAGGTTTTATCCTCAATTAAATGATAACCTTAAAAGAGAGATTAGGGACATTACTATTTTCTTTCAGCGTCGTCTTAAATCTCAAAAGCATTTGATTAGTAACTGTGAGTTTGAAGATCATCATAAAGTTGTACCTAAATCACACCCCATCTTTCAGGAATTCAGGATTTGGCAAAATCTCAATAATTTAACTTTAATAAAAAAGGATAATCTTAATGAAAAATTTGATCTTGAATTAGATGCTAAAATAGCCTTGGCTAGTGAATTGACATTTAAGAGGGACCTAAATGCAAAAGATGCTTTGAAAATTTTAGGATTAAAGCCTAGTGAATGGGAATTCAATTTTACAAAAATAGAAGGGAACCGTACCAACAATGCATTTTTTGAGGCGTTTGCAAAAATCATTGAATTAGAAGACGGAGAGCCTTTAGATGTAGGTGATTTGAATTCCGATGATATTTTGGATCAGTTTTCTGAAGTTTTTTTGAGAATTGGTATAGACCCAGGATTACTCCAAGTGAATAATGATGTTGAAGGGGCAGATTATGAAAAACAGCCCTACGTTCAATTTTGGCACTTATTGTATAGCTCTGAAGATGACCAGAAGTTAAAGCAAAATTTGATTAAAAAGTTTGGTTTCAAACCAGAGCATGCAAAAATTTTGGCAAGTATTAGCCTACAAGATGATCATGCTTCCTTAAGTAGTCGGGCAATTAAAAAAATATTACCACATCTTAAATCTGGACTTATCTACGACAAGGCTTGTGTATATGCCGGGTATAATCATTCATCTTCTTTTACCAAAGAAGAAAATGAAAAGAGAGCGTTGAGATCAGAGTTGGAATTATTAACAAAGAATTCTTTAAGGAATCCTGTCGTAGAGAAGATTCTTAATCAGATGATTAATGTTGTAAATGCTATTATAAAGGATCCTGAGCTTGGTAGGCCTGATGAAATAAGAATTGAAATGGCTCGAGAGCTAAAGGCAAATGCTGAGCAAAGAAAAAACATGACTTCAAACATTGCTTCAGCAACTCGAGATCATGAAAAATATAGAGAAATACTCAAGAAGGAATTTGGGCTTAAAAGAGTAACTAAAAACGATTTGCTACGCTACAAACTTTGGCTTGAAACAGATGGGATATCTCTTTACACTGGTAAGCCAATTGAGGCTAGTAAACTTTTCTCAAAGGAATACGACATCGAGCATATTATTCCTAAAGCAAGATTATTTGATGATTCTTTTTCTAACAAGACTATTTGTGAAAGACAGCTGAATATTGACAAAGCGAATGTTACGGCATTTAGTTTTCTTCAAAATAAGCTATCTGCTGATGAGTTTGAACAGTATCAGTCTCGAGTAAAATCACTTTATGGAAAGTTGAGTAAGGCGAAAATTCAAAAACTCTTAATGGCCAATGATAAAATACCTGAGGATTTTATTGCTCGACAGCTTCAAGAAACCCGCTATATCAGTAAAAAGGCGAAGGAAATACTTTTTGAGGTAACAAGGAGAGTAACTGTTACAACTGGAATTATTACCGATAAGCTACGGGAGGATTGGGGTCTGGTAGAGATTATGAAGGAGCTGAATTGGGAAAAATATGATAAGTTAGGGTTGACCTATACAATTGAAGGGAAACATGGCGAAAGGTTAAATAAAATCAAAGATTGGAGTAAAAGGAATGATCACCGCCATCATGCCATGGATGCTCTTGCAGTTGCATTGACAAAACCAGCTTATATTCAATATCTCAATAATCTAAATGCTAAAGGATTAAATGGTAAAAAAGGCACAGAGATTTTCGCAATAGAACAAAAATATCTTAAAAGAGAAAATGGAAAACTTTGTTTTATTCCTCCAATCGAAAATATTAGAGTTGAGGCTAAAAAGCACCTTTCTAAGATTTTGATTTCTTATAAAGCAAAAAATATAGTTGTTACAATTAACAGAAATAAAACGAAGAAGAGAGCAGGTTTCAATGAACAGATTGCCCTAACTCCAAGAGGTCAGCTTCATAAGGAGACGGTTTACGGGAAGTCATTTCACTATAGTACTAAGTTTGAGAAAGTCGGAGCCTCTTTTGATGCAGAGAAAATTAATACTGTTGCCAAGAAGGAAGAAAGAGAAGCTCTATTGAAAAGGCTGGCTGAAAATGGAAATGATCCAAAAAAGGCATTTACGGGGAAGAATTCCTTGAGTAAAATGCCTATTTACTTAGACTTGGAAAGAAATATAAAGCTACCTGAGAAAGTAAAGACTGTTGGACTCGAGGAAAATTACACCATCAGAAAAAATATTGATCCGGATTTGAAGGTGGATAAAGTTATAGATGTTGGAGTAAAAAGAATTTTAGAAAACCGACTGGAGGAGTTTGGAGGTAATGCCAAGCTTGCATTTTCAAATCTTGACGAAAACCCGATTTGGCTCAACAAAGAGAAAGGTATATCAATAAAAAGGGTCAAAATTTCAGGGGTAAATAATGTGGAGTCACTTCATATTAAAAAGAATCATTTTGGTGAACCAATTTTAGATCAAAAAGGAAATGAAATACCAGTTGATTTTGTCAGTACGGGCAATAATCATCACGTTGCTATTTATGAGGATGAAAAGGGAAATCTTCAAGAGGAGGTTGTTTCCTTTTTTGAAGCTGTTGTTAGGCAAAATCAAGGATTACCAATCATCAATAAAAACCATCCTTTAGGTTGGAAATTCTTATTTACGCTGAAACAGAATGAGTATTTCGTTTTCCCTTCTGAGGATTTTGATCCTGAGGAAATAGACTTGTTGGATGAAAAGAGTTATCATTTGATTAGTCCAAATTTATTTAGGGTGCAGAAAATTTCCAGAAAAAATTATGTGTTTAACAATCATCTGGAAACTAAAGCAGTAGATAATGAACTTTTAAAGTCCAAGAAAGAGCTATCTAAGATTACATATCATTTTTATCAAACGCCTGAACATTTAAGGGGTATAATTAAAGTTAGAATTGATCATCTTGGGAAAATCATTCATATTGGAGAGTACTAGAAAATGGAACCAGGCCAATCCTACCATATCTACAATCACGCTAACGGAATGGAGAATATCTTCCGGGAAGAACAGAATTACAGGTTCTTTCTGAAGCAGTATGCGAAGTATTTGGGTGATGTTGTGGATACTTATGCCTATTGCCTGATGCCAAATCATTTCCACTTCTTGGTGGGGGTAAAGCCGGGTTCAGACCTGTCAGGTTTTCAAAACCTGACAGGTCTAATCAAGCATCCATCTAAAAATCCAGCTATAAAGGGATTTACTGATTTTTTCAATTCCTACTCTAAGGCAATCAATAAGAGATTTGAAAGAAAAGGAAATTTGTTTATCCGTGCTTTCAAAAGAACCCCTATACTCGACGAATGCCAATGGCAGGAAACCTTCTTATATATCCACTTAAATCCAGTGAAGCATGGCTTTGGCAAAAACCATACTGATTGGAAGTGGTCAAGTTGGCATGCCTACCAAAATAAAAGCAAGCCTTCAAATTTAAACAGAGACTATTTTAACAATTTCTTTGACGGATGGGAACATGTGCAAAATATGATGGAAATGAAAAAGGAATGGTTGTTAAATAAAAATTTGGAGTAGGAAAAGTTAGACCTGACAGGTTTCTAAAACCTGTCAGGTCTAGAGGTCTTGAAAATTACTAAGTCTTAAAATTCAAAATTTTGATCAAAAGAACCCTCTTCTTCGGTAACCCCGCCTACCTCAGCACCAAAAACGAGCAGCTGCATATCAGTTTTCCAGAGGCTGATAAGGCGGACAGGACAGTTCCTATAGAAGACTTGGGAATGATCGTGTTGGAAAATCAGCAGATTACCATTACAAATGGGCTTTTGGCCAAACTCACTGATAGAAAAGTAGCAGTTGTCTCTTGCAATGCCCAACACCTGCCTGAAGGTCTGCTGTTACCTATGCAAGGTCATTCAGAACAAACAGAGCGGGTTCGGTATCAATTAGAAGCCTCTCAGCCATTGAAAAAGAATCTTTGGCAACAAACGGTCACTGCTAAGATCAAAAACCAATATGCATTGTTGCAAGAAAAAGGGAAGGCATCTAAGCGTATGGAATACCTCTACAAAAATGTCAATTCAGGAGATTCAGGAAATCATGAAGCACAGGCCGCAGCGATTTATTGGCAAGAGCTGTTTGATGTACCTGATTTCAATAGGGGACAGATGGGCATTCCGCCTAACAACTTATTGAATTATGGTTATGCCATTTTAAGAGCAGTAATTGCAAGGGCATTGGTTTCTTCAGGAATGCTTCCTGGAGTTGGGATTTGGCACCGTAACAAATACAATGCTTACTGCTTGGCAGATGATATCATGGAACCGTACAGGCCTTATGTGGATTTGGTGGTGTCCCATATCGTAGAGACGCAGGATGACTATGCTGAATTGACCACTGAGCTCAAAAAAGAATTGCTGAGCATTCCAGCATTGGATGTCAGAATTGATGGACAAAAAAGCCCCTTGATGGTCGCTGCTTCAAGGACGACATCCTCCTTGTTTGAGTGTTTTGCCGGAATCAGTCGAAAAATCATTTACCCGGAATATGGATGAAAAATATTTTTCAAGACTTAATCAATATAGGAGTTTGTGGGTCTTAGTCTTTTTTGATCTGCCCACCGAAACCCGCAAGGATAGAAAAATAGCTACTTCTTTCCGGAAAAAACTGCTGGATGATGGTTTTGCAATGTTTCAATTTTCCATCTATATGCGGTTTTGTGCCAGCAGGGAGAATGCCGATGTGCATATAAAAAGGACTAAGAAAAATCTTCCTCCAAAGGGAAAAGTAGGGATCATGTCAATAACCGATAAGCAGTTTGGGATGATGGAGGTATTTTTTGGAACCAGCAAGCAAGAGACGGAGCCGCCTTCGCAGCAGTTGGAGTTATTTTGAGACCTGACAGGTTTTAAAAACCTGTCAGGTCTATCCGGTTTCAGGAAAATGAGGCCAGATTTTTTGATTCTAATTTAGCGTATAAAAAACAGCATACCAGCTAGTTAAGTGCCGGTATGCTGTGATTTACCCCTTAAGGTACAATTTTGAAAGCAATTCACAACACAGTTACCCACGATTTTCATATTTGCTTGCTGTGATTTACACCTTAAGGTACAATTTTGAAAGCAATTCACAACCTTGTTGCAGAGTAGAAATTCGCTTTTGAGCTGTGATTTACCCCTTAAGGTACAATTTTGAAAGCAATTCACAACAGGAAATTCAGAATGCCGGCCTTCCAGTCGGCTGTGATTTACCCCTTAAGGTACAATTTTGAAAGCAATTCACAACGGAAAATGGTCTGCCTATTCTCGGTAGACCGCTGTGATTTACCCCTTAAGGTACAATTTTGAAAGCAATTCACAACATCTGGATATAAATTGGTTTCCGGCTTTTTGCTGTGATTTACCCCTTAAGGTACAATTTTGAAAGCAATTCACAACAGGAGGAGGATGAGAGTCGGACAGGCCATGGCTGTGATTTACCCCTTAAGGTACAATTTTGAAAGCAATTCACAACG
>NZ_JAFIEU010000034.1 GCF_020832325.1 Lunatimonas sp.
GGCAAAACACGAGCTCCATGTTTGCTTTGTCCTTAGCTCCCCACCCCCGAGACCGGAGGGCATGTCTGCCAGTTTCATCACCCTACATTGTCAACAAACCTTTTCGACACGTTTTGTCTTTGTTTGATATTTCAAAGGTAGTACAAGGGATTGTAATTTACAAATTCGATAACATTTAATTTATTTTTTTACAGTATTTTTATTTTTTTAGCATTTCAATTGTCATTAACATAATTTTAAAACGAAATGGAGCGGTGTTAGTTGCAAATTTCTTAACGTGTAGCTGCTCCTCCAATCCCCTACTGCCGGCCCGTATATGGACCCACCTGTACCAGCGCCTAAAAATCCGTTGCGAAAACTATACAATAACCTACAAAGGAAAACTGCCAATCGTTTTGTACTTTTAATGAACCAATGAATATACAAATGAAATCGAGCACGACACTACTGATCGGCAATACGCTTTCCTTTGCAGCTGTACTGTATTCCAACTACCTCTTTGGCAGTGGTGCAGCTGGGGAAAGATCCGTAGGAGAGGTAAGTACCTTGTATACCATGCTAATCACGCCGGCCGGTTATGCCTTTTCGATTTGGGGACTGATCTACTTACTGCTTTTGGGATTCCTTGCTTTTCAATGGGTCGCTTACCTTCGGAACGATGCCAATAATTCCCTGCAACCCTGCGGCATCTGGTTTTTACTTTCGAACATCTTCAATTGCACCTGGATATTCCTGTGGGTCAACTTAGCCCTTGGCTGGTCGGTCTTGGTGATTTTCGGACTCTTGATATCACTTATTGCCATGTTGATTCAGTTGGAATCCTATAGCTTCAGTACCGCTTGGCGTAACCGGATGTTCATTCATCTCCCTATTGGCGTTTACTTGGGATGGATCATCCTGGCCACTACCCTGAATATGGCTGTTTGGTTACAATCAACCAAAACGATTGGGGTTTCCAGTCCAGAAAACTGGGTACTACCCGTAGTGATTACTGCTGTGGCCGTATACCTTTTCCTATTGTACCAACACAATCGCAAAGAACCTGCGTTGGTTGGGGTTTGGGGATTTGTGGCTATCGCCGTCAGCCAATGGAACAAGGAGAATTCCGTGGTTTGGATCAGTCTGACCGCTGCCGTTGTACTCCTTGTACTAGCGATCACCAAACAAGTCAATGGAATCCGGAAAGCCGCATAGATAAGCCATTAAACAAGGAGTATTTTCCCACTTCGCCCAGGCTTTTCAAATGCCGATATCGCATCGATGACTCGCTCCATGGGGTACCTTTCTGCGACATCCACCCGCACTTCAGCCTTACCCAAGGACGTCAGTACTTCACGAAAAGCCTTCATTCTGGCAGCAGCGTCCAGCTCGGCCAAATAGGATGTTAGCCAGAAACCCTCCACTTTTAGGTCCCTAAAAATGAGCAGTCCACTGTTTAAGGGTATGCTCTTCAAGCTAAGTAATCCATATACGATCATCTTTCCTTTAGGCCTTAGACACGTCAACGCCTCTGCACCCAGCGTTCCGCCAACAGCGTCAAATACTACAGCCACCCCGGATTTTCCGGATACTTCTTTTACCCGAAGAGGTAAGCTTTCCCTCTCCGTGTTAACCACCGCTTCGGCACCCAAAGCTAGTAGCTGTGGTACCTGCTCCTCGCTACGCACCGTGCAAACTACTCGAATTCCCCGCCCCTTGGCCATTTGAATCACCAGCTTGGAAAAGGCCGATGCACCCGCTGTAAGCAAGAGCCAATCCCCTTCACGTAACTGCGCACGATCCAACATCCCATAGGCTGTCATGGGGTTTATAAAGGCCTGACAGGCCACGTCGTCTGACATACCCTGCGGCGCAGGTATCAATTGGTCTGCTGGAAGGCAAATATACTCTGCCCAAGTACCTATCGCGCTGAATATTACACGGTCACCCTTTAGGAAGCCCGAGTTGCCATTCGTGTCTTCGATGACCCCCACGGCCTCAAACCCCGCCGGGGATGGAAAATGGGGCTGCAGGCCATACATGCCCCTGATAAACATAATATCCGCTGGGTTGATGTTACGGGCGGTGACTCGAATCAGTACTTCCCCCTCCCCGGGAGATGGAATTTCGACTTGCTCTACCCGTAGCACCTCAGCTGGCAAACCTGCCTCGTAAAAAAGGACCTTCTTCATCATCGCTAAAACTCTTTTTTATTGGTTATTCACTGTCCTAAGCCAAAACCTAGGGTGTTTTTGAGTTATTACCCTTACTAGCCCTCGACAAGCCAGATTCGTCAACTACTCCATGCTGCCATCAACTTTTTAAAACTGCTTCTATTTCCCGGAGCTCCTCCTCGGAAAAAGCCAGGTTATGAATAGTAGCCACGTTATCCTCGAGTTGCTCTACCCGACTGGCACCTACCAGTACCGTGGTGATTCGGGGATCTTTCAGCAGCCAAGCGATTGCCATCTGAGCAAGTGTCTGACCACGGCGGCCCGCAATATCATTTAACGCACGAACCCGCTGCAACAGCTCAGGCGTGATGGCATCTGCTTGCAGGTACCTCCCGTCACGAATAGCCCTGGAGTCCTCCGGTAAGCCTTTCAGGTATTTATTGGTCAAAACACCCTGCTCCAACGGTGAGAAAGGAATGGCTCCAATGCCCTCCTCCTCCAGCACATCCAAAAGTCCGTTTTCAACCCAACGATCCAACATGCTGTACCTTGGCTGATGGATGAAACAGGGAGTGCCCATGGCCTTCAAGATCTGCGATGCCTTCTTGGTTTCCTCCGCAGAATACTGCGAGATACCCACATATAGGGCCTTACCCTGCCGTACGAGGTGGTCCAATGCTCCCATGGTTTCTTCCAGGGGTGTCTTCGGATCAGGTCGGTGGTGGTAAAAAACGTCCACATATTCCAGGCCCATGCGCTTCAGACTTTGGTCCAAACTGGCAATGAGGTACTTTCGTGACCCAAAATTCCCATAGGGACCGGGCCACATATCCCAACCGGCTTTGGAGGAGATGATCAACTCATCCCGGAGTGGAAGAAAGTCCTTTTGCAAAATTCGTCCGAAATTTTCCTCCGCAGCACCAAAAGGGGGGCCGTAGTTGTTGGCCAAATCAAAATGGGTAATTCCCAAGTCAAACGCCTTCCTCAAGAGCTTGCGTTGATTTTTAAAATCGTCGGTATGGCCAAAGTTATGCCACAGGCCCAGTGAAATAAGCGGTAGGTCGATACCACTTTTTCCGCAGCGCCGAAACTGCATGGTATCGTATCGGTCGGCCAAAGGCTGATAGGGCAACAACGCGTTGTGGTCATTGATATGCATAGGTACTGATTGTTTTAAGTTTGGTAAATCAAAAAAAAGCGGTTGACGGTGATCAATCAACTACTAAGGTAATAAATATTTTTGTTTTGGCCCCGCTCCAGGTAGGCCCGCAGAAAGTAAGAGGTCTCCGGCACTGGCTTTACCGGCTTTAGGAGTTCGATGAGCTCTTCGGGCCGTGAAGGTGCAAAACATTTATCGATATAGCCAAACGCCGAAAGAAGACCCTTCTCAAACAGAATTGCGGCCTCTTCTTCCTCGGCGCGGCCTTTTTCCTTGATCAAAATCACTTTTTCATCGAAACGGATGGCTTCCAGCATCGCATTGACCCGCTCGTTATATAGCTCGGGACTCTCGGCTCCCTCACAGGCTCCTCGGCATCCCCCCTGTTGCCGATCGTAACAGGCAGCTACAGCCTTTTGAATACCGCAAAGCTTGGGGCACAGTTTGTGGTTCTTCACCTCAGCAAGGAGAAAATGCCAAGCTTCGGCATGGGTGTTGAAACTGCAAACGGACTCCTGCATGCCTCCGGATTTTCCGATTCCAAGCCGAATAAATCCTCCCTGATCTAAGTAAGTAAACAATCCCCAACGGGTGGATTTGACCTTCATGGCTCGGTTGTATTTTGGCCAATGCTTCTTTATCTCCATGGTCTCGACCAACAGCGCCAAAAACTCGCTGCCGGTGAGCTCGTAACTGACGTCGTGAATTTCCGTTTTCAAATCAATTTTCGCTTTGCCGGAAAAGTGGCCCTTGAATCGGCTCTTGATATTCAATGCCTTGCCCACATAGATGATGCGGCCTTGTTGGTCATGGAAAAAATATACCCCGGTTTCTTCCGGAAGCCGGGCATATTTTTCCGGACTGATATGGGGAGGCAGCGTAGTTTCCTTTTTCTTGCCCTTCAGTGACGTAGGGATTACCCCGACAGTATCCGCTGCCAGCAACTGTCCAAAAAGCAAGGCCGTGGCATAGGCATCTCCCATGGCTCGGTGCCTGCCGCGAATCTGAATGCCCCTTTGGTCGCACAGCGTGCCCAACGAATAAGACCGGTAGCCTGGAAATATCCTTCTGCTCAGACGAACCGTACACAACAGCGCGGGGTGATAAGCCATGCCTTCCAACGCAAAAGCAGCCTTCACGAAGTTGTAGTCAAAATTCACATTATGGGCAACAAATACCTTGCCTTCCAACAGGGCAAAGAGCTCCTCGGCAATTTCCGAAAATGCAGGTGCTCCCTCCAACATCTCGCTAGAAATGCCGGTGAGACCCGTGATAAAGCCCGGTAACATCCGGTTCGGATTGACAAGCGTCTGATATTCATCCACTATGCCCGATCCATCGTGTATCACCACCGCTATCTCGATAATCCGGTTATCCGCTGAGAAGCCTCCCGTAGTCTCTATATCTACAATGGCATACATATTGAATCTATCTATTTTCAATGAGGAAAGTTTGGATCATTATGTGTAAATTCCCACAACCTAAAAGTAACATCTTCCCAGCAGTAGGCAAATGGTAGAGGGTAAAAAAAGAAAGAGCTTCGTGACCATTGAAAAACAATTATAAACACATGAAATCGAGCATGACGCAAGCGACACACACTGGGATGACTATAAACCATGCGAGATTCCATCTGACCATTAAAAATCAATTATAGACAGATGAAAGAAATAGCTGACCAGTGGCAAATGCAGCTCACCGAACTTGGATGGGCTTTTGAGCAGACACTCAAAGATCTACCTCCTACCGACTTTAACTGGAAGCCCCAACCCGACGTGTGGAGCATCGCCGAGATCGTCGATCACCTCATCCGGGTAAACCACAGCTATTTCCCTACATTTGAGCGTATCCTCTCTAACAAACACCAAAAACCTGTATTGGGCTATGTGCCTTTGTTGGGAAGCAAAATGGGAGACCTTATACTCGGTTCGATGAAGAAACCGGATAAGGTCAAGACCTTTGCACCTTGGGAGCCTAGTGGAAGCCTGCTCGATCCACGGATACTTCGGGACTTCTACGAACTCCAACACGAACTTTCGGCGTACATCCAAAAACTAGATCCCTACTTCGAAACGAACCTGATGATCTCCTCTCCCCTAAATAGATGGATCGTCTATCCCCTTGATACGGTCATACAGATCATTCTGGCGCACGAAAGCCGTCATCTCGCACAAATCAAACAACGTATAACCCAATTGCCCCATGCCCAGTGAAAAAGAAAAAATGCTAAGTGGACAACTCTACCTGGCATCAGATCCACAGCTGATGGAGGAAAGGTTGCGTGCCAGAAAACTCCTTAACCGCCTAAACCAGGGCGATCCAGATGACGCAAAGGAACGGGAGCAGATTTTGGGAGAACTCCTGGGCAGCCTCGGAAAAGATGTGTACATAGAACCTCCTTTCTATTGTGACTACGGCTATAACATACAGGTGGGTAAGCAGGTTTATTTTAATTTTGACTGCGTGGTCCTGGATGTGCACCGCGTAATCATAGGCGATCGATGTCTATTCGGTCCCAAAGTCCAAATTTACACGGCTACCCATCCGGTAGACTGGAAGGTAAGGGGCAGTTTGTTGGAATACGGCTCCCAAATCACCATCGGATCGGATGTTTGGGTAGGCGGCGGAGCCATTATTTGCCCCGGAGTGACGGTCGGTGACCGAAGCATCATCGCTGCCGGGGCCGTAGTCACCAAGGATGTTCCGGACGATGCAATGGTGGGAGGCAACCCCGCCCGTATTATCAAACGGCTGGATAAAGGGGAGAATCTGGACGATATCAACTGAGGGTATTGACGGTATTAGCCATTTTAGGACTCCGGGGAATGACACAACTAATTTAATAGCAACGCGAAAAAATGACTGTTGATGAACTTCGACAAATGTGGATGCAATTTGAAGATGTACCCACATATTCCGAAGATGAAATCGAAATAGACTTCTATTGGTGGGAAAAAGGAACCTACCGGTTTGACATTTGGCATTGGTTTGATGAAAAATTGCCAAATGGATTGGCGGTGGATTTTAATTTAGTTTAATAAACAATATGGCATTACCCATAAACATAGATGAATTATTGCACGGCAATACCGTTGAATGGGATCGGATTGAGCTGAAAAAAGGATGGAATCCTGAGGATATCATTCACACTTTATGTACATTCGCCAATGATATTAACAATTAGGATGGAGGTTATGTCATTATTGGAGTTGAAGAAGAAAATGGAAAAGCTAAGTTGCCACCAATTGGTTTACACGTCCAAGAATTGGATGCCATTCAGAAAAAACTGATTGAACTATCTCATAAGTTAATCCCTGTTTATATTCCTGTTTTTCAACCATATTTAATTAATGGAAAGCACATATTGGTTGTTTTTGCCCCCGCTGGAGATAACAGACCCTACAAAGCTCCTATTAGTTTAAGTGAAAAAAGAAGAGAAAGAGCAATGTTCATCAAACGTGGCTCAAAAACGGTAAAAGTTAAAGATGGTTCTGATGACGAAAGACGACTTATTGAACTCACGGCACGTATCCCTTTTGATGACCGAATCAACCAAACTGCCTCCCTGGATGATTTGAATCTACGTTTGATTCAAAACTATTTAAAAGAAGTGAGGAGTTCCTTGTATGATAAAAGCACGAAAATTCCATTCTCTGAATTGTGCCGACATTTAATGATAGCCAAAGGTTCTGAAGAATTATTACGACCTACAAATGCCGGGCTGCTCTTGTTTAATGAAAATCCAGATAATTTCTTTTCAGGGGCAAAAATTGATTTGATAATCCACAAAAATGAAGTCGGAAAAGATTATACCGAAAAAATATTTACAGGTTCAATCATTCAGCAAATAAGAGATGTATTGCAGTATTTCAAATCAACTATTGTAGAAGAGTTGGTGGTTAAATCAGCTAGGCAAGCTGAATCAATACGCTTCTTCAACTATCCTTTTCAGGCCATAGAAGAAGCCGTAGTCAATGCGGTTTATCATAAAAGCTATGAACGAGAAAATCCAGTCGAAATCCAAATCCATAAAGACAAAATTGAAATATTGAGCTTTCCTGGTCCTATGCCACCAATTAACCAAGCAATGCTCAATAAACAAAGAGTGGTCGCGCGAGATTATAGAAATCGTAAAATAGGTGGATTTTTAAAGGAGTTGAAACTTACAGAAGGTAGAGGAACAGGATTGCCCATTATTCATAGTAGTATGGAAGAAAACGGTTCACCACCACCTGTTTTTGAGACGGATGAAAACAATGCTTACTTTTTGTGTGTCCTACCTATACATCCCCTTACAAATTCCATCTTAGGTCATCTTTCTGACCTAAGTAGGGACGAAGATATGTCATTGATAATTAAAACATTATCAGAAATTAACAATCATCTTAGGTCGCAAAAAACAGTCAAAAGAGACCAAGTTGAGCCTAAGTTGTTGAGTCTTTTAGAATCGGTATTTCTAAAAGTATTAGTCTTTTGTGACCAACCTCAAAGTCGATTGGCAATTCTAGAAATTTTGAAGTTATATAATAACAGTCGAAATTTTGATAATTATGTAAAACCACTCTTGGAGGTTGGCTGGTTACAGCAAACGATTCCCGATAAACCCAGAAGTAAAAATCAAAAATATTATACCACTGATTTGGGTAAAAAATTACTTGAAGTACTTTCATTAGAAGTTAATTCAGGAATTAAAAGAATTCCAGTAGCCTCTTCAAACATTGCGGCTGTTGGCTATGATAAAGAAGCACGCATTTTAGAAATAGAATTTCACCACGGTGCCATTTATCAGTATGTTGATGTACCGGAAAAAGTATATGAAGAGTTGATGGGTTCTCCTGCAATAGGGGCGTATTTTATGAATGAAATCAAGCGTAAATTTAAATATCAAAAGAAATAAAATTGGCGGATAGCATTTGGAAAAAGCTTTCAAATGGGAGGCTAAAAAGGAAACAAATCGGGCTATATGCCAGCTGTTTTTTTATGACCCATATCGTCTTCGGGCACACAAAATAAATGGAGGGACATTTCAGAATTTTACCGAAAAGTCTTATCTGAAATTAACAGATAGACAAATTCAAATACATATTGAACAAAAAAACCAGCCCAAGCTAAAAGCTCAGACTGATTTTTGTATACCAAACATCACGGAATTCCAAAATCCATGTATGACCTGTATCCGTTCAACGGACTTTGGGATCATCTAGCCCCTACATCAACCCAGCGATTTTTTCTCGTGATTCTCCTTTATAATCCGTCGCAGGATTTTACCCACGTTGGATTTTGGGAGTTCGTCCACAAAATACACTTCTTTGGGCACCTTGTAGCTGGTTAGATTTTCCCTAGCAAATGCAATGATCTCCTCCCCCCTAACCGCCGAGTCATTAGCCACCACATAGGCCACTACCTTTTCAGTAGATTTTTCATCCCGCACACCTATTACACCGACTTCGTTTACTTTTTCGTGAGCGGCTATGGCATCTTCTACTTCGTTCGGATACACGTTAAAGCCGGATACCAAGATCATTTCCTTTTTGCGATCCACAATGCGCAGGAAACCATCTGAATCGATGGTTGCGATGTCTCCCGTTTTGAGCCATTCGCCCAAAAAGACCTTTTCACTCTCCTCCGGTCGCTGCCAATAGCCCCGCATCACTTGGGGCCCCTTGATACACAACTCTCCTTTTTCGCCAAGAGCCACCTCGACACCGTCATCATCCACGATTTTTACTTCGGTGTTGGGCAACGGCATGCCGATGGTTCCGATGCGCTCAGTACCGTCTATGGGATTACAAGTTGCTACCGGCGAAGTTTCGGTAAGTCCATATCCTTCTGCCAATGCCGTTCCGGTTACTTTCTGCCACCTTTCGGCAACCGCCCGCTGAACGGCCATGCCTCCCCCTACGGCTACCTTTAGCGAGCTGAAATCCAAGCTTCGGAATGCCTCTTGGTTTAACAGCCCGTTAAAGAGCGTATTTACGCCAGTAAATACGCTGAACTTATGCTTTGCCAACTCCTTGCAAAATGCGGGCATATCCCTCGGGTTGGTAATCAATACATTATGGGCTCCAATCTTTAGCATCGCTAGGCAATTGACGGTCAGCGCAAAAATATGATACAGCGGCAATGCTGTGATGACCGTCTCTTCCTTTTCCTTCAACTTTGGCTTCATCCAAGCAGAAATCTGCTGCATGTTGGCAACAATGTTACCGTGGGTCAATTCTGCACCTTTGGACACGCCGGTGGTACCACCTGTGTACTGTAGGTAGGCAAGGTCTTCTTGGGTGAGTTCCTCCCGACGATACGATTGAGATGCTCCGGAAGCGAGGGCCTTTTTGATGGAAATGGCTCCAGGTAGGGAATAGGCCGGTACCATTTTCTTCACGTGCTTTACCACCAGGTTGACGATGGTGCCTTTAAGTCCGCCCAGCAAGTCCCCAATTTCGGTCACGATGATATGCTTGGCAGGGATCTCGGATTTTATTTTCTGCAGATTGGCGGCAAAGTTTGCCAAAATGACTACGGCGGAAACGCCGGCATCCGTAAACTGATGCTTCATTTCCTTTGGCGTGTAAAGCGGATTGGTGTTAACCACTACCAGTCCCGCCCGCAAGGCGCCAAACATGACTACTGGATACTGTAGCAGGTTGGGCATCTGAATGGCGATCCGGTCCCCTTTTTTCAATTTCAGGTCGTGCTGCAAAAAAGCCGCAAAATTCTTGGAAAGCTTGTCCAGCTCGTTAAAGGACAATGTTTTGCCCATGCATTCATACGCAATGGCGTCGCCATAGGATTTGATGCTTTCTTCAAACAGATCCACTACACTGCTGTAAGCGGTTACATCTACCTGATGTGGAACTTCCTTAGGATAAAACTTAAACCACGGAAAATCTTGCATAATGTCTTTTTATTTTGAGTTTATCTAACAGGTGATCGATACGAACTTCGCGTACTAAGATATCAAACTATCCAGCGAAACAAAACCGACGGAATTGTTTTTTTTATATACGCACTAAGACTTCTTGCCGTTTAAAAAACTTAAGCTTTGTTCTATGCCTCAAAATGGCATAAATTTGGCTATTAATTCCCGAAAAGAAACAAACCCATGCATTTACTCCGAATCACATCCATTCTACTGGTATTTAGTGCCTTTGCCTTCGGTGCACGGGCGCAACAGGTGGACTCTTTGGCCGTTTCACTTGAAAACTCGCTAAAACAAAGTCTGCTCAAAAGCATTGAACTGAAAACCGACTCGCTGAACAGCGACTTGGGTACCAAACTATCCGATCTGGACCGCCGCATTCAGATGCTTGACGAATCGCTGGAAATAACCACCAACGAACGTCAATTGGTAGACAAATTGGTAGAAAGGGTTAAACTCATTGAGGATTTTCAACAGGCAGAGCGGGAATCCGAACTCAATATCTACAAAGGGAACTATCAGTCCGCCATCATCAACTTGGTATCTATGGAAAGGGAACTGAAGCCTTTGTTGCTGTTCAATTCCACCCGGGAGTTCTTTAATACCCTAAATAGTATAGGAAACCCGACGCAATACCCAGGATTTAACGACTGGTACAAAGGCTTCCAATCCTATGTATCGGAAAACAAAGACAGCAACGCCACCATGGGCGTGGTATCCAATCTAATGAACCTCACTGGAAGCCTTTCAGCGGGAACGCCCATCTTCGGAACATTCAGTCAGACCCTGTTTATGGGTATGTCCAGCTACGTGGACCAATTGGGTTCTAACAAAAAAACCCAGGATTTACGGGATAGAAGCCAGAAAATGTTTGAGTTAGTAACAGAAATTGGGCAATTTACCAGTGACAAAGACCTGGTAGAGACCGAATGGGAGGCCATTAATGTGGAGCTGGAAGAACTTAAAAAACTCTATGAATCCAATCTGGAAAAGAATCTGGAGATTCTGGGGATCAAGCGTCCGGAATTTGACCGTAGGTTTACGAATGAAAACGATGCTAACAAGCGGTATCAATACCTCAATGAGCTAACGGACATTATCTCGAAAAAGGTAGCCGAAGAGCGAAACCAAAATCCGAAAAACTGGAAAAACACCTTTTTTTATGAAATGAGTGAGATCCAATCGTTGAAAATCCGCTTTGGCACCATTACTTTTCGGATCAGCGAAAACATCGGTAAGTATAATGACCTAATATCAAAATATAAGAAAAGTCAGTACATGGGTACCAAAATTATCGACTTGGAAGCCAAGCTACTGACCATGAAGAATTCCTTTGACAAAACTTTCAGCCCGTTGGATTATATCAATTCGGCGAATAAAATGTATAAAGTTTACTAATTTTATCCCTCCGGCAGGTAGCCGGAGGGATATCTTTTAACTGCCTATGGTTCGTTTTCTAGCCGGGGTCATCGTCACGTTGGTGCTCGTTTTGACTGCTTGGTTTTTATTTTCCAAAAAAGAAGAGAAACAGGAAATCCAATACCATTCCGCTCTTATCCAACAGCAAATCAACCAAGTGGGTAAGCTGATCGTTACAGAGGGGCAGTTTTCCCAAGTGATGAGCTATGGGAACACTCGGAAAAACTATTTTGACATTTTTTCAGCCAACAAAAAGGCACTCGTGATCGTGAATGCCAAAGTAACCGTAGGCTACGATCTGCGTAAAATCCAGACAGATATAGACGAGGCCAACCGAACTGTACGCATTACCAACATCCCTCCACCCGAAATCAACATCTATCCGGACCTGTCTTATTATGATGTTACTCAGGATTATTTCAATAAATTTGGGGCGGAGGATTATAACAAGATCAAAGACACCGTACACAAAATGATGGAGGACAAAGTCTCCCAATCCAATCTGAAAGACGATGCGAAAGAGCGCTTGCTGAACGAGCTGTCAAAAATTTACATCCTGACCAACTCCATGGGCTGGACACTGGCCTACGAAGAAACCGTCATTACCAACCTGGAGACCTTACAACAACTGGAATTAAAATAAATAAACGTTAATTACATGCAGATGAACAAATCCCTACTTGCGGGGGTGACACTCTTCTTGGCTGTAGCGGCAAGCTCGCTTGCCCAATCCCAAGAGACGCTGAGTATCATACCCTATCCAAAAGAAGTAACCGTTCAAAGTGGATATTTCCACCTAACCCCCGGAACACCGATTTTGGCAACATCAGCGGATGCCCGCAAATCAGCCGAGCTGTTTAACCAATTTTTGTTGGCCAACCAGGGGTTTAGCCTACCCATCACCCAGATGAAACCCAGGGGTAAAGCCATCATTCTTACGGAAGCTGAAGGGGCCGAAGGCAATGAGAGTTACCTGTTGGAAATTTCCCCTGATCAGATTCAACTAACGGGCCGAAAAGCGGGTATATTCTACGGACTACAGACGGTGCTCCAACTTATTGAGACACGTGACGGTAAAGCGAGCGTACCCTCTGCCCGAATTAAAGACGAACCCGCGTTCGAATACAGAGGCTTGATGTTGGACGTTTCCAGGCATTTCTTCAGCACAGATCAGATCAAAAAAATGCTGGACCTGATGGGGTATTTCAAATTCAATCGCATGCATTGGCACCTAACAGAGGATCAGGGCTGGAGGTTGGAGATCAAAAAGTACCCCAAGCTCACCCAAGTCAGCGCCTGGAGGGATTCCACCATCATCGGACAGTACTACGACTTCAAGCCTTTTATTTACGATGGAAAGCCACATGGTGGATACTATACCCAAGAAGAAGCCAAGGAAATTGTTCGATACGCGGCAGAGCGACATATCACCGTGATCCCCGAAATCGAATTACCGGGTCACAGTTCGGCGGTATTGGCCGCTTACCCTGAGTTGGGAAGCTTCGAGGTGAAAGATGGCAAAGCACTGCCAGGCACCATCCCAGCTACAAACGATAAGGGCCAACCTTACGACAACGACCTGAGCACCGACGTTCCCGGCTATTGGGGCGTACATTACAATATCTATGGGCCTACCGAAAAAGCATTTCGCTTTTTAGAAGATGTACTTACGGAGGTGATGGAGATTTTCCCCAGCGAATACATCCACATCGGAGGGGACGAAGTACCCAAAGATCAGTGGATCACGTCTGAAATCGCGCAAAAAGTAATCAAGAAAGAAAAACTGGCCGATGAACACGAGCTGCAAAGCTTTTTCATCCGGCGCATTGAAAAATTCCTGAATAAAAATGGGCGTAAACTAATTGGCTGGGATGAAATCCTGGAGGGAGGATTGGCTCCCAATGCTACTGTGATGAGCTGGAGAGGCGAGAAAGGAGGCATAGAAGCGGCCAAAATGGGGCACGATGTCATCATGACACCCAATAGCCACCTGTATTTTGACCACTACCAAGCTGCGGACAAATCCACCGAACCTCTGGCCATTGGCGGATTCCTCCCCTTAGAAAAAGTGTATAGCTACACACCCATCCCTGAATCACTTACTGCCGAGGAGCAGAAACATGTCTTGGGAGTGCAGGCCAACCTCTGGACAGAATACATCCCCACCAACAACAAAATGGAGTACTTTCTCTTTCCGAGGGCGCTGGCACTGGCGGAAGTAGCGTGGAAAAGCAAAGAAGAAAAAAACTTCACAACCTTTACCCACCACCGACTTCCTAAGCGACTGGCGGAGCTGGAGGAAAGGAACGTATTCTTCCGGATTCCCGAGGCGGACGTATCCATTTCGAGAGATGCAGCTACGGGTAGGCACCTAGTTTCTATCACGCCATTCGTGGCCAATGCAGAGGTGTTTTATACGGTGGACGGTCACAAAGCAGATCAGACTGCAAACCGCTACGCGGAACCCTTCCTCGCACCCATTCCGGGAGAAGGGCAGGGACCGTTGACGTTGAGGTACACCATCGTGACCCCCGGTGGCCGAAGCAGCAACGAGTTTCAAGTTGAGATTAAGCTTCCCTAACCAGGGAATTGGCAGATTTTAGAAAAACCCGGAAGGTTGATCCCTCTCCGGGTTTACTTTTTACCTCCACCCTACCGCCCATAGATTCGGCCTGTACCTTGGTGATAAATAATCCGAACCCTCGTGAATCTGCTGTTCGGTGAAAGGTTTCGTACAACTTGAAAAGCCTGTCTTTGAATTTATCCAGGTCTATCCCCAACCCATTGTCTGCTACCTCCAACACCACAAATCCTCCATCCACTGCCGCAGAAATCCTAACGACCAATGGCCTCGCCGGTGACTTAAATTTGAGTGCATTGGAGACCAAATTCAAGAGTATGTGGTTCAAATAGGAAGGAACAACATCTACCCACAACTTCTCATCAACCTGTATATCCACATGGGCACCAGCTGCATCCGCCTCTCCTTCCATCAGCACCATTGTTCTCGAAATCGCCTTACTGAGATTTCTGACTGCCCTAGGCTTCGACAACGAATCTTGGATTTCAATCACCTGATTGAGATTTCGTATGGTCTGATCCAACTGATCAGCCGTCAACCTAATCAGACTGGTATATTCACGCTTATCCTCAGGTGATTCGGCCGGGTCGTCAAGCAAATCCACCAATCCTAGGATATTTCCCGCATGGGAACGTATATGGTGCGAAACGATATGGGTAAAGCTTTTCAGCTTGTGATTTTGATCAGCCGCCAAGTTCAACAATGCCTGCATGCGTTCACGCTCCTCCATTTTATCCGTAATTTCACTTCCCCAAGCCAAAAAGAGACTTTCTGTATTCGGAAACTTCAATAGCTGGATTTTCCATTCAACCACTCTTCCTTTACGGGATTTACTAGACACCCATGACCTGGAAACGGCCTCGCCATTGCCCACTTCCTTGAAAAGCGGCCGTATCATTTCCAAATCCTTACTCGAAAACTGATCAAAGAAAGTAAATCCCGGCTTATGGATGTCCCGCCAGGAATAACTAACGAAAGCCATGTTTGCGTAAAGCAAAGCACCTGTACGCTCAAAACACACCACAAAACCCGGAGCATTGTCCAATACTTCGGCAAAAAACACGTCCATACCCACTTGACTCATGTTGTGCATGAAACCAGCGGCAAAAAATGCACTCGGGGCTTTTAATGTTATTGGCGGATATTGACCTCCACCTTCCTCTTTTTTGCGTGTCATATGCTCGTCATTGATTTATCAAAAGCTAGAAAAAACCTACCTGAGGGAGGAAGTCCGCATGACAAATAATCGTCCCAAAACCAAAAGTGCAGCGCATGCCTCACCCTCAGGGAGACTCGTCTTCATTTCAGCCATCGGATCGCTACTTCTTGCGGCTCGGTTGGTTAGGAACTGTGTACTATCTTTAACGGCAAAATTAACGTATTTGGTGAAAATAAGTAGAGATATATTAAAAATTTTTCTTCCTTTAATATAATTATAAAGTATTCGCTTTTCAAATAATCTAAAATGTTTTTTGGTCTGAAGGATCAGGAAACATCTCTACTCCATAGCCTAGGAAAACTTCCAGTTAGCTTCGATATCAACACCCAATCAAAGACCGTATGGGCTATAGCCACGGCCCAAAAGCCTATTCCTTCAAACAAGAAACCAAACCCTGCAATAACCCCTACCATCAGCGCCCCATACACAGAAATACGCCAATTGGTTGGATTCAGGTAGCCATGAAGTGCCACAAAAATCAGGGATGTCCACCAAATACCCAGCAAAGGCTGTAAACCCGCCCGAAAGAATAACTCCTCTCCCACTCCCGCACACATGGACACCAGCAGAATAGACGCGGGTGTCCATTGGAAAGATTCAATAAGTCTGCGATAATAGTGCCTCTCTTTGGTGAAAAATGGCGCTGAAATTAACAGCAACGCAAGCGTCGATGATGCCAAACCAACCCCTATACCCCAAAAAAACTGCTCTCCCACTGGCCGTCCACGCGTTAGCACCGCCCATGGTTCAGCATCCTGGAGAAAGACGATAACCAGTATCCCCAAAAGTCCAAATACCAACAGCGTTAACAACCCCAACCAAAATAGACTAACCCGCATCTACGATTTCCTTTCCAGCCAATACTGTTCTATTTCTTCAAGGGACTTTCCTGCCGTCTCCGGGATCATTTTCCAAATAATAAACATATAGGGCAAACACATCAATGCAAACAAAAAGAAGGTACCCGAAGGGCTTAGGTTTTCCAAAAACCAGGGCGTCAACTGTCCAATCAGGTATGTTCCTACCCATAGGGAGAGCCCGGCAACCGACATGGCGATCCCTCTGACGCGGTTAGGGTACATTTCAGAGAGCAAAACAAAAATGACCGCTGAAATAGAAATCGCAGTGAAAAAGATATACAAAATAAACAACACAAGCAGCCAAATGACGCCTACTCCCAGTGCCTCCCCTTGCCAAAAGTAACCACCGATCGCTAGCAGTGTAACGATCATCCCGGTCACGCCAAAATACACCAGACTCTTGCGACCTACACGGTCAATAATAAAAAGTGCCAATACGGTGGTCAGCACATTCACGAGACCTACCCAAACCTGATAAAATAAGGCATCCCCGGAGGAAAGACCACTTTGCTCGAAGATGGTGGGGCCGTAATACAGAACGGCATTTACCCCCATGAACTGTCCCAATAGGGCAATAGCAACCCCTATAAGCACCGGCCTCCGCAGTTCGGGCTGCCACAACGACCTCCAACCCGAATCAGAAACACGGGCTATATTTGCATACACTTCCTCTATTCTCCACTGAATTTGCTGGGTATCCCGGTAGATCTTGCCAAATATTACCCTGGCCGCTGCCTCCTGCCTGTGGACAAGCAGCCATCGTGGGCTTTCTGGAATGAAGAATATCAGGATAAAAAATATCGTGGCCGGGATAAATTCCATGCCTAACATACCCCGCCAAACCTCGTCACGAAATACCCACTGTACCCATTCAGGAGATTGGTTGCAAAGTTGGGTGGAGAATGCCTGCAACTGAAAATTCACCAAATAGGCCCCTAAAAAACCCACTGTAATTGCCAGTTGATACAGGGATACCAAACTGCCTCGATATGCGGAAACTGCCATTTCGGAAATGTACATGGGTGATATGATGGAAACCATCCCAATACCGGCACCTCCAATGATTCGGAAAACCACCAGTTGGCCAAAACCGGCAGCGATTGCACAACCCACCGCCGAAGCCGTAAAGAGAAGTGCAGCTAAAAACATTACTTTCTTTCTCCCAAAACGGTCACTCAGCCACCCCGCCACAGAAACCCCCGCAATGGACCCGACCAAAGCACATCCCACGTACCATCCCTGCTGGAGCACGTCCAATTCAAATTGACGGGAAACCTGCGTAATGGTACCCGAAATAACGGCGGTATCGTATCCAAATAGAAAGCCGCCCAATGCAGCCACGGCGGACAAAAAAACGAGGTAGAGAAATGAAGGATGTATGGTTTTCAACGGATTCAGGTATTATTTTTCGAGGCAAAATAGGCAAAAGTTACGGCGATTCCGTGTACCTACACGCTAAAAGCGCCCATTCATCACAAAATTTAGACATTGCTGCTAGGATAAGCAAGTTTTGGCTTAAATTTAGACCACTCGACAAGTTTCAAACAGCTATCAAATCCGATGAGAGGCCGTATGCGTCACGTATTTCCGGTATGTTTCCTGTGGGTGATCACCATGGCCTTCCCATGGTCCGTTCTTGGCCAGGAAGGTGAGCTCCAAAAAAGGAAAGGCTACCTGCAAGAGCTTTTGGAACAAAACCGGCCCCACCCCACTCCAGCCCAGCGACCCAGGGATGTCTTTGCTTCGTTCGTTCGCCTAAGCGCACAGGACAGTACGTGGGACGCTTGGCAGTCTCGAACTGGAGAGCTACCGCCAAACTTCGACCGAATGCCCTCTATCCCGTTGTTGCCAGACCCCTTGGTTTGGAACGAAGGAGAGCAGTCCCTTCCCATCACCAACTTGTCCCAGTGGTATAATCAGCGGGACTGGATGAAGGAAAAAGTCAAGGAACTGTTTGCCGGCACCTTTCCCGATCCACCAAAAAATATGACGAGTAATATATTGGAAGAGCGACTGGAAAACGAGGTACTCGTACAGCGGATTGAGCTTCGATTTGGAGCACATCCGGATGCCAAGCTAAACTTGGAGGTGTTCACTCCTCCCGGAGAAGGTCCCTTTCCGGTATTTATCACGCAATGGAACCACCGCGGCTGGGCCCAGATCGCTGTAAGAAGGGGATATATGGGAGTGATCTATGCGGGGGCGGATGAATTCGACGATACGATCTTGTACCAAGAAGTATACCCGGGGTACGATTGGACCGCACTGATGACCAGGGCATGGGGCGCCTCCAGAGCGGTGGATTATCTGTATACACTGGCGGAAGTAGATAAGGCAAAAATCGCCTTGACAGGGCATTCGAGAAACGGCAAGCTCTCCCTCCTTGCCGGAGCCTTTGACCCCCGCTTCACGGCCATCATCAGCAGCAGCGGAGGCACAGGTGGGGAGATTCCCTATAGATATACCGACGAACGGCATGAAAACGAGTCGCTGGATTACCTAAATTCCATCCGTCCCCAGTGGTTCCACCCCAGGTTACGCTTTTACAATGGACGTGAACACAAACTCCCCATAGACCAAAATTCCCTGATGGCCCTGATCGCTCCCAATGCGCTGTTGCTCAGTTCCTCCATTCGGGAGGGCGGTGGCGGAGATCCATGGGCTATTGAGCAAAATTTTCATTCCGTAAAACGTGTCTATGCCTTTCTGGGATCTTCGGATCGTGTTGGCCTTCGCTTTCGGGACGGCGGACATGGGGTTGCCGCAAGGGACTTGGAATCCTATGTTGATTGGTTAGATATCCAATTTGGGCGTTCGGACAAAACGTGGATCAATCAGAACTACTATCCTTACGACTTTGAAAGCTGGTCAGCCGAGCAGTCGGCACCGATCAATCCCATGGATTTTCCTGAGTTAGATCCTGCCAATCCACCCCTTCTCTCAGGCCTGTCCTCTCGATCGGAATGGATAGGCCGCAGGGCACAAATTAGGGAAGGGCTGGACCTATTGCTTGGGAAAACGCCTGCGGGCATTGGTCCGGCAAAGATTACCGAATTAAGCGAGCGCGAAGATTACATGGATCAGTTGATCCAACGGCCTAACCCCAGAAACGGGGTACGAAGAAACATCGCTCCCTATCGTGCCATGGGTGACTACCAGTATGCAGCCCTGTACTTTCCCGCCGATCAAGACGGAAAAATACGGCAGCCGAAAGGCGGAAAATTTCCCGTAATCATCTGGTCTCACAAATTTATCAATACCGGTTTTGACCGGTTACTAAATCCCTTGATATCAGATTTTCTGGATAAAGGCATCGCGGTGATGGTCTTTGATCAGCTAGGTTACGGTAGCCGTATCGAAGAGGGAACGGACTTCTACGAACGCTACCCCGGTTGGTCCAAGATGGGGAAAATGGTAGCCGACACCCGCGCAGCCCTAGACGCCCTTCAGCAAATCGAACTTATCGACGAAAATAGCATATACTTGGGAGGATACAGCCTAGGTGGGACCATCAGTCTGTTGACCGCGGCGATGGACGACCGCGTTGCAGGCGTAGCTGCCGCCTCGGCCTTCACCCCCTGGAGAATATATACTTCATCCCAAGGGTACGAGGGCATTCGGGCCTATTCCCATTTATATGGGCTGATTCCGAGGCTGGGCTACTTTCTGGATAATGAAAAACGCTTACCTGTTGACTTTCCGGAAATTCTGGCGGCAATCGCACCGAAGCCGTTACTGCTCTTCACGCCGGAGATGGACCGACATGCAGATCTAAAGGCCGCTACCCATAGTATTTCCCTTGCCAACCGCATATATGGATTGCATGGCACCGCTCGTATCAACCAAAAAACACCGAAGGCTTTCGGCCAATTTACCCCTGCGCAACAAAAAGAACTGGTAGACTGGGTCTTCCAGCAACTGACCCCCTGACTATGAAAACTAAAACGTGCCTCGTCGCTCTGTTCACCTGCTTGGTTGGTTTGGCTGCTCCCTACGCGGCAAGGGCCCAAACAACCCAGCTAAGATTGGCCACCTTCGACATGGACGCAACTCCTCCAGTAGGGTCCTACTTGGCCTATGATCAGATGGAAAAGGCCGGCGAATTGGGGCTGCGCGCCCGGGGTATTGTGCTTTCTGGTTCAGGCCTTCCCATCGTGCTTTGCTCCATCGATTGGATAGGCATAGCCAATGAAAGCCAAGATTTTTTCAAGTCCGTTATTGCCGAAGCAGCGGGTACGATACCGTCACGCGTGTCGGTTCATACCGTGCACCAACACGACGCACCAATTAGCGACTTCTCTGCAGAGCGAATACTTAAGGCCGCAGGCATAGATCCGCTATCCTATGAGAGTACGTTCCAACGAGCCTTCGGACACCAATTAGCCACAACCGTACGTAAATCCTTAGCCCAGGCCGTTCCCATCACCCACATCGGACAGGGTGAAGCCACGGTACGGGAGGTAGCCTCCAACCGCCGCATCATCGGACCGGATGGCAAGGCGTTGCACTCGCGAACTTCTGCTACCAAAGACCCCGCAATCCGGGCCTATCCCGAGGGAGTCATAGATCCCGTAGTCAGTCTGCTTAGTTTTTGGAAAGACGACACACCCGTTGCAGTCTTGAGCTTCTATGCCGTACACCCTCAAAGCTACTACCTGACAAAGATTGCCAACCCGGACTTCCCCGGCTTGGCCAGGTACCTTCGGGAACTGGAAGTACCCGATGCCCTTCACGTACATTTCAATGGTGCAGGGGCCAACGTAACTGCCGGAAAATACAACGATGGGTCCAAAGAAAACCGACTGATCCTCGCCCAAAGGTTGGCATCCGGCATGAAAACAGCTTGGGAAAACACCCGGAAAACACCCCTATCGGCTGACGAAGTAGACTGGAAAGTGGAAAACGTACAGCTGCCCATTGCCGCATCAGTGGCCCAAATACGAGCGGAAATGCATGAAAAAGACATGCGATGGCGGACAAACTATCTGCAAAAGCTGGCTTGGAAAGACCGAATGGAATCGGGATACTCCAACCCCATTGCCTGCCTGTATTTGGGAGATGCCCGGGTACTGCTTTTGCCTGGTGAGTTATTTGTGGAATACCAATTGAATGCTAAACGCTACAAACCCAACCTGCGGGTGCATATGGCCGCCTATGCAGACTATGGACCCTTCTATATAGGTACCGCGGCAGCTTACGACGAGGGGGGCTATGAAATCTCTACCAGCCCGACTACCGCGGAGGCTGAACCAATTGTGCGAAAAGCAGTTAACAATTTATTAGATCATACACCTGTTAAAATGGATGGTGTGCCGGCGATTGCTCAAAAAGCATCGGACAGAGAGGGGATTACCAATCTAGCAGAATGGCAGGAAAGACGGCAAGAGGTATTGCGAAACATGGAAAAAATCATGGGACCACTTCCTTCTAGGGAACGGGAAGAAATTCCCCAGGTAGCTTATTCAGATACGCTTTCCACGGATCAATTTACCAGGTACTCTATCTCTTATGAAGCCCACAGCGGTTTTTGGGTACCGGCATTTCTGTATCTTCCGAAAGAAACCAGGCCACTCGGAACTCCCGCCATACTGGCCCTACATAGCACCGGAGATCCCGGTAAGAAAATCGTGGACGGGCAAACCCCGATGGAAAACCGTGCGGTAGCAAGGGAACTGGCTGCTCGGGGCTATGTGGTTTTGGCCCCGGATTACCCAAGCTTTGGAGACTTAAAAGACCATAATTTCCAAACAGACGGATTTGAGTCTGCTACCATGCTGGCCATTTGGAATCATATGCGAGGAATAGACTTTCTGCAGACCTTGCCGGAGGTAGATAGAAGCCGCATCGGTGTCATCGGACATTCACTGGGCGGCCACAATGCGCTATTTGTCGGCGCCTTTGATGAGCGGATCCAAGTCGTTGTCAGCAGTTGTGGTTGGACACCCTTCGACTACTATGACATTGGCGAAGAAGCTGCAAAACGGTACGGAGGTCGCCTGGGACCTTGGGCCCAGGACCGCTATATGCCCAAAATACGGGAATACATGCCCGATAAGCGACTTCCTTTTGACTTCACGGATATCATCTCTGTATTGGCTCCACGGGCGTTTTTTTCCAACTCCCCTACCGGAGATGGTAATTTCGATGTAAATGGGGTGAAGCACGCACTTGGCGAAATCGAACCCGTATTTAGGTACCTTGGGGTTTCGGAAAACCTCGAGGTACACTTTCCAGATGTAGGTCATGATTTTCCGCTGGAAGTGCGGCACGCCGCTTACCGGTTTATGGACCTGCAATTAAACTTCAAGCCGATTAACGCCTCCATTCCCTAGTACTACACCGCCTTAAATCAACCAACCATGCAACTAACCGATAAAATGAACATTAAAAACCTCCTCTTCATCCTGCCGGCGATCCTAATCGTCTCCTGTCAGGACCAAAAATATGCCGATGCACTGAGTCCAGAGGCATCCATGGCCACCTTTGACCTGCACGAAGATTTTGTAGTAGAACTCTTTGCTGCAGAACCGCATGTTTGGGACCCCGTGGAAATGGTCTTTGACGAAAAAGGCGGCATTTACGTTGTAGAAATGCCCGACTATCCCTACAAGCCGGAGGAAGGCAAAGGCCGGGGACGGATACGTTTATTAAAAGACACCAACGGAGACGGTGTGGTAGATGAGTCAGTGATTTTTGCTGACGGCCTGCCTGATGCTACTTCTATGCTCCCTTGGAAAGGAGGCCTGATCGTCACCTCAGCGCCACACATCTATTACCTGAAAGACACCAACGGCGACGAAAAGGCAGACGTCAAGGAAGTTCTCTTTGAGGGTTTTTTTGAAAACAACTCGGAAGCACAGATTACCAACCTGCGTTTTGGCTTGGACAATTGGATCTATGCCGCCAATAACGGACAACCAGGGGATGTCAGCTACCTACGTAAACCTGAAGCGGGACAGCTAACTATGCGCGGTGCCGATTTTCGTTTTCGACTAGATACCGATGAATTTGAATTGGAAAGTGGTACTGCCCAGTTTGGGCACACATTGGATGACTGGAACAACAAGTTTTTCACCCAAAACACCCTTCACCTCCAGCAGGCAGTGATACCCAGAAGGTATTTGGAACGCCACGGCCACCTTTCCTCGATGAATGTAAACCTCAATATTTCCGATCACGATTTTGAGATGTTTCAGCAGACACCGCCACCCTATTGGCGTGCCGAAAGAACCAGGCGGCGTAATATCCAATACCAAGAACAAAACTTAGATCGGGTAGAGCATGCTGAAAAGTACTTTACCGGCGCTTCGGGAGGTACGGTTTACAATGGTGATGCTTTCCCAGAAGCCTTTCAAGGAAATATTTTTACAGGTGATGTTGCCGGAAACCTCATTCACCGGGATGTGTTGGTAAAAAGCCCGAACGATGCGGTTTTTACCGCCCAACGTGCACCGGAGGAAAAAGCCCGGGAATTTTTAGCCTCCACCGACCCTTGGTTTAGGCCAACAAGTTTTACGATAGGACCGGACGGCTACCTGTATGTATTGGATTTTTACAGACAGCACATTGAAACTCCCGTATCCATCCCAGACGACCTAAAGGCCGATATGGATTTCATGTACGGAGAGCATCACGGCAGAATTTATCGCATAAGATCCAAAAATGACTCGGAACGACGTGCCAGTACCGTTGACCTAAGCAAAGCAAGCACCAGCCAACTCATTGAGCTACTGGCCCATCCAAACGGCTGGTATCGATCCAATGCCCAGCGACTGCTGTTGGAAAAAGGGGCACCGGAAAACCAAACCAGCTTAGACGAAATCGTACAAAACCACGAAACTCCCCAAACGCGCCTACATGCTGCCTACGTGCTGGAGGCTTGGGGTCTCTTGACAGCCGCGCACGTAGAAGCCCTGTTAACCCATTCCCATCCGGAAGTACAACGCCACGGACTGCAACTTGCCGAGCGGTTCCCCCAATTTAGAGCTACTACGCTGGCACTTAGCTCCCATGAAAATGCAACTGTAGCGCTTCAGGCACTATTGAGTACAGGCAATTTCACAGATAAAAAAAGCCTGGAAACCCTGGCCCTGCACCTCGCAAAGCAAGGAGAAAACCGTTGGTTCAGAACTGCCATCCTGAGTGCGAAAGGGGTGACCGAGCCCGCGTTCGTAACAGCTCTATTCGAAACATCCGGTTTTAGAAATTCGGAGGACACCTGGAAAGAGGAGGTGATCCGGGAAACGGCCCACATACTGGGTTCAAACGGAGAGAAAAAATCGTTGGAGGCCTTTACGCAGTATTTGACCCAGTCTGAGGATGCTTGGCAAAAGGCAGGACTAGATGGCCTTTCCAGAGGGTTGAAAAAGCACGAGGAAACCAAGCCAGAACTGAAAGCCTTTCTGGATGCGTTGGCAGAAAATACCGAGGAACCTGCTGTTTTGTTTAAACTGATTACCAGCAACCTGTAGATCCCTTCACACCATGCACAGAAGAAAAGTCCTTAAAAACCTGATTCAGCGCGGCAGTGCGTGGGTTGTACTTCCGTTGATTGCGGCCTGTTCGGGAGGGTCTTCCGAGTCTTCCAAAGAATACGACCTCGCTTCTATTACCGACTGCACAGATCTAAACGGGCTGCCCGAAGAGGAGGTCAGCAAACGGAGTCAACTAGGGTATGTAGAAAAAACTCCCATATCGGACAATAACTGCGACAACTGTCAGCTCTATCTGCCCCCAACCGAGACCCGAAAATGCGGGGGCTGTCAGCTCTTTAAAGGTCCCGTAAAGCCGGAGGCATATTGCACGTACTGGGCGCCACGCGTGGATCATGGCTAACAATACATCCAACACTTGGCTTTTGGCGCCAAAACACATTTCATGGGATCCCCTGTTTTGGGGATCCTCTTTTTTGTAGAAACCAGCACGAAAAAAGAGAATATGCTTACGCAAGCTAAATCGATATCTGTTACGTTTTATAATCTTTTCACAAAAACCCAAAGCGGAATCGTTTTATGGTCTAGTTTTTCCAACTTGGTATCCCAATACATTCTATACTAACCATGGACAAGATGCCCAAAAGCCCAGGGAAAAATAAACTAAGTCCGAGATAAAACATTTTTAGGTTCATGGATGCTGGGGGATTTCAGATAGTGATTGATATTGGATAACAATAGATATTTTTTATGGATAGAACGGAATACCTGTCAGGTTTTAAAAACCTGGCAGGTCTCATCCAAAAACTTATGCAGGACTCGGTTGAAAGCCTCAGGATTATCCTGATTGGCGATATGGTTGGCATTGGGGATTTCTACACATTGACTAGATGATTCCTTTTTACACCAAGCTTTGGACGCGTTTTTGATAAAGTCCAAGTCTCTTTTCCCATAAAGCATCAAGAGCGGAACTTTGGTGGGTTGGGGCGAAGAATCTATCAAATCGTAGCACATGTCAGCGGTGATTTGCAATGCTAACTTCTTACCGATTTTACCAATACTTCTGGCTAAATATTCCTGTACTTCCTTCTTTACAGCCCTGTGTTTCCCAAAAGAGCTGCAGAACATTTTCTCCGGCATCAAGCCCATCAAAAAGATAAAAATGGGAACAAGCGGTTTTGCCCATTTCCCTACATGGGATTTCAGTTCTATTCCGGGGGCATGGATCAGGGCCAACACTTTATCAGGATGTTTCAACTGAAAATACTGGGCCACCATACTTCCCAGAGATTGCCCAATCAAAACTACTTGGGTAATTTGCAGTGTCTCCAGTAGCTCATTCAAACATTCTGCAGACAATTCGGTGAAGCGCTTGTGGTAGTTTTCCAACGAGGAAGCACCATGGCCCGGTAAATCCCAAACCAAGATCCTGTAATGCGACTTCAATGATGCAAGCTGTTCTTGGAAAGTCAAACGGTCCATCCCTACTCCATGAATAAATACCAAAGTAGGACCAGAGTCTATTCCTGAAAGTTCATAATAGATATCTCCGTAAGCGCATGAAATGATTCCTTTCTTCATGTTAAATCAATTTAGTTTTTCAAGATGTCCCTTAGGCAATCATTGAAAGCCGCAGGATCGTCTAGGTTAGCCACATGTCCTACTCCTTTTAAATCCACCACTTTTGCCAATTGATTGGATTGAATGGCATGCAGGGTGGATGCCAACATTCTATTGATTCCTTTGTCAAATTCACATTTGATCAAGGTATAGGGAACAGGGCACTGCGCTATAAACCGAGTGAAATCATAATTTACCAAATTGTACCTGAAATGAGGAATGGCAGGTACCGCCTTTTCAAACATTTGGAAAAAAATATCCTTGGAGGCCTCATGGGTGACCGTATGGGAAACCATCAATTTCAGGTACCAATTTTTAAAAAAGCGGAGCATGAAAGCGTCAATCCCCCTAAATACTGGGGCAAGGAATTTTGGAAATTCCATCTGCCCAGTAGTACCAAAAGTGGTTAGGCTCAAGAATTTTTCAGGCACTTTACTGACCACCAGATAGCCCAGCACACCACCTGCAGAATTACCAACATAATGTATCCGGTCCAACTGAAGGTCTTCAATCAATTGGATAATATCTGCTGCCAATAGGGTCAAGGCGTATTTCCGGGTAGTGTTCGGTGAGGGTTTTGGAGAATCTCCATGTCCTCTCAAGGATACCAATACTACCCTATACCTATCTGAGAAAAATGCTCGCTGTTGCTGAAATTGGAGGATACTCGCACCTGCCCCATGCACTAAAAGGATTGCTTCCCCATGATCGGGTCCTGCAATGGAATATTCTAGATTGATCGTATTCGTCATTCACAACAGAGGTTATTTAATGTGTAAAACACTTCGCTGGACTTCAGGGGTACTTCGCGCAGCGTTATTTTTTTTGAAAAACTTCATCCAGCCAATCATAAACCGTATGCCGGATAAAGGTAAGATTGGGCAGCATGTTCTTTCCGGAAGCACCCAATTCTGCTTTTCCAATCACCAAATCCACCTTTGGATTATTGATTTTTTGCAAAGCATCTTCTATAAATCCCTTAGTTGCCCAATAAGCCAATTCATCCTCACCTACCATTAAAAGGCTGGGGCATTGGATAGCGGCAGGGTCTGCTTTAAACTCCTTACAGGCATCTAGCCATTCCTGTATGGTATTCACT
>NZ_JAFIEU010000007.1 GCF_020832325.1 Lunatimonas sp.
AAAATCAAAATTTTTTTTATCCGATTGAAGAAGCATGGGCCTAATTCAATCGGCAATGGTTGAAGACGCTATATATGTTACCACAATATAGCTAATTTTGCCCTATTGGGCAAAATTTTTAACTCCGTAAAGTAGTATTAAGCAATGAAAATATTAATATTAGAAATAATTTATTTTACAACTATCGATTAAACAAAGAAATTATACCGAAAGAAATAGACATGCCTGCAACCAATAATGTTGCATTAAGATATTTTTATAACAAATGTGATATGTGCATTAATATATTTTTTGAAATTGTTAAAATGTTAAATATTAAAGACAAGACTTTATTCCTCATTACGGATAAGGTGCCAAATAATTATTTAGAAAAAGAGTTAAAAGAATTAAATATTTCATTAATTGTTATGGAAGAAATTGTGACAGATTCTATTGTCACAAAAAGCCCTTACTTCTTTTTATTAAGTAATAAGGAAATTAGCAATTTGTATTTTCCTGATTGGCAAAATCCAATTTACATCAAAGAGTATCTCGAAAACATATTAGAACAATATTGAATCTCCTGGTTATTTCTTAATTGAAATTCAAATGGAAAATTATATGGAATCAAGCAAAGAAGCCTTTTTAATCCTAAGCAACAACACCTCTATCCATCTGATCCGTAAATACAGGGAGATATTCGAAGCTACAAGTGGATTGGGGGATACACTTTTACTCTACCATCTATTGCCGAATAATGCTTCCACAAGCCAGCAAAAATTGGAGATCTTTGCTTTTAACAATGAGGTGTTGACAGCCTTGAACTATTTCCCCCTTGGCTTTACCCTGGTCCCTGGGAGCAATCATTTTCCCCTGCTGAAGTTCTACCTCTCCCACCCGAATTACGATTACTACTGGTGCATAGAAGAGGACGTTGATTTCTCGGGAGATTGGAGGGCGTTTTTTGATGCGTTTTCCTCAGTAGACGCTGACTTTATCAGTAGCCACATTCGTCGCTACCAAGATGAGCCAGAGTGGCCATGGTGGTCTGCTTTGGCCCACCCGTATTTCGTGATTCCCCAGAAGCAACGCATCCGCTCCTTTAACCCTATCTACCGGATTTCGAGAGCCGGTTTGGAGCTACTTCACAAGGTACTGTCAAGCAAATGGTGTGGTCACCATGAGGTATTGATCCCTACCTTACTCTACGAGAGTGGGCTTTCCATCAGCGACTTTGGCGGTATGGGGGAATTTGTTCCGGATGGATTTGAAAACCGTTTTTACCTGGAGAATACGCCCAACCCCAAAGGTATACTGTCGGACGGAACCATGCGCTGGAGACCTGTTTTCGAAAAAACTGGCAGCTTGGAAAATAAACTTTACCATCCCGTAAAACTAAAAGATGAATAAGGCTGCTGAAATACGGCAAAGACTAGACGATCATTTGCTTACCCATTACCACCAACTAAATACCTCGGGGATCTTTAAAGGAAAGATGGGAGCCTGCCTTTATTTTTTTCAAGCCTTTCACCATCAAAACGATCTTAGGTTCGGAAAGGCTGCAGAAAGCACCCTTCAGGAGGTGTACTCCTTTGTACACCAAAACCCTGTCCCCAGTTATTTTGACAATGGTCTGGCAGGAATAGCTTGGGGCATTCATCAATTAATTAAGAATGGGTCATTGGAAGGTGACGCCGATGATTTGTTGGAACAGATTGACAATATTCTTTTTAAAGTGATCAGCGAAAAGGCGGAGGAAATTGAGTTCGGGGTGAAACGGGGATTATTGGGTTACCTTCTTTATGTTTTTGACAGGTTAGCAGAACTATCTGACAAAAGAGAATTTCACGTTACGAGGGAACTGTTTTCCTCACTGGCAACTCTTCTTGTCAACCGAATGCATTTAATGGTAGCATCCGGCAAAGCCTCATTTGCAGAACCTAATGGATTTCGCGTGTTTTGGGATCTGCCCAATTATCTTTGCGTATTGGCGGAGGCCGTTAAGATCGGATTACTTCCCAATAAAATCAATCGGATGATTAAGGAAATAACGCCTATTGTGCTTTCCACAATCCCACAAAACCAAGGAAACAGACTTAATCTTTATTGGTCGATGAGACGCCTATCCTTACCTGAATGGGAACACCATTCAAGCATTTTGGTAAATCACGTTATTAAAGCTCCTTTATCCAGCTTCGAACTTCGCAATAAAGCCCTATATGTAGAAAATGGACTTGCGGGATTGATTTTATTGGATGCCCAAATAAAAAGAGAGATTGATAATTATGTGAGTATTTTTGAAAATACAGGTAATCGTCAAGCAGCTCTACTTCATTTTGAGTCATCTGACTATTGGGCCTATCTTTCCACAAACCCAGATCATGAACTGGGCTTCCTGTATGGCATTTCAGGGATTTCCTTTTCACTGCTCCATCTGCTCAACGAAAACCCTTAATTAATAAGTGATCTAATTATGAAAGACCTAAGCTTTCTTATCCCTATTAGATTGGATACCGTACAGCGCTTGGAAAATTTGCTCGTTGTTGTACAATTCCTTCGAAGCCACTTCGATTCCCCTATTTTGATTTATGAAGCAAGTAGTTACTCCACAGGCATGGTGTCTTCTTTAATCGGAAAAGAAGCAGCTTACACCTTCGAAGAAGACGGTGATACCATTTTCCACCGAACAAAATACATCAATAAACTTGTGGAACTATCATCCACATCCTTAGTCGCTGTGTGGGATTGCGATGTCATCATCCCGCCAAACCAACTAAAAGAAGCCGTGCAGGTGCTGAAAGAAGGGAGATCCAGTTTTGTCTTCCCTTATGAAAGGGAGTTTCTGGATACAGGGGTTATATTAAGGGAGATTTTTATAAAAAAAAGGAAGATCGAAATCTTATTATCACAAAAAGGCAAAATGACAACGTTATATGCCCCTGATCCGATAGGGGGAGCATTTTTAGCCAATCGAAAGGATTATATAGCAATAGGAATGGAAAATCCCAACTTTTATGGTTGGGGTAGGGAAGACGGGGAACGGTTACACAGATGGAAAGGTATGGGGTATAAGCACAGTCGTATTGAGGGTCCGCTATTCCACCTCTCCCATCCACGGGGTATGAACAGTAGTTTTCATAATGACCGGGAAGATCAGGAAAAGTGGAATGACATTCTTCGTATCAAATCTTTCGGGAAAATGGAATTAATCCAAGAAATACAAAAATGGGGTCTTGCCTAGCCCTTCTATTCAAAAAACTGATGCGGAGGTGGAATTCCTCCAAAGAGAAATCCATTATTAGCTATTGGATTGAAAAATGCGGGGATAAGAAAACCTGGACGGTAGTACAAATCGGGGCCAATGACGGCAGAACCAAAGATCCCCTTTATACCTCCATTTTAACAAACGATAGATGGAAGGTGCTCTTTGTGGAGCCTGTCCCTTACCTGTTTGAAAAATTAAAGGCCCATTATCCCGATTCTCCCAGGTTTTTCTTTGAAAACGCTGCTATCAATAACGGTACGAGGCAGGATTTTTACTGGGTGGACAAAAAGGCAAAATATATCCTGGGCAACCTGCCGGAATGGTATGACCAATTGGGTTCCTTTGAAAAAAGCCATATCAGTAAGCACCTAAACGGTATTTTGGATCCTTTTATAGTTTCTAAAAGCATACAGGGCATTACCCTCGAAAAATTGTTTCAAAAGCACGGGATTCGACAAATCGATCTATTGCGCATCGATTGTGAGGGCCACGACTGGAAAATACTTAGTCAATTGAATTTATCTAAATTCAAACCCTCTCTTATACTATTGGAAATAAAACACCTGAACCGAGAGGAACTAAAAGCCACACGGCTATTTCTTACCAATGACTATCAAATTTATCAGTTTGAGGGTGATTTTGTTTGCTTTTCAAATGCTGCCCATAACCAATTATCAAAAAAGGACATCAAGTACCTTCTTGACTTTCATTCCATCCACACACTAAAAACAAGGATTGGAACATGAGCGATATTTCTAAAAAATTAAAAATAGCGTTTTTGGTGGAGCGTTTTCCCAAATTGTCCGAAACATTTATTCTCAACCAACTTACTTATTTGGTCAAGGCAGGTCATGAGGTGGATATTTTTCCGGCAGGCAGGTCGGGAGAAAAGATGGTACATGATGAGATAAACCGTTTACGCTTGTTAACCCGTACGTATTACCCCCCGATAGTGCCCCAAAACAAGATAGGGGCATGGCTCAAATTCACCCTAATGGTAAATGTAAAACCGACTGTTCGGACATTGGTAAAATTTCTTAAGTCTCAGGATTTCTACAATAAGCAGGAAATACTCCGTCGGTTTTATTTGATTTCCCTTTTCTATCCATTCATATCAAAGAATAAATACGACATAATTCATTGTCATTTTGGCCCTACCGGCTTAAGGGCAGTTTTCGTCAGATCCTTGGGACTTTTGGAAGGTAAAATGTTAACGACCTTTTACGGATATGATATCACCCATCAGGCGATGGGAAAAAATTATTATCAAGACCTGATTGCCCATTGCGATAAGTATATTGTGATATCCAATTATATTGTAGAAAAGGCGGCTTCGGTAGGTTTTGAAAGGGACAAAATGGTGGTACTGCCCCTTGGTATCAACACCGAAGAATATACACCCAGCGGCCGTAAAGTAGGCATTCAGCACATTCGGCTATTGAGCGTGGCGCGCTTAGTGGAAAAAAAGGGATTGTATTACGCCATTTCAGCCTTCCACCTGCTTATGGAGCTTTATCCGAATATCCGTTATGACATCGTAGGAGAAGGGGAATTGATGGTGCCTTTGAAAGAATTGGTAGCAGATTTGGAATTAAGAGACAGGGTTATTTTTCATGGCGCGAGAACAAAAGTTGACATCATCGAATTTTATAGAAATGCCGATATTTTTGTGCTTCCCAGCATTACGGGAAGCGATGGTAATTCAGAGGGACAGGGTCTTGTGCTTCAAGAGGCCCAGGCCATGCAATTACCGGTGGTCGCAACCCTGCACAACGGGATACCGGAGGGCGTGATTGATGAAATCACCGGATACCTGGTACCCGAAAGAGATATTGAAGCCCTTAAAACGAAGATGAAGTACCTTATCGATAACGAGAACGTTCGGAAAACCATGGGAAAAAACGGCAGGGAATACGTGCTACGCAATTTTGATAATGTCGTTTTAGGTGAGAAATTGGAGTTAATTTACAGTGAAATACTTAAACTATATTGAATAAAAGGTGGAAAAAACCCGAATTGAAATTATAATAAGCAATAATTATATATATTATAAGGTAGTTTAATTATTTTTCGTGTGATTTGTTGTAAAATAATTTCGATTTAGTTTGAAATCATGTTTTTTTTTTTTAACTTAACGACATAGTTGTGTTACTAAATTTATTTTTATGAATGGTGATTCTTTAATCCTAAAATGCAGTCAGAAGCTCCTTAAAGTCGAGCTGGAAACGGTCACTTGCTTTGCAGTAAACGATTACCTGCTCACAGTCTTCTTCCTAGACGGCAGCAGCCATTCGTGCTGCTCATCACTTAAAAAGGTGGAAGGCGAATTGCCGGAAACCTTTTTTAAAATCGGCAGAAGCTGTCTGGTTAATGTAGCATTAATCCAATCCCTTCAACCAAAGGAGAAATGCGTTATAATGCAGAATGGTCATAGGCTACAGGTTTCCAGATCCAAATGGGCAGCCTTAAAAAGCTTAGTTACCCAACGCAATCAGTCAGATAACGGTGTTTCCGCTTTCGGCTAATCCTCAGATGATATTTTGGAAATAGGCCGTTGGATTCAATCGAGGTTGGATTTATTGGGTTAAACAGGAAGTTTTTGATGCTCATAGAAACCTCCAAAACAAACACCTAAAATCATCAATGCATCATGCTGTTCACCCGTCTTCACTCATCAAATCGAGCCTGCCTACCGGACAGGCAGGCATGACGTACCCGTCGCACAGTTGGATGACTATGCTACGTGCGACCTGCCTGCCGGTAGGCAGGGATTCCATCTGACCATTAAAAAACTATTATAGACAGATGAAATCGAAACATTTTCCCTATCTTTAATTTCTGATGTCCGCCGAATAAGACCATGGAAAAGCATGAAGATAGAAACTTGGTCAAGGAACCTAACTTTGCCTATGGTTCCTACACGTATGCCGACTATCTGACCTGGCAGTTGGATGAGATGGTCGAACTGATCCGGGGTAAAGTGTTTAGGCAGGCGGCGGCCGCGCCAAGACGTATTCATCAGGAAATCACGATGATATTGGCAAACAGGTTTTATGAATTTTTAAGAGGGAAATCCTGCAAAGTATATACTGCGCCCTTCGATGTTCGGCTTCCGGTAGCCTCAAGACGGCATGAGGATATTGACACTGTGGTGCAGCCGGATCTTTGCGTAGTATGTAACCCGGATAAGCTCGATGAGTTGGGTTGTGTAGGTGCGCCGGATTTGATCGTGGAAATCCTGTCACCTGGGAACAACAAAAAGGAACTGCAATCAAAATATGAGGTATATGAGGCATCGGGAGTGAAGGAATATTGGATAATCCATCCCGATGAGCAAACGTTGCTTATTTATTTACTGGAGGGGGAAAAATACAGCTCCTCCCGTTTATTTACCTTAGGAGATCGTGTAAAATCCCAAGCGTTGCCCGGATTTGAGTTGGACTTGGATGACGTATTTGGAGAATTATAGCTATCCGCGTCTTAAATCTATTTTTATGCAAATTTGGGAAACCTCACTTTTCCATTGCCTTCGGTGCTTTCTTGGATTGGGATGACCTGTCTGCATAGCCCTGACAGGCTATGTTAATGATTACCACACGGTTGGAGCGTATTTAATTACCAGCACCAAAGGTGCAAAATCATTAGCCTTGAGCACCGCCCAAGGAATGATGAGAATACGTCAGGCGCATGTCGCACGGTTGGTGCTTTTTTGGATTGGGATGACCTGTCTGCATAGCCCTGGCAGGCCATTTTAATGATTACCGCACGGTTGGTGCTTATTTAATTACCAGCACCAAAGGTGCAAAATCATTAGCCTTGGGCACCGCCCAAGGAAGTATGAAAATATGGTTCCCTAGCGCCAAAGGCGCGGAATCAATAGCCTGGGGCTCCCCTCCGCATTGGAAGATCAGTAGGGAGGAACACTGCCCGGCTACCATGCGAAGCACTATTTTTTGGGAGTATGGAGTCTTCTTTCTTGTAAATCCGGCTAATTACGTATTTTTACTTCAAACCAATGCTGCCAAGAACTATTCGCTCGAAGTACCTGAGTAGTTTTGGCGGTTTAAATGCTCACTTAGTTTACCACTTAACCACAAGCATTCCTTCATGAAGTCTCTCCTTTTTTCCATTTCGGCTGTATGGTTTATTGTCGCATGTAGTCAGCCATCAAAACAGGCTGCTTACCCCCAAGAACTATTTCGGTCTGAAGAATTGGTGATTACGCAGGTTTCCGAAAATACCTATATTCACACCTCTTATTTGCAGACAACTGATTTTGGAAAGGTAGCCTGCAACGGGCTCGTGATTACAGGTGGTAGGGAAGCTTTCGTCTTCGATACACCAACAGACGACATGAGCTCGGCCGCACTCATCGAATGGCTGGAAGGAAGCGCTAATTTTAAAATAAAAGGAGTACTTCCTACCCATTTTCACAAGGATTGCTGGGGAGGGCTGCCAGTGTTTGAAAGTCGGGGAATCCCTTCCTATGCTTCCCACCAAACGATTAAGCTTGCAGCCGACAACAATTTTGTCCAGCCCCAACATGGTTTTGCGGATTCGCTTCTATTGGATGTGGGTGGGGAAATTATTTTGGCTAAGCACTTTGGCGAAGGTCATACCGAAGATAACGTAATCGTGTATTTCCCCGGTGAGGACATCCTGTTTGGGGGCTGCCTGATTAAGGAGCTGGGCGCACAGAAAGGATTTTTGGGGGATGCCAATGTGCAAGAATGGTCTACTACCGTGGAGCGGATCAGAAATCGATTTTCTGAGGTCAAGGTGGTGGTTCCGGGCCATGGGGCTTTCGGTGATGCTGGGCTTCTTGACTATACCATTGATTTATTCCGAACAAGGCATTTCGGTGAGGGCCGTTTTCAGACCGCAGATTAGTGGGGAGTAATGATCCCGTAACTTCGCTTGCTAGGTTTTATTTTTTCCAGAATTTCATGCAACGTTTCGGCAGCCAGGCCATGCAACACCAATCGGTAGGCATTGCTATCTTACCTACTTTAACACCCATAAAATCATTACGTCGTATTTAGACTTACTTTGGCGTAGAAAGTATACAGGTAAATACAACTAGGGAGCCTATTCACAAAGTTGGACAATACTGGTA
This sequence comes from Lunatimonas sp., assembly GCF_020832325.1. Classification (GTDB taxonomy): domain Bacteria; phylum Bacteroidota; class Bacteroidia; order Cytophagales; family Cyclobacteriaceae; genus Lunatimonas. Next base: position 8,361 of record NZ_JAFIEU010000007.1, read on the forward strand.
TCATAGGGCACACCCATCATCTTTTCATATTCTTTGGCGAAGCGCTCATAGGTCTGCACAGCAAGCCCCTTTTTTCCTAGCCGTATCAGCGTAGAGCATTTAAGCCTTAAGGCCTCCTCGTTTAGCATGTCATGGATCAATAAGGTATCCGCAATTTCAAGTAGGAGTTGTGGGTCTTCTTTGCCAACAAGATCGTTGTCCATTAGATAAAGCAATGCATCTATCGTAGCGTTGGCAAAATTTACTTTAATAGGGTCGATCCATTCAGCCTGTACATTTGGGCATAGCTCTCCATAAGAGAAGATCTTTATCCATTCAGGAAGATTTCTCAGCGATTCATTATCTTTTTCCCGAAGTGCATTTAAGGCATGCATGGCTTCCTCAAAATCAACGTAAATTCCGGTAGCCTCTATCTTCCAATACCCATTGTGATTATTGACCTGGACATCTCCCATATGCTCTAATAGCACCCGCAGTTTACTTATGTTTACATTACGGTTATTTTTAGCACTTACCTCCGATTTATCCGGCCAAATGTATTCCTTGAGTTTGACAGAGGTGATGCCTTTTTCCCCAAGTGCCGAATTAAAATAGATTAAAAAGAACAATTGTTTTAAAGTGGGGGTAAACTCAGCCGTGATGTTTATTCCATTCTTATCAAATGCCTGAAAACCGCCAAGAAAGTATATCGCTGAAACCGAGGGGCGAATATGTTGGGGTACTGAAAATTCTGTTTCCAGTGATGTACCTGTTTTTGTCACTGTTTTAGCTGCTTTCTTTTGGCTAAAAAATCTCAAGCCAAGCGCTGCGAGTACCGCCGCTATGGCAAGTGCAAACTTCCAAAGATGATTTTCATTGGGTGCAAAGGGTGGTTGTATTACCTCAAGCGGAGTCAGCGCAGGAGAGTTTAGTGCATAAATACCCAAACTGTTCTGATGGTTTGTAACTGCAATCAACTGTTCTAATTCTGGGAAATGATATAACGTAGCCCAGGACCGAATATCCCGGAAAGAGTAGGGGATGCTGTCGGAATAGAATTCAATAGTTGCCTCATCTGTGCTTATCTTAGCCAGAACCAGAGAGGTGTTGAATTGGGAGTGGTCGTAAAGGAGCGTGTAGAACCCATCGCCTTCAGGTGTAGGTACCAGTCGGTCTGCAGGTACGAAATGCCCTGGAAAGTCTTTTTCCAGTTCCCAGACTTTCTCCGATTTTCCCGTTTGAAGGTTGATTCGTTGCAGATCATAAAAGTTGCGGGGTGCAGCTTCCTGCGCACCGGATTTGCTGCCATACCCTCCAAAGATGTACCAGAAGTCCGTGTTTGGCAGCATTCCCGATGCAGCAAGATAACGGGGCTCTATGGACTCCGTTAGGTGTTGATTTGTCCAGCCCCCGTTTTCCAAATCAAGGGTTTGGAGCACATTTTTATAGGAAAAGTTTCCGTAACCACCGAAGGCCATCAATTTGTTGCCGTAAAGAATTGTGTTGTGATGCCAATAGTTGGGCAGCCCACAGGGAGATGGGGACTGTGACCAATTCAAGGTATTCAAATCCAATACATTGGGCAGGGAACTTTCGAAGGAATACGACACGATATGGTCACTCTCGGGATCAAACACAAGATGGCTAAACTGACAATCGAAAGGGCCACCGTTATTGTACGTCAAACGGTTTACCTGCTTGGAGCTGAGGTCGTAGGTAAACAAATAGTGCTTTCCAACCAGATAAAGTATGGAATTCTCCAGGTCTGCTACGGTTCCCCTTATGCCGGGGATCTCGGCCTGATGGATAAATTCCCACCTGATATGGCGGTCAATAAGCCAGTTCGGATTGGAAACGGTCGCCACTCGGCCCTGTAGTTCGTCTACCACAGTGGTTTGCCGGTGCTTGTCCATTTTCCAGTTCGCGATTTGCCGGGCACCGTCGTGCACGCTTACGTTTCGAATCGACATCGGAGCTACGTCCGTACTGACAAACTCTGCAAAATTATGAGCTCCAAACACCACCTCGAAGGAGCGGTAGTGGCCAGGAGGTCTATCCATTTTCCCGACTACATCATTTCCGTTGATGTTTAGATGGATTTCATTTTTTTTGTTATCTACGGAAATATTAAAGTCAAGCCAATCGTAGTTAATCCCGCCAAAATCACTCCACCTAACAGGAACTAATATATCGTCCCCAAATACGAGCCAGAAATTGGCATCGTCTGAGAGGAGGTTAGCAACGAGATCTATATTATCTGCCCCGTCAGCAATTATCCTAAATATGTAACCAAAGTACCCGTCGCCTGGCCGGAATTTTGCTTTGAATGCTAAGGAAAATCCGTCACTAATCAGAAAAGGTTGTGTGGGGGTAAGGTTTAGCGAAGTCCTTAGATCCTGATTAACCTCATGGGAAGAAAAATACAGGCCACCATCGTCGGGTAGTTGCGCGTGTGCTATTCCCATGCTGATACAGGCAAAAAAGAATCCCAACAGGTAATTTTTCATCAAGATCGGTTGATTTTGGTTTAGCTAGCACAAATTTACGCTTATAATAAGGTAATACTAACACGGCAAGAGACATTTTTTCAGTTAAGATGTTGAAAACGAGTTCGAAAAAAAGCTGGAATAGTGCCAAATTAATCGTTTTTTAATCGCTTTGTTTATCAATTATTTAGGATTAATTAACCCACGAAGTATTTTTTTGGAGCGTTGATTAAGAATGTAAGCCCTTAATGCCGTGTGTTTTTCTCTAGAAATGACCCCGCTTATTGCAGCTAAATTTTTAATCAGCTGGTCCAATGAAAATTAGCTACTAAACGTCTTGCCTATGTAACACCGCCAAAAAATTAGGTCATCCCCAAAGGTTTGCCGGTAGGGGACTATTGATTTTGTACAGCACATTACCCAATTGAATTTATGAGAAACTTTAGACCAAAAAAAGAAAAGAATTTATCTGGATTGCTTTTCACTACTTTACTCACCTTCGTCTGCGCATCCTTGCTGTCTGCCCAACTCTTGGCTCAAGGAAATATTACGGTAAGCGGGGTGGTGTCTGACGAAAGCGGGGAGCTCCTTCCCGGTGTGTCTGTCTTGGAAAAAGGCACGAATAACGGAGCAGTCAGCGACTTGGACGGAAACTTCACTATTCAGGTACGCTCGGATGAATCTGTCCTCGTATTCAGCTTTATCGGCATGCGTACGCTTGAGCGTCGCGTAGGAGGGCAGACTACGATGAATATTCGTCTGGAAAGTGATACCAAGTCTTTGGACGAATTTGTAGTGATCGGATATGGTACGCAGCGCCGAAAGGAGATTACCTCTTCCGTTGCCACGGTATCTGTTGAGGATTTCAACCAAGGTGGTGTGCGATCTCCACTGGATCTGATTCAGGGAAAAGTGGCCGGATTGAGTATCACAAGAACTCAAGGAAATAACCCAAACTCCAACGCCGCTATCCAATTGCGTGGCGTTACGTCTCTTACAGGGAACCTAGAGCCATTGATCGTAATTGACGGTATTCCGGGCGGAGATCTTAATCTGTTGCAGCAGGACGATATTGAATCATTTGATGTCTTGAAAGACGGCTCTGCAGCCGCCATTTACGGTACCCGGGGTAATAACGGAGTTATCCTTATCACTACCAAGAAGGGTAAAGCAGGTGCTGCCCGCTTCGAATACTCCAACTATTTCCAGAGAGAAGTAATTGACCGGAAACCCGAATTTCTGTCTCCATCAGAATACAGAGAGCTGATTGCCCAGGGTAGAATTGGGGCGGGCAACGATTTGGGAAGTTCTACCGATCTTTACGAGGAGCTGATCAACCGTAATAACGTAAGCCAATACCACAATTTTGCAGCTTCAGGTGGTAGTGCGAATACGAATTACCGTGTCTCCCTGTTTATCAATGATGCCGAAGGCATTGCTTTGGAAAATACCCGTCGTCAAATAGGAGGTAGGGTAAATATCAACCATCGAGGCTTTAACGACAAACTTTTGTTACAGACCAACGTGGCTACCAACTTCAACCAAGCTAATCTCCTCGGCGGAGGTGGAGGCGATTTTGAGCAGGCCATACAGCGTAACCCTACAGCGCCGATTTTCCACCCTGATGGATCATTCGTAGAGACTGAGGCATTCAACAATTACAATCCGCTATCGCGATTTGCCAACCGACTCAACGAGCGTAATCAGCAAGCATTTTCGGTAGATGGAAAGCTTACTTACGAAGTCATCGAAGGCCTTAACGTTTCAGCTTTTGGTGCCCATCAACGCAACACCTGGAATGACCGTCAGTATCGCTCCATGTTGGATTTTGATCAACGTCCCAATGCCCAGTATCAGGGAACGGGCTATGCGTACAAAAGCAACCGCTTGGACTACACCAACATATTTGAAACCACAGTGGACTATAAGCGCATAATCGCCAGTGACCATACCATTGACTTAATTGGCGGGTATAGTTATCAGTATTTCACGGTTGAGAATTTCTTCGTTAACAATAGTGGTTTTACCACCGATGCATTCCAGGATTGGAATTTGGGAGCAGGAAGTGCGATCAACAACACGCAACTTCCACGTCCGGGCATGGGAAGCAGTAAGCAGGACAATACCCTGATTGCATTCTTCGGTAGGGCAAGCTATTCCTTCAAGGATAAGTATTATGCTCAGGCCATACTAAGAAGGGAAGGATCTTCGCGATTCGGTGCCAACAACAAGTGGGGTAACTTCCCTGCATTCTCGATTGGATGGAACATATCCGATGAGGGCTTCATGCAAGGTATCTCCGAAATAAACAACCTCAAACTAAGAGCTGGATATGGTGTGACCGGAAACCAGGGTATACCAAACTATCAGTCACTGATTACTCTGAGTACCGGGGGAGTCTACCCTCAGGAAGGTGTGTTCTATCAGACCTATGGTCCGGCCCGAAACCCCAACCCCGACCTGAAGTGGGAGAGGAAGCAGGAATGGAACTTCGGTCTTGACTTTGGTCTTTTCAACAACCGACTTACCGGTTCCTTGGACGTGTATAACCGTGAGACAGTTGACCTGCTTCACAACTATACGGCACAGCAGCCACCTTTCGTCCGAAATCAAATCTACACCAACGTAGGGAGTATCAACAACCGTGGCGTTGAACTATTCCTGAGCGGCATGGTGATGCAGCGTGAAGACTTCTCCTGGAGCATGGACGTAGCAGCCAACTCTCAGTTTAACAAACTTACCTCTCTTTCCAATGAGGTATATACCGTTTCTTGGTTGGAGTTTGGGGGACTACCTTCTCCGGGTAACCTAGGAAACGCGATCCGTCTGGTTGAAGGCGGTACAGTAGGTAATTTCTTCGGAAAGCGCTTCGCCGGATTTACTGAGGATGGTAAGTGGTTGTTTCACAAAGCTGATGGCACTACAGGTCCAGCTTCAGAGCTTTCTGAGCAGGATTTGGCTATCATCGGCAACGGTGTGCCGCGCTATATGGCTTCTTGGTCCAACAACTTCCGTTACAAGAACTTTGACCTCACCTTGTTCTTCAGGGGTAAATTTAAGTTTGACATCCTAAATACCCAGGAGCTTTATTTTGGTAACCAGGCTTGGTTGCCAAACAACCTGCTGCGCTCGGCAATCACCACCCATGCTGATCTGAACGACAGCCCTCAGTACTCTGACTACTACTTAGAGCGGGGCGACTTTGTAAAGCTGGACAACGTCACTTTGGGATACAACTTCAACATTGTAAGCGACTATATTAGAAATCTCCGAGTGTATGTAACCGGACGAAATCTGATCACATTCACTGGATACAGCGGACTTGACCCAGAGTTGCAGGACACAGGATTTACTACCGGCATAGACAGCAGAGGTTTTTATCCAAGAACCAATTCGTTAACCGTTGGATTGAATGTTGGATTCTAAAAAGGAAGAAAAGATGATAAAGCATATAAAAACGAAAATTTCCGTAGCTGCCGCTTCTCTTTTGGTATTAGCAGCAGGCTGTACCAACCTCGATGAGACTGTCTACGATCAACTGACCAAGAGCAATTTCTACAACAATCGTGTAGAAATCATGCAGGGTGTCTTGAGGCCCTTTACCCATATGCAGGCGTGGCTTGCACCTACCGGTCAAAATGGCTTTTATTACCATAGTGAAATGGCTGCTGACCAGGTTGCTTGGCCTCAAAAAGGCCGACATGGCTTTGACGGAGGAGACCACATTCGGCTCCATCACCACACCTGGACCATTCAGGAACCCCGGATGCGTAGTGCTTGGGCACTGATGTGGGAGGGTGTCGGATATGTAAATGCCATCTTGGAGGATCTGGAAGACCTGGACTTTTCCCGGGCAAATATGACCGAGCAGGATAAGCAATCGCTACTCGCAGAAGTGCGTGTAATGCGGGCCTACCACTATATGCGCATCATGGATCTTTGGGGGAATGTGCCTATAGCTACCGCCGTAGGTACGCCGGTTAACCCACACACTGCGCCAAGAGCTGAAGTGTTTGAATTCGTTCGTCAGGAACTGGAAAACAACGTCGAGCTTTTGGAGCCATTGTCGCAGGCATTGGTAGGTAGGGTATCAAAAGCAGCCGGGTACGCCATGCTATCGGAACTCTATCTGAACGCCGAAAAATGGAGTGGTATACCCATGTGGGAGCAGTGTATTACTTACAGTGATAAGGTAATCAATGGAGATGGAGGTAGCCTAAACGGGCCCATGAGGCTAGATCCCGATATTCTTGGGCCGTTTAACAATACTAACCACCTTTCTCCGGAAAACATTTTCCAGTTTGCATTTAGCCGAATCGGAGGGTTCACGTTCAATTGGTCTGGTTTCTATTTCGGGTACGGCAATATGTCCCGAGCATTGGGTGTTACCTACACGGGTTGGAATGCCTTCGTGGTGATACCTACGGCATTTGACAAGTATGCGGAAAATGATCTGAGAAAGCAGGAATGGTTTCTTTTCGGTCCTCAATTCGATATAGATACTGGGGCTCCCATTCTTGGAACAGAAGAGTATGATGGTGAACCTTTGGTTTACGTAAACAGCATACGCAGAAATAGTGAAGGAGAAACCGGCGAGGGAGGTATGACACGCGGTGAGGAAAACAGTGGTGCACGATTCCACAAATACCGCTCAGGACGTGCCACAGATCCTAATTACCAGGAAAATGATTACATTATCTACCGCCTTACCGAAATGTACTTCAACAAAGCGGAAGCATTGATGCGTCAAAACGGAGGCGCGGCAACCCAGGAAGCTGTTGACCTGATCAATGAAAGCAAGAGCAGAGCCTTTGATGCCGCAGATTGGGACGCTGTAGCCTACACTACATCAACCCTCACCTTGGACGAGTTGCTCGAGGAGAGAGGCAGGGAGTTTATTTTCGAAGGCAAGCGTAGAACAGACCTGATCCGTTTTGGCAAATTTACCACCGGTAGCTGGTGGGACCACACGGCCACCAACGATCCTAATCTTGAACTGTTCCCAATTCCGGATATTCAGGTAGTATCTAACCCTAATCTAGTTCAGAACCCGGGATACAATTAATAGATCCCAGCTTTAACAAAACCCAAATAGCTGTCCTTTTCCATTCCGCATTTTCCTGCAACCTTGCACCCAAGGACGTGGGGAGGTAAACTGGGAAGGGGCAGCTTTTTTTGGCGTCGAATACCACTAGGAAGCGCTATATTTGGCTTCTGTTTGTTTATTTCTAATCAGTTTATGAATTCATGTTAAGAGGCAATCTATTTACTATCAGTGTACTGCGTACAGCGCAGGCACTAGGTGTGTCCTGCCTCATTTCGATTGGCGCCTTTGCCCAGTCGCAGGACATCGCCCTACAACAGCTCGATTTCTTTAAAAGCCCCGGAAAAACTTGGTCCATCGTAGGATCCATCGGTGCTGACCTGAATGAAGCTGGCGTACTAAACGCTACCAAAGGGACAGGCATACTGGCCAATATTCCCACCAAACGCCAAAAAGGCGAAGACCTCTACACCAACGATACCTTCGGCGATATGGATCTGGAGGTGGAGTACCTTATGGCCAAAGGTTCCAACTCGGGTATTTACCTACAGGGGATGTATGAGGTGCAGCTATTGGATAGCTGGGGCCGTGCAGTGGCCCGGTCCGGTGACAACGGCGGCATCTACGAACGTTGGGACGAAACCAAGCCCGATGGACAAAAGGGCTATCAAGGGTACGCACCCCGCCAAAACGTGAGCAAAGCGCCTGGGCTTTGGCAGCATCTAAAAATATCGTTCCAAGCGCCTCGTTTTGACGACGCCGGTAACAAGGTGGCCAATGCCCGAATGCTGCGTGTGGAACTAAACGGTGTTCTCATCCACGAAAATGTGGAGCTTTTGGGCCCCACCCGTGGTGCGATGTACGCCAAGGAAGTAGCCAAGGGACCGATTCGTATACAGGGAGACCATGGGGCGGTGGCTTTTCGGAATCTAAAAATCACCACGTATGACAGCCCCAAGCCCGAGCTGTTCGATCTCAACTATGAACTCTATGAGGGCACCTTCAGGGAAATGCCTGATTTAGCGACGATTCAGCCCGCTGCTCGTGGAGCTGCGCCGGTGCTTACCGGCAATATTCGCTCCAAAGCCAAACAATATCTCCTTCGCTATACCGGAAAGATTCGCGTAACGGAACCGGGCACCTACAATATGGGGCTGCAAACCCCTGGAGGTGGAGGATTACTTCGGGTCAACGGAAGCGATGTGGTTGGCTTGACGCAAAACGGAGGCCGAGGCGAGGTCGAATTGCCAGCAGGAGAGCATGATTTAGAAATTTATTATGCTAAGTTCCAAGACTGGGTTAACCCAGCCCTAGGGTTAACCGTCGCCGGACCAGGACTGCGCGAAGTGCAGTATAGCCAAAGCGCTTCAACTGGTAGAGGTGGGGCAGATCCCATATTGGTGGATCCTAGAGAGAGACCTGTACTTCGAAGCTTCATGGATGTGCCCGGAAGAATACGCGTGACCCACGCTGTCTCTGTAGGCTCATCCGAAGCAGTACATTACACCTATGATATGGATCACGGCAATCTGGTGCAGGTCTGGAGAGGAGACTTTCTGAATGCTACTCCCATGTGGAACAGCCGGGGAGATGGTTCATCCCGTCCTACCGGCGCGGTGGTACATTTGGGGGCTCCTTCTTTTGCCGTCGGCAAACTAGCTGACCATGCGGCAGCATGGGTTTCGGACTCCACGGGCACGGCCTTTAGACCTAAAGGATATAAAGTATTGGACAAGCCAAATCACCTAGCCTTTCAATACCACGTCTTGGGCGCACACGTGGAGGATAAATTGGAAATACTCGCAAACGGGCAGGGTATTCAACGGAATATGGCGATCAAAAACGGCGCGTCGGATATGTACGTAAGGTTGGCAGTTGCAGATACCATCGAGCAATCCGGAACGGGGCTCTACACGGTGGGCGACAAGGCTTACTATATCCAAGTGAATGGAGGCAGTCCTCAGCTACGGAAAGTCGGCGAAGGTACCGAACTGGTGGTGCCAGCCAGCTCGGAAGTGTCTTATTCCATTTTGTTTTAGTCTGACTAGTTATCCCTATGAAAATGAGATATTCACTTAACATTATATTGGGTCTTTGCCTGCTATTCTCCAGCGCAGCAGACCTATTTGCACAGGAGTCTCCCATGGAGGAGGATTTCTACAAGATTTTCAGGGTAAGTAGCCCCGAAGGAACACTACTCGAAGTAGGAGGACTTACCATGTTGCCAAACGGTAACCTGGGTGTGGCTACCCGAAGAGGCGACGTCTATATCGTAGAGAACCCTACCAGTCCCCGGCCTTATTTCCGAAAGTTTGCCAGTGGTCTTCACGAAATCCTAGGCCTGGTATACAAAGATGGAGCATTGTACTGTGCGCAGCGCGGTGAGCTCACCAAGCTGATCGACTCTAACCAAGATGGCGTGGCCGACATCTACGAGACCATCCACGCGTGGCCCGTATCCGGCCACTACCACGAGTACAGTTTTGGGCCGGTACTTGCTCCCGATGGAGATTTTATCGTTTCGGGCAACGTGGCATTCGGAAACGAAGAGTGGTGGAGGGGCGAAAGCCGCGTACCCTACCGAGGTTGGATCATGAAGATCAAGGAAGACGGGTCGTTGTTGCCTTGGGCTACGGGCATGCGCTCACCGGCCGGCTTGGGTGTAATGGACGGCGAGCTTTTCTATACCGAGAACCAAGGAGATTACATGGCCTCAGGCGGCATCTGGCATATCACCCGAGGCACTTTCACCGGACATCCGGCGGGCCTAAGATGGACGAATTTGCCCAATTCTCCCCTTAAGCTCACGACAGAGGAGTTTAACCGAGTGGTAGATCCCCGTCAGGTACGTAACGAGCAGGGTAGAATGATCAAACCGGAAAACGTGGTAGAAGAGGAGTACCTTACCATGTTTGAAGCAAAGAAGCAACTTCCGGATCTAAAATTACCTGCGGTATGGTTTCCTTATGGTATCCACGGGATTTCTACTTCCGAACCCATCAAAATTCCAGAAGGAAATATGGGACCCTTTGGCGGTCAGGTGCTCGTAGGTGATCAGGGTCAAAGCAAGATCATGCGGGTATTTATGGAGGAAGTGAACGGAGAACTCCAAGGTATGGCGATTGATTTTCGTAGCGGGTTCCGTTCCGGCGTATTGCGCATGGCCTGGGCGCCGGATGGGTCGCTGTTTGTGGGGGAAACCAACCGGGGTTGGGGTTCTGCCGGAGAGGCAAATGAAGGATTGGAGCGCTTGGTGTGGACAGGCGAGCTGCCTTTCGAGATCCGCACCGTCAAGGCCATGCCGGATGGTTTCGAGATCGAATTTACCAAGCCTGCTGACCGTAAGTCGTTGGAAGATCTGGCATCCTATTCCGTTTCGAGCTTTATTTACAAATATCACCCGGTATATGGCAGCCCCCCTGTGGACAATACAGAGGCCAAAGTTATTGGCGTAAAGGTTTCCGATGACAACACGACCGTACGTATTGTGGTAGACGGATTGAAGCAGTACTACATACACCATTTGTTCCTAGAGGGAGTGCGGGAAGAGGATACCTCTCATTCCCTGGTACACCCTTCCGCGTACTACACGTTGAATAACATTCCCCAAGGACCTTCTTTGGCAGCGGGGCAAGTGACTACGTTCGATTCCCGAGTGAAAAAAGAGGAGCCGAAGCCAGTGGCCGCTATGCCTGCCGCTTCGGCCAAGATTCCTCCCCCAGCTGCTACTCCAAAACCAGTCCAGGAAGAAGCGGTAACTTTGGAGATGGTGCAGCCGCTATTGGCTAAAAATACCTGCGTGGCTTGTCATAACAAAGACACCAAGCAAGTGGGACCAGCCTATGTGGATGTGGCCAAGCGGAATTATACGCCTGAACAAATCGTGGAGCTGATCCATACGCCTAGACCGGAAAACTGGCCCGAATATGCTACTCCCATGCCACCTATGCCGCACGTACCGCGTGAGGAGGCATTGAAGATTGCTAAATGGATCATTTCACTAAATAAGTAAATACAAAAAAAGCAGGCTGTAATGGCCTGCTTTTTTGTTCGGCTATGGCTGATAATCTTTTGGACGGAACCAATATATGCTGCTTTGGAAGCCAGCCTTCTGTTACTCGGTATTCGGGACTTTGCTTGTTAGTCCTATGAATCTTTTTGAATTTTTAACTCGGGATCCCGAAATGCTTAAGAGCACAAACAAGTAAATTGCTTCTAACACACAAAAATCATCCAATAGTCTATGTAATGACTGCAAAGAAAGGTATAACTCCCAGCGTAAATTTATATTTCGAAAGGATCAATAATTCTTAGTTCGGAAATATGTTTAAAGTCTGAAATATTCCTAGTTACCAGAGTAAGTCCATTCACGATTGCCGTAGCAGCAATAATTGCATCAGGCAGCTTGACCTTATTAGCTTTGCGAATTTCGGCAGTTTGCAGTTTGATAGCCTGGTCAAGCTCAATCACCAAAACATCAGAGATAAAATTAAAGAGAACCTCTAGGTCCTGCTTATTAGAAGTTTTCCAACAAAGTAATTCAATCTCTGTGATGGCAGAGATACAAGGTGGCGATTCTTTTATGGAGTTGTCAATAAATTTCTCAGCGACAGGGGGAAACTGTCGTTGCAAATAATAAATAGCTGTATTTGTGTCCCAGATATACCTTATTCCCATCCGTTTCTAAGATCATTTAGCTGCTGATCAATGTCATCGACTGGTTGTTTTGACATGGCTCCTTTGTAGCGCTGAATTTGGTGAGGGCCATACTGGGTATCTTCACTACGGACTCGGATAAGTTGTAGAAGTTCCAAGTCTTTGATAAGCTTCAAAGCCTTGTCGTTAATAATGTCTATTGTTATCGTTTTAATCATTATTCCAAAACGAGCTGATTTTACACGCTTAAAGTAAAGATACACAAAATTATTTGACAAACGTATTTTGCCTTTGGGGTATCAAAATTGGACAAAAAGCGCATTACATAATCAATTCTAGAAAAAATGGTTTGTTCAAAAGAAGGGTGAGAAAATACTCAGGAAGGTTACGTGCAACAAGAAGAATAAAAGCCGGACAGGTTAGATGTCCGGCTTTTATTTTATTTGGACAGAAACTTATCTACAATCGTAGGGGTAATTCCCGAGAAGGAGTAACCGCCGTCATGAAAGAGGTTCTGCATGGTCACCATACGGGTGTAATCCGAAAACAAGGTGATGATGTACTCTGCACATGCCTCGGCAGACGCATTGCCAAGTGGCGACATCATGTCCGCAAAGTCAAAGAAGTCGTCAAATCCATTGATACCGGATCCGGCGGTGGTTTTGGTGGGAGACTGGGAGATAGTGTTTACCCGTACTTTTTTCAATTGTCCATACCGCTGTCCATAATTGCGCGCTATGCTTTCCAAGATCGCTTTGGCCTCTGACATGTCGCTGTAAAATGGAAATGCCCGCTGTGCGGCGATGTAGCTAAGCGCCACCACGGAGCCCCACTCATTGATGAAGTCCTTTTTTTCGGCTACTTGAAGCATCTTGTGAAACGAAAGTGCCGACACGTCATAGGACTTTTGCGCCCATTCATAATTCAAATCTCCGTAGGCCCTTCCCTTTCTGACATTGGGGGACATCCCGATCGAGTGAAGGATGAAATCCACGTTGCCGCCCAAAAACTCTTTGGATTCGTCGTATAGCCTTTCGATATCTTCCACCGAGGTGGCATCGGCTGGTACCACAATGGTGTCACAGGTGGCTGCCAAGTCGTTGATGGCGCCCATTCTCATGGCGATAGGGGCATTGGTAAGCACAAAGGTGGCTCCTTGTTCCTTGGCTTTTAGGGCGGTCTGCCAGGCAATGGAGTTTTCGTCCAGTGCACCGGTGATGATGCCTTTTTTTCCCAATAATAAATTTTCAGGCATAATGTCTAGTTACAGTTTGGATGAGCTTTGGTAGTAGGAGCTACAAAACTAAGGAATTTTCAGCAAATTCCGCTTATTCTCCTGCGCAGTAGGTGAAAATAGCGAAATGCTTAACCCTCCAGCAATTCTTTTGCGCTTTCCAGCGCACTGGCAGAGGGATTGGCACCGGCGATCATTTGGGCGATTTCGGTGAGGCGTTCCTCCGGGCTGAGCAGTTTGATTTTGGAAAAGGTCTTCTCTTGACTATTGTCTTTATATACAAAATAATGGTTTTCTCCTTTTGCGGCGACTTGGGGGAGGTGGCTGATGCAGATGACTTGGTGCTTGGTGGCTATCTGCTGCATCATCTTAACGAGTTGCAGGGCAATTTCGCCTGAAATACCGGTGTCAATCTCGTCAAAGATTAGTGTGGGAAGAGCCACCTTGTCTGCCATGATGTACTTGACGGCAAACATGAAGCGCGCAAATTCACCACCGGATGCTACCTGCCCCAGGGGTTGCGTCTTTACGCCTTTGTTGGCAGAAAAGTAGATTTCCACGGCATCGATCCCGTTGGTATCGGGGTAGGTCTCTCTACGTTCTATAGCCACCTGTGCATTTTCCATGCCCAATTGCTGCAGCAACAGCCGCAGGTCTTCTGCAAAGGGAGCCAAGCTGGCTTTTCGCTTTTCTGAGAGCGCATTGGCTTGCTGCATCATCGCTTCCCTGGCCAACTCCATCTCCTGATTAAGTTGGGCCAACTCCTCCTCTAGGTTATCCAGTTGAAATACCTTTTCGGCGAGCTCACGGGCCAGTTGGATCAGCTCCGAATCGCTGTCCAATCCGTGTTTTTTCTGTAACTGGTAGATCGAGGTGAGCCGTTCGCGGGTTTGTTCCAACTTTTCGAAGTCTACTTCCAACGTGTCGTCTTCCTTGGCCAAGCTATATTGGATATCTTGGATTTCGACCAGGGCAGAATGGAACCGCTCCTGCAACTCGTTAAACTGCTTGCCGAACGTGCCCAGATCCTGCAAGGCGTGGGCTACCGTTGCCAAACTCTTGAGGGCGCCGAATTCCTCGTGGTCCAGGAATTGGATGGCCTCATGGATCTTGGCTTTGATCTCTTCGGCATGCTCCAGCAGCGACTGCTGTTCTTCGAGTTCGGCCAATTCTCCTTCGGTGAGCTGGAGGGCATCCAATTCCTCCAATTGGAATTTATTGTAGTCTGCCTCTTTCCGCATTTCCAGCGCTTCTTTTGAGCGTCTTTCGTAGGCTCTTTTTGCAGATAGGAATGTCTTGTAGGCTTGTGTATACTGTAGTTGCTCTTTGCTCGTCTGTGCGTAGTTGTCGATCAGCGATAGCTGGTAGCTTGCGGCGCCCAGCAGCAGGGTTTCGTGTTGGGAGTGGATGTCCATCAGCGTTTTGCCCAGTTGTTTGAGCGTCTCCAGGCGAACGGGCGTGTCGTTCACAAAAGCCCTGCTTTTTCCGGAAGGGGAGATTTCCCGTCTGATGATACAGGTTTCGTCATAATCGAGTTCCTCTTCTTCAAAAAACCACTTGAGTCCGTAAGGTGCCACAAAGAAGGTTCCCTCGATCACGCATTTGGCCTCCTCGTCATACAGGACCTTGGTATCTGCCCGGTTTCCCATCAGCAGCCCGATGGCCCCCAGCATAATGGACTTTCCCGCGCCGGTTTCACCGGTGATCATGTTTAGTCCTTTGGAGGGCATCATTTCCAGCTGGCGGATGAGGGCGTAATTGGAAATAGTTAACTGCGTGAGCATGTGTCGCGTCTGGGTTTGGTTTGGAGGATAAAAGTCAGCCTTTCAGGATATCATTGTACCTTCTGGCGTTGTTGGGGTCCACTCTCAGCAAGACCTCTACTGCTTGCTGTCGGATTTCGAGTGGGGCGCTCTTCAGGACTTTACTGATTTCGTCCGATTTGGCATCCATGAAACTGATGGTAAGAATGCTGTTTGGCTGTACTTGGTTGGCTTCCCCCACTTTTTTGATGGCCTCGAGGATGTTCTTAAACGCTTCATTGGGGTTGGATACGAGCATGTCCATTCCTTTCCGATGATACAAGTAGTACGCGTCACGTATGGGAACCATCACCTGGGAGGTAAATAGGTCATTGGAAAGCCAATAGCGGTTTCTTCTATCGGATTGGCTTTGGTTCCACCCCGGCCTTGGTGACTGCTGGGCATTGGCTACAATGTTACTGGCAATTTCAAAGTAGGGATTCCCCCCTCGAGGGGCGAAGGAATCGTAGTCCAATCCAAGCGCAACGTAGGCATAAAACGCCAAGAGCGAGGTGACGTTGTTCAAATAGGAATAGCGGTTGAATTCCATGGGCTGGGATTCCTGGTATTCAAAGGTCCAGTTTCTATCCGCAAAATTGAACATCAGGCTTTCGTAATTGGACCCATAGACGGGCCGTACGGTTTGAATCTGCACCGTGGCCACAAATACACCTACCTGCGGCATGTCATTGATGGTTATCAGCAGGTTGCCTTTGATGCGCTCCTCCGGCCTGAATTCGTCGTCGGTCCAGCTCCGCCCATTGAGGAATTGCTCAAAGGCCGTCTTCATGTTGTCGAAAATATCCCTGTCCTGCGTCCTGGCCCGTTCGCTGTTGATGGTGACCGTGAAATTCAATTGTTGCGCAGTGAGCTCTCCCAACGAAGCGACGAGGCCCAAAGTGATAAAAAAGCGTGTAATCGCACGTGTGTTCATATCCTTGATAGTTAACCAACCTGGGCGAGATGCCTTCCTCTTTTACCTAGTCAGATGGAAGCCATCGTTCAATCACGCCGCGACGACGGAGCGAATGGCCGATCTGGGTTACAAAGGTAAAGATAACGATAATACGTTTTTAATGCTAGTCTGGTTGGGGCATCAGTTTTTGAGCGATTTCTAGGATCTGCCTGGCAATTTCCGTCTTGGGCAACACCTCTGATACCTGTGGTGCTTGACCTGCCACCAAGTAGGTGACTTTATTGGTGTCCTTTTGGAAGCCCGCGCCTTCGTCGCGCAGGGAATTTAATACCACCATGTCAAAATGCTTGCGCTGAAGCTTCTCTAGGGCATGGGCGGTTTCATTTTCCGTTTCCAGCGCAAAGCCGATGTGCAGTTGGCCTCGGCGCTTTCGCGTGCCCAAGGTTTGGGCAATGTCGGTGTTTTTCTTTAGTTCGATCAGCAGCGAATCCCCGTCTTTTTTCAGTTTCTGATCGGCAGCTTTTACCGGGCTGTAGTCGGCTACTGCGGCGCTGAACACGGCGATGTCGCATGCTTCGTGAAGGGCAGCTGCGGTCTGAAACATTTCCTCCGCTGATCTCACATGGGTAACATGAATTCGGGGATGCGACGGGATATAGGAAGTAGGACCTAGCACCAGGTCAACTTCCGCTCCTTGGATGGCGGCCTGTTGGGCGATGGCAATACCCATTTTTCCGCTGGAGTGGTTGCTGATATACCGGACAGGGTCTATGGCCTCTTGCGTGGGCCCTGCGGTGACGAGTACCCGTTTTCCACCCAGAGATTCGTGCGTTGACAGGAGATTTTTCAATACTTCGAGTAACTCCTCGGGTTCCCGCATCCTTCCTTGCCCGGACAGACCACTTGCCAGCTCGCCAGTGGCCGCATCCAATACGGTGACGCCGTGGCTTCTAAGCGTGTTGAGATTCTGAGTGACAGCGGGGTGGAGGTACATGTCCAGGTCCATGGCGGGAGACACCACGATGGGGCATCTGGCAGATAGGTAGGTGGCTGTTAGCAGGTTGTCGCTTTGCCCGTGGGCCATCTTGGCCAGCGTATTGGCAGTAAGGGGGGCAATAAGCATCAGATCAGCCCATAGTCCAAGCTCCACGTGGTTATGCCACACCCCCGTTTTTTTATCGTAAAAATCGCAGTAAACCGGGCCTTTTGCCAGCGTGGCCAGTGTGAGGGGGGTAATAAAGTCAAGAGCAGAAGCAGTCATCACGACTTTTACTTCTGCTCCTTGTTTGATCAGTAAGCGGATAAGGGTGGCCACCTTGTAGGCAGCGATTCCTCCCGTGATACCAACCAGGATTTTTTTATGCTGGACTGACATCCTTATTCCTCCGATGCTGTATCTTCTTCGGGGTCGCGGAAAAACACTTTATCCTCCATAAACTCTTCCATGGCCAACGAGGTAGGCTTGGGCATACGCTCGTAAAACTTGGAAATCTCGATTTGTTCTTTGTTCTCGAATACCTCTTCCAAATTATCTACCGTAGAGGCAAATTCAGAGAGTTTGTTGTTCAGCTCTTCCTTCATGTTGGAAGAAATTTGCTTCGCCCGTTGCGAAATGACATGTATGGACTTGTACAGGTTGCCGGATTTTTCAGCGATTTTATCCAAGTCTCTGGTAATAATGGATTGATTAGCAGCCATTTTTATAGATTATATCAATGTTTAATTTTCAGCATTTTTGAGTGCGTCTGCGGCTTCCCGGTTTCGGGCCTCTTCTTCTTCGATCAGCCTGCGGGCCTCGGCAGTGCGTTGCTCGTAATCATCCTTCAGTTTGTAGTAAGACTCCAGTTCTGTCTGGGTTTTACTCATGAGGTTGGTTACCCGTTTGCCATAGGAACTGTCCGGGTATTTCTTTAGGAAATTCTCACCAAAGGTGAGGGTGTCCTTCAGCCGCTCTTCTTTTTTGCCAAATACACTACGTTCTGCAAATGCCAGAGACACCTCTACCAGCTTAAAACCGAGTTCCTCGTTGTACTTGCTGTCGGGGTACGATTTGGCAAAATTCTGGAAGTTGATGATGCACGCCCGGTAAAATTCTCCGGGGAACAGGCCGTCTGTGAGCCTATAGTACATTTTGGATTCCTGAAAGGCCTTTTCTTCAAACCGTTTTTGTAAATCGTCTATCATGCCCAGTGCGCGCTCGTAGGAGTCGGATTCGGGAAATCGATTCATAAACAACTGTATGGCATTTACGGCATCTCGGCTACTCCGCTGATCCAAGTTGTAATCCGGGGAGTCCAGATACAGTGAGTAAGCGTTCATAAAGAGTGCCTCTTCAGCCAATGGGCTTCGATTGTACGTGTCAAAGAATGTTTTGAAATACCCCGCTGCCTCTATATACCTCTTAGTCCGGAAGTGGGAGTAGGCATAGTTGAATTCTGCCATCTCTGCCTTGCCACTGCCACGGATTACCGGCAATACCCGGTCGTAGAGGATTATGGCTTTGTTGAATTCCTTTTTATCGTAGTATCGGTTGGCGGCATCGTACAGTTCATCCCAGTTGGTGCTCTTCTCGAGTTTGTAAAACTCCCCGCAGGAGCCCAAAACGACGAGTAATGCAACGGTACTAAGAAGGATGTGTATTCGATTTTTCATAATGAATCGGCAAATATAAGCGTTTATTTACTCGTTATCAAATGGGAAGGCGATTATCCAATCGTAACGGCAGGTTATTTGTTTACAAAGAGTTTCTTGGTGACAATGTTTTTGTTGTCCACTATAATGGTGTAAAAATAGACGCCTGGGTTCAGGTCGGTCACATTGATCTCCAAAGAGTACTGCATGGGATCTAATCGGAAGTCATAGATGGGGTTGCCAATAAAACTGGTCACCACCACTCGGGCATTTACAGAGGGGTTTTTGATTTTATAATCTAACTGGGCCACCCGGTTGGTAGGGTTTGGGTATACACCACCCAATTCGAAGTCTTTGTGTATGAAGGATTCATCCGAACCTGCCTCCACGTTGTATACTCCCTCTATGATGAAGGAGTCCCTCGCATTTTCGGTATTGAAAAAATGCAGGTCGAACGTACCTCGGGTGGCTATAATTCCCAAATCGAATTCGATATACAGGTCTGTGAAGATTTCTCCAGGCTTTAGTTTGATCCTCACCCTATGGGGTTCTTTGATGGGGTTGTAGCAGCTATTGTCCAAGCAAACTTTCATGGACTGGGAGGAACCGATATTTCCTTGGGTGAACTTGAGGAAGTATTCCTTCACTTGGTCGGAATCGTTTTGCAGGATCAGGGATTTTCGCTGTTTGGTGTTTACTTTACCGATGAATTCAACCTTGTCGCTGAGTACACGTACCTGTCTTGCTTCAGCCCAAGGCTGACAAAACAGCAACAGTGTGATCACAAACAACAAAAAGGATTTCATGTAAAGTTTAGTTATAGGCCCTTCAGATTTTTAGTTTTCTAATGACATTACTATATACGGATAAAAATACCGAATAGGTTCCAATAATGGAATACCTTTGGGTTAAAAATTGTTAACTTTATTAAAATTTTTCGGGATCATCTTCGTTTGAACATCCTAAAAATTAAGGAAAAAAGTAAAATATTGCCGATCATGTAATCAGGGGATAGGGTCGTCCAGTGATTTTTGTATTTCGTCATTGTCCGGATAGCTAAGCTGCACATCCGGCTGATCAAAGAAATTAAAGGTGTCTTCTTCGCGGATTTTTGGCGTACGCCAATCGTTGATGATTGACATAGAGGGGCGCTCGTCCTCTCGCCATGAAAACCCTTTTAGCGCTTTTTGATCGTCTTTGATCATGTGGGGTGGTGTAAACGAAGCTTCCGGCTTGAGTGTGTGCGAGATCTTGGAAACTTGGTTGTTGGCAAAATGCATGATGATTCTCCCGCAGAGCAGCTTGTTGATGCCGCGCAGCGTGGTGTCATTTTCCAGCGCAAAATACAGAGATTCTCCGTTCCCTTCCACGTCCAGTTTGCTCATGTCACCATCTATAAAATAACCAGTCATCTTCCGCCCTTTGATCTGATTGTAGTTGGTCACGGTGTCTTTGGTGATGGCAAAGGCATTGCCCCGTAGGAGGGCCCTGTCTATGTCTTGATTGGCAATCAGGATTCGGATACTGTCTGCGGTGATCTGGCTCCTATTGTTCCACATCACCGGATCTCCGAATAGGTAGATGGTGGAGTCGGCATATCGGTATGACATGGAATCCGAACGTCCTGCCAGTTCGGACTTGATCATGCGCATGTTTGGGAAGGCCAGCAAAAACCGTTGATCCGGGTCTTCACTATCTTGGGAAATGAGGGTGTCCGCAATCATGAAAAGGGTGTCCTGCTCAAAGTATTTGCGGACCAACGCGTTGCCGTACACTTTAGAGTATTGGGATTCCTCCCAATACTTGCCTTCGTGGCCAAACACTTCGATTTCCCGTTCTTTATTGTAGATGCTGACGTTCTCGATGGCCTCGTAATACTGGTTTAGTTCGTCGTACATGAGAATCTCGCCGTATACCTTGCTGGTTTCGGTTTCCACATCGCCGTCGTAGAATTTGAACAGCTTATTTTCAGTATCGTAGAAACTCCCCCGTTTGGCGTTCAGTTTATTGCCTTCGGTAGACTCTACGTTGGTGATGCCTTCGGTTTCAGCGATTTTGGTTTCGGTATAGTAATACAGAATGTTGGAGCGCATGTCGTAGTCTGGATTGTCCAGCACCACATTTTCGGTAAAGGTAATTTTGGCGAGTTGGGTTTGGTAGAGTCCTTTTTCGCTGGTGAGCACATTGGTGCTGTCGACGACTTTTCCCTTGTTGAAATAGTTGGCTTCGCCCGTACTCCGGTCATAGTCCAGAAAATCGGTGTACAGAACGGTTCCATCATTGGTAAATACTACCTTGTTCCGTAATTTGGCCAATTGGGTATTCCCGTCATATTCCGCATAGAGGCTGGTGACCACGATGGGATCCTCCTGGTCTACGATTTTGACTCTTCCAAACAATTTGGCGAGGTTTTCCTGCCCATAAAAATGGGCCGAGTCGCAGTAGATTAGGGAGTTTTTGTGCTTGAGGATGACATCTTCCTTCAGCCTGTCAAAGCCCCGTCCGCCCAATAGACGGGCTGTCTTCAGAATTTCCAGCCTATTGTCGCCGGATGCGCCCGATTGTGCATGGGTTATGCCCATGCCAACCCCGAGGTGGAGGACGAATACAAGCGGCAGTACGAGGAGATTGTTCATCCGAAATTTTTCAAAGTAGCTGCAAAATTAGCAGAAAATGGTATTTTTGGTTTATGTTGGAGCGATTTATACGCCACGTACACGAATCTGGCCTGTTGGATTTCAGCAAGTACTACCTGCTGGCGATCAGTGCGGGTGTGGACAGTGTTTGTCTCGCTCATCTCCTAAAACGTAGCAAGGTCTCCTTTGGTCTGATTCATTGTAATTTTCGCCTTCGGGGCTCCGACAGCGATTCGGATGAGGCCTTTGTACGTGACTTAGCGGCTGATTTTGGGATTCCGGTAGAGGTAAAGCAATTTGATGTGGCAGCCTATAAACATGCCAATGGTGTATCCACACAGATGGCTGCCAGAGACTTACGGTATGCTTGGTTTGAAGGTTTGCTGAAAGCAGGCCAAGCAGATGGGATTCTCCTGGCACACCACGCGGGGGATCAGGTGGAGACAGTTCTGTTAAATCTACTGCGGGGGACAGGCATCGAAGGCACCTATGGCATGGCCGAACGACGGGGAGTTTTTATCCGGCCCCTCTTGCCCTTTAACCGGCAGGAAATTATGGAATATGTTCGTGAAGAGGGAATCACCTGGCGGGAGGATAGTAGCAACGAGCAGAGTGATTACAAGCGAAATTACCTCCGAAACGAGGTGCTGCCCCTTTTAGAGCTGCATTTCTCTGGGGCCTCTGAAGCCTTACTGGGTAGTTTCGCGCGGATCAAAGATACCGGGCAGGCCTTTTTTCATCTGTGGGAGGCCTGGAAAAGGCAACATGTCCTTCAGGAGGAGGAAATGGAGTTCCTCGAAGTTTCCCAAATCCAGGACCTTCCTGGGCGTAGCTCGATGCTGTATTACTGGCTACGAAGCTACGGGTTCAATATCGCGCAGATTGAAGAGGTTTTGGAAGCGGTGGATAAGGGGACAGTAGGGATTCATTTCGTATCTGGCGACTACCTTTTGAATATAGATCGGAATCAGTTGATCCTTGGACCCAAGCGGGAGGTGTTTGTGCCGATAGCGCTCTCTCGCCACGAGGTGGCCTTTGAGTTGGATGGGCAGGCCTATGATCTGCTTGCGCTGCCCGCGGAGGGAGTAGTCTTAGACCGGTCCTCCCACAATGCCATGCTGGATAGGGACTCGTTGAGTTTTCCGCTCACCATTCGTCCCTGGCAGGAAGGTGACCGTTTTAGGCCTTTGGGCATGAAACATTTTAAGAAAGTAAGCGATTTTTTGATAGATTTGAAAGTGCCTTTGATTCGAAAGCAGCATGTCAGGGTGTTGTGCTCGGGAGAGGACATAGCGTGGGTCATTGGGTATAGGGTGGATGATCGGTTCAAAGTAGGTTCATTTACCCGAGAAGTATTGTATGTAAAAGCGATAGGCAAACATGTATAATCCGTTTAAAAAGAGTTATTCCGAGTCGGAGCGCCGTCAGTTTGAGTTTCTGGCAAAGGTGAAATTTTTTGAGCGACTGCGTTATTCGGAACTCGTTCGGTTGCTGCCCGCCATTCACAAGCGGAAGTACCTGAAAAACGAGGTGGTTTTTTTTCGAAATGACCCCAGTCAGGCATTGTATATTCTGGAAAAGGGCCGTGTGCACCTAAGCATAGATATCAAAGATTCCTTTGAAACCATCCTCCGGATAAATTCCGGCGAGGCTTTTGGCGAGAACGCGCTGCTCGAGGGATCCAAGCGGATTTATACGGCCATTGTGGATTCGGAGGAGGCATCCCTGTGGGTGATACCCAACTATGCCATTTTGGAGGTATTTGAAAGTAACCCCAAAATACAGGCAAAAATGATTACTTCCTTAGCCGAGTTTTACAACCACAATAACATCCGTCTGTTCAACTCTTACCAAAACTCCTACGGCTTCTTCAACCTAGGTCAGATGTTTGAATAATTCAAACCATTGCTTCCTAAAAAGGCTTTTCTTTGGTATCTTAGCGGAAATTTTTAAAAAACCTAAAAAATTTAAACTAAACCGATATATCATGACTAAAGTAACCGTAGTTGGAGCAGGAAACGTGGGCGCTACATGTGCCGACGTGTTGGCTTACAGGGAAATCGCCGAAGAGATCGTATTGATCGATATCAAAGAAGGAGTGGCCGAAGGAAAGGCCCTGGATATTTGGCAAAAAGCCCCCATCAACGTATACGACAGCCGAACAGTAGGCAGTACCAATGATTATGCGAAAACTGCGGGATCAGATGTGGTGGTCATCACCTCAGGCTTGCCAAGAAAGCCAGGGATGACCCGTGATGACCTGATCGAAACCAATGCTGGTATCGTAAAATCGGTGACAGAAAACGTGGTCAAGCATTCTCCAGACGCCATTATTATCGTGGTTTCCAATCCGTTGGATGTAATGACCTACCAAGCACACATCACCTCCAAGCTGCCTAGAACCAAAGTAATCGGTATGGCGGGTATCCTCGATACCGCGAGGTACCGTGCGTTTTTGGCCGAAGCGCTGGACGTGTCTCCAAAAGAGATACAGGCTATTCTGATGGGAGGCCATGGAGATACGATGGTTCCTCTTCCGAGATACACCACTGTGGCAGGTATTCCTGTGACTGAACTCATCGATAGCGAGAAACTGGACGCGATCATCGAGCGCACCAAGTTCGGTGGAGGTGAATTGGTGAAGTTGATGGGAACTTCTGCTTGGTACGCCCCGGGGTCTGCGGCAGCACAGATGGTAGAATCCATTATCAAAAACCAGCGTAGGGTATTCCCGGTATGTATCAAGTTGGACGGCGAGTACGGTATTGACGACTGTTACTTGGGCGTGCCGGTAATCCTCGGTAAAAACGGAGTGGAGAAAGTCATTGAGTTGGATTTGAACGCCGAAGAAAAGCAATTGCTTGAAGTATCCCGTTCGCATGTGAAAGAGGTCATGGATGTGCTCGATAAAATCGGGTCTAACTGATTTCTTTTGAAAATGAATCCGCTAGTAAAAAATCCCAATTCACTATTGGGATTTTTTTCGTTATTAGGGTAAGTAATAACTAACAGATCATTCCTTTGACTACCGTAAAAACCTTCTTTGCGCTAATCCTTGTAATTCTTTTGGGAGTTTCGGGCTATTTGCTGGTCCGGACGGATTTTTTTTCCTCCAAGGTAGACCCCTATCGGATGATCCCGGCCAACAGCATCTTGGTTTTTGAAACAGCAGAGCCGGTGCAGGCATGGAACGAGTTGGTTTCTCAGCCACTATGGCAGGATCTCGTCGAAATTCCGGCGCTCAAAAACCTGGAGAGCCAACTGGTGAGGCTGGATAGCTTGGCGGGAAGGAGTGGGGTGCTGGAAAGAACCTGGAGGGGGCAAAAGTTTTTGGTGTCCCTGCATCCCATTGGTAGGGAGGAGTTTGATTTTCTGTTTGCCATCGCCTACGACGGTGATCGGGTGCCGGAATTAATCGCTTTGCTTGAGAGCCATATAGAAGGAGATACGGGGCCTAAATCCCGCAATTATAGCGGCGTAACCTTGTGGGAATACCAACCGGAATTGGCTACACGGACGCTCACGTATGGGTTTTATGGCGATGTATTGGTTGCGAGCTTTACATCCTTTTTGGTTGAGGACGCGATACGCACGGCCAAGTCGGGCGACAGGGCAGACTTTATGGCGGCATATCCGGGGTTGTTCGAGGAGCCGACGCTACCCGGTGGAAGGGGTCGATTACGGATAGGATCACAGGGGTTGGGTGCGCTGCTGGGGGGCACTACTTCCCAAGCGGGCAGCATGTTTTCTCAAGATCTGGGGGGGCTGCCCTATGCCGCTATTTTGGAACCCGGCTATGGGGAGGGCAGGTTTTCGCTTTCCGGAAAGCTCGTGGATTTCAGATCGGAAGGACTTCGCTTGCAGCAGGTTTCCCAACCGCTTGGTTCGGAGTTTTTTCATTTTGTGAGCAATCGATCTGCCGTGGTGAGGGTACTGGAGAGGGAAAATTTACAACAGCGTTCGCTTCCCGCCACCCGCTTGGATAGAGTCAAGAGTACCGTTTTTTCCGATGTACAGCGGGCTTTTTCAGAGAGCAGTTTTTTTACTGATACAGCGCCGTGGCTGATATACTTGATAATGGAACACGGCGGGACGGAAAACCCAGACCGGGTTTTGTTGGTGCCCACAGTGGATGCCCAGCAGGCTTGGGCAAGCATAGCCGATTTTGTTCATGACGTGGATCAGGGCGATGCCGGTGTGGTGGAGCGGGATACCCATCTGGGACGCGAAATATACACTATTCATACCGAGCAGTTTCCTTTACACTTATACAACGGGGCCTTTGATGGTTTCTCCCGGACCTATATAGCTCAATCTGACGGTTTCCTGATCATGACCAACTCGCTCAGAGGCATGAAGAACTACTTGGACGATCTATACAATGACAACACCTGGGGAAAGTCCATATCCAAACGCGCTTTCATCGAGAAATTTAAGGGGGACGTACCTTTTACGCAATGGCTAGATGTACCGAAGTTTTACGGGCGATTGCTTGGGGCAACTACGCCTGGCTGGAGTTCTCTCTTCCAAAAATACGCACCAAATTTTAATACGCTGTCGATTGTGACCCTCGAGATGAACAATGCTTCATCTTCGGGTTCGGTCCAATTACATGTAGATTATGGCAATACCATTAAGTCGACCGCGCCACAACCCATCCTGACCCTATCTAGGTCAGTCAACGTTAATTTTCCCTTGGTCTTCGGTCCAAGGGCACTTCGCAATTTCAATGACCGGAGCCTGGAGTACCTGGTACAGGATGAACGGCGTACCATCTACCTGATAGGCCCTGAAGGGAATCTGGTCTTTTCTAGGGAGCTGGAAAACCCGATTATCGGAGAAGTGTTTCAGATCGATTATTTTAAGAATGAGAAGCTTCAGTTCGTCTTCGCTTGTGTAGACGGTATCTATGCTTTTGACCGGTTAGGCAATCTGCTTCCAGAATATCCTATACAACTGCCGGGCAATGCCCGAATCGCACACCTTAATCTGGTGGATTACGATGGAAATAGGGAATACCGGTTCTTTGTGGCAGACGAAATGGGCGATTTGTATCTCTTGGATAAACAGGGGAACCTGCTCGAAGGCTGGGACCCCAAGCGCACGACGGGACGCCTAGCCGAAATGCCCGCCCACCACCGGGTGCCCGGTCTGGGAGATGTGATGATTTCATTGCATGAAAATGGCAACTTGGAACTATTTACCAGGAGGGGTGAATCCAGAGCGGGACAGCCGATTAGACTGGG
The DNA here is from genome assembly GCF_020832325.1 of Lunatimonas sp. GTDB lineage: Bacteria > Bacteroidota > Bacteroidia > Cytophagales > Cyclobacteriaceae > Lunatimonas. The sequence goes on from NZ_JAFIEU010000007.1 coordinate 34,991, forward strand.
TGATGGGGTTTCTACTGCGTATGGGCTAACGGATCGGGGCGGAACAGCCTCTCAGGTGGTAACCGTAAACGATGCGGGAGAGGTAGTAAGTGTAAATTTTAATGGAGAGCTTACCTACCGGAGCCAGCTATTGAGGCCAGATAGGGAGACCCGCTTTCATGTGGTCAACAACCAAAACCGGGACGACTTTTTGATCGTGCTACATGAGTTCAATAAGGTTTCTGTGCTGAATGCAAACGAGTCTCCGTTGTTTGACTACTCTATCTTATCGGATGACCTGCTCTTTCAGTGGTTTTCCTTTGGTTACGAGAAAGAGGTATTCGTGATCGTGGACCGGGTGCAGGAGTTTGTCTATTTATTCGATCTAAAAGGGAATTTGCTGAGCAAGAATCCGATAGAGGGTAGGGGGCGGATCTCTGTATCGTATTCGGCCACCAAGAGCGAATACGTCATCGCTTCCGTATATAACAACCAACTCAGGGAATACAAGCTTCCCTTGTAGTGTAAATCATTGGTCTTCCGTATTAAATATGGTTATATTTGCGGCCTTATAGCCATTCACGGTATTCCAAGAGGGCAGCCAATATCTGGTGTTAGCCCTTTGAAATTAATATAGGTATGCGTAAGGAACTATTGGTTTTTTCATTTTTGATTTGGGTGTTGCAGGTTGTTCCACTCAATGTGCATGGACAGGTTTTCGAATCACACATTCCCTTGGTCATTGATTCGACGGATTACAATAATTTGAGTAGTCCTTATCACACTACTTTGACGTTTTTTTACAATTTGCAGGAGGAGTCCTTTGATCCTGATTTGGCAGGTAAAACCTTGGATATGACGGGATCGGCGGCTGAGGACCCTTCCAGTTTGGCGGTGAAGCTGAAGCAGGTATTTGATGGTAGGGGAGTGTATGTGAGGCTGGGTGAGGTCCCACTGGACCAGAATTATACCGATACCCTTAGGAACAATCGCCAGCGGTACTTTTTTGATGAACAGCGATTGCCGGGAGTATTCGTGGAAAAAGTCGGTAATCAATGGTTATTTTCCAGTTTTACAGTCAGTCAAATCAAGGATCTCCACACCGAGACCTATCCTTTTGGTACTGCCAAACTGTTGAACCTGCTTCCCAAGATCGGTACCGAATTGTATTTTGGGTTGCACCTGTGGCAGTTGGTTGGCTTGTTTGTGTTGGTCTTACTGATCTTTGTGAGCCACAAGGTATTTACCATTGTAGTGGATCGTGGGTTTTACTACCTATTGATCCGGGCGGGCTACGGGCAGACTGCGCAGAAATACCTTCTTCCTGTTGCCCGCGTTGTAAGTATTTACCTGATCGTATTGTTATTGGCGGTATTTATTCGGGTGCTTCAGTTGCCTATCGCAGTGGTGTCCTGGGTTACTGTTATGCTAAATGCGGTGAAGCCATTGCTGGTTACCATCATTTTCTATAAACTTGCCAACCTGCTGTCTTCCTATCTAGAGAGCATGGCAGCAAAGACGGAGTCTACGTTGGATGATCAATTGGTGCCGTTGGTCAGAAAGACGCTCAAGACATTCATCATTGTCATCGGAACCCTGTTTATCCTCAAGGATGGCCTTCAATTGGACATTGTCCCCTTTTTGACGGGACTTTCGATTGGGGGGTTGGCTTTTGCCCTAGCTGCTCAAGACACCATCAAAAACTTTTTTGGTTCGGTCATGATTTTCATCGATAAGCCATTTCAAGTGGGGGATTGGATTACCAGTGGCGATGTGGACGGTACTGTGGAAGAGGTTGGTTTTAGGTCAACGCGGATACGAACATTTCGGAATTCCCTGGTTTATATTCCAAACGGAAAGATTGCCGACGCGACCATTGATAATCACGGACTGAGAAAATACCGGAGGTTTTATACGCAGATAACCATTACTTATGACACTCCGCCGGAGTTGATAGAAGTGTTTGTGGAGGGATTGAAAGAGCTGGTCAGGCGCCATCCAAGTACTCGTAAGGACTACTTCAATATCTACCTAAACAATCTGTCCGCCTACAGCTTGGATATCATGTTTTATGTATTTTTCGAGGTCCCTTCGTGGCCAGAAGAGCTCAAAGCTAGAGAAGACTTGTTGCTGGGAACGATCAAATTGGCCAATGAGCTGGGCGTACGCTTTGCGTTCCCAACACAGACATTGCATATGGAGACGTTTCCTGAGAAGAAAGGACTCAACCCCATATACGAAGATGGAAGGTCTCAGTACCAAAAGCGTTTGGAGCAATTTATTGCTAGGGAAACGGGACCCCAAGGCTAGCATGGCCCGACCGGAGCCGTAAAAGGTTGAATTAAAAACAAAAAAAGCATCCACGTCGGGATGCTTTTTTTTGAGAGGTCGAGAGCGGATTCGAACCGCTGTACAAGGTTTTGCAGACCTCTGCCTAGCCACTCGGCCACTCGACCCTAGTAAAAGGGAACGCAAATGTAGCGAGAAAGAACTTTGATGTCAACTATGGTCCTTGATTTTTTGAATAAATAAAAAATAGCAAGCAATGTTCATGGGTATGGTGCAGGCGCGATTGGGTCCGGTTGGTCAAACTATAAGATACGTATAGCCTGTTTGACGAAAACTATTTATTTATATCGATTCTAAATAATTGAAGGTATTGTTTATCAAGATACAATTCGCTGACAAACAATATCTTAACGGAAAAATTCTGAGAGTGTCCAAAATTCGGCAGTTCAAATAGTTAAGTTTGAAAAATAGAAGTTGGGTAGTACATTTGTGGGGAATTTTGAAGTCCTTGAAAAAAATTGGAAAAACAAAATAAAATTATGTCTATCAAACGCTCATTCTTAGGGGTTCCTATTCATCTAGGTACTTTACTGCTGGCTCTGTTCTTGTTTTCGGGGACGGAAAGCCACGCAGCTCACCCCGATGTTCCGGATAGTGAAGATGCCATTAAGGCAGGAGAGGCTATTTTCAATGCCAATTGTAAAACCTGTCACAAACTAGACCAACGGTACACCGGTCCGGCTTTGAGAGGCGTGACCGAGCGCAGGACATTAGACTGGGCCAAGGGTTTTATTTTGAATTCACAGGCACTCATTCAGAGTGGTGATGCACAGGCGGTAGCACTCTTCCGAGAATACAACAATATAGTGATGCCTGCCCATGATTTCCTTAGCGAAATGGACGTGATGAATTTGCTTTCGTACATCGAGTATGGTGGCAAAGAGGAGGCATCGGCCCAAGCTACAGCTGGTGGCGAGGGATCAGGCGGTGCGGGCGGAGGTATTCCAAGTGAATACCTAAGCATTATACTTGGCGTGTTGATTATCGTGCTCCTTCTTATACTGGTTGTCTTGGGATTGATCGTTTCTGTATTGACCAAATACCTGAATACCAGCGATAAAATTTCAGAAGAAGACAAGGCATTTATCAACCAAAAGGGAAGCATTAAAAAGGTGCTTACCAGTGATATGTTGATTGTGATAGTGACCACTATCGTGATGGCATTGGTGGTAAAAACGGCGATTGACGGTCTGTATGGAATCGGTATTCAGCAAGGATATGCGCCTACCCAGCCTATCGCCTACTCTCACGAACTACATGCTGGCAAATACGAAATACCGTGCCAATACTGCCATACCGGCGTAGAAATCGGAAAATCTGCCAACATTCCCTCCGCTAACATCTGTATGAACTGCCACATGCACATACAGAATGTGGATGGTAAGGAGGGTGTATCTCCAGAGATTGCCAAGCTGTACGATGCGTACGATAACAACCGTCCGATTGAGTGGGTTAGGATTCACAATTTGCCAGATTTGGCTTATTTTAATCATTCCCAGCACGTGAAAGTTGGAGGCATTGAGTGTCAGACCTGCCACGGTCCCATCGAAGAGATGGAGGTCGTATACCAGCACAGTGCGCTTACCATGGGATGGTGTATAGACTGTCATAGAAATACGGAAGTAGCCACCCAGGGTAATCAGTATTACGATAAGTTAGTACAACTGCATGCCGACTCCAAAGATGCTTTGAAGGTAAAGGACATCGGAGGACTGGAATGTGCTAAGTGTCACTATTAAAAATTAATCTTTACGAAAATCTTTTCTAAAAGAAATGAAAGATAATAAAAAGACATACTGGAAAGGGTTGGAGCAACTAACCAACGATCCCGAGTTTGTAAAAAACGCGGATAGAGAGTTTCCCGAAAATCTTCCTTTGCACAAATCCAACGAAGACGGTACCCCATCCCGAAGAGATTTCTTAAAGCTCATGGGTTTTAGTGTGGCAGCAGCTTCTTTGGCCGCCTGTGAGGCACCAGTTAGAAAGGCCATCCCCTACGTAAATAAGCCAGTTGACCTTGATCCATCCGTTCCTAACTTTTATGCGACTACCTTCGCTTCTGGCGGAGATTATGCTTCGGTAGTAGTTAAGACTAGGGAAGGTCGGCCAATTAAAGTCGATGGAAACGAGCTTTCCTCCGTGACACAGGGAGGTACTAGTGCCATCGTGGAGGCTTCTGTACTTTCTCTGTATGACAAGCAACGTTATACCGCTCCCCAAATCGGAGGACAGCCCTCAGATTGGGCGACCTTGGATGCCGATTTAGGAGGCAAGTTGAAAGGTGCCGGAGCTATAAAAATCGTCACCAACACCATCCTTTCGCCCTCCACAGAAAAGGCTATAGCGGCATTTGCAGAAGCTATGGGCAATGTAGAGGTAATTACCTACGATCCTATTTCCAACTATGGAATTACCAAGGCAAGCGAAACCTACTACGGTATCAAGGCCCTACCATCTTACCATTTTGACAACGCCAAAGTGATCGTCAGTTTTGGTGCTGATTTTTTGGGTACCTGGATCTCACCGATTGAGTTTTCAAAACAATACAGCAAAGGAAGAAAGATATCTAAGGGCAATGCCAACATGTCCCGTCACTTCCAGTTTGAATCGAATCTTTCCCTCACAGGTGCCAACGCCGATTACCGCACGCCCATCAAGGCGTCACAAAGCGGTCTTGCCGTGTTGTCCCTGTATAACTTGATCGCCCGTAAGGCAGGTGCTTCCACCGCGTCCGGTGGGGCAATTGAAATCGCCCATTTAGCCAAAGCAGCCGACGAGCTTTGGGCTAATAGAGGAAGTTCATTGGTTGTTTCCGGTTCCAACGATCCAAATGTACAAGTTATTATACATGCCATAAACGAGTTGCTGGGTAACAACGGAAGCACCGTGAATTTTGGCAAAGCAGCCCACTTCAGAAAAGGCGATGATGCGCAAATGAGTAAATTTGTTGCTGATCTCGCTGCGGGAAGGGTTGGAGGAGTGATATTCTACAATTGTAACCCTGTGTACGATTTTGCCCAAGGTGCAGCACTGGCTGAGGCTATTGGTAAAGCGAAGGTTTCGGTAGCAACCAGCGAGGCCAAAAACGAAACTTCGTCGTTGGTACAGTACGTTGCACCAGATCACCACTATTTGGAGAGTTGGAACGATTACAGCCCCAAAGCTGGCGAGTTTAGCTTGGCGCAGCCGACTATTTCGCCACTTTTCAATACCCGACAGGCTCAAGAGAGTTTCCTGAAGTGGTCAGGAAGTAATACCAGTTACTACGATTTTATCCGTTCTACTTGGAACGAACAATTTTTTGCCAGTCAAGATGGTACCGCTGATTTTCAGCAATTTTGGGATACTTGTCTCCACAACGGTGTCTACGAGGTACCCGGAGAGACAGGGGAAACTGTGGCGCCGATAGGTGGCGTAGAAAGTGCTGCTGCAGCAATTGGAAGGGCCTACAAGGCAGATAATGCCGGCTTGGAACTCACGATCTATGCAAAAGTTGGTATTGGTTCTGGTACCTTCGCAAATAACCCTTGGCTCCAGGAAATGCCGGATCCTATCTCCAAAGCTACGTGGGACAACTACCTGACCGTTTCCCAACGCTGGGCCAACGAGAATGGCCTGAAGATGTTTGAAGGGGGCACGAAGACTGCTAAATTAACCGCTAACGGCATCACCGTAACCGTACCTGTGTTGGTTCAGCCTGGACAAGCGGACGGAACGGTTGGCTTGGCCTTGGGCTATGGCCGTACCGTAGCTGGAAGAGTTGCAGACGGAGTTGGTATAAATGCCTATCCATTTTTAAGTACCGCTCAAGGATTTGTGAATTACGACATCACGGAGGGAGTAAGCATAGAGTTAACCTCTGAGAGCTATCGGATTGCTCAGACCCAAACACACCAAACCTACATGGGTAGGGAGTTTGTGGTACAGGAAGCGACCCTTGGCGAGTATCAGCAGGATGCTAGCGCAGGACGTTACAAGCCCCAAATTTATAAGGACGGCGAGTTTGTGAAGCCTTCTAAAATTTCACTTTGGTCGGGCCATAAATATAGCCAACACCACTGGGGTCTAGCGATCGACATGAATTCCTGCACCGGCTGTGGTGCCTGTACGGTGGCCTGTCAGGTAGAAAACAACGTAGCAGTTGTGGGTAAGCAGGAGGTTCTTAACCGTCGGGAGATGGCTTGGATCCGAATCGACCGATACTATAGCTCTCCACAGGGTGCTACCGAAAATAAGGAATTGGAGCAAGCGGCGGATAATCCCGAGGTTATCTTTCAGCCGATGATGTGCCAGCATTGTAACAATGCGCCTTGTGAGACCGTCTGCCCGGTAGTTGCTACTACACACAGTTCAGAGGGACTCAATCAAATGACCTATAACCGATGTATCGGTACCCGGTACTGTGCCAACAACTGTCCGTATAAAGTACGTCGATTTAACTGGTTTAAGTACCACGATAACAAGGATTTTGCGGGTGTGAATACGCCTCAAAACGATGATTTGGGTAAGATGGTCCTGAACCCGGACGTAACGGTAAGGGCTAGGGGTGTGATGGAGAAATGTTCCATGTGCGTGCAGCGCATCCAAGCTGGTAAATTGGCTGCTAAGAAGGAGCGTCGAAAGATACAGGATGGGGAGATAAACGTAGCATGTGCCGTTGCCTGTCCTACCGAAGCTTTGGTATTTGGTGATATGAATGATCCGCAATCAAGAGTTTCCAAATTGCTTAAGATTGAAGAGAATACAGATTCAGCGATCAAAGAGGTCAATGAGGAGCGCGCTTATCACGTGTTGGAGGAAATCAACGTTAGCCCTAACGTTTGGTACTTCACCAAAATCAGAAACAAGGACAAAAACGAAGCTTAAATCATTAATAATTAAGATATGCAGGTTACTTCATCCGTACGAGAGCCGCTGGTTACCGGTGGTAAGACTTACAAGGACGTTACCAATGACGTTGCCAGGCAAGTGGAGGGGAAACCCACAGTCGGCTGGCTTTTAGGTCTGGCTGTTGCCGTTGGTACGCTTCTGCTTGGTTCCTTGGCCCTTGCGGCCACCCTTTGGGAAGGGATTGGCATGTGGGGCTTAAATAAGACAGTAGGTTGGGCGTGGGATATCACCAACTTCGTGTGGTGGGTAGGTATTGGTCACGCGGGTACCCTTATTTCAGCAGTATTGTTGTTGTTCCGTCAGAAGTGGAGAACCTCCATCAACAGGGCGGCAGAAGCCATGACGATTTTTGCGGTAATTTGTGCTGCCCTTTTCCCTTTGATTCACATGGGTAGGCCTTGGATCGGTGCGATATGGGCATTGCCGCTTCCCAATACCTATGGATCTCTTTGGGTAAATTTCAACTCTCCCCTACTTTGGGACGTGTTTGCGATCTCTACCTATTTTTCCGTTTCCTTGGTTTTCTGGTACATCGGTCTAATCCCCGATTTCGCCACAATTCGAGATCGAGCGACGGGTATCCGCCGAACCATCTACGGTGCACTTAGTTTCGGGTGGGATGGAGCTGCAAAAACTTGGATGCGGTACGAGTCCGTGTCGTTGATCCTTGCAGGTCTAGCTACACCCTTGGTACTTTCTGTACACACGATTGTATCCTTTGACTTTGCTACGTCGGTTATTCCTGGGTGGCACACGACGATTTTCCCGCCCTACTTTGTGGCAGGAGCGATTTTCTCTGGATTTGCGATGGTATTGACACTCATGCTGGTCACTAGGAAAGTCTTTAAGTTGGAAGACTATATCACCATTACGCACATTGAATTGATGAACATAGTGATTATCATCACTGGTTCGATCGTGGGTATTGCGTACATCACGGAGTTTTTCATCGCATGGTATTCCGGTGTAGCTGCGGAGCAATATGCTTTCGTAAATAGGATGTTTGGACCGTATTGGTGGGCCTATTGGTCTATGATGACTTGTAACGTGATATCCCCGCAGCTTTTCTGGTTTAAGAAGATCCGGACCTCTATTGCGGCGACGTTCATACTTTCTATCGTGGTGAATATCGGAATGTGGTTTGAGCGGTTTGTGATTATCGTGACTTCCCTACACAGAGACTTCCTTCCTTCGTCTTGGGTAATGTTTTATCCTACCATCACAGATGTGGGCGTCTATATGTTCACCTTTGGATTGTTCTTTACCTGTTTCTTATTGTTTGCGAAGTTCTTCCCTGTTATCAACATGGCGGAGGTTAAGTCGGTATTGAAGTCTTCATCAGAAAAAGTAACTAAATAATCATGGAAAGAGATAAAAACTTTGTACTTGGAATCTTTGACGATGAGGACGTACTGCTCCATGCGGTGAAAAAAGTCCGAGGTAGTGGTGTGAAGATCCACGAGGTATACTCGCCCTATCCGGTTCATGGATTGGATGAGGAACTGGGATACAGAAGAAGTCGTCTGCCTATTGCAGCTTTTCTATTCGGTATGCTAGGAACTACCTTGGCTCTCACCATGCAGTTTTACATGATGAAATTTGACTGGCCGATGATTATCGGCGGTAAAAACTACGCTTCGCTTCCTACCTTCATTCCTGTTACCTTTGAAATGACAGTTTTGTTGGCGGCTTTTGGTATGGTTGGCGTGTTTATGGTGACTAGCAATCTGAAGCCTTGGGGTAATCCTAGGATATTTGATTTAAGGAGTACGGATGATAAGCATGTTATGGCCATTGACTTGGCAAATAACGGAGGTCTTCAGCAAGATGCCATTGTTGATGTACTGAAAAATGCCGGTGCTACCGAGGTAAATAATAAAAATTTTGAATAGGTAATATAAGACAGATGAAATTTACGACGTCCATATATGTTATAGCCGTAACGGGAGCCTCACTTGCCCTTGCTTCTTGCAGTGCATCTGGTGACTATCCCGGTACCGAGTATGCGCCACAGATGTACCATTCTGTTGCCTATGAGCCGCTTTCCCAAATTAAAAACGAAGACGAAGGTCAATGGCTTTCGAATCGCGAAGATGGAAAAGGAGAATTTTTCAACAGCAACATCAATAATCCCCATGGCATGAACATGCGGGAGCCCGTTGCTAATACCGTTCCGAGAAATAAAAACGGTATTTTGCCTTACAGGCTACGAATAGCTGACTTGGAGGGTTCTGCGTTAGTGGAAAATCCGGTTGAGCTTACAGATGAGGTGTTGGCAGAGGGTGGTCAGTTGTATATCCAGTATTGTTCAGCTTGCCATGGCGCTCAAGGAGAGGGTGATGGTAAAGTAGGTGAAGTCATTGGTGGTGTTGCAAATTTGAAAGGCGGTGCCTATAAAGAGTTACCCGAGGGACATATTTTTCATGTGATTACTCACGGAAAAGGTAGGATGGGAGCCCATGGTTCTCAGATGTCCATCGAGAGACGGTGGAAGATCGTGCACTATGTTAAACAAGAAATTCAGAAATAATAATGGCACAGGTTACAAACTACAATCTTGATCAGAAATTTGATTTTACCGATGCGATCAGGAATACCGTTATTACCGTCGGTTTGGCGGGAGCCGGATTATTAGTGATCGGTATCCTGGCCGGAATTTTTGGGGGACATGCCCACGGAGATGAGGCTGGTGGCCATGCGTTTCACTGGACGCAGCGTCTGTGGGCCAACTTGTGGATAAACAATGTCTATTTCACTGGTATCGCTATCATTGGCGTGTTCTTCTTTGCTATCCAATATGCTGCACAGGCGGGTTGGTCCGCTCCTCTGATAAGGATTATGATTTCCTTCGGTCACTGGCTTCCTATCGCCGGTGCATTGATGATCATTACGTTCTTCATTGCTAGCCACGACTTGTTTCACTGGACTCATAGCTACGTGTATGATAAGGCGGATGCAGCTCATTATGATAAAATCATTGACGGAAAAGGCAGTTTCTTTTATTGGCCTCTTGAAAAAGGATCGTTCCCAATATTCTACATCGTGAGAATGGTTCTATTCTTTGGTTTCTGGGTGTTTTTCTTCAATAAGCTAAAGTCTCTCTCCGAGCAAGAAGATATCCAAGGTGGGAGTTCGTATTGGTTTCAGATCCGAAAGTGGTCTGCCATCTTCTTGGTTTTCTTTGCGGTATCCTCTTCGGTTAGTGCCTGGGATTGGGTGATGTCAATTGACACGCACTGGTTTTCTACGTTGTTTGGATGGTATGTGTTTGCTTCTTGGTTTGTTGCCGGCCTATCCGCAATCACGTTGGTTACTTTGTTTTTGAAGGATTTGGGCTATCTTCCTATGGTCAATCAAAATCACATCCACGATCTAGGTAAGTTTGTGTTTGCATTTTCCATTTTCTGGACCTACATCTGGTTTTCACAGTTCTTGTTAATCTATTACGCTAACATTCCTGAGGAGTCTGTTTACTTTATTGAGAGGTTGTCAAGCGATGTGTATGGTGGGTTCATTTTTGTAAATATCATCATAAACTTTGTTCTCCCGTTTTTGGTTTTAATGACAAGAGATTCGAAAAGGCACTCTGTTTTCCTTAAGTTGGTTTGTACGTTGATTCTGTTTGGACATTGGCTGGATTTCTTTCTGATGGTTCAGCCAGGGACTTTGGGTCACAACGGGGGGCTCGGTTTTATGGAAATTGGAATGCTTCTGGTATATGCTGCTGGCTTTACATTGGTTGTTTTGACCAACTTGGCTAAATCAAGACTTGTTGCCAAAAACCACCCCATGTTAGAGGAGAGTCTTCATCATCACATTTAAATTTTATCCGAAAAAACGATTATTATGTACGGATTTCTTATAACTATAGGTGTTGTTCTTTTGCTGTCCGTTATTTGGATGGTATTTAGAGTGCAGACACTCATCTCTGTCGCAAAAGGTACAGAAGGTAAACATACAGGAAATACCAACAAAGTCAATGCTTTTTTGATGATGGTGTTCTTAGTAGGTACCGGTATATTGATGTTTTGGTATTCCATAAAGGAATTTGATAATTATCAGTTGCCGATTGCTTCGGAGCATGGAGTGGTGACGGATCAGCTTTTCTGGATAACTATGGCGGTAACCGGATTCATTTTTATCCTTACCCACATTCTTCTCTTCTGGTTCAGCTATAAGTATCAGTATAATGAGAAGAAGCGTGCGACTTACTACCCTGACAATAACAAACTTGAAATCATTTGGACGTTGGTACCTGCGGTCGTATTGACGGTTTTGGTAATTTCCGGTTGGAAAGCGTGGACTGACATTACTTCTCCGGCACCTGAGGGAGCTCATGAAGTGGAGCTGATGGGTTATCAGTTTGCTTGGGAGATCAGATACCCTGGTAAAGATGGAATCTTAGGAGATTACGACTATCGTTTGATCAATGCAACCAATTCCCGTGGCGTTGATTTCTCCGATCAAAATTCTAGAGACGATTTTCCTGCACAATCTGTCGTAATTCCAAAAGGCGAGCCGGTTCTATTTAAGATAAGAGCTAGGGACGTATTACATTCTGTATTTGCGCCTCATATGCGTTTGAAAATGGATGCTGTACCAGGTATGCCCACCCGATTTTGGTTTGTTCCTACAAAGACAACAGCTGAAATGAGGGCTGAGCTTGGTAACGAGGATTTTGAATACGAGATTGCATGTACTGAAGTCTGCGGGAGTGGACACTTTTCGATGAGGAGAGTGATCACAGTGGTAGAGCCAGATGAGTACAGGAAATGGTTTAATGAGCAAAAGACCTTCGTGGAATCTAATCCGAGTCTGGTATTAGATTTACCTGCGGGTCCTGATAACTTGGCCGAGACATCGGCGGTAGAAAGTAAATAACATTAATTTATAACTAATATGGCGGTAGCTAACGTATCAGCACATGGTGTTTCCACGCATGACGATCATCATGACCACGAACACTCAGACAGCTTTATAACGAAATACATCTTCACCACTGACCATAAGATGATCGGTAAGCAGTTCTTGGTTACCGGGATATTTTGGGCGTTGATTGGAGGGTTCCTGTCCATTTTGTTTAGGCTTCAGTTAGGTTTTCCGGATTTGAATTTGGAATTCCTTCGGCCTTTGCTTGGTGGCTGGATCACTGAGACAGGTCAATTGGATCCTAATTTTTACCTTGCCTTGGTGACAATGCACGGTACCATCATGGTTTTTTTTGTACTTACTGCTGGACTGAGTGGTACCTTTTCCAATTTCCTGATCCCATTGCAGATTGGAGCGCGGGATATGGCGTCCGGTTTTATGAATATGCTTTCCTATTGGTTCTTCTTTCTTTCAGGGGTAATCATGTTCATCTCTCTTTTCATTGAAACAGGTCCTGCTTCCGGAGGATGGGTGGTATATCCGCCGCTTTCAGCTCTCGAACAGGCTATGCCTGGTTCAGGACTGGGGATGACTCTTTGGCTGGTAGCGATGGTTTTCTTTATTGCTTCTCAGCTTTTAGGGGGAATCAATTACATTACTACAGTCATAAATTTACGAACGAAGGGAATGTCATTTTCTAGACTGCCCCTGACCATTTGGGCGTTTTTCTTGACTGCCGTGATTGGATTACTGTCTTTTCCTGTGTTATTCTCAGCTGCTTTGTTATTGGTTTTTGACCGTAGTTTTGGTACTAGCTTTTACCTATCTGACATATACATTGGTGGGGAGGCATTGCCGAATACCGGCGGAAGTGCCGTTCTGTATCAGCACCTATTCTGGTTCTTAGGTCACCCTGAAGTGTATATCGTTTTGTTACCTGCACTTGGTATTACATCGGAGGTGATCGCTACAAATTCTAGGAAGCCGATTTTCGGATACAAAGCGATGATTATCTCGATGCTTGGTATTACGATATTGTCCTTCGTCGTGTGGGCCCACCATATGTTCGTATCTGGAATGAATCCGTTCTTGGGATCTATCTTTATGTTCCTGACGCTGATCATTGCGGTACCTTCAGCGGTGAAGGTGTTTAATTATCTTACCACGCTATGGAAAGGGAATCTTCGCTTCACCACGGCAATGATGTTCTCTATTGGATTGGTTTCTTTCTTTATTTCCGGTGGACTCACGGGTATATTTTTGGGTAACTCTGCGATTGATATTCAATTGCACGATACGTACTTCGTAGTTGCCCACTTCCACCTAGTGATGGGATCAGCATCTTTCTTCGGGTTGATGGCAGGCGTATATCATTGGTTCCCAAAGATGTTTGGTAGAATGATGGATGAAAAACTGGGTTCCGTACATTTCTGGCTAACTTTTGTAGGCGTGTATATGGTATTCTTCCCCATGCACTATATTGGTATTGCAGGCTTTCCTAGAAGATACTATAGCTGGTCTACCTTCTCTTTCTCAGACATGTATACCGATCTAAACATGTTTGTATCTGCCGCAGCGATTATAACGTTTGCAGCCCAATTTATCTTCTTGTTCAACTTCTTCTACAGTATGTACAGAGGTAGAAGGGCCTCATTGAATCCATGGCAGTCAAACACCTTGGAGTGGACTACCCCTTTGCATCCTGGTCACGGAAACTGGCCTGGAGAAATTCCAGCGGTTTATCGTTGGCCCTATGATTATTCTAAGCCCGGTGCGAAGGATGATTTCATCCCTCAGACTGTTCCACTATCTGCTACGCCGGAATCCAACCTTCCTCACGAAGAACGACTGGTGAAATTAGAAAAAGAAATCATCGCTGAGGAACAAGATGTTTTGGTGGCCCATGAGACTAAGGGTGGTCATTAAATCATAAAGGATATTACTTCAGTAATCGGGTATGTTTTAGGCTTGTTTTTGACAGGATTTTAGAACGGTGCCTGCGCTGAGACACTAATTGGGAGCTGTGTAATTCCTTAGGATTTGCCCAGCTCCCAACTAATTATACAAGGGGTATAGTATTTTGAAGCAGTCGTTTAGCCGAAATTTTCGGGTTTGTCGTTTGCTTATAATACTAGATGGGATGGGTGCTTTCTATCCATGTAGTATGGAATTAACCAGTATTGATCCATTTTCATTTAGAAAAGCATGGAGTTGTTAAACTGCTTAGATTAACATGAACAGTGTAAATATTTCTCAAAATACATTTTGGAGTTTGCTGGCCGTAAGGCTTAGGGCTTATTCGGATCTCTTGAAATTTAGGCTTTCGGCCTTGGTTACTTTTTCTGCGGTTTTCGGATTTGTGTTGGGTCACTCCACTCCGGGCTTTTCGTGGTCCGGGCTTATTGGGTTGATTCTCGGTGGGTTTTTGATTAGTGGGGCCTCTGGTTCAGCCAATGAAATTTTGGAGAGGGATTTGGACAGGTTGATGAAACGGACGCAATCTAGGCCCTTGCCGATGAATGTTATTTCCCTGCTAGAGGCGCAGTGGTTTACCATTGTAACCGCTGTAGTTGGGGTTTTTACACTTTGGGTGTTTACGAATCCCCTTACTACGTACTTGGGAATTCTAAGTATGGTTTTGTATGTATTTGTTTATACACCTCTCAAGCGAGTCGGTCCTATTGCGGTTTTAGTCGGTGCTATCCCGGGTGCTATGCCGCCTCTTTTAGGGTGGACGGCCGCTACAGGTGCGGTAACCTATGAGGCTTTGATCATTTTCGGGATCCAATTTATTTGGCAGTTTCCCCATTTTTGGGCGATAGCTTGGGTAAGCGACGAAGATTATAAGCGCGCTGGTTTTAAACTGCTGCCTTCTGGAGGTGGTAAAGACTTGAATACAGCGATACAGATCATGATCTATACCCTTTTCCTTTTGCCGCTTGGGTTGTTACCAACCTATTTCGGGCTAACAGGATTGAATTCCGGTATAGTGGCAACGATTTGCGGTGTTTTGTTTTTAGCTCAAACGTTTTCGTTGATGCGGGATTGCTCTAGGAAATCTGCGCTCAAGATCATGTTTGGGTCCTTTTTATATTTGCCTATTGTGCAGATTGCGTATTTGTTAGACAAAGTAGGGTGATGGAAGAAAGACTAGCATTCGTAGAGGAAGCGCAACAGCCGCTTGCAATGCATCCAAAAAAGTTTGCATTGTGGCTGTTTATTGTCACGGTAGTGATGATTTTTGCCTCCATGACATCCGCCTATATCGTAAGGCAGGCAGAGGGAAATTGGCTTGAATTTGACCTTCCTGATATATTGTGGTATACTTCCGGAGTTATCGTTTTAAGCAGTATCACCTTGCATTGGGCCTATTTGTCCGCAAAAAGCGACTCTCTCGATCAGTTGAAGTTAGCGTTGGGGATAACCTTGGCGTTGGGTCTCGTATTCCTGGTTGGGCAGTGGTACAGTTGGGTGGCTTTAGTGGACCGGGATGTCTATTTTGTGGGCAATCCATCGGGTTCATTCCTGTATATTTTCACCGGCTTGCACGCATTACATTTGATCAGTGGTGTGATATTTCTAATTATTGTATTAATTTCGTCCCTTAGATACGAAGTTCATTCCAAGAAAATGGCACAGATGGAAATGTGTGTTACCTATTGGCATTTTCTAGGTGGACTTTGGTTGTACCTGTTTATGTTTCTTCTTCTGAATCATTAATTATTTAATAAACGTTATATTATGTCATCGACTGCTATAGAAATCAACTCAAAACGAGGTGTATGGGGAGGTGGAAACGAACCATTGAAGGCGAGTTATGGAAAACTCATGATGTGGTTTTTCCTACTTTCAGATATATTTACTTTTGGTGCTTTTCTGATTACGTATGGTGCGATCCGAATGAGCTATCCCGCATACGAGGGTGCTGCTTCAGATTTTGTCAGTTCAAACGAGTACTGGCCAATTCCTGAAATGATCTTTGATGCGATTCCCTTCGTTCACGGAGGTCATTTTCCGTTGGTTTTTGTTGGTTTGATGACTTTTATTTTGATTTTGAGTTCCGTCACCATGGTGTTGGCTGTAGAAGCTGGTCACCGAAATGACCGAAACGACGTGACAAAATGGTTGTTGTGGACCTTGTTGGGTGGTATTACCTTCCTTAGCTGTCAGGCTTGGGAGTGGAGTCACTTTATCCACGGTACCGACGGTGGTACCTTAATCACCTACGTAAATTCACTTGGACGAGTCGTTTCTGAGACTGTCTATGGGGCTAATTTGGTAGTCAATGAATACGGTCCTGCACCTTTTGCACAGTTGTTTTTCTTTATTACTGGTTTCCACGGGTTCCACGTAACAGTGGGTGTTTTCCTATTGTTCTTGGCATTTTATCAGTCTGCGGTAGGTATATACGAGCAAAGAGGGCACTATGAGATGGTAGAGAAAATCGGATTGTACTGGCACTTTGTAGATCTGGTATGGGTATTTGTATTTACCTTTTTCTATTTGATTTAACGATTAACGAATTTATACTATGGCTTCACAAGAGAATAAAAGAACCCTGGAGGTAATTCCCAAAGATAAGGCAAAGATTAAGAAGATCTGGATGACGGCGTTGTTGCTATTTGTCATCACCGCGGTGGAATTCTTGTTTGCGTTCACTATGCCTAGGGGCATTCTTCTTTACATCATCTTTATCGTCCTGACGATCGTTAAGGCTTATTACATCATGATGGAATTCATGCACTTAGGAGAAGAAGCTAAACCGTTGTTTTATTCCATTATCGTCCCTTTGATCTTCTTGGTATGGCTGGTGATTGCATTGATGAAAGAGGGTGCTGATATCCTGAATATGCGTTGGTAATCAATTCCCAGAATTGAGAAAATAATTTGACAGGTTGGGGGACTCTTCAACCTGTTTTTTTGTTTATAGGTAGTTATGAAAGGATTGAGGTTTCTGCAATTGATGGTATTGTTGTGTATATTGATGATACCAATATTGATTATTTTGTTTTTGAAAGGGTTCTCCACCAACACGTATTCAATACCCATTCTGTATGAAAATGGGGTAGAAGATCCTTACAATGATTGTCAGTATAGCAGTGCAGGACAACATTTTATTCCCGACTTTAGTTTTTTGGATCAGGATTCCCTTGTAAGGGGAAGGGATGGCATGGATGGGAAGATCACTGTCGTTGATTTCTTCTTTACCAGTTGTCCAAGCATCTGTCCTGTGATGTCCACAGAGATGGAAAGGGTGCAGGATGCATTTCGGGACGAGCCCATGGTTCAGATCTATTCCATTTCCATCGATCCTGACTACGATTCTCCGGAGGTTTTGTCCAAGTATGCGGAGCTTCATGGAGCAAAGGCGGGTAAATGGTTTTTTCTGACCGGTCCCCGTGAACAAACCTATGAGCTTGCCCGTTGTGGGTTTGTTTTACCAACTATTGACGGCGGCAAGAATCCGGATGACTTTATTCATTCAGACAAGTTTGTATTGATCGATGAAGTTGGTAGAATCAGAGGGTATTACAGTGGGACGAATAGGGAAGGAGTAGATGAATTGATATTGGAAACAAAGGTATTATTATATGGAAAGCAGTAGAGTGTCTTTTGCATCTGCCAACGAGTCGGCGATGCTTCGTTGGATTACCGTTATTTCAGTGGCTGTGCCGATTGTGGTTGCCGTGTTGTTATTCATGCCTTCCAGGGTGGAAATTGGCGCTGACTGGGTTTACTTTCTTCCTCATTTAAATGCTGTTATTAATACAGCCGCTACAGTAGCTTTGGTGGCAGGGGTCATGTTCATCAAACAGGGTAAGATTCACCTACACAAGGCAGCGATGACAGTTGCATTTGTGCTTGGAGCAATATTTCTGGTGTCCTATGTGGTTTATCATGGCGCTGCGGAGAGCACGTCGTTTGGAGGAGAAGGTTGGATTAGGCCGGTTTATTACTTTCTGCTGATCACACACATTGTTTTTGCAGCCGTAGCGTTGTTTCCAATTCTATTGGCCTACTACTATGGCTATGCAGACAAATTGGATAAGCACCGAAAAATCGTCAAATTTGCGTTTCCAATTTGGTTTTACGTGACGGTGACAGGCGTGGTCGTCTATTTGATGATCAGTCCGTATTACACCCACTAAACCAAATGCTGATTTAAAACGTTATTATAACTATGAAATTCGCAATACGGTCCTTTTCCTTGATACTGGTATTTATGGCAGCATATTTGCCGGATGTGCTGGCACAATGTGCGATGTGTAGGGCTACAATCGAAAACAATGTAAGCAATGGAGATACCACTGTAGGGGCTGGGTTGAATATGGGGATTCTGTATCTCTTTGCAGCGCCCTACCTCTTGGCGATGGTTATCGGGTATTTTTGGTATAAAAATGCCAAAATGAAGAAAAAAATATCGTATTAAATGATTGATTGAACGATAAAATAAAAGCAAAGCCCACATAGAGCTTTGCTTTTTGATTTAGGGGTATGCTGAAACGGCTAAGGATTGTAATCATTGTTTCGATTCTGCTTTTGGGGGCAGTACTGGCAATTAATTTTTTATGGAAAAGCAGTACCGGTGATGCCGAATATTCCCGAGCGCTTGAGGATAAAATGAGTGAAGTAATCCGTGGGTTTGATGAGGATTATATTCAGCTTTTGATGAAAAACCGTCCTTATAAGCAGGTTAGTTTCCTTACCCTCAATACGGACACAGAGCATGCCTTTTACCTCTTTTCGCCGAATGGAACATTGGTGTATTGGTCTGATATTACCATGATACCTGCCTTTGAAGACTTTGTTACCAACCGGAAATACCAACTAATTGAAAATAAGAAAGGGGTATATTTTTCAAAGCTACGGAAGATAACTAGAAACTCAGTCGAATACTGGGTTCTCCAAGTTTACCCGCTGATTGATCATGTCGAGATTGAAAATGAATACCTTTCATCCGGGATCAATAGGCGGGTTTTCGGAAACGATCGATTCGCTCTTTCCCAAGAGACCTTAGAGGGATATTCAAGGATAAATCATGGCAAGGAATACTTGTTCTCGGTTTTTTTTCGAGTTGGTTACGAGCCATCTGGACAGCTGGGAAACTCGACCCTTTTGGTCTTTTTCTTTTCGCTGTTGGGGCTGGTGGTCTTGCTGGGGGGGAGTTTTATCCGTACACTTTGGATGAGGGGCAGTCGTCTTACCGCCATCTTTTATACAGCGTTGATCTTGATGACCATTCGGGTTTTAATGATATTTTTTAGTTTTCCACGGGATTTTTTTGATACAGAGCTATTTAGTCCCAGTCAGTACGCATCTTCTTCACTTAATCCAAGCTTAGGTGATCTTTTCCTAAACATGGTCTGCGTAGCCACCGTTTTGATGATGCTTTTTACACATTGGGGTACCAAGCGGGTATTGGTTTCTTTTCGGCAGCTTCGTCAGAGACTATCCGAGTCATGGACTTTTGTGCTAGCGCTTCTTTTAAGTAAGCTATGTTTGGCACTTTTTTTTGGCCTTTATTTGAACATTGTCCAAAACGCTCAGTGGAACCTCAACATTCAGGCGCTCCCCAATTTTAACGTACTAAAGGGAATTGGGCTAGTGATTGTTTTTATGGGCGGTATGATTTATTTCTTATTTACCGTCATCTCCATTAACATGGTGCTGTATAAGGGGAAGGTGAAGAGGAAGCGTGCGCTAAATATTCTGCTGTATATTTCCCTCCCTGTGGCGGCTTACCTCTTTTTTGCAGATAGGGAGTTTCTAATTGCTTTCTTAGGGCATTTTATTTTGGTAGCGGTTGTCGTCGGCCTTCATTTGTATAAGAATATATTTCAAATAGGATTGGATGCTTTTCTTACCTTTTTCTTTGGATGCCTGATTGGGGCGGTTATTATTGGCGCAGCTTCTTATCACCACACGCGCATGGAGTCCGTACAAGCCAAGCGCAATTTTGCCGATTACGTGATGTTGGAAGACGATATAATGGGCAATTATCTACTGGGGGAGGTTATGGAAAATATTCGAGGCGACCTTTTCATCAAAAACCGAATGGCAGATCCGCTGCTTTCCAAAGATCCGGTAGAGCAAAAAATCAAAAAGATTTACCTGACAAATTATCTGGACAATTTTGTGTCAGCGGTGCGTGTGTTTAATCGTTCGGGTGAAAGCTTGACCCATAGGGAAACTAGTCTTTCGCTGGATGAATATAGAAGTCAATACATGAATAGTGATTTTTCTACGCCGATCAGAAACCTTTACTACGTAAAAGGGGCACAGTCGGGAAGTCCCAATAAGTTTATTGCTTTTATCAGTATGTACCGGGACGCGAATTTTATCGGCACGATCATGCTTGAGCTTACGCAGCAGCGAATTATGGCCAACAGCGTGTTTCCCAAGCTACTTGTGGACAGACAGTACGCTTCCAGTGTAAATGATCAGTGGTTGGATTATGCAGTTTTTGACGAGGAAATCCTTCAGTTTAGTTCCGGGGTGTTCAACTACCGCTTGGCGGAAACCGAAAACCTGCTTTTAGATCCCAAGTTATATACCACCGGGGTGGTTTTTCAGGGGTACCATCATGTGGCTATCCAAGGAGAAGATAAGATTGTCATGGTTTCCTCGCCGGTATATTCGCCTCATTACGCCTATGCAGATGTGGCGATGTTTTTTGTCGTCTTTTTATTGTTGACCTTGGTAGCCGTGCTTGTCTATACTTTGTTTTTTGGCTTGGACCGGTTAAAATTCAACTACGCTACCAAGCTCCAGTTTTACCTCAATTTCGCCTTTTTTTTCCCGATGGTAGTGATCAGTGTAATTGCGGTAGGCTTTCTCAGCAGATCCTACATCGAAGACCTGCATCGCCAGTATTTTGACAAGGCACTCATCATCCGGGATAATTTGGCCAAATTCATGGAGGTGCAGCCTGCAGGCATCATTGACCGGGATGGGTTGATTGATGAGATTTATACGTTGGCGGCAGCCACCAATATAGACGTCAATATTTATATGCCTACGGGACGCTTAATGGCCAGTAATCAGCCAAGAATATTCGAGAAGATGATTCTTTCTGATTACATTAATCCAAGAGCCTACCATGAGATCATCGAATCCCAAAACAATCAAATTCTGCTTCAGGAGACTGTTGGTAATCTGAGTTATAAGACGGTTTACTTAGGCCTTCGGGATGCCGAGCGTCAGCAGATACAATGTGTGATAGCCATTCCATTTTTTGAATCGGAAGAGGAGCTCAACGAGCTGATTGCGGACGTGGTCAGCAATATTTTGATCATCTTCATGGTCATGTTTATTGTGTTTTTAACGATATCCTATTTCATTTCAAAGCACTTGACGTTTCCTTTTAAGCTGCTTACCCAAAAGCTAAAGATCACCAACCTGGAGAGCAATGAATACATGCATTGGCCGGCCAAGGATGAAATCGGACTTTTGGTAAATGAATATAACAACATGTTGTCCAAACTGGAGGCCAGTAAAAAGGTGTTGGCTTCCAATGAAAAAGAGTCAGCTTGGAGGGAGATGGCCAAACAGGTAGCCCATGAAATCAAAAACCCGCTCACTCCGATGAAGCTTACATTGCAGCACCTTCTTAGGATACAAGCGGAAGGTCGCCTGGATGACCCTGACAAGCTAAAGAAGCCGATAAGCACACTCATTCACCAAGTGGATGTGTTAAGTGATATAGCTACTTCTTTTTCTACTTTTGCCAAAATGCCGCTCCCGGAAAATGAGCAAATGGATTTTAGAAAGGTCGTTTGTGAAGCCATCGAGCTATATGCGAATCGGGAAGATGTGCGGTTTACCTTTGTGGATTTGGTACCCAAGGAGGTACCCCTGACCATTATGGGTGATCCCAAGCTGTTTGGTAGGGTTATTTCTAATCTGATCATAAACGGTATACAGGCAGTGGAGAAACCCCGACAGCCTGAAATCCAAGTTGCCCTAAGTCGTCAAGGCCAAGAAGTGATGGTGGAAATTAGGGACAATGGCAAGGGCGTCCCGGAAGAACTAAAAGATAAGATATTTCTTCCGAATTTCAGTACGAAATCCGAAGGATCCGGACTGGGTCTTGCAATTGCGAAACGGGGAGTGGAGACTGCTGGAGGACGTGTCTGGTTTAAAACCAAGGCAGGAGAAGGCACTTCTTTTTTCTTGGCATTTCCACTTCTGACTTGAAATCAGGATAATCCACCTTATTTTATTACTTTAGCCCTCAGTAAGTCAGTCTATCATGAGGTGGGTTCGGTGTTTTTTTTTTCTTTGTGTCGTACAGGGGGCGAGTGGAATAGCTGCCATTGCACAGGAAGCTACCTGTAGATGGGTGTATTCCGTGAATTCCGCGGAGCCCTTTTCCATCGATTCGCTGTCGGTATACGATAAGTCTATTTTGATCAGCGATGCCGATGGGAACAACTATGATTTCACCTACGATCTCAATTCCGGCTTTTTACGGGTTGATTTGGAGGAAGGAATAATCAAAGATTCGCTACATATCTGCTATCGAGCATTTCCCTATGCGCTGAATTACACTTTTCGCAACCGTAGTTTGGCAGAAGATTACGACTCCATGGCCTATTTCAGGGATAACCGCGTAAAAGCATCCACTGAGTTCGATTTTAGAGAAGAAGTGTTTTCCTCGGATAAGCTAAATCAATCCGGTAACCTCACCCGGGGGATATCCTTTGGTAACGCACAAAATGTGTTTGTAAACAGTTCGCTCAATCTTCAGATGGATGGGGAATTAGCCGAAAATTTGCAGATCAGAGCCTCCATCACTGACCAAAATGTGCCCTTTCAGCCAGAGGGAAATACCCAGCAAATTCAGGATTTTGACAATGTGCTTATCGAGCTTTACAACGATAACTTCAACCTATCCGGAGGGGATGTGGTATTGCAGCAGCGCAAATCCCAGTTTCTTAGATACTATAAAAACGTGCAGGGGTTACAGTTTACCACCGACTATCAGGTCAATGACAAATGGAAGGCATCCTCCCAAGCCAGTCTGGCCATCGCCAAAGGAAAATTTGCTTCGGTACAGTTAGAGATCCGGGAGGGAGTGATGGGCCCTTACCGTATCCGAGGCCCAGGCAATGAACGATTCGTCATTGTGATGGCCAACTCGGAAAAGGTGTTTTTAGACGGAAAGCAGCTTCAGCGGGGGTTTAACCAGGATTACATTATCGACTACAACCAGGGAGAGATCACTTTCACGCCCAGTGTGGTCATCACGCAGTACAGCCGGGTGCGGGTAGATTTTGAGTATGCGGAGCGGAATTTCTCCCGTTCAATACTCACCGCCAACCACATTCAGCAGTCGGACAAGACTACCTTCTACTTGAACTACTACCGGGAAAAGGATGATCGCAACCGTCCTCTTTTCTTTGACCTATCGGATGCGGATAAGCGGTTGCTGGCCTCTGTAGGAGACGATTTGGGACTGGCAGCTACTCCCCGTATAGATAGCATAGCGTTTGATCCGAACAGGATTTTGTACCGAAAGGTGGAGGAGTATAGTGAAGAAGGTGAATTGAGGGTTTATTACGAGTATTCCACCGACCCGGAGCAGGCGTTTTTTGCCGTTAGTTTTTTGGAGACGACTCCAGGTCAAGGGGATTACCGGAGACGGCAGCAATTGGCCAATGGGGTGGTCTACGAGTATGTGCCACCTCAGAATGGTGTCTCGCAGGGTAACTTTACCATCAGGTCCCCATTGCCGGTACCGAACAAGCGGCAAATGATGACTACGGGCGTCGAGGTTAAATTGGGGAAGTATGAACGGGCCTACGCGGAAGTTGCATTTTCCGATACGGATGATAATTTGTTTTCCGAACTGGACAACGAAGACAACCGTGGCTTTGGGGTGAAGTCTGGGTTGATCACCGAAAAGCGGCCCGTCGGATGGCTGAAAGGCTATCTGCTCGATTCCAAATTAGATCTGGAATACAACAGTACGAATTTTGCGTTTATAGACCGATTACGGTACATAGAGTTTGACCGGGATTGGGGCCTGACTCCAGAGGCATTGGAAGCGGCCCAACAGGAACGGATCGCAGTGCTGGAAGCGAAGCTGGAGAAAAGCCGCGACGAGTTGATTTCATACTCCCTGTCCGTTCGTCAACGGGGAGATATTCTCTCGGGAATTCAGCAGGCTGCACGTGTTCACCAACGCTTGGGTTCTCGAATGGCCTTAAAAAGTGACGGGTTTGCGCTGGATAGTAGGGTGGGGCTTTTGCAGAATGAGTGGTACCGTTACGAAGGTGAGCTGAGCTACCGGTCAGCCATTTTGGTACCGGGGTACAAGCTTCACCTAGACCGTAACCGTGTGCTACATGCTGAGCGCGATTCTGTTGTTAGTACGGCTATGAACTTTCTGGAACATCAGGTTTTTGTCCGAACCAACGATACCCTGGATTATGCCTTCTTTGCCCAGGCTTCTTGGAGAGAAGACCAGTTTCCATTAGGCGGGGAGATGGTGCCGGAAACCCGGGCATTTACCAATCAGTACGGGTTTCAACGGCGGATGGGGAGTCACGACCTCAAATCTACCTTTACTTACCGTAGGTTGGAGCATTTGATGCGCATGCTTCCGGAAGAATCCACGGTGATGGGTAAGCTCGATTACTTGGGCAGCCTGTTTGATAGCAATCTTCGCAATGAAATTAGCTACGCTTTGGGGAATGGACGGGAGCTTCGAAGAGAGTTTGTTTTTTTGCCGGTGCCTACCGGAGATGGAACGCATACCTGGCGCGACGACAATGCGGACGGAGTTCAGCAATTGAATGAGTTTTATCTTGCAATCAATCCGGAAGAAAAGAACTTCATCAAGGTATTTGTTCCTACCGATGATTATATCCAAGCGTATACTACATTGTTTAATTATCGGCTAAACGCCAAATTTCCGGATAGCTGGAGAACGGAAAAAGGCTGGAAGTCCTTTCTTCAAAAGTTCTCGAATACTACCAACTGGGCGGTAGAAAAGAAGATTACGTCCTCGGATTTAGGGAGTAGGATTACGCCCTTTTTGGGCAATATCCCTCCGGCTGATCTAGTATCCGCGAGGGGGAATCTTCGATCTTCCTTCTTTTTTAATCGCTCCTCAGCCAAGTTTGGTGCAGATTATTCCATATTCAACAGCCAGCACAAGCAACTGCTCTCCGGGGGATATGAGGAGCTACAGCAGCGGGATAGTCGTATTAACACCCGGTATAACATTAACAAGCAGGTGAACCTGCAGATTCTGGTGAGCAGTGGGCTGCGGCAAGCGACTTCGGATTTTTTGGACAATCGAAACTATAGGATTTATCAGCGGTCGATTGGGCCGGAGTTGGCCATTCAGCCGTCTTCGTTTTTTAGGTCTTCCCTGAAGTATAGCGTCACCGACAAGGTAAATGACGCAAATACTGAGATCGATGAACAGGCAACGCTGCACCAGGTAGGCTTGAATGTACGCTATGCGAAAGCCATCAAAACCACGCTAAACTCCCAATTAAGTTATACCCATATTGTGTACAATGGCATTCCTAACTCTCCCACTGGCTACGAAATGCTGCAGGCACTCACCGTGGGGGGCAACTATGTATGGAACATTAACTGGCTTCAGAAAATCGGCGAGGGGTTGCAACTTACGATGGTTTATGAGGGTAGAAATTCCGAGGGTCTTAATCGCGTAATTCACACCGGTAGAATGCAGGTTAGCGCCTTGTTTTGATGCGAAATAAACCAATAAATCCTGTAACTTTGTTTTTTGTAATTAGTTGTCATACTAATAATTGAATTACAAACAAATGTCAAAAAGTATATTGGTAACTGGTGGAACCAAAGGCATTGGGAGAGCAATCTTGTATAGGTTTGCTCAGGAAGGCTTTGATCTGTACACCTGCTCCCGAAGTCAGAAGAACCTGGACGAGTTGTCCGAGCAACTTACATCTCGGTTTCCCGGTATCAAGGTATGTACGTATGTAGCAGATTTGGGTCATAAGGAAGAGGCCAAGCAGTTTGCGGCAGCGGTTAGTTCTCAAATAGTACCTGATGTACTGGTGAACAATACGGGAGTGTTTTTGCCCGGGGCGCTGCACAATGAACCGGAAGGTCATTTTGAAACAACCCTTCAGACCAACCTATTTTCGGCCTATTACATTACCCGGGCGTTTGTCGAAGGATTTATTCGCCGAAAAGCGGGGCATATTTTTTCAATAGGTTCTATCGCTGGATTAACGGCCTATCCGAACGGCGGTAGTTATGCCGTATCCAAGTGGGCGATGTTGGGATTTACCAAATGCCTGCGGCAGGAGCTGCTTCCTCATGGTATTCGGGTAACCTCCGTGTTGCCAGGGGCAACTCTGACCGCAAGCTGGGAAGGGGTAGATCTTCCGCCCGATCGCTTTATGAAACCCGAGGACGTGGCTGAAACGGTTTGGTCTGCTTATAACCTTTCGCCTCAGTCTGTTGTTGAAGAAATTGTAATCCGTCCCCAGTTAGGAGATATTTGAATATGGAAATCAAGACGCTATCAGAGAAAATCAATTACTGCAATAGCCTTACCGAATATTCCCGGCGAAAGACCATTCCGGTGAGAATTGGAGATGTTTGGGTGGGAGGTGACAATCCCATTGTTGTGCAGTCTATGACTACGGTGGATACGATGGACACAGAAGGTTCTGTGCAGCAGGCTATTCGGATGATCGAGAGCGGGTGTCAATTGGTGAGGATTACCGCACCAAGCATCAAGGAGGCAGAAAATCTCCGGTCTATCAAAAATAGACTCCGGGAGAGGGGGTATACCACGCCGCTTGTGGCGGACATTCACTTCACGCCAAATGCTGCGGAAGTTGCAGCAGGTATTGTGGAGAAGGTGCGCATTAACCCTGGAAATTACGCGGATAAAAAGAAGTTTGAGGTTATTTCATACACCGACGAATCCTATCAGGCGGAGCTTGAGCGCATTCGTGAGCGCTTCCTTCCCTTGGTGAAGATTTGCAAGGAATACGGAACAGCCATGCGTATAGGAACCAATCATGGTTCGCTTTCCGATCGTATCATGAGTCGCTATGGCGATACACCTCTAGGCATGGTGGAGTCTGCATTGGAATTTTTACGGATATGCGAGGATGAAAATTACCACGATATCGTTATCTCGATGAAATCCTCCAACACGCAGGTGATGGTACAGGCTTATCGGCTGTTGGTACAGAAGTTAGATGAAGGAGGGTTTAAACCGTACCCGCTTCACTTGGGCGTTACGGAGGCTGGCGAAGCCGAGGATGGACGGATTAAGTCTGCCGTAGGTATTGGGACCCTTCTTGAGGATGGTCTCGGAGATACGGTTCGGGTTTCCCTGACCGAGGATCCAGAGTTTGAGGCGCCGGTAGTAAAAACCTTAATCGCTCGATACGAGGAAAGGCAGTCCCATGCCCCTATTGGGCCGATTGCGGATTATCCCATAGATCCCTTTGTCCATAATCGTCGGGAGACCGTCGAAGTCGCAAATTTTGGCGGGGGTAACGTGCCCCGTGTCATTACAGATCTTTCCAGGATTCCTTCGATCACCGCAAAGGAACTGAAGCAAGTGGGTCATTTTTACCTCCCCGAGCTGGACAAGTGGAAAATGAACGATCAAGGGGCTGACTATGTGTATACGGGCAAAAACCCCATATCCTTTATGCTGCCAAACGGACTCAAAGAAGTTCAGGATGTTGAAGTTTGGGAAAAACAGGAAGATAAGGTGAATAAATTTCCGGCGTTTACATGGGAAGAGTATGTAGGCGCCAGCCGACGGCACGATACACTCAATTTTCTTTGGCTGCAGGACAATCAGGTAGAAAAGGCAATCCCTTACTTGAAAGATTGCCGCGAGGTGGTAGTGGTATTGAGCACGGACAATCTACATCAGATGGCAGCTTTGAGGAGAGCATTTGTGCTTCTCATGCAGCAAGGGGTATCTGTGCCGGTGGTGGTCAAAGTGGCTTACGGCGCCGTAGACCAAGACCAACAAATGCTATTCCCTGCTACCGATGTGGGAGGTTTGCTGATTGACGGTCTGGGTGACGGAATACTCATGGGATTGGACCATTCGATATGGTCGGATAGGGAATCTGGACTAAACCAAGTGAAGCTGCATAATACCATCAGCTTTGGTGTGCTACAAGCCGCAAGGACCCGCATGTCCAAAACAGAATACATTAGCTGCCCCTCCTGTGGGCGTACGCTTTTTGATTTGCAGGAAACTACTGCGATGATACGAAAGCGTACAGACCACCTTAAGGGCGTGAAAATAGGGATAATGGGTTGCATTGTAAATGGTCCCGGAGAGATGGCAGATGCAGACTATGGCTATGTGGGCTCGGGTAAGGGGAAAATCACCCTGTACAAAGGCAAAGAAGTAGTGAAGCGGTCGGTTCCATCCAAAAAGGCAGTGGATGAGCTGATAGAAATTATTCGGAAAGACGGACAATGGATAGAACCTGAGTCTGTGGATTCCTAAATACATCAAGAACAGAAACGATATGGCAAACAAGCGAGTAAAAGAGTTTTTCCAGTT
Organism: Lunatimonas sp.; assembly: GCF_020832325.1. GTDB lineage: Bacteria > Bacteroidota > Bacteroidia > Cytophagales > Cyclobacteriaceae > Lunatimonas. The sequence goes on from NZ_JAFIEU010000007.1 coordinate 63,636, forward strand.
AGGAGATGTGGGGAATTATTTTTTTCGTGTCTTCAAGAAATCCGACCCGGATAGCCGGCCAAACTTCAATTTGCGTATGATGCACGGCATCAACAAAATATCCATATTGATGTTTCTGGCGGCGCTGATTGTGTGGATTGTAAAGCGATTGGCCTAAAACACCGGGAAAGTGGACATTCAAGCGTTTCGTAGCTATTGCCTGGCAAAACCAGGTGCCACGGAGGATACCCCCTTTGATGAGGACACCCTGTGTTTTAGGGTCGGGGGGAAGATTTTCGCGATCATTGACATCGAGCAGTTTCAAAGCGTGAATCTCAAATGTTTACCCGAACAGGCAGAAGAAATCAGGGCGGAGCACCCTTCTGTTTCGCCCGGGTACCACATGAACAAAAAACACTGGAACACGGTGCCTTTTGATGGCACTGTAAAGGATAGCGATATTTTTACTTGGGTGGATCATTCCTACGGGTTGGTATTCGGTAGTTTGCCGAAGAAAATTCAGGCCACACTAGCAAAATGAGTTTTTTACGTCTAAGAAATATCAGCAAACGTTTTGATGGCGATACGTTGGCGCTAAATGGACTCACGTTGGAGTTACCCAAGGGGCAATTGTTGGGATTGATCGGTGAAAGCGGATCCGGTAAAAGTACCCTTCTTCGCGTAGCTGCGGGGCTTGAAACACAAGACACCGGGGAGGTGTTTTTAGGAGATATGGCCATCTTGAATCCTTCGCAAAAACTTGTAGCCGGATACGATCAGATACAGCTCGTTCATCAGCAATTCAACCTTTATCCTCACTCCACGGTGGAGGAAAACATCCGACGCCCCTTGCTCCTGTATGACAAGTCGTATGCTCAGGATCGCACCGAATACCTTTTGGAAGCATTTTCGCTTGGCAGTATGCGCAAGCGTTTGCCTAGAGAACTCTCCGGTGGACAGCAACAAAAGGTGGCGATTGCCAAAGCATTGAGCGTAGAACCGGAGGTATTGCTATTCGACGAGCCTTTTAGTCATTTGGACCCGCTGCAAAAACGGCAGTTGTTGGAGGAAGTCAGGGATGCATTGAATGAGTTGCAGATCACTGGGATTTGGGTTACGCACGACCTCAACGATGCCTTAATGCTCACCTCGCAGGTTGGCGTGTTGCATACAGGTACCTTGGTGCAGTACGGAGCAGCGGAAGAATTGTTAAAACAACCCCAAAGCCGGTATGTAGCAGAGCTTTTCAGCCCCTTGAACCCCCTTCCGGGAAGTCAGGACCTTTTTTTGAGGCCTATGGCCATTCACTTCTCGCAGGCGTCTGAAGGGATCAAGGGCAGGGTTAAGAGCTGCCGTTTTTTACCTTTTTTCAATCAATTAACCGTTTCGTTGGAGGATGTTGCGCTGGACTGGACAGTTTTTGACAACGGGAGGGGTTTTCGCGAGGGAGATCAGGTATATTTAAAATTTAGCGGAGAGGATGTTATGTCCTTGCCAAAATAGCTTTCAATTCGTTTACTCCACGAAACCATTTTGAGCTTCCTCTTCGGTCGCTTCCCGCACCCGGTAGACTTCTCCGTCAAAGTGTAGGTTCATTCCAACTAAGGGATGGTTGAAGTCCAACAGCAATTCCTCGCCCATGTCTTTGATGATTTTTGCCTGCATGGGGTAGCCGTCTTCGTCGATCAGCGGCAGGAAGTTGCCTTCTTCCAGCATATCCGGTTGAAACCCTTTTTCACCAGTAAATTGCGCCTTTGGTACAGCAAGGATCAACTCTTCGTCTGCATATCCATAAGCCTCTTCGATCGATAAGGTAAAATTGAATGTATTGCCTTCTGCTTTGTCTTCCAATAGCCGTTCGAATTTCTCCGGAAGCCCACTGTTTCCAAACACAAAATAAAAAGGGTCTTCTTGGTCCCGCACTTCTACGGAGAAAGGGATGGAATCCTCTGCTTCGTTGGTGACTTTTAGTTCGTAGGTCAAGCCTACCACGGTATTTTCTGCTATTTTCATTTTGATTTTTTTTTTCGGCTGTAAAGGTAAGGGGATTTGATAGAGAATAAAAATCGGGCTGTAGAATGGGATTCTCCGGTAATAACAGGTCTTCAGTTTTACCGAGGAGGTACAGGTTGATGGTGCCTACGTTTATAGGTGTATTGGTTGGTTTCAGAATAATATTTCTATATTTGTTATAATATTCGAGAAATAAAATTCAATATCACCTAGAATAAAATTTTATTCCGATAAAAATGTATCGTACAGTCAAAATATTGTTGTTTGTAATTTTACTGTTTGCGATAAAAGAGGAAGCTTTTAGTCAAAATCAACCTCATTTGCGTGATTTGAGATCCTGCGAAAATAGGAGTTGTTCATCTAGCAACTACACCATTGAAGCGGTATTTTTAAGTGATATCAATGGCACACCAATCACGAACTCTCTCTTGACTTGTGAACCGGGCGTTGAGCAAGTGACCTACATCACATTTAAATACCGTACGAGCACTAATAGCAATGTGAATAATGCTCGCCTGTTTGCAGACTTGAAGGTCGGGGATCAGACTTCTTTTCTAAATTATTTTTTTGGGCCTATTCCTGTAGCGACTGATGTGTCAAGGTTTATCACATTAGCTAGCTTTCCTTTGACTTGGACCTGTGGTGTTGAGGTAAGTCTATTAAATCCAATGATGGCTTGGACAACAAGTGGTTCGGATAGATCGACGTCTTATGAATGTAACAATTATCCAAGCGCCCAGTGCCAGTTCCAATCAGCCATTGTCGTGGATGCGCCTTTAGCAGTTCAGTTTGAATATGAATATGATTGCCCCCTAGATGGTGCAACGAGCGTACGTTTTGTAAGTACGGCAAATGGCGGAAGAGAGCCATTTATTTATAGCTGGACTTTTACAAATGCTAGCATCGTAACCTCCAACCAACCAAATCCAATAGTAGATTTTTTTCAACGGGGCACCGCACAACTGACTTTACAGGATGCGAATGGTACCACGAACACATATTATGTTGATCTACCCATTCCGGAGGCCTTGATTATATCAGAATCTACCAATGTGATAAATTCGACAAATGAAGAGAATCCGGATGGAGGGATTGAATTAGTACTGGAGAACATTGGCAGCTTCAGCTACGCATGGTCCGGACCGGATGATTTTTTTGCAGATGAACCGGCAATTTATGGGCTAAAGGACGGTGTCTATACCGTTACAGTAACCGATGAATACGAGTGTACATTTGTCTACGAGTTTCAGCTACCAGCCTTTGTAGCATTGCCCCTGTCAATAGATTTCGTGAAATTGAACTATGACGAATCCGCGGGTGGGGTCACTATGGGCTGGAACGTGTTGGATGGCAACCGGGAGTATACGTATCAAATAGAGCGTTCTTTTGGGGGAATACACGATTTTTCCGTAGTTGGGCACATAGCGTCAAATTCGGGGGGAAGTGTTGACGGATCTTATCAGTTTGTAGATAGCGCGCAGCATGCTAGGGACGGCAGGTATTACTATCGAATCAAAGTAGTATCGGTAGATGGTACCAAGCCTGTTTATATCAGTGAAATCCGAATGGTGCAGGTGTCCTCGAAGATAGGAACTGAAACTTGGGATCTTTATCCCAATCCAGTGAATGGAACAAATCTTTACCTGCTATATAGAGGAGGGCAGCTTGGTGACGATCGAAAAGCCAAGATTAAAGTCTATTCTCCTTCCTCGGGAATCCTGTTGCTACTGGAGGGCGAAATTGGACTAATTGACTTAAGCAATTCTCTTTCCAAGATGCCCAAGGGGCTGTTTTTTGTTGAGGTGCAATATGGAGGGAAAAGTGAAGTGTTCAAAGTAATTCGTTGACCCTACACTGCTCCAGCCAATAAGCGAACCCAAATCATCAACAAGCAAATAACCAAAACAAAAAACACCTCTCGATGCTTGGATAGGAGGCTGAAATAGGCAGCACCTACCGCCAACATAGCAAACACCAAACCAAAAGCCAAAGTAGCCATGGGGGAAAGAACCGGCTCGGTTCCATGAAACTGCATGATTCCCTCAGGAATGGGTTGTTCTTTACCCTGAATAAATTCAAAGTACACTTTCAGGTGGGCATACGCCAATACGATACTGGTAAGGAGTGCTGCAAATGCAATGAACCAGCGGTTTGCCATGGTAATGAGGGTTAAAAAAAGGCTTGGAGTTGGATCCAAGCCTTTTGGTATTACACTACAATGTTAACGATTTTGCCGGGGACAACGATTACTTTTTTCGGAACTTTGCCTTCCAGCCATTTCTGCAATGCGTCGCTAGCAAGTGCTTGTTTTTCGATCTCGTCTTTCGAAAGGTCGAGGGGTAAGGTGATTTTTACCCTCATTTTCCCATTGATGGAAACCGGGTACTCGTGGGTGTCTTCTGCCAGAAACTCTTCGTTGGCCTCCGGATAGCTTGCGTAGATGATGGAAGTCCCATGCCCCAGTTGCTGCCAGAGTTCTTCGGCAATGTGTGGCGCATAGGGAGAAAGAATCACCAATAGTGGCTCCAAGATAGCCCTTTTATTGCACTTCAGGGCGGATAGCTCGTTCACACAAATCATAAAGGTGGACACCGAGGTATTGAAAGAATAACGGTCTATATCTTCCTCTACTTTCTTGATGGCCTTGTGAAGTGCTTTTGATTCTTGCTTACTGGGAGCTTTGTCTGTGACGGATAGTTTTCCGTTATTGTCAAAATATAGCTTCCACAGTTTACGCAGAAACTTGTATACTCCGTCGATGCCGTTTGTGTTCCAAGGTTTGAATTGCTCCAACGGTCCCAAAAACATCTCATAGAGTCGCAGCGTGTCGGCGCCATATCGTTCGATGACGTCGTCGGGGTTCACTACATTGTATTTTGACTTGGACATCTTTTCAACTTCTGCGGTGCAGTGATACTTACCCTCCTCCAAAATGAATGTGGCATCCGCTAGGTCAGGTCTCCAATTTTTAAAAGCGTCCAAGTCCAATTGATCGTTGTAGACGATGTTGACATCCACGTGCATGGGAACCGTATCGTGCTCATGTCGCAGTCCGGCACTTACAAAGGTGTTGGTTCCCTTCTTTCTAAACACAAAATTTGACCTACCCTGAATCATGCCTTGGTTGATCATTTTGCGAAAAGGCTCCTTAATGCTAACTAAACCGCGATCGTATAGAAACTTCGTCCAGAACCTAGAATATAACAAGTGGCCAGTCGCGTGCTCCGCACCACCAATGTAAAGATCCACAGCACCCCAGTATTTTTCGGCATCCTCACCGACAAATACGCGTTCGTTAGCGGGGTCCATGTACCGGAAGAAGTACCAGCTGGATCCTGCCCAACCCGGCATCGTGCTCAATTCTAAGGGATATTCTTGACCATCAACGCGATAGGTCCAATCCTTGGCCCTGCCTAATGGGGGAGCGCCATCCTCCGTTGGTAGAAACTTATCCACATCCGGCAAAATGAGCGGTAGGTCTTTTTCGGCAATCAAATAAGGCAAACCCTCCTTAAAATAAACAGGAAGCGGTTCACCCCAGTAACGTTGCCGGGTAAAAATGGCATCCCGCATCCGGTATTGAATCTTGCCTTTACCAATCTTCTTTTCCTCCAAAAATGCTATCGCCTTATTCATAGCATCCTGCATTTCCAGGCCATTGAGGAAATCGGAGTTCATGATGATGCCTCCCTTGCCGGGAAAGCTTCCATTTTCCATGCTGCCTTCGATAACCTGGCGAATTTCCAGGTCAAAATGACGCGCAAAGTTGTAGTCTCTCTCATCGTGCGCCGGTACCGCCATGACCGCACCGGTGCCGTATCCCGCCAGCACATAGTCTGCAATCCAGATTTGAATGCGTTCACCGTTGAACGGGTTGATGGCGTAGCTTCCGGTAAATGCGCCGGAAATTGTTTTTACGTCGCTCATCCGGTCTCTCTCGGACCGGTTCTTGGCGGATTCCACATAGGATTCCACCGTTTCCTTCTCGGAATCGGTAGTCAGCAGTTTCACGTATTCATGCTCTGGAGCTAAGGCAAGGTAGGTTACGCCATAGATGGTATCTATGCGGGTAGTAAATACCTTGATCTGAAGGTCATGACCTTCAACCTGAAAAACCATTTCTGCGCCAGTAGATTTCCCTATCCAATTTCGCTGCATTTCCTTTACTGGCTCCGGCCAATCAACCATTTCAAGTTCGCGAAGAAGTCTATCTGCGTAGGCAGTGATTCGCATGCTCCACTGCATCATTTTTTTCCGCTCTACGGGGTGTCCGCCACGTTCCGAAAAGCCGTCTTTCACCTCGTCGTTGGAAAGCACAGTACCCAATGCCGGACACCAGTTGACGGTCGTTTCGGCCAAGAACGTCAGCCGGTATTTTAGGAGGACTTCCTGTTTTTTACTTTCACTGTAGGCTTCCCAATCGGCAGCGGAAAACTCCTCGGTATCTTCGTCGCAAACCGCCTGCACCGACATATTGCCGGTTTGTTGAAATGTCTGTATTAATGAATCAATGGGAAGTGCTTTATCCGCCTGAAGATCGTAATAACTGCCGAAGAGTTGCATAAAGATCCATTGAGTCCACTTGTAGTACGCAGGATCGGAGGTGCGGACTTCTTTGCTCCAATCAAAAGCAAAGCCAATACGTTTCAACTGTTCTGTATACCTGTTGATATTTTCTTCGGTAGTTATGGCTGGGTGCTGTCCTGTTTGGATGGCGTACTGTTCTGCGGGAAGCCCGAAGGAGTCATAACCCATGGGATGAAGAACATTGAAACCTTTGAGCCTTTTAAACCGGGTAACAATATCTGAGGCAATGTATCCTAGGGGATGGCCGACATGCAACCCCGCGCCAGAGGGATACGGGAACATGTCCAAGGAATAGAACTTCGGTTTAGTAGCATCTACCTTGGCTTCAAACTGCTTGGATGACTCCCAGTAGGCTTGCCATTTTTGTTCTACTTCTCGAAAATTGTAGTCTGCCATGTTTGATATTGGTAAGTGTATTTGGAAAATGGTTTCAAAATTAAAAAAAATAATCGGTATTCATTTCTAAAATGACAATGTATATGGGTGGGATGAGTACATGAGGAATAGACAGATCAGCAAATTACCAGAACCTCCAGCCACGTCCACGATGCCTAAAGATCCAGTTGTCCCATATGTCTTGGGCAAAATAAATTTCAACGCCAAAGTTCAGCGAAAAATAACCATCGTATCGGGCATTTGGTTCATTTAGTCTGGGATCTCCGCTTCCTCTACGCGGTGCGCCTCGGCTGGATTGGATTAAGTTCACATTGGGTTCCCCATTTTCCAACAAATACCGCGCTTGTCTTACTGATAATCGAAGGCGATCTGGGTTTTCCCCAGATACATAATCCGCGATCAATTCTTCGTAAAACCCGGACATGTTAAAGGAACTGATATCATCCAGGTGGTCGGTGAGGGTGAACCGGTAGTTCCCCTCGATGAAGAAATCCATGTAAACGTTGACCTTATACTTTAGCCCTAAGCCCATAGGGAAAACCATGACCACTCCAGGGTAAGCTTCGTTTTCGGTTCTGAGGGGTCTTAATGGAATCCAATTGCCCCGATAATTCGCATAGGGGTCGTTGGTGGATACGCCAACACCTGCGAAGATATAGGGGTTAATGAACTCGCGCGTGATGTTATATACCTTTACGGGCTTGTAATAGTACTCAAACAGAAACGCGGCTTCGTAATTTCTGGCTCGGAAATTTAAATCACGGGGTATTCTTCCGCTTCTGGGGTCTGCTTTGGTGTCTTCTCCAGAGATCTGATAGTAGGTCAGGTCTACACGGGCTTTTAGGTTTGTGCCGAAGGTATACCTTCCGGAAAGAGCTACATTGTAATCTGGCTGTATGCCTTCGTAATACTTCCATAGCGAATACAAATCACCAAAATATTGGGTGGGTCCAGCGTGTACAGCAAATGACCAAGGCTCTTCGAACCGAAATCTATAGATTGCTTGACCATAAACATCTTGGCCAGTAACATAGAAAAATATTCCTAAAAAAAATCCCCAAAAAACCTTCCGCTTCATTTTTCTGTAATTTTGCGATAAATATAAGGTAAGGTGCTGGTTTAATGGTCTGTTTCATCGTTTTTTTTAAATCCAGAGCGGATATGCAAGTCATGCTGGGGAAAGGGTATTTCAATGTTTGCTTCCCTAAATTTCTTGAAGATATCGTAATAAAGCTGGCTTTTTAACACCTGAGGCTTGTTGATATATTCTGAGGTCCAGACTCGGAGATCGAAATCTATGCTGCTGTCCCCATATCCCTGAAATAGTACGTCGGAGGGCGGTGCTTTTAAGACTCCTGCATTTTCAGAAGCGGCTTCCAACAGTATACGTCGGACTTTTTCGGGATCTTCTTTGTAGGCAACACCCACAGGAATATGAAATCGAATATTTCGGTCGTTGTGCGACCAGTTGATTACCGCGCTATCTATAAACTGGCTATTGGGCACGATGATGGTAATGTTGTCGTTTGTGACAACCATGGTGGAGCGGGCAGAGATCTTTATTACGTCTCCATTGATTCCATTTACTTCTATGCGGTCACCTTCTTTAATCGGTCGCTCGAACAGTATGATCAGGCCACTGATGAAGTTATTCGTGATGTTTTGGAGGCCAAAACCAATACCTACACCGATGGCTCCTGCTAAGATGCCTAATGCGCTGAGGTCTACGTTTGAATTTTGAAGTATGGTGAAAAAACCAATAATAATTAAAACGTATTTAACGATCGTGCCTATTGCTTTCCGGGTTCCTAGATCTAACGGATATCGGGCCAACACCTTATTTACCGTAAATTTTCGGACCAATTCAGAGAGGATCAAAACTGCGGTAATGGAGATAATCAACCAAATTAACAACCCGATGGTGAGCTTGGACTCACCCACTCCGATAAGGCTAATCTGAAGAAATTGTTCTAGGTGTTCCAAAAAGCTTCCTACATTTCCATCTTTTATGTCTTGGTATAGTTCGTCCATTTTGACGCGGGGGATATGATTAATTTTCCAGTAAAATAGTGACGAATTGGCAAAATCCAAAGCCGGACTTAGAATTAGGCATGGAAGGTGGCGGTTCAGTTAGGTGCGACCCGGTGGAGGTATTGGCCTTTCAGCTTATATTTGCTGGGTAAGGTTTTGTATATTTGTGCCTTGGAGTTGTAAAAATGCCAGGCGCCGGATGAACTTAACCATTGAGAATATTTTATTGATAGGATCCGCCTTGTTGATTCTGAGCATTGTTGCAGGTAAGACATCGTATAAGTTCGGTGTGCCTACCTTGGTTTTGTTTTTGGCCATTGGGATGTTGGCTGGTTCAGACGGCTTTGGCGGAATTCACTTCGATGACCCAAAAATCGCTCAATTTATTGGGGTTGTGTCGCTAAATTTTATTCTTTTTTCCGGGGGGCTTGATACCAACTGGCAGACCGTAAAGCCGGTTTTTTGGCAGGGGTTTTCACTTTCTACCTTGGGGGTGTTACTAACAGCGGTGCTGCTGGGTGTGTTCGTTTGGCTAGTTACGGACTTCACGCTATACGAAGGGCTCCTTCTTGGAGCGATCGTTTCCTCTACCGATGCGGCGGCGGTTTTTTCCATCCTACGAGCTAAAAACCTGGCATTGAAAACCAATTTGCGGCCTACTCTGGAGTTGGAAAGTGGTAGTAACGATCCCATGGCTTATGTACTTACCATCGCTTTTTTAGGCCTTGTAGTCAATCAGGATCAGGAGCTGTGGTCCATTTTGCCGCTATTCCTCACCCAGATGGTTTTGGGAGGGGTTTTGGGATATCTGTTTGGCATTGTCAGCAGATTGGCAATCAACCGAATCCGGTTAGATTTTGAGGGATTGTATCCAGTATTGGTGATTGGGTTGATGTTTGGAACGTTTTCTGCCACTGACTTTGTAGGAGGAAACGGTTTCCTAGCGATTTATATCTGTGCGGTGTACCTAGGTAATCAAGACCTGATCCACAAAAAGGCCATCATGAAGATGTTTGATGGGTTGGCCTGGCTAATGCAGATCGTTCTCTTCCTTACACTGGGATTGTTGGTTTTTCCCTCCGAAGTGGTGCCTTTTATCGGAATAGGTTTGCTGATTTCTGGCTTTCTCATATTTGTGGCCAGACCTATCGGTGTACTCATCAGCTTGGTTTTCTTCAAAATGAAGATACGTAGAAGGCTGTATATCTCATGGGTAGGGCTTCGTGGAGCTGTACCCATTGTGTTTGCCACGTATCCGTTACTTGCTGGAATTGAAAAGGCCGATGTGATTTTCAACATTGTCTTCTTTATTTCCCTGACGTCGATTTTGCTTCAGGGAACTACATTATCAGCAGTGGCCGGCTGGCTTCATGTGGCATTGCCTGAAAAGGCAAAACCCAAAAAACCCACGGATGCCTTTATGGAGGAATATCCGCGCACCATCATGAAGGAGATCAAGATAGAAGAGGGTACAGGTAAGGTTGGGCAGCGAATTGTAGACCTGAATTTCCCCAAATCGGCTATTATTGCGATGATCCAACGGGGTGATAAATTCATCACACCCAGCGGATCTACCGTGATCGAATCGGGAGATACGCTGGTGGTACTGTCCGATAACGAAAAGGGGATTCAGGATGTTTACACGATGTTTGGGCTTTCTGACCTATTGGAATAGTCTGTAGGCGGGTTTTCCTCAGAGAATAGAACGCATACGTTGAATATTTTATACGGGTCTTTACGCCACGATTTGGTTTGGTACAATTATGGTGTTGCCTTAGGGGCGATTGTAATGAGTTTAAATTGAGTATTTTTGTACGATGAGCAAGCAAAAAGAAGAAATAGAGCATAGATTAAAGTTACGCAATGTACGGCTTTCTGACTATGAGGATATACGAAAGATCATGGTCAGTATATACAAGAACCAATCCATGGCTTGGACCAAGGAGGAGTTTCAAAATCAGGTAAAGGCTTTTCCGGAAGGGCAAATCTGTCTGGAGGATAACGGGACCGTGGTTGCAGTGGCTATGAGCTTGATAGTAGATTATTCCAAGTACGGAGATAACCATACCTACGATCAAATTACCGGTTTTGGAAAGTTCGATACACACGATGAGAACGGGGATACCCTATACGGTACAGACGTATTTGTAGACAAGGAGTATCGTGGCCTAAGGTTAGGGCGTAGGCTATACGATGCCAGGAAGGAGCTGTGTGAAAACCTCAACCTGCGCTCGATCATTGCTGGAGGACGAATTCCCGGATTCAGCAAGTACGCAGATCAGATGACGCCCCGAAAATACATCGAGTTGGTAAAAAACAAGGAGATATTCGATCCTGTGCTGTCCTTTCAGCTTGCCAATGAATTTCACGTCAGAAAAGTGATCACGAAGTATCTGCCGGAGGATACGGATTCCAGGGCCTACGCTACGCTGTTGGAATGGATAAATATCTACTATGAAAAGGAAGAGAAGCTAATTGGTAACAAAAAGACCATTGTACGGTTAGGTTTGGTGCAGTGGAAAATGCGGAGGTTTGCCAATGTAGATGACCTGATGCAACAAGTGGAGTTTTTTGTGGATACCATATCCAACTACAAATCCGATTTTTGCCTTTTTCCGGAATTCTTCAATGCACCCTTGCTAGCAGGGTTTAACAACATGGAGGCATCGGAAGCCATTCGGAATTTAGCGGAGTACACAGAAGAGATTTTGGACCGAATGAGGGACCTTGCGCTTTCGTATAATGTGAACATAATCGCGGGCAGCATGCCGGAATATGACGGTAAAAAATTGCGCAATGTCAGTTACCTATGCCGAAGAGATGGAACCATGGAGAAGCAATATAAGCTGCACATTACACCCGATGAACAAGCCTATTGGGGTCTTCAAGGGGGAAATGGCATACGGGTATTTGATACGGATGCCGGTCGCATTGGTATTCTTATATGCTACGATGTGGAGTTTCCCGAGCTAGGTAGGATTTTGGCAGAAAAGGAAATGGATATCCTTTTTGTGCCATTTTGGACCGATACAAAAAATGCGTACCTGCGGGTAAGCACCTGTGCGAAAGCCAGAGCAATCGAAAACGAATGTTATGTGGCGATCACCGGTTCGGTGGGCAATCTTCCAAAGGTGGAAAATATGGATATTCAGCATTCGCAGGCGGCGATTTATTCACCTTCCGATTTCTCCTTTCCCCACGATGCAACTATCGCAGAGGCCTCTTTGAACACGGAGACTACCATTGTAGCGGATGTTGACCTAGACTTGCTTACCAAGCTCCGAAAGGCAGGCAGTGTCAGGAACCTCGAACAGCGAAGGTTGGACCTGTATTCGATCCAATGGAAAAGAAAACGGTAAGATGTACAAGCCCCAAGCCCTATCCGAAACGCTGCGCGCAAAAATTAAGGCGGTTAAATTGCTCATCACGGATGTGGACGGGGTGCTGACGGATGGGGGTATTATTTTGGATGATGCCGGCGTAGAATACAAGCGTTTTCAAGTAAAAGATGGGCAGATCATCCCATTTCTGAAGAAATTTGGCCTAGCCGTAGGAGCGGTGACCGGTAGGGACGTGGCAGTGGTCAAGAGACGTTGCGAGCAGATGAACCTGGATTTTCATTACCATGGCGTCAAGAATAAGCTAGAACTCATCAATCGGGTACTCGTTGAGCGTAATCTAACCCTGGAACAATGTGCCTATATTGGAGACGATATCATTGACCTGGACGTCTTGGGAAAGGTAGGTTTTTCCGCGGCGCCTAAGGATGCGCTTCCCTATGTGCTTGACCGGGTTGATTTTGTGTGTACCTTGGGAGGCGGCAAGGGGGCGTTTCGGGAGTTGGCAGATACTATTCTGCATGTCCAGGGCACCTTGTCTGAAGCGTTGCATCGGCTGGATATAGCCTAGAAAACACGGTCAGTTTCCTCAATCAACCGACTAGGTATGTGATCTTTTCGCCGACGGGGGTGGAGACGGATCGCGTAGACGCCGATCGCCGAGGGGTAGGTTAGAGTAGCTCATGTAACCTGAGTAGAAGAACCATGTATAATCAATGATACGGGAATGAATAAGAGTGGGGCAACCATGAAAATTAGGGAGGGAATTGTACTCGGAGGAGACAAGCCAGTATTGTTTGCTGGACCCTGTGCAATAGAAAGCCTGGAAATATGTATGGAAATAGGACACACCGTAAAGGAACTTGCCGATCGGCTTGGCTTTTTGTACGTTTTTAAGGCTTCCTTTGATAAGGCCAACCGCACGTCTGCGGATTCCTTTCGCAGTGTAGGGATGGAAAAAGCGCTGGGGGTTTTGTCAGAAGTGGGTAGCAGACTAGCCATTCCTTTGGTAACCGATATCCACGAAAGTTATCAGGCGGCGCCTGTTGCGGAGGTCGTGGATGTGCTTCAAATACCTGCCTATTTGTGCCGCCAAACAGACTTGTTGGTGGCTGCGGCCAATACGGGGAAGGCGGTAAAAATAAAAAGGGGGCAGTTTATGGCTCCAGAAGACATGCAATATGCAGTGAAGAAAGTACGGGGAGTGGGCAATGAGAATGTTTGTTTGACCGAGCGGGGTTTTTCACTAGGGTATCATAACCTGGTAGTGGATATGCGCGCACTGCCGATCATGCGGCAATTTGCCCCGGTCGTTTTTGACGTGACGCATAGCGTGCAGCAGCCTGGCGGGCAAGGAGGAAGTAGTGGAGGACAAAGGCAGTTCGCCCCGTATCTGGCAAGGGCAGCCGCGGCAGCCGGTGTGGATGGGTTCTTCATCGAAACTCACCCAAATCCCGAGAAGGCACTGAGTGACGGTCCTAATTTAATTCCTTTGCATCACATGGAGTCTTTTTTACGTATGTTACTGGATGCTTGGGAGATTGGGAAGAAGTACGGAGATGATCAACTTTAGGTTAAAATAGACAAAATGGACGGTTTGTATACGTGTATAAAGGGAGGATTTAATTTTTTTGTTTCGCAGGTAGCTTTGATGTTATTTGTCATTTCACCGCCCCTGACCGCACAGACCTCCGGGATAGATACAGGTGTTTCCTTTGAAATACGGCATTTGTTTGAGGTACTCCAAGATGACTCATCGGCGGGATTGGCTGGTATGAGATTGTCTAATCTAGATCAGGCACTTGAGTTTTATTCCGACAGAGGCTTTCGAGAAGCTTGGATTTCAGATGATCGATTGACATGCAATGCGTATGAAATCCGGTACCTCATTCAGCAAAGCAAGTACGACGGGCTGAAGCCGGAGGAGTATCAATTGGCATCTATAAACGAGTTCTTTGAAAAGATGGAGCAGGCCGGGAGGACAGGGATCGCCGTTACTCCCATGGAACAGGCCAGGTTTGACGTGATTTTATCCGACGCATTTTTAGAGCTGGGCTCGCATATTTACCTCGGAAAAGTCGATGCGAGTCACAGTGATTTTGGCTGGGAACTTAAAAAAAAGGAGCCCAAAAAGCAAGTTCTTACTAAGCTCAAACGAGCCGTGGAAGGGTGTGAAGTTCGGAAGAGTTTGGAGGCACTGTATCCGGCGTTCCCTATGTATAAGCGTATGCGCTCCAGTATGATGGAGTTCTACGAGAAAGCCAAACATTCCCCTAGTTCGTGGGAACAACTAGCGGTAATTAAATCGATAAAACCTTACGAGGAGCACCGCATCGTCACCAAAGTACGGGAGCGTCTGGACTTCTGGGAGGGCACCACATCCATTCCAATGGATGATCCAGAGTGGTACGATACGTTGCTCGTACAACGTGTAGAAAAGTACCAGCAGCAATTGGGGTTAAATCCCGATGGTGTCATTGGAAATGCCACCTTGCGGGCACTGAACAAGCGCCCGGAGGATCTAATCAAGCAGGTTTCGGTTAACCTAGAGCGTTTGCGTTGGCTTCCAGACACCACACTGAATGAGGTGATTTTGGTAAATATCGCCAACTTTTCCATGGACTATATTCGCGATAGAGACACCCTGCTGCACAGTAATGCGATCGTCGGTAAGGCGTATCGAAAAACCCCTGTTTTTAATGCGCCGATGACCTATTTGGTATTTAGTCCTACGTGGACGGTACCGCCGACGATCCTTAGAAACGACGTACTTCCAGCGGTTAAAAAGAATGTAGGTTATTTGAAAAGTAAAAACATGCGCATTCTGACCTATTCAGGTCAGGAGGTGGATCCACATTCGATTGATTGGAGCAAGATAACAGCCAATAATTTTCCCTACATGGTACGACAGGACCCTGGACCGAGCAATTCACTGGGCTGGGTGAAATTCATGTTTCCCAATAAACACAACGTCTATATCCACGACACCCCTTCCCGTGAGCTGTTTGGCAGAGATGACCGGGCGCTCAGTTCGGGATGTATCCGCATTGAAAAGCCTTTGGAATTGGCGCGACTCCTATTAGCCGATCAGCCTCTGTGGTCAGACGACCGAATTCGGTCATCTATGTTTGGAGGGAAAGAACAAACCGTGATGCTTAAGCGCCAAATTCCGGTAGTAATCCTATACCTAACCTTCTGGACAGACAGCTTGGGAAATCCGAAAATTAGACATGACCTATATGACCGGGATGAAGCGCTATATAGAGCGCTCAACCAATCAATTGTTCTGAAAAGCGGAGCCTAACTTTTGATGGAGTAGAAAGGAAAGGAATAGAGCCTACAAATGCAGGATTTGCTAATCCGGGCAGGTCTGATCCAACAGGTACCCCATTACAAACCAAGTTTTTACGCTGATTAGAGGCTTGCAGTCAAGCGATGCTGATGGATTAGGGGGGAGGATTTCAAGTAGTTCGGATCCCTTCCGTAAATAAAGAGTAGTGAACCGTCCTTAATCAGGTCTATGGCTCTGTCTGTTAGCTCGGTTGGCAGTGCCGGGCATCCCAGACTTCTCCCGAGTCTTCCCACCTGTTTGGCAAATTCTTCAGAGGCGTAGTCCGCGCCGTGAATAACAATGGCCCTGTTGCGTGCCTGATCGTTGAATCCTTCCTCGAGGCCGTCCAAGCGAAGCGAATAACCGTGTTTGCCTTGGTATGTTTCGGCAGTACGGTAAAATCCCAAGCTGCTTTGGTAGGATTCCGGTCGGTTGGAGAATCTGTCAGCCATTAAGTCGCCCGAATTTCTGCCATGGGCTACCACAGAATGGAGCAATATCTCCCCCTGAACCGGGTCAACGATCCAAAGGCGCTTTTCGGTAGAGGGTAGGGTGAAGTCGATGATGGTAAGCACATTGGAGGATAAGGTGTCCTGTAGTTTATTCCAGCCTTGCATGGCCAGCTCAAACACATCTTCTGAGGGGACGTCTGCGCCAGCATTCAGCAATATATCATAGGTGGAATGGGTGGGGGAGGGTACTTTGACAGGGATTTCTGTCAAAGTATTTAATGAACCAAAATTTAATAGCCACAATACTGGCCAAAGATAGTAGTGAAGTGAAATCATATATGGCAGAAATCTGTTTGCACAGGTGAACAATATTTCGAGTGTAAAATAATAAATCTATTCCGGATTACTACAAAATCCGAATGGAACTAGTTGAACAGAGATAATGGTTGTATATACTATTTCCTGACAAGTTAAAGGCAATTGAAAGGCCTAAAAGCAACAGGGAATATAAGCCATTGATCGTCAAATTATTGGTTGGAGAAATAGAACAATGGATTACGGATTTTAAACAAAAAAATCATAAATACTGTTCCATAAGCGCATGAGAGCATCCGTATTTAGAAAAGAACATTTCAATGCAGCCCACAGACTCCATAACCCGTCTTGGTCTGACACTGTGAACCAAGAGGTCTTCGGAAAGTGTAATCTACCGAATTATCACGGACATAATTATGACCTAATTGTAGAGTTGACGGGTCCGATTGATCCTGGCACAGGGTATGTATACGATATGAAATTATTAAAGGACCTGATAAAGACTTACGTGCTGGACAGGTTTGATCACAAAAATTTAAATGTAGATACCGATGAATTCAAGCATCTTAACCCAACTGCGGAAAACATTGCTGTGGTTATTTGGAATATTCTAAGGG
Source organism: Lunatimonas sp. (assembly GCF_020832325.1). GTDB lineage: Bacteria > Bacteroidota > Bacteroidia > Cytophagales > Cyclobacteriaceae > Lunatimonas. The sequence continues at coordinate 80,695 of NZ_JAFIEU010000007.1, forward strand.
AAAAAATTGACACAAAATTTGAGTTAACGATTCGACTTTATGAGACAGAAAGGAATTTTGTTGAATACAAAGGACATTGATTTGGTGAACGCCATCGAGGAACTGGGAGATTCCCACGCCGCCACCTCCCACGAGACACCCCTGCGGGAGGATGCGTTTGAAATGGACGACGATCTCAAGATGGAGCTTATCGAAAAGCATTTTAAGGAGATCATGCATGTCCTGGGATTAGATCTTACAGATGACAGCCTGAAGGGCACTCCTAAGCGGGTGGCGAAAATGTTTGTCCAAGAGGTGTTTAGTGGGTTGAATCCCAAAAATAAGCCGGTAGCCAAGCTTTTTGAAAACAAGTACAACTACAGCGAAATGTTGGTAGAGAAGGATATTACTTTCTACTCACATTGTGAGCACCATTTTGTGCCTATATACGGCAAGGCACACGTTGCCTATGTTTCAAGCGGCAAGGTGATCGGGCTGTCTAAGATAAATCGAATTGTTCAATATTTTTCCAAGCGACCTCAGGTGCAGGAGCGCTTGACCGTTCAGATCGGTAACGAGCTGCGAGAGGCATTGGGTACCGAAGATGTGGCTGTAGTATTGGATGCATATCACATGTGTGTCTCTTCGAGAGGAGTAAAGGACGTGAACAGTTCTACGATTACGTCATTTTACAGCGGGGTATTCAAGCAAGATGAAAAACGCAGGGAGGAATTTCTGAAATACCTTTCCATGGAGAAATAATGTAGCGTATACAGCTGTAAACCACCCGTTCCAGATAGTCTATGACGGGTTGTATGGGCTTGAAACCGAAGTGATGCTTCGGTTTTTTTGTGGTCGATTTTCAAACAATTTGAAGCCAGATTCATTACTATTAATGAAAGTCAATAGATACGATGGAAGGTAAAAATATTCTAGTTATTGGGGGAAATAGTGGGATCGGCGGGGAGTTAGTCGCGTTGTTACGAGAGGCGTCGGCAAATGTATTCGTTTTTTCCAGAAACGAAACTGGTTCCAATAAGCTGGATGTTACCGAATCCGAAGTTGACTTAACGGGTATCCCCGAAGTGATTCACGGTGTGGCATACTGTCCGGGGAGTATTACACTGAAGCCCTTCCATCGGCTTAGTCCTGAGGATTTTTTGAAGGATTATGAGATCAATGTTTTAGGTGCTGTCAAGGTATTACAGGCTTGTTTTAAAAATCTAAAACTTGCAAAGAGTTCTTCAGTAGTACTATTCAGCACAGTTGCAGTACAGACTGGGCTAGGTTTTCACGCCTCCATTGCCAGTGCAAAGGGTGCCGTGGAAGGTTTGATGCGTAGCTTGGCGGCCGAGTGGGCTGCCAGTGGTATCCGCGTAAATGCAGTGGCCCCTTCGCTTACCGATACCCCGCTTGCCAGCCAATTGTTGGGCAGTCCCGAAAAAAAGGAAGCTGCGAGCAAGCGTCATCCGTTAGGTAGGTATGGTCACGCATCGGATTCAGCAGAAGCGGCGTTTTATCTGCTATCCGACCGATCGGGTTGGGTTACCGGACAGGTATTGAAGGTAGATGGTGGCATGTCTACTATTCGTTAGGAGCTAGGTAGCTTACCTTTATTCGATCGGAGATATGGCGATGAAATGGACCAACCCAGTTTCATTTAACGAAATTTGAGTATGAGAACTCCCCCAGAAGCATATTTGATATTCAGGGCTGAGCTTAAGAAGGCTCAGTTGGAAAAGGAGAAATTACGCAAAGCGTATGAGGAGAAACTCGTGGAAATGAACCGTGAGTTATGCCGGCTTAAGGAACAGATTTTTGCCCAACAGGAGCTTATGAAGACGACCATCGACTATGCTACGCGGTTAGAGGTAGATCTGGACAAGCTGAAAGAAGAAGTCGAAAAGCATCGTAAAAATCCTAAAAGCACCTTTCACTAATGGAATCTGAAAGTCATTATTTAGGCTTACCTGAATCTTTCCCGAATCCCAAAACGTATAATCCAGATGAAAGAAACGTTAAATAAGTCAATAATGGAAACCTTCGACCTGGCCTTTGAAGAAAGATACGCCAAAGTGTTGACCAATGACGATGACGGAATTATCATTTGTGAGTTGTTGACGGACTATGTTCCGATAGAGGACTTTAAGCGAACGTTTGAGAAGATTTCTGAAATAGTCAAGAGTGGAACCTACAACAAATTTATTTTTGACAAAAGAGCCCTTCGAGCGTTTCATCAACCGAGTATGGAGTGGTACTTTCTTGTCTGGAAAAAAGAAATGTATGGTTTTGGGCTAAAGGTCCATAGGAAAATCCTTCCATCGGAAAAATGGTTTGAAAAGATGGTTATGATTGCCAAGTTGCAGATAATGGAGAATAACCCTGGGAACATCATCGATAAGCTCGATATCAAATACTGTGATTCGATCGAGGAGGCAATATTATCTTAATGAAACACTTCAGCAAATCAGCTATATTGGCAGCGGAAAAGTCCTTCCGCAGGGACTTCGTAAATTCCCTTACGGGCTATAAAAGTCTTAACCTCATTGGCACCATCAGTGATGTCGGAGTATCTAACCTGGCGCCTTTTTCTCAAATCATTCACGTAGGGGCGAGTCCACCACTGATTGGTATATTGTTTCGCCCTCATACTGTCGAAAGACACACGTTAGAAAATATTCAAAAGACTTCCTATTTTACCTTAAACCATGTTACGGCCTCGTTTTACAAGGAGGCCCACCATTGCAGTGCTCGCTGGGAGGGCTCTGAGTTTCAGGCAGTGGGTTTAGAGGAGGAGTATTTGGAGGGTTTCCCTGCGCCTTTTGTGAAGCGTAGCCCTCTGAAGATTGCCTGTGAGCTACAGGAGATTCAAACCCTGAAATGCAACGGTACGGAGCTGGTTGTAGGATCCGTAGAGCATGTATTTGTCCAGGAAAGTGCTGTTGGACAAGATGGATTTATTAGCTTATCGGAGTTAGGGACGGTGTCCGTATCCGGGCTCGATGAGTACCATGTAGGTAGCCGGCTTGCCCGTTTGAACTATGCAAAACCGGGGCTTCCCGTTACCGAGATGTAAGGTGGAGTTACTTAAGAATACCGACAGCGGACTTTTCTGTGAACTGGGAAATTTTTTCATAGATCCTTGGAAGCCTGTGAAGCGGGCCGTTATTACCCACGCTCATTCGGATCATTCCCGCTGGGGCATGAGTCATTATCTTGCCCATGAACAGTCGAAATCGGTGATGAACCTCCGACTGGGAAAAGACATCTCCTTGGATACGGTTTCTTATGGGCAAGTTATCTCTGTACAGGGAGTGAGGGTTTCCTTCCATCCAGCCGGGCATATTCCAGGATCCTCTCAGATTCGTTTGGAATATAAGGGTCGGGTAGAAGTGGTGAGTGGCGACTATAAATTAGCTGAAGATGGATTGTCTGAAGCGTTTGAGCCAGTGGGGTGTCATAGCTTTGTTTCAGAATGTACGTTTGGACTTCCGATTTACCAATGGGAAGATCAGCAAGCAGTTTTTGCTAAAATCAACGGGTGGTGGGCAGAGAATGCCGCCAACGGACGGTGCTCGGTACTGTTTGCCTATGCTCTGGGCAAGGCGCAGCGGATCATTCGCCACCTGGATACTTCCATAGGCCCCACCTGGGTGCATGGGGCCATCTGGAACACGAACGAGGCATTGCGGGCAGATGGTTTAGATCTTCCTGTGGTGGAGAAGGTGTCGGATTCAACACCTAAGGATGCGTATCGAAAGGCGTTGATCATAGCTCCACCCTCCGCGTTAGGTACCCCTTGGCTAAAGAGATTTGCACCTTTTCGTACAGGCATTGGATCCGGGTGGATGAATATACGCGGAGCGAAAAGGCGGCGGGCAGCAGATGCGGGGTTTGTTCTTTCAGACCATGCCGATTGGCGGGGGCTAAACGAGGCTATAGCTGCAACCGGTGCCGAAGAAGTGCTACTCACCCATGGGTTTACCGATTCGTATGCGAGATACTTATGTGAACAGGGGATAAATGCTTCGGTGCTAGCGACCCACTTTGTCGGAGAGGCGACGGAACCAATGGATCAATAGGGTGTAGGAATTGGAATTTCAGAATTTTTTAAGAAGAGCGAAAAACCTGCGCAAAAAGGAAAGTTGGCGATTTTTTTTAGTAATTGGCATGGGCTGATTACCTTTGCGCATGGCAGAACAGATACTCATTCTTGATTTTGGCTCTCAATACACCCAGTTAATTGCTAGAAGGGTCCGGGAGTTGAACGTATATTGCGAAATTCACCCATACAATAAGATACCCGCCATCACCGACGATATCAAAGGGGTAATCCTGTCAGGAAGTCCTTGTTCGGTTAGAGACGAAGGTTCTCCGGATTTGGATTTGGATATTTTTAGGGGGAAGTTACCCCTGCTAGGAGTTTGCTATGGCGCTCAGCTGATGGCCCAGAAATATGGTGGTAACGTGGCCCCCTCTGAAATCCGAGAATATGGGAGGGCAAACCTCAGTCACTTGGATATGCACGCCGCGTTATTTAAAGAGATGACGCATGGGTCTCAGGTTTGGATGTCTCATGGAGACACTATCAAGGAGCTGCCTGCTGGTTTTGATATTATTGCAAGCACGCCTTCTGTACGTATAGCTGCTTACAAGGTGGAAGGCGAGGAGACCTATGGTATACAGTTCCATCCCGAAGTGACACATTCCTTAGAAGGAAAGAATCTACTCAGAAACTTTGTGGTTCAGATTTGTGATTGTAGCCAGGACTGGACTTCCGATGTATTTATTGATATCACCATTGCCGAATTAAAGGAAACCATAGGCGCTGACAAGGTAGTTATGGGTCTGTCTGGTGGTGTGGATTCTTCTGTGGCAGCTACGCTGATACACCGTGCGATAGGGGAGAATCTCACCTGTGTTTTTGTAGACAATGGATTGCTCCGCAAGGCTGAATTTGAGGAAGTACTGGAATCCTACAAAGGCCTTGGACTCAATGTGATCGGGGTGGATGCAAAGCAGAAGTTTTACGATGCGCTGGCGGGTATTTCTGACCCCGAGGGGAAGCGAAAGGCCATTGGTAGAACGTTTATTGAGGTTTTTGACGAGGAGGCCTCCAAGATTTCGGGAGTCAAGTGGCTGGGCCAAGGAACCATCTACCCGGACGTAATCGAATCTGTCTCAGTGAATGGGCCCTCGGCTACGATCAAAAGCCACCACAACGTAGGTGGCCTTCCGGATTTTATGAAGTTGAAGGTGGTAGAACCCCTCAAGACGTTATTTAAAGACGGTGTCCGGGAGGTGGGCCGCGCACTGGAGATTCCGGAAAATATCATCGGAAGGCATCCGTTCCCGGGGCCCGGATTGGCCATTCGAATCTTGGGAGATATCACTCCAGAAAAGGTGCTGACATTACAGGAAGTAGACGCCATTTTTATTCAGGGCCTACGCGACCATGGATTGTATGACGAAGTGTGGCAGGCCGGAGCCATTTTGCTGCCCATTCAATCGGTTGGAGTAATGGGAGATGAACGCACCTACGAACGTGTGGTAGCGTTAAGAGCTGTATCCTCCGTAGATGGGATGACTGCCGATTGGGTGCATTTACCTTACGATTTCTTGGGCAAAGTTTCCAACGATATCATCAATAAAGTTAAAGGAGTAAACCGTGTGGTGTACGACATCAGTTCCAAGCCACCGGCGACTATTGAGTGGGAATAGCAACTAGGAGCCTGATGAAGATATCAGGCTTTTTTTTATATTCTTGCCTCAAAATCACGTAAATTCGCATTGTCCAGCACGACGGTCAGTGCCTGGAATCATCTTACGAATCATTAGCATGTTATCGATGAAGACCTTTTTTGTTATTCCCATACTAGCCATTTCTCTCTCATTTTCGTTGTTTTCGCAACAGCTTCCGGATGAGTATCGGGAAGGGAGATTGCTGTTACAGTCTGGCGACTACCAAGGGGCGATGGACAAATTACGGCAGGTGATGGATGTGCAGCAATACGGTAATCTAGCCTATTATGCCCGGTACCACTTTGCAAAAGCAGCGTTTGAAAATCGTCAGTACGAACTGGCAAAGACCACGTTGGCCCCATTGCTGGATACAGGTTCCTTTGCGGACATTGACAATGCTTACTACCTCACGGCACTTAGTCATTTTCGACAGAACAAGTTTACCGATGCACTTGCTGCCATCTCGAAGATTTCAGATCAGGAAGTGAAACAGGAGGCATTTCGTGCCTCTTACTCCTATTTGAAGGAAGTGCCTACCAGTGTATTGATGTTACAGATTCCTGCCTATGAGGAAAATCTTGGGTTGGTGTTTGCGCTTCGGGAAAAGCTTTTAGCGCAGCCCTCGCTCTCGACCCAGGAAAACGAAGTCCTTCAGCGTATTCGTTCTGTGAATCATCCCGACCAAGAGGAAGATAATCAAGCTACTATTCAGCGTGTTGTGAACCAAACCCTTGACATAGCCATTGTCCTGCCTTTTAACTATAACGGGGGATCGGGAGTAAGAAGCCTAGGTGGAAATAACTTTGTGTTTGAGCTTTATAGGGGGATTATGTTTGCCGTGGAGGAAGCGCGAGAGGCCGGACACAATATTACCGTTAAATCATTTGATACCGAAAGAAATACAGACCGATTACTCGGCATTTTGGCAGATCCGTTCTTTGAGCAAGCAGATGTAATCATTGGACCCATCTATCCGGAAGAAGTACAAGTGATGGGAGAGGTAGCCTCCAGATTGGGGATCCCTTTTATCAATCCCCTGTCCAATATCGAGGAGTCGCTTAGGGAAGTAAATGAAGCTTTTCTGTTTAGGCCTTCGGCAGAGGCTATTGCTAAGAATTTGGTCGGCTACCTGTCGAGGTTTCAAGGTAAACGGGTAGCGATGGCATACGCGGGCACCAACCGGGATGAGTTGTTAGCTCGCCGTTTTACGGAGGCTGTGCGTTCCTCAGGGATTCAGCTTGTTCATAGTCAGCGGGTAACCGGACGGGATATGCGGGATTATTTGGATAGGGTATTTCAGGGAGGTGCTGATGTACTGGTGATTTTTTCGGATGATCCCAATATTGCCGCTCCTACCTTTTCCTTGGTGGAGTCCCAAAGTGCCAGTGTTCCCGTGATTGTCATGGATAGCTGGCTGTATTTTAATTTTGCCAGTTACGAGATGATGGAGTCGCAGGACTTCCATTTTATCGGAAACAATACGGTTAATTTAAGTTCACCGGACACAGATGCGTTCAGGAATCGTTTTTTTGAAAAATACAAGGCCTATCCGGGTTTGAATACCTATTTGGGATATGAACTGGTCGGTTGGCTAACCAATGTGTTGAATACGCAGAGGGGGTTTGAATTTAAGGCAAATCTTGCGTCCAGTGGGTATGTGCCTGGAAAAATTACGTTTGGGTTTGACTTTTCGCGTACTTCCCACAACGCGTATGTTCCCATGTTGAGATTGGAGTCTGGTGAGATCGTAATAGAATAAAATCAGGATGGAAAGTAAGAAGAGTACCGCCCTATTTAACGAGGCAAAGAAGTTTATACCTGGCGGAGTCAATTCTCCCGTGAGGGCATTTAAAGCAGTGGGGGGAAATCCCTTATTTATCCGTAAAGCAGAGGGTCCTTACCTTATCGACGAGGATGGCAATACGTATATCGAGTTGATCAACAGTTGGGGCCCGATGATTTTGGGTCACAATCACCCGCAGATACGCGAGGCAGTCATCAAGGCCATGGAAGATGGAACGTCCTTTGGAGCACCTACTGAAAGGGAGGTACGTATAGCTGAGTTAATCACCGAGATGGTTCCCTGCGTGGATAAAATAAGGATGGTTAATAGTGGCACAGAAGCCACCATGTCTGCCATACGGGTAGCCCGAGGGTATACCGGCAGGGATAAGTTTATCAAATTTGAAGGAAACTACCACGGGCATGGTGATTCCTTTCTTATAGCTGCGGGGTCAGGGGCCATGACGATGGGTAATCCCGATTCTCCGGGGGTGACAAAGGGTACCGCAAAGGATACATTATTGGCGCCTTATAATGATTTGGAGGCTGTGCATCGCCTTATCGAAGCAAACAGAGACGAGGTAGCAGCGATCATATTGGAACCGGTGGCCGGCAATATGGGGTGTGTCTTGCCCAATCCAGGGTTTTTGGAGGGGTTAAGAAAAATCTGTGATGAGGAGGGGATCGTGTTAATCTTTGACGAAGTAATGACGGGATTTCGACTTTCCAAGGGTGGGGCTCAGGAGCGTTTCGGCGTCACTCCCGACATGTGTACACTCGGAAAGATCATTGGAGGCGGTATGCCCGTGGGCGCCTATGGCGGGAAAAAAGAAATCATGGAATTTGTTTCTCCTGAAGGACCTGTATATCAGGCAGGTACCCTATCGGGAAACCCAATAGCCATGGCTGCCGGATTAACAATGCTGGAGCATCTCAATACTCATCCTGAGGTTTATGCAGCATTGGACACAATTGGTGCCACTTTGGTTACGGGTATTCAAGCCACGTTAAAATCGCTTGGTTTGCCGTTTACGACGAATCACGTCGGCAGTATGTACACCCTGTTCTTTACCGAACACGACGTCGTCGACTTTGAGTCTGCCAAAACGTGTGATACAGGAATGTTTGGGAAGTACTTTCAGGGTATGCTGCAGAAAGGAATTTACCTGGCACCTTCCCAATTTGAAAGTCTGTTTTTGTCTACGGCTTTACGGTCCGAACACCTAGACCGAATTCTAAGTGCAAACGAGTCGGTACTGAAAGAATTGGAATAAAAAAAGAGGCGGAAACACCGCCTCTTTTTTTATTCCATCTTCTCAATGATCCGATCTACTTTTTCCTTTATTTTTGGGCTTTGCTGGTAAGCCATCGAAATTTCCTGAAAGGTTTGTAGCTCCATTTCCGATTGGACGATCATTTCCTGAATTTCCAGGTTGGTTTCCTCCTGAACTTTCATGATTTGCTGACCTGCTTCGTTGAATTTGGCAATTTCCTGTGGGTCCTCCGATACATCCGTTATATTACCCTGCTGTTGTGCTTGGAATAGTTGCTGAAAACGCTGCATTTCCAGTCCATGTTCTTCTATAGCCGCAACCATTTTTGCTTCTGCGGCTTGCTGTACCGGGATCATTTCCATATTTATCGCAACAAACTTTTCAATTTCAGCATCTGAGAAATCCTCCTTCAATGGCGCTTGCTGGGGATTGGGTAGCTGCTGGGCAGACGCCGAAAATGCCACAACTAAGGTCATTATCATGGAGAATGAAAAAACATTTACTAATTTTGAATAAGACATCTTTAGAATAGATTTATGTTTAACTTTTATTAGATAAGTTGAATTTGCAAAAATTATTCCAAGAATCAGAAATTAACCTGTTAAGAGAAGTTAAAATATCACTATGGCGACAAAAATATTCGGAATAAAGAATTGTAACACCATGAAAAAGACCTTCCAGTTTTTTGAAGAAAACGGGATGGATTATGAATTTATCGACTATAAGAAGAAGGCTCCGGACGTGGACTTGTTAGCCGGATTTTTATCGAAAACACCGCTCGAAGAGCTGGTTAACCGCCGCGGAACCACCTATAAGAAATTGTCGGATGAGGAGAAGGAACAAACCATGCAGCAAGCAACCGCTCTCCCGTTGTTAAACGAAAAGAGCAGCATGATCAAGCGGCCTATCATTGTGTTTGAGGACGGAGATGTCGTTGCAGGATTTGACGAGGAGGCTATCTTAGCGAAGAAATAGCCTGAAGACGGACCGGTGTTTACCCACCACCGGTCCTGTTTTTTTATACTGCGTCAATGAGCCGAACCGTTCTCCACATAGCCCTGGAGGTTGTGGCTAAAGCCTCTTCATTTTCCATGGCATTGAGTTTGGCGTTGAAGGGTTCTGCGCGCACCGCCCCGTCGTAACCGATTTTGACCAGCGCCTGCATGAAGCCCTTTAGATCAATCAGACCACTATCACCCGGCAACTCGCGTTCACCGTCTACCTGCTCCTCAATGGTCCTTCCGGCCTTGGCATCGTTTAGGTCGCAGGTAATGACCTGCTCGTTTTTTAAGGCCAACAAGTCGGCTACGGTCTCTGTGGAAGTGTACCAATGGTAGGCATCGAGCTGCAATCCCATCCCTGGAACGTTGATTGCGGCAATCAGTTCCAGCATTTCTTTCATGGTTCCAGCAAAGGGATATCGATTGATGGTTTTCAACCGTTTGGTACCCACATATTCCAGCCCAAAGCGTATGCCGTGATCCTGCAATATATCTGCAACTTGCCTTAGCCGATCGCGGTGTTGATTGAAATTTTCGGTATAGGTAAGTTCGTTGTGGGATGGCATAATCCAAGTGCTCATCCGTGTTACACCGGCAGATTGGCAGGTTTTGGCAACCTCTGGTAATTTGGACAGCCCCTCTCGAAAGGTTTCTAGATCCTTTCTGAAGTCTACTGGCAGACCGGCTGCGTCCCAAGTAAGTTTGTTGCCTTCCATTTGCGCCCTAAATTCATTGAGTTCGCCAGAGGACATGGACATCAACTGATCCGGTAAGGGGGAGATGGCTTCAAACTGATGCCTGCGGGCACAATCTATCAGTTCCTTTTGGGTACAGCTGACGCCGATAGCTCCTGGATTGAGGCTGATTTTGAATTTTCGCTCAGCTTGCGTTCCAAACAAGTGCCCAGGGCCGAGTCCCAGCACCGACGTCAGGGTACCGGCGTATTTGATAAATGTCCTTCGTTGCATAGTGGGTTTATTTTTTTTCGAGGGTATAGTTCAGGTCTGACTGGATTCGTTGACCGTTTTGATCCAGTAAGTGAAGCTTTCCTTCCGAATCTTGGATGAATCGGTAGTTTGGTCGAAGGTTTTCGTCCAGGAGATTGATCACAAATACATTCGGTTCGCCATCGATACCGTAGCTGATTTCTATTTGTCCGGATTGATGAAAGACCCGGTCGCCATCCTGGGTTTCCAAGTAGGTTTCTGTGAGTTCATATGCCTGCTCGGTTTTGTCTGGATTATTTTCCAGTTTCAGTTCCATCCGAATTCCCTGACAGTCTGCACAGGGGATTACTCCTTCGTACCCCAACCAATAGGAGGTTTCTTTGTGTAGGATAATTTCTTCGTCGCTAGTCTTGGGATTGTCGTCTTCGTAGACTGTTTCCTCGGTGGGGCTATCACAGGCGAGCACCGCCACAAGGAAAAGCAAGGCATAGAGTTTAGCATTCATGTCAGTACAGATGGGGTAGATTTGCTAACATATCTTGGGTCATTCGTTCAAGATCATACTCGGGCTTCCATCCCCAATCGCCTATTGCCTCGGAGTCATCAATACTTTGAGGCCATCCATCCGCAATTTCCTGCCTAAAATCAGGGCTATAGCTGATCTCAAACTGGGGATAATGTACCAATATACTACGAAATATTTCTTCCGGCGTAAAACTCAGGGAGGAAATGTTGTAGCTGGACCTGATTTTTACTGCTTCCCTTGGGGCCTCCATTAGTTCTACTGTAGCCCGGATGGCATCGGGCATGTACATCATTGGCAGCACCGTATCTTTTTTTAGAAAGCAGGTAAAAGGTGTCTTCCTAACGGCATGGTGGTAGATATCGACGGCATAGTCCGTAGTACCTCCCCCAGGCAGTGATTTGTAGCCGACCAGGCCCGGGTATCGGAGGCTTCTAACGTCTACTCCGTGTTTTTGAAAGTAGTAGTTACACCAGCGCTCACCCGCTTGTTTGGAAATTCCGTACACGGTCAAGGGTTCTTGGATGCAATGTTGGGGTGTATGGGTTCTGGGTGAGTTTGGTCCAAATACTGCAATGGATGAAGGCCAGTAAACCTTATCGAGTTTTTTTTCTTTGGCCAATTCGAGAATGGATAACAAGCTGTCCATATTGACCTGCCAAGCGAGTCGCGGTTTTTTTTCCCCGGTAGCAGAAAGAATGGCGGCCAAGTGGTAAATTTGGGTGATTTGGTGTTTTTCGGTGAGGACCTTCAATGCCCGATGGTCCGTTACGTCCAGTGTATCAAAGGCAATCTCTGAAAAAAGTGATCTGGACTCTTCATTGATATCTGTGGCTACAACGGATTCGGTTCCGTACCTATTGACCAAAGTCTCTGTCAATTCCGAGCCTAATTGTCCTCCCGCGCCAGTAATAAGGATTTTGGTCATAAAAACACTTTTTTATATGGTTTAGTAGTCTGTTTGGTGTGGCTTTAATTAGTATCTTTGGTTTTTGCGCCAGACAAATGTACTAAAAGTATTGGTTCAAAGATATTAGTTACCGTTAATCTAAACAAAATTCGCCATGTATGAAAACATCAAACCTGTCTTGGTTCAAGAGCTGGACGGCATTCGGAAGGCAGGGTTATATAAGCGTGAACGGGTGATTGAATCACCACAGGGTGCAGAAATTACCGTAGAGGGCGGCAAGATGGTCCTTAATTTTTGTGCGAATAATTACCTGGGTCTTTCCAGTCATCCAGAGGTAGTAGATGCCGCAAAACGAGCCATCGATTCCCACGGGTTCGGATTGTCCTCGGTACGTTTTATCTGTGGGACACAGGATATCCACAAAGAATTGGAACGGAAGATATCTGAATTTTTGGGTACTGAGGATACCATTTTATATGCTGCGGCTTTTGATGCCAACGGTGGCGTTTTTGAGCCACTGTTAGGTCCGGAGGATGCGATAATATCAGATGCATTGAACCATGCTTCCATCATTGATGGCGTCAGGCTCTGCAAAGCCATGCGGTTTCGCTACGAGCACAACGATATGGAGGATTTGGAGCGACAGCTTCAAGCGGCCGAAGCAAAGGGAGCAAAGCAAAAAGTCATCGTGACAGACGGGGTTTTTTCGATGGATGGTACCATTGCACAGCTGGACCGAATCGTGGAGTTGGGGGAGAAATACGGTGCCTTGGTGATGTCAGATGAATGTCATTCCAGCGGGTTTGTAGGTAAAACCGGTAGAGGGGTACACGAGCTAAAGGGGGTAATGGGTAAGATGGACATCATCACCGGTACACTCGGTAAGGCCCTCGGGGGAGCATCCGGCGGGTTTACCTCTGGCAGAAAAGAGATCGTTGAGCTCTTAAGGCAGCGTTCCCGTCCATACCTGTTTTCCAATACACTAGCGCCTGCCATTGTTGGGGCTTCGATTGCGGTGTTTGACCTGTTGGCATCTTCTACAGAATTACGGGATAAGCTGGAAAAGAACACGCTGTACTTTCGGGAGAAAATGACCGAGGCTGGTTTCGATATCAAGCCAGGTATCCACCCCATTGTACCGATTATGCTCTATGACGCCACCCTTTCACAGCAAATGGCGGAGCGTTTGTTGGAAAGGGGGATTTATGTTATCGGGTTTTATTATCCCGTTGTACCAAAAGGACAGGCACGTATTAGGGTACAGATTTCTGCCGCCCACGATACAGCTCATCTGGACAAAGCTATACAGGCATTTACGGAGGTTGGTAAAGAACTTGGTGTCATTTCATAAAGCCAAAAAAAGAAAATCACCTATAATTCGGTGATTTTCTTTTTGGTTCGCATTCTTTCAAAAGCGGTGACTTCAATAAATTTTTCCTCAATATTTTCACCCGTCAGGTACGAATTGATCATCTCACGGACCTCCTGAAAGGAGAGGTTGTGTAGGATTTTTCCGCTTTTAGCGAGGGATACCTGACCCGTCTCTTCCGATACTACAAGGACCAATGTGTCTGTGGCTTCCGACATCCCAATCGCTGCGCGGTGGCGAAGCCCAAATTGGGCGGGAACATCCCGTTCGGTCACCGGCAGAATACAACGAGCGGCCTTGACACGTCCATTATAAATGATGACACCGCCATCGTGCAGTGGGCTGAACTTGTTGAAAATGGAAATCAATAGTCGTTTGGATACAATAGCATCTATCAGGTCGCCGCTTTCAGCATAAAATTTTAGCTCCGAATTGCTTGAAAGTACGATGAGCGCGCCAGTACTGCTGCCCGACAGAGCTTTGCAAGCTTCGATGATCGGTGTGACGTTGAAAGCACCGCTTTCCCGCTTTCGCCAGAAAAAAAGCTCTTGAAGCACGTTTTCATTGGAAAAAATGGATGATTTACCGACAATAAGGAGAAACTTACGGATTTCCTGTTGAAATAGTATGATGGCAGCCAACACACCTACTCCCATAAACTGTCCCAGAATAATTGTCAAAAGTTCCATTTTAGCAGCACTCACTACCAAATACAGGAGGTAAATAGAAAGAAATCCTAAAAATATCTTAATGGCCACAGATCCGCGCATCAGCTTATATACCTGATATATGAGAACACTGACCAACGCAATGTCTATAAGGTTGACAATAGAGATGTCTAAAAAGCCAATTTTAAATAGGAGGATCAAGTGTAAAGCTGTTTATATATCGTGATTGTTTCTGTTGCCTCTTTTACATCATGTACGCGCAATATTTGAGCGCCACCCATCAACAAAGCCATGTTTAAAGCCGTTGTACCATTTAGCGCTTGCTCGGGAGTACACTCCAAAAGTTTATACACCATGGATTTTCTGGAAACTCCCGCCAGCATCAGTGCTGGGATTGTGCGGAAATAATCCAGCGAACGCGCAAGACGGTAATTTTGTGCGGTCGTTTTAGCGAATCCAAACCCTAAGTCTAATATAACATCTTTTATGCCAGCTTTTTTACATTCCGCCAACTTGTTGGAAAAATAGTCCATGACCTCCCTCTCCAAGTGTTCGTATTCGGTAAGTCGCTGCATAGTGTGAGGATTACCCCTCATATGCATGCAGATGTATGGCACGCCCAGATAACCAACGGTAGGGATCATCTCTTCGTCAAGCTGCCCTCCAGAGATATCATTTACCAGATCAGCACCCGCCGACACAGCCTCTTTAGCTACTTTATGCCTAAAAGTATCGATGGAAATCAAAACTTCAGGGAGCACCTTTCGGATACTACCAATAACGGAAATCACGCGATTTAGTTCTTCCTGCTCGGAAATATGCGCCGCATTTGGACGGGTGCTGTACCCACCGATATCTAGAATCCTAGCACCTTCCTCCACCATTTGGAAGGCTTTTTCCAATACCCTGTCCTCGTTTGTGGATACCCTGCTTCCTTTGTAAAAAGAATCGGGCGTGGTATTGATGATTCCCATCACCCAAGGTTCATCCAAACTATATAGCTTTCCTTTGATTTGAAGTGTTTTTTTTAGGGGAAATAAAGTATCTTCGGTCTTAGTTTTAAATCGATGTTGTCCTACCATTAACTGATTAATGCTTTGAATACGCAAACCCTGAGCGAATATAAAGAAGTAATTGAACTTTGTAAAGAACTTTTTAAGAACAAGACGATCGATTATGGGACAGCTTGGAGGATCTTAAGACTTCCTTCCATCACGGATCAGGTATTTATCAAGGCGCAGCGAATCCGTTCTATTCAAGAAAAAGGCACTCAAATGGTTAACGATCCCGTGCGGGACGAGTTTATCGGTATCATCAATTACTGTTTGATCGCACTTATTCAGTCCGAACTGGAAGAGAAAGATCCTTTGGAGATTCCCTATTCAGCCTTGGAGCCAAAGTATGACTACTGGGTGGAGGAAACGCGGAAGTTGCTGGAGAACAAAAATCACGACTACGGAGAGGCATGGCGGATGATGAGAGTTTCTTCTATAACGGACATCATTCTGATGAAACTGTATCGAATTAAACAAATCGAGGACAATCAAGGACTAACCTTGGTGTCCGAAGGAATACAGGCCAATTATCAAGACATCATCAATTATTCGGTGTTTTGTATGATCAAACTTAAGGAGGAAGATGATTAAGCAGCTAGTATTAGGAATAGTCCGGGCCATCGTGGGAGGTCTGTTCATATTCTCCGGATTGATAAAGATCAATGATCCCGTTGGAACGGCCATCAAATTAGAGGAATATTTCGATGTTT
This sequence comes from Lunatimonas sp., assembly GCF_020832325.1. Taxonomy (GTDB): domain Bacteria; phylum Bacteroidota; class Bacteroidia; order Cytophagales; family Cyclobacteriaceae; genus Lunatimonas. Next base: position 96,655 of record NZ_JAFIEU010000007.1, read on the forward strand.
TTTCTTACGACATTGCGCCGTTTTTTGAAGTATTGAAGGGTATCGCATTGCCCCTAGCTGTTTTTCTGGTCGTAGCCGAGGTGGTGTTGGGGGTGATGATTCTGGTGGGTTGGAGGATTAAGATTGCCGTATACCTGCTGTTAGTGATGATCGTTTTCTTTACATTTCTTACTTTCTATTCTGCCTACTTTAATAAGGTGACAGATTGCGGATGTTTTGGAGATGCGATTAAGCTTACACCTTGGGAGTCCTTTTACAAAGACATCTTTCTGCTGGTTTTAATTGGCGTGTTATTTTTGAACCGCAAGGATCTGGTAGCAAACACCGCTACTTGGGGGATGGTATCGGTTTTAGCGTCTCTTTTGGCTGGATTGGTGCTATCGGTGACGGCTATTCGAAACCTACCCTTTATAGACTTTAGAGCCTTTAAGGTCGGAGTGAATATTCCTCAAGCTATGCAGCCTTCCGGCCAGTTGGAATATGCCTATGTAATGAAAAAGGGAGAGGAAATTGTCACCTTTGATCAGTACCCGGCCGACGATGGTTACGAATTTCTTGAGATGAACCTAAAGAATCCCGAGGCATTACCAAAGATTACGGATTTCGCTGTCTGGAATGAGGAAGGAGATTTCACGGAGGATATTTTGCAGGGACAGAAATTACTTATTTTAGTCAGTAACTTGCAGAAGATGTCATCAGCCAATTTAGACGAAATTTCAGCATTGATTCACGATGCTGGTAGGGTTGGACTGGAGGTAAAGTTTGTTTGCGCATCGTCTGAGGAGGAGATTCAGCGACTACTGCGCGAGAAGAGTTGGAATATCGGATACTACCTGGCAGATGCTACCGTTGTCAAGACCATTATCCGGGCGAATCCCGGTTTGGTGTTATTGGATGAGGGAACAGTAGTTGCCAAGTATCACCACAATAATACGCCGGAAATCGAAGAGGTTGTCAGGCTCCTTTTAAGATGATGTCAGGCCGGAAATTGGTATTGGTTGGGATGCCGGGAAGTGGGAAGTCCACCTTGGGAAGGCGGGTCGCCCGCTTGTTGCAGTGTAGCTTTTTTGATCTTGACCATGAGATTGAATCAAAGGAAGGCCGTAAGATCCCGGAGATTTTTTCAACTGGAGGAGAAGACTACTTTCGAGAAGTGGAAACAAAGGTGCTGTCGGAACTTTTGGGAAGAACGGATTCTTTTGTGCTGTCTACAGGTGGAGGAGCCCCCTGTTTTAATGACAACATGTCCCTAATTAACGATCAGGCCGTTTCTATCTATCTGGAGGTTCCGATGAGTGCGCTGTTGGCTCGCTTGGTAGGTGGTCAGGTAAGTAAGCGACCTCTTTTTGCGGGTTTAACCGTGGAACAAATCAACCAAAAATTACAACAAATGCATGCCCTCCGCAGTCCATTCTATGAAGAGGCAAAAATAAAACTCAGCGGACAAGATATATCCGCTGAGCAGTTAGTGTCTGAATGGTTGGGATTTCTAAAAATTGAATCCAAGAGATAGGGTACCCATCAGCCGTTGATTATCAATGGTAGACAGGGGAGATCCTGGGTAAGAGGTGTGATAACTGTTGAAATGACTGCTAACCACCCCTAGGTCAATACTGTATTTCGGCATACGTACACCGAGTCCCCCGGAGAGTTGTGTCATACTTCGGTCTGTTCCGCCTGGGTTTTGGAAGGGATCACCGTAATAAGCGTAACCAACCCTAATCCGGAGCACATCTAGTCTAGCTTCTCCGCCGAGTCTATAATTGATAGTTTGTCCGTAAAGTTGGCGTATTTGCCGGTTGTCTTCTCCGGTATTGAAGGCGTTTGAGCGAAGATTGGCCGTGCTATAATCAACATAATCCACGTCAGCAGTAAGAAATCCCTTCTTACCGAAGAAATAGGTGATCCCTGACCCAAGCCGGAGTGGTGTGCGAAGCCCATAGTTACTAATAAACAGCTCAGTCTCAGCGTCCGATTCGGCAATGCTTCCGAATTCAGGATCGATATAAGGCGGATTGAAGTCTGCGAAAATATCTGCTCCATATTCTTCGTTGATGTTGCTCCATGTAGGGGATTGAAAACTCAATCCTAGGTTTAGCTGATCAATAGGTTTGTAGATTATGCCTAATCCCAAATTAATACCGGATCCTTCCTGATACAGGTTTTCCTGTAGGGAACTGAATAAGGTACTTCTATTTGACGCGTCGAGAAAATCTTCGTTATAGGTTTGAACCCTTCGATAGTTCACAGAAAGAATACCCAAGTTTGCGCCTAAGAAGAGTTTGTTTTTGTAGTTACCTCCGTACGCTAGGCTAATGTGATTCAGGTTACCTTCGCTTTCGACAAAGTCTGATTTGGTTAGACTGGTAGTAGCGTTTGGCGAAAAATCGAATTGGTTATTTCCAATTGGGTTGATGAGAAAGGCCTCGAAAAATAGCCCTCCCACACCTCCTGGAACGCCACTTTCGTTGTAGACATCCAAATAGTAATCTAGAATTGACTCTTGGTCCAGCCTGTTTGACGAATAGCCGTAATTCGTTCTGAAGTTAGATTGACGGTTGTAGCTAAATCCAAATGAACCACCACGCCAATCGCCGGCTTCCAAGGGTGCTTTTGCCCTACTAAAGACGACTCCAATGTTCGGGATCATGAAGTTGGTGGAGTTTTGGTTTAAGGATTGCCCTTCAAAGGTTGAATTAGTATTCCAGTCCATATATCCTAAGGACATGTTAAACTCTGACCGTTGGAAGAACCCCAATCCCGCCGGGTTTCCATGAATATTACTGATATCTCCTCCCAGTGAGTTTTGAGTTCCGCCCAAGGCACTTATTCGTGCCGTACCTGTTGCATTGTGTAAACTATATCGTAGCGCGTCTTCTACATACCCGCTTTGGGCTGAAGCCCATGATGGCAGCAAAAAAACCATCGCAAAAAAGGGCCCTAAGTTTTTTATCACGTTCATATGCTATAAATTATATGTAAGTGGCCAAATAGCCAAGTAAAGTCTTCCCCTATCCCAACGCAATAGGAATTAGGGGAGGAAATTCCGGACAATTTGGCGTGTTGGTTAATCATTCTCCCGTGTTTCGCTTGCGTCATACCCGTCTGCCTTATATAGGCTCGATTTGATAGAATTAGTTAAGCGTTTCTAGATAGAAGTTTTCAGGCAAATAATATGCCTGAGAAAAAGGAAGGGGTTGATTTGCTTGTTCCTTCTAAAAATAATCAGAAAAAAAAAGAGGGAATTAATTCCCTCTTCTTCCTCCTCCGACGCTACCACCGCCGCCTCTGGAGACTCCTCCGCCTCCACCGCTAGGCGCACTGAATGTGGACCGTGATGGTGCTGGTGAGGAATACGTGCTTCGGCTCGGTGCTGTGGAGCGTTGGTTGTTGTATGTTGGTGCAGTGCTTCGGCTATTATAGCTAGGCGAAGATGTGCTTCTGTTGCTTGGCGCAGCAGACCTGTTATAAGATGGTGATGTAGACCTTGTAGGTGGTGTATACCCGGATCTAGTATTACCAGTGTTTACGTTTCTATTGTTAAAGTTACTCGGCGCAGCGGTCCTTGGAGCATTCGTGTTAGCTCTCGCATTTGGAGCTGCGTAAGTACCTCCTCGGGTAGCTGTAGAAGATGTTGGTCTGGTCACTACCGGTGAGCTTACATTCCTTCTTGCAGGTGTTGCTGAAGCCGATGGGTTTCTGTAGTAGTCATTTTGAGATCGACTAAAGCTATTTCTGTCGGCAGTAGAAGTTGCTTGGCGCGCATTAGGTCCTGCACCGATTGCTTCCCTTCTTGCATTTGCTCTGGTTGATCCCGGTTGTGCGGCCGCTCTACTTCTAGGAGTAGCATTTGCCAGAGAAGAACCCATAGAAGGCCTTGCGCCTCTCACAATCTGCCTTCCTCCAGCTTCGCCGCCAGGCATCACAATGATCGGGTTGAAGAACCCTGGTCGGTACATTCCGCCCATCATCCAAGGATCGTAAAATCCGAAACCAGGACGCATCATCCAAGGGTTACCGAAGGCAAGGCTAGTCCTCATCCAAGGATTTCCGAATCCCATTCCAAATCCTACATTAAACCCAGGTCGGAAACCAAATCCAGGTCCCCAGAATGGATCGAACATGCCCATGCCACCAAATCCGGGGCCCCAAAACGGATCGTAGAATCCACCCATCGGCCACATTCCCATGCCACCCATTGGCCACATTCCCATACCCATGCCCATGCCCATTCCAAATCGCGGACCTCCGAAGAAATTGTTGGTAATATTAGTAGATCCTCCACGGAAATTATCGTAAGCATCTATGTTACCTGCCTGAGGGGCCATGCTTTGTGTTTGAGAGTCGTCAAAATACACAGACCCTTCCTCTTCCGGCTGAGTGGACCGTTGGTATTTGGCTATGTATTCTGGATTTACGTTGCGGCTGGAAAAGTTTTCCAATTGCAAATCTGCGCTTGGGGCTTGTTCCAAACTTCTGAAGTTGTCCGCTGTATTGTTTCTGACCGCATATTCTGTGGCTATCTTTGCATCAGAAGCCATGAAATACAGGTTGTCCGTTTCCCCTTGCATGGCTAGCTGGCCTGTGCTACAGGAAGCCAAGCCCATTAGGGCAACAACGCTAGCGTACCGGATTGGATTTAAGTTGTTCATAGGAATGTAATTTATTACTCTCTTTTCTATATACGACAGGATAGCAGGAGGGTTATCATTTTTTAAATTATCTTTGCCGAAATTCTAACTTCGAATATAACGAGTTTTTTTAAATACAACAAAAATAAAAATGAGCAAAGGATTGCCAAAAAGGAGCGAAGACTATTCGCTGTGGTACAATGAATTAGTGAAACGCGCTGATCTAGCTGAAAATTCTGCCGTGCGGGGCTGTATGGTCATCAAACCTTATGGATATTCTATTTGGGAAAAAATGCAGGCCGAGCTGGACAGAATGTTTAAAATGACGGGACATACCAATGCCTATTTTCCATTGTTTATTCCGAAGTCGTTTCTTTCCAAGGAAGCTAGCCACGTAGAAGGCTTTGCCAAGGAGTGCGCAGTAGTAACCCACTACCGTCTGAAAGGCGATGAAAGCGGTAAAGGCGTGGTGGTGGACCCTGATGCCAAACTGGAAGAAGAGCTCATTGTCAGACCTACTTCGGAAACAGTCATTTGGAGTACCTATAAGAATTGGATACAATCCTATAGGGACCTCCCACTGCTCGTAAATCAATGGGCAAATGTGGTTCGCTGGGAAATGCGGACACGGCTGTTTCTCCGTACTGCGGAATTTCTCTGGCAGGAAGGCCATACTGCTCACGAAACAAGGGAAGAAGCGATTCAGGAAACCGAGCGAATGCTGGGGGTTTACGCAGACTTTGCAGAAAACTTCATGGCAATGCCCGTAGTCAAAGGAAAGAAATCCGAGAGTGAGAAATTTGCCGGAGCGGTGGATACATATTGTATAGAGGCCATGATGCAGGACGGGAAAGCTTTGCAGGCAGGAACTTCCCATTTTTTGGGGCAGAATTTTGCCAAAGCATTTGATGTGAAGTTTGCCACACGGGATGGTGGTCTGGAACATGTATGGGGCACCTCTTGGGGAGTAAGCACTCGCTTGATGGGAGCACTTATCATGGCCCACTCGGATGACCAAGGGTTGGTACTACCGCCTAAGCTCGCACCTATTCAGGTGGTGATCGTACCGATTTTCAAAAGCCAGGAGGAGTTGGCGGCAATTTCTGTCAAAGCCACCGAAATCATGCAGGGCCTTTGGGCACGGGGTATTTCGGTCAAGTATGACAACCGGGACACGTATAAGCCTGGATGGAAGTTTGCGGAATATGAACTTAAGGGCGTGCCGCTACGAATGGGTATAGGCCCCAGAGATCTGCAAAACAATACCTTGGAGTTAGCTCGTAGGGACACCCTTTCTAAGGAATCGGTGAACTTAAGCGAAGTAGACATTGTGGCCAAAGTGGAGGCCCTTCTGGAGGAGATTCAGCAGTCAATTTATCAAAAGGCCTTTGCCTTTAGGAGTGAGAAAACCTCCCTTGCGGATACTTGGGAGGAGTTCATCGAAGTTTTGGAAGGAAAAGGCGGATTCGTATCGGCGCATTGGGATGGGACAGCCGAGACCGAGGAAAAGATCAAAGAGCTTACCAAGGCGACCATTCGCTGCATCCCGCTCGACCAACAGCCCGAAGAGGGATGGTGTATTTACTCAAAGAAACCCTCCAAGGGAAGGGTATTGTTTGCGAAGTCCTATTAGTGGGGAATTTGGTGATAGAAATTGGTGGCCCGGCTGGAATGCTGGGCTATTTTTTTGCGAAGTGCTTGTTTGGAAATTCAGGGCACATAGGCATGGATTAAGGATTTACCAGAGCATGCTTTCTAATGCCAAATAAAAGCCCTATTTTCAACCTGGAATAGGACGGGGCATTATGACGGCACTAATCATTATCAGTTTGGTTGTTTTTGGAGCGATATTGCTTCTGGCAGAAATTATTTTCATACCAGGCACCACGCTGATTGGTCTTTTGGGGCTAGTGTTTACTGCGGTTGGTGTTTTCTATGCCTACAAGGAACTAGAAGCCAGTTCGGCATCCCTCGTATTTGCGGGAACAGCCGTGATCAACGGGGGCCTCCTGATCTTTGGATTTAAGTCAGGAATGTGGAGCCGCTTTTCACTAAAGGATACGAATACGAGTAGGACCTTTGATGATCGCTTTGTGGGGCTTCAGGTGGGCCAAGAAGGTCGAACAAAGTCGGACTGCAAACCGTTTGGAAAGGCAGAGTTTGGAGATAAAATTTATGAAGTGAAATCTGAAGGCGGTTTTTTAGCGACCAATACTCCGGTTTACATATATAGATTGGAAAACAATAAAATAATTATAAAACAATAAGCTATGGATTTATCGAATTCGACTTTTATTCTGCTGTCCGTTTTTGCGGGGCTCATCGTACTGTTTATTTTCCTGTATTTCGTTCCCGTAAACTTATGGATCACCGCCATATTTTCCAATGTGAAGGTAGGTTTGCTCGAACTTGTCGGTATGCGTATCCGAAAGGTGCCTCCCAGCGTAGTTGTCAATTCACTGATTACGGCGACCAAAGCGGGTTTGAACCTTACCACCAACGACCTTGAGACCCATTACCTAGCGGGTGGAAACGTACCAAACGTCATTCGTGCGCTGATTTCGGCGGATAAGGCAAACATTAGCCTTTCCTTCAAACAGGCCACGGCGATTGATCTAGCTGGAAGAGACGTGTTTGAAGCCGTTCAAATTTCGGTAAACCCCAAGGTAATCAATACCCCCAATGTAGCGGCAGTTGCCGCTGATGGGATACAGCTCATTGCTAAGGCACGGGTGACGGTCCGTGCAAATATCGCTCAGTTGGTAGGTGGTGCCGGTGAGGAGACAATCCTGGCGCGTGTAGGTGAAGGTATTGTGACGTCTATAGGTTCAGCAAAGAACCACAAGCACGTGTTGGAAAACCCCGATAATATTTCTAAGCTGGTATTGGAAAGGGGCTTGGATGCAGGTACTGCTTTTGAGATTCTGTCCATCGATATAGCAGACATTGACGTGGGAACCAACATTGGCGCAAAACTGCAAATAGACCAAGCTTCCGCGGACTTGAAAGTGGCCGAGGCAAGGGCAGAAGAAAGACGGGCGATGGCGGTCGCATTGGAGCAGGAAATGCGGGCTAAAAATGTGGAAATGCGTGCCAAGGTGACCGAGGCCGAGGCCGAGATTCCAAAGGCAATCTCCGAGGCTTTCAAATCCGGCAACTTGGGCATCATGGATTACTATCGCATGGAAAATGTGAAATCGGATACCAGTATGCGGGATTCTATCGCCAAATCAGACACCGATCAGGGAGGCGAGCGCAATAAAGGAGGCGAGAAAAAGTCATAACCCGTTGAATTGAACAAATCATATTGTCCCTGATCCAAGATGGTCGGAGGCGCATCAAAAGAAATCCCGGTAGTTTGTATCTACCGGGATTTTTTTTACGTTGATTGGATAGGCAAGGTGCCTGAGTGGTTTCCTGTTGAATTAGGGGGCAAGAATCCCTTTGAAACCTTCCATTTTTTGGTTGACTTGCGTGTCTACCTTGAACGACAGCTGAACCTTTTCCCATGACATGGTGATTTTTGCCATTTGGTTGTCTTCGGCAGAAATGGTGTAAATAAGTCTCTCTTGGGTTTCGGAGGTGCGAACGGGCGTAGTTTTTACTGCTACAATATCGTCTTTGGCCAAGGCGTCTTCATTGATCTTGTCATTTTCCATATAGGCATAGATGGCATTGCCTTTCCCATTGATATGGATGGTCCAATCGCCGGTAGCCTGTGGAGTGATGAAAACCGTATACTTACCGGCAGGGATATTTTTGCCACCGATGTTCACCGCAGTGCTAAATTCGATGGTTGTGGGGGCATTTGCACCGGCTCTCCAGGTTTCGCCGTATTTTTGAAGTCCTCCAAAAATCGTTCTTCCTTTAACAGCAGGAGAGGAGTAGTCCATACTGATTTTGGTAAATCCCACATTTTGAGATACGTGTGCCGCAGGACTTGCGGCAGGTGCCTGCAACTGGGCTACAGCCAAGTGGGGAGCGCTCCCCAGAAATAACAAGAATAGGCCAAGAAGGATCAAACTGTGTTTTCTCATATTTTTTAGGTTTATGTTTCTTTGGCATGAAATTACAAAATGGTTTTGGATTTTCATGCGCGTGCCACAGGATGAATTCGATTAAATACTGCTTGATTTAATCGGATGGGGTTATATTTGCGGACTTCACTAGTAGCAAGGATGATGCAAATTAAGCAAATACGTGTAATCGTGGCGTTGGTGGGGCTGATCGCTGCATTGGTGTATCTGTCCTACTTGTTTGGTTGGTTAATCGTACCGGGGGTTTCATGGATATCAGGCATTGTGGTCATTGGGAGCTACCTGTTGGGGGTTTATCTTCAGCGGTTAGATACCTGAGGAAAACATTCACTGAATGGCCCAGTTGTACACGATGCCTGCGACAACACCGATAACAATGATGAGTGGCGAGGGTACTTTGCTGAATTGCAGGAGCGCATAGGTGCCGATAATGGCGGCAATGTTGAAAAAGTTGTTTTCCAAGGGTTCGAACAGTAGGTAGGCAGCGGCCATCAGCATGCCGCAGCTGACGGCGTTGATACCTTCCAACGCCGCACGGACAGGGCGGTATTTTTTGAGGGCATCCCAAAACCGGATCACAAAGAAGATTAGGAACGTTCCAGGCAGAAAGATACCGGCAGCAGCGATCAGGCCACCCATCGCAAATCCCATCAGCCCCCACTCCCTCATGGAAAGTGCGCCAATATAGGAACTGATGCTAAAGGTGGGGCCCGGGATGCTTTGGGAGATGGCATAGCCAGTCAGGAACTCCTCGGAGCTGAGGTATTGCTTGAACTCTACAAATTCGGTAAAGAGATACGGCACCAATACCTGCCCACCTCCAAAGATCAGGCTTCCGTTACGGTAGAAGTTTTCGAATAGACGGACCGGCAAGAACCTCGTATAATGCCCCAGAACCGCAGCGACTACCAAAACCCCTCCCCAAAGCAGAAAATTGCTCCACTCGATTTGAATTTTAGAGTCTTCTTCGATTACCGGTTGCCGTTTGTAATTGTGGGTGGTGATCAGTCCCCCAATGAACAACATGACTGGAAATATAAAGGGTGAATTGTAAAAGAAGGCCACGAAAGCAGCAATCATCATCAGGATGGCTGCCTCCACCGTGTGGATCATTTTCCGGATGGTCACTTGGGCGGCATAAATGATGTACCCAATGGCCATTGGCTGGATAAATTTGGCGAAATTTAACGAGCCGGGTGTATTTTCCTGCAGGTGTTCGATCAAAAAAGCCGTGCCGGTCATTAGTATGGTTGCAGGGAGCACCCATACGGTCAGAGAAAGGTAGGCCAATGCCGGTCCACCGATACGGTAACCGATAGCCGAAATGGTCTGCGTGGAGGTAGGTCCAGGGAGAACTTGGCAAAGTGCGTTTAATTCCAGCAGGTCCTTTTCGGTGATGTACCTTCTTCGGTGTACCATGGTGTCTATCACCATGGCTAGGAATACCTGAGGACCGCCAAACGCCGTTAGGGAGAGTACCAATACATCCTTTAGGAAGATATAATATCGGACTCTTTTGATTTCCATATCGCTATCGTTCGTCGGACCAGGTATGCATCGTCGATTATTTTTTCAACCCAAGTTCGCGGAGCCTTTCCTCCAGGAACTGACCAGCAGTCATGTCTGTAAAGGCTTTTGGGTTTTCCGAATCCACACAGCCCTCCAGGCAGGTAAGGTCCATTTCTGACCTTGGATGCATAAAAAAAGGAATGGAGTATCGGCTTGTATTCATCTTATCCCTTGGAGGGTTTACGACCCGGTGGATGGTAGACTTGAGTTTCTTGTTGGTTAGCCGCTCCAGCATGTCACCCACGTTTACTACCAGTTGTTCAGGAAGTGCCGTGATGGGGATCCATTTGCCGTCTCTCCTCAGTACTTCCAGTCCGTCCGCACTAGCTCCCATCAACAGCGTGATCAAGTTGATGTCACCGTGTTCCGCAGCCCTCACCGCATCTTCCGGCACCTCTTCCGGATTGGTGATAGGAAAATAATGGATACATCTCAAAATGGAATTCCCGAAGCGCACTTTTTCCTCAAAGTAATCCTCTGGCAATGCAAGATGTAGTGCAATGGCCCGAAGCATGTTTTTACCGGCTTCTTCGATGGCTTTAAACACGTCGATGGCTATCTGCTCAAATTCAGGGATTTCCGATGGCCACACGTTGGAAGGGTATTCCTGTTTCACGGGGTCCTCATCCGGAATCGCATGTAGATCCTGTCCCACATGATAAAATTCCTTCAGGTCTCCTGTGTTTCGACCTTTGGCGTGTTCTTTTCCTTTGCCGGTATAGCCTCGTTGGTAGCCAATTTCGGGGTGCTCATAGGCTGATTTTTTACCATCTTCCAATGCGAAGAACCGCTGGATCACTTGATAGAGTTTATCCTGTAACTCGTCACTCAAGCCATGGTTTTTGATGGCTACGAAGCCAATGTTTTGGTAGGCGTCTCCCAAGCGTTTCACAAATTCGGTTTTCTTCGCACGGTCACCAGAGGTGAAGTCAGCTAGATCCAAAGAGGGTACTTCTTGGTATAAAATTTCACTCATGGGGTTTTACTTTTTGTCCTGCAAGGTAAATTTTTTTACCCTAATTTTAAATACCTTTACGCCAATATACCGATGAATACAATGAACCGAAAACTTTTTCTGTGCCTATTGGTACTATCGTATGGAATGGCCGCCTGCTCTGGTCGGGTATCCGAAGAGCAACGTACTGAAGAAGGAATTGCCGAGCCTGAAACAGTACAATTGGTACCGATTGTGGCCGATCCCATGCCCACGGCCTCTTTTCCGGACGCCATGCTGGAGATGTACCGCCCCTTGGGCAACGAGAAATTCAACGAAGGAAAAGTCGGGTTTGAATTTAACATCAAAAACCACCCCTTCGGATCCCAACGTCCCATCATGCTTGCGATCAATGGCTCTAATCCGGAGGAGATTCCCCATGCGGTGTTTTCGAAGAGCCTTAGCCAGGGAACCTACCGGGCAGTGGCCTATCTGACCGATGAAAAGGGCTTGATGCTAAAGGATTTTGGTAACTACGTGGATAGAGACTTCATGGTGGGAGACTCCCGGTCGTTTCCTGCTGCGGATGAACCCTATTTAGTGGTCAATCTGCCGCGCGACGGAGCATCCATAGTACAGGGAGAAAGCCTGATCGTAGATTTTTTGGTCGTGTGGGGAGATATGGTAGCTGATGGATTGGAAGTGAGGGTTACCCTAGACGGGTTTGAATATCAAACGCAAAAGCAGGAAACGCTGGAACTGAAAAACCTCCCTAAAGGTGATCACGTGATCCGCTTACATTTGTTGAGAAAAGACGGAAAAGAACTCTTAAATGCATTTTCTTCGGTGTCCCGGCGTATATCGGTAAAGTAGCCATATTACATAAGACTTCGCAGCACAGGCAAGGATTTGACTTCACCAAAGTTCTCTAGGTGGATCTGGTAGAATACCAGCAGGTCGTCCATCAACTCCCGTTTTAAGGAGCTGGGAAAGGATTTCTCCCCATGTAAACCCTGGTTGATCAGCATGGTTAGTAATTCGCTTTTGGCCTGGTGGTTGCTTCCGGCCCGGTTAATGGGAAGTTGTTCGTAAAACTGCTCGGCGTCTTCCGGTTCGAATCCCAAATAGCTTGTCAGTTGTACCAAAAAGGCTAGTGGAAAAATCCCTAGATTGGCCTGTTCTCTGTCTAGGTGACAGATTAGTTCATATAGAAAGTCAAATAAGGCTTCGTTTTGATAGTGCTCTGCGATAGATCGGTTCAAGGTTTCGACTATGAACAGCGCGATTCCCGAACGGTGAAACTCAAATGGCAGACGGGTAAAGGTGTGATCCAGGCGTGCCTCTGAGATCCGGTGGATATTGCGGTTCTCCTTGTCATACACCACCAAGTCTAGCAAGGTCAAGGGCTGATACAAGGCCATTTTCGATTTTGCCTTTGCGCTTCTGACACTATTGACTACATAGGATTTTAGCCCCAGTTCGCGGGTGAATACCTGCACAATAATGGAGGAGTCTCGGTACTTCAAATATCCGATAACGATTCCCTTGGTTTTTTTTAGCATTACATCACAAGAAATTTACCGGCCAAACGCTCATTGCCAGCTTCATCAAGTACATAGACAAGGTAGATACCGGGACTTATCCGCGTGCCGTCGCTGCGGCGTAGATTCCACGTTACCTTGCCTCCGGCTACCTGCATGGAAGCGACTACTCTTCCTGAACTATGAGAGATTTTTAATGTGGCAAAGTCCGTCAAGCCCTCGATGCTTAACACGCCGCCAAAGTTCGCACGCACCGGATTTGGATAGATTTTTAAATTTTCCAGCCGTTCGGATGCCAAAATGGCTCCTGATCTATAGGAAACAGCACCGCGGTCTGTCCCGACAAAGAGTTCACCGGAAGCTTCGTTTAGCGCCATCGAACGAATTCCTAGGTCCGGCAAGAGACTGTTTTCAGGAGTGAAATGCTGCAGCAGCTCGGTGAAATTTTGCGAAAACTGCCAGATTCCCTGGTTTGAAGTACCCGCCCAAATGCTTCGGTCTGGAGCAGTCAGGACCTGGGTGACCGACGTATTGGCCAAAACCTGCCGGTTCTGGAAAATGGGGAGAACGGCGTTTAATGCGGTGTTTTGAGTGACCAAACTGGCATTGAAAAAGTACCCAAGTCCCTGTGTAGTGGCCACCCATAGATTATCTGCATTGTCCAAAAAGATGTCCTGTACCGTATTGGAGGGAAGCCCTCCTTGGTCCTGTGTATTTCCAAGTGTTCGGTCCAGACCATTTTGTAGATGTACTACTCGGAGATTTCTACCCGGTCTGCTATCCTCCAGTATCCAAAGATTGTCGTTTCCGTCTACAAGGATTTTTTTAGGTGCTTGTAGGCCCGAAATTTGCAGCGCAATTGCCTGCCCATCTGGATCAAGTACGGTTAGGTTGGATTGGGGGCCCTGTACGAATGCATAGAGATTTCCCCTCCGATCCGAAGCCAATGCTTCGATGGGCTGATTCGGAGGTAGTAATGGATCGGTGACTGGTCGCAGGGTCTCCCCAGTCCATTGGTAAAGCCCTTGTTGGGTTCCAACGTACCAAGTTCCCACTATATGTGCCAGGCTTGTCAGGGTTTCCGTAGTCTCAACGGGATGCCAGCTTCCTGTAGCAAATACGTCTAGGAAATTAGTCGACCGCTCAAAGGCGACGGTTTGGCCTCCCGCTGAATAGAATGTTGGCCGATTTCCCCGGATTCCGGAAGGGGTTAAGCGGCTGGTTTCGGGCATTTTTACCAGGCCTTCCCCGGGAATGGCCAGGTATAGCGCATCGTCAAAGAGCAAGTAATCGGTGAATGGATCTTCCGTGCCAAATCCGGTAGGCTGTAAACTGCCATCTATGTGGAGTCTGTAAAACAGGCCACCCATGTGAAAAATGAGACCTTCTGGAGTAGGCTTGGTCCCCGTAATTTCAGAGGTGCCCACTACCCATTCTGCTACTTGGTTGCTAAGTTCATACAGCTGCCGGTCTGCGCCCACTAGATAGCATATGCCGCCGCTCACGTGCAATTCCTCCATACTTGGTAAACCTGGGAGTGGTACGCGTTGCCAAAGGCTGAAATCATTTAGGTTCGCATCTAGGCTTCCGTAGTATAGGCCGTTTTCTGTAAGAATATAGATTTCCTGATCCAATACGACGATATCCAAGATCGGCAGTGACGAGCCTGAGGGGCCCAAGTTAAAGAAGGCCTGTCGAATAAAGCCCTCTTGAATAGAAATGGAGGCCACCCCAAAATCACCGGCAATCCAAGCTGTATCCCCTTTTAGGAAGAGGCGGTTAATCTGTTTTTGGAGGATTAACGGGTTGTTTTTTAGGTCATTGATCCGTTGAATACGTGTTTCGTTGATCAGTTCCAATGTGCCGTCCGCATAGGCCAATACCAACGTTTTAGATTGGGGATCGTAGGCCATGCGGCGAAAGGATTGCGCATACAAGCCTTCAGCTTTCCCAAGCGGGCTCGGGTTTGGCGTAGCCTTAGAGACAAAGAACAGGCTACTTTCTCCAAGGGCAAAGACGGTACCATCCGCTCCGACAAGTTGGCTGATTTGGCTATAATTTCCGTGAGTTCTCCAGGTACCCACCGCAATGTTTTCTTGGCCCCATGCTGGCATTGCAGTCAAAGAGACCATCAGGAAGGCAATGAGTAGCCTATCTTTTACCCTCAAAAAAACATTTCCTACACCTTGCCTCATAACTTTGCTTTTCACCGAGAACTACCTTTTCCTTGTCTGTGGTCAGCCGGTAGCTGAACGCAGCCAATTCGCCGCACTTCATACAGATGGCGTGGACCTTCGTCACAAATTCCGCCACCGCCATCAGTTGAGGCATGGGGTCAAAAGGATTACCCTCAAAGTCCATATCCAGTCCTGCCAGGATGACACGTTTTCCCGCCCGAGCCAATTTTACAGCTACGGGGACAATCTGCGCATCAAAAAACTGCACTTCGTCGATGCCCACTACATCGCAGTTTCCAGCAAGGAGCATGATGTCATCTGCAAAATGGACCGGGGTGGACCGAATGGCGTTGGCATTGTGGGAAACCACATCCACTGCATGATAGCGCTGATCGATCACGGGTTTGAAAATCTCTACCCGTTGCCGTGCGATGAGTGCTCTGTTTAGCCTTCGGATAAGTTCCTCTGTCTTGCCCGAAAACATCGAACCACAAATGATCTCTATCTGTCCTTTGCGTTCTGGTTGGTTGGATTTTCCGGGAGAGGGTTCTATAAACATGGGTATGGTATTATCCCTTAATCATTTTTTGCTGGTTTTTGTGTCATTAAATTCAATAACTTTACCTCAAATATGCACGCTTGTCGTTATTCAAATGATGCTGTTTAGGCATGAGTATGTCTGATAAAAATATTGAAGTAGAATTAGCATGGCACAATCACTAGACCAAAGTTACTTAAAAGAATATTCACAGCAATTTACCGAGCGGATTTGTTCCGGGTTTTTTGCCACCAAGGAGTTTATTGGTGGCTCCGAGATCGTTGCCCTTACACCTTGCAAACAGCTTAACCTGATGGTAATTAAGTCACTTTTTGTGGCTTGGCAGTCGGAACTGGAGAAGATGAAAAAGAATCCCTTTTTCGATTATGGTGACGAGGCGGTGCAGGAAGCACTGGAGTCATTTATGAATACCCTTTCCCAGGCTATCCGGGTGTCTCGGTCTAACTTTATGCCCTTGCTGCGCCAGGCTGTAGAAGATACGATTGTTCTGGCAGTGGATCCCAAGGCGTTTTTGGAGATTGAACTTGCATACAGCGCGGGTAGGAAATTGCAAACCTATTTTAAGGAAAACAAAAAGTACATCAAATGGCACGCGGTCCCTTGGATGGAACTGGTCGAGGCTACCGAGCGATTCAGTCTGCCCGAAAGCTTGTCCATGGCATTCGACGAGATTCTGGCCAATCATACATCGGACCTAGCGGATCCGGTAGACCTGCTTAAGCCTTTGCAGGAAGTGTTGGAATTGGACATCGATGCATTACTGGGGCTAGGGGAATTACCCGCAGCCGAGGTAACGGATACTTACAAACCATTGCCCGCACTGAAAGTTGGCTCTGAAAGCCAAGATAGTCCCGAGCCATCCTATGAAGAGGAGCTGCCCGCCATTGGTGCCGCTGGTTCTGGGCAGATAGACCCGGCACTTGCCTGGGCCCGGTTTGAGCGGGAGTCGTACGGACTGATTAAAGGGACTGTACGTAGTTTGGCAGAAGATATTGGCATCAATCAACGGTTTATGTTCACCCGTAAACTGTTTCTGGGGAATCCAGAGACTTTGAACAAAGCGCTTTCAGACTTGGATGCAGCAGACAGTTTTTTCGAGGCTATTGAGCTCTTGAACAGTACGTATATGCCACAGCTAGGCTGGGAACTGCAGTCAGAGGAACTTACAGAGCTGCTTTTTTTGGTTTTTCGAAAATTTGCTGCCAGAAATTGAAACAATGGACCTGCGCGCGCATTATGATATGCTAAACCTTGAGGCAAGGAGGGCGGTCGAGCTTGCGGGTTTCGATTTCGATACACAGATCAATGATCCTCACGATGACAGGAGGGGCTTGACGCTCCTATTTAGGCCGGATGAGGCACTAGCGAATTCTTTCGGCGGGTTTACCTCGGCTATTCAGGACGTATTACCAGGTCATTATTACTACAGTCGGTCAGACTTTCATGTGACAGTCATGCCGATTGTTTCCTGCTATTCTGGGTTTTCCTGTGATGGATTAGACTTGGATGCATATCGGAGTCTCATCCAAGATGCCATCGCGGGAGTGGGGAGCATTCCAATCCAATTTACAGGCGTGTTTATGTCGCCTTCCTGTTTGATGATTCGGGGATATCCCCAAAACAACGAGTTGGAAAAACTACGAAACAACCTGCGGGTGGCTTTTGGGGGCAGTAATTTGGAACGGTCTTTGGACAAGCGCTATAAACTAGTGACTGCGCATTGTACCGTGGTCCGCTTTCAGCAGGAGGTAGTGGCTCCGGCAGCTTTTTGGGAAGTAATGCAGCACTTTAGTGCGTTTGATTTTGGTATGCAGGTATTTGAGGATTTGGAGTTTGTGTTTAACGATTGGTACCAACGGGTAGAGTTGGTCAAGCGTTTAGCGAATTTTAAGTTGGGGGAATAGGGGCAAATGTCAAAAAAAGAGACGGATCACTCATCCCGTTTTATTCGCCAGGGCCGATGGATTTATTACTGGATTTGACTTTGATCAATGAGTTTTAGCAAGTATTTCCGGGATTTCATTCTTTTTATCTGAAGTTCCCGTTTTCTGGCTTCCGATTTTGAATCAGCGGGTTCCAGATATACGATTTTCCATTCGGGAGCCCCTCTTTTTGTAAAGGGTGTTGCACCGCAGTTGTGGTGAGAGAGTCGGTTAGACATATCCTCTGCGGATCCGATGTAGAATCGGTCGATTTTAGGCGAATAAAGGATGTAGACGGTGTACATGTCTTTTTTCCTAAAAAATTATAAAAAGTGGAGTATAACAGATTCGAACCAATGACCTTCCCGACCCGTGTCGGGACGCTCTAGCCAACTGGGCTAATCCGACCGTTATATAGTCTGTTTGCCACTATAACATTTCCGACAACTGTCGCGACCTTTCAGTCTAAGACTTTTTTATCTGGTGGAAGATAACGGATTCGAACCGATGACCTCCCCGACCCGTGTCGGGACGCTCTAGCCAACTGGGCTAATCCGACCTTTATATAGTCTGTTTGCCACTATAACATTTCCGACAACTGTCGGGATCTTTCAGTGAAAGACTTTTTTATCTGGTGGAGGATAACGGATTCGAACCGATGACCTTCCAGACCCGTGTCGGGACGCTCTAGCCAACTGCGCTAATCCGACCTTTATATATTCTAATTGCCAC
>NZ_JAFIEU010000008.1 GCF_020832325.1 Lunatimonas sp.
AAAATCAAAATTTTTTTTATCCGATTGAAGAAGCATGGGCCTAATTCAATCGGCAATGGTTGAAGACGCTATATATGTTACCACAATATAGCTAATTTTGCCCTATTGGGCAAAATTTTTAACTCCGTAAAGTAGTATTAAAGACACTTATTTGTCCGTTTTACCCTTTTCAGTATATATAACTATTATCAATCCTTTCTCCATTAAGTCTATGAAAAAACTTGTTTTCAGCATGGTAATGCTATTGGTTACCTCGTTGGCATTTTCACAAACCCACCTGTACGAAAATCCAGATTTTGATCGAATCACCCAGGATCACCAAATCTTGGCTATCCTACCCTTTAAGGCCACGGTCACCCTTAGGCCAAAGCAGATGAAAGAAATCACCGCTGAGCACATGGCAAAGATGGAACTTGCGGAGGGCAGAGAAATCCAGGCAGGTATGTACTCCTGGTTTCTGAAGCGCAAGAAACGGGGCGCGTTGGGTATAGATGTGCAGGACCCCAACACCACCAATGCCCTTCTGGCAAAAGCCAGAATCTCAGAGGACGATTATTCCATGATGACTCCACAGGAGATCGCAGAAGTCCTCGGCGTAGATGCGGTTATCATGGGTACCTTTGAGACTACAAAGCCTATGTCAGACGGGGCTTCTATCGCATTGGGTGTGTTGGTCGGATTCTATGGCAGCACTAACCGGGCAGTAGCAAACATATTTATTTACAACGCGCAGGATGGGGTATTGTTGGTCAACTATAACAAAGCCGTAGCTGGTTCTGTGGGCAGTTCTACAGAAGATCTGGTAAACATCCTAATGCGGAAGGCCTCCCGCAGAATCACTTATACCAAAAAGGTCTGATCACTTAAGAACCCGAAAGAGGTAGGAAAGCGTAAATTCCAACTGTGTAAAGTTCAGGTCAAAAATGCGGTTTTGCGTCTCCGGTCTACCAAATTCATAGGAAAATCGGGCTTCTCCTTGGATCGTATTCTTGCCAAACAATTTTGAAATTCCTACACCCCCGGTTAATCCATACATGATTTTCCGGGGGTCATCTCCAGGCTGTCCATAGGTGGGAATTACCAAGGTGCCTTCGGATACCCGGCTGATATCCCGGACGTTCAGCATGTACCCTACATGCGGGCCTAATTTGATGTGAAAACGCCCAGTATTTCCTATGTAAAAATTGGAAAGTATCGGGATCTTCAAGTAGTCAAAACGGGTTTCGTTGCCCTCGTTTACGGAGTCCACCGCAGCATATCCCGTCGTGAGTAACTGAAATTCAATTTGCCCACCGGCATTTTTCTCAAAAAACTGCTCAATAACAAAGGAATGAGTTTGGGCAGTAAAACCCTTTACGCTTCGTGGAAAGGAACCTAGTGTGACCCGATAAGAGGCGCTAGAAGTAGAATACCCAGTCCGAAAACCAATACTGGTTTGACCCAGCACCGAGAAAATGGTCCCCAAGGCAAAAAAAATCAGTAGTAGCAGGCTGCGTAGAAGATTCATTCCCATACAGGTATCAAAGGTCGAAGAAGTAAGCGCCTACTTCTTTTTTTTCTTTAGCTCATCCAGATCATCCCGGTCTCTTAACTTCTTGTCGTCCACATTCTTATTGAGAAACTCGTTGATCTTATCGATAGAAAAAGAACTGGAAATTTCGCCGAAGGAATTGATATTCATTTTAAATCCCTCCAGCTCCGGATTAACCTTTGGAGTTTCCTCCTTTTTTGATTTCTTACTCATGTCTACTAAATTTAACCGCAAGCCGTCCGGGAATTTACCCATCAAGCTTTCACGGGTAGTATATGTAACGCAAACGCGATTCTTTTGGCCAATTCTTCCTTGCCCAATATCTCAAATACCTGCATCAGGTCAGGACCAGCACCTACACCGGTCACAGCGAGACGAACCGCCTGCATGATTTTACCCAATTTCACCTCAGATTCCTCGGCCGCTTCATGCAGCAAATGCTTTGCAGTATCCGCATCCAAGTCTCCCGCCAAGGCGCTGACCTTTGCCTGGAAAGATGCTAATACCTTCACTGCATCGGCATTCCATTTTTTATCCGCAACTGCCTCGTCGAATGCTTCAGGAGCAAAGAGCATAAACCTGCCTTCCTTCCACAGATCAGCTGGAAAGGTGGCCCGTTCCTTCATGAGCGCAGCAATTTTTTCAGCTTTCTGCTGGGAGATTTCGATCTTTTCCTGAGCTAAATCAGCCAACAGATAAGCCGCGAGCTCGGTGTCAGACTTTCTTCTGAGGTATTGTTCGTTGTACCATTTGGCTTTATGTATGTCGAATTTGGTGCCTGACTTGCCAATACGCTCGATAGTAAATGCCTCCACGAGCTCCTCCACGGAGAAGATCTCCCGATGGTCTCCGGGATTCCAACCTAAAAAAGCTAGAAAATTCAAAAACGCGTCCGGTAGGTAGCCCTGATCTTTAAAACTGTCTGCCACTTGGCCTGTAGCTGGGTCTGTCCACATAAGGGGAAACAACGGGAAACCATGTTTTTCTGCATCCCGCTTGGATAGCTTTCCATTTCCATCAGGCTTGAGCAACAGCGGCAAGTGGGCAAACTCAGGCATGGTATCTTCCCAACCAAAATACCTATACAATAGCACATGCAGGGGTGCAGAAGGTAACCATTCCTCCCCTCGGATCACGTGCGTGATCTTCATTAGGTGATCGTCCACGATGTTTGCCAGGTGATAGGTAGGCATGCCATCTGACTTCATCAATACCTTGTCGTCCAACGTACTTGAGTGCACCATGACCCAGCCCCTAACCTTGTCCTGAAGTCTAACCTCCTCCTTGCGGGGAATTTTCACGCGGATCACGTACGGGTCACCGGATTCCAAACGGGCTTTTACCTCATCGGCAGGCAGCGTCAAAGAATTTTTCATCTGCATGCGGGTGATCGAATTGTACTGGGGAGATACAACCCTTGCAGCCGATAATCGTTCGCGCATCGCCTCCAGCTCTTCGGCCGTGTCAAAGGCATAATAGGCATGGCCCTTATCCAGCAAATCCTGCGCGTACTGCATGTACATCTCCTTTCGCTCCGATTGACGGTATGGACCATATTCCCCCGGGTTCCAAGGGCTTTCATCCGGGCTGATACCCAGCCATTCTAGCGATTCTTTGATATATTCTTCCGCTCCCGGCACAAACCTGGTTTGATCCGTGTCCTCAATCCGGAGCAGAAACTTGCCTCCAGTCTTTCGGGCAAACAGGTAATTGTACAATGCGGTCCTTACCCCACCTATGTGCAGTGCACCGGTAGGAGAAGGGGCAAATCTTACGCGGACTTCTCTACTCATCGTTTCGATATACTATTTTTTCTAAACCGCAAAGATAAAAAATTACGAGGAATGAAAGGGTCTAAGGCCAAAGTATTGTTTTTCCACTCCTTACTAACCTGCACTAAACCTTCGAGAAGATGATTTTGTTGCTACTGTAAATACCCTTAAGAATGACACCAAACAAATCCAACGATCCCATGACCCCTGAGCTGATTCGGCTTATGAAGATATTTGGGGCCGCTTCATTGCTTTTGGTGCTGATCATGTCCTTTTTCAACGAACGAAGGGCATCTAATCGCGGTGATACAGATGAATTCAGTATCACCTCGTCTAGTCGACTGTATTTCAAGAATGTTCGAAGGGCTTACTACGATACCGAAATCCGTGCCGACGCCAAGATGGAACTCTATCGCCTCGGCAGTAGGGTTAGCGATTCTACAGCACTCGTGCTGAACAGTGCACTGATCATCAACAAGGTCAAAGATGCGGCTTACCTGATTTTGGAACCCCAAGGGCAGCTGAAAACAATGGATACTCTCCGTATTCGCTGGACAGAGCCTTCGGGACTTCAGAGAGAAAGTGCCTTCGGTAAAGGGGACCGATATGCTCATTTCTATTTTATTGAGGAAATTTTTCCCCACCTGGAAGAGTCGGTACCCTTTGAGGTGAAGCTTGGAGATGCTTGGGAGCCTATACTCCAAGATGAAAAAGAACGGGATGCCCTGCGGGTCACCGTAAAGGATTTTTTCCGTTTAATTGGCCGTCAATGAGTGACCATTTCGCAGCATTTGACAAAAAATTTCTCTACCTTTAAAAACACCGGCAGACCTAAGGCTGTTTACTGGATGCTTGAAGCAGGTAAAAAACCCAATTTAACCCCATATGGAATTACATCGAATCGATAACCTATGGCATTTCTTTGCGACACAAAACGAGCTGTTCCTCAAAAAGGAGGTTAGTAGGCGTGTCTCTTACCAGGTTCAAAAACAGCATATCGCATTGGTTCACAGCTTCAACCCCAAATTTCCGTTGCAATCTTTCTTAACCGTGCAGCCTAAATCCTTCAGAAACGTGGTAGATACATTTGTCGCAGAAAGAAAGCAGTTTGGAATACAAACTCCTCTAAACCTGTCGCATCAACGCATGTTCTTCCCGAAGGAAATCCTGCTCCTTCGCAATAAATTCAGCCTAAAGGTCGAGCGGGATAGCCATGCTCAGGTCCGAGTGACGCTGACGCCCTTTCTTCCAAAAAACATACAGGATATCCGTACTCCTATAAACCATCTCTCCGAACACCTTTGGGGATTCAGATACTTTTTGGAACTTGTCAAAAATTAACAAAATAAGGAGAATCTTCTCATTAACTTTATCAATGTCATGACAGACACCCCAACGCCACCGGTTTTTGGAATGCCACTACGAGGTATCTTGTTGCTAGCTGGCGTATACACTTTCATTTGGGGGGCCTTTTTCAAGTGGTTTGGCCCTACAGTACTTGGCTGGATGGCCTCTGAATCCGTTCTGAATAGCATTGCATCCACCAATGCGTTCGGAACCTTCGGCATGTTAATCGGCTTTTTGATCTTTCTCAGCGCCTTTTATCCTTTCAGTTGGGTGTATTTAATCGGGTTGGGAATAGTCGGCAAATTGGTCTCCTTAGCGTGGTTTGTGCTCGCCTATTCGGATGTAGTTACCTGGAACAAGCGCTCCTTTTTCTACCTGATAGCCAACGACCTCATTTGGATCATTCCCTTAGCCATTATCGGCTACAAGGCGCTGCAGGGTAGGCGATACCTCGCGACACTGGAGAAATAATGCCAAAAAAAGCCACGGGGACACCCCGCGGCTTCTAACAGTTAACCTAAAAAAAACAACTAAGTATCTAATTTCCCCTACGATTGCTTGGGGCACTTCTCCCACCAGACGCAGGTGCCGATCGCCTCGTACCCGGAGACACGGTGCTTCGGTTAGCCGGCGGGGAAGTACTTCTTCTATTCATTTGTGTGTTAGACCTTTGATTCCTAGGCTGCACACGCTGCTGTTGGTTCGGGGAGGTGCTTCTTCTGTTATTGGGGCTGACTTGTGCCGGCCTCCGATTACTTCGGGGAGCAACTCTACGGTTGTTTTGCAAAGGTCTGTCTTGCTGTATGATTACATTATTTCTGGGAAATAAACCCGGTGTGTAGTACATTCCCGGCGCATAATACATGCCTGGACCGTAATACATCGGATCGTAATATCCATAGGATTGAACTGCTCTATTCGAATTACAAGAGGTAATCAGCAAAAGCCCCATTACAAACAATCCCGATAACATCCATCTTTTCATCATATCCTCCTTTCATCTTTTTGATGAAATATATGAAAAAACCGTGCCAAAAGGATGTTACCACCGCGCCTGTACTAGGTGATCAGTATCAGTATCAGCAAAATGACGATAATGGCGCCCACAGAGAGGTACACACCTCCGCTGATGGCTTTCGCTTCTTTGTTGATTTCCCGGAGCTCTTTTCGTACCTCTCGCTTCTCTGTTTTGCTCAGCTCGGCAAAGTTCATTGCTTTGATCTCTGCTACACGGTCACTAATTTCCTCCATCCGAAGTTCATCCTCTGGGCTTAACGTTTTGGGATCTTTGTCTGCCTTTGCCATGGCTGCCGGAGCCAGAGAGGTGAACAAAAATACAAGGGATAAAAAAAACGCTATTTTTCTCATGTGTTTATAGGATTAAATAAAACATATATTGGCATTCGGAAAGCGGGTGATAGGTGCCTTTAACCGAATTCCCAAAACACTTACCAAATACCGATCCAATTCTGATTGGGCCGGGGAATATTTTGTTCCGCCCATTTAGGGATTAATTTGTAACTTGGCTTTTTATTCAACAAGCCCACCGGCCATCCGGTGTTTTCTACAAACCCGACACCTATGTTAACCAAAGGTTCAAAAAAACTGTTTTTATTGGACGCCATGGCGCTAATTTACCGCGCACACTTTGCTTTTAGCAAAACCCCACGTATCAATAGCAAGGGGCTAAATACTGGCGTGATGCTAGGATTCACCAATACGCTGTTGGAAGTACTGGAAAAAGAAAAGCCTACTCATATCGCCGTGGCATTTGATACCCACGCGCCTACCTTTCGCCACGAGCGATTTGAAGCCTATAAGGCAAACCGCCAAGAGCAACCCGAAGACATTGGAATTGCCATTCCATGGGTCAAGCAAATCGTACAGGCCTTTAACATTCCAGTGTTGGAACTGGACGGCTTTGAAGCGGACGATATCATTGGCACCATAGCCAAAAAAGCGGAGCGAACCAGTTTTGTGGTCTACATGATGACACCCGACAAAGACTACGGCCAACTGGTAGAAGACCATATCTACCTATACAAGCCGGCCTTTATGGGCAATGCGGTAGATGTCATGGGACCAAAGGAAATCTGTGCCAAATGGGATATCGAACACGTGGATCAGGTTCGGGATATCCTGGGCCTCATGGGGGATGCCGTAGACAATATCCCGGGCATCCCTGGTATAGGTGAAAAAACCGCCGTAAAACTGCTAAAAACCTACGGAACCATCGAAGAATTGCTCAAAAACACGCAGGACCTAAAAGGCAAGCAGCGTGAAAAGGTGGAGGAATTCGGGCAGCAGGGGATTCTGTCCAAGGAATTGGCCACTATCAGCCAGGACGTGCCGATTGACTTTGTGGAAGAGGAACTGCGCTACGACGGTCCCGACGAGGAAAAACTCAAAGCACTCTTTGCCGAATTGGAATTTCGAACCCTTACCAAACGCGTATTCGGCGAGGCCATGAAAAAGCCCAACTTGCGCGTGGACGAGCAACTGGGTCTGTTTACCGGCATAGAGGAAAAGGCGACGGAAAATACCGATGCGGCTTCCGCAGAGCCACTGCCCTTGACGGCCGCACCCGATTCCCAAGACACGCTCCACAGCCGACCCCACAGCTACCACAAGGTATCGGGCAGGGAGGCTGTAGGTGAATTGGTAAAGTACCTGCTGCAGCAGCCGGAGATATGTTTCGACACCGAAACTACTTCGTTAAACCCAAACGACGCCGAACTGGTGGGGATTTCCTTTGCCTATATTCCAGGAGAGGCCTACTACCTTCCAGTCCCCGCAGAAGTAGAAGCCGCCCGGGAGATTCTTTCCTGGCTGGAGCCTGTCTTTTCAGCTGAAAAAATCACCAAAATCGGACAAAACGTAAAATACGACCTCCTAGTTCTGAAAAACTATGGTGTGGAAGTCAAAGGAAGGCTCTACGATACCATGCTGGCGCATTACCTGATTGAGCCGGAGGGAAAGCACTCCATGGATTGGCTGGCGGAGCAATACCTTAATTACAAGCCCGTCTCCATCACCAGTCTGATTGGCAAGAAAGGTAAAAACCAGGGAAATATGCGGGACGTAGACGTGGATGAAGTAGTCGATTATGCTTCCGAAGACGCGGACATCACCCTACAGTTAAAGCAGGTGCTGGATCCCTTGGTGAAACAACAGGGTGTAGAAAAGCTGCTGCACGAGGTAGAAAACCCCCTGATCGAGGTGCTTACCGCCATGGAATTTGAAGGCGTGAAGATAAATACCGCAGCGCTTTCCGAATTGTCCGCAGAATTGGAAAAGGAAAGCCGTGTCTTGGAAGCCCGGGTGTTTGAATTGGCTGGGGAGACGTTCAATTTGAGTTCGCCCAAACAACTGGGTGAAATCCTCTTCGTTAAGATGAATTTGGACCCCAAAGCGAAGAAAACCAAAACCGGGCAGTTTGCTACCGGGGAAGAAGTGCTTAGCAAAATGGCCGGAGAGCACGAAATCGCCCAAGCAATTCTAGATTACCGGCAGATGGTCAAACTCAAATCCACTTATGTGGATGCTCTACCGGGGCTGATTAACCCCAAGACGGGGCGCATCCATACTACCTACAATCAGTTTGTCGCCGCCACTGGAAGGCTTTCTTCCATAAACCCCAACCTTCAAAATATCCCCATTCGCTCCGAACGGGGCCGTGAGATCCGAAAGGCCTTTGTCCCTCGGGATGAAGATCACCTGATTCTGGCAGCGGATTACTCCCAAATTGAGCTCCGTATCATGGCGGCCTTTTCGAAGGATGAATCCATGATTGAGGCATTTAAAAACGGGAGGGATGTTCACGCAACCACCGCGGCCAAGGTCTTTCAAGTACCCCTAGAGGAAGTCACCTCCGATATGCGCCGTAAGGCCAAGACAGCAAACTTTGGTATCATCTATGGCATCTCCGCCTTTGGGCTATCCCAACGCCTGAATATTCCCCGAGGAGAAGCCAAGGAAATCATTGATGCCTATTTCAAGGAATTTCCAGCTGTAAAGGACTATATGGACCGCAGCATCGAAAAAGCCCGAACGCAGGAATATGTCGAAACCATCCTCGGACGAAGGCGCTACCTCCGTGATATCAACAGTCGCAACGCCACCATGCGTGGATTTGCCGAACGGAACGCGATCAATGCACCTATACAGGGCTCTGCTGCCGATATGATCAAAGTGGCCATGATCAACGTGCATCACTGGATGAAAAAAGAACAGCTCCGATCCAAAATGATTCTTCAAGTACACGATGAATTGGTGTTCGACGCCCACCGATCCGAGGTAGAACTACTCAAGCGGGAAATTCCGCGCCTCATGGCAGAGGCGGTGGACATTGGGATACCCGTCGTAGCGGAAGTAGGGATAGGTAAAGACTGGCTAGAAGCGCATTAGAATTACTGGGACGGTTTAATTTGGAGCGGTGTGCCGTCGAAAGCCACTCCACTCCATCCATACCGCATAAAATTCCGAATATTTTGGTGGTCATTGCCCTCCAGATTTTTCAGCACATCGGTGCGATAATAGTCCCCAAATAACTGGAGGGTAGTTTCTGCATCCAAGCCCTGTTGTTGTGCAAAAAACAGAAGTTTACAGCTTCCGTTATTCTGACCTGCCTCATTGACTGTATCTCCGTTCGTAAACCGGGTAGGGCGGAATTCATAATGTGCATCGATATGGGCAATCACCTCAGAAAAGGTAATTTCTTGAGGATTTTGACGAATTTGGTCCAAGAGATTCATGT
The DNA here is from genome assembly GCF_020832325.1 of Lunatimonas sp. Taxonomy (GTDB): domain Bacteria; phylum Bacteroidota; class Bacteroidia; order Cytophagales; family Cyclobacteriaceae; genus Lunatimonas. Next base: position 9,407 of record NZ_JAFIEU010000008.1, read on the forward strand.
GTTTTTAGGGTAAAGATACGGAAAGAACACGAAGCTCGCCGAAGGAAGGAACAACTTTTGTCTATACAAGCAAGTCATGCACTACCCTGCCGGCCACATCGGTAAGCCGGAACCGCCTACCTAAATGCTTATAGGTTAACTTCTCGTGGTCCAAACCGAGTTGGTGCAGCATGGTAGCATGAAAATCATGTACGTGGACAGGGTCTTTGACTATATTGTAGCTAAAGTCGTCGGTTTCGCCATACACAAGACCGGGCTTGGTGCCTCCACCTGCCATCCAGATGCTAAAGCAGCGGGGATGGTGGTCCCTGCCGTAGTTTCCTTTGGTAATGGGTCCCTGGCTGAAACAGGTACGGCCAAATTCACCACCCCAGACGACCAGGGTTTCGTCCAATAAGCCCCGCTGCTTTAAGTCCAATACCAACGCCGCCGAGGCCCTATCCACATCTTTCGCCTGCCCTGTGATTTCCTTTGGCAAATTTACGTGCTGATCCCAACCCTGATGATAAAGCTGCACAAACCGGACACCACCTTCGGAAAGTTTCCGTGCCATCAGGCAGTTGGCGGCGAATGTACCGGGGGTTAGGCAGTCCTCCCCGTACATATCGATAACCGATTGGGGCTCCTTACTGATGTCCAGCGTCTCCGGTACAGCTGTCTGCATGCGGTAGGCCATCTCGTACTGCTGTATTTTGGCAGCGATCTCCGGATCATGCAATTCCTCGTAGGACCATTGATTTAGCTGTGCCAGCTTGTCCAACATCTCCCTGCGATCATCCCTGCCCATGCCCTTGGGATCCCTCAGGTATAGCACGGGATCCTCACCGGACCCGAACTGTACTCCTTGGTGTATTGGATCTAAAAATCCATTGGACCAAAGCTTGGCATATACGCCTTGGCTATTGCCCTTTCCACGGGAAATCAGTACAGTAAAGGCAGGAAGGTTGCTGTTTTCGCTCCCCAGACCATAGCTTAGCCAAGATCCCATACTGGGACGGTTGCCCTGCTGGGCTCCTGTCTGAAAGAATGTAAGGGCTGGATCGTGATTGATGGCCTCGGTATGCATGGATTTCACGATGCAGAGCTCGTCCACAATCTTGGCGGTATAGGGAAAAAGGTCGCTTACCCAGGTACCGGATGCACCGTATTGCTTGAAGCCGGTAAAAGAGCCTACCAATGGCAGGCCTCCCGGTTGGTTGGCCGTGAAGCCAGTTAGGCGCTGACCGCCTCGTACGTCCTCCGGTAGGTTTTCTCCCACCATTTTCTCTAGCAAGGGTTTGTAATCGAAGGATTCCAACTGAGAAGGTGCTCCGTTTTGGAACAGGTAAATCACCCGTTTGGCCTTGGGCGCAAAGTCAGGAATGCCCGAAAAGGGCAAACGCTCGGGTGCTGCCGACTGTTTAAAAAGATCCGGTATCAATAAGGATCCCAAGGCAACTCCTCCCAGTCCAAGGCTCACTTTTGAGAGAAACCTTCTCCGGGTTTGATTTAGTTGGTATTCGGTCAGTTCCTTGGACATGGCTTAGGATCGATTAATGGTTTCTTCTAAATTATAGAGTGCGGTGATCACCTGCATGAGGGCTGCGGTGGTAATGGGATCGATCTCTTCCTCGATCGGGTATTCTCCCACGTCCAGCAGTTCGTTGGCCTGGTCTAGTGACGTGGCAGCCAGCCTGCTGTGGTAATAATCCAAGAGCAATGCTTTCTCCTTTTCTTTGGGGTGGCGGCAAACGATCACCCGAAATGCCCTGCTGATTTTATCTTCCACCGACGAGGGTTCCAATTCGAGGCGAGAGGCAAAAACCCGGGAGGCCTCCAAAACGGTCGGATCGTTCATCATCACCAATGCCTGTAGTGGGGTGTTCGTATTGCCTCGCTCCACCTCGCATTGATCCCGGTTACTGGCATCGAAAATAAGCATGAAAGGAGGTGGAACCGTTCTTTTGACAAAGTTGTATAAACCCCTGCGGTACAAAGCAGCCCCAGTGTCCTGTTTGTATTCGGATAGGGTGGATCCCCCGGCCGTAGCTCCTTCCCAAAGCCCGGGAGGCTGATAGGGTTTCACACTAGGCCCGCCCAGTTGCTGCACGAGCAGACCACTAGATGCCAATACCATATCCCGGATAAATTCTGCCTTCAAGTGTTGCCGGGAAAACCGGGTAAGGTAGGTATTCTCTGGGTCTGATTCCATTCGTTGTCGATCGGCAACGACCGACTGCCTAAAGGTAGCCGAAGTGACCAATTGCCGCATTAGGCGCTTGATATTCCAGCCGTTTTCCATAAAATCACGCGCCAGCCAATCCAGTAGTTCTGGATGGCTGGGGAGCTCACCCTGCATTCCAAAGTCACCCGGAGTATTGACAATTCCACGGCCAAAAACGTCCTTCCATATCAGGTTTACAAATACCCGCGCGGTGAGGGGATTTTGGGGATCAAACAGCCAATCCACGAGGCCAAGGCGGTTTGGAGGGGTGGAAGACGGAAACGACAATATGGCCTCTGGCGTGGCCGGAAAAACCTCTTCGCCGTAGGCATCGAATATGCCCCGTTCGCGGACATGGTTTTTACGCAGCGTATCCAATTCCCCCATCACCGAGACGATCAGTCGGGCCGTATCCTGCTTGTTGACAAAGGACAGGACGGAGTGCACATCTTCGTCCGTGATTTCCATCAATGGCTTTTTCGCATAGGATGCGGATGTGCCGACTAGGGGGTCAATGGGTGTGGTCGTGGTTCGTCGCTCGTCAATATTATTAAAAAACGAAAACAGCTCGTAATACTCCTTTTGGGAAATGGGATCGTACTTGTGGTCGTGGCAGGCGGCACATTCTAACGTAATCCCAAGCAAAGCCTTGCCGAGTGTATTGGTGCGATCGGCCACGTAGGTCACACGGTACTCTTCCTCGTCGATGGCTCCTTCCTCGGTGATTTTGTGGTTTCGATTAAACCCGGTTGCCAGGAGTTGCTCTTTGGTGGGGTCAGGGAGTAAGTCGCCGGCCAGTTGCCAACGGATAAAGGTGTCGTAGGGCAGGTTTTGGTTGAACGCATGGATCACCCAGTCCCGCCATGGCCATTGGGTTCGTAGGTTGTCCAACTGGTAGCCGTAGGAATCGGCATATCGGGCCACATCCATCCACAGCAGGGCCATGCGCTCGCCATAGGCTGGGGAATCCAGCAACTCATCGACCAAGCGTTCATAGGCGTCCTCCCGTTTATCTGACAGAAATGTTTCCATGCGTGCCAAGTCGGGAGGCAGACCGGTCAGCTCAAAATTTACCCTACGCAACAGGCGTTCCCGGTCAGCGACCGGATTGGGTGTCAGGCCGAGGGACTCCTGTTTGTGCAGTACAAAGAAATCGATGGCATTTTGGGGCCAGGCTTTGTTTTTTACGGTTGGTATTTCAGGTTTTTGTGGGGGTACAAATGCCCAGTGCTTCTCGTACGTTGCCCCTTGCTTGATCCAGGTTTCAATTAGCTTTTTTTGGTGGGATGTGAGTGTCAGGTGGGAAGAAGGGGGAGGCATCACTTCCATTTCATCTGAAGAGAAGATACGGTTCCAAACCTCCGATTCCCGGGGTTTGCCGGGCACAATGCCGTATTTGCCGGGGTTTTCGGCCAAGGTGCTGTAGGCAGCGTCGGCCAGGTCTAGCCGAAGGCCCGCTTCCCGCTTGTTGGCATCTGGCCCATGGCAGGCAAAGCAGTTGTCTGAAAGGATGGGGCGGATATGGAAATTGTAGCTGATCACCTGAGGGATCTCCTCTGTACGGGAAGAAGTACTCCGGTCGCAGGACAACATACCCCAAACCATCAGGTAGATGGCGGAGCAGATGGGCAATAGTTGGAATAGTTTGGGATGCGGGATTGTCATTTTTGTGCTTGTTTTCTGGCACCGTTCCAAATGGAACGGTGCCAGAATTAAAGAATTCGTATAATCTCGAATTGGGCCTAAGTTAACCAAAAACACGGATAGTGGAATAGTCCTTTTTGTTTATCCGGGTTTTAATTGGCTAATAACCTGGGTTTTGCTCTAGATCCCCTATTCTTACTTCTCTTAAGGGAATTGGAAATAATAGTCGTTCAGGCGTAACGTTGTAGCTAACTTCTGGTAGGTATGCCTGGCCTTGATAGAAATTTTTTAGATAAACCCCGTGTGCATTCATGACTTCTATTGCTTTTCCGGTTCGCACTAGATCTAGCCATCTTTTGTTCTCAAAGGCTAATTCTACACGTCTTTCCTTTGCGATAACTTCCCTAAGTGTGGCCTGATTGGTGGTTGTAACCTCACCCAATCCTGCCCTTGTTCTAACGCGGTTTAGGTATTCCAGAGCCTCTGATGATTTATTTTGTTCGTTTAGCGCTTCAGCAAGAGATAGCAGTGCCTCTGCAAACCGGTAAACCGGAAAATTATCGTCGGTATTTCTTTCCAACGAATGGGGATTTCGGTATTTGTTAATGAAGAGGTAAGATCTCTTCCCCGGCGTAGGAACGTAGTTAACGGGACTTTTTAACGTTTCGATAAACATGTTACCAATCTGCCCGGTTCCTTCGACTACACCAATAGACGCCTCCAATCTTAAATCTCCAGGTTCATAAGCGTCCTTCATTTCAAAAGTCGGCGTGTTCCATCCCCCTCCTTGAAGATTTTGTGAGGGGATTCCCGTAATCAAGCTAACATTTGCAGAAAGCGGAATAAAATTATAAAGAAATTCGCTTTGTTGTCCTTGATTTCCTTGCTGAAATTGTACTTCGAAGATAGATTCAACGCTATTTTTGTTGTTCAGTCTATATATGTTATTATAATTGTTTAGTAAAGAATATCCCATACCCAAAACTTGTTTCAATTGGTCTTCGGATTTGGGATAATCTTTCATGGTCAAATAGACGTCGGCCAATAGCATTCGAGCAGCTCCTTGGGTTGCTCGTCCACTTTGTGGAAAGGACGGTGGGCTAAGTTTTTGAATTGCGTTTTCCAAATCCCTTATAATTGCTTGGTAAACCTCATTTACAGTAGATCGGGGCAGATATGCATCCGATGCACCTCTGACAGGGGATAAGTAAAGCGGTACGCCACCAAAATACCTGACCAAGTCGAAGTAGAATAAGGCTCTCAAGAAACTTGCCTGCCCTTCGATTCGATCCTTTGCCTCTTGCGAAAAAGAGCCGTCTTGAATAGTGCCGAGAATTTCGTTGGCTCGCGCGATACCCACATAACAGGAGTTATATTTATTTGCCACAAGACCACTGTTTACATCGTCCATAAAAAAATCTGCATATTCCCGTTCTACAAATCCGGTGCCTCTATTGGTGATATTGAATTCTAGGTGGGTGTTGTCAGATCTCATTTCGCCCATTACCCACGCTGGTATTGATCCGTGGGTCGCCCGTAGAGAAGCATAGGCACCGACCAATGCCTGATTAAAATGTGCCTCTGTTTGATAGAAATTACCTGATGTGATGGAGCTTTCTGGTACAAGATTCAGAAAATCGTCCGAACAAGACGCCATCATCGTCGATATAATAAATATAATTATCCTTTTCATGTTTCTATATTTTGCTTTTAAGTGGTCACATGGAATCTCGCAAATTTACTAGTCATCCCAGTGTGTGACGGCTACGTCATGCTCGATTTCATCTTCTTACTACATGTTGTTAGAAATTAAAATTAATACCTAAAGCATAGGTTCTAGGAACAGGGTAGGGGCTGACGTCCATCCCCTCTCGAAGACCATTAAGGCCCTGCAAACTAGCTTCTGGGTTTGCTCCTTTGTACCTTGTAAGCACGAGGGCTTGCTGGACACTGGCAAACACTCTTGCTGATTTTAGGTATTGGTTTATTGTTGGTATAGTGTAACCCAAAGTGAAATTTTTCACTGTGAGATGCGATGCATCTAAAGCAAGACGATCTTGAACTACCCTTGGGAATGCAGTCGTCCCTGAAAGGGATCGACCTATTATCCCTTCTCCTGGATTCTCGAGCGACCTCCATCGGTTAGCCATGTATTTTTCTACATTGAAGATCCCCTCCAGGGTCTCTGTCCATTCTGCAAGCGCATAGTACATTTTTCCTCCGTAGGATCCTGACATTACGATGTTCATGTCGAAATTTTTGTAGGTAAAGCTGTTGTTAAGGCCGAAGAAAAATTTTGGGTTGGGATTACCTATATATGTTTTGTCATCAACGTCGATGATTCCATCGCCATTTATATCTTTAAATCGGATAGTTCCAACTCTTGAAGTGACATGCTTTGGCTGTGAGTCAAATTCCTCTTGGGTCATATAGATGCCATCAAAGACATATCCGTAGAATTGGCCTATCGGCCTGCCAACCTCTGTCTTCCAGATAGCGGTTCCATAGTCTCCAATACCTCCTATGGGTGTGTTGTTTGTTCCTAATTGGATGACCCGATTTCTATTGAATGAAATGTTAAAATCGGAATTCCAGGTAAATGAATTGCTTCTTAAAACCCTTGCGTTTATTCCAAATTCATAGCCCCAGAAATGAAATTCGCCTATATTATCCTGAATATTTGAAAACCCTGTTCCTGTTGGTATGTCGACCTGGTATAACATATTCGTAGTTCTCTTGTCGTAAAAATCAAGCACGAGAGATATTCGATCATCAAAGAGCCCGATATCTAAACCTATATCGGTACCGATTGTGGTTTCCCATGTCAGAAACGGATTTCCAAGAGAGATTGGGCTTCTCCCTTGAACCAGGGCATTTGAAAAGACATAATTGGTAGAAGCAATATTCCCGAATTGACTGTAGTTACCGATATTGAAGTTTCCAGCGTGGCCATATTCTGCCCTCAGTTTGAGGTAACTGACTTTTGGTAGGCCCATTGCGAAATTTTCGTCTGAAATGATCCAGCCACCGGATACAGAAGGAAAGGTACCCCATCGGTTTTCTGATCCGAACCGGGAAGAGCCATCTCTTCGAGCCGATACTGACAGTAGGTATTTTCCTTTGTAGTTGTAATTGATTCGGCTAAACATCGATAATAAAGACCATTCGGAGACATTACTATTCCCATATCGAATAGCCGCTGCATCAATCCAACTTACCTCGTCGTCCGGAAAATCGGTGCCCGTCAAGGTGTTGTTTTCCATCCGGTATTTCTGGGCAGAATATCCAGCTATCGCATCAATGGAGTGGTCCTTTATCTTTTTTGTATAGTTCAGCGTGTTTTCAGTAAGCCATGAATCATAGGTCTGGGTTCCATAGGAAGCTGTAGCTAACCTCGGAGGAGCCGCAAATATCCCTCCCGAAGTGGATGGGTTGAATACTCTTCGTTTGCTTGCGCCCAAATCAATGGATACTAAACTTTTGAAAGTAAAATCGGAAAGTAGGTTTGCTTCAAAAAAAGCATTTGAAAGCAACCTAACCGTAGCAGAACGGTCGAAAGTTTCGAGCATCGTTTTTTTCCAGTTGGGAAACGTAAATAGCCCTGGGCCGGTAAAGCTGAGCTTTTGGTTTCCATTTTCATCGACGTCATAGGGAGAAAATATCGGCGGCGTGATAATAGCTGCATAAAGAATATTATAAAACCCATCAGTTGCCTGATTTTTACTTGTCTGGTAGGTAGGTGCCAGGTTTACACCTACCTTCATGTTGTTGTTTATCTTGTATTCGTTGTTGGTACGAAGGGAGAACCGGTTAAAGCCTGTATTGATTACTGCTCCCCGTTCCTCAAAATAGCCAACCGTCGTTGCCGAGCTAAAGTTGTCTTTGTTGGCCATGAAGGAAAGGTTGTAGCTATTTTGGGTACCTCCTTGCAGCAGTTCGTCGTACCAGTCGATGTCCGGGCCGTCCCAGGCTTCGGGGTTTTGGTACAACTCTGGAATTCCGCCAGTGAACCCTTCATATCGGATCCTATCTTCATAAATGGCTTTTCGGTCAGCTAAAAATTCTCTTGAATTCATAAGCTTTGCCCTCCCTCGCTGCGGAACCTGCGTGACCCCCTGAATCACATTTACCTGAACAGCAGTCTGGCCGGATTTTGCTTGCTTTGTTGTAATCAGAACAACGCCGTTCGCCGCCCTTGATCCGTATAGTGCTGCAGCCGACGCCCCTTTTAGCACAGAAAAGCTTTCTATCTCGTTAGGGTTTATATTATTTATGTCACCGACTATAGGGAAACCGTCCACCACAAACAAAGGGTTGTTGCCGGCGTTGATGGAAGCTGCGCCCCTAATCCTGATGGCCATTCCTCCTCCGGGCGTACCGGATGCCTGGCTTATTTGCACTCCTGCGATTCGTCCTTGAAGCTTTTGTGCAAATTGACCCACCGGTTGGTCTTCAAGTTGAGTTGCTTCCAACGTCGCTACCGAGCCTGTCACTTCACGTTGAAGCTGCGTACCATACCCTATTACGACGACCTCCTGCAAAGCGGACATGTCCTCTTGCATCACAATATCTATTACACTCCTCCCTCCAATCGATACCCGTTGGCTTTCAAAACCGATAAAGGAAAAAACCAAGGTAGCACTTTCATATACCCGTAATGAGTACTTGCCGTCAATATCTGTTGCCGTACCAATTGGAGTGCCGGGAACTGAGACTGTTACACCGGGAAGTGGTTCACCTTTTGCATCCACTACCCGACCAGATACCACTACATCTACTACCTCATTAGCCATCACAACCGGCTCGCTGGTGCTGGATGGTTTTTTGACGTGGATATTTTGGTTCACCTGCAAAAATTCTAGATCCACCTGCTGGGCGACTTCGACTAATAGCTGATACAACGTTTGCTGACGACGTTCTAATGAAACTGAGATAGTTTTGTTGATCTCGTGATTGGTATAAACGAAATTGTAACCAGTCTCCTTTTCTATTTTTGAAAGGGCAGATTTTAATGGAACATCATCAAAACCGATGGAAATAGTCACTTCATCGATGCCTTTGACTTGGGCATTCCCGCTTTCTGCAAGTAAAAAACTCATGGAAAGACATTGGCAGAGCAGTATGGGAATTATTCGTTTGGTCATATTGAGTACGTAAAATAGTACTATCTTTTTCATATCTTTGGGAAGGTTTATTGTAACATATATTGACATTGTTGCGATAGACGCCGCCCAGTGGATCTGTGGATTTGGTCGTTTACATTCCACTTGGCTGGCTTACTGAGTAGCAGGTGGCATTCGCGTGTCACCTGTTTTTTTCGTTTGATTTTTTAGCTCATAGGCGACTTATGGTTTTATAAATCTGACATGGATTACATTTGTATCGATTTCAAATTGAAACCTCGTCGAAAAACTAAGGCCTGTAAGGATGTTTTTGAGAGTTTCGTTATCAAATCTGCCAGAAACCTGAAGATTTGAAGGAGGTGAATTTTCCAAATGGAATGTAACGTCGAACCAGTTTTCCATCACTCGGATCGCTTCATGAATGGGTGTATTGTCGAAGATGATCAATCCTTTTGTCCAAGCTGTGATTTTTTCATTGTCAAAGGCTTTCTTTTCAGATAGTTTGCCTTGGACTACGGATACCGATTCTCCCACTCCAAGATAAGTATCGGTCTCCCAGCTGTCTATGCTGACTACCTTTACATTTCCCGTGATTAAGTAAATATTAATCCGCTCCTGGGAGTACGCATCAATATTGAATGAAGTGCCGAGGGCAGTGGTAGAGGAAGTACCCGCATTTACAATAAAGGAACGGTTTGGGTCTTTGGTTACCTCAAAATAAGCCTCACCTTCTAGAAACACCTCTCTATAAACACCGGAAAAATGCTCTTGATAATACAACTTACTTCCGGAATTTAGAATAACTTTTGAGCTATCCGGTAGCAGGATAGTAGATTTTACTCCCGATGGCGTTACATGTTCTGTATATACCAAGGGGGTTTCTTTTGAAATGATTTCTTCCCGTGAAAGTAAACTTGCCAAAATACCGACCGAAAACGCCAACCCCAAAATAAATGCAACCCTATAGCCTTGACCAAATAAAGTGCGTCTTACAGGCATTCTGTCCATTCGTTTGATTGTGCTCTGGGAATTTAGCGGAAATACCTTGGTGCTTTTCCGGAAATCTTGGCTTATATTGGTAGTAGCGTCTATGCGCTCCCAAAGGGATTCCTTTTCAGTGTCGGACAGATGGTAGGTGCTACTTGGAAGGTTGACTACCAAGTCTCTCGCCAGTTTGATCTCCCTGATTTTTTCCGGATAAGCATCAATTCTGTTCTCCCAGGTTAAATTCAAGTCCGAATTTGGAGTTAAGACCCAATTCCGAAAGCTTGGGTCAAGAACAAAGTCATCAACACTCCAATTTGATATATCCATTCCTACTGTCATCTATCGACATAAGGAGGAAAACGGCGAAAGTTCACCGCCGATATTAAAAAATATTATTCCACCGGGAATTTCCCCGATTTCTGTATTCGTTGTATAAAGGTTTTAATCTAAAATAATCTGCTAAAAAAATTATAAAATGCAGAAAAAAGTGATGACGGCCATGCTTTTCCTTAAGTTGGAGATGGCCTTGCAGGCCAAGTTATAGACTGACTTCAAATGTAGATTCATGACCGAAGAGGTTTCTTCGTAAGTAAGTGATTCAAAAAAAAGCAGGTGGATTACCTCCTTCTGTCTAAGGGGTAATTTTTCATAGGCTTCCATCAGCCGTCTTCGGATATCCTGATTGCCCTGTTCACGCACCAGTTCAAACTCATAAGAATCAACGCTGATTTGTTCCTCAAAATCATTCACATGGCTTCCATGTATCCTACCCACATTGCCTGCCAAATCCCGGTGAATTTTATTGCTAATCGATCTCAATAAATAAAGTTTCACGTTGTCAGTAACTTTTAAACCTGAATGGTACTTCCATAAATTCTCAAATACCTCATGAATGCAATCCTGTACGTAGCTACTATTTGGCTTTATCGCCATTCCCACGCGAAACATATCGCCAGCATATGCGTCATAGATAATGGCTAAACCCTTTTTTTCACCTTGCCTAAGCATTTCCCAACCTTCTAAAATGCCTATTTTCGAGTGGGTCGAAATTCTATCTAAGGGTAACATGTTGAAAGATTGGGTTTTTTGATATTCTAATATATGGAATAGTTTGAATAAATAATTTGATTTCTAAACTTTTTTCAATCGTTACTTTGGCATGTACGAAAAATACCGAATACTATGACTCGTTTGCCTTTTAACACTTTTCGATTGCTCCTGGAAAAAATGAAATTTCCCGGCAAATAGAATTTTACCGATTATTATCAGTAAATTACACAAGTGGAGTCCAGCTACCACCTTCCAAAAAATGGGGCTATTCCGAAAAGCCATACGAGCAGACAAACCTTTCTAAATTATAACCGCACCGATTATGGCACCATTTACACGAAAGAATGCTTGGAATAACCAAGGCACATTTGCCAATCCTGATCTGCTGTGGTATGCAAAAGGGGTAGGTGCGATGCAGGCCAAAGCGCTTAGTGATGAAAACAGCTGGTGGTTTTTTGCCGCTATGCACGGCGAATACCTCGCTGAATCGAAGTTTCCCGGATGGGGACAAATCCCGGGATTACCGAGAGTACCTTCCAACCCCGTTCCCTCCCCCGCTATACAAGATGAATTTTGGAATCAATGTCAGCACCAAAGTTGGTTTTTCGCACCTTGGCACCGGGGCTACCTCATTGCCTTGGAGGCTCAGATCCGTACTGAAATAGTCGGCATGGGCGGACCAAGCGATTGGGCCTTGCCTTACTGGAACTATTTTGGCCCGAATGATCAATACAAAATACCGCCGGCCTTTACTCAGCAATCCCTGCCCGATGGCACTACAAACCCCCTGTATGTTACCGCCCGATACGGCCCAAAGGGAAACGGAACCGTATACATAGAGATTCCACCCATATCAAAGGCATGTCAAAGCAATACCGTTTATACGGGTACCAATGCCGAAACGCCGAGTCCAGGGTACGGCGGTCCGTCCACGGGCTTTTCACATGGCGGCAATGTAAGCGGAAACCTGGAGAGCAATCCCCATAACCTAATCCATGTGCAGGTAGGTGGGCAGGTTAGTGATACACTTTGGGGACTTATGTCCGACCCCGGAATCGCTGCACTCGACCCCATATTCTACCTGCACCACTGCAACATCGACCGCATGTGGGCTGCCTGGAATGCCGCAGGTAATAAAAATCCCACCGATACCAATTGGCTCGGAGGACCCGCATCCACCGGCGACAGACCTTTCGTCATGCCCATGCCCAACGGTACCACTTGGAACTACAGCCCCGCGGATGTAAATAGTCTTAGCAGTTTGGATTACGAGTACGACGATCTTTTCAGTGGCATCTCAACCGTAACCGTAAATGCCCTTACAAAACGAATGAATATACTAGGCGTCCAACCAACAGACGCGTCAACGGATACTACCATGGAACTCATTACCAATTCAGAACTTGTGGGTGCCAACGACAAAACACTCACCTTGGATGGTGCAGGCTTGCAGACCACCATTCGGTTTGACAGCGGTGCATGGAAAAAGGTTTCCAAGAGCTTTCTGAACGCATCGGAAACCACTATGCCGGATCAGATTTATCTACAGATCGAAAATGTGAAAGGAAACGTGGATGCAAATATTCTGACAGTTTCCGTTAATCACCAATTGGCGGGCCATATTTCTCTGTTCGGATTACGCAAGGCATCGAAACAGGACGGACATGATGGTTCAGGACTTTCCTTTATACTTCCCATCACACCGATTATCGACAGCCTACATCTAGAAAATTCGCTGAACCTCGAAGCATTGGATGTGAAAATTCTTCCCAGTAACCCCATTGGGGAAAAGCAAAAGATAACCGTGGGTAGGATCAGTGTTTATAGGGAGCAGCAGCTGTTGCAAAGACCGCTGTGACGATGAGGAGTGCCCCGCAAACGCGAAGAGCTATTTGCTTCTTCCTCCTTGGCCTAAGCGTCCTTTGCTGGATATGGCTGTTAAAAAACCCAGGGAACCTGTTGCCTTCAATGCATTCTCATGGGCTGCATACCGGACACGGCCATTCCCATGCCATGCACACGGGCGTAGACGACCCGATGATTGGCATGATGATCGGATGGATTCTGATGGTGTTGGCCATGATGTTGCCCAAATTGATTGGAGCAGTTGAATATATCTATCAGCGAAGCTTGAAACGTAGGCAACTGGATCTTTCCGTACTCTTTGTGCTCGGCTATGCAATGGTATGGACGGTAGTTGGGTATCTCATGAATATGCTGATCCTGGCATTGAAAGAGGTGATGCCACAAGCATATATGCCGGCTCTCCTGATCGGCCTCATCGCATTGATATGGCAGGCCTCACCTATTAAGCAACATTTCTTAAATCTCGGACACGCCCACAGGCCCCTAAACGCTTTTGGCTACAAGGCAAGTTTGGATGCTTGGCTATTTGGCACCACCCACGGTATGTATTGTGTTGGTTCCGGATGGGCACTGATGTTGTTTCCTATGCTGCTTACCGAGGGGCATCAGGTGGCCATGCTTTTTGTCGCCGTTATCATGATCAGCGAGCACATGGAACACCCCAGGGTACCGCGATGGCGCATAGACTTCCGGGTAAAGTTGATGCGGGTTTTGGTGGCACAGACCAAAATCCGGCTAAAGCAGGGATCTCTCACACCTAAATGGTATACCTCTGGCTAATCAAAGTCGATTGCTTGATAAAACCAACCGCCAACACGGTAAATCGTGTGCAACGCGATGAATCAAGCTATTCCACCGGATTGATACCGTGCAGGTTAAGAGCACCCATAAAAACTAAAATACAGATGAAGCCCCTCTACAAGACCCCGGAAGCGAAAAAAACCATCTTAGCACTCTACGACCAAAAACTACAAAGTCTTGGCATACCCTACCAAGAAATGGATGTGGAAACGACGTTTGGTAGAACGCGTGTAATCCGAGCCGGACGGGCAGGCGGAAAAGCCGTGGTTCTATTTCACGGAATCAACGCAGGGGCCCCCGTGACCTTAGAGGCTGTAAAGGCTTTGTGTGATACGTACCAGTTTTATGCATTTGATACCCCCGGGCAAACGACCAAAAGTGAGGAAGCCCGCTTGGATACGCGCGGTGACGCATTTGCGCTTTGGGCAGACGAGGTGTTGGACAAGCTTTTCTTGGATACGGCTGACTTTATAGGTATTTCGTATGGTGCGTTTATTCTCCAAAAATTGATGATCTACAAACCCGAACGGCTAAAGAAATGTCTACTGATCGTCCCTGCCGGCCCGTCAAACGGACCATTTTGGACCTCAATGACCAAGCTAACCGTACCGCTGATCCGATTCATGCTTACCAAAAAAGAAAAGCATCTACGTGCCTTTACAAAAGCTTTTGTCCCTGAAGAGGACCAGCACATGCACCAACTTCAACGGGCACTGCTAACCGGTGTACACATGGACTTCCGGAGACCTAGGCTTACGCTTTTCAAAGAAGTCCAACACTTACAGAATCCGGTCTATCTGATGGTGGCAGGAGAGGATGTGTTTTTTCCCGGTAACCTCGCCGCAAAAAGAGCCCGGCGTATATTCCCCAATCTAATAGAAATCTATACGCTAAAAGATAGTAAACACATCCCGAGCGCCAACCTATACAACATCATGCAGCAAAAAATCAAATCCTGGTTAGAGGATTGAGGTAGTATATTGTAGGTGAAATGAATACAAAGAGGAATCTTTCCGAATTCGAATATCCGACCCAGAGCACATCGCATCAAATTTCCAAAGGAATCACCTCAGATTTATAATCCCCATAGGTACCTCTACTAAGTATCCATTGTATGTCTTGCTATTGTAGCAGGGTTACTTTCATTTTTTTTCGCCTAAAATGATACAATTTGATGAAATGGGAATAGATTTCATGTGTCTATAATTGTTTTTCAAAGCTCAGATGGAATCTCGCATGGGAAATAATCATTCCAGTGTGTGACGGCTACGTCATGCTCGATTTCATCTGATTGTTGTTTTGGTCGGTGTGGAAGATATTTCTTTTGGCCTCCAAGATTTGTTTGGCACTGATTTGCTCAGAAGCGGTTTTGTCTGTTTTCTTTTTGCATAACAGACGGATCTTTTTTGCGAACAGGTCGGATCAGTAGCCGCAGGCTGGGATCGAATGCGAGATAATTCCAGGCCCAATCCATAAAGATGAAGAGTTTGTTCTTTACGCCCAATATGGCCATCAAGTGTACAAAAAGCCAGGTGATCCATGCCAGGAATCCCTGAAATCGTATAAAAGGAAGGTCCACTACCGCCAATTTCCGGCCTATTGTGGCCATGGAGCCCAGGTCTTTGTATCGAAAAGGACGCCATGCCCCGTTTTTAAGCAGGTTTTTGGCGAGATTCTCAGCTTGTTGCAGAGCGACTTGGGCCACTTGAGGGTGGCCTTTGATATGGTGGTCGTCGATCATCAAGCAGCTATCACCAAGCGCAAATAGCGATTCATTTCCCTTCACCCGATTGTAAGAATCAACGAGATACCGTCCTGTCGGGTGAAGCTGTTCTTCCAGTATGCCAGATAGTTGATTTGGTTTAATGCCTGCGGCCCAAAGCAGTGAGTGGGTCGCAATGCGATTTCCCTGATGGAGCGTAACTTCCTGCCCATCGTAGTCTATCACGCGGGTATTAACCAATACCTCTACGCCCAGTTTTTCCAAATAGCTTCTCGCTTTACGTTTTGCAGGGGATGACATACTAGCTAGCAAATCCGGGCCCGCTTCAATAAGAACCACCCTCATATTGGCAAAACTCAGTTCCGGATAGTCTCTTGGAAAGACATTGTTTCGTAACTCGGCCACAGCACCAGCCAGTTCAACGCCGGTAGGACCTCCTCCTACAATCACCACGTTCATCATGGCCTTCCGATAGCTGATATCCGAAGTGTTGATGGCAGTCTCGTAGTTTTGAATAATCTTGTTTCGGATATAGAGCGCTTCTGATACCGATTTCATTGGACTACTGTATTTTTCGATGTTTTTCATGCCAAAATAGTTGGTATCTGCTCCCATAGCGAGTACCAAAAAGTCATAGTCTATGTATCCGACATGGGTGTAAAGTCTACGGGCTTTTTGATCGACTCGCTTGGCGGAAGCCATTCGAAATATGACGTTTTGGGCGGCGTGGAAAACCTTTCGTAGCGGAAAGGAAATCGCACTTGGTTCCAGTCCTGATGTGGCTACTTGGTAGAACAGTGGTTGAAATTGATGGTAGTTGTTTTTGTCCAAAAGGATTACCTGGAATGGAGACTTTCGCAGTTTGCGGGCGAGTTTGAGCCCGGCGAAGCCCGCTCCTACGATGACGATGCGTGGACCTTTGTGTTCCGGGATGTTTGGGATGGCTTGATCAACGGTTTTGCTCATAATTGACGGGGTTGTTTCTTATGTTTTATACGGTTTTTAGATCGATCAGCACCATTAAATAAAAGATTTTTTGGTTTAGAGGGGTATTTTTGTGGAATTGATTATTGTGGGTACCTAAACGGTGCTGTTTCGAAAAATTTGTTAATTTTACCACGCTAAATAAATCAATCTATATGGGAAGAGCTTTTGAATTTAGGAAAGAGCGCAAATTCAAACGTTGGAGTAAGATGTCCAAAGTCTTCACCCGCTTGGGCAAGGAGATTGTAATAGCTGTGAAGGCAGGGGGTCCCGATCCCACCACCAATGCCAAACTACGGACGGTGATCCAAAACGCTAAAGGAGCGGCGATGCCGAAAGACCGTATCGAGGCTGCGATCACCCGGGCAAGTAATAAAGATGAAAAAGACTACGAGGAAGTCGTATACGAGGGATATGCCCCACATGGTGTGGCCATTATCGTGGAGACGGCAACAGACAATATAAACCGTACCGTGGCAAATATTCGCCATTACTTCAGCAAGGCGGGGGGATCTTTGAGCACCTCTGGTTCCGTGAGTTTTATGTTTGAGCGAAAGGCAGTTTTTCGCTTTGCAAAAGCTGAGTTTGACATGGAGGAGCTTGAGTTAGAACTAATCGATTTTGGCCTTCAGGACATTGATGAAAATGAAGGAGAAATTTATATTTACACAGCATTTGAAGATTTTGGGAATATGCAAAAAGCACTTGAAGACCGTCAAATAGACGTTATCAGTGCGGATTTTCAGCGTTTTCCAATGTCCTATACCGAGCTGACCGCAGAGCAGGAAGAGGACGTTAACAAGATGATTGAGCGTATGGAAGAAGATGACGACGTCAATCACGTATATCATAATATGGCCTAGGGGCCATATTTTTTACCACCAATCAAAGAAATGGCATTTCCAAAACGAAAGAACCTACAGGAGATCCTTCCACAAGGAAGGGAAAAACTGATTGTAGTAGGGAGTAAGAATCCAACGAAAGTCCAATGTGTTGAAGATGCTTTTCAGGCAGCATTTGAGGATCAGCCGATCGTTCAGGGATTAAATGTTGATACGCAAGTGGGTAGGCAGCCTTTTGGGGATGTCGAAACCTACACCGGTGCCTATAATCGTGCTTCTGCTGCCAAGAGGGCGTTTCCTGAGGCAGACTATTGGGTAGGAATTGAAGGCGGTGTAGATGAAGTCGGCGATCAGATGGTTGCTTTTGCCTGGGTAGTGATCCTAAATGGAGGTACGGTAGTCGGCAAGGCCAAGACCGGTACCTTTTTTCTGCCGGAAGCCGTGAAGGTTTTGGTGAAAAAAGGTATGGAACTTGGAGAGGCGGACGACGTGGTATTTTCTAGGGAAAACTCCAAACAACGGGGGGGTGCTGTTGGGCTACTGACGAAGGGAATCGTCAACCGATCCCTATTTTACCGGCAGGCGGTTCTTTTGGCTTTAATACCCTTTCTGAACAAAGAGCTGTACCAATAGCGCATAGATGAATTCTATTGGGTGATTCATAGGTTATGCATTATCTTTGCGCTGTCAAAAAAATTAGCCATAACACATGTTACAAGAATTAGAAAGCGATACTCTACAGGAAATTCTGTCCGAAAATGAGCTGGTACTGGTTCAGTACGGAGCCACTTGGTGTGGCAACTGCCGCATCATGAAGCCCAAGATGAAGCGACTAAGCAACGAATTTGAGCAGATCAAATTCTTGTATGTAGATGCAGAGAAGTTGCCGGAATCGCGTAAGCTGGCTAAAGTAACCAATCTGCCTACTTTTGCGGCATTTAAGGGGGGTGTTTTGGTAAACCAAACCCAAACGAATAAGGAAGAGGTACTAAAATCCCTGGTGCATGAGATTACCGATAATTAAGCATGTCCTAGGCTTTATCGAAAACAACGATGAAGATTGGGTGGTGGAGACGATTGAGCTGCTGGAATCTATGACCGAAATCTCCTCCCTCAAGGACGAGGAATTGGATGTGATGGGGGAGTTGCTCTCCAACTTGCATGGTACACTGGAGGTACAGCAAATGATAAAGGGCGGCATGGATAAGAAAACGGCCATGAATACGTTTATGAAACGGGTGGTTGGTTCCATCGATTCCGAATAACGAGCTACACGTAGAAGGAGAAAGGTTGTTTATCACCCACCAAAAACCAATTACCTCTATATGTGTTAAGCATGCCAGTTTCATGGCATGCTTTTTTTAGTTTGACAGGGAGGTAGCCGATGGCTGGGACTAGGGCGTTATTTGCCGGAGAAAATTGACCAATGCGTCCTGCCAATCCGGAGCGGCATCCCATTCCTGCCCGATATAAAGCTCGTTCCTTACCAGTAATTTGATATAGAATTTGATCACGATCCGGTTAGTGTCTCTGTCGGAGGGTACCGGTACCCCCATGTTTTTCATGATATCGGCTTCGCGGCCCTCTATCCGCATCAGGATAAATTGGACTCGGTCTTGAATGAGTTGTTGGTTAGTGCGTGATTCGGTCAGAAAGGCAACCTCAAAGGGGTAAATTTCCTCGAATATGCGTTCAAGTCCCTGCCGTTCGGCAAGTTGCTCAGCCTCGCGCTGCTGCGGAGATTTTCCCAGTAGGTCCTGCCGGAATGTGTTTAGAAAACCTTCATCTCCGCTTACCCCGGTAAGCATTACACCTAGTTTAAAGACGTTTAGGTTGAGGGGTGTTTGGGCTAGGTAGGTTGCCGTGCCTCCTCCTGCACCTGTGGGAGGGGTGGGAAATTCCGGTACATCCAAAACGAGAAAGTTACGGCTAGTCTGATTGGCAGTTAGGGACCGTATCTGGGATTTAAAGGAGGCGATGTTTTCTGCCTGAGCGCTCAATCCTTGGCCCGGCCTAATCATCGTG
Organism: Lunatimonas sp.; assembly: GCF_020832325.1. Lineage (GTDB taxonomy): Bacteria > Bacteroidota > Bacteroidia > Cytophagales > Cyclobacteriaceae > Lunatimonas. The sequence continues at coordinate 28,655 of NZ_JAFIEU010000008.1, forward strand.
AGGTTTTGGGAAAAAGGGGCGATATGAATATGGAAGTCCCCATTCGATTTTCGCGTGATGACCACTAGGTTTTTGACCAGTCTCTTAGCGAACACTTCCGCATAGGCCCGTTGATTGGCTTCGGTGAGCGTCACATCCTCCAACTCGTAATAGGCGATGGGATCTCCTCCCGCCTCCACCAGGGCATCGTGTACCTCAATGGCGATATCCTGCCAAGTTAATACGGGTTCTACGGCCTGTGAAGCGGAAATCAATATCACCGATTTGCCATCCAAAAAGCCGGCAATGGGCGATTCTTGTGCGAATGTCAATAAGTAGGCTGAACACGTAAAAACAAATGCCAAAATATATTTCATGGACTTGGAAGTTCCTGTTCGCAAAGTTTAGTAATTTCACGAATATACATAACGTAGGGGACACATTTTGCATATGACACGGATCAGGTTTCTGTTTTTATCTTTTTGCTTGGCGCTTTCTGGAGCTATTTCGGCACAAGGCATCGATAAGAGCCGCCTGTTAGAAGACATCAAATACCTTGCTTCCCCAAAACTGGAAGGGCGGGCACCTCTGACGGTGGGGAGTCAGTTGGCACAGGAGTATATTGTGGCTAGATTCAAAGAATTGGGGCTGGTTTCCCAGTACAGGGGCTTTGTCCAGCCCTTTTCCGTCAAAGAGCGGCTTCCGGAAAAGCGAACTCCCTTTGGTGCCAATATCGTCGGTTTTGCCCCGGGGTCAGCTTCAGACAAAATTATCTTGGTCTTGGCCCATTACGATCATCTGGGAAGGAAAGGCAACGACCTCTACCTGGGGGCGGATGACAATGCCTCGGGAGTAGGTGCATTGTTGGCGTTGGCGGAGTATTTTTCACGAGAAAGACCCGCCCATTCCATGATGTTTGCTGCGGTTGATGCCGAAGAAATCGGCATGCTGGGCTCGAAGGCATTAGTGGGCGATTTTCCTTTTCCGCTCGAACAGATTGCGTTGGTAGTGAATATGGATATGATCAGCCGAAGCGTCAACAACCGTTTATTTGCGGTTGGATCTAGGTTTTATCCGCAGTTCAAGCCGGCATTAGTGGCCGTTCAGGAGCGTTTTGATATCGAGTTGGTATTGGGTAATGAAGGGGAGGAGGGTGGTCAGAATTGGACCAATGCCTCGGATCATGCCCCATTTCACCGAGAGGGGGTTCCATTCATTTATTTCGGTGTGGAGGATCACGTGGATTACCACAAGCCCACCGATACGTTTGAAAATATAGATCCGGATTTTTACTTCGAAGCGGTTTCCGTAATCTTGGATTTCATCAAAGAAGTGGACAGCGTAGCAGTACAATGAGCGACCTTGCTGCTAGCGGAACGAGACCGTACTAACGGTTATTTGGCCGAGGGACCAACTTTCATCGCAAAGTTGGTTACGGGCGTTTGTCTGTTTGATCTCGTCTCGGAATACGAATTCTGCGGTGTAACCGCGATGGGGGATGGTGCGGGTGATGTGATACACGGAGCTCCATCCGGCTACATTTTGATATTGGCATCGGCCTGGCAGCTCGCCCGAGGTGGCTCCAGTCTTGGGCCGGTTGAAGCTGGGATGATTACCAGGAAATGACTGATACAGGCAATACGAAGAGGTACATGGACTATTCGAAAAGGTAGTCCGTAGAACCTGATCACCTTCCAGCTCCATCATCCAAAGGTCAGGACCTCCCACGCCTGTCACATTTCCATCCCAACTATCGTGAACGTATAGTTCCACGGTAATCTTCAATGCGTCATGAGCCGGTAATCCGCGGAGGGATAATTTTACGGTATCGTTGTGGTAGAAACCGATTACGGCTTTACCCTGAAAGGTTGTCAAGGTGCCATTTGTAATATTGGAAAGGTCACCGGAGGCGAAATCACTTACATAGACTTGGACATCTTCCTCCAGGGTGTTTTGACAAGCGATTATTCCCAGAAAGGAAAAAATCAACGGCCACCAAACGAGCTGGTGGATAACGGGTACCATGAATCGGCGTGGCTGGTAGGACGTAATCGGATTTTTCAAATGCTAGCAATGTTTTTGTCTCGGGAAAACTCTCTGCAAAGAAAACAAATAATCGCAAGAACTGAACGAGAAATTCAACTGATTGGCTTAATCTAAGAAATATACCCTTTTTACCCTCCGGCTGATGCGTGTCAGTAGTTCATAGGGAATGGTACCTACCCGCTCGGAGAGGTCTAAAAGATCAATCCCTTCACCGTATACAGTGACTACATCCCCTTCCTGGGCCTCTATACCGGTAAGATCCACCATGGTCATGTCCATGCAGATGTTCCCGATCACCGGGGCTCTTTTGCCGTTTACGATCACATAGCCAACTCCGTTGCTAAAACGTCGGTCGTACCCATCTGCATATCCGAGCCCAATGGTGCCAATACACCCATCGGCGGGCATCACGCCCATACGATTATACCCAATGTGCTCTCCTTTTTTCAGATGCTTGATTTGCGAGATGGTGGTTTTTAGCGTGCCTACCTGTTGCAGCTTTCCTTTGGATAGTTCATCGATGCCCACACCGTAGAGCCCTATACCAAGACGAACCATGTCAAAGGTGTGCGCGGGAAAACGTAGGATTCCTGCTGTATTCAGTGCATGAGTCAGCGGCTTGTATCCCAGTGTTTGGATGATCCGTGTACAATAACCTCGAAACTTTTCCAGTTGGGCAAGGGAATAGTCATCGTGCTCGGGATTATCTGTACTGGTTAGGTGCGTGAAAATGCTCTGTACCCGTAGTTCTGGATAGGAGGTCAGCAGGGCGATTAACTCCTGGATGGAGTCTCCGTCAAATCCAAGCCTTCTCATGCCACTGTCCATGTCCAGGTGAATGGCGATTTCCACTCCTTCATTTTTGGCATATTCTCCAAAGAATTTCAGGATTCGGGGGCTGTAAAGCACCGGTTCCAATCCATGACGTACGATTTGCTGTGCATTTTCTGATGCCACATTCAGCACCATGATGGGCAGGGTAATCCCTTTTTCCCGCAATTCGGCCCCTTCATCCGAGTAGGCAACAGATAGGTAGTCTACCTGTAGTTTTTGCAGGTGGTTGGCTATCTCCGTTGCGCCACCGCCATAAGCAGCCGCCTTTACCATGGCCATTAGTTTGGTAGCTGGTGGTAGCCGGCGTTTGTAAAAATAATAGTTTTGGCTAAGAGCATTGAGGTTGATTTCCAAGACCGTTCCATGGATTTGTTCTTCTAGGGCCTGTACAATGCGTTCAAATCCATACGTTCTGGCACCCTTGATCAGGATAAGGTCATCCGAAAAGGTGTTGATTTCCGGGCTGGCCAAGAAAGCCTCCGTATCGGCAAAAAAAGTAGCTGTCGTTGGGATTGATTGAAGGTGGGCAGCGATATCATGGCCTATGCCTATCAATTGGTCGATTTGATAATGATTTAGGAGCTGATTGACACGGAGGTATACTTCTTCTGGATGCTTTATTTGAGGAAAGTCTGAAAGCACTAAGACCCGTTGCCTTTTTTTTCGCTGTGTTTCCATGAAGTCCAGTGCGATTTCAAGCCCTGCCAGGTCGTTGTTATAGGTATCGTCGATCAGCGTACATTGCCGTCTACCGGATTTGATTGCGAGGCGCATATCGATAGCGCTCAACTGTTGGATACCCTCTTGAATCGAAGGGAGGCCTAAGCCTAGGATGGAAGCTGCCACGATGGCATGGCGTAGGTTTTCTAAGGAGGCATCGTCGGTGAAGCGGGTGCTGAAGGTGTACATGCATGAGTCTGGTTTTACCAAGAAGATCCTACTGCTAAATGCCTGTTTCTTCACGCGTAACGTGTAATCCGCCCCCGCCTCATCAGACCAGGATACGCATTTTTCTTTTGGAAAAAGCCTTTCCACTGTACCGGCCACCGTTGGATTGTCTTTTCGGTATATCAGGAGTTTGCTTTGTGCGAAAAGGGATAGTTTTTCTGCTAGTTTTTGACCTTTGCTCGAGAAATTTTGGCCATGTGCGGTTCCGATATTCGTCAGAATGCCGATGTCCGGCCTGATCATCTCCTCCAAGCGCTGCATTTCTCCCGGCTGGGAGATGCCGGCTTCCAACACCGCTACCTGATGGTACGCGGCCATAGAGAAAATAGACAAGGGAACACCGACTTGGCTGTTGAAGCTCTTGGGACTTTTGGCCGTTTCAAAACGATTGGATAGCAGTTGGCCCAACCATTCTTTGACGATGGTTTTCCCGTTACTGCCCGTAATGCCCACTACCGGACCTTTAAATTGTGCGCGGTGCCAGGTTGCCAGCGATTGGAGGGCATGGAGTGGGTTATCCACCAGATAGATATTCGAATCGGTATGCAGGGCGTTCTCGATTTGCCCCAAAGCTTCTTTCGATATCACAAAATTTCTCACTCCCTTATGGTGACAGGCCTTTAGGAACGTATGACCATTTGCTTGATTGCCTTGGAGGGCAAAAAATACCGTACCAGCACCTAGGAAGATTTTACGCGAGTCAATACTTACCTGGGAAACCGGATTAGAGTCCGGCAGTTTGTGGACGTTTGCCGAAACGATGGCTGCTAGCTTTTCCGGAGAAATGGAGGTGATCATAGAGTATGTTGTTAAATGCGTTCAGCGACTCTTCAAAATTACTAAAAATTGCGGTAGGCAGGCAGTGCAGGATTTTTTGAAATTCTCGAAACAAAACGGCTATCTTTTTGATTAATATACTGTTTTTGTTAAATTTACCTGACAATAAAGCTAGTACCACTCATATAGTCTCTGCCGAAATGAACTCATTTTCCAATTCACTCGCTAGAATTCTCTTGACAGGCGGACTTGTCGTGGTGTTTTGCTTCGTAAGTGCATCTTATTCTCAAGCACAGTCAGACAAAGATAGGCCATTTGCAGATGTAGTGAAGCCAAGCGAAACGGTGCAGCAAAACAAAGAATCGGCCTCCGATTATGCTTCCGCCAAGCGAGAATCGGTAGAAAAAGTAGAAGAGGGACGGGAGCAAATTGGGTATAAAGAGCGATCAGAAAGAGACGAGAGAGAGGTAAAGTCAGAAGCGAAATCCACACTTTCATTTAACCTCTTTTTGTACGTTATCGATCGCTTTAAGGAACATTAGTCATTTCCAACATCGATAGGCTACGGTAGATTATCGGGCCAGCTAAACTGTTGATTTTTTTGAAATCCGCCTAGTATTAAGTAACTTGGTTTTTCGGGATATTCCCAAATCGGTACCTAATTAACAATCGACCCATGACTAGTTACACCTCAAGATTGATTTCTTTTTTGCTTATTTATTTAATTTCAGGATTATCACTTATGGTAAGTGCACAGGAGATTGCGTTGCAGCTGTACAGTCTACGAAATCAAATGAAATTGGATGTGGAGCGATACCACGAGATCATTGACCAATGGGGCATTCGGTATATTGAGGGCGGGGGTACGTATGGGATGTCGGATGAAGATTACCGTTCGCTGCTAGAGCGAAATGGTTTGCAAATGGTGTCAATCGGTGGGTCCTTTGAGGAAATGCGGGACAATCCAGAGGCAGTCATTGAGCGAGCCAAGGAGTTTGGGGCGAAATACATTGTTACCTTTTGGATTCCCCATACTTCCGGTCAGTTTGGAATAGAAGAGGCAAGGAATGCGGTGGAAGTTTTCAACGCAGCTGGTAAACTTGCTCGGGATGCCGGGCTTACTTTTTGTTATCACCCTCATGGGTACGAGTTCAAAGCCTACGGAGATGGGACCCTATTTGATTTTATGATCGGATCGGCCCGTGATTTTGATTTTCAAATGGATGTTTTCTGGGTTCAAATGGGTGGGGGTGATCCACTGGAATTGCTCAAAAAACACCCCAGTAAGTTTCCAATGTTGCATATGAAGGACCGAAAGACCGGTACGCCCGGCACCACCGATGGTACCGGAGACGTGGAGACCAATGTAGTACTTGGCACGGGTGATATAGATATCGCAGGTATTATCCGTCAGGCCAAAAAGAATGGTGTAGAGTACCTGATTATTGAAGATGAGTCTTCCCGATCGGTTAGTCAAATTCCACAGAGTGTTTACTTTATCAATCAGATTTTGAACGAGTAATAGGCTTGAATCACAACCTCTTGAGCCTCTTTTCGTATTCTTTAGGGTGTACCTCTTTCATGGGTACCCCTTTTTTTACGCATTGACTTCTGGATAGCTTATGACTTCACTTGTACACGTATGGATGTATTTATCGATTGTTATTGGGGGCCTGCTGCTTCCTGCGCATTTAATGGACAGCGTCCGTATCATTTCGTTTGAGGAATTTGAAAAGATGGCTAACCAGTCATCTGACAAGCTGGTCATTTATAATTTTTGGGCTACGTGGTGCGCCCCTTGTGTAAAGGAAATGCCTGCATTTGAGAAGGTAAATGCTGAAAACGCAGACATTGATCTGGTCTTTATATCGCTGGATGACGGACGGCGGCCCGAACGGGTAGACTCCTTCATTGAGCGTAGAGGGATAAAGGCACCGGTTTTTTTGTTGAACGATGTGGATTTTAACAGTTGGATCGATAAGGTAAACAAGGATTGGTCCGGAGCCATCCCAGCTACGCTTTTTGTCCAATCCGATGGAAAACGGTTTTTCCATGAAGGTGAGCTTGACGAAGACGCATTAATAAACCTAATCACTAAACTTAAATGACGAACGCTATGAATAAACTTACGTTATGGATCGCAGCAGTTTTCATTTGGATGGGAACGGTTTCTGCCTTTGCCCAGCAGGGCTATCAGGTAGGAGACAAGGCAAGGGATTTTGATTTGAAGACAGTCCATGGGGATAGGATCTCCCTAAAAGGTCATACCGATGCCAAAGGGTTTTTGGTGGTGTTTTCTTGCAATACCTGTCCCTATGTAGTGGCCTACGAAGACCGAATGATCGATTTGCATCACAAATATGCTCCTATGGGCTATCCGCTTATTGCCATTAATCCGAACGATGCGCAGATAAGCCCAGGGGACAGTTTTGAAAAGATGAAAGAACGGGCGAAGAAAAAGAACTTCCCTTTTGCCTATGCCTACGATGAAACGCAGGAAATTACAAAGGCCTACGGAGCAACAAACACTCCTCAGGTGTATCTGCTGGAAAAATCAGGAGGAGATTTTATCGTCAAATACATCGGTGCCATCGATAACAATTACCAAGATGAGTCAGCCGTAACCAAGAAATACGTGGACGAAGCCATGGAAGCGGTTCTTACGGGTGCATCGGTACGGGAAGAGCGTACCAAAGCCATTGGATGTACCATTAAGTGGCGTAAACTATAGTCCGGCGTCCCGTAACGATAAAGATTTTCGGCTCTGGCGGCAAACCAATCGCTAAAGCTAAGTACATTTAAGCGAAAAAAGCAGGGACCCCCTTGGGTACCTGCTCACCTAAATGGAGGAACCGGATGCTATTTGATGGACACACTTCGCTGGAAGAGGTTTTTCGGCGCGTAAAACAGGAGTTGATTGAGGGAGCGCAAAGCCCGAATCATCCATTTCGATTTTTCCCCCTATCTACCCACGGATCGGAATCCCGTTATGTAGTCTTGCGGGAATTTACCGATGATTTAACCTTTTATTTTTTTACGGATTCTAGATCCTCCAAGGTAGGGCAGATGATGAGCAAGCCGCAGGTATCTCTTTTGTTTTACCATCCCGAGATGCGGGTGCAGATTCGGGTAAAAGGAAGAGCACAGGTACACCATCAAGACGATACGACCGCGTTATTTTGGCAGGGTATTCAGGGAGAAGCCAGAAAGGCCTACGGTCCCTTGGTACATCCGGGGCACCGCATTGACCATCCCAGTGACGCCCATACATGGCCCAAGTCTATCGATGACCGCTTTTTTACGGTTGTGGAGGTCGTTGCTGATAAGTTGGATGTAATGCAACTGGACGGATTTACCCATATCAGGGCAGGTTTTGAACGAAAAGGTGCAGATTGGGAGTTGCAATGGCTTGCTCCTTAATCGAGTGAGCCAGCTTTTTGCACTAGTCTACCCAAAAGTTCGCTGTGGTAGGCACCATTGTAAGGTCCGAAGAAATTCATATCTCTTACCTCATAGAGCTTTTCATGATAGTACTCATCCGGTGTGATGTATCCGATATAGCCACCGTTAAAGCAGGTTACAAAGAGATTCAGTCCTTCTTCTGCTGCAAGGCGATCCCAGTAGTCATAGAATACTCCGGATATTTCCCCGCTGCTGGAAATAAACAAGTTATCTCCTATCCGGACTACATCCATATGCGCGGGGCTGTCTCCATAGAGCAGGTTAAAAAGCCAAGGCCTAATACGTAAGTTGTCGGCAATCCGAAAATGGGAATCTCTCAATTCGACGGGTACTTTTGCAGCGGCAAAAAGGGTATTGGATTGGGTAGTGGTGGGCATCGTGTCTGCCCGAACCAGTGAGTCGAGTTTAAACGCATATTTCTCCACACTGGCTGGGTCGGATCCAAGGCCTACCGGTCTATGGCTGCCTACGGTACCTGATGCAAACAGGGAGAAATCGGCCTCCTTTTCTCTGTACAGATTGAAGTAATGAGGGTAATCTCCGGACAAGCCCATGAATTTTCCGGGTAGCAGGGTGGAGTGTGCACTGTACGTGGTCAGATGGCAGGATTCACCGGATGCGTTTTCCAGGCGGAGCTGTCGGATAAATGGGTCTATCGGATCATCCGCGATCAAGCGATTGGTAACAAAAGCTTCTGCATCGGTTTTTTTATAGGCTAAGCGAACGGTATCCATGGAATCCCAAGCCTGATGGAGACTTTGGATGGTGCGTTCAGTCAACAGACGAATGACTTCCTCGTCAAATCCCCCCATGGTGAGTTTTCCGATAAGTCCCGGAGAGAATCCTCCATAGCCACTATGGGTGTGTGTGGTCGTAAAATACAACTGGTTCAAGGCCGGATGGCTTTGCTGTACCTGCTTTCTCACCGCATCGGCCAAATAGGGATGTACAAAAAGGATCTCGTAGTTAACAAAGGCCATATAGTGGGTGCCGTTTCCTACGATGATCGTACGCACAAAGTTGCTGTCCAACACGAATTCGTAGTCTCCTCTGGGCTTGTAGGGTATTAAGGGCTTAGGGACATCCGGCGTGATGTTTTCCTTTGCCCATCCGGCAAGTAGGTAGCCGGTATCCGAACGGTTCCAATTGATATGTTCGATGGAATGGATGGTGTTTTGGTAGTAGGAGGTCTCTTTGTACGGAGTCCAGTCCACAACGGTCACTGCGGCGAAAAGCAGTGCAATGAGTAGAAAAATAACGATTGCAATCGATTTTAAGATCTTTGCCAGCATGTAGTTTTAGCGAAAACGGTTCACGGTCTACCCGCTATAGTGAAATGTACCGTGGGGGCTTTTAAGCGTCAGGTTTTGTCCCTGACCTTCTAAAACTTGTCCTACGATTTGAGCGTCTACGCCAAAAGATTTGGAGACCGCAATCACTTCGTCGGCATACTTTTCGTCCAAGTAGAGCTCCATCCGGTGCCCCATATTGAACACTTTGTACATTTCCTTCCAGTCCGTGCCGCTCTGTGCTTGAATAATCTGAAAAAGGGGAGGTGTTTCGAACAGGTTATCTTTCACGATGTGGAGGTTTTCCACAAAGTGCAATACCTTTGTCTGCGCCCCACCACTGCAATGAACTACCCCATGCAGTTGCGATCGGAGGGATTTTAGAATTTCTACCATAATAGGCGCGTAGGTACGTGTAGGAGACAGTACCAACTTGCCCATGTCCAAGGGAGTGCCGGGTGCCGGATCGGTAAGCCCGAAACTGCCACTGTATATCAGATCTTCTGGAACCGATGGGTCAAAACTTTCCGGGTAGCGTTGTTTGATTTCATTGCCAAACACGTCGTGGCGGGCGGAGGTAAGTCCATTGCTGCCCATGCCTCCATTATATTCCTGTTCGTAGGATGCTTGTCCAAAGGACGCGAGACCCACGATCACATCACCGGGACGGATTCGGTCGTTGGAGATTACTTCTTCGCGGCGCATGCGGCAAGTGACTGTGCTGTCCACGATGATGGTTCGTACCAAGTCACCCACGTCGGCGGTTTCTCCACCGGTGAGGATGGCATGCACACCATGGTCACGCAGCATTTGAAGTACCTCTTCTGTACCATTAATAATGGCTGAAATGACTTCTCCTGGGATAAGGTTCTTGTTTCGGCCGATTGTGGATGAAACCAGGATGTTGTTTACAGCGCCCACACAAAGTAAGTCATCTGTATTCATGATGATGGCATCTTGTGCAATGCCTTTCCATACACTTAGATCACCGGTTGCTTTCCAGTAGAGGTAAGCCAACGAGGACTTGGTTCCCGCCCCATCGGCATGCATGACGTTGCAATAGTCCGGATCATTTCCGAGCACATCTTCCACGATTTTACAAAACGCTTTCGGAAAAATGCCCTTATCCAATTTGGAAATCGCCTGATGCACGTCTTCTTTGGAGGCCGATACGCCCCTTTGCATATACCTTTCGTTCATAAGCTGGGTACTTTGCTGGTCAGGGGGCAAAGGTAAACAAATTATTGGGTGATTTCTATGACTTTAAATTCCGTCCTTCTGTTCACCTGATGTTCCTCTTCGGTCTGTGCATTTTCGATGATGAGCTGGCGTTTGCCATAGCCTTTCGCTTCTAGCCTGTCTGCAGCTATTCCCTGAGAAATCAGGTACTGCACGGCAGACTCCGCCCTTCGCTGTGAAAGAGCGTCATTGTACGAGTCACTGGCGCGGGCATCGGTGTGCGAGCTCAATTCGATGCGGATCTGCGGGTTATCCTTGAGTATCTGTACCAGTTTGTCTAATTCAAGCGCTGCGTCTGGCCGTATGTCTGCTTTGTCCAGGTCGTAGTAGATGTTTTCCAACACAATCGCCTTTTCTAAGATCAGCGGATCCAAGATGACAATCGTATCCAACACCACGTTGGTCACATCCTGAATAAGTTCTTCTTGCCGGGGCGTTTTGCCTATGGTGCTGTAGGTGAGGCTTTTATTGAAGTAGCCACTCTTGGAGGCGATAATACTGTAGGTCTGATCCGGTTCTAACTGGAACCGAAGGCGTCCGCTTTGATTGGAGAAGTTACCGTCTACGTTTTGATTATTTTGGTCATAGAGCATTACCCGAACCTGTGGCAAAATTTCCTCCCCACCAGAGTCTGTGGTGGCATAGGTGGTGACATTTAACAACACGTTGACCACCTTTGGCTTCGGGGTAAGGTCTTGGAAAAAGTAGATATCGTCATCCCCTTTTCCACCTTCCCTGTTGGAGGTTAGAAAGCCTTCTTTGGGGTAGTTGGTGAAGAAGATGCCAAAATCATCTGCCGTGGAGTTGATATTAGGTCCTAGATTTCTGATGACTGTTTTACCGTCTTCTTGGCGGGCGACAAAAATGTCCAGTTTGCCAAATCCGGGGTGGCCATCAGAGGAGAAATAGAATTCTCCATTGGGCATGGGCCTTGGGAATAGTTCGTTTCTGGCGGTGTTGATTTCCGGTCCTAGGTTTTGGACATTGCCAAAATCTCCATTTGCCAGCTTCGTAGCCTTGTAAAGGTCAATGCCTCCATATCCTCCGGGGCGGTTGGAAGCAAAATAGAGGGTCTCACCATCTGGACTAAAGGCTGGAGTGGAATTCCAATATTCAGGTTCTTCGTTTAGTGCCATGAAAATGGGTTCCGTGAATCCACCACCTCGGAAGTAGGATGCAAAGAGGCTGACATCTGGGAGGTCCCGCTTGCTCGCAGAATTGCCCCTTGCGTAAATCATGGTATTGCCGTCCGGACTGATGGCGATCGTGCCCTGGTTTAGACCCTGTTCGTTTCTAAATTCCGGGATGGGTTGAATGTTTTGAACGTCTACCTTGATTCCATCTGCCCGGACACGAAACAGTTTGGTATATCCCTGACCAACAGCCGAGTAAATCCCTCCACCGCCTCGGGAACTGGTAAAATAAAGGTAATTTTCGCTCACTACCGGTGCATAGTCAATACCGGGTGTGTTGAGCAGTTCGTAGTTTTCTAACTTGTGATTGGGCCAAATAGGCTCTATGGACGCGGTGTATTCGAGGTTTCTGATTTCCTTGTCTGCCAGGGCCTGTAGTCGGTCGTCTTGCGTGAAGGCCTTTGAAGCTTTAAATGCTTCTGTGGCTTCTTCGTACCTACCTTGACTTTTAAGGCTTTGTCCTTTATGATAGTAATTGTCAAACGTTTCCTCCTGTTCTAGGAGCTTTTCATAGTACGGTAGCGAGTTTTCGATCCGGTTGGAGAGTCGGTAGCTTTCTGCGACGTAAAAATTGGCTTCTTTGTTATCGGGTTCTTTTTCGAGTATTTGGTTGAATGTAGCGATCGCAATTTGATATTCACCGGAACTAAACTGGCCAATTCCTTTTTGGTGTAGGCTTTTGCAGCCTGAGATGAGGACGAGGAGAAGAAGAACGAAAGTAAAACCGCGATTCATGTTTGAGCTATCTGTTGGACGACGCTGTTTAAGATACGAGTTTAATCAATTAAAATACCGTTTTAGCCAACTGTCTTTAGCTGTGATGATCCAATTTTCCATAAGATCTGCTTTTTTGCTGACTGTCGGGTCAATGATTTTTGATTCCGGCAGGATATTTCCAGCAAGCACTTCCGCTTTGATGCCACTTAGCTTGCTGACAGAGAGACTATCCTGGTGTACCACTGCGATCTTTCCGGCATCAAGGAGGTTTAGCCCCAATGTATTTTCAATCTCTCGCAACACCCGGACAGAACTGTCAATAGAACACCCGCTGGCTGGAAAGCTGCGCTCATCTACTGACAGAATGATGACTTGATGGTGTACAATTTCAAAGGAGGTAGCCATGTGTTGTCCATGGGTGTTCCATCCATCGCAAAAGGCCCTCAGTGTATCCGCTATCCATGTGGTTTCGTCCTTCGTAAAGGGCCGATCGGATTGATAGATCCAAATCCGCGAAGAGTAGGGCATTTCTTCAAAAGGAACGTACATAATCGCTATAATTTTTGACTCACCCGATCAGGCTGAAATCTTGTGCTGTAAAGGTTTAACGTGCAATTCAAGGATAATGATACAAAAATCCGTACATCTAAACTCATAAACGCGCTGAAAGTTGCGTTTGTTTTTGTTTTGGCGGCAGCAGTGGCGTATCCCTTGCGTTTATAGGCCCTGATCCTGCGAGATGATTTCTGCCAAATCCATTACCTTGATCTCCTGCTCTTTTTCTTTGTTTTTGATGCCGTCCGATAACATGGTCAGGCAAAAGGGGCAACCGACCGCGATAGTCTTTGCTCCTGTTTTCAGCGCTTCTTCTGTACGCTCTATATTGATGTCCTTTTTTCCGGGCTCGGGTTCTTTAAACATCTGAGCACCTCCGGCCCCACAACACAGCCCTTTTGTCCGACAACGTTTCATTTCTACCAGCTCCACGTCCAAGGCTTTGATTACTTCCCGGGGAGCCTCGTACACGTCGTTGGCTCTGCCGAGGTAGCAACTGTCATGAAAGGTGATTTTTTTACCTTTGAAGGCGCCCCCTCCTTTCAGGACGATTCTGCCATCATGGATGAGCTGCTGTAGGAATTGACTATGGTGGAGTACTTCGTAGGTACCCCCCAGCGAGGGATATTCGTTTTTTATCGTATTAAAACAATGTGGGCAGGCAGTCACGATTTTTTTAATGCCGTATCCGTTGAGCACCTGCACATTGCTTATCGCCTGCATTTGAAAGAGAAAGTCATTGCCGGCCCTTCTTGCGGGGTCACCGGTACAGGTTTCCTCTTCTCCCAGCACGGCAAAGTTAACGCCGATAGCGTTTAGGATCTTCACAAAGGACTGCGTGACGCTTTTGTACCTTTCATCAAAGGAACCGGCACAACCAACCCAAAAAAGCACCTCCGGCATTTCACCACTTCCGGCTAGTTCAGCCATGGTTGGTACCTTGTATGTATTGCTCATCGGTTTAACGTTTAAGATTACAAAGTTAAGATTTCTTTTTCAGCTCATCTGCCCATCGAAACCGGTCCGTAGGGGCAAATTTCCAAGGAGAGAAACTGGTTTCTATATTTTGAAACATGTTATTCCATTGTGCAGGGCTGCTGTTTTCCTCCATAGAAGTGTAGCGTCTCAACTCTAAAATGATGGAAAGGGGGTCAATATTTACCGGACATGCTTCCACACACGCGTTACAAGTGGTGCAGGCATTGATCTCTTCTTTGGTTATGTAGTCTCCCAGCAAGGATTTCCCGTCTTCGAGTCCAGGGCCACCCGCTAGCAGGCTCTTCGTCACCTCTTCTGCTCGGTCTCTGGTATCCATCATGATCTTTCGAGGGGATAATTTCTTTCCAGTGATGTTTGCGGGGCATTCAGCGGTACATCGACCGCACTCGGTGCAGGCAAAGGCATTCATCAGGTTGATCCAGTTAAGGTCATTTACGTCTTTGGCGCCAAACCGGCTTACCTCAGAGGGCTCGTTACCATTGTCTCCGCCTAGACCCAACATGAGATTCACTTCACGGGTCACCTCGTCCATATTTTTCATTTTCCCTTTCGGCTGTAGGTTGGAGTACCATGTGTTGGGAAAGGCAAGAAATATGTGGAGGTGTTTGGAGTACGTAACATAAACGGCAAATGCCAAGATACCGATAATGTGGAACCACCAAGCGGTCCTTTCGGTGAGGATCAGGGCAGTTTCTCCCATTCCTTGAAAAAGTGGCTGAAGTGGGGTGCTGAATAGCAATCCACCCAGTTCCCGGTATCCATCCACGCCCCGTTGAGCTAGTATCTGATCGGTAGCGTTCATGGTCAAGATCGCCAACATAAGCACTATTTCAATAATCAGGATCAGATTGGCGTCCAAGGCCGGCCAGCCTTTTAGCTCATTCATGGACAGACGTGGGACCTTCGTGATGTTACGTCGAACGAGAAATGCCACACAGGAAACCAGGGTGGCGAAGGCCAGAAACTCAAAGATGTTCATGGCGATGGTATAAAAGCTGCCCAAAAAGGGTGCAAAGAAACGGTGGGAGCCCGTTAATCCATCGATCACAAACTCTAATACTTCCAAGTTGATGATGATGAAGGCCACGTAAATCAATAAGTGCAAAAAAGCAGGAAGGATCCGTTTGAACATCTTTTGCTGACCGAAGGCTATCAGCCCCATCGTTTTCCAGCGGGTTGGTTTTTGGTCGTTCCGGGGCTCAGGCTTTCCGAGAAGAATGGCCGTCCGTATAAACTTTATCCGCCTGAAAAGGACCACTCCCGAAGTGACCAATAATGCCAAAAAAAATACCGTGGTTAATATGCTCATTGTGAATAAATTGGTTTATCAATTTAAATTTTCGTGTCAAATCATTTGTACAAACCGCACAAATACCTACCTTAGCATCACTTTAAGAAGGTGATGTAGCTCAGCTGGTAGAGCATCGGACTGAAAATCCGTGAGTCGGTGGTTCGAGCCCACTCATCACCACAAGCCCTGGTTCTACCTGGGCTTTTTTTGTTTTTAGCCTTTTTGGTGCAGATTGGGGCTTGAATGGGGTAAGAGGAGGTCAGAATCATACCGCAAATTAGCAAATAGTCGTTATGCATACTATCTTGAACCTATTTTAATTTAGATTGTTGCTTTTGGGAGA
This sequence comes from Lunatimonas sp., assembly GCF_020832325.1. GTDB lineage: Bacteria > Bacteroidota > Bacteroidia > Cytophagales > Cyclobacteriaceae > Lunatimonas. Next base: position 44,327 of record NZ_JAFIEU010000008.1, read on the forward strand.
AGTATCTTGGTAGGTGTCCGCTAGCGACCTGTTTTTGCGCACTTGGCCCTAGCCAAATCGTATGGCTTTCAAAGACCAAATCCCCATTACTTATTCAACCAATATACGCATGTCAGCAAATATATACAGAGTGTTCCTTTTTCTTATTTTTCAGGTGTTTCTGTTTAGTGCAAGTAGTGCGCAGGAGGTTCATCGGTATGATATTACCGTAGCGGGCTTCACCATTGGGGAGATGGAAGCAAAGAAATGGGATGCTCGAGACACTACGTATTTTCAGTTGACATCTAAGGTTAGCTTTTGGCTATTTGGCCAAATCAATATAGATTATCTAACGGAAGTCAATTATTTCGGAGAACGATTTATTTCGTCTCGTGTGGAGTCAACAACCAATCGAGGAGATTTTCTGTCCAGGGTTTGGCTAGATGGTGAGGTATACCAAGTAGACGCTAAGTCGTATAAATACGAACTGAGGGACGAGATTTCCGAGGAGGTGACCTATAGTGCGGTCCGGTTGTTTTTTGAGGAACCAAGAGAGACCGACCGGATGCTGGCAGAAAACTATGGCGTGTTTGGAGAGGTGTTCAGAGTAGACAAAGGAGGGTATGAATCATTGGCAAATGGAAATAAAAATCGATACGAGTATACAGAAGGAAAGCTACAGCGCGCCGTGATGCAAAGTCCTATAAAAAACTATGTGATCAAACGAAGATAGCTAGCTGGAACGTTTCAGACTTTGGGTAATGGTTTGAAGTTGAGCTATCTGAAGTTTTTTGAGGGGTTTGGATATGTGCGCCAGTATAAAGGGGTGTCCTTTCCATTTGGATTCCTGTGGTTTATTGCCGTGTTCGTTCATGGTGACAATGGCTAGGTTGGTTTGGATGGCACTCGACCTCAATGCTTTAAACCAGTCTGTTTTCCCCTGTGCCATGGTGTCTAGGTCTAATAGCACCAATATTGACCGATCTCGTTGGTTTGCGTCAAGCAGCGCACTCCAGGCCTCTTCGGCGTCGTGAAACTGTCTAGGACGCTCCGATAGCTCCTGTTGAATAATGGCGTACCTGTTTACCAATTGGCTTAATTCATCCTGGTCTACTATCCAAAGCTCCGGCTCTGTAGTTTCTTGCGCAGATTTTGGTAGATGTAGCGGCGCGGGGGGTTCGGTGGATGGGTCTAGAATCTTTGTTTTCTGTGAAATATCGTTGATGATTTTATCGATTTCAAGTGCCGTTTCCTGTACCGACTGAATCACGTCTTCTCGACTTTTCAATAGGTCATTTTCACCGTAAACAATGTCTTTGTTTTCAAGTAGAGAAAGCAGCATCATCATTCGGGAGAGTGGGGCTCTCACTACATGCGATTGCATCCAAGCGATTTCTTTCAGAATACGGTTTTGTTCTTCGATGGCGGCAATGTGGTTTACTCTTTCGGTGATGTCCAATACGATAGCTACAAAGTACTCTTCTCCATCTACTACGAGTCTTTTGAGGTTAATTTTTACCGGATAGGTAGACCCGTCCTTCCGTTGATGAATCGCCTCTGCGGTAACACTACGATCTTCCTGGTCAAATAGAGGAAGTAGGAAATTTGCCTTGAAATCCTCCGGAGAAATATCCGGTGTCAAATCAGTAAGGCGCATGTGGGTGAGCTCGTCGGTGTTGTATTGGAGGTTTTTGGTAGCAGCGGCATTGGCGGTAGAAATAGCGAGGTCTCTATTGAAGATGTAGATCTCATTTAGCGATTCCTCCACAATTTTACTGAGTTTTCGTTGATTGTTTAATGCCAGTTTTTCTTTGGTCACGTCCTCGGTCAGCATGATGATACCACCTATTTTCTCTCCGTCATACCATGGGTTGATCTTCCATTTCATGTAATTTACAGAGCCATCAGCCCGTTCGAAGCGGTCATCGTCCCGTCCGAAGCTTTTTCCTAGTAGGCTTTGGGCGTGTATTTCCCGCCATTCTTCTCCGATCTCTGGGAAGATTTCATAATGAGATTTACCGATTAAATTTTTTTCGGAGATTTGGTAATCCTCCAGCCATTTTTTTGAGTAGGCCATGTAGCGCATCTCGGTGTCCAGCATCGCAATGGCAGAAGGGGCTTCATTGATGAATTGTTGCTGGTTTTCGAGCAGTTTTTTTCGTTCAGTTATGTCCTGAATAATTCCATATATCCGCACACATTTACCATTTTCTGTCTCGCTATTGATCATCACTCTCACCCATTTTCGTACGCCGGCGAAGGTGGTGATTTTTGCCTCAAGATCTGCTTGGATGCTGGTAAAGACGGTATTTCTGATCGCTTCCTTGATAGCCTGTCGGCAGCCGCCCTCATCAAAAAATGCTAGGGCATTTTCATAATTCTCTTGGAAATCGTCTGGCACATCGTGAATTTGCCTGGTAGCCTTTGACCAGTTTAACTGTTTGGTAGCGGGAAAGCACTCAAATGCTCCCACTAACGCCATTTGCCCGGCCTGCTCCAAAAACTCTTTCATTTTTTGAAGGCTGCGTTCGGTTTCCTTGATCGCAGTGATATCTCTCGCCAGTGCGATAACGCTATCTTCTCCAAAAGGAGACATCCGGGCTTCAAAATCCCGGAGGCCGTTTTCGGTAGGTAGCTGGTATTGGAGAGAAGTAGGTTGACCATCTTTCAAGCAGGATTCTATCCTTGCCATCATTGGTTCCGCCAAGCTGGTCGGAAAGACTTCCCGAATTTTTTTTCCCATAAATTCTGGAACTGGCAGCGCTAATTCATTCGTCCATTTTGACTTCGTTTCTAAAAATCTACCTTCCCGGTCAATGATGAAAAACAAATCGGGAAGGGCTGTAAGTATGGACTCTAGGTACTGGGTGCTATTGTCGGTGTTTTCCTGCCACACGAATACCCAAAATCCATCTGGAGTAGGCTCCCAGGAAGAATTCAGCATGGTTAATCGACCTTCAAAGAGTATTTGGAGTACTTGCTCGAACGGCTGGTCAGGGGACTGACGTAAGCGTACCAGGATTTCGTTCGTTACCGGAACAGGCAAGATCCCCTCAATTGAATGACCTTCCAGCGAATCTTGTGGAACTTGCAGCAGCCCACGGGATTTAGAATCCGATTGGGTTATTATTCCGCTCCGATTAACAAACAAAAGGCCGATTTCCAATCGATTTACGATTTTTAGGGGAAGAGGAATACGTAGGTTACCCAGGTCTTGCATAATAAACCGAAAAGAAGCATGTTTTAACAAAATATACGTAGATGTATCCGTGATTTGCAGGATGCTGGAGCTTTCTTTTTATCCTTCCAGAGGGATGTGCGCCTGTTCTTCCAGTTCACCAGCCAATTTTTGTTTGAGCAATTCCCATTCTTGGGCGATGTCGGAAGCGATCTCTTCCAATCGATTCCAATCCGGAGTGGAAGGGTTAAGTATTTGCCTCATGAAATCCGTCAATTTGCAGAAATGCATGGTTTCAGCCGACTCCATAATACAGCTTGCAACCCGTGTAGCTTCACCAACGTTTTCTTGGGCAATATGGAGAATCAATTCCGATACATCACCTCCCAGTTTAACTGCGGAGGAAATCATTAGTTGGTATATGCGTAGGTCTCCGTCTATAGCTTTTAAAAGGCTGATTTTGTCAAAGGACTCCCGATCGGTTTTTTCCTGGGGGCTGTTTTCACTATTCGTGGTTTGGTAGAGGTATCGCATAAGCAGGGTATACAAAGCCTCCTGTTTGATGGGTTTGGTGAGAAAATCATCCATGCCCGCTTGAATACACCGTTCTTTTTCTTCGGTTAACGCTGTAGCGGTAAGCGCAATAATCGGGATCTTGGAAATGGCTTTATTGGTTAGCGTACGTATTTTCTGTGTGGCCGCTATTCCATCCATTTCGGGCATGTTCACGTCCATTAACACTAAGTCTACGACTTGATGCTGTACTACGTTCAGCGCTTCTAGGCCATTTTTTGCTTCGATGACCTTGGCGTCGGGGAACATTCGGGAGAGAAACGTCCTTGCCAGCAACATATTCATCGGGACGTCTTCGGCGATGAGAATGACCTTGGAGGACCCATGATCGTCGGTGATCGGTTTCACCGGAGCGGCATTTTCCACAGTGGAACCCTGCTTAAGGGATACAAATGCCTGTTTCAATTCCCGGATTTTGATGGGCTTTACCAAACAATACTTGACACCCAACCGATCGCAGGCTGCTTTGAGCGCTGAATCATCCAATGGGCTATGTGCCAAAATTACCGGCAACTCGGCGGCATCAATTTGAAGCTTGTCGCGGATGATCTCTATGGTCTCGATGCCGTCTAGAAATGGCATATGATAATCTATAATCGCTAGGTCAAAATGGGGCTCCTCTTTGATTAATTTTAGGCTTTCGAATCCATTCTTGGCGCTGGTGTGTTCGATGCCCCAGTGGTTTAGGTTTTGCTCGATGATTTTGCGGCTGTTTTCGTTGTCGTCTATGATCAATACATGGTTTATCGCCGCGTTGGAGAGTTTATCGTCTTGCTTTTCCGATAACACCCCGCACTCAATCTGGAAAAAAAACTCAGAGCCTTGTTTAGGTTCGCTGAATAATTCAATAGTACCGCCCATTTTGCTCGCAAGCAAATTGGAAATACTTAATCCCAATCCGGTCCCACCATATTTCCGGGTAGTGGAGCTGTCTGCCTGCGTAAATGCAGTAAATAGTCGGTGCTGTTGTTCTTTTGGAATACCAATTCCGGTATCTCTTACAGCAAAGGAAAAAACACCGGAGTTTTCAGACGTTTCCTGAAAGGTCACCCGCAGTTCTACCTCGCCTTTTTCCGTAAACTTCACCGCATTGGTTAGCAGGTTTATGAGGATTTGCTTGAGGCGCGTTGGGTCAAGATAGGCTTTCTGAGGCGTGTCAGGGTCTATGTTGAGTAAAATCTCCAAATTCTTCTGCCCTGCCGGATATTTGATGATGTCAATAGCCTCCTCAGCGAGTTCCCATACATTGGTTTCCAGTATTTCGAGATCCAATTTCCCTGCCTCGATTTTAGAAAAATCCAGGATATCGTTAATGATGCCTAGCAGGGATTTTCCCGATACGTGGGCATTGGCAGCGTACTGCTGTTGGATAGCATCTAAGTTGGTACCGAGGAGCAACTCCGTGAATCCGATCACTCCGTTTAGCGGGGTACGGATCTCGTGGCTCATATTTGCCAGAAATTCAGACTTGGACTTATTCGCTTCTTCGGCTCTTTCCCTGGCCGTTATGAGTTCATCCAGGGTGCGGTTTTTTAATTCAATGTTTACCAACAACTGGGCTAGAAATGTCAAAAGAATCTTCTCACTCTCCCTGTAGGTGTAGCTTCTTCGGACAAAGTCGAAACCAACAAACCCCATGCATTGGGACATATTCATGATAGGAAGTGTGTAAATGCTTTGGATATCTTGGGTGTCGAGCAATTGGCGAATTTTACTTCTTTTAGGTAGAATGGAAATGTCCTCCCAGAGGATTTCCTTACCATTTTTGTGCATTTCTGCCCACTCTTCAATCTCGGAGATCGGAATTTTTTGCAGTATGCCAATTTGGGGGGCGATCCCTTCTGCACACCATTCGTGGGTGTTGGTGTACGTTCCCTTTTCCCAGTCGTACGAGAAAATGTACGCCCGATCTGCATCGGTAAATTCACCAAGTTTCTTCAGGGATTGTTCAAGCGACTTGCCTACTGCTGACGGTGGCATGTTGATGTAGGTCAAAGCCATTTCCACCAAAATATTTTGCAGGGTGGCAAGATAGTTCAGTTCTAATTCCGCAATCTTGGCCTTATTAATATCCTGAAATACACCGTATAATCGTACACATTGTTGGTTCTTAAATTCGGCTTTGGCCAAAGATCTTACCCATTTTGGGTTTCCCTTTGCGGTGACGATACGAAGGACCTCATCGTACCCTTCCCCGGTCTCAATGGCCCGGTTTACCAGGTATTTGATGCGCTCGCGATAGTATCCATCCTGATAGAATTCGATGCCCGCGTCCATATTGGGGTCAAAATCCGGTGCTACCTCATGAATTTCACGTGTAATCGTGGACCATTCGATTCGATTCGTGACAATATCCATATCCCACGCCCCGATGTTGGCCAGCCTGCCAGCGTCTTCCAAAAGCTCTTTTGTACGACGCAGTTCGACCTGCGATTTGACGCGTACACTCACGTCCCGGGCAGAGGCATATACGCGGTCATCGATCAATACGCCGCGCCATTCGAGGTAGATATAGTCAGATTCCTTGGGCTTAAAGCGGTTGATAAAGTTGAAAAGAGTACCCTCTTCTTTTAATTTTACCAAAGCTGTTTCGGTAGATCCCAGATCTTCAGGGTGGATGAAATCAAAAATGGTCTTCGTTAGTATTTCATCGATGAGATAGCCCATTTTTTCCTCCCACGCCAAATTGGCTCGAAGAAACCGCCCGGATTCATCTACCACACAAAGAAGGTCTAAGTTGGCCTTGCTAAATCCCTCAATGTCCCGCTGTATTTCTTTTTCGGCGGTAACTTCCTGTAGCAGCAGGGCAAGCTCAGAATCGTTTGAACGGATGGATTCGTACTTAAACCACCTATTTAACGTTGGAAAAAATATTTCTGTAAAAACCCCTCTGGAAGGATTATCGGCTACATGGTTTAGGATCGTCCATATTTCTTCATTCTCGGAGCCGTAAGAGATTGGAATGTGCACATCCGCATCGGGCAAGCCAACTAGTTGCCAGAACGAAGTGTTCGCCCCTAGGATTTCAAAACTGGTTTTTTCTGTTTTAGCAAAGCTAATTTTCTTAAAAACCGCGTAACCCAGGGAGCTTTCCCGGAGAAGATTTAGTTGGTTGGAACTGCTCATTCATTGAAAAAAACAAGGTCATTCGAATTATCAATTGAAGTAAAAATACAGTTTTTATTTTAATTTTTTGGAAAATAGGCAGAAAAGGTAGAAATCAAAAAAGCGGTCGTTACGACGGCTTTTTTGATTTACCAAGGTATTTTAGATTGATTACTTCGGACTCGGATAAGAACCTATAGTTGCCTCTAGGTAAGTCTTTTTTAGTTAATCCAGCATACATCACGCGGTCCAATGCAAGTACTTCATAGCCGAAGTGCGCAAATATTCGCCGTACGATCCGGTTTTTTCCCGAGTGGATCTCTAATCCAAGAATTGTCCGGTCTTTAGAAAGTATCTGCAGGTCATCTACCTTGGTGGGGCCGTCTTCTAGTTCTATCCCTTCTAGGATTATTTCGAAATCGTTTTTCGTAATGGGCTTGTCCAAAGTGACCTGATAGATTTTTTTGATCTGATTGGAGGGGTGGGCCAGCCGGTCGGATAGCTCCCCGTCGTTGGTGAATAGCAGCAAGCCCGTGGTGTTCCGATCCAGTCGACCGATCGGAAATATCCGTTCGTCGCAGGCATTGGCAATCAGTTGCATCACCGTTTTTCGCTCAAAGGGATCATCTGTGGTCGTGATAAAATCCTTTGGCTTGTTCAGTAGCAGGTATACAGGCTTCTCGGGGTTTAGTTTTCGGTTTTTATAGGATACCTTATCGGTGCGCTTTACTTTGTACCCGAGGGAGGTGACCACCTCGCCATTCACGATGATTTCGCCTTTTTCAATGAGTTTATCGGCCTCTCTGCGGGAGCAGATTCCTGCGTTGGCGATGTATTTATTTAGCCTGATTTCCTCCTCAGCGTAAGCAACCTTTCGGTCTTTTTCATGCTTGAAGTCGTACTCCGGCCTGGTTAGGGCCTGCTTTCCAGGGCCATCCTTTTTGATGCCGGCAAAAGGTTTTCTTGGATTGGTTTTTTGCTTGGTCGGTGCCTCTTCTACCCATTCATACACGGGTTTTTGGGACTTGTCCCTCCCTTTGTAGAGCTTTTTAGCGCTTGGCTTATCTGGAGACTGACCTTCCGGCTGTTGGTTTTTTGAATTGGCCGGTTTATTGGATTTTTTCGCATACTTATCCCCGTATGCTTTTCGTGGATCTTTCATAAGACTAGCAGCATCTCTGCTGTATTTAAAATGTTTGATTAGTTCGTATTGGAAAACACCGAAATGAGCCACAAAGATAGCTTATTTATTTGGTATTTCTTTTGGGAGCTCTAAAAAGTATCGGTTAGACTCCTGATTCCTAGTGCAGAAACGACAAATCTGCGTGGGGCTTTTTTCTATAGGAATCAATTGCTCTGATTGCCGATTTGATTTTCTTCCTCGGCAAAATCCTTGGGCTGGGGCAAGTCTTTGAGATCGTTGATGCCGAAATAGTCCATGAATTTTTGGCTGGTACCGTAGAGCATCGGCTTACCCAGACTATCGGATTTTCCTTTAATCACGATAAGTTCTTTTTCCAACAGCTTTTGTACGGAGTAATCACAGTTTACGCCCCGGATTTGCTCCATTTCGGATTTGGTGATAGGCTGCTTGTAGGCAATAATCGAAAGCGTTTCCAGTTGGGCTGCGGACAACCTGCGTTGGGATTGGTGTTTTAGCAGGATGGAAATACTGCTTTGGTAGGCCGGTTTGGTTAGAAATAAGTATCCACCGCTGATTTTCTCCAATGCAAACGCAAAATCTTCTTGTTGGTACTTTTCCGTAAGTTCCGATAGGCCAGTTTCGATATGCGCTGTCGGAACTTCGGATTCAAACATCTCTGAAAGGCATCGTTGGATATCCTGGATGGACAAAGCCTCTTGAGAGCAAAATATCAACGCTTCAATATGTCGGTGTAGAAAATCCAAGGGCTATTTTTTGGCAAGTTTTGCCTCTATACTGTGCATGGTGTGAGGAACGGCCTTCAGTCTTTCTTTTGAAATAAGCTTTCCGGTGTCAACGCATACACCGTAGGTGCCATTTTTGATCCTTCTCAACGCATTTTCCAGATTGATAATAAATTTTTGCTGCCTGGCGGCCAACTGACTCAGGTTTTCTCTCTCCAGGGTGTCAGCACCATCCTCAAGCAGCTTGGAAGTAGATGCGGTGTTGTCGGTGCCACTGTCGTTGCTTTTGCTTAGGGTTTGCTTTAGCTGGGAAAGCTCTTCTTTGGCTACTGCAAGCTTTTCATTGATCAGATCTTCAAACTCCTTTAATTCTTCCTGTGAATAGGAAGTTTTTTCTACTTGGCCCATGCGTCTAACGGTTTACTGTTTACTTAATTACTTAGTCAAAAATTGTTAAAAATTTCCCTAAATTACGGCTAGGTTTTTAAATTCAAAACCTATTCATTTTAATTTTGATCGTTTAAATCGAATACTTCCAATAGGATTTGTCCACGCTATCAGTTACCAAAGAAGCGGGTTCCGCTATAGCTTTCTGCCGTTCAAGTAAAGATAGTTTTGACATCTGTCACGGAAAGCCTTACATTTAAGGAACTATTAGAGTCAATAAACCAAAAGCAACATGAAAAAATTAATTTTAATGTGTCTCATGGCCTTTTTTGTCTTTTCGGTGCATGCGCAGAAAAAGAGTAAGGATGGCTTTTATACGCTTTTTGACGGGAAGTCCCTAAAAGGGTGGGAAGTCGGCGTCAATGCCGAATCGTTTAAAGTGGTAGACGGAGCAATCAAAGTAGATGGTCCCCGAGCCCATCTCTTTTACACAGGAAAAGTAAACAAGCACGACTTCAAAAACTTTGAGTTTGAGACCAAAATCAAGACCGAACCCAAAGCAAATTCCGGCATTTTTATCCATACTACCTACATGGACGATGGATGGCCAGATGTTGGGTATGAGATACAGGTGAATCAGACACATGGTGACTGGAGAAAGACAGGGAGTGTGTACAGTTTCAAGGATGTACGGGAAACCTTTGTAAACGATGGCGAGTGGTATACCAAGACGATCATCGTACAGGGAGATAAGATTACCGTGAAAGTCAATGGAAAGGTCATCAACGAGTTTGTGGAAGCCACCGATAGAGGTGATATTGGAGATAGCAAGAAGCGGCTTAGCAGAGGCACGATCGCCCTTCAGGCGCATGATCCAAACAGCGTAATTTATTACAAGGATATTCGCATCAAGCCATTGCCCTGATTAAATTCCTATTTAAACAACGCATAAGGCCCAGCGCTTCCACCTTGTAGTTGGAAGGCTGGGTTTTGTTTTTAACTCCCAAGTATCATGGAATATGCTCCAATTGACCATTTGGATTTGAGAAGATTTGTTCGGGAAGTGTTTGAATGGACCGGAATACCTGCTGCCGATGCTGCGCTGGCATCAGAAGTATTGGCGTATAGTGACGAACATGGAATCGATTCCCACGGTGTAGCCCGTCTGGATACCTATTTTGATTTGATCCAGCAGGGAAAAATCAACAAAAACCCAACGATCCGGATACTACGCGAGAAGGCGTCTGTTGCAACGATTGATGGAGACAATGGCTTGGGGTTAGTGGTTGGGCCCAAGTGTAATGAGATTGCGATGGAAAAAGCCTCGGAATATGGTTCCGGATGGGTCAGTGTTTGCCATACAAATCATTACGGTGCGGCGGGTTACTACCCTGTTCAGGCATTGAGACGGGATCTTATCGGTTTGTCCATGACCAATACCACCAAAGGTGTGGTTCCATTCAATGGTCGCGAGAAAATGCTAGGGACTAATCCGGTGGCAGTTGCCTTTCCGGCTGCTACCCAAAAACCGCTCATTATAGACATGGCCAGCAGCACGGTGGCTTATGGTAAAGTGGAAATTGCAGACCGACAGGGAAAATCCGTTCCCTATGGCTGGTGCATTGACGCTCAAGGTCAGGCAACCGTCAATCCACTGGAGATGATTCAGGGTGGATCTTTGTTGCCTCTGGGCAGTGACGAGGCAGGCAGTGGTCACAAAGGATATTGCTTAGCAACGATGGTGGATGTGCTTTCGGCGGTATTAAGTGGTGCCAATTGGGGACCTTTTGCGGTCCCATTTGCCATTAAAAGCGGAACATCTGACACCAAACAAGTAGGTAAAGGCATAGGCCATTTCTTTGGGGCATGGGACATAAGCGGGTTTCAGGACTTGGAATTTTTCAAGCGATCGGTGGACGAATGGATTCGGGTGATGCGGTCCACCCCACCGCTTCCCGGTGCAACGGAAGTGTTGGTTCCCGGAGATCCCGAACACCGTGCCTATGGGATCCGTATACGGGAAGGCATACCGTTGGATAGGAAAGTACTTGACTCCCTTCGACGGATTTCGACGGTGTCCGGTATAGGGATGCCGGTGTACCATTGAGGTTCTCGGTGAAGAACCAGGAACAGGCAGAGGCCGTTATAGCTAGGTAGAATCATTCATCGTTTGAGCATTGAAGCGAATACCGAAACATGTGGTAAAGTGTTTTAAACCAGTCGATTTAATCGTTTGGGGTAGCCCCGTTTTTTTATGGGTGTTCGTTTTTTTCACTAATTCTTTCGCCCAATCCAGCTATTCTTCTATTGACCTCCGTGTATTGCCCATGGACGTGACACCTTCCCAGTATTTTTTTACGAAAGTGGAGGATAAGCGGTCGGACCGAACACCTGTGGCCTTTTTGGTTTCGTCTGCCAGCGCGGGTGCAAACCTGAATCTGGTCGATTTGCGCGGAGGAACGATGGGCGGTCTAGAGGCCTTTGTGTTTGGCGCTGTACCCAGGAATCCGTCCCTTAGACCCATTAGCGTGCATATAAGGGATTGTAAGATCGTCGAAAAGCTGGCAGATAGCAGTCGGGGGGTCATTGAGGGGGATGTGTATTTGGACTTCGGCTATTTTTTGCAACGAAACGGTGAACCGGTTCATTTGCTGGATTTTCAGGGTGGGATGTCCTATAAGCGTAGGGTAGGTCAGGTGGCCGTGATTGAGCCTATTTTCCGAAAATCCCTAGTCAATGCACTTACCTATTTTCACAATTGGGTGGAAAGGGAAGCAGGTACCAATGAGAAACTAGCGGACCGGGTAAGTGTGTCTATGCGGGATTACCGGGTGGATAATCGGGATGACACGGTGTTTTACGATCCTAAGCGACCTCTTTCCTGGTCGGACTTTAAGGGGAGACCTCGCATGGGCAATTTTGCCGCCTCTATTTTTGCAAGTATCGCCTACGAAGGCGATACCAAACTGGTGGATGGGGAAGTTCAGATCGATTTGATGTTTAAGACCTACATGCTGAAAAACTCTTCTTGGGTAAGGCCGGGCAACAATGACTATGGACTGAACCACGAGCAGCGCCACTTTGACATCGCCCAAATTATCACCGAGCGATTGAAGCGAAGGCTTGGCACGATGGATCTATTGCCCCACAATTTTGACCGGGTGGTATCCTTTGAGTTCTTGGAGAGCTACCGGGAAATGAACCGCCTGCAGGAACAATACGACCGGGAAACCTCCCATGGAATGGATAGAGCTGCTCAAGAGCGTTGGAATGCCATCATAGATGATGAGCTACGATCTTTTGGCGTAATGGATTAGCATGTTAGCGTGCAGGTATCTTGAACAGGCATCGTGGTCGATTTTTCGTTCATATTCCCTATCTTAGGGATCAATTTTCCTTACATTATGAATGAGCACTACGTAGCACCCGGCAGCAATAGGCTTTCGGTCATTGGTTTGATATTTCTTTTCTTCATGAGCCTCAACCCAGTTTTTGCCCAGTTGCCCCCCGCCCTTCAAAAGATAGAAGGGCTACAAGTCACGGATGATTCCCGCGTACGAAAGTACATCTCTCCTACTAAGGTGCTTTGGCAGTCCGTTCAAGACGAACGGTTTATTCAAAACCCAGCCTACCTCTTGGGACCAAATAGGGGACAGGCCGTACTGGCTACCGATCAGCGCTTCTGTATTCTTAGGAGCTCGGATACTGTCAAGCCAGGTATCCTATTGGATTTTGGGATCAACCTACATGGGGGGATTCAATTTGTCACGGGCATGACGGGCAATAAAGAGCCGGTTCGGGTCCGCATTCGTTTTGGAGAGTCCGTATCGGAAGCGATGTCGGATATCGACACGGTGGGCGGTGCCACAAACGACCATGCCATGCGGGATTTTATCCTGCCGTTGCCTTGGTTGGGAACCATCGAAGTGGGTAACTCCGGATTTCGCTACGCGCGCATAGACATGGTGGATGCGGATCGGGAATTGATTCTTAAGGAAGCGAATGCTGTATTTTCCTACAGGGATATCCCTTATGTGGGAAGTTTTCGGAGCAACGATGAGCGATTGAATCAGATTTGGGATATGGGTGCTTACACGGTTCACCTCAATATGCAGGAATACCTGTGGGATGGTATCAAGAGAGACCGGCTGGTTTGGATAGGTGATATGCACCCCGAAGTGTCTACGATCAATGCTGTGTTTGGGTACAATGACGTTGTACCAAAAAGTTTGGATCTGGTACGCGATATCACCCCGATGCCGGAATGGATGAATGGGATCAGTACGTATTCCATGTGGTGGATTATCATTCACCGGGATTGGTACATGCAGCATGGTCAATTGAATTACTTGAAGGACCAAACGGCCTACTTGGAAAAACTGACTGAACACATGATCAGCCGGGTAGAGGGCAACCGGGAAAAATTGGACGGAACGAGGTTTTTGGATTGGCCATCGAGTGAAAACCCCGAAGCCATCCACGCCGGACTACAGGCGATGCTTATTTGGGCCTTTGACGCTGCGGGCGATATTTTCCAAGTGTTGGCTGACCCGGCGATGGAGCAGCGGGCCAAAGAGATGGCTACTAATCTCCGAACCTACCTGCCACCTCATGGCAATTCCAAGCAAGCCGCTTCCCTGATGGCCTTGGTCGGGCTAATGGATGCGGGTGAAGCAAATAGAGAGGTGGTAGCCAAAGACGGAGTGAAGGATTTTTCCACGTTTTACGGCTACTATATGTTGGAAGCCAAGGCCAAGGCAGGAGATTATCAGGGAGCACTGGATAATATACGCGAATATTGGGGAGCCATGATCGATTTGGGAGCGACTACCTTTTGGGAAGACTTCAACATAGACTGGATGGAAAATGCGGCCAGAATCGACGACTTTGTGCCTGCGGGAAAAGTGGATGTACATGCAAGCTACGGAGGCTACAGCTATGAAAAGCTACGGCATAACCTCAGCCATGGCTGGGCTTCCGGCCCTACAGCGTGGATGAGTAGGCATGTTCTAGGCGTTCAGGTCGTTAATCCTGGCGCGACCACTTTGCTCATTCAGCCAAACCTTGGGGATCTGGAATGGGTGGAGGGTACTTACCCTACCTCAAAGGGTCCCGTACAAATTCGGCACGATAGACGGCAGGACGGTTCGATCAGCACCAGCGTGACGGCACCCGACGGCATACAGGTACAAGTTATGGCGCCCAAACCTTGATAGAATAAACTCTTGGAGCAATGGGGCTTCGTGGAAGATCGGTTGTAATCGCCCCTCTTTTATTTGTTCATCCAGGTGGGCGCGGTTACAAACCAGAGGAGAGTCCCAACGGCCATGAGGTTTTTACAGTTTTCCGCTGTGATGGAGCCCTGAAATACCAGAATTGCCGGAACGATAGAAAGCCCCAGTCCGATAAATGAGGTGATTTTTATGAGGTGTTTCATCTGTTTATTTTTTGTTTTTCAAAGGTCAGATGGAATCTCGCATGGGAAATAATCATTCCAGTGTGTGACGGCTACGTCATGCTCGATTTCATGTGTTTATAATTGTTTTTCAGCGTTCATCGGCCGCATCCTACCATTCCCCCAGTGTATGCCGGCTAGGTCATACCTGTCCGCCTCTGGCAAACTTTATTTTGCTGGGCTCTCTTAGGCCGGCAGTTTTGAATTTACCGCTACCGCTTTCTTTTGGTTTATTTTTGCTGCGATGATATAGACAGCCACAGCTACAAACCATCCCGGAAGGCCAAGAAAGAATATTTCTACCCCTCCGAAGAGATTGAGCCCAAGGCAGAATACTAGGGTAATACCCCAAGTAAGTGCGGCAGACCAGTTTAATTTGGATCCGCTCAAGAAGGCATAGTTTGACTGTAACCCGATTTTTTCGAAGAGGTAGATGTCGATGAAGATTACTGCTCCTAGCGGCATCAATATAAGCCCGTACAATGCCACAAATTCTAACAGCATCATCACCAAGGCGGGAAAGCAGGCGGCTATGGTGGTTACCAAACCCACAAACAGGGTCACTTTCCAGGTTTTCCATTTTGGATTGATAGACTGTATGGCCAGTCCTGCCCGGTACAGGGTGGGGTTGGCGGTTGTCCACCCCGCTATGATGACGCAGATGGCCCCCGCTATACCTACGGCACTGTAGGCAATCGGCCCTGGCGCAAAGGTCAGGCTGTTTTGGGATTCGAGTAGAAACAGCGAATACAGAATGCCGGAGGCAAGCCAGGCGACAAAATGTCCCAGAAACACACCTGTAGCGGAGGAGAATCCGTATTGCCACTTTTTGGCATAGCGCAATATGGACATGTCAGCCAAACCGATATGCATGGCCATGTTGCAAAACCAGGCAAAGAACATCACGTGCCAAAAGGTAAATTTACTCTGTCCTTCCAACGGAACACCGGTCCAGATAACCTCTTTGGCCACCGGCCAAAATTCACTGATCTGGGTAACGCCTAGGCGGGGTAAAACAGCGATGGCAGAGGCGATGAATATCATAATCATCCAGGGTGCTGCTACGTTGGCAAATTTGGAAACGAGATCAAATCCAAACATGGCGACCACGGTGGTGATGGCCCCTATCGCGAAAACTGTCAAAATCCAGCCGATGCTATTCGGGTACACATCGGTCAGTTGAGGCATGGGCAAGTCAAATGGGATACCAACGGCGGTGGCCGATACGGCAATCATCGCTCCGGCCAAAAAGCAGAATAGGCCGGCATTTACCAAATTATACAGGGTAGTAAAGCGGTGTCCGGCGATTTTCTCCAATTGATAGTACAGCGTGACGCGTGTTTTTACGGCGATTTTTCCGGTGTAGAATGCCCAGCTTAGTACTGCCAGGATATTTCCAATGATTAACCCGCTCACCAAGTCCACCGCACCGGCTCCGTGGGCTACAAATAAGGGCCCTATGACAAATTCCGTGCCGGCGGTATGTTCTCCCGCATAAGTACCCAAAAAACTCTTCCAGCCCTTTAGCTTGTTTTGCGGGATGGGTTCCTGTTCGTATTCATTTACCGCATCCAGTCGTTGCACTAGCGCTTTTCTATTCCACATAAAAACTTGCTTATACCAGTATGTTTGTCTTTCAGAATGTTTTTCTCAATCCAAGATGTGTAGGGAAAGTCTACCAAAGAAGGATATCAGACGGATCCCCTGTTGATAAAGTTAAATACATTTTTGACCGATTCTTTCTTTTGCTTCCGGATCATGTAGGCAGCTGTCTCACCCATTAGTTTGAAATCCGTAGAGATGACCGTGATGCCAAGCAGCTCTTTCAGCGGGGTGTCGTTGTAGGAGATGATCCCAATATCCTCGCCCAGTGCCAAGTTTTGTTCCCGTACTTGCTTGACCAGATTGACTAAGTCGTTTTCTTCAATTACAATAAACACGTCGCCGGAGCGTAATTCCATGTCCGTATATACTGTCTCTAGGATTTCGTGGTCAAATTCAAAGTCCTTGCAGAATTTTTTAAACCCCTGCATGATCTCTTTTGGATAGGGATATAGGGTTTGCTGTGGGTATACCAACAGGAGCTTTTCGTAATTTTGCAACTGAAATATACCTTCACACAGAGCTTTATAAATATCGTGTTTGAAGTCTTGGTAAATGGAGGCTACTTGTCCCTCAAAATCTGCCAGGTAATTATCCATGATCAGCAGCTTTTCGGAGGGGATTCTTTTGAGCGTTTCCATTACGCTGCAATCAATATTGTAATGACTTTTGTCATCGTTTTTAAAATGAGGCATGACCACAAAGTGGTCGTAAGCACCCATGTTCTCTTCCAGGATATGTAGTAAGTTTTTTGGGTCACAATGGTATATCTGCAAATCTACCTGTACGGAGGTTCCCATGCTATCAATAAATGAGTTATAAATGCGTAACTTGTAGTTACTCAGCTTATTCATCAGGAATAGCACCGTTTCCTTATTGTGGGAAATATTCCTTGCCACATAGTATCCTTTGCCCTTGACCGATACAATGATTTTCTTTTCTTTGAGCTGATTATACGCCTTTTCCACGGTATCCCGGGAGAGGTAGTATTCCTCGCTGATTTCATTGATAGAGGGGATTTTATCGCCCACTGTCAGATGTTGGGACTCGATGTCCTCGATGATTGAATGGGCAATTTGTAGGTATTTCGGGATTCTGGAGTTTTCATCCAGTCGGATCAAAGTCTTAGTTGCTAACATGACTCGGTTATTTTAGTTTGCCAATTGGGTTTAAGTGAATCGCTGTAATTTATCAATGAAATCGGGTATTTCCGAATATATGCAATCCTTAATTTTTACTTGCCTAAGTAATCCATTCTAGGCCGATAAATTCGGCAAAGTTTTATCAGCGGTAAATTTCAATAGTAACCGGGCCTGCGATACCGGAAGGCATCACTTCCCAGCCGGAGGCGTCAAACGGTTTGTAGTCGATGTTTACAAAGTTGATTTCGTGATAGTTGCGCCATTCTTCTCCCTGCTGGTCCATATGCCGGATCCGGTTGGCCATCAGGTTGGCGACTTCCACTTTAAGGATATTTTTTCCAGCCACAACGTGGTCACTGATGTCGATTCGGAATGGCAGTCCATACACATAGCCCACCTCTTTACCGTTTAGCCAGACTTTGGCGCTTTCATGCACCGTTCCCAAGTCGAGGATGAGTACCTGTCCAGATTGGTCACTTAGGTCAAAGGTGGTTTCGTAAGCGCCGATGCCTGAAAAGGATCGGTTTCGGTTGTCCCCCCAGCTGGTCCATGGCTGTACAGTTTCCATGCTGCTGTTTTCGGGCAAAGCGGGACCGCCGGAAATAAATGTCACCTGCCATGGTCCGGGAAGTGTAAGTGTCTGCTGCTTGTCATTTCGGTAAGGCCAGGCGTTGATCGAAGCGGTTGTATTTGGCAATATTTTCACTATCTGGGATTCACCCGCTTCAATTTGAACCCTCACCTTCCACTGATTGGCTTCTTGCTTGGATTCAGCTTTCCCAGTGCGGCCGTGTTGGGGGTCCAATAGGATGGCTTCTTTGCCTCTGTGATTCAAAGGTATCCACGCATCTATGGTCGTGGCGGTATGGTTTACCAAATAATAGTAGGCTTCTTCGTCGGAGATGCGCCGGATAAACTTCAGTCCGGAGTCTGTCAGTGTTTCCCTTTCTACACCGGTATAGTTGAGAGCGTTTTGAAAGTCGCTACTGACTACTAGGAGGCCTTGACCATGCTTTGCCTCCCATATCCCGGAAGTTACGGGGCGAAAAGCGATACTTTCCCAAAGCTGGGCCAGCTTGGCTTTTTGTTCGGAAGCTTGGTAATATCCCGGGGCATCCTGTGGTTTTTTCTGAAAGATGATTCGTGCGCCGTTTTCAGCGAGGGCCATCAATGTCTCCAAGGTTTCCGGACGTATATAGGTCAGCTTCGGAACAAGAATAGCTTGGGCCAAACTTCCTCCTACCATGGCCAATTGACCGTCCTGCACCCGAAGGCTTTTCAACAGGGCATCAGACACAAAATCTACCGAATAGCCCTGGCCTATAAGTTGCTTGGAGGATTGGTAAAAGGGAGTGGGGTGCAGCCATTCGTCGATGTTGTGAACGGTGATCATTTTCGAAAGTCCCTTGGGGTCAGCCCAGACATCGTAAATGGGCCAATACATGAGAATCTCGTGCGAAGGCATTCCTGCCTGCAGCACGGATTGACTACGGGCAACAAAGTCATTGAATCCTCTGAAATGGCCCCACAGGCTGTTGTGGGTGGTTAGGTTCAGCGAAGCGTAAAACAGCCATCCTGGAAAAGCGAGCTCTTGGGGAGAGTACGTCACGCCGTGGTAAAACATGTGATTTATCCCGGCCAAAAAGGCCTGTTCCAACTCCGGTTTTGCCTGCGAATAGGAAGACTTGAAATGTTCGCCCAACCACGTAAAGGTTTCCGAAGAGACGAGGTTTTTTCCGGACAGGTGTGCAGCCGAGGAGGCAAACTTAAGCATTATCGGATCTGGGTCCACATTGCGAATGTCAGCGCTATCTCTTCGTAAACCGGGAATGGGGAAGTAGCTGGAGCCAAACGTTTCACCTTCGGGAATGTCCACTGTTGCGTAGAGGTCTAGCAGGTTTCCCGGTGACCCATGTGCTTGGTTTTTGGTTTTCTTCCCGTGCTTATGTGCCCAGTCTGTCCACTGCTGGGTAAAATTCTCCAGAAGCATGTCGCTGATGGTTTCCCGGTAATCCGATTTCAGCCGGGTGCCTGCTTCCGTCTGATCAGCCGCCAACAATGTCGGTAGGTGATGTTTTAAATCGTAGCCACGTTTTTTCTGAAAATAGTCGAAAAATCCCTCGGTGAAGTCTGATCCATATACTTCAAAGCTGTCGTTGTAAAAAGCCCGGATTGCGGGGGTGTTTCCGGAAAATGCCTCTTCGAAATGGGAGAGATAGGATTGTACCGACTCCCGTGAGTAATGGTCTAAGGTAAATCCCTGCCCGCCAGGAGCAGCCCGCTTGACCTGTTGGCCTGTTTGAACCTTGAAAATAGCCAGAATCTTGTGGGCTCCTTTCCCGTTCCAATTTAACGAGCCGTCCCTCTGTAGGCAATGGGTGATCTCGGCAGCCTTGCCATCCGCTGCATATGCCATGATATGTGCTACCTCATAGGCAACGCGCTCTGCTCTGTAGTCTTCCATTTTCACCGGCCGGTCGAGGTTTGTTCTGTCCCACGTGTATTGCTGCACCAGCATACGCTGGGCGGCCATTTCAGGCTTCACCCAAGGTCCCCCAAAGGGCCATCCGGTACCCTGGGTCAGGTCTATACCCATGTGATGTGTATTGGCTTCTGAAACGGTATGGTGCAGTAATTCCAGCCATTCTGGGCTCAGGTATTCCACGAACCGATCTTCAAACCCTTTAGCTCCGTAAATGGGGGCAATTTCCAGCCCTCCAAGGCCAGCGTCCGCGTATTCTTTCAATAAGTGCGTGATATTCTCTTTGTCTACTGCATTACCCATCCACCACCAGCGGGTCCAGGGTTTAGCGGTCCGTGATATTTCGGGCCAATAGCCGGGATTTTCTTCCGTTCGTTGCTGAGGCGATACCTGTCCTAGGACTGGGAATCCTAGGCAGATGAGGCAAAGCTTGAAGATGAGGTAAATACGGGTATTTTGGGTAGAGGTTTTTTCCATGTGTAAAGGTTTGGTCAACTGGCCGAACACCTATTTAAGGCTGAAAACTTTGGTCAAAGACTTGGTGATGGGAGAGTGGTCGGGATGGGTCTCCATGATATCGGCCATGTAAGCCCACCACTTTTTTACCACTTCGTTGCTGCCCAAATCCTGAGAGGATCCCTCACCCGCTGTCTGCTGAAACGCGAAGAGGGTATTGGTGGCATCGTCGAGGAATATATGGTAATCGGTGATGCCGGATTCTTTCAGCAGAGATTGTAGGGCTGGCCAGATTTCATCGTGTCTTCTCTGGTACTCCTCTGCAAACCCAGGCTTTAGTCTCATGGTAAAAGCAACTTGCTTCATCTGTCTCCTCATCGTAGTTGTTTCGAAATCTAGGTGAATTTACCTTAAAATGTAAATTTAACAAACAAATCACGCAAACGCTGTCCTGTACTTTCCCGTAGCCCATTTACCTTTTTCGTAAAATAGTACCGTTACTTATATAAAAAACGCAAGGCCCCTATGGATTCCTGCGGCTGATGTATTAGTTTAGGGGGCTATTTAGAAAAATCCAAAATGACAAAATTACGATTTGAGCATCGGGTAGCTGTGGTTACCGGTGCTGCTGATGGAATTGGCAGGGCCGTAGCCGAGCGTATTGCCGAAGAAGGAGGCAAGGTGGTCCTATGGGATATTCAAGAGAGCCTGCTGCAAAAAAGGCAAGAAGAGCTTCAGGCCGCCAAACGCGATTGCATGATCCAAGTGGTGGATGTTTCGGATGAAGAGCAGGTGAAAAAGGCATTTGCAGAGGCTGCGGATTTTTTTGGACGCATAGACATTTTGGTACATGCTGCGGGGATCGTAGGACCTACGCAGACCAAAATTACCGATTATGCTACGGAGGCCTTTGACCAAATTTATAAGATAAATCTGCGGGGTTCCTTTCTAGTGTGTAAGCATGTGATTCCCCACATGGAAAAAATTGATTACGGCAGGATATTGCTTATAGCATCCATCGCCGGTAAAGAGGGAAATCCCTTCATGGCGGGCTATTCGGCCACTAAGGCAGGTGTGATCGGTTTGGTAAAAAGCTTGGGTAAAGAATTGGCGGCTACCGGAATTACTGTGAATGGAATTGCGCCCGCAGTGATCAAAACGCCCATGAATTCGGATACCGCACCCGAACAACTGGAGTACATGGCATCCAAGATACCTATGCAACGCTTTGGGACAGTGGCTGAGACAGCTTCCTTGGCCGCATGGATCGTTTCCGAAGAGTCCAGTTTCAACACCGCTTTTGTATTTGATCTTTCGGGAGGAAGGGCCACCTACTAGGACCTTATTGACCCGACCTTTGAAATCGAGGAATTTGTCCTATCAACGGAAAATATTGACACCTATAACTAATCATGAATACGATGAATAAATGCCTAAAACCTATTGGCGTGTTGCTTTTGCTGCTTTTTGCCTCGATGACTGTGTTTGTTTCCTGCACCGGGAGGTCGGGCAACCCCAAAGTCTTGGTGTTCAGCAAAACAGCCGGATACTACCATCAGTCGATTCCCGATGGCATCGCAGCCATACTGCGGCTAGGTGCCGAACATGGATTTGACGTGGACACTACCAAGAATGCAGCCATGTTTAC
This sequence comes from Lunatimonas sp., assembly GCF_020832325.1. Lineage (GTDB taxonomy): Bacteria > Bacteroidota > Bacteroidia > Cytophagales > Cyclobacteriaceae > Lunatimonas. The sequence continues at coordinate 66,221 of NZ_JAFIEU010000008.1, forward strand.
CGAGGAAATTCTGAAGGACTATGATGCAGTCATATTTCTCAGCACGACCGGAGACGTGTTGGATCACTACCAACAAGCTGATTTTGAACGCTACATTCAGGCTGGTGGCGGTTTTGTGGGCATCCATGCTGCTGCTGACACAGAATATGATTGGCCTTGGTTTGCAAAAATGGTGGGTGGCAACTTCTTGGATCATCCAGGGATCAACGATCCACACCCCAACGTGCAGGATGGGATGCTGGACGTGGTGGATAGGGACCACCCCACTACCCGCTTCCTGCCGGAAAAATGGGGTAGAAAAGACGAATGGTACAGCTACAAAAACTTCAATGAAGCGGTAAACGTGCTGATTACCTTGGATGAGGACAGCTATCAGGGAGGTGTGGACATGGGATATCATCCGATTGCTTGGTATCATGAGTACGACGGTGGCAGGGCTTTCTACACCGGTGGTGGGCATACCAGCGAGTCGTTTACCGAAGAGTTGTTTTTGAAACATATTCTGGAGGGCATTCAGTACGCTATTGGAAAAAAAGGCAAGCGGGACTATTCGAAGGCTGTCAGCAAGCGCGTACCCGAGGAGGATCGATTTGAAAAAACCACACTTGCCTCAGGGGTATTTACCGAACCCGTCGAGATGGCTATTTTGCCTAATCTGGATATTTTGGTTGCCCAGCGAAGGGGCGAGGTGCTTCTTTACAAGCAAGATGGGTCTGTAGTTAAGCCTGCTGGACTACTCGATGTATATTGGAGAACGGACGTACGTGGTGTAAATGCCGAGGAGGGTCTGTTGGGATTGCAGATAGATCCGAATTTTGCCACCAACCGATGGGTATATCTTTTTTACAGCCCAACGGGTGAATGGGTGAACAGGCTTTCCCGCTTCAAATTTGAAAACGATGAACTGAATATGGCTTCAGAGCAGGTGATCCTGGAGTTTTACTCGCAGCGGGATATTTGCTGCCATACTGGCGGATCCATAGCTTTTGACAAGGATGGATTGCTCTATGTCTCAGCTGGTGACAATGCGACACCCTTTAACCAGGCCAATTCCCGGTTTACACTGCGTGGATACGCCCCTATTGACGATCGCCCTGGAAGGGAACAGTACGATGCGGCTCGTTCTTCCGGAAATAGCAACGATTTAAGGGGTAAGATCCTTCGGATAAAAGTCAACGAAGACGGAAGTTACGATATCCCTGAGGGGAATTTGTACCCGAAAGGTCAAGAAGGAACCAGACCGGAGATTTACGTGCAGGGTAACCGAAATCCCTACCGTATTTCCGTTGACAAAAAGACGGGATACCTTTATTGGGGTGAAGTGGGTCCTGACGCGCGGGCCGATAGTCTAGGGATAAGAGGCCCCATGGGGTACGATGAGGTAAACCAAGCAAAAAAGGCAGGCAATTTTGGATGGCCGTTTTTTGTGGGCGATAATTATCCCTATACGGCATACAATTTCGATACAGGGGAATCGGGTATTACATTTGATCCCCAAAAGCCGGTGAATATATCCCGAAATAATACGGGCATTCGTGAACTGCCGCCGGCTCAACCCGCCTTTATTTGGTACCCTTATGTGGAATCCGCAGAGTTTCCCCAAGTAGGCACAGGAGGCAGGAATGCCATGGCCGGGCCGGTGTATTATTCGGACCTTTACCCCAATGGGGGAGGTCTGCCGGACTATTTTGACGGCAAGCTGTTCATCTATGAATGGATTAGGGGCTGGGTAAAAGTTGTCACGATGGATGAAAACGGCGACTACGAGAAGATGGAGCCATTCATGCCAGGCACCCGTAACAACGCATTGATTGATATGGAGCTCGGTCCCGACGGGAAGTTATACTACTTAGAGTATGGGAATGGATGGTTTTCCAAAAACCCGGATGCGGCGCTGTCAAGGATAGACTACAACCCAGGCAACCGGGCGCCCGTGATTACATCGATCCGTGCAGACAATACTTCCGGTGCATTGCCCTTCGAAGTGAACCTACAGGCAGAGGTTCGGGATCCTGAGAAAGATAAACTCAGCTTCCAGTGGGATTTGGGAAATGGGGAAGTAGTGGAAACCAGCGAGCCCACCCTAACTTACACCTTTAATCAAGTGGGTGACTACGCTATTCGTCTCCGTGTTACGGACACGGGCGGCCTCACTACGGTCTCACAAGCTGTGGAGGTATATGCCGGTAACATCACACCATTAGTCCAAATCAAGGTAGCAGGTAATCAATCCTTTTATTTCCCAGGCCAAAAAGTGAATTACGAGGTGAATGTAGATGACCCAGACGATCCTAGTGCAGCTTCCGATTTGTCCTCTCTATATGTGGTGGCGGATTATATGGAAGGGTTCGACCAAGCAGAGGCGTCTATGGGGCATCAGGTGATGACTGAGGCGATGGCTGGAAAGAGCCTAATGGAGTCGCTCACTTGCAAGACCTGTCACAAGGTGGACGAGCCGTCCATTGGACCCGCCTACCTAGAGGTAGTTAGAAAATACCGCAACAGCCCAACGGCGGAGGCACACTTGATTAATAAGATCATGAAAGGAGGGTCCGGTGTATGGGGTGAGACCATGATGCCTGCCAACCCAGATGTAAAGGAAGGTGATGCGAAAAAGATCATTGCTTATATACGTTCCTTGGCTGATGAATCTAGCCGGCAGCCGTCGTTACCGGCTATCGGTTCATTGGATCCAACCCTTGGCAAACCGGTGTCGGATTTTGGAACACTTCGGATTACCGCTACTTACACGGACAAGGGTGGCCAAAACATTAAGCCTCTTACCGGAGGAGGTGTACTTTACTTGAGAAATCCCAAGCTAGATTTTGCAAGTATGCATAAGGAAAATTTTGGCACGGTTGACGTACAGGGTAGGACCATTCTGATTTCGGCTACCGATAAGGAAAGTTGGGTAGCTATAGGAAATATTGACTTAACGGGAGTTCAATCTCTGGAAATGCAGTTGGGAAGTCGCCAACCGATGGTGTATGGCTATCAGATCACTCTAAGAAAAGGTAGCAGTGACGGGGCTGAAATCGCCTCGAAGGTTGTTCGGGGTGCTGATATGAAGGAGGCGCAAGGTCGTTTTTCTGGGATGGTACGTTTGCCCTTTGCCTCGGGCGTAGGTGGTAAGCAAGAGGTGTATTTGGTAGTATCCCCGTTGAATAATGAGGAGTCTGTAGCCATGTCTATAGCCGCTGCCGAAATGAAAGCACGGTAAAATCCTTTCGAATGGTTGTGGCGTCCTGTTCCAATTTATGCTGGAGCAGGACGCTCTTTTCTTTGGCGAATTGTCCTTCAGAGGCGTGTAGCCAAAGGGGTTATCCAAAGATCGGGAAGGTGGAAAAAACTTCTTTGGCTTTGTGTTTGTTAGCATACTCGGTGTAGTTGGGATTAATTGAGGAAGTTTTATGTGTCTGATCGCATTCAATTGGATAGATCATCCAATGTACAAAATGGTGTTAGTGGCCAATAGGGACGAGTATTTTGAACGGCCAAGTGCTTCTTTGCATGTATGGGAGGAGGGGTTTTATGCTGGAAAGGATTTGAAAGCAGGAGGTACTTGGATGGGTATCCATCCGAACGGAAGGTTTGCTGCGCTGACAAATTTTAGGGATATTCCCAATGAATCGGCAAGCAGAAGAAGCCGGGGGGAGTTGATTCCTGCATTCTTGTCTAGAAAGGATTCTGTGCCGACATTTATCACAAACCTTCAGGAGACAAAGAATCAGTACAACGGATTTAACCTGTTACTTGCAGAAAACGGAGAAATGTGGTTTATCTCCAATTACCAACGCTCGGTTCAGCGCGTCACTCCAGGATTGCACGGACTAAGCAATGCCCTGTTGGATACTCCCTGGCCGAAAGTGGAAAAAGCAAAGCAGGAAGTGGCCAATTTGATTTTGCAAAAAGAGATCAGGCTAGAGGAAGTTGGTTCATTGTTGCAGTCACGGGAGTTGGCGTCAGCGGAAAGGCTGCCCACTACGGGACTGTCTGCACATTTGGAAGAAGCAGTATCAGCCCAGTTTATCGAAGTGGAGGATTATTACGGGACAGTGAACACCACGGCGCTTTTATGGAAGCATAGTGGTGAGGTTGAATTGTTGGAACATCGATTGATTCCGCACCAGGTAAGCACCCGGAAGGCTTTTTCAATGGATGCGATACTGATGAGTTGAAACGAGCTTCGTTCGAACGGTCCTCTCAAGTCCAATTTGGTAAGCGTGTTTTACGTTGGGATGTTTTTCCCATATGCTGGATTTTACCCGGTAGATATATGCCCCGATTAGTTGGAGCGGAATAGGCTTGACATGGTTTTCCATCAATCGTTGGTGGGCAGAGGATTACCAACGAAATAGCAAATATATTACTATGAACAAATTGGATGTGTTGATTATCGGAGGCGGCCCGATAGGCATTGCCTGTGGTGTGGAAGCTGAGAAAAAGGGGTTGAACTACCTCATTATCGAAAAGGGTGTCCTCACAAATTCGATTTTCCATTACCCGTCAAATATGACATTTTTTTCGACCTCCGAAAAGCTAGAGATGGCCGACATACCCTTTATGTCGATTGCCAATAAGCCAACACGTACAGAGGCGCTCGAGTACTACAGGCGAATTGTCAAGCATTATCGATTAAGGATACACCTCTACGAGGAAGCGCTCACGTTGATGAAAAACCCTGAGGGCGTGTTTGAAGTACTAACCAACAAGGGTGCTTATCGTGCAGACCATTTGGTGATGGCTACAGGTTTTTACGATCTGCCCAACAAGATGGAGGTACCCGGCGAGGATCTTCCCAAAGTATCTCATTACTACAAAGAGCCATGGCCCTATATAGGGCAAAAGATCATTGTGGTAGGAGGGGGAAATTCTGCGGTGGATGTTGCCCTCGAAACATGGAGGAAAGGAGCAGATGTAACGATGGTCGTAATGAAGCCTACAATTGATCAAACAGTGAAATACTGGGTGCTTCCAGACATTGAAAACCGTATCAAAGAAGGTTCCATCAAGGCATATTTTAACGCAACCATTTCCTCCATTGAGGCGGATCACGTGTGGGTGGAGACACCGGATGGAAGCGTCAAGCTTCCGAATGATTTTGTGTTGGCCATGACAGGTTATAGACCCAATTTTGCGTTGCTGGATCAACTAGGCGTAGCCCTGAGCCTCGACGAGCACAAAAAACCCTGCTACGATAATCAGAGTCAAGAATCCAACGTTTCTGGGCTATATCTCGCGGGCGTGGTGTGCGGGGGCTTAAATACACGTGAGTTTTTTATAGAGAACACCATAGTGCATGCAGCCTACATTATGAACGATATTTCCGCGAAGAAAAAGGCTATTGGTTGAGCAGCTCTTGGTCCGATGTGAGCTTGGCTGGAAAGCGCAGTGTAAAGGTACTACCTACACCTTCTTTGCTCCGGACCTCGATGCTCCCGCCTAGTTTTAGGGCGTTTTGGTAGCAAATGTGGAGCCCCATCCCAGTACCTTTTTCGTTTGCCGTACCGTAGGTGGGCTTGATTTCCAATTGGAAAATATTGGTAATTTTTTGTTCCGGAATACCTATGCCGGTGTCTTCGACCGAGATGATGATTTGACGGTCGTCGCTGCTGATTTCACACCAGATTGTTCCTCCTTTATTGGAAAACTTGATCGCATTTTGGATCAAATTTCTGACAATTAACAAAATTCGGTCTGTCTCACCGTTCACCTCGGGGTTGCCGTTAAAGTTTACATTTAGCGTCAGTTGTTTTTGAGAGGCGATAGATGTCATGATATCTAGCGTATCTTGCAATAGCGACTTTAAATCGACTTGGCGGATTCGGTTTTGCGTTCTGTTTAATTCAAAAGAAGACCATTCAAGGATATTTTCCATCATCCGGTAGGTCCTTTTGGTGTTTTTTAGTAGTTCGCCGTGAATAAAATCCATTTCTTCTGCAGTAAGGCTATCGGCTTGATCAATTAGCTCCAAGGTCTGCAGAATGGAGTTAAGTGGGTTTCTCAAGTCGTGGGCGATGATGGCAATGATCTTATCCTTTTGCTGGTTGAGATTGTTCAGGTCCCGGTTGAGTAGTGCTAGCTCGTTGCGCTTGAACTCCGCCTCCGATTTTTGAAACTGGTAATATTGTTTGAGGGTGGTTAGCAGTAGGGTGATGCCTAGTATAGACCCAATATAGGTCAATACATGGTCTATGAACAAATAGTTTTCTGACGTATAGTTCGCCGGTATCCAGCTGGAATGGTAAGTTCCCAGATAGTAAAGTACCACAAAAAATGAAATATTGACAGCGGTCCATCCTGGAATCATTTTCAGAGGCGCAATGCTGATAAGCACCACATTCATCAGAATAAAGATATAGGAAGTAGGTCCTAAGACGCCATCGTTTAAAAAGAAATTGATAGTGATCAGCGGATAGCTGAGTCCACCGAATAGGTAGAGGGATAGCTGATAGCGGTTTTTTATCCGGATTAAGTAATAAATGAACGCTAGAGGGCCTAGTGTCAGAAAAGAAATCAGTGTTAACCAAGTTTGTCCGATAAAGATATTGATTACCCCCATAGCTACTAGGTATACCGCAATGATGAAAAGCATGGAGTTAAAAATCTGCTTTTCCATTACCGGAGTTCGGTACCAAAAAAACCAAGACTTTATTTGCTCCTTCATCCTATTCCAACTAGCCATACACCTAGGGATAACTTTCTAAATCAGGTCGTTGTATAAAGGTACGAAATTAAATGAATTTCCATCAAACAGACCTTTGTCGCTAAGCTTTAAATCGGGGATCACCAGGAGGGCCATAAAGCTCAAGGTCATGTAGGGTGAAGCCAAAGTACACCCTAAGCGCTCTTTGGCCAAACGGTCTAGTTCAGTGTAACGTGCCGCTGTTATAAAGGCATCTTCCGTGGTCATCAGGCCAGCAACAGGAAGAGGTAATATCTTGCAATTTTCTCCATCACATAGTGACAGGCCTCCTTTTTGGGAAATGATCGCATTTACCGCCTCTGTCATGGAGCGATCATTTGCTCCGACCACTACGATGTTGTGCGAATCGTGGGCTACAGAGGAGGCAATGGCACCCCTTTTCAATCCGAAATTCTTAATAAACGCAACAGCGGGCGGCGCTTTTTTGTAGCGGTTGACCACGGCCAGTTTCAGGACATCCTGTGTCGTATCGGAAATCAGATTGCCTCCGGAAGGAGATAGGGTGGCCCAGTCCTGCTTGGTGACCAACTGCCCTTCCTCCGCAACGATGACTCTAACGGCCTTTCCCTCATCGTTGACCCGAAGGGATGCTTCTTGGATAGGGCCTACTGCAAACTGGTTTATAGTTTCCGTTTTTACAGAGGGGATCAGGGTATCGTGCAGGTTGGAAACGACAAGGCCATTAATATAGGTTGACTGTACGGAAAACTCCTTCAGATCCTCCACTACGATGAAATCTGCCGGGTCTCCTTTCCGAAGGGTGCCCACCTCCAATCCATAGTGGTTTACTGGGTTGATGCAGGCTGCCTGCAGCACATCAAATACGTTTTTTCCCAGCTTGATAGCTCTAGCCACCAGTTGGTTGATATGTCCTTCTAGCAGGCTGTCCGGGTGTTTGTCGTCTGAGCAGAACATCAGGCTTTCCGGATACTTGTCCATCAAATTGATCAAGGCGTCGAAATTTTTGGCGGCACTACCCTCCCGAATGGCTATTTTCATTCCCAATTGAATCTTGTAGGCTGCTTCCTCGTAGGTAAAGCATTCGTGGTCGGTACTCATGCCGGCTTGGATGTATGCTTTTGCCCTATCCCCGGTTAGTCCCGGGGCATGCCCATCGATCGGTTTTCCTGCCTTTTTTGCCCATTCGATTTTTTGCGTGATCGTTTCATCCCGATAGATCACGCCTGGCCAATTCATCATTTCCGCCAAGTAGTGGATGCGTTTATCAGACATCAACTTGGCGATCTCGGAGACCCCAATGGTCGCCCCAGCCGTCTCAAAGGTGGTGGCCGGAACACAGGATGGAGCACCGAAATAGAACTTAAAATTGACAGAATTACCATTTTCAATCATATAGTTCACCCCCTCCATACCGCAAACATTGGCGATTTCGTGTGGATCGGAGACAGTGGCCACCGTGCCGTGAAGGACTGCAAGCCGCGCAAACTCGGATGGAACCAAAAGAGAGGACTCGATGTGAATGTGCGCATCAATAAATCCGGGAAGGATAAATCGCGTAGGGGCACTTTTCAGGGGTGTGATAGCGGCAATGCGACCATTACGTACGGAAATTTCTGCTGGGTAAATGACCTTATGGTAAATGTCTACGTATTGCCCCGTTATGTTAACGATATTATCGTCAGTTGGCGTTTTTATCATAAATAGCAAAATAAAATCCAAGCATCATTGAGAAATAAAAAATTCTAAATGGCTGTACTATACCTGTAATCGATTTAAAACTACTATATTTGCAGCCGAATATTCAATTGACGTCAAAAGCAACTTTTCCTTAATGAAAAAAATCATTATCGCTATAGATGGCCTTTCTGGATGCGGAAAAAGCACCACGGCGAAGTCGGTGGCAAAGGTGTTGAAATATGCCTACATCGATTCTGGGGCCATGTATAGAGCTGTGACTCTCTATTTTTTGAACAAGCACACTAATTTAAGTAATATTCAGGAGATACGGCAATCATTAGAGTCGGTAAATATCGATTTCCATGTAGATGACAAGGACGGAAGCCAGCGCATTTTTTTAAACGGCAAGGATGTAGAAGACGAAATTAGGGGGATGCCGGTCACTGACCAAGTAAGTGAAGTGAGCAAAATCAAAGAAATTAGACAGGCATTGGTGGCTAAGCAGCGGCAGCTAGGCTCTAAAAAGGGGGTGGTGATGGATGGACGCGACATAGGCACGGTGGTTTTTCCGGATGCTGAGTTAAAAGTCTTTATGTCTGCAAAACTTGAGGTGCGGGCTGCACGTAGGTTAAAAGAGCTTCAGGGGCGAGGTCAGCATGCGGATTTGGATCAGATTAGGGAAAATTTGGCTAAACGGGATCACTTGGATAGCAGCAGAGCCGAAAGTCCATTGGTAAAAGCAGCGGATGCCGTGGAAATAGATACCAGCGACCTGCAATTTGAAGACCAAGTGGCAAGGATTTTGGAGCTTGCGAGGGATAAAATGAACTGAACGACAACGGCATGGAAGTAACAATTGATAAAAATTCCGGTTACTGCTTTGGGGTGGAGTACGCCATCCAAATGGCTGAGGATGAAATGGAGGGTGAAAACACGCTTTATTGCCTGGGAGATATCGTCCACAACGATATGGAAGTAAAAAGGCTAAGCGAAAAGGGCCTGAAGGTGATAGACCGTGACCAGCTGAAATGTCTGTCCGATTGCAAGGTGCTCATTCGGGCGCATGGCGAGCCACCCGAGACGTATAGGTTGGCCATAGAGAATAACATTGAGCTGATTGACGCCTCCTGTCCGGTGGTATTGAAGCTTCAGCATCGCGTGAAGAATGCCTTTGACAAAATGGAGCGTGAGCAGGGGCAGATTGTTATATATGGTAAGAAGGGCCACGCCGAAGTAATCGGTTTGACGGGTCAAACGCTGGAGAAAGCGATCGTGGTCATGGAAGACAAGGACCTAGATCGAATTGATTTCAGCAAACCCGTGACGCTTTTTAGCCAGACAACAAAAAGTACGAAGGGTTTCTACGCGCTGAAGGAAAAGATTGAAGATCGGATACGACAGGCAAAAGGCTCTCTGACGGAGCTTGATTTCAACGCGAATGATTCCATTTGCAGACAGGTATCCAACAGGGAACCGCAGCTTTCACGCTTCGCCGCTGAAAACGACGTAATCGTATTTGTATCGGGCAAGAAAAGCTCTAACGGGAGGGCGTTGTTTCAAGTATGTCAACAGGTAAACACCCGCAGCTATTTCATCGAGAACGAGGAGGAGATTGACCCTTCTTGGTTTGAGTCGGCTACCAAAATTGGGATCTGTGGTGCTACTTCTACCCCCATGTGGTTGATGGAGCAAATTCGGGATTTTATCAACAGACTGGAGGACAAAGCGGTATTAGCCCAGTAATACAACCAAGCATTGATGTCTGTGCTAACATGGCACAGCCTGCAATAAATAGCGGATTTAACTTCTAATAACTGATGTAATTTATTAGATTTGAGCCGTTTTTCAAAGGATCATGTAGTTTTAAAATTCAAATATGTCAAAACTAGTAAAGCTAAAGAAAGGGTTTGATATAAACTTAGCCGGTAAAGCCGAGAAAAAAGTTGAGGGCTTTTCAGCGGTTAAAACCTTCGCTATCAAACCGACAGACTTCCTTGGAATGGAAAGGCCCAAGGTGCTAGTCAAAGAAGGGGACACAGTAAAAGCAGGTACCCCTTTGTTATTTGATAAAAAAATGGAAAAGGTGCAGATGGTGGCACCGGTATCCGGCGAAGTGGTCGAAATTAAGCGGGGAGAAAAAAGAAAACTTCTCGAGATAAAAATTTTGGCAGATAGCGAAATCGTCTTCGAGACCTTCGAAAAATTTTCTGATGCGGACATACAGGCAGCGAGCCGGGAGAAACTGATAGACCGGATGGCCCAAGGGGGCGTTTGGCCACAGATCATACAGCGCCCGTTTGGCATCATCGCTAATCCCGATGACGAGCCAAAATCCATTTTTATCTCTGGCTTTGACAGTCACCCATTGGCCCCCGATTACGATGTTTTGTTGAAGGGTCAAGAAAAAGCTTTTCAGACTGGTATTGACATATTGAAAAAACTGACGAAGGGAAAAGTTTACCTAGGAGTAAAAGCGGAAGGTAGCAGCCCCGCGGCCTTCGATAATCTAAAAGAAGTAGAAGTCACCAAATTTTCCGGACCGCATCCTGCGGGAAATGTGGGCGTTCAGATACATCACGTAGACCCTATTTGTAAAGGCGAAATCGTGTGGACCGTAAACCCCTACGGAGTAGTACAAATAGGAAAGTTGTTTCTTAACGGGGTGTACGATGCTTCCAAAGTGATTGCGCTCACCGGTTCAGAGCTCAAAAAGACCGTTTATGCACAAACCTATATGGGAGCCTGCGTGGACAGCTTTGTGGCAGGTAATACCAAATCCGATAACGTACGGGTGATATCCGGCAATGTATTGACCGGTACGAAGATTAATAAAGACGGATATTTGGGGTATTACGATCACCAACTAACAGTTATTCCGGAAGGAGATTATTACGAATTTATGGGGTGGCTAAAGCCTACTTCGGATAAATTAAGTTACCATAGAGCGCTTGGCCTGCTATCCTTTTTATTTCCAAAGAAGGAGTTTGTGTTGGACACCAATACACGCGGAGAGGAACGCGCATTTGTTTCGACTGGAGTATTCGAGAGTGTAACCCCCATGGACATTTACCCCGTATATCTCATGAAGGCTATCATGGCCGAAGATTATGACGATATGGAGGAGTTGGGAATCTATGAGGTGATCGAAGAAGATTTGGCATTGTGCGAATTCGTCGATGTCTCCAAACACCCTGTGCAGGAAATTGTTAGAAAAGGTATAGAACTGATACAATATAGTTAATCCATATGAAGTTTTTACGAGATCTGTTAGATAAGCAGAAGCCACTCTTCCAAAAGGGCGGCAAGTTAGAAAACTTGTACTATTTGTTTGAAGCGGGTGAAACGTTCATGTTTACACCCAATCATACCACGAGTACAAGAGGAGCGCAGATTAGAGATGCGATCGACCTGAAGCGGATGATGATCACCGTGGTAATCGCCATGATCCCCTGTCTGCTTTTTGGAATATACAATGTAGGACACATGCATTTCCTTGCGGTGGAGGATGCCTCTGCCACCTTTGGAGATAAGTTTCTGCTAGGCGCCACGCTCGTTCTTCCCATCGTGTTGGTGTCCTATGCGGCAGGGGGGCTTATTGAGGCTGTCTTTGCTGTTGTCAGAAAACACCCAATCAACGAAGGTTTCCTGGTAACAGGTATGTTGATTCCTTTGGTAGTACCTGCAACTACGCCTTTGTGGCAGGTTGCATTGGCTACGATTTTTGCTGTGGTAATCGCCAAGGAGGTTTTTGGAGGTACTGGGATGAATATCCTGAACGTGGCCATGACGGCTAGGGCCTTTTTGTACTTTGCGTATCCTGCACAGATTTCCGGAGATACCGTCTGGACCTATTTGGGAGATAAAACTCCCGATGCATTTTCCGGTGCGACGGCGCTTTCGGTAGTCTATCAGGCGGGTCAGTCCGGTGAAAATGCCGTTGCAGCATTAAATGGTCACAACGCGGGCATCATGGATGGCATGTTTAGCTTTGCCAATATGTTTTTTGGGTTTATTCCAGGATCAATTGGCGAAACATCTACATTGATGGTGTTGATCGGCGCTGCCATTTTGATATTTACGGGTGTGGCTAGTTGGAAGATTATGGCTGGTGCTTTTGGAGGTGCTTATCTGATGGGCTTGGTAATGGAGCTGCTGGCAGTTAACGAGTATATGGCGCTACCGTCTCATTATCACTTGGTGATGGGAGGCATTGCTTTCGGGATCGTATTTATGGCCACTGATCCGGTTTCTGCTTCCCAGACCGAGGCAGGGAAATGGATATACGGATTGTTGATTGGTGTTTTGACCATCATTATCCGGGTAACCAATCCGGCTTATCCAGAGGGAATCATGTTGGCAGTTCTCTTTATGAACGTCTTCGCTCCCCTTATAGATCATTATGTAGTTCAGGCAAACAAAAAAAGGAGGTTACAACGTGCAACAGTCTAATGCTTATGTGATTACGTTTTCCGTAATCCTAACCATCGTTTTGGGCTTATTACTTTCTGGTACAGCAGAAGTATTGAAGCCGATACAGAAAAAGGCGGAGGCCTTGGATACCAAGAAGCAAATTCTCGGAGCGGTAATTTCAGCGGAAGACATCCGTAAAATGAAAGCGGAAGAGATTGATGCCTTTTACGAGAGTAGAATATCCTCCAAGGTAGTTAATATAGAAGGCGAGGAAGTCACTGAACAAGACGGTGTGGCTGTTACTGCTGAAACCGTTGATGTAGGTAGAAATTATAAGAAGGCTCCTGCCGATAGGTTGTACCCTGTCTTTATCTTTCACAAAGAAGGTAATGAGGAAGCCGTTGAAGCGTATATTTTGCCAGTGTATGGTGCGGGACTTTGGGATAGTATCTGGGGTTACCTTGCATTACAGACCGATTTGAATACAATAGAAGGAGTTACGTTTGCTCATGCCGGAGAAACCCCCGGTCTTGGAGCTAGAATCACCGCAGGAGAGGTTCAGTCTCGCTTTGAAGGCAAAAAGATATTTGACGAAAGCGGAAACCTTGAGTCTGTAAGCATGCAGAAGGGAGAAGGAAAAGACTATTCCGGAGATCCTCATAAAGTAGATGGCCTGTCTGGTGCTACCATTACTGCGGTAGGCGTAAACAAGATGTTGGAGGCATATCTAGGCCATTATAAGGCATATTTGGATAAGAAAAAATCCAACAAGGATGTTATGGCCATTAATTAATTTTAGAACGTTTCAATTCTATATAAGATGAGTGCAGAAACCGCTGAGAAAGTAAACGTAGTAAAGGAAGTAGAGCCTTTATTGTCCAAGAGAAGAAAGAAATTGATCACCGATCCCCTGGTGGATGACAACCCGATTACCATTCAGGTATTGGGGATATGTTCCGCATTGGCGGTGACTACACAGATGCAACCTACATTGGTTATGGCGCTGTCTGTAATATTTGTAATGGTTATGGCAAACCTAACCATTTCCCTATTGCGAAATACGATACCCACCCGGGTTCGTATTATCGTACAGCTCGCCGTAGTAGCGTCGTTGGTTACATTGGTGAATGAGATACTGAAAGCTTTTGCTTTTGATATGTACAAAGAGCTGTCGGTGTTCGTAGGGTTGATTATTACCAACTGTATTGTCATGGGACGACTAGAGGCTTATGCGTTGGGTAACAAGCCTTATGATTCTATTTTAGATGGATTTGGAAGCGCCCTAGGTTATTCTTGGATCATCCTAGCAGTAGCTTTCTTCAGGGAATTATGGGGTTCAGGATCGGTATTTGGAGTTCCGGTATTCGATGCAGTTTCCGGGCTATTTGGCGAAAACTTCAATTTAGCAACCAATGGTTTGATGGTAAGTCCAGTAGGCGCTTTTATTATCCTTGGGCTAATCATCTGGGTACAGCGTACCAAGACTGGATATGTAGAACACTAAAAACGAAAGAGAAATGGAATTATTCAGCTTAGGAATCCGATCGATCTTTATCGACAACATGGTTTTCGCCTACTTTTTGGGAATGTGTTCTTTCTTGGCCGTTTCTAAAAAAGTAAGCACTGCCTTGGGCTTGGGAGCAGCCGTCATTTTCGTGTTAACCATCACTGTGCCGTTAAACTGGTTGTTAAATGAGTTTATACTTAAGGAAGGAGCACTGGCCTTTTTGGGAGAGGGGTTGGCATCTGTGGACCTCAGCTTCCTTCGATTCATCATGTTTATTGCCATTATAGCCGCCATGGTCCAATTGGTAGAAATGGTAGTTGAAAAATTTGCTCCAGCGCTCTACGGTGCCTTAGGAATCTTCCTTCCACTGATAGCGGTAAACTGCGCGATCTTGGGGGGGTCTCTTTTTATGGCACAGAGAGACTATACTCTGGCAGAGGCCACAGTATACGGCTTTGGATCAGGGACTGGCTTCTTTTTGGCTATCGTAGCTTTGGCAGCTATCCGTGAAAAACTAAAGTATTCCAATGTGCCAAACGGGCTAAAAGGCTTGGGTATTACCATGCTCATTACCGGCTTGATGGGCATTGCCTTCATGTCCTTTATGGGGATCGATTTGTAAAGTCAATGGTAGTCATTAAGTTAAAAAAGCCCTGTTTTCTGAAAGCAGGGCTTTTTTTGGTACACTTTTTATTGTTGGTTCCGATTATAAATTAGACTTGCCATGTCCAGCTTCACATCTAAAAGAATCCTCGGGTATTTCTTCCGTGGATTGTTGTTTGTAGTTCCATTTGCGCTTACCGCGTATATTATCCTTTTGGCAGTACAATTTCTCGATAACTTGATTCCGATTAATGTTCCCGGTCTCGGTATTTTGCTTGTATTTGCGATCGTGACCTTAGTAGGCTACATGACCAGCCTATTCTTAACCCGGTCCATCTTTGAGGAGCTGGAAAAGATTGTATTTAAAATTCCTCTGGTAAATATTCTATATACCAGCATCAAAGACCTGATGTCTGCTTTTGTAGGGGATAAAAAGAAATTCAATACACCTATTATTGTGAAGCTCTCAGAGAACATGCACCGGTTAGGGTTCATGACTCAAGGTGATCTCAATACTTTGGGTGAACCTAGTCTGGTATCGGTTTATTTCCCCCATTCCTATAACTTTAGTGGCAACCTGTATTTGGTCCCTCGGGAAAATGTTCGGGTACTAAAAAATGTCAACAGTACCGAGATCATGAAGTTTATCGTCTCAGGAGGGGTTTCGCAACTTAGCCAACCGAACGCCAACTCAGTACCTACTGAGGAACCTGGTGGGCTCCTTTAAAAGGGTCATAAAGTAAGTCAGATCGTAGGTAGACGACGTGTAATTGCGCATTCCTTAAAGATAAAACGAAGAAAGCTGCCTTAAATGGGCAGCTTTCTTCGTTTTATGTAGTATTCGCTGTAGAATTTCGAATATAATTTGCAGTTTAGTTTAAAGATGAGCTTCTAGTTTTTGGCTCAGTATGGATTTTGGTGCTGCGCCGATGTGCTTTTCCACTACTTGACCATCTTTGAATATCAACAGCGTCGGGATACTTCTTACACCAAATTTCATGGTAATTTCCGGGTTGCTGTCTACATCCAGTTTACCTATGACAGCCTTCCCTTCGTATTCACCGGCCAACTCTTCCACAATGGGACCAATCATTTTACAAGGTCCGCACCACTCAGCCCAAAAATCTACTAATACAGGATGCTCTGATTTCAGTACTTCCTCAAAGTTAGCGTCGGTAATTTCTATTGTTTTTGCCATTTCTGTTTAGTTATCAATTTATTACAGATCATATAAGTAAATAAGTAAAACCCATCTTATGTCAATTAGTTCCTAAAGGCCTTTATTTTTTACAGGATCTTGTAGGCAAGCTCGGGAATGGATCTTAACGCCTCGATCATTTCGTTAGAAGGATCCACCGTGAATTTTTTGGACATGAGGTCTAGTGCGATCTTCTCTTGGTCGTCGATGATGTTGATATAGAGTTTGGCAGATCCTTGGTATTTTTGAGTGATTTGCTCCAACTTCTCCATGAGGTCGTAGGTGAGGTCATCCAGGGCAATATGTACCCGTATCCCTTTGATCATCTTTTCCCGTAGCTCATTCAGTAGGGAAATATTGTTGATCTTAAATTCTACTTCGGTGGGTTTGTATTTGTTTGGATAGATGTTTCCGGTAAGGTAAAGGAACCATCCGGTCATGAAGTACTCCTTGTACCTCACATAGTCATCACCAAAAATAAAAAAGGTATGGCCACCATGGTAATCCTCCAAGGTTAACGTGCCGAAGGGCTTACCGGTCTTGGTGGTTCGGTGGGCAAACGAGGTAACGGCTCCAGCGATTTTGACTTCGCCCCGCGACTTGATGCTTTCGAGGTTAGCCAATTCGGGCAGGTGGGTGTTCGTAAAGGCTTCTATTTCAATCTTAAATTGATCCAATGGATGCCCAGAAATATAAAGCCCTACCACTTCCTTCTCGATATTGAGCTCTTGGAGTTGGCTGAAAGGTTCCATCTGTGGCACATTTGGGAGAGGTATGGCCATGCCGGAACTGCCGCCGAACAGTGACACCTGCGAGCTTTCCTCTTCCTGAATGACTTTTTGCGCATATTTGATTGCTTTCTCGATCAGAGGGAGTTCGCCTTCAGCAGCCTCCAAATATTGCCTTCGGTGATATTCCCTAAAGCAATCAAACCCTCCGGCCATTGCCAGGACTTCCAATGTCTTCTTGTTTACTGCCCTCAGGTTCACCCGCTTTACAAAGTCAAAGAAGTCTTTGTAGGTGCCGGTCTTGGTACGTTCTTCAATAATGGCATTGACTGCCGCACCTCCGGCACCTTTGATAGCGGCCAGGCCGAAGCGAACTTGGCCTTCCATGTTTACGGTAAATCCATTGTTGGACTCATTGACGTCCGGGCCCAATACCTCTATATTCATGCGCTTACACTCTTCCATGAAAAACGTAACCTGGGTGAGGTCGTTCATATTATTGCTAAGTACGGAGGCCATGTACTCTGCGGGGTAATGCGCCTTTAGGTAGGCGGTTTGATACGCTATCCATGCATAACAGGTAGAATGGGATTTGTTAAAGGCATAGGAGGCGAAAGCTTCCCAGTCTTTCCAAATTTTCTCCAATTTGATCTTGTCGTGTCCTTTTGATCCAGCCTGTTCGATGAATTTGGGTTTCATCTTATCCAGTACGTCCTTTTGCTTCTTGCCCATGGCCTTCCGGAGCACATCTGCTTCACCTTTGGTGAACCCTGCCAGCTTCTGGGAAAGCAACATCACCTGTTCTTGGTAAACGGTGATGCCGTACGTCTCCTTCAGATACTCCTCCATGTCGTCGAGGTCGTACGTAATGGGTTCTAGACCGTGTTTTCGGGCGATAAATTTCGGGATATATTCCAGTGGTCCGGGCCGGTACAAGGCGTTCATCGCAATGAGATCCGCAAATACCGTTGGTTTTAGTTCCCGCATGTATTTCTGCATGCCAGGAGATTCATATTGAAAGATTCCCACTGTCTCGCCCCGTTGAAACAGTTCGTAGGTTTTTTCGTCGTCTATGGGGAACGCTTCAGGATCTAACTTAATGCCGTGCCTCTCTTCCACAATTTTTACAGCATCCTTGATCAAGGTGAGGGTTTTCAACCCCAAAAAGTCCATTTTCAGAAGGCCTGCACTCTCCACCACGGAGTTGTCAAATTGCGTGCAAACCATCTCCGAATCCTTGGCCAGTGCCACAGGTACATAGTTGGTGATGTCCGCTGGGGTGATGATGACCCCGCAGGCATGGATTCCTGTGTTTCTTACAGATCCTTCTAGGATCTTGGCTTGATTTACCGTCTTGGAGTTGTCGTCTTGCCCCTTCGAGATACGTACCAGTTCCATGGCACGCTGGATGTTTTCGTTGTT
The DNA here is from genome assembly GCF_020832325.1 of Lunatimonas sp. Taxonomy (GTDB): domain Bacteria; phylum Bacteroidota; class Bacteroidia; order Cytophagales; family Cyclobacteriaceae; genus Lunatimonas. The sequence goes on from NZ_JAFIEU010000008.1 coordinate 84,433, forward strand.
GTTCTTTAGCTTGTCCGAAAGTTTGGCGTGGTCTTTTGCTAGGTCAAACAGCGCTTTTAGCTTCAGGTCGGGCACTAGCTTGGCCAGGCGGTCAGCCTCTGAAAGCGGCAGGTTGAGTACCCTCGCAGTGTCCCTGATCGCCGATTTGGCTGCCATGGTGCCGTAGGTGATGATTTGGGCCACTTGGTTGGCACCGTACTTCTTGATCACATAGTCGATCACTCGCTGTCGCCCCTCGTCGTCAAAATCAATGTCAATATCTGGGAGGGAAACCCGGTCTGGATTTAGAAATCTCTCAAATAGTAGGTCATAGGCGATGGGATCCATGTTGGTGATACCGACGCAATAGGCTACAGCGGAGCCCGCAGCGGATCCCCTTCCCGGTCCCACCGATACGCCCATATCCCTAGCGGCACGGGTGAAATCCTGCACAATCAAAAAATAGCCCGGATAACCGGTGCGCTCGATGGTTTCTAACTCAAAGTCTAGACGCTCTTGGATCTCCGGTGTGATTTCTGGATATCGTTTTTTGGCGCCGACGTAAGTTAGGTGCCTGAGGTAGGCATTTTCACCCCTTTTCCCTCCATCTAAGGCATCTTCTGGGTGGATAAACTCTTCGGGAATGTCAAATTTGGGCAGCAATACTTCCCTTGCCAGCTTATAGGCTTCGATGCTTTCTGCGATGTGGTGGGTGCAGGTAATGGCTTCCGGTAGGTCAGCAAAAAGTTTCTTCATTTCGTCCGGAGACTTGACGTAAAACTCCTCGTTGGGAAATCCGTAGCGGAACTCCCGCCCCCGCCTCCCAATATATTTCTTGGGTTTTTCTACCAATTCGCCGTCTTTAACGCAAAGAAGAATATCGTGCGCATTGGCATCCGATTTATAGCTATAGTATGCATTGTTAGCAGCGAAGTACTTTACGTCGTGCTTGCGTGCAAACTCCAAGAGCACTTCGTTAACCTTTTCTTCTTCAGGTATTCCATGCCGATTCAGCTCCACATAAAAATCGTCGCCAAACGTTTCTTTCCACCACAAAAAGGCTTCCTCGGCCTGTGATTCACCCACATTGAGAATCAAAAAGGGGATTTCTCCCCAGAGTCCTCCGGTGGTTGCGATCAGGTTGTCTTTGTAGGTCAGGAGCAGTTCCTTATCAATTCGGGGTACATAGTAGAAGCCTTCAATGTTTGCATAGGAGGCCAGCTTGGCCAGGTTGTGGTAGCCGGCTTTGTTTTTGGCCAGCAAAACGGTTTGGAAACCATCGTCTTTGGTGCTTTTGTTTTTTCGGTCCCGGCAGATGTTAAATTCGCAGCCTAGGATCGGCTTGATATCGTTTGCAAGGGCTTCCTTCACAAAGTTGAAAGCCCCCATCATATTGCCGTGATCAGTCATAGCGATCGCAGGCATACCCTGTTCCTTGGCTATTCGGATCAGAGTGGGTATTTCTGAGGTAGCCTGAAGGATGGAGAATTGGGTGTGTACGTGCAGGTGAACAAAGGGGACATCCCGAAGGTCGGCGATATCTGCTTTTCCCGCCGCTTTCAAGACATCTTTGGCTGCGGCTTTTTGTTCGTCCACGGCCACATCAAAGTTCGCTGCATCCAGATTGGGTGCTTCGTAAGTAACCTCCGAAATTTTTAAACCTTCCTCTGGGGCAATCACTCCGGCGCTAATTAGGCCAAAAAAACATTTGGCCGTAGCATCCACGTCGTAGGCAGCATCGTGCGCAGCATCAAAGCCCACACCAAATAGTTTTTGATGAAGTTCGGTCAAGGTGGGCCACTTGTATTTTCCTCCCTTGCCACCCGGTATGGCGCAAAAATCGGTAGAAAGGTCTTTGGTATCTAGTGTTTTTTTGGAAAGGAAATCGGTAGTGATTTCTTTTCGTAAAAATTCTGCACCGGTTACGTTGATGTCAAATTCCACATTGTGTCCGACCAGGTAGGTAGTCTTTGCGAGATCTTCCTGAAACAGTGCCAAGACGTCTGCCAGTGGCTTACCCTCCTCGTTGGCACGCTTTGTGGAGATCCCATGGATTTTTTCGGCGTTATAGGGAATTGTAAAGCCCTCCGGCTTTACGATGTGATTGTGTTGGGAAAGGAGCTTGCCCTTGGCGTCGTGCAGCTGCCAAGCAAGTTGAACCAACCTAGGCCAATTGTCTAGATCAGTGATGGGGGCATTAAAATTTCTGGGTAATCCGGTGGTTTCGGTATCAAAGACAATATACATGCAGATCTCCTGGTTTTTTGGAGATCTAAGTTAACGCTAATCTTTTTGTTCTGCCAATGCAGGGTAGGAAATCATGTCCATTAAAAATTCAGGGGACGTGAGAGTGTCCCCTGAATGATCGAATCGTGTCGCAAATGGGCTAGTCTTTTGTTAAGGTAAACTGATCCCTGATGTTGCCGCTTAGGTCGTAGACGGTATAGCGTACGTTTCTACCATCAATTTCCATGTACTGGTACAGAAATTCGGCGGCAAATTGAACCTCCGCATAGCTCCCTTTTTCGGCTTCTTTATTTTTCCCCTTGGTGCCGATGGAGATCACATACCGGGTACCCTTCTTAGGGTTGGTACTTGCTTCACTGTTTATCAGGGGTTTGGAGCGCATGTAGTAATGAAAATGCCCACCCATAACCATGTCTACCTCGTATTGATCAAAGAGGGGTACCCACTGCGAAATAATGTCCTCGTAGGGTTCTACGGCATTGTATGGAGGGAAGTGGGTAACCACGAATTTCCAGTCGGCGGGATTGTCTTTTAGTACCTGCTCCATCCACCCGCTCTGCTTGGACAAGGGCAGCGTGGCATCCAACATGATGTAAAGCGCATTATGGTAGGTGAAATAGTAGGACCTTCCACTGGGTAATTCCGCCGGTCCGTTTTCGGGATAGCTAAACATGTCCTCAAACATCCAAGCACCCAAGCCATCCTGACTGTCGTGGTTACCAGGCACCGTCATTAGCGGTCGGCGGGCAATGGTTTTTCCTGCATAGCCGAAAAGTTGATCCCAATCGTCGCGGTGCAGGCCAGTGTTTACCAAGTCACCGGCAATGATGTAAAACCGGTTGTCTTTATGGCGTTGGTCCGCCTGGTGGATTAAATCTCCCCACTGATCGGTATTGTGTACATCGCCAAACCACACAAAGGAGAACGGAGCGTTCTTTTCGTCCGAGGTCTGGAAATTTTCTGGGTTTGTCCAACTCGTTTCTGGGCTGCCTACTTGGTACATATAGCGAGTGGCAGGTTGTAGGTTTTGGATCTTGGCGGTAAATCGGTGGATGTACCGGTCGTTTTCGAGTAATCGGTCTTCCATGAGCGCAGCTTCCGCAGTTTGGGTAAGCGTGTCTGTGGAACCTTCTTTCCAATACCGGACGCCGCTAGCTTCCACCGAAGCATGGGTCCGCCACTGAATGTCGATGGAGTTTCGAGGATTTCCGCTCCAAGTTAGCGTGACTTGATCTGGAACGGTGGAGGAAGGGAAATCTGTAGCCCGAAAGGCACCAATTAGGTGGGCTTCACGCGCCCTACCGCGAATAGTGGTCAACATGGGCTTTCCTTTCATTTCCTGCGGCACCTCGGTCAGGGTAAGTCCGCTCCAGTCGTGGTAGGTAAATGCGCCCACATCAAGCGTCTCAATGTGTTGGTTTTCAGGGAATACTGGCTCGATTTCCAATTGATCGGATACATTTTTGGGGGCCAAGCTGATAAAATATACGGGCCGATGTTTATCAAAACCGTTGATACCCAGGTTGATTTCGCCTTTTGGAAAGTCTTTTTGCCAAACTTCGTAGGTTGAGTGGGTATTTTTCACACGCATTTCGGTGCGGGTAAATCCAGATTCCTCTAGCCAAAAGGGAATGGTTTTTTGATCCGAATCACGCATCAGGGAAACGGTAACGGGTACATTGACACGTAGCACCCAATATTGGGTAGCCATCACCTGTTTTTCATCATCAGTCAGGTAGGACCGAATAAAGGACTCGCTGATGGTGTCTAAGGTGGGTTTTTCAAATTGCTCGTAAAAACGGCTAACCAGATCGTCCATCGTTTCGGATAGGGTTTTCGAACTGGTTGGGGAATGTTTCCTATTTGCGCAGGAACCGAGAACAACGATTAGAACGCCCAGTAGGAGCTGCTTTTTAAACATGATAGGCTTTTTTGTGACTTGTGAACATTTCTATATAAAGCTACTGCAATCCGTCAAAAATGGGCTAGCAGTCTATTTGGTAAATGACCTCATGCCAAGGCAATCATGATGTTAGGATAATCTTGGGGAAACAAAAAAACAACAAATGGGAAGTAGCCTCTTTTTTACCCTTTCATGTATATAGGTTCGGAGGGTGACTCAATGAAAAAGACAACATCAGATGCTTTGATTCAAAAGCTGGTTAAAGGAAAAATTTCCCGAGAGGAATTTGAACAGCTGTTGCTTGCCCTCGAAGACGAGGAACAGGCGGTTTTTCTCGAAAACAGTATGCGGGACCATTTCAATGCTGTAATGGATAAATACGAGAAGGAGCAAAAAGCAGTTTCCGGTAAGGAAAACAGTCCGGATAAAAGTATGAATTAAGCGAATAGAAATCAATAGAAGGAGTGCAATAACTAGTAAGAAAAAAAGGATAGAAATTAGCCAGAAAAATAAAAGTCACTATTACCAAAGTATCAGCATCCGGGGAGCGAATTGGCCGGATGCGATTTGCAATCGGTTTGGAAACCTGCTTTCCAATGGGAATAAACCTAAGATTACTCTAAAACATAACAAATCTAAAACAAATGAAAAAACACCGTACAAACAAAATGTTCAAGTGGATGGTACCACTGCTGTCGTTTGGCTTGTGCTATGGATCGCCCTATGCGTCCATGGCTGCTACGACAAATGCCGGGGCAGGTGCCTTGGATAACGTCACATTGGCAGAAGAGGCTCCTGAGGCCGTTGCCGTCACTGTAAGAGGCAAAGTTACTGCAAAGGGAGACAATATGGGCCTTCCTGGCGTAACCATCGTCGAAAAAGGAACCAATAATGGAGCGGTCACCGATATCGAAGGTGCTTATTCGATCGACGTAGCTGGCGAGAATTCCGTTCTGGTATTTTCTTACGTGGGTTTTGACACCCAAGAGGTTCGTGTTGGCAATCAATCTACCATCAATATTTCGCTCGCCGAATCCATGTCTTCCATGTCTGAAGTAGTAGTTACTGCCTTGGGTATAGAGCGAGAGAAGCGATCACTGGGCTATGCAGTGGCAGAAGTAAAGGGCGATGATGTCCGAAACGTAACCCAAGAAAATGCCATCAACGCACTGGCTGGCCGTGTAGCTGGTGTAACGATCAACCAAACCAGCGGGGTAGGTTCTTCCTCCTCAATCATTATCCGGGGTGCTACATCCCTTACCAGCGACAATCAGCCGTTATTCGTGATTGATGGAGTTCCAGTGGCAAACAGCCTCAGCAATATGCGGGGCATGGGTGGTCGAAACGAGGTCGATTATGGTAACCAGATTTCCGACCTTAACCCCGACGATATCGAGAGCATCTCCGTATTGAAGGGTCCGAGTGCAGCAGCCTTGTATGGTACCCGTGCCGGTAATGGTGTGGTGTTGATCACTACCAAAAAAGGTAAAAAGGGAGAGCGAATGACGGTTAATTTCTCGTCTTCCAACGTATTTGAAACGCCTGTTAGGTATTTGGACTTCCACTACAAATTCTCCAATGGAAACCGTGTTGGGTTGTTGGATGAGCGTTCTGCTTATTGGACTGGCATTCCGTTGGATCAAGGAATTATGGCAGTACAGTGGAATAGCCCTGTGGATGCAAACGGTAACCGAGTACCCATGGAGATGAGGTCTTATCCGGATAACATGAAAAATTTCTTGGAGACGGGAATAACCTCTACAAACTCGCTTGCGATTACCGGGTCTACTGATCGTACTACCTACAAGCTGGGATACACCAACATGTCGCACAACGGTATGATCCCAAATTCGGATTTGTTTCGACACAACCTGAATTTCTCCGTAGGATTTGATATTTCTGAGAAGTTGAGATTCTCCACCGATGTAAACTTGTCCAAATCTTTGTCAAATGACCGTCCATCTACAGGTAACCGTGGTGCCAATGCGGCAGAATCGGTATACGATTGGTCTCACGTGAACATTGCAGATATGCGTGATTACTGGCTGCCCGGTCAGGAGGAATTCCAGCAGAGAGCCCCTGCTGACAACATGGATAATCCCTACTTCATCGCTTACGGAATCAATAACGCATTCGTAAGGGACAGGGTATTTGGCAACGTGAAGTTGGACTACAAATGGAGCGAAAATCTGAATTCTCATATTCGTATGAGCTACGATACCTACGCAGAAAACAGGGAGACCAAGATTCCTTACTCGTATACACAAGAGCGTAGAGGTGCGTATCACTTGCAGGATATCGCACAGGCGGAATCCAACATTGAATTCCTCACCACCTATAACAAGTCTGTTGGTGAATTTAACTTCTCTGTATCTGGAGGTGCCAATGCCATGAACCAAAATTTCCGTGATAACTACATGGGAAGCCGTGGAGGTGTGGGTCTGGTAGTTCCTGGATTATACCGAATCAGCAACATTCCTCAAGATGGCATTGCCTATTCCAACTTTGCTTCTAGAAGAGCGATCTACAGTGTGTTTGGATTGGCTTCCATTGGATTTAAGGACCAACTGTACTTGGATTTGACTGCCAGAAATGACTGGTCCAGTACCCTTCCTGCGGCAAATCGTTCTTACTTCTATCCCTCGGCGTCTTTGAGCTGGATGGCAAACTATACCTTTAACCTTCCTCAGGAAGTTTCCATGTTGAAATTCAGAGCAGGTATTGCCCAGGTAGGTAACGACACCAGCCCATATGCGCTGTCACCTGTTTTGGGAACTGGAAATTGGGGTAACTTGGTATTTAATACTTTCCCCGGAAACCTCCTCAATCCAAACCTACGACCTGAGATCAATACTTCTCAAGAGTATGGTATGGACTTGAATTTGTTCAACGACCGGTTGAGATTCGAAGGAACCTATTTCTATCAGGAAAACAGAAACCAGATTTTGAACGTACAGGGACCTTCTTCATCTGGATTCCCTACCCGTCAAATCAACGCCGGTATGATCTCCAGCCGTGGTTGGGAAGTTATGTTGGGCGGCACACCAATCCAACGGGCTAACGGACTATCCCTTGATGTAAATGTGAACTTCACCCGAATGAGGACTCGATTGGAGAGCCTGACAGACGGTATGGACTTTATCACCCTTTGGGATGATAACAACGGTGGTGCGCAGACCTTTGTCGGCGAAGACATCGGAAACCTGTACAGTAGAGGATTCCGGTTTGTGGAAGATCCCAATTCTGAATACTACAGATGGCCAATTTTGACCAATACTACCGGTACTTGGCAGCCTGACAACCGTAGAGAGGCACGGGTAAAAGTGGGTAACTTCAACCCGGACTTTATCATGGGTATGCAGACTGGTCTGCGGTACAAGAAGTGGAATTTGCAAGCCAGCTTTGACTGGAGAATGGGTGGTCAGTTCCAGTCCTTTACCTACCGATACGGTGGTTCCAACTGGAAATCCCAATTGCAGATCGACAACTTGATTCCAGGTGGATTGTATTCAACGGATGAATTGGTGGCCTTGCTGAAATCCGATCCAGAGAAATACATCATTCCACAAAACGGCAACTTCCCACGCGTGGGTGGCTATACCCAAGAAATGGGTGGATTTCCCAACCCTCTGGGCAATGGCGTAGCATATGATGGTGTATTTATCCCAGGTGTAATCGAAGTGGCGCCAGGGGAATACATTGAGCACTTGGGTGGTGAAGGAACCTTTATCCGACCTGCTTCTAACCAATTCGCTTGGTCTTACAACCAGCAGGTGACGTATGATGCTTCCTTTATCAAATTGAGGGAGCTCTCAATAGGATACGATCTACCTACCTTCAAAGGCATCCGTAGTGCTAACGTATCTGTCTTCACCCGAAACGTGATCCTTTGGACTGCAGCTAATATTGGTATCGACCCAGAGCGGGCGTTCCAAATCACCGGTGGCCGTCAAGGCGATACAGCGAACGTTTTCCGTCAGGGAATCGAGTTGCAGAATGTGATGCCTTGGACCATGCCGTTTGGATTTAAGTTAAACATGACGTTTTAATTGACCTTGGTTAACTAAACACTAAAAATTGAGAGAAGATGAAAATAGTTAGTTCATTTTATAAGTTCATGTTCGCATTCGTGCTGCTGGCAGCCGTTTCGTGTGACAGCCTGGACGAGATCAACGACAATCCCAATGGGATTTCGCCAACCTCAGCCAACCCCAATTTGCTATTGCCTGCTGTGATGAGACAGGCGGCATTGAACATCAATAACATGGGGTACGGAGACCTAGCCGGTACCGTGCAGCATACCCAGAAAGATGGCTGGTTTACCGGTCACAATCAGTATGAATGGGGACTTCAGGACTGGAACGGATGGTACGATATGCTTCGCAACAACCGGTTTCTAATGGAGCGTGCGGAAGCGACTGGTTTGGATTTCCACCGTGGCATCGCACTGACCATGAAGTCCTTCTTATTCGGAACGATCACCGATCTGTGGGGTGACGCACCCTACACCATGGCCCTTCGCGGAGATCAGCCGGGACTTGAAAACGAGTTTCCAGCATACGATAGCCAAGAAGTGATTTACGATGGCGTAATCAACGACCTGAAGGCAGCAGCACAAATTTTCGCTACGGGAAGCAACTCGGGTATCATCCCTCAGTACGATCTGTACTTTGGTGGCAATGCGCAGCGTTGGCATAAGTTTACGAACTCGCTGTTGCTCAGGTATTATATGAGGTTGCAGGCCAAGAAGCCGGACTTTGCCCGAGCAGGTATTGAGGAAGTATACAGAACTGGAATTTTCTTATCTGCCGCTGACGATGATGTCACGATGAATTACATCGGAGCTTCTGCGGGAGATTCCTGGCCAAGCGCCACGGATTTTGATGCAGGCTCAAACTTCCGAAGGATCAAACCTACCACTACCCTGATTGACCGAATGTTGGAGATTAACGATCCTCGGATACCTGTGTGGTTTAGACCTGTACATTGCCAGTGGATTGAAGACCCGACGTTGACTACTGCGATTGATCCGTTTATTCGCGAAAATGGCGTAATCCTAAATGGAAGGGTTTCGTTTAACGATGCAGAGTATGTACAGCGAATTGCAGCCGGTAATGTGTATACCAGACATTATAACCCTGCTTTGCTGGGCCGTCAGCTGGATACTGGCAGGTACGTAGGGGTTCCTCCCGCATTGGAAAACCCCAGTGCGCATAATCTGAATCCAACGGAAGGACAGCAATTGGAAAATCAGCACGTTTCCCAGCTTTCTGACCACTATAGGCGCAGAAGTGGCGGCATCCTGAGAGCACGGATCATTTCTGCTGCAGAAGTACACTTTATTCTAGCCGAAGCTGCACAGCGTGGCTGGAACGTGGGTAATGCACAAACCCATTACAACAATGCGGTGAAATTTTCTCTGGAAACATGGGGTGTAGGTGGTAGCTACGAAGAATACATTGCGCGGCCTGGAGTCGCTTACAATGGAAGCTTGGAGCAAATCATCGAACAAAAGTGGATCGCGTCTTGGACTACGGCTTCCGAGTCTTGGTTTGATTTCCGCAGAACCGGATTACCTGCTTTGGTGCCTGGGGAGGCTTCTGCGGAGCCAGTGTTGCCCGTAAGGTTTACTTACGGTAACAATGAAATCAACTTCAATGCGAATAACGCCAATGCAGCCATCGGCAGGCTAGAGGTTACCTATGCTGCCGGTAGGGGTGCCAATAACCAATGGTCTAAGCCTTGGTTGATCCAAGGTACCGGCAAGCCTTGGTAAAAGTTGAGTTATTAAGTGTCATTTTTTACGCCCTGATTTTCACGAAAAATCAGGGCGTTTTTATTCAAACTTTCCTTAGGGATAATTTATAAAAAACGCTATTTGATATCACAACTTTCACGGCCGGGTAGTCGGTGAAGGCCCAATCGGCGTATACAAATAGGGTACTTTTTGCCTTATGTAAATTCCATACGAAAATGATATATTTCCTAAAGATGAATGAAGCGAAAAAGAAACGTTTTTGGCACTTGAACTACCTACTAATAGGCTGTATGATGCTGGGCATGTCAGTAAATGCACAGCAAGCCTTGGATGTGGATCAGGTAGAGGTACAACTGAGGGGATACCTGCCTTCTCCCATGCCTGATCGGGTGATCCTGAACCTGTCTGAATCCCCCCTGAACGTCCTAAATGTCAATTGGAGAACTTCGGTCGATCAGACAGAGGGAGTTTTGGAGTGGTCGGAGGCGACGCACTCTTCTTCCTTTTTTGAAACGATCCGTTCCCAGCAGGCAAAGAGCGAGTTTTTGTCGGTCCGTCACGAGACAAACTCCACTATAGAGGCGTATTACCATAGTGCCCAGATGACTGATCTGGTACCGGGCAAAGTCTATGTGTACCGGGTAGGAGCAGGAGACCATTGGAGCGAGTGGTTTCAGGTTAGCATCCCCGATCCGGAGAAGGAGGGCCTTTCGTTTTTGTATTTGGGAGACGCTCAAAATGGAGTTCGGGATCATTGGTCCAGGCTTATCCGCCAAGCATACAAGCATTTCCCGGATGCAGCTTTTTCCATTCATGCAGGCGACCTCATCAATCGACATAACGATGACTTTGAGTGGGGAGAGTGGTTTTATGCCGGTGGATTTATTCATGCAACTGTGCCCAGTATGATGACACCCGGCAACCATGAGTACGGCAAGGATGAATTGCTCTCACCACAATGGAGGCCGCAGTTTAACCTACCACTAAATGGCCCAAAAGGGCTGGAGGAAACCTGTTACCAGATTAACTATCCCAACCTAAAGCTCGTATCTCTGAATGCGGAAGAAATCGAGGAATCCCCTTATTTAAAGCATCAGCAAGTGATTTGGTTGGATTCAATTTTAGCCAACGACCCCAGGAAGTGGACCGTGGTTACGATCCACCACCCCTTTTATTCCACGAAGGCCAATAGGGACAATGCAGATCTACGAAAACATTTCAAGCCGATAATTGACAAATACCAGGTAGATCTGGTATTGCAGGGGCATGACCATGCGTATGGAAGGGGGATGATCGGACCCAGTCAACATGGGGGTATCGATGAGGTTAAAGCAGAAAAAGAAGGGACGGTATATGTGGTGTCCATGGCTGGGATCAAGATGTATGACGCCGAAGATTACCCTTGGATGGAGCGGAAGGCCTCTAAGACCCAAACCTACCAGGTTATCCATCTATCAAATGACAGCAAGCTGCAATTCGAAGCGTATACCATTCATGGGGAGCTCTACGATGCCTTTGAGTTGATCAAAGGACCGGATGGTCGGAACGAGTTGGTAAACCGCATACCGGACACACCGGAGTACGAGTAAAAGAAGGAGGCTGTCTCACCCGGGGAGACAGCCTCCTTTTAGTTTACTAAATTTAGTCTAACTCAAATCTTCGGTTCATGCCGGGCATTTCGCCGTGGGTGCTGATCGCAATCAGGGCCAGAATAGCTATGAACCCAATCACCCCCAAGAGGGCATAGGTCCATTTGACAGGAGCTATGGGACGGGGAGCAAAGGAAACGGATACTTTCGGCATAGCCCATAAGATGACCAGAAAATTGGCGATGTACAGAAACTGTTCTATCCGATAGAAACTCAGGAACGATCCGGTAATCAGGATGGTGTAGAGAATATACAAACCAAAATAGCCGACAAATACCTGTTTGATGCTCTCCCGTTCTATGGGGCTGGAAAGGTCGTTTTTGTGGCGGTTAAACTTTCTGATCCAAGTAACCGCAAGTGCCAAAAGCGCCAAAAATGCGACCCATTGGACCATTCGGAACAGGGACGCTGGATCTGCTACCTCTAGGCGTTCTAGGGTGGGGCTGAGGTCTTTCATGATGAAGGACTGTTGCCAAACAAAGAAGGGAATGAGCAGGACCAATCCGACCAATGGAATGAGCAGGTTGGAGTTTTTAAGGACCACTTTTTCTTCCTTGGGCCATTCCGAAGTGTAGGTTGCGTATGCCATGCCGGCTCCGCCAAAAAAACCCAGTGAATACTCCATCACGTTCCACATGTTGAAAGGTACTTGGGCTACGTTACCGAGGACCTGAAGGAAGTTGCCAAAAGCAAAGCCAAATCCCCCTCCAAGTCCTGCGAATACCGCTACCCGCATCGCGCTGTGTTGTCCGGTGCGAGCCAAGTAGTATAGAAGCGCAATCCCAATTCCTGCGCACACCCCCCAAGCCTCTGAACGCGGAGGTGTCATTTCTATGCCCAGTTGTTCGATGATGAAATAGTAGAAAATCACCCCGCCCACAGTCAGTTCAGTAATCACTTGGTGCCATTTCACTTTATTTTTTGTGGTATCTGCGAGGACCAATCCAAACAGGCCACCTCCGATAAAGCCGTAAAGCCCACCAATGACCAAGAGCATTAGTAGTCCATAATATACATTGACAAATTCGACTCCCCTTCCGTATCCGACTACTGCACCGTAACTCATCATACCTCCGAGTCCCCATCCTACGGCACCGGCAAACGCTGCTTTGATCGCCTTAGGGTACCAGTCTTTTCGGCCAGCGAGCAGCAGGATGGCCAAGCTTCCGATTCCTCCAGCCCAAGCAGCGCCCTGTTCGTGACCAAACTGCCCGCGAATGGCCCAGGCTGTGGCGAGTGCCATGCCTGCTAGGATAATAGCAAACCATGTATGCTTTGTCAATTGCTTCATATGTAGTGAGTTTTTTTGTAAAGGATATACCTGAGGCCGGCGGATCGTACTATCAAAAAATCAGGATAAGTTGGAAAAGAGTCCGTATTTTATAAAACTGGTTTCTACCGACGATGTATGCGGAAAGGGGGGGGTGGGGTTACTTGCCCGCTAGGTATTGTTTGCGGTATTCCACGGGGTTGCAGCCCTTTACCTGCTTAAACTGGCGGGCGATGTTTTTGCTGTCATTCAGGCCCAGATCCATGGCAATTTCGAAAACAGTCTGATCTGTCTCCAGTAGTTTTTGCGCAAACTTCTCAATGCGCAGGTTGGAAATATACTTGTAGATCGGAAATCCAGTGATCTGTAAAAAGCGCTTTTCCAGTGTTCTTCTGGAAAGGGGGACTTGTTTGACCACTTCGTCTACCTGTAGGTTTTTCTCAATGTTTTTGTGAATATATTTGAGCGTGGAAGCGATATGGTCATCGTTGGTAGCATAGATGTCCGTAGACTGACGGGTGATGATTTGGGTGGGTTTCACTACGATATCGTAATGACTCTCAAATCCGTTTTTGATCATATGATCCATCAGTTTGGCGGTGTCGTATCCTCCTTTTTCTACGTCCATGGCAATGCTGGATAGGGGAGGGTCAGACAGTTCACACAGCATGACGTCATTGTCTACCCCCAGTACCGCCACCTCTTCCGGAATCCGGATTTTGTTCTGCTTGCATGCTTCGGTAATGTGTAGTCCCTGATTGTCGTCACAGGTCATGAGTGCGATGGGCTTGGGTAGAGATACCAGCCATTTGCTTAGGGAATTGCTTTTGTAGTACCAAAGATCCGTGGATCGGGATTTTCGGTGTTCAAAGTAGTGTACTTTATAGCCTACCGAATTGATTTTTTCTTCGAAGCCTTCGGCCCGTTCTCTGGACCATACGATGTCATTGAAGCCATAGAAGGCAAAGTTTTTGAATCCTTTTTGGAGAAAATAAGAGGCCCCCATCAGTCCGGTTTCCCGGTAGGCCCCGGTGATGTTGGGCAGTTCTTTGAACCGTTCCTTGAAATCCTGAGCCACTACTGGAATCCTAGATTCTAGGATGAGTTTGATGTCCATGTCGTTGTAAAGCTGCCCAATGATTCCATCGGCCCCCCATTCTTTTGCCCAGTTGATAATGCCCTCTATGCCGATGGTTTCCCGATAATAGAGCGGCATACGGCAGTAGGTCCATGGGCCGTGTTCGGAGGAGTATTTCGATATCCCTTTCAATAAGCTTTTGCTGTATTCTTCCGCAAAGTCCAATAAAAGGATAATCTTATACATCGCGATGGGTTTTAGTTAAAGAGGTCTTTGAAACTCTTTACGGTCGCATTGGTCACCAGGGGTTTGGCCCATACTCCAATGCTGAGAATGTACCCCAATGTGATCAGGAGAAACAGCATGGCCACTTTCAAGCCTACCAGTTCAGCAATTCCGCCCACGATCAGAGGAACCACAGCACCACCTGCGATGCCGGTACAAAGGATTCCAGAGAAGGTACCGTGATGCTTGGCCACGGAATTAAGTGCCAGGGAAAAGATGATCGACCACATCACCGAAGCAAAGAAACCCACCAAGGGGAATGCGACAATCGCGACGGCGGTAGGCCCGAAAAGTCCCGCTAGCAGGGAAACGATGGCTCCGGAGGTAAATAGCATCAATACCCGCCGGCTGTCAAAGAATTTCAATAGCACCAACCCGAGCAAACAGCCTACTGTCAGTAGTCCCCAAAAATAGGAGATCACAGATGCGCCCACCGTAGAGGGATCTACTCCATGATAATCCTGTAGGAATTTGGAGGTCCAGTTGGCTACGCCCTGTTCGGTGCCTACGTAGGAGAAAATGCCCAAGAAAAACAAGATTACCATACGGTCACCCAAGAGCTCCTTGAGGGAGGATCCGGCATCGATTTTCTCATCCTCTTTCAGTTCCACGGTGGGAAATTTTGCCAAGAGGACAATGATCACCATGACAAAGGCGGTGACCGCAAATACCCAATAGAGAGAAACCCATTTGAGGTTTTCTGGGACCAGCCCATTTAGCAGGGTAATCAGTCCAGAAGTATTCTCCGTGTGCATATTGTTCACCAGGTAACTGTAGAGCCAAGGGCTTAGGAAACTAGCAGCACCAAAGGCCAACTGGCCCAATACCGAGTTGAAAGCAAAATGCTTATCACCTCCCGCGGTGCGTAGAAGTGGGTTGATTACTACCTGTAGCATGGCCATGCCAATTCCAATGATAAATAGGGAGCTGAGTGCAATGCCAAAGCTGGGGATTAGTGCAAAGAGGAGCGCACCTGCAAATGCCATGATAAATGCAGCCGCCAATACCTTTTTTTCGCGGTATTTTTCCACCAAAATCCCGGAGGGTATGGACATCACAGCATAGGCGACAAAGAAGGCAAAAGGAAGGAATCCGGCCAGCCCCAAGCTCAATGTAAAGCTATCGATGATGTCTGGGATGATGGGTCCCAAGATGTTTGTCAAAAATGAGATGACAAAAAAGATCAATAAAATCAGCGCAACTATAAGGTTATTTTTCTTCATTTGGAAGTACGTTTCGTTGGTGGGGATTGACATTACAGGCTATTGGATGGATTGACGATTGTGCCCGCATGTTCTAACGCTTGGTCCACCAGTGCCGCAGCACCTAAAAGCGCGATGTTTTCATTATTGGAGACGAGTATATTTAGCTTCTTGATGATTTCCGGATAAATGAAGTCCTTAAAACTTTCCTCCATGCTATCTTTGAAGAAGTGAAAGGCTTTGGCGAGGGATCCGCCGATGATGATGGCCTCCGGATCGTAGGTGTACAGCACTGCCTGCACGGCGGCTCCGAAATGGAGTCCAAACTCTCCCCACTGGGACAGAGCCTCTGGATTTCCAGCCTTAGCTGCCTTGTAGGCATCCAACGCAGTGGTATCGTAGAAGCTGCTGAAAAAATTACCACTGGCGTAATATTCAATATTTTTATCTTTGTAGGGAAGGAGGCCGATTTCACCGGCGCCACAGTTGATTCCGGTGTATAGCTTGTTGTCAATGATAATGCCTGAACCCAGACCGGTGCCTATAGACATGCCCACCATGTTGCTATACTGGGTTCCCAGTCCAAAGCGGTGTTCACCAATGGCAAAACAATTGACATCGTTGTTTACAAAAACCGGAATTTCAAATTCCTTTTCCAGTATAGCTTTGAGTTCTACCTTTTTCCAGGATGGGATGTTGGTCACATTGTAAACGATGCCGTTTTTCACATCCACAACAGAGGGTACCCCGATGCCAATCCCTTCCACTTTATGATCCATCAGCGGTCTGATGAAGTTGATCACTTGCTTCAAGGTGGAGGAAAGGCTGTCTTTGTCCTTTAAAAGAGCCTTTGTCTGGGAGATAATCTCTCCGTTCTTTTCGATCCCCACTTGGATTTTTGTTCCTCCTAAGTCAATGCCTATATTCATTTTTTTACTCTCTGTAGGTTGAATGTTGTAAAAAGTTTTTTCTTATTTAGTGCCGTGGCCGCCTACTGTTTTCTGCGAAGATCGCTTTTTTTATCCACATATAGGGCTATTTCGTTTCGGAAGCACTTGGTGGATCGGCTCATTTGGTTTTCTCTTTATACGTGGAAATAGGCATTTGGGCTATTTCCCTGTGTACAATTTTGCGGATAGCCCGTATCGTCCTTTTTCCGTAATACATGCCGTTACCCGGCAACTTATGACCGGCGTTGGTTAAAAAATCAGCTTACAATATACTGGAATATATTTTATTATGGTAAAAAATCGTGTTTTTCACTTCCTGGTGTCCGTAGCATTTGCTTTATGCAGTACTCAGATGTATGCACAGGGAGATTCCTTTATTCAAACTATCTCGGCGAAGTATAGTGTGCAGGACAAGAGACTTCTACCCAATTTTTCTAAAACGGTGATCGACTACGACGATCAGGTGTTTGTGTTGAGTGATCAGGGAGTTTATTTTCTTTTTGAGGGTCAACTGATACCCGACAATAGGTACAGCTCCCTAGCTGGAAAAACACCCTTGGATCTCACCATTCAGGAGGATACAGGCTACCTCTATTATCTGTACGAAGACCGGTTTCTCAGCAATGCCCGGGCAGGTAAGCCATTTGGTAGATTGCCGGAGCGGACCTATAGTCGGTTTGCCGTCAATGCAGATGGGAATGTACTGCTTACAGGTAGCGGCAAGGCTGCGCTGTTTCAGGACGGTCGATTGGTGGAGTTAGGGAAGGTATCCGGCCAGGTTCAGGAGGTCTATGTGCATAGGGGAGTCTTTTTTGTGCAGGCAGGCGACAAGGTGTTTCGGGTAAATGGGAACAACCAATTGGAAGAGATCCTCGCAGTGAAGGGACTTCAAGCCCTCGCCTTTCGGGGAGCTGAAGTTATCGCGGGAACCTCTACAGGTTATGCGGTCTTTTCATTAAGTAATCGGACCCAATTGGTTCCTTGGCAGGAAAACTTGCCCGTTCCGGATGTGAAGTATCTTTCGGTAAGTAGCGAAATGGTCTGGGCAGGAACAGATCAGGGAGCCTTTAGGCGTCTTCCCGATGGGAATTTCCGCTATTACGCGTCCAAGCGTTGGTTGATGGAGGATGAAGTGATGGATATGGCATTTGATTCGAAAGGAGATGCTTATTTACTCACTAAAAGCGGGATCAATCACCTGATATTTAAAGAAATGACCTTGGCCGAAAAGGCGGACCACTTCGAGTCAAAGATTAGACAACGGCATATACGCTTTGGATTTTCTACCGAAACGCGTGTAAAGGATCCTGAAAATCTGGGAAAATCGGTTCTGGTGGATGATGACAACGACGGGCTTTGGACCTCTTTTTATTTGGGCAGTATGGCCTTTAAGTATGCCGTTACGCAAGACAGCAAAGCGCAGCGGTATGCCTGGGAGTCCTTTGAGGCATTTGAGCGGCTGCTTTCCATCAATCAATTGCAGGGATTTCCATCCCGCACCTTCGAGCGTGCCGGTTTCAAGGTTTCTGGCCCCACCAAATGGCGGGAATCTCCGGATGAAGGCTGGGAGTGGAAGGGGCATACCAGCAGTGATGAGTTTGTGGGATACATTTTTGTGGCGGCGGTGATGGACCAGTTTGTGGCAAAAACCGAAACCGAGCGCACCCGTGTGGCAGCCTTTATCGACGAGATACTGATGCATATGATTGACAATAATTATTATTTTGTAGATATTGACGGAAAACCTACACTTTGGGGCAGATGGAATCCGGAATACATCAATTCATACCCGGAAACAGTAGTTGATAGGAAGCTGGGAAGCACGACCCTCATTGCAGGATTGCAGTTGGGTTATGCGCTTACGGGAAAGGAGCTTTACCGGACAGAAGCATATAGGTTGATGGAAGAAGAAGGCTATTTGGAAAATATCAACATCGATCTATCTAGGATCCGGTCTACTCCTGACGTCTACTTCGAAGGCCACAATATGGGAGATGGGGGATGGAATCACTCGGACGATGAAATGGCTTTTCTGACCTACTGGGTGCTGTACCATTATGCCTTCAACGAGGAACTCCAAAAGGACTGGGAATGGGTGATTGAGAACCACTGGAGGATTGAGTTGCCGGAGAGAAACGCACTTTGGAGTTTGATCACATATGGCACGCAGGGTGCAATTGACCGCCCCTCGGTATTTTGGCATTTGGAGGGGTTTCCTTGGCAGTTGGTTAGGCATCAGGTGAAGAATTCTCACCGAAAAGACCTCAATTTCCTGGAGGAAAACTTCAGGGGACAAACCACCGATGTGTTGTTGCATGCCGATGAGCGGAGTATTGAGCGGCACAATGCCAATCCTTTTGACTTGGATTCTGGCAGGGGAGGCGCCACCGAGCTCACCGGAGACGAGTTTTTGCTTCCCTATTGGATGGGTAGGTACTTGGACGTAATTCCATAAAAGGTGGGAAGCTATTCATCATAAAATGATAACTTTAGGCGCTAGGCAGGATAGTGCCTCGATATTACCTTTGAAAAGCAATTGTATACAATAGATATGAAAAGACGGGATTTCTTTAGAAAAGGGGTATTTGCCTCGTTGGGCGCCACGGCATTGGGCGCAGGGTCTGCCTTTGCAGCACAAACGGAAGATGCCTTCCGAAAAACCGCCAAAAACGTGATTTTTTTGGTGAGCGATGGGATGAGCACCGGCACACTAAATATGGCAGATATTCTTTTGAAGCAAAAAGAAGGTCGAAAAAGCCGCTGGGTGGGCTCTTATCAGGGTAATATTCTGAAACGTGCCCTGATGGAGACGGCTTCTTCAAACTCGGTGGTAACGGATTCTGCGGCCGCCGGTAGTTCCTGGGGAGGAGGTATGCGTGTACCCAACGGGTCCCTGAACATCGGTGCAAACGGTGAGGAGCCGATTCCCATCCTGCAAAAATTCAAGGCTGCCGGCAAATCGGTGGGCTGCGTTACTTCGGTACAGATTACCCATGCCACACCGGCCTCATTTTGCGTCAACGAAAAGAGCCGTAATGCGATGCCCGTAATCGCGGAGAAATACCTTAAGCTGCGTTTCGATGTGATGTTGGGTGGGGGCGACGAGCTTTTCAATGGTGGTAAGCGTGAAGATAAAAAGGATTTATACAAAGATTTTCGGGCGGCGGGTTTTTCAGTAGCAAAAAACCGGGAAGAACTGATGAAGGTTCAAGGCAAGGGACCTTTGTTGGGGGTTTTTAGTGAGGGTGGTATGCCCTACGCCATCGATAGGGAAAATGATCCCGAGGTAAAGAAAGTGACTCCATCGATGGGAGAGATGGTCAAAAAGGCGATAGAAATCCTAAGCCAAAACCCGAATGGGTTTGCCATGCAGATTGAAGGTGGCAAAGTGGACTGGGCAGCTCATGGAAATGATGCGGCCGCGTTGTTGTACGATCAAATTGACTTTGACGAAGCCGTTGGCATCGCGTTGGACTTTGCAGCCAAGGATGGCGAAACGCTGGTGATTATGACCACCGACCACGGGAATGCCAATCCCGGGCTTTTTGACGGCGGTGTGAAAGGAAAGTTTGGAACGCTGTTTACTGCCACCCGATCCAACGAGTGGATCCTCAAGCAGTTGAATGGAGACAATACCCCGGATCAGGTGATTGACCTGATCAATTCCTACCAAGGAATTACCATCAAGCCGGAGGAAGCCATTGCCATACTAAAGAATTATCAAGTGGTGAATGACGAGGGGCTGTATGATACCGGCAAGATCCCGCTAAAGCTGTTTTCGGAGATTCAGATGCCCTATACAGGCATTGGCTGGGCAGGTACCGGCCACTCCTCCGATCACGTGGAGCTCGGTATGTTTGGTCCCGGCAGTGAGCACTTACCTGCATTTATCGAAAATTACAAACTGCACAACTTCATGTTGAATGCAGCGCATGTGCCGGCCATGGCCTACGCCTGGTAATTTGCTTTCCCTTTACCATACCCGGAGGGTCTGTCCTCCGGGTTTTTTTAACATCCTGCAACTGCACAGAATAGCCCATTCAGGCTACTACTGCGTATTTAAAACTAAACCAATGTCCCAAATATTCAGGACAGCACTTCATTAATACCCAAACACATGAAATTTACACTTAACAAGTTCACAAGGCAGTTGTTCGCCATAGCCTTTGCACTCATCACCTTTGGGGCCACCGCACAGCAGGAGCCCTTGGGCATATTTTTGACTTGGAAAGAGGATCCCCTCACCACCATGGTGGTGGACTGGCACCTAGAATCTAATACACCCAAAGAGCTTCTTTTGAAGGAAAAGGGTGCAGAAACCTGGCAAACAAAAACCAGTGAAGTACTACCCTTTCCGTTTTCAGACCGAAGCATTCACCGTGTAGCCCTTTCCGATCTCAAGCCGGGGACCTCCTACAGCATACAGTTTGGGGGCCAAGGCAGAGAGTATTATTTCAATACCATGCCCGCCGATATCAGCAAGGCTTCCATCCGTATCGCCATTGGCGGAGATTCCATGCACGATCAAGCATTTATGGAAAAAACCAACACCCAAGTGGCCAAGTACGACCCACATTTTGCTGTCATCGGTGGTGACCTAGCCTATGCCAATGGTGATCCCAAAAACCTCATCCGCTGGTATGCCTGGTTTGACGCCGTCAAAAACACATTGATACGGGAAGATGGCAGGATCATCCCCGTTGTAGTGGGTATAGGCAACCACGAGGTGCAAGGAGGTTCCTTTGCCAAGCACGAGGATTTTGCATTTGACGATGCCAGCAGGGCCAAGATTGCACCCTTCTATTACGGGTTGTTTGCCTTTCCCAATCAGCCTGGTTATGGTGTCTTAGACTTTGGGAAGTATTTCAGTTTTTTCCTGCTGGACTCTGACCATTCCAATCCAGTGGATGGTGTGCAAACCGAATGGTTCAAACGGGAACTGGCTATCCGGGACGATGTTACCCAAATCATCACCATGCACCACGTGCCGGCCTATCCTTCAGTGAGGGATTTTAACGGCACTACGCAATCCCGTGTAAGAGAACATTGGCTGCCACTTATCGAGAAGGCCGGTGTGAAGCTGGTGTTTGAAAACCACGATCACGCATACAAACGAACCTATCCCATCAAGAATAATGAGGTAAGTCAGGACGGGGTCGTTTACATCGGTGATGGATCTTGGGGTACGAGTCCTCGGGAGATTCACGATCCTGAAACAACCTGGTACCTGGATGCCGCTCAGTCGGTGCGCGCATTTACCTTGGTAACCCTGCAAGGCAGCAGTTTTAATATCATATCCGTGGATGAAGACGGCAACGTGATCGACTCCTATCCCACAAATCCTCTATTGAAGTAACTATATGAATCGTTTTCTATTGACGGCTGCTGGGGTAGCCCTGCTTGCCTGTACCGCTTCCTGCGGAGGAGGTGCTTCCGAATCGACTGCTCAGGCCGAGCAGGTGGCCGAGGCCAAAATTGTCGGCATCAATACCTTGGAGTATGAGCATATTTTTGGGGATGACAGACCCTTTGCGCAGTGCCATGCATCCACGATTGCCCCGTTGGGTGATGGCACCTACATGGTTGCTTGGTTTGCTGGGTCGTACGAAAAGCACGATGACGTAGGGATTTGGTTGTCCCAAGGCAAGTTGAACGATTGGTCGGAGCCAAAGATGGTGGCCAAGATTCGAAACGACCCTCACTGGAACCCCGTTTTGTTTAATGCACCTGATGGGAAAATGTACCTGTATTTTAAAGTAGGGAAGGAGATCGACGATTGGGAGACTTGGGTACAATACTCCGAGGACAAAGGAAGTACCTGGTCTGAGGCACGTGAGTTGGTACCCGGAGATATCGGAGGCAGAGGCCCGGTGAGAAATCACCTATTGGTGCTTTCTGACGGAACCTGGCTGGCCCCTGCATCGCTGGAAAGGGATCGGGTTTGGGATGTGATCGTTGACCGCAGTGAAGATGGCGGCAAAACCTGGGAAGCGACGGAAAAGCTGGAGCTGGACAGGGAGAAGGTTACAGGGGAAGGCGTGATTCAGCCAGCCCTATGGGAGTCTAAGCCCGGCCATGTGCACATGCTGATGCGAAGCTCTGGCGGATATATTTGCCGCAGTGATTCAGAGGATTATGGTAAAACCTGGTCACCTATAACGGTTACCGATCTACCCAATAATAACTCAGGAATTGACATTGCTCCGTTGGGCGGCGAAAAGCTAGCGCTTATTTTCAATCCTGTATCCGGTAACTGGGGCAAGCGGTACCCCATCACAGTGGCCATTTCCGAGGACAACGGGAAAACCTGGCCTGTACGATACGATATCGAAAAAGGTGAAAATGAAAAAGACGAGCTTTCCTATCCGGCAATCTTTTATGAGGATGGTAAGCTGGTGGGTTGTTATACCTGGAACAGACAGCGAATTGCTTTCTGGAAAGGCGAACTGGTTCGGGAATAATTGGTAAAAACAAAGTATTAGAAACATGTTGAAGTTAGGAGTTTTGCTCGTGATGGTTGTGGCGTTTGGAACGCAGCTTTTGGCACAAGAGGGACAGACGTATGCGGAGAAATTGGGGTACCCGTCTGGAGTCAAAGTGGTGATATTCCACGTAGATGATGCGGGTATGTCGTATGAATCCAACACCGGAACCATCCGATCTATTGAAGAAGGAGTGGCCACCTCGTGCAGTATCATGTTTCCCTGTCCCTGGTCGGCGAGTTTCGCGCAATATGCGATCAAGGAACCCATGGATGCCGGGGTGCATCTGACCCTCACCTCCGAGTGGGGACACTATAGGTGGCATCCAGTAGCGGGCCGCGACGTGGTTCCTACCCTGATGGATTCAGAGGGTGCACTTTGGCGCTCGGTAGAAGAGGTGGTGAAAAACGCCTCTCCCGATGAAATAGAGCTAGAGATCCGTGCGCAGGTAGATCGGGCGCTTGCCCTGGGCTTAAAGCCTACCCACTTAGACAGTCACATGGGCACCTTGTTTTATCACGCACCGTTTTTGGAGCGTTATATCAAAGTAGGTGCCGAATACCGTATCCCGGTTATGTTTCCAGGAGGGAACAATAAGCTGTTGGGTCTGTCGATGAATGATAACCTGATCAAGCGCCTAAAGAAAGAAGGAACGTATGTAGAGGGCATGGAATTGCCCAAGAATGACCTGATGGTGCAAGCACCAGAGATCGGTAAAAAGATATGGAGTCTTGGTTTGCCGGTGCTCGACGACCTGCACTCGGTAAGTGGTAACTGGAAGCCCGATGGGAACCCGACGGCCGAGGAGTGGGGCAAGTACAAGACTGAGCAGTTCAAGGAGGTGCTTTCGCAAATGGAGCCTGGTTTGGCGATGATTATCGTGCATAGCAACGGAGACAACGAAGTGTTTGACCGTATCAGTGGGTCCGGAGGGTCCCGATATGCCGATATGCTGGCAATGATTGATCCCGAATTGAAAGCCTATGTGGAGGCAGAGGGGATTCTGCTTACTACTTGGCAGGAAGTTATGGAGCGTCGCAAGCGCGTCCAATAGTTTTTCTCAGATCCAATAGATTATCAACCCCAACATACGATGGTTCGGATTGCAATGATAGGAGTACTTGCTTTGGCGAGTATGCTGCCGGTATACGGGCAGATAGTACCCAAAGAAGTGGCGGTAGAGGAGGAACAGTTGATTTTTCCTATACAGCAGGAACATGCCCACGGCAGCACCTTGGTGGAGTTGCCAAATGGCGACCTGTTGGCAGCATGGTTTCAGGGGTCTGGGGAACGTAAATCTGATGATGTCCGGATCATGGGTGCCCGCCTCCGGAAGAGGGATAAGCAGTGGGGGCCTCCCTTTTTGATGGCCGACACACCCCACCTGCCGGATTGTAACCCTGTGCTGTTTCTGAATCCCGATGGAAAGTTATTCTTGGTGTGGATTGCGGTGCAGGCCAACCGCTGGGAACATTCCATTTTACGGGTAAGAACCTCTTCAAACTACAGCAATGCCGGTGCACCTATCTGGGATTGGCAGGACAATATCTTGCTAAAACCGGGGACCGAGTTTGCCGAAGAGGTGGAAGCACGGTTTAAAGAAATGCCCGATACGGGGGCCGGCTGGGCAGAATACGCGCCTTCGTACGACGACATGATCATCGAAGCGTCTAAGGACAGTAAAAAGAGCAGCATTGGGTGGATGACCCGTATCAAGCCCTTGTTTTTGCCTTCCGGGAGGATCTTGCTTCCGCTGTATTCGGATGGATATAATTTTTCGCTCGCGGCGATTTCAGACGATGGAGGAGAGACATGGACACCGAGTCTACCCATCGTGGGACGGGGTCCCATACAGCCGGCATTTGCCCGAAAGTCGGACGGCACCATCGTGGCGTATATGAGGGACAGCGGAGATGCCCCGGCCCGCGTTCACAAGAGCCTTTCCAAAGACAACGGATACTCCTGGACGGTGTCTGAAAAGACCGATATTCCCAATACAGCCAGCGTAGAACTCCATGCGTTGAGCTCCGGTCATTGGGCTTTTTTGGGCAATGACGTGGACGATGGCAGGTACCGCGTGGCGCTTTACCTATCAGACGACGAGGGCGAATCCTGGAAGTGGAAGGTATATTTGGAGGACGGCGAAAAAGGTCAAGGAGGTCACTCCTATCCCAGCCTAGTAGAGGATGGAAAAGGGAACCTCCATATCAGCTACTCCTTCCACGAGGCCGGCGACCGCAAGTCAATCAAATACCTGCGGGTGAATACCAAGAAGATAGTTAGGTACAAGGATTAGTTCTGGAAAAAAAATGGAGATTTTTTTTCGCTCCGATAGTACGAAAAACCACCCGATCGGTATTATAGGCGAGTGTGGTTGTTGATCCTGTTTAGGCAGGTAATCTGGTTCACTCATGTAGTTAGGTTAGGTAAGTTTTGTCCGCTTTTGGCTTTGCCTGGGCGGACAAATTTCTTTTACCCCAGCAAATTTCTCGTTTCCTATTACCAAACCGTTTCGCTTTCAAGGTCCGTTCGAACCAGTCAGGGAAAGAAAGTGCCCCATTGCATTCCCCATATCCTGCATTGCATTGTGAAGGGGCATGGCAAAGCAGCCTATCCCCATCGAAGGCGGAATCAAACAATGTCCATTGAAGAACAAATAATCATATACATGAAGAAAATAGTTTTGGGTTGTTTTATTTCCCTGGCCCTGATGTCGTTAGGGTCCTGCGGAAAAGTATCAGAGGATGGGGTCAGACCGGAACCGGGGCGTTCGGTGCATGTAGATTCCCCCTTTCTACAGGAGATCAGTGTCAAGTATTATTTTGACGAGGCAGGTGCTATCTTGAAGAAGGTACACATGGATCGAAACGGTACGGTGCAGGTGCTATCGGATCAGGGCCTTCTCCGGCCCCACGACGGGCAGTTTTTGTATCCAGGTTCGCTGATTGACGACCGTACTTACCTTCCCATGAAAGACAAGAATCTTAAGGATCTGACCATTTACCAAAACCAGTTTGTCTATTTGGATGATCGGTCAGTTCTCAGCAACGCATGGGCCGGGTCATTGTTTGTGAAGCATGCTCTTTCCAAAGCTACGTTGTTTCAGCCGGGAAAGGATTTTTCATTCCTAGTAGCCGCTGAGGGAGCTCTGGGGTACTTTGCGGATTCTACCCAGGTGTGGAGCGGAAGCCTGAGCGCAGGAGCGGCATTGGCAATGGAGTATGACGCCCAAAAGGAACTGTTTTATCTTCTAACTCCTACCAAGGTGCTGACGTTTGCCGCCGGTTCCAACGTCCTCAGCGAGGTGTTTTCAGGTTCCGGCTTTACCAGTTTTGCACTGACCAACGGAGGACAGCAATTGGTTATTGGCACCAATGATGGTTATCTTCAAGTGGATACCGGTTCTTGGAAGCAGCTGGGAGAGCGTAACAACCGTCTGCCCTGGCCGGAGTTGACGGCTGTCGCAGAAATTCATGGCCAGCTCTGGTTTGGATCTACCCGAGGGGCTTTTATGCAAAAGGAAGATGGCCGGTTTAACTACTATTATGGCGAACGTTGGCTACCGGGAGATCGGGTTGCCCATTTGGCGCCGGGTCAAGGAAAAGACGTGTTGATTCTTACCGACAAGGGCCTGGCTAAGCTAGAGTTTTTTGAGCATACCCTTCACCAAAAAGCCGAGTATTTTGACCGACAAATGCGTGAGAGACATATTCGGTACGGATTCAATGCCACCCTGGTGGGCATGGAAAAAGGAAACATCAATTCTGGCCGTTTGGGAGATTCTGACAACGACGGCCTGTGGACGTCCATGTACCTCGGTGGTGAGGCGTTTCGATATGCGGTGACTGGCGAGGAGGAAGCACTTCAGAACATTCGGGAATCCCTGGATGCCATGGAGCGGTTGTATACCATCAATCCCATAGAGGGGTTTCCTTCGCGTTCGTTTGCCAGAAGGGGTTACATCAACCAATTGTCGGATCCTGAACGTTGGCAACCGGCTAGTCATCCCGAGTGGGACTGGAAGGCCACTACCAGCAGTGATGAGGCCATTGGGCACGCCTTTGTGTTTGGTGTGATTGCCGAGCTGGTGGAGGATCAGGAAGTGAAAGATCAGGCCGTTCGTTTAATCGATGCACTCATGCAACATATTGTCGAGAATGATTGGTACCTGATCGATTACGACGGGAAGCCCACGCTTTGGGGCAAATGGCATCCGGATTATGTCAATAATTTCCCCCGCATGGTAGGAGACCGGAAGCTTAATTCATCCAACATCATTTCCATGCTGCAAACAGCCTATCACTTTACCCAAAAGGAAATCTACAAGACCAAGGCTTTTGAGCTGATGAACGATCACGGGTACTTGGAAAATATGATGGTGCCGATGGAGCTAATCGGTAAGGCGGAAGAAGGAACGGACGAATGGGCAGAGATGCTGTCTGAGTCTTGGAATCACTCAGACGATGAGATGTATTTCCTAGGGTATTGGGGCCTTTACCGCTATGCCTTTAACGATACGCTGAAAGCCAAATACAAAGAATCGATCATTGACCACTGGGAGTCCGAACGGCCGGAAAAGGAGGGCCTGTGGAATATTTTCACCGCGCTGGTTGCACCGGATAATTTTGACCTGGAGGAGGCGGTGTGGTACCTGCAGGAGTACCCTTTGGACCTGATCAACTGGAGTGTGCAGAACAGCCACCGAAAGGACGTTACCCCGATCGCTGAGAATTTCCGTAGGCAAACACTCACCGAAGTATTGCCGCCCGATGAGCTTCCCATACGCCGCCACAACGCCAACCGTTTTGGGTTAGATGCGGGAGGAATGGGCCGATCGGAGAACAGTCCCGGGGATATTTGGCTACTTCCTTATTGGATGGGCAGGTATTTGGGTGTAATTTCTGCGCCGTAAGGACGTTCCAAAAAAAGGCATGAGGTTTACCGACAAACTGAGTACAGGACAACGGGTATATGGTACCTGCGTAACCGCCTTCAACCCACTATGGCCAAAGGTCTGGGAAGGGGTAGGTTTGGACTTCGTTTTTATCGATACCGAGCATATCGCTCTGGATCGTAGTCAGGTTTCGCAGCTGTGTCAGGTGTTGCGGGCTTCGGGGGTTTTTCCCATTGTCCGCATTCCCCAACCCGACCCCTTTCTGGCTTGTCAGATGATAGATGCCGGGGCGGGTGGGATCGTAGCGCCTTATCTGGAGTCCGTGGACGAGATCAGGGACTTGGTAGGTGCCACCAAATACCGGCCGTTGAAAGGGGCGCGCTTGGCCCGTATCCTGCGGGGCGAGGAGTCAGTGGCCCCCTCGCTACTCGACTACCTGAACCAGTACAACCGGAATCAATTCTGCATTGCCAATATTGAGAGTGTGCCTGCCCTGGAGCGGCTGGAGGAATTGCTATCTGTTGAGGGCCTGGATGCGGTGTTTATTGGCCCCCATGACCTGTCGGTGAGCATGGATTTGCCGGAACAGTACGATCATCCGCTATTTGTGAAAGCCGTAGATGCGATCGTTCAGGCCTGCAAGCACAGGGGGCTGCACGTGGGGGTGCATTTTTCCGAATCTCCCGAACGCCAAATTCAATGGGTAAAGCGAGGGGTTGATTTAATCATTCACAGTTCCGATTTTGCACTGTTTTATCAGCGGCTGCAAGCGGACGTACAGTATTTGAAACAGCATTCCGGGGACACCGCTACCGATGGGTCGGGGCCTAGTGCTATTTAGCCATAAAACGAACTATGACAAAGATTACCGAACAGGATTCATTGTACAGACATCTGGAGAAGATGTCTGTAGCCGAGCTAACCGCTCGAATCAATCAGGAAGATAAAAAGGTGGCTTTGGCCATCGAGCAGGCTTTGCCTCAGATCAATGCCGTGATCCAAAAAATTGTGGAGCAACTTCAGGCTGGTGGCCGCTTGTTTTACCTTGGTGCAGGCAGTGGTGGTCGTCTTTCCGTGCTCGATGCCATCGAGCTACCTACCACCTATGGAGTACCCAAGGGGATGGTGAACGTGATTCTGGCCGGTGGCGTGGAGTACTTAATTGAAGCCAGGGAAGAGGAGGAGGACGACCGGGAAGCAGGTTGGAATGCGCTACAAGCACAGCAGGTCTCGACCAAGGACTTTGTGCTCGGTATTTCTGCCAGTGGGACGACGCCTTTTGTATTGGAGTCGCTAAAGGCGTGCCAGGCAAATGGTATCCCTACGGGCTGTCTGGTAAGTAATCCGCAATCTCCTATTGCGGCGCATGCGGATTTGCCCATCGAGGTGATTACGGGTCCGGAGTTTATCACCGGCAGCACGCGGATGAAATGTGGCACAGCGCAAAAGATGATCTTTGACATGATCAGTACCACCACCATGGTGCAGTTGGGC
Source organism: Lunatimonas sp. (assembly GCF_020832325.1). GTDB lineage: Bacteria > Bacteroidota > Bacteroidia > Cytophagales > Cyclobacteriaceae > Lunatimonas. The sequence goes on from NZ_JAFIEU010000008.1 coordinate 113,624, forward strand.
CGGGTGGAGGATAATAAGATGGTGAATGTGTTACTAATCAACGACAAGATTACCGACCGCGCGGTTCGGATGCTCATGGAGCGTTCCGGAATAACCGACTATGCCGAAGCCAAAGAGCGACTTCTGTCAGCCGGTTCGGTTAAGAAGGCCTTGGATGCGCTGGATAGGTAGGTTCTTTGATAGCAGTTTTGATTTCGTTAATCGCCTTGGGATTGGTATTCCAGGGCGATTTTTTTACTGCTTTTTGTCGTTATGGCGATATTGAAAACGATCGGTTTTGAGCAAGGATAGTTGAACCCACATCACTTGATATTCAGTATTTATTTGTACTTTGTAGTTTGAACCCGAGAAAAATATGATACTTCAAGCAAAAAAAATACCAGGCTTCGACGAATTGCTTGCGACTTTGATTGTACAATTTTCAGATTATGCGGTATATACCTGTTACTCTATACCTCAGAAAAGTATCATTGTACGAAAATCTGCCACAGTTGGAGCTCAAATAACTATTCGAGATAGCGAGATTCTAGTTGATGCCTGTTGCCCTAACGTTTTTATTTCAGCCTTAGTTGGTTTGACAAGTACAATTTTCCCACCCTATCATACCTTCGAAAGTAAGATTACAGATTTCTTAAGAAAGAATTATTGATGCGCTTTACACGCTGTCCATCAAAACTGGTTTTTTGCTCATTCAGAGAAGGGTTTGTATGTGTAATTTTGTGTAGATCAGAATACAGTTTTGGAAAAACATAATTCAAGTTTTTTCGTTAGGCAACGGCTGATGTAAGTGTCACAGTTTGTTATACCTGTAAAACTTCTACTACCCACCGCTGGTGACTGGGGAGCTATTCAGGGTAATAAGTTGTCATTTATTTCTTTTGCTCTGCAGCGATGGATACCAGTTTTGAAATGACTACCGCGGGATATAAAATACCTAAAACCGACAGGAAGGAGGCTAGCATTTTGGCGGCGATACCGCCTGCATACATGTCCCCAAAGCCCACGGTGCTGATGCACACAAGACTGAAATAAATGTAGGTCCCGTAGTCCCCGTCTTTGCCCATCAATGCAATATCCCCTTCGATTGCGTGGCCGGTTGTCAGGTGAATAAGTTCAAATCCGAAAGCTCCCGCTAATGCCAGCAGCAAGTAAACGTTGACAGCACCGATGACTCGATAGGTGTTGATCTCCTGATCGCGGAACAGCAAACTGATGTTGATGATCGCCAAGAGAATTAGATTCAATATGATCACCAGTCGCTCCATAAGATAAAACTCGTAGGGGTTGTCAGAAAACCGAATCAATCGCAACCCTAGGTGCAAGGCGAGTAAAGAAATACTTGCAACCAGATAGCTCTTTCTGTGGGACGAAAAAACGCCGACAAAAAAGAGGAGGATGAACATGAAATTCAAGAAAATTGCCGTGTCCTCTTTCCTGTCTATTAGTACCGGTAGTATAAAAACCGTGAATACCAGCATGCCCAGTAATGTCACAAAGGAGGCATCGGATACCCAGTATTTTTTTGTTTGGACGAAGTAATTTTTCATAAGCCGAGTGTCGGTTTCTAGAAAATAAATATAGGCTAACTAGAAGTAGGATTTCATTGAGAAACAGAATAAGTTATCATTTTATCGACTAGGAATAGGTCTATGTGAGAGTTTGTATGGGTATGATATCGGTTTATTGGCCAAGAATCTGTTCAGAATTTAGTTGGCCTTTTATCCACGTGGGTTTCCTAGTAAACTTTATGTTTGCGCAGCAGTTTTACCCATAGTGTTTCAGGCCGATATAGTCTCCACTGTTTTTTTAGCTATCCTAGATTCCTTCATTCATAATTATGATTAACTTCGGCCATGCTGTTAAAGTTGGATATTGGTGATTCTTTCACGAGAAACCTTCCTATAATCGATGTTCGGTCTCCTGGTGAGTTTGAAAAGGGCCATATTCCGGGTGCATACAATATCCCTTTGTTTTCCGATCGGGAACGGGCACATGTGGGGACCGTTTACAAGAAGCAGTCCCAGGAGGCTGCCATTTCCTTAGGGTATACCTATGTGACCCCCAAGCTCGACGAGTTTATTTCCGGGGCCTTTGAGGTCGCACCACAGGGGAAAGTGATCGTTCATTGCTGGCGGGGAGGCATGCGTAGTCAGGCCTTTGGGGAACACCTGGCAGCAAATGGTTTCCATGAGGTCAACTTGGTCCATGGAGGCTACAAGGCGTATAGAAATTGGGTGCTCAATAGCTTTGAAGTGCCACGAAAGATTCATCTGCTAGGGGGGTATACAGGAAGCGGAAAAACATTCATTCTCAGAGAATTGCAAAAAAATGGAGAACAAGTCATTGATCTAGAAGGCCTAGCGCGGCATAAGGGTTCTGCCTTTGGGGGCATCGGTCAGGATGATCAGCCCAGTGTGGAGCAATTTGAAAATAACCTGTCTTTCGAGCTGAGTAAGCTGGACTTGGACCGGCCTATCTGGGTAGAAGATGAAAGTCACAACATTGGCAATGTGAAGATACCCCGGGCCTTTTTTAATCAGATGCGGACCGCAGGGCTTATCTTTATGCAGATACCTATTGAAGAACGGGTACATCATTTGGTAGAAGGCTATGCAAGCAGCGGGGATGCTACGTTAAGAGAGGGGATCCTTCGGATTTCCAAGCGCCTCGGAGGCTTACGTACCAAGGAGATGCTGGGATTTTTAGACCGGAAAGATTATTACCACGTTGCCCTTATGGCATTGGAATATTACGACAACTATTACCTAAAGGGCTTACAAAAAAGAGAAGGAGGAAACACGTTGTACATCCACTTGGAGACCACGGCCCATCGCGAAAATGCCCTGAAAATTCTTAAATTAACTAATAATGGAAGACATTAAATTAACTGCCTATAGCCACGGTGCCGGTTGTGGCTGCAAAATTTCTCCGGCCCTATTATCCGAGATGTTAAAGACGGACAATCCCTTGGTGCAGTACCCCAACATCTTGGTGGGAAACAGCAGCAGAGACGATGCGGCGGTATATGATATGGGAGATGGTACCGGCATCATCTCAACTACCGATTTTTTTATGCCGATTGTAGATGACCCCTTTACCTTTGGTCAAATCGCCGCGACCAATGCCATTAGCGATGTCTTTGCGATGGGCGGACAGCCAATCATGGCCATTGCGATTTTTGGTTGGCCGATTGATAAGTTGACACCTGACATAGCCCAACGGGTACTTGCCGGCGGGCGGGATATCTGTTTGAAGGCAGGGAGTCCCCTTGTTGGTGGGCATAGTATCGACAGTCCCGAGCCAATTTTTGGGTTGGCGGTCACGGGAAAGATTGACCTGAAGCATTTGAAAAGAAATGATACCGCGACGGAGGGATGCATGCTCTATCTGACGAAGCCTTTGGGAGTGGGCATACTCGCTACCGCTGAGAAAAAAGGGGGCATCGATTCAGCGCATGTGGGCATTGCCGCTAAGTCCATGACAACCCTAAATTCCATTGGAAGGGAATTGGGAGAGATCGACGGAGTCAGGGCTATGACAGATGTCACTGGTTTCGGGCTTCTGGGCCATCTGCTTGAAATGTGCGAGGGCAGCAACTTGTCTGCGGAACTTGAATTTGACAAGGTGCCGGTATTCAACGAAGTACATGGATATCTTGCCCAAGGATATGTACCGGGCGGAACCTACCGAAATTGGAACAGTTACGGTAATCACGTTCGCCTAAGAGAAGAAAGCAATAAAGAGATTCTCAGCGACCCACAGACGAGCGGTGGGTTATTGGTTGCGGTAGAAAAATCTGCTCAAAGAACGGTAGAGGCTTTATTTCGAACGAACGGTATAGATGCCACCCCAATCGGGGAGATGAAGTCCCAAGGGGGGCACAGGATCGTAGTGGTATAGGGGTATCAACAGGTTCCCTAAACTGGGGAATCCTTATTCAATTAATTCCAATCAACCAATAGGCTTGCAACCAGTCGGTTTCTTAAACTGAACTTCAAAGATCTACCCCGTTGCAAGGGTAAAGTTTTTGAGGTATATTGTACGAACTTATCTAACAACCCATCTATATCACCCATCATCCATGAAGAAGTTATGTTTATTTGGCCGGTGCATGCTGGTTCTTTGTATGCTACTGTACCTACCATCCTGTAAATTTTCAACCGAGCAGGCAGGGAAGAAGCCCAATATCCTCTTTATCGCCATGGATGACCTGAATGATTGGGCCGGTTTTTTGGAGGGCCATGCAGGTATGAAAATACATACGCCCAATCTAGACAGGCTTGCCGGCAGGTCCATGATTTTTACCAATGCCCATACCCCGGCCCCCGCCTGCGCACCCACTCGGGCAGCTATTCTGACCGGCGTGCATCACGCCCGATCTGGGGTACAAAATGTGCATTGGGGAGATGGGCCGATGTGGAGGGAATTTGATGCCTTAAAGGATGTAGTCACGTTGGAGCAGTTTTTTAAGAATAACGGTTATAAAACCCTTGGTGCAGGCAAGATTTACCACAGTCAGGCACCACCTTGGACACCTACCAGTCAGGTGGAACCAGCAAACTGGGATTTTTACTATCCTAGCGCCTATATTTCTCATCCTTATCAGATCCGTGCACCTGAGGATGTGATATATCCCGAAGACGTGGACAATGAAAACCGACCTGGAGGAAACGGATGGTGGACTTGGGGGGCTATCCCCGTGCCGGATGAGAAGATGGCCGACTTCCACGTGGTGGATTGGGCATCCTATCAACTCAGGCAAGAGCACAGCAATCCCTTTTTTCTGGCTGTCGGCACATGGAAACCTCATGATCCGTGGGAGGTCCCTCAAAAGTATTTCGATTTGTATCCTCTGGAGGAGGTCGTACTGCCGGAGCGCAAGGCTGACGACCTAGCAGATGCCTTCGATCACGGCCGTCGCTGGATCATGGATTGGGTGTTGGAAAATGACCAATGGGAAAAAATAATCCAATCCTATGCCGCTTCCATTACCTTTTCGGATGCCATGATTGGACGTTTGCTGGACACCTTGGAGAATTCGGAATATGCGGACAACACAATCGTTGTGTTGTGGTCTGACCATGGCATGCACATGGGAGAAAAAGACAACATCGAAAAGTTCACTCTTTGGGAACGGTCTACGCGGGTACCCTTGCTCATTTCTTTGCCTGGCATGGCCCACGCCGGACAGCGGTGCGAACAACCGGTAAGCCTTATGGATATGTACCCGACCCTGGTGGAACTGGCTGGATTTGAGTTACCCTCCCACCTAGACGGTAGCAGCCTAGTGCCGCAGATTAAGGATCCAACTACCGAGACCTCTCCGGTGATCAGCAGTTATAGATTTGCCAGCCCAAGACAGCCGGATGTCAGTGGGCATGCCGTGCGAAGTATGCGATACCGTTACATTTATTATCCGGAAATCAATTTGGAAGAGCTGTACGATCATGCGGAGGATCCCAATGAATGGCACAATATAGCCTATAAAAAGGATCAAAGACAGGTTATTGAAGCGCATCGTAAGATATTGTTAGAAATGGTGCCCAACCTTTCTTGGAAAGAAGGCGACCCTGAGGGTTATAGCGTGGATGCCAATGGGTTTGTGAAAAAGAATGATTTTAAGACGCTTTAACGGTTCTTTGATGGCGGAGATTATTTTGGAGCGGTGGGGACTACCTAGCTTTTTCTGACGCCATTTGTTTTACTTCTTCACTCATACCCGATGATGCGGGCGTTTTTGAGGATAAAATTTAGCTCGTTCACATCCGAATCGTTTAGGACCAATATTCCCGTGACCTTGATAACCTGATCCATCTTCAATCTTCTTCCAGGCTTTTCTTTCAAATAGACTACCGCTACACTTTCCGGTCCGGACTGACCACAGAAAAAACATTCCGCCATCGGAAATTTGGACAAGATCAGCATTTCCGCCGATGACACTTCCAACGGTATGTGAAAACCGACGAGCTCCACCTCTTTTCCCTCCAGATCTTTTAGCCCCTGTTGGAATATGGGATACAGGTAATAAAGCGCATGCTCCCGGTTTAACTTTTCTACAAATCGCGTTTGACCAAAGACCGCCCACAGGTTGGTAGGCTTTGAGATTTGCGCCGAAAGGGAAAGTGCCCATAGACACACAAATACCAAAAGGGTTGCCTTTTTATACATACGCAATAGATCAATACGTTTCATAGATAAGCTCCACAAAGATACGCAGTAAAACACATACATGCAACAAAGTTGCATGTATGTGTTTTCATTTAGCCTGTTTACGCAACAGGCTTTTTAGTGCATCTGGATAATTTTGAATACTTTGGTATTCTCAAATCTGAACAAACGGAAATCAGTAAGTGCGTGCCGTCCTTTTCAAACAGAGAGCTGATTATTTCGGGAATACTTTGTCTACTGACAGACGGGCATCCCAACCTTTGGTAGGGCGTATGTTCTGACCATTCAAAATCAATTATAGACACATGAAATCGAGCATGAAGTAGCCGTCACACACTGGAATGATTATTTCCCATGCGAGATTCCATCTGACCTTTGAAAAACAAAAAATAAACAGATGAAAATAAACTTTAGCCTTTCTGAAAAAGAAAGCCTCCTCCATGCTTGTAAAAAAAGACTTTCCCTGCTAAGCGCCTTGCGGGTGATTGTGTTTTTGGGTCTATTGGCTACCCTAGTGGTGGGGATATCGGATCAATCCATGGTCCTTGTCCTATTTTTTCCGTTGGCTGCCCTATTTATCTATTTGATTAAACAACACAACGGCGAAAAGGATAAGGAACAATTTTTATTGGCGCTGATCCAAATGGACGCGGAAGCAACCCTTCGGGCAAACCGGGAATTGCATACCTTTGACCCAGGGAATGAATACTTGGAGAAGGACCATCCATTTGCGGCGGATTTGGACATCTTTGGAGCTCATTCACTGTTTCAGTTGATTGACCACACGGTATCTAAGGGAGGCAAAAATCTGCTCGCAAAATGGCTAAAGGCTGAAACGAATCTGCAAACAGCCTCCTACCGCCACGGCGCGGTGGCCGAACTGAGCAACTTTCCGGATTTTCTACGCACATTTGAAGGCATTGGACGGGCATTCCTATCGAAAGAAAAATCTAAAGCAGCCCTTTTTGGCTGGCTCAAGAATCCCAACTACTGGAGAAAGCTGTTTTGGGTTCCTGCGATTATGGGGCCATTGTTGGGAACGACCCTTCTATTTGGCATTCTATTCGGTTATCTGCACTACTCCTACCTTAGCCTATTTATATTGGTGGGGATATTGGCGCTAGGATTGGTTTTTAAACCCTTGATGCAATCCATGAAAGTCATGCCAAACGAAAGCGACTTGAAAACCTACAAGTCTTGGGCCTATTTGCTAGAGGACAGTTCCTTTTCCCACCCGTACCTGAAATCGCTCCGGGCACCGATTGCGGACACCCACTTTCAAGCGTCTAGCGCACTGGAATCCTTGGAGCAGCAGAGCTTTTTGGTTCAGAACCGAGCCAATTTGATGTACTTGGTTTTCAACCTGTTGTTCTGGGTCGATTTTTGGGTGCTCTATCGCCTGGAAAAGTGGAAAAATACCTACGGCCATCATGTTCAGCAGTGGGAGGAGGTCTTTCGTGAATGGGAGGCTTTGGTTTCCCTAAGTGCATTCACCGTAGCTGAGGGAACAGTCGCCAAGATCCAGTGGACCGAATCCGAAGTGCTGGAAGTGGAAAATATCCGCCACCCGCTGATCCGGCCACAAGACTGTGTGGGCAATGATTTTTCCCTTACCGGCGAGCAAAGGATCATTCTGCTGACAGGCTCCAACATGTCAGGCAAGACAACCTTCATGCGTACCCTAGGTATCAATATGGTGATGGCCAATGCAGGGCTGAATCCCTTGGCAGAGGTATTCATCTGCGGACCCTTTCAGCTCTATACAAGCATGCGGAATTCCGACAATCTGGGCGAAAGTGTCAGCTCTTTTTATGCAGAGCTCCGCCGTATCAAGGGGCTGCTCCAACTGACCACCAAAGAGCAGCCGGTATTTTTTCTGTTGGACGAGATCCTAAAAGGTACCAATACCGACGACCGCGTCACCGGAAGCCGTGCACTGATCGTACAGCTATTGAACACATCTTCAAAGGGTTTGATATCCACACACGATATGGAGCTAACCCAGTTAGAAGGGGAGCTGAGAGGGATCCAAAACAGGAGCTTTCACCACACGATCGAACAGGAGGAAATCCGATTTGATTATAAAATAAAGCCCGGAAGCTGCCCAAGTTTCAATGCCCATAAATTGATGGAGCTCATGGGCATAACCTTTGAGCAGTAAGAGATTGGGCCAAAACCGCAGAGACCGAATCGATTTACGGTGGTGCTTTCCATTTATATGCTTATTTTTGCGGCATTTGGATGAATGATCAACGCATGGCACAGGAAAATTACCAGCAAAAGACTTTGGGCATATTGGGGGGCGGACAACTCGGACGGATGGTCATCCAGTCGGCCATTAATTACAACCTCAGCATCCACATCTTGGATCCTGATGAAAATGCCCCATGTAGGCATATTTGTCAGCAGTTTACCCAGGGCAATCTGAAAGATTTTGATACGGTGTATGAATTTGGAAAAAACTGCGATGTGATCACCATCGAGATCGAACATGTGAATACCCAGGCACTCAAACGCCTAGAGGCGGAGGGAAAAAAGGTATTTCCACAGCCCCACATCATAGAGCTCATCCAGGACAAACGCAGTCAAAAGCAGTTTTACCGCGATCATCGACTTCCCACATCCGAGTTTGTTTTGGTAACGGGCAAGGAAGATATCACCAATCACTTGGACTTTTTGCCTGCCGTAAACAAACTTGGCAAGGAGGGTTATGACGGCAGGGGGGTACAATTGTTACGGTCCGAGCAAGACCTGGACAAAGCTTTTGAAGCGCCGGGGCTTCTTGAAAAATTTATAGACTTTGATAAGGAACTCGCTGTGATAGTGGCAAGGAATGAAGCGGGCGAGATGAGTACTTTCCCGCCGGTAGAATGCGCGTTCCACCCCGAACTGAATTTGGTGGAGTTTCTCTTTTCACCTGCTGATATTTCCCCTGAGATTGCCACCAAAGCAGATCGGCTAGCCGTAGAAATCATCCAGAAGTTGGGCATGGTGGGTATTCTTGCAGTGGAGATGTTTGTTACCAAAACAGGAGAAGTACTGATCAATGAAATCGCGCCACGCCCTCACAATAGTGGGCACCATACCATTGAGGCCAATTTTACCTCCCAGTTTGAGCAGCACCTTCGTTCTGTGCTTAACATGCCGCTAGGGCATACAGCGGCTCGTTGTCCGGCTGCCATGGTAAACCTGCTCGGAGAAGCAGGGTACACGGGAGAGGCTTTTGTAGAGGGCATGGACACTGCATTGGGAGAGAAAGGGGTATACATCCACCTCTACGGCAAAAAGGTAACCAAACCCTTCCGAAAAATGGGCCATATCACCCTGTTAGAGGAGGATATCACTAGGTTAAAGGAGAAAGCACTTCGATTAAAAGAAACCATCAAAATCAAAGCCTGATATGAGCGTAGACGTTGGAATCATCATGGGAAGTAAATCAGACCTCCCGGTAATGGCAGAAGCTGCCAAAGTATTGGAGGAACTCGGTGTAAGCTACGAGCTGACCGTCGTTTCGGCCCACCGCACTCCCATCCGGATGATTGAATATGCAGAAAGCGCAAAGGAACGAGGGCTGAAAACCATCGTGGCCGGGGCAGGAGGTGCGGCCCACCTTCCGGGTATGGTAGCATCTCTGACTACGCTACCTGTGATCGGCGTGCCAGTAAAATCCTCTAACTCCATCGACGGATGGGACAGCATCCTTTCCATACTACAGATGCCTGCTGGTATTCCGGTGGCCACTGTTGCCCTAAATGGTGGGCGAAATGCCGGTATTTTGGCAGCTTCCATCGTGGGGGCCTTTGACCCCATCGTCTCAAAAAACCTGGAGATTTTCAAAAATAACCTGAAAGCCAAAGTGGAGGAGAGTGCCCGGGAACTGGAAGAGAAGGGCTGGAAATCGGTCTAAACCGACGATCCGAGAAATCCGCAGCTACTACCGATACCTACTTTAACCGCTACCTACAAACAGCGGAAAGGGACTAGAAAAGAAATAAACCTAAGCCTAGAAATGGATTAAATGTCCCCCATTCTCCCGTCGGGTTAAATGGGGGATTAGCCGATTGGCATCATCGTGTGCTAAAAGGGCAAGATGTCGTCTCCACTTTCATCGTGGAAGCTACTTACATCAGGTTGTTGGGAGGAGGAAGGTTCTTTGGCAGCAGGGGCCCCATTTTTGGCTGCTTTCCATACTTTTATATCGGTGTACCATTTGCCATTATACTCCCGGCTCTCGATTTCGATGCCGAGATTGACCTCATCTCCGACCTGCAGACCAAACTGGTCTATCTTGTCTCCCCAAACCGTCACACAGACCTTTTTTGGATAATTTCCGCCGGTTTCGATGACGTAATCCCGTTTTTTCCAAACGCCATTGCGCCCGTTTCCTGATTGCTCATCCAAAGCCTGTATAACTTTTCCGTTTAGTTCCATGGTCGTCGTTTGTTTTATGAAAGAACGAAGGTAACCAAATCAAAGCAAAAATTAAATTTGAACAGTGGGGCTTTGCGATATTTCGGGTAGAAAAGGCGCCAGTTTCGGAGACTCATGCCAGCGGATATCCTCGCTACCCAGGCACCAATCGTCTCTTAGCGTTTCTACTTTGTGTATAAAGACATAATTTATAGATTTACCAGATGGAAATATCGAAACAGGAAAAACGAGCATTTTTGATCCGACAGATTCTCAAAGGCTTTCTATTTTTGGCCATCTTGATTTTCACCTTTCTGGCGTTCGAGAAATTATTTCCTGCCAGTGAACGGGAGGCTTGGTTTGGCAGTATCTATGACAACATTCCGCTCGTGGTGTCGATCTTCATCGCCTCTGAGGTGCTATTCGGCATCATTCCACCGGAAATCTTTATGCTTTGGGCACTTCGCACCGGTCATCTTGGGCAGTATTTCGTTGGAATCGGTATCCTTGCCCTTATTTCCTACCTTGCTGGGGCATTCAATTTCAACTTGGGTAAATGGATCCGAAACACCCGCTTTTTTATCAAAATCCGAAGGCTTTGGTTAAAGAAATCATTGGCCTTGTTCGAGAAGTTCGGCGGCTACCTAATCATCGTAGCTTCTTTGACACCTCTGCCCTTCTCAGCCATCGCTTTACTCAGCGGGGCGGGTAATGTCAGCCCCCGAACCTACTATCTAAACAGCATTTGGCGAATATTCCGGTACTTTGCGTACGCCTTTATCCTCTACGAAACGAGCCTGTAACCCAAAAGCCTACTTGCTGGTATTTTCCAAAATCAAGTAGGGAACGCCATTCTTCGCCCATTTATCAAAATATTCGGTAAAATCCGTACCGAAAACCATGGAACCAAGGATGATGTCCATATCGCCATCTCCGTCTACATCTCCCACATCCATGGCAATCCACCTGCCTTGGGCAGCATCTGGAAACGTAGAGGCCGTGTAGTTCCCATCGCCATTGTTTTCCAAATACACAAAGCTCTCTTCAGGCTGATTTTCGTAATCGGGAAAAAAGGAGATCGCTGCGATGTCTAGGTCCCCATCTCCATCAAAATCTACAGCAATGGCTTTGTACGCACCGTTTAACGGATAAAAATAGGCTTCAGAGAAGTGATTGGTCCCGTCGTTATGAAATATCCGTATCCCGTGGTAGCCCTTTAGGATAGGGTCATAGTCGGCATTGTCTCCGGCTGTATACAGGATATCCAAATGGCCATCGCCATTCATGTCTACCAGTTCAAAGTAACTGGATCCGTAACTGGGAGGAAAGGCCAATACCCGTTCCTCAACAAAATTCCCATTCCCTTGATTGTGGTATACAAAAATTCCCTCATCACCCTGACCAAACAATGCCACAATATCCTTCCGTCCGTTTCCGCTCCAATCCACCATATAGGCCTTGGTCGCTCCTGGCTGGGCTCTTAGCACTTTTCGCCGGTAAATCCCTGCCTGATCCTTTTTCCAAAGAGATAAGGCGCCCGTGTGTTTGCCGTATTCGCAAATAGCAATCTCCAGCTGCCCATCGCCATCCAGGTCGGCTACATCAAAGTGCACCGGCCTTTGCAAATCCTGCACAAGGATCCGCGCATCTCCGCCTCTTCCCTGAGGCAGGGTCATCAGATAGCCAATGTTCATGTCAGTGGGATTGAACGTTCCCATCACCAATGCCATGCTTTCGCCACCAGATTCGTACACCCACGAGACTCCTTCCCTTGCTGGAGCATTTCGGCTTATCGAAAAATTTCTGTCCATCACAGACAAGCTTGACCTCCCCACATCACTGACGTAAAGTTTATTGGGAGCGGCGATTTTGACCAGAGAGGTCATCGGGCTGTTGGCCCGATAGGAGGGCTTCTTTACCGTAAAATGTCGAAGGCCGATAGAAATGGTCTTTTTCGGCGGTCTCGGAAGCTCTTCGGGAGCTTCATCAAGATAGTGGGCTCGGATTTTCTCAAAAAGCAACGTATCCATGGTGGGTCTCAGCGGAAATAGATTGGCTCTCTCTACAAACTGTCCAGCCCTGCCACCTTCGATGATACCCGCCCGTGTATCCGGAGACTCGTATATCCCATAGTAATGACCCATTCGATGGAGGATGTAGTTGTCCCAAGTTTTTCGGTCCAATAAGTCCGGTTCCGGAAAAAGGTGGCAGCCTGAACAATAGTTTTTGGCTAATTCAGCCCCGCTTAACTCGGGCGTATCCGTACGAATCTCTGGAATAGGCACCTGAACGTCCTCCTGCTCCAGCTTTTGGTCGCTTGGGGCGCTTCCGCAAGAACTCAAACCTACACTTAACAGGCAACAAATGGGTAATAGGAGGATCATCTCCTGTATCCGTCGGATCATGAAATGTTGTTTTCTTTTTGGTCGCAGGCACTTGGCGATGGAGAGCTCTAGTGCTTGGTCAATCCTGATATTCTTAATTTTTGTTCCTAATACCAGGTAAGGCTTTACCTTTCCGGTACCTATAATACGGTGAGTTGGGCAATCATACTATGTTTTGAAGCATCTTTTGCATTACTCACCGATATCTTCATTCCATAGCGCAGGTCGCTCCGCGATAAATTTCTCCATCAGCGCGATGCTCGGGGCATGATCTAGGACCTCTACGACCACACCATTAGCCCGTAGATGGTCTTCAGATCCCATAAAGGTCCTGTTTTCGCCGATCACTACCTTTGGGATCTTGTATAGCAATATAGCACCCGTGCACATGGGGCAGGGCGATAAGGTCGTGTAAAGTACGCTTTCTCGGTATACCGAAGCAGGTAATCTTCCCGCATTCTCTAAGGCATCCATTTCTCCGTGCAGTATGGAGCTGCCATTTTGTACGCGACGATTGTGCCCCCTGCCCACTACCCTTCCTTGGTGTACAAGGACAGATCCAATGGGAATACCCCCCTCCGCATAGCCCTTCTCAGCTTCTTGAAAAGCCTCTAGGTAAAAACTGTCTGTGTTCATGATCAACTAGTTATTTGCAACCGTCGGGTGTAGCTACCCCAAGGATAGTTCCGATAGTAAAGTGAATCCGCAGTTTCTATTTTGGAAGTTTGCACAGTTGCAGCCAAAACTCCTCGATCTGCAAAATTGCTTTCAAAAACTCGTCCATCGAAAGTGGCTTGGTCACGTAGCTATTCGAGTAGTTTTCATATGCTTTGTGGATATCTCGACTATTGGAAGAGGTGGTCAGCATGATTACCGGGATCGTCCGCAGGTTCTGATCGAGTTTAATTTCTTGTAGCACTTCGTGCCCGTTTAATATGGGCAAATTGATGTCGAGTAAGATTAAGTCCGGCCTCTCAGCACGTTCGAATTCACCACGCTTATATAAAAAATCCAGGGCATCCTTCCCGTTTTTTACTACACTGACGTCCGTGAGCAGTTTGCTTTCTTCAAATGCCTCCAACGTGAGTAGAATATCCCCTTCATTATCCTCAACTAGTAAAATATGTGCCTTTTTCATGTGTCTTTTTATTCACTGTAAAGTAAAATGTACTCCCGATACCTGGTTGGGATTCCACCCAAATCCGGCCTCCCCATGACTCTACCTGCTTTTTTGCAATAGGAAGCCCAACACCGGTTCCGCTCTCAGAGTCCCTATTATGCAAACGCTGAAAAATAACGAATATTTTTTCGAAAAACCTAGGTTCGATCCCAATTCCATTATCCTGTATGGAAAACTGCCAGAAATCACCCTTGTCGACCACTGAAAGGGTTATCTCAGGAGGGACTCCGTCACGGGAGTATTTAATCGCATTATCCATCAAACAGTGTAATGTCTGAGTTAACGGGGCCTTGAAGCAGGTGACTACCGGGAGGTATCCGGTATGTATCTTCGCATTTCGTTCCTCCAATAGTTTTCTTCGCAAGGCTCGATATTCTGCTATAAGCTCGTCCAAATGGACGACTTCCTCTATCTCGTGCACTGTTCCAGCCCTGGAAAACTCCAATACATCCAAAATGATCTGCTTCATCCGTTTGGCACCATCCACCGCAAAATGAATGTATTGATGGGCCTTATCGTCCAGCTGATATTGGTATTTTTTCTGAAGCTGATTGAGAAAACTGGTGATCATCCGCAAAGGCTCTTGCAAATCATGGGAGGTGATGAACGCAAAATGCTCTAGTTGTTCATTCGATATCTCCAGATCCCGCGTATATTTTACCAGTCTTTCATTGATCTCACGCAGTTCCATTTCATGTCTTTTGGTGTCGGTGATATCGGTGGTAGCGCCGACCATTCGGGTAGGCTTGCCCTCGGCATTTCGGATAATGATTCCCTTGTCTATGACATATTTTATCTCTCCGCTAGCATGTTTTATGCGGTAGTCCGATTGCCAATATTCTTGATTGGGATCAGCAAGGGCCGACTCTAAGCTTTCCTTGACCTGAATAACGTCATCAGGGTGAAAGCTGTCTTTCCAAAAATCCCGCTTTCGGAGATTCCGCTTTACGTCATAGCCAAACAGTTTTTCAAATCCTTCGCCCCGAAAGTACACATCACCGGCGATATCCCAGTCCCAGATGGCATCCGTGGTAGCTTGCGCCACTTTTTCAAATCGCTCATTTGCCTCCCGAACTCGAATATCTGACTTCTTACGAAGGGTCACATCTTTGAAATACACGGAAAGGCCCAGGTCATTCGGGTAGGCAGTAACTTCAAACCACCGGTCCATGGGTTCGAAGTAGTCCTCAAAAGTAACCACTTGCTTAGTCTTCTTGGCCTGATGATACTTGCGGTAAAATTCAGAGTCAATCGCATTGGAGTACTCGTCCCAAAGATTTCTACCCACAATATCTGCTTTTGGCTTATTCAAAAAGCGTTCAGCCTGGGCATTCCAATAGGTCACTTTCCAGGAATTGTCCACGGCAAAGAATGCATCTCCGATGGTTTCGAGGATGAGGTTTCGCTCCTCGTAGGCACGCGCTAGTTCCAAGTGTGTTTGATTGGCCTCAATGGCAGACGATAAGTTTGCCGTAATGGTTCTCAGAAAGGTGATGTCATCCTCATTCCACCGACGCTCCTCTTGGCAATCATCAAATCCGATAAAACCCCAAAAAAGGTTTTTGAGGAAAATTGGTAACACCAAGATAGATTTAATCCCTTGTTCTGCCAGTAGCTCCTTTGTTTTTGTATCTTCCATCTTGCGAATAATCGCCATAAAGGGGCGATTTTTCGTCAATGGCTCTACAAAATCATAGATAACCGAAAATGGCATATGTTGAAGATCTGGATTATTTATTTGAGCGGTTACCCCTTCTTTGGTCCATTCCAGACGCTGACTGGCCTCCATCTCTCCGGTCTCCTCGTTCAGGGAGTTTTGGAAATAGTATATTCTATCCACATGTACACTAGTGCCTACCTTCTGAAATGCCCTTGCGATAACCTTAAACCAGTCTTCATAACTGAGTAGCTCGCTGTTCATTTCTGAGATAATATCCAGTTGCGTGTTTTTTAAGCGTAGCCGTTCCTCTGCCTTCTTTTGCTCGGTAATGTTCCTGAAGAATACACTAACGCCTTCCGGTGTGGGGTAAATATTCACCTCAAACCAGTGATCATATGATTCGACATACTCCACGACAGACATGGGTCGTTTCTCTACCAGCGAATCCTTAAAGCGGCTAAGAAATGGTAGCTTCTTGACTTCAGGGAGTCTTTTCCAAAAATTATAACCAATCATTTCATCCCTGCGAAGCCCGGTCACTTCCTCCGCTTTATTATTCCAATAGGTAATCTGTGCGTCTTGGTCCAAGGCAAAAAACGCATCCCCAACACTTTCTAGGATTCTATTTTTCTCCTCAAAAGCTTGTCGCAATGCTTGTTCGCTTTTTATTCGCTCGTCAATATTTCTGAAATAAGACGAAACCCCTCCACCAGAAGGATAGGTAGTAACTTCAAACCAACAATTGTTGCCCGGGTAAAAATACTCAAAACGCTCAAATTGGCCGGATGTAGCCACTCGTCGGTAGATTGTCTCAATTGCCGTACCTTTCGCTGGGGCAAATTCCTCCCAAATATTCCTGCCGATGAGCTCCTCGGATTTTCGATCCAGCAAATTTTCAGCCTCTCGGTTAAAGTAGGTGAAGTTCCAATCTCTATCCACTGCATAGAATGCGTCGGATATACTACCCAAAATCTCTTTTAGCTGCAATTGAGTGGACTTCATGGCATGTATGTCCTGGAAGCTCCCAAATATCTTCGTTCGCTTTCCGCCCACTTCCTCACATTTTCCGATGCAACGAACCCATTGCTCGCGTCCTGACGCCGTGATAAGTAGCAATTCTTCATCGAATTCCAGTCCTTCGTTGATTAGCTTAGCCACTGCGTTCTGTATGCGCTCTCTGCTTTCCTCGGTGTAAAACTCAAACCCGCCTGTAAGAGAAGGGCTGTAGCTATCCTCCACTTCCAATAGCTGTTTCACCATAGGAGACCAATACATCGCATTGGCACCCTCTTCTGGGGTAAGATCCAATTCCCAGCTACCAATTTTGGCTAAGTCGGCTATCTCCTCGGTTAGCTTTACCGACTTAACTTCCTCAGTGATATCAAAAATCATCGAATTAAACAGAATGGTCCCATCGGGCAATCGATAGGGTGTTCCGAAACCTTCATGCCAACGCATCTGTCCATTTGGCAACAGGTTTCGCCACCTGCTGTGCCACTGAGTAAGGTTTGCCATCGATTCCTTGATCTCCTGCGTCAGCGTCTCTATGTCTCCACCATTACTGATTTGACGCCATACCGATTGGCTGTCGGCCTCACATTGCTCTGGAGTCAAATGCCAAATTTGTTCACTTCCACGGCTTACCGACTCAAGTTTGTGACTGCCATCTGGAAACAAAAAATACTGAAAGGTAACTCCTGGAAGATCATTGGTGATATTTTCCAACCGTTGTTGGATGGCCTTTAGACTAGAGATGTCCTGAAAACTGCCAAATATCCGGATACACTCGCCGTCAAGCATCTCCGGCTTGCCAATTACCCGTACCCACTTTTCCGTGCCGGAGGCACTGATGATAGCCGCCACCAAATCAAACGAAATGCCTTCTCGGATAGCCTGCTCAAAACTAGCATTCACGCGGTCTACATAATCCGAGCGGTAAAAAGCAATCGCTGAATCGAGATCAGGCTGATAGATCGCCGGATCTGTATCGTATATGCGATGAATTTCTTTTGACCAAAACAGCTTTTGGTTCACCAAGTCGATAGACCAGCCGCCGATTTGTGCGAGTTCAGAGGCATTGCTAATGACCTCCTTCAAATCTCTTTCCTCCGTAACGTCTTTTGCAGAGACAAAAATAACGCCCTGATCCTGCAAAACGCTGCCATGCCACGCAAGACATACTACCTGCCCGGCTTTGTGGATGATCCGTGCCTCAAACTTAATGGTCCTTTCGCCCTGCCGGGCCTGTTGCAGCTGATCTGCTAAGTTTGTTCTGTCTTCTGGGTGTAAAAAATCCCACAGTGACCTTCCAACAACTCCCTGATCTGGATAACCCAGTATTCGGCACCCGGCACTATTTATACGAATGAAAAGTCCGCTGAAATCCAGAAGCCCTACCAGATCCGGGAGTGACTCCACCAAATGCAAGCGTTCATTCTCCAATCGCTTCCGCAAGATCTCTGAACCTAAAAACAATTCCAATTTCTTCAAAACAGGCTGGTATTGCTGAATATTGGACAACAGATCCGCGCTGCCCACCATCAAAACTCCGATCAATTCACCTTTTTGAAGGAGCGGAATGGATAATACGGTCTTAATACCCGCTTCCTGAGCTTCTAGCCTTCGAATAAAATAGTTTGCTTCACTGGGCTTGTCACAATAGATGGCTTTGAGGCCCTCCCATACCTTCCCTGGCAACCCTTGTCCCGGGAGAAACTCATATTCCTGAACTTGGAGCTGATAAAAACGGGACCCTGCTTCATCTCCAATCGCCTTTGAAGACAGCCTTAACCTATCCCGATGGACAGAGGGAAGCCAGACCTCTGTAAAGCTAAAACCACCTACCTGATTGATCAGTTTGCACATCTCAGAGAGTGCATCCTTCATATTCTCAAACTCGCTAAAGACAGCACCTATCCGGGTAAAAAGGTCCTTTTCGAGTTCTTCGTTCATCTCCTGAGTGATGTCCTTGACGATACCCTCAAAGGCTATCGGCTGCCCTGTAGCATCCCGGTTTAATCTGCCAACCTCACTGACCCAACGTACGGTGCCATCCGGCAGGAGTATCCGATGGACAAAGTTCAAATCCTTCCTACCAGAAAATGTTTCCTCTTGTTCTCTATCGAAGTGTTCCCGGTCATCTGGGTGAATAGTGGCGTAAAAGGAATCAAAATTCAGTGGAAACTCCTCCTTTCTTCTTCCCCAAATCTCGTACACTTTTTCAGACCAGGTCAGGGTGTTAGCGTCCATCTCAAGGCGCCAGTAACCGATGTCCGCGATTTCTGAGGCCGCGGCGAGTTTCTCCTGCGACAACTTGAGCGCGGTAATTTCTGCTTCCCGTTGCGTAACGTCCTGTACTAACAACATCACGCATTCCCTTCCTTCCAGCTCTATCAGGTGTCCGTTGAGGTCTACCTTGACCCGCTGGCCATCCTTTTTTTTCTGGGTAACCACTCCAAAATGAATATTCTTGCGTTGCCTATCGGTGTCCCCAGGCACAGGTACTTGTGGAAGGCCCTGATCAGCGATATGCAGATCCGATAGGGTCATGGACAAAAACTCTTCTTTGGAATACCCGTAGTGGAAAATTGCAGCGGGATTGACATCCATTATCCGAAAAGAAGAGATATCATATACCAGTATAGGCAATGGACTCAGAAAAAATAGACTATTATAGTCATCGGGTCTATGCATCGGCTAAAGTCAAAGGTGGCACTTCAGTTGTTCTGCTTTTCGCACAAGCAATTAGGCTCGATGCAGGCATCAAATACTGGAATTACGTCTTACCTTGGGCATTCCAAACAGTAGAAAAGCTCGATATCTGACCATTTAAGAATTACCCTTCTATACCTGAAAGATAGCGCAAAATTCGGGTACGTACAAAGCGCTTAGATTAAATTTCAGAAATGCGCTTGTTGTGATCTCAATCACACTAGAATACAAAAACTTGTCACTACATTTGTACCCGATAAAGTACATATATCGTGTCTTTTTGAAACAGAAAAGCGTGAAAACTAGTCTCAATACCGATAACGTTTTTTTTGGGCCGTGGTATAGCCGGGAATCTCCCTGCCAATCCACCACAGGACGCAGAGATGCCATTCTCCACTTTATCGTAATTGGCTTGATTGCTGCTTTATGCTGTGTTGGAAACCTACCTGCTGGCGAATTTTTTGACCTAACGGAGCAGGAAGCGTTTCGAATACCAGAAAACGTTCCTGCTAAGATGACCCTCGCTGAATGGGTAAACTTAGAAAAAGAAGAAAATAACAAAGAAAATGAACTGCCCTTTGCCAAAGCTTCCCTTGCCGGCATGCGTTCTACTTTTTCACTTTACCGAGCCGTAGATCCCTTTTCGAATACTACGGTAACGCTCGGCTATAAAACCAGGCCCCTCTATATACTTTTTCATAATTTGAAAATCCACCTCGCCTAGTCCTTTTTCCATTCGAATTTCCAAATTGAATCATTTGCGATTCGCCCGCTTTCTTTAATCTCACCTTAAAAACGTATTCAACATGGCGCATTCCGTGTCATTTGACTTGGATCATGTATTGCATGACCTGAGTCACTATCTTCCTGCGCAGAGTCCTTTGAAGGATTTTGTGCACCACAACACCCTGCATGCATTTCAGCATTTGCCTTTCCATGAAGCCCTTCAGCTCGCTGCAGAAAACTTTGGATACAAGGTATATTGGAATATTGAAAGGTATAGGGAAAAGTACCATTCCGGTAAGATCAACATAGAAATTATTGACCGGGTAATCATGGACCTAAAGGGTCCGGACAATCTTACCTATTGGAGAAATGAAATTTTACATTCGCTAAACCAGGATTATCCGGAACCTAAAGTAGGTCAGCTTCGGAAACTTTGGAGAAAAGCCTATAACCTCAATTTGGATAAGGAGGTGCATCAGACGCTTTTTAGATTGGTGAGTGCCTATCTGGACCAGGGCATTGCTATCTGGAAATTTCCTATTGAATCGAGAGGTTTGCTTTCCGCGATTCGGACATTGGAAAAAAACAGCTTTAGTACCTTTATCAAAAGTGAAAGAGCCAGAGACCTGCTTTTCAATACCCATACCAAACTTAAGGATCTATTGACCTTGCTGGTTGGCAAAGAAGAGCGTTTTGCCCAGTACTTATTTGACCAAGCTTTTTCCCATCCAGGTTGGTCAGGTATGGTAGCAGTTTTGGAACACCAGGAGCAAAGCTTATTGGATAAGAGGAAAGTCTCATTGCATGATTTGATTTTTCTGGAATGTATTTTGGAAATCGATGCGCTCGACAGACGAAGAGGGGATAAATGGAAAGCCTTGGGTGAATTTATTCCTAAGGATCTTCCGGTATTATTGGAATCACCTAAAAACTCAAATTGGTTTGAAATCCATAAAATCTGGCAGGAAGCTTTGGAATGGAGCTATTATGACCAAGTAATAAAAGGACTTCAGTTAAGCCATGCAAAAGACTTCAAGGTAAGCAAACCTTCCTTTCAGGCAATGTTTTGTATTGATGACCGCTCCTGCTCCATAAGACGGTATGTAGAGCGTTTTGCTCCGGATTGCCAGACATTTGGAACAGCTGGGTTCTTCAACCTTCCCTTTTATTTTCAACCGGAGCACGGCAAGTTTATGACCAAAGTCTGTCCGGCTCCTGTGACTCCTGTTCATGTCATCAAAGAGACAGAATCAAAAATCAGGCATGAAAAAGATGCCCACTTTAGCAAACATTCCAAAGGAATATTCGGGGGCTGGGCCATTTCCCAGACCATGGGTTTTTGGTCGGCCATCAAAATGGCAAAAAGCATTTTCTTCCCTTCAGAAACACCCGCTATGGTGTCTTCTTTTAAGCATATGGATCCAAAAGGAAAGCTCAGTATCGAATGTAAAAACCCAGATCATAAATACCATGGCTTACAGGTTGGATTCACAGTCCAAGAAATGGCTACTGCCATGGAAGGACTTCTAAAAAGTATTGGCCTTGTAAATGATTTTGCACCATTGGTTTACATTTTTGGCCATGGAGCCAGTTCTGTGAACAATACCCATTATGCAGGATATGACTGCGGTGCCTGCAGCGGACGTTCCGGATCTGTCAATGCCCGGGTGGCCGCCTCTATTGGGAACAATCCTGAAGTCCGAAGAATTCTTGGTGAAAGGGGCATTCTTATTCCCGACAATACCCAATTTGTAGGTGGATTACATGATACCACCCGGGATGAAATGGAATTTTATGATATAGAAGGGCTATCCGAACCTAACAGGTTGTTACATGAAAGAAACTTGCAAACCTTTGAAATCGCTTTGGATTACAATGCCAAAGAAAGGTCTCGGCGATTCCATACCATTGATTCCAAACAGGAAGCCAAAAAGATACATGAGCAGGTCAAATTGCGGGCTTTATCTTTGTTTGTCACAAGGCCTGAATGGAACCATGCTACCAATGCCCTCTGTGTGGTGGGCAAAAGGGAAAATAACCGTCATCTTTTTCTGGACAAGAGGGCATTTCTCAACTCTTATGATCACAGTATTGACCCGGGAGGACAATACCTCTTTGGTATCCTGAAAGCTGTAGCTCCTGTCTGTGGAGGAATAAACCTGGAATATTATTTCTCCAAGGTGGATAATGACAGGCTAGGGGCGGGCAGCAAATTGCCACATAATGTGATTGGATTGATAGGTGTAGCCAATGGTATGGATGGAGATTTGCGGACTGGTTTGCCCTTGCAGATGGTCAACATACATGATCCTCTTAGGATTCTGATTACAGTAGAGCATTTCCCGGAAATTGTCCTAAAAACCATACAGACACATAAACCAACCTATGAGTGGTTCGTCAATGATTGGGTGAAATTGGTTTGCATCCATCCGGAAACCAAAACAGCCTTTGTTTTCAAGGATGGGGATTTTAAAGAATTCCTTCCGGTAACCCGACATATCGATGCTGTCCAAAACCTGGACGCCATATTGGAATCAACTGCTGAAAATCTCCCTGTTTACGTGATCGCCTAAGCCATGGAACATCAAATTATTATCAGTTCATTCGTACTGTTACCGCTCTTGGCTTTTGTGGTTTCACTGCTGCTATCAGATAAAAATGAAAACAGCTTTTCCAGATTGGCATTTGGAATGGTAAGCATTCATTTGCTGCTCATTTCAACCTATATCCTTTATTGGATCCTAGGAGGAATGAAACCCGAAAATATCCGGGAGCTGGAATTGTACAACAATGGGTCCTATCAGTTTTTGTTGGATTTCTATTTTGACAAAACCACGGCGGTATTTCTTTGGGTAGGGGCATTTGTAACCTTTCTGATCACCCGATACAGTAGGTTTTATATGCATATGGAAGAGGGATACAAGCGTTTTTTCAATACCCTGCTCTTCTTTTACCTCGCGTATAACCTGACCGTTTTGGCAGGTAATTTCGAAACCCTGTTTTTGGGTTGGGAGATGTTGGGCATTTCTTCCTTCCTGCTGATTGCTTTCTACAGAGACAGGTATTTACCGGTGAGAAATGCAGTAAAGGTTTTCTCCATTTACAGGATTGGGGATATCGGAATCATTCTCGCCATGTGGGCAAGTCACCATCTTTGGCATGAGAATATCACCTTTATCAAATTATTGGATGAAGAACTGGTTTCTGAGCATTTGGCTTCACATGGGGGAATAGGATTGTTTATAGCGGTGAGTTTGCTGATAGCTGCTGCGGCTAAGTCAGCACAATTGCCCTTTTCCTCCTGGCTTCCAAGGGCCATGGAAGGACCTACCCCTTCCAGTGCCATTTTTTATGGCTCTCTTTCCGTTCATTTTGGGGTCTTCCTCCTGCTTAGGACCTTCCCTTTTTGGGAACATCAATTGACTGCAAGGATTCTCATCGGTGTAGTAGGATTATTGACTACGCTCATTACCTATCCGATTGCTAGGGTTCAGTCCACCATCAAAACCCAGATTGCCTATGCTTCCATTGCTCAGATAGGAATCATGTTCATCGAAGTAGCTTTAGGATTAGAGGTATTGGCCCTGGTCCATTTTGCAGGGAATGCCTTCCTGAGAACCTACCAGTTGTTGGTATCTCCATCCGTGGTCGCATATATGATACGAGACCAATTTTATCATTTCAAGCCAAAGAATATCACCTTGGAAGATACCCTCCCTAAAAGGTTGGAATACAGCTTGTACCTGCTTTCCATCAAAGAATGGAATTTGGACCTAACCCTCAACCGATGGGTGTTCAGTCCCATCAAGAAATTGGGAAGAAAGTTGGATTTCCTTACCCCTAGAAACCTGTTGTTGTACTTTCTTCCGGTTTATTCCTTTGGGCTTTTCCTTTACTTTAATCAGGATTGGATTCCTGAATGGTTAAGGGATTATCTGCCCGGGTTCTTCGGTTTATTGGGAATGTTGATGGTTTTCAAGGCCTTTTCGGAACGAAGCTATCCGAGGTTGGCATGGATGCTGGTCATGGCCAATCACTTCTGGATTGCCTTGGCGGTATCATTCAATGAGACCTTTGATTACAGCCAAACCCTGATTTATCTCAGTGGGGTAGTGGTAGCAGGGGCCATAGGCTACTGGGCTTTGGATAGTTTAAGGAAGAAAGAAAAGAACTCTTTTGACCTCAATCAATACTATGGCCATGTGTATGAATATCCCAAGCTTTCGTTGGTCTTTCTCCTTTCAGCACTGGGTGTAATGGGATTTCCCATAAGTCCCACCTTCATTGGTGTCGATCTGATCTTCAGCCATATTCACGAAGACCAATATATTTTGGCATCATTCGATGCCATCAGTTTCATTTTCGGAGGGATTGCCCTTATCCGGATTTATGCGCGGCTTTTCTTGGGCCCGCATGTAAAAAATTATCATCCTACCGCTTTAAAATCTTCTTGATCAGCATATACTTATGCAAAAATCCAAAATTGAAGTTCCCCAGTCAGGTTTGGCTGGACTTCGTCAAAACTGGAAAGCAGACCTTACATCAGGTTTCCTTGTATTTCTAATTGCCTTGCCCCTTTGTCTGGGTATTTCGATGGCATCCGGTTTTCCTCCGGTGGCAGGAATATTTACCGCCATTATTGGTGGACTTATGGTCACCTTTCTAGGTGGATCGCAGCTTACCATCAAAGGACCTGCAGCAGGATTGATCATCATTGCCCTTGGTGCAGTCAATGAACTTGGACAAGGTGATGCCATGCTAGGATATCGATTAACCTTGGCCATTATTGTGGTAGCTGGCGTACTCCAGGTAATTTTCGGTTGGGTTAAATCCGGTGTTTTAGCTGATTTCTTCCCTTCTGCAGCTGTCCACGGTATGTTGGCAGCGATTGGCATCATCATCATTGCCAAACAGCTATTTACCATGATCGGTGTCAAACCGGAAGCCAACGAGACCTTGGAACTCTTTGCCGAACTTCCCCATGCCTTTAAGGAAATCAACCCGGATATTGCAATCATTGGCGGTATCAGTCTCTTGATTATGTTTTTGTTTCCCTTGTTCCAAAACAAATTCCTCAAAATGCTTCCTGCTCCGCTGATTGTTATTTTGGTGGCCATACCTCTGGGAATTTATTTTGATCTGGAGCATGAGCATAAATACCTGTTTTTGGACGGGCATGAATATACCATCGGGCCGAAGTTTTTGGTGACCTTGCCGGAAAACCTTCTATCTGCCATCACATTCCCTTATTTCTCCCAGGTGTTTTCCATGGTTTCACTGAAGTACATCATCATGTTTGCCCTGGTGGGGAGTCTTGAGTCTCTTTTGAGTTCAAAAGCTATTGACGGACTTGATCCGTATAAGAGGAAATCCAATATGAACAAAGATTTGGTAGGGGTGGGTATAGGAAATACACTGGCAGGAATGATAGGTGGATTACCGATGATTTCTGAAATTGTGCGAAGTTCTGCCAATATCAACAATGGTGGAAAAACTGCCTGGTCCAACTTCTTCCACGGTGCTTTTCTCTTGGTCTTTGTTGCATTTTTTCCTTTGTTGATCCATCAGATTCCTTTGGCAGCTTTGGCCGCCATGCTGGTTTATACGGGTTTCAAATTGGCCGCACCTAAGGAGTTTTACCACACTTATAAAGTCGGATCAGAGCAATTGGTCATTTTTCTGGTTACCATCATTTTTACCTTGGCCACTGACTTATTGATAGGCATTGCTGTGGGTATTTTGACCAAAATTATCATTCATATGTCCAACGGGCTTCCTTTGAAATACCTATTCAAGCCTTTGTTTACAGTAACAACAAATCAGGATGAAAATGAATATACCGTGGATGTATTTCATTCTGCAGTTTTCAGCAATTATATCATGCTTAAAAAGTCCCTGGATGCACTTCCAAGGAGAAAAAGTATCCGAATTGATTTTTCCAATGCCAATTTGGTGGATCACACCGTGCTGGAAAATCTACATCACTACCAACATGATTATGAGCATGAGGGAGGTCAGTTCCAATTGTGTGGAATGAGTCATTTGAAGAAAAATTCCGATCACCCTCTTGCCGGCAGAAAGGTCAAAAGAATAAAAGTAGAAGGATAAGGCCAAATGATTCAAAAAAAATCGGACCGCCTAAAACCAACTACATGTAATTTTATTAATTTAGGACGTTTAAGCGGGTTCGAGCTAAATGTTGGCGAGGTTTTTTTCTCAGGGGGAGGGAGTTCAACGGACACCTATCTAACTGGAGACAGCTGTACGTTGGAAGTTGCGAATACGCAAAAGCTGCCATATTAGGTATTTATTGCTACGGCATATGAAATTAATGGACTAACGAGACGAATAGTTGAAAGCTTTTTAGTAGGGGAGGTATGCAGAAAGAAAAAGAAACCAAAATCGTACTGGTTGAATCTTGGATCAAGGCTATCGTAGGGTATGGGATCCTAGTATTCTGGGCTGTAGGTTTACAGGCACAGGACTTGAAGCCATTTCAAGCCGATTCGAAACTGTGGGGCTATAAGAATCAGCAAGGGGAGGAAGTCATTCCCGCGAAGTATTTTCGAGCGTTTTTGTATTCCAACGGTTTGGCGATTGTCCAGCCTACGTCGGACCCTGTCTATGGATTTATTGACCCGATTGGGAATGAGGTTATATCTCCCAAGTTCATCAATGCAGGACCATTTTCTGAGGGGTTGGCGGCGGTTGAATTATTGGCCAGTGCGCATTGGGGATTTATCGATAAAACGGGAAAAACGGTTATTCCATTTGAGTACAAGAGTGCCGGGACGTTTTCCGGCGGACTGGCGCCAGTGTCCAAAATCATAAAAGAGAGCGGGCAGCGCAGATGGGGATTCATCGACCAAAAAGGACGAGAAATCATCCCATTTCAATACCTACAAGCAGGCAATTTTTCGGAGGGATTAGCCGCTGTATGTTTGTTTGTGCCTGAACTAGAAAAAAACAGGTGGGGATTTCTCGATCTCTCGGGAAAGGTGGTGCTTCCATTTGAGTATGAAGATGTAGTTGGGTATTCGGCCCCTGTATTTAGCGAGGGCAAAGCCAAAGTCTGGAAAGAGGGCAAACATATTTACATCGATAAAACCGGTAAATCACTGGGAAGTGTAACCTATTAATCTTCAGTTATGCAATATTTACGCTTTACATTTGCCCTATGGACAATCTTGGTATCCAACGCTGTGTTTGCCCAAGAGGAGTCGAGTTATTTCAAAAAGGAAGTGGTCGAGATTGGTGAAACGAACGTTGAAACACTGACTTACACGAGCACAAATTCGGTGAGTAAGGTGACAATAACCAATGGCAAACGCGTTTACGAGGTAGATAGAGGTAGGTTTGGTGATATGAAAATTGAAGGAAGTATCGTCTTTCCGAAAAAAAACGACCCGGTTACCTCCAAGCTCAATTATACCGGAAGTCTTGAAACTAAGCCCTACGGGGATAAAGTAACTGGTCTTCGCGCTGACTTTATTCAAGTCCTTCCCGACTTTGGCGTAGTAGGAGTAAAACTCCCCATTAACTCTACCGAGAGAGATCAGTACAAAAGAGGGGATATTGAAATAGCTCTCGGCGTGGTGGCGTGGCAACTCGACCCGGCAACCGGAGAAGTAAAGCAAGTAGATAGTGATGAGTTGGTCGTATATGGCCCCTATAATCGGGTATTTGCCAAGCGATTACTCTATTTCAAGAAAGAGGGGACGATCGCTGGGTCAGACGCTCCCGAAAGAACTCATGGGTATTTTTTTGAGGACGGTAAGCTGGCAAAAGAATGGAACAACCTTTCCGTGATGGCCCCACCTAGATCGCTTGGCTTCAAGAAACCTGAGGTGCCGCGGTTCTACCGTTATCTAGATGGCTACGTCCAACTGGCTGAGAAAAAAATGGGCGAGGCTTATGAAGTGGTAGTGTTTGATAACCAATTGCAGGAAAAAAACACCTATTTCCCTTCAGTGCTGGTGTATAGAAATTACGATAAAATGCCGAGCAGTACCACCTTTGGGCCGGGAC
Organism: Lunatimonas sp.; assembly: GCF_020832325.1. Taxonomy (GTDB): domain Bacteria; phylum Bacteroidota; class Bacteroidia; order Cytophagales; family Cyclobacteriaceae; genus Lunatimonas. The sequence continues at coordinate 141,891 of NZ_JAFIEU010000008.1, forward strand.
ACAAGTTAGTGGCAGATTACCGGACAGGAAAAGGGTTGGGTGTAGATAAGCTTTTCCATCGAATGGTCTTGGTACCGAGTCAAGACATTGAAGGGCTATACGGTGTACTGCAGGCCGACGGGACGGTAGATATCCCTGTAGGCAGTCTGGGACTTTCCCCGATCATTACCGAAGAGATCGATGCAGGATCCAAAACTGGAGAAACCTATTTGCTATCTCATTTCTTTTTGGTCGCGTATCCAGGCGGAGATGATGGCAAAATGCAGTATGCAGTGGCTAATCCAGAAGGAAAATTGTCTTTTAGTTCGGCGGATGAACCCATTTGGACGGAATTTATGATTTACGAAAGCGAGGTTATCAAGGCAAATAATGGCAGCATTTATGTGCATCCGGAACTATTGGTGGCCCGTCTGACTGACGGAAAATGGCAATCCTACTTGGTCTCACGCTACAGCAGTAATGCGTTTAGCCGGTATGAGAACCTAAAGTTTTACTTTCCAACGCCTTTGGGCAGTTCAGAAGAATCTGAACACGAGGCTATCAGTTCCGCTGAGCAAATCTTAGTGTCTTTAAATACGTCTACAGAGAAATACAATGCCGAAGCTTTGGCGAGGTACAGGGCAGAATCGAAGATTAGGTGGGAGCAACATCAGGCCGAAATGGCAAGGCGCAGGGCTGAACTGGCAAAAACCCACCCCTTGCCCCAACCTATCCGTGCAAATGCGTATTCCCCATCAACTTGGCAAGGATTTACGTACACCAGTCAGACGACGAGCAGATACAACCAATCTGTCAACCAAAGCAATTATAACAATTCCATGCGCCAATACAACAACTACCTGAATAGTAGAATCTACAGAAGTTACTGACGCCATGTACTAGCTTATTGGTCAGAAGGAAAGTAATGGGTTTCATTCCACAAACTCCAAAATATCCCCGGGCTGACAGTCCAACGCTTTACAGATCGCTTCCAAGGTGGTAAACCTGACAGCCTTTGCCTTACCAGTTTTAAGGATAGAAAGGTTGGACAAGGTGATATCTACCTTCTCCGAAAGTTCGTTTAGAGACATTTTCCGTTTTGCCATCATGACGTCTAGATTTACGACTATGGGCATACTTATACGGTTAGGTCATTGTCCGCTTGAATTTCCACACCACGTTTGAAAACCAAGGATATCGCATAGATTACCGCCCCCATTATCAAGTACTCAAAGGCGCCTCCCAAAAAACCGCTGAGTGCCGGACTCTGCATCGTCCGGGTAGACAACCACGAAAAGTACCCGGATGCGATGATGGTTAAGACACCTACCTGAACGGTCACTTCGCCAATTCTGGAAATAAGAACGGAGACTTCCCGGCTGAATGGATGAACCAAGTCAATTTTTTGGAAAACCCGGATTACCAAAAAGAAGATAAAAGCCTTAGCTACCATAATCCCAATCAGTAACGAAACAGCTGCTAAGTAATATCCTGTATGCCACTCTCTGGCCGCTGACAAATTCAACCCTTTGTACAGGTCTTTTGCCACTTCAGGATTAAAGAGGCTGTATACCGAGGTGAATAACAAAGCTCCGCCTTTGATACATAGTCCTATGAAAATGGACCAAATCACGATGGTGAGTAACATCAATACAGGTTGGCTTTCCCACTTATTTTTCCAGGTTTCTTTCCAGGTCATGAGTTAATGGATTTGTATATTTCTCAATATTCGGTAATTATTTATTGTTTTACAATAAATACTAGATTTATTTTTTACGCGGATCCATGATAATTCCGTCTGATACAGGAGCAGGTTGGAGTAGCCAAATTTTGTTAAAGGCCTGTGCAATAGGCAAAAACTAACGGAATGGAAATAAGGTTTTAGTTGGAATTGTATTCATTTGTTCATAGTTTAGAGCTATGAACGATTTAGTTAAATGTATCGGGGTGGTGTTGTGGTTTGGATTTTTGGGATTTTCCAGACCTACGCATGCGCAGGAAAGAAAAATCATCCACCTTGATGCACATTTTTTGCCCACAGAATCTGGAGAGGATGATCACACATACAGCAAAATCGTGACTGTCTCCGCCGAAGGGGAATTGGTAGAAAAAACCTATGACCTGAATTATACGCTGGTTTCGGTAAAGAAATCCCTATTCGAGGAGTCTGAACCACTAGACCCGCTATGGGAGGAAGAAACCCATTATTCCTCGGATGGAGTCCCAATGTATACGGAGTTTAAGTATCGGAAAGATAATGCCAAATACACCAAAGTTCTGGTGGATGAGAAACTAGTGCTCGACCTGATATGTGATAATTCATTGTCCTGTGAAGGGACCTTTGTAGCACCTAGCGGAGAAGAGGAAACGGTAGACAGAGATATTTTTAAACCTAGTTTGCCTAGCGTTAAGGTTTGGCAGGAATTTTTAGCCAAAAATCTTTCCTATCCCCAATCCGCCAGAAATACCCGGACAGAAGGAGAAATTTGGATTGGACTGAAAATCGACGAATATGGGGAACAAGTGGAACGATTCATCGTAAACCGTGCATCCTCAGACCCCAGTTTGGTCAAAGAAGTGGAGCGGATATTGGATCGATACACAGGTGGCTTCGTACCCGCTCGCACCATTTATGGGAATCCGACTGCCGCATGGATGTACCTTCCGATTCGCTTTCGCTTAGCTTAGGATATTTTTCCTTCTATTTAGAAATTATTTTTCAATCAAATAATTTAGATACAAGAACGTGATAACAACCGATTGAGCTAGTATCCTTCTGACCCGGCATCTACCCTTCCCCAGAATGTGCGGTAAACGAAATAACTGTACAAGGCCACCAATGGACCACCTACAACCACAAATCCCATCATGATTTTTAGTGTTTTGGTGGAAGCAGCGGCGTTGTATATCGTTATGCTGTTTTCATGCACCTCATTTGACCAAAGCAATCTCGGGTAGAGCTCGAAAGCAACAATCACCAAAAGCAATGCAATGGTCAGACTGGTAAAGGCGAATGCCCAACCATACTTTTCTTTGCTCGCTAGCCTGGGTACGTTGGCGATACTTAAAAAGGCCAAAAAAGGAATCACAAACAAGATTTGATTTTCTTTGAACACTACCAGCAAATGTTCCAAATTGAATAAACCATAAGCTGTGGTAATCAAATACGACACAATAAAAAAAGTCATGCCTTTGGTTAAGAATCCCTGCGCCCGATTGTAGAGCTGCCCCTTGGTTTTCAATAGCAAATAAATTGCACCATGCATCATAAACAGCGCAAGACTGGTCACCCCTACCAATATGGAGAAGGGATTTAAAAATTCAAAGAAGCCCTTTCCTACATATTCAAAATTCTCATCCAGCGGCATCCCATTCAGGATATTGCCCAATACTACGCCTAATAGAAAAGCCAACATGATACTGGATATGGAATAGCCCCAGTCCCACATTTTTCTCCACCAGGGCATTTCTTCCATATTTCTGAACTTGATGGAGATCCCTCTGAAAATGATAAATAATAAGAACAGGATAAAAGGGGTGTACATCGCTGAAAACAACGTGCCATAGAATACAGGGAAACCCGCAAACAAGGTACCTCCTCCAATAACCAACCATACCTCATTGCCATGCCAAGTAGGGTCAATGGCTTTCAAGGCAGTCTCCCGGCTGCTGTCCCTTCTAAAAAACATGTGCCAGGCTCCAGCCCCAAAATCAAACCCATCAAGGATAGCATAGCCTGAAAAGAGACCTCCAACAACCAAAAACCACCAAGTAGGGTAATCTAATCCAAGTAACGTCTCCATAGCTCTCTAGTTTTTAGAAATCACGTCTGCAATTTCCTTGTTCAAACTTCCTTCATCCAAGTCGATATCACTCGTTGGACCTTTCTTTATCGCCTTGTTCATCAAGTATATGAAAAGTAAGAAGAGTACGGCATATACTACGAAAAACAAGACTAAGGAGAACAGTACCTGATTGGCCTGCACGCTTTTAGAAAGTGCATCGGAGGTTCTCAAGAGACCATACACTACCCATGGCTGACGGCCCATCTCTGCTGCGAACCAACCAAACTGATTGGCCAATTGAGGCAAAATGGCGGTAAATACAAAGGTCCACAACAGCCATTTGTTTTCGAAGAGTTTGCCTCGCTTCCATTGAACCAAAGCAAAGAGGCTCAGGGCGATCAAAAACATACCGATGGCGACCATCAGGTGGTAGAACTGAAAAACCGCATTCACCTGTGACGGACGATCTTCCTCTGGAAATGCATTGAGTCCTGTCACAGGAGTTCCAAAATCCTGATGTAGCATAAATGACAACCCACCCGGAAGGCCAAGTCCGGTAACTTTTTGTTTTTCCTTGTCCACCCATCCAAATAAATAGAGATCAGCCGGCGCATAGGACTCAAAATGCCCTTCCATGGCAGCTAGTTTAGCTGGTTGATTTACTGCTACTCCCTCTGCAGAATGGTGCCCGGTAAACAATTGAGCCAAAGATGCTGCCGCGGCTACTACCAAGGTAATCTTAAACGCCTTTTGGGACATCAGTACAAATCTTCCTTTGAGAATGTAATAGGCATGCACGCTCAAAATTAAGAAAGCGCCCGCCAAGAAGGCACCAAGCCAAACATGTGTAATGCGGTCTACGGAAGAAGGGTTGAAAACCATGGCCCAGAAATCCACAATCTCCGCCCGTGCATGCATCCCTTCACCGACTATATGGTACCCTGCGGGTGTTTGCTGCCAGGAATTAGCCACTACGATCCAGACTGCTGAGAACATGGACCCTAAGAATACCGCCCATGTGGCTACAAGGTGTACCCCAGGTTTTACTTTATTCCAACCAAACAGAAGTATACCTAGTGCACTACTTTCCAAAGCGAATGCAAATATCCCCTCTGCAGCCAGCGCACTGCCAAAAATATCGCCCACGTACCGAGAATACGTTGCCCAATTCGTGCCGAATTCAAATTCCATCACAATGCCTGTGACCACACCTATGCCGAAGGTGATGGCAAAAATCTTCGTCCAAAACTTTGCCAATACTTCGTACTCTTTTTTTCTGGTCCGGATGTACATACTTTCAAACACAACCATCAAAAGACCTATTCCTATACTCAGAGGCGGATAGATATAGTGGAAGGCAACAGTAAAGGCAAATTGTATGCGGGATAAAATTTCTACATCCATACCAAAATAAGTTGAACGGTCTTTGAGTGCTTAGCTTCTAATAAAGGTATTGCGAGCCGGACCGTTGTCAATACTAACAAAAATCCTAACATTCGCAAGTGACCTGACTCACACAAGCCCGCACTTCTAAAAGAAAACACGTTGGTTTCATCGAATCCCTCAAATCATAAAGTAAAGACATTATTACCAGACTTTTTGCCAATGAACTTGACCAAAGTAAGGGAAAATCTACCTTTTGCTTCAATCGTCACGTGCGCATCACTGTTGAAGTCCTGGACCAAGGGGTTTTGAAAGTTGCCATGCAGCATCCAAGTTCCTGTCTGTACCTGAAGTCCGATCTGAGCCATCGTGAGCCTACCTCCACTATTCCCTTGTAAGAAGCCCTCAAAGGTATGTTGTCCGCCATGCTCGTGGTATAGCCCCGCAACTGGAATCAGCTGCGTATTTCCCTTTTTTGTCATGTAAAAAACACTTGCCTGGGTATTGTATTGGTTACCGAACCGGTAGTTCTGTGAGTTGGCGGTATTGACTTTGTATACGGCTTCCAGATTGATTCCCCACCGATTTTTCATTGAGGTGTAGTTTGCTAGGGCCAAGTAATCCCAAGATCCACTTCCCAATTGAAAATTTGGATTGATCAACTGCGCGGATTGTGCGTATTCAAAATGTGCAAGAGGTGCTTTGATGCCTCCACCTATCCACAGATTGTGCAACCAAGCGTCCATGGGATTTCCTTTCTGATCAATTAGCTTATAATTCAACATGGCCATGGGATCTCCCAACCCGCTCAATTGCTCTTTTTCGTGACTGCCATTCATCCGATTGTACATATAGGGAAGGATAGCGTTTATCTGAAGTCGTTCTTTCAACGCAATACGTCCCATAAAATCCATTCTTTGGTACAGGTCATTGGAAAACTCCAGTTCCCCGCCGTGCATCATGTCGGCGTAGAAGTGGGCTCTGGAATATTTCAAACCGACGAAGTGTGCCTCGTTCTGAGGAATGATTCCGAAATTGAAACCTCCCAATGCACAGCCACAGGCATCACAAGCAAAAGCGCTGTTTTGGGCATTGATAATCAACAGCTGCATGGCGATAAGGTATTTGAATAGTTTAGTCATTGGAGTTAAAGAAAATGGGATTGGAAAGGAAAGGATGGTCTGTAAGTGTATGAAGGAATGCGATTACTTTTTCCTTATCGTCCGCGGACATTTGGATCGTTGGTCGGCCGTCGGAAAAGACAAGGGGATCAATATTGACTTGATCTTCTACGCCGTCTGTATAGTGATCAAGAACCTGCTTTAGCGTCTCAAACCGGGCATTGTGCATATAGGGGCTAGTCACTTCGATGTTTCGCAGAGAAGGTACCTTGAATTTGGCCCTATCCTGGGGGACTTCGGTAACCAACTCTCTACCCAAGTCTGTGATTCTCGCTTGTACACCGTTGTTGCGATAACTCAAATCGGTAAACAATGGCTCTTGATGGCAGCTTTCACAGTGCCTTCTAAATAAGGCAAGACCCTCCAGTTCGACGGTGTTAAGAGCTTGGATATCTCCGTTTATGTAATGATCATACTTGGTATTCGCAGATACCATCATGACCATAAACTGACTGAGCGCATGTAGCACGTAGGGGCCTGCTACCTCTTCTATACCAAATGCTTCTCTGAACTTTTCAGGGTATTTTGGATGCCGTCGGATTCTATCTACAACCTCCTCAAAACTCAGATCCATCTCAATCTCCGATTCGAACGCTAAAATAGGTGCAAAATCCAGGTGAGTAACCCCTCCATCCCAGAAGAACTCCCTGTGAAAGGCCAGATTAAACAAAGGAGGTGCATTTCGCTTTCCATCCCGATCTTCCACGCCAAAACTAAAGGGATGCAGCCAGGTATCGGCAAAGGCATGACCTTGGACATGACAGGAAGAACAGGAAACCGAGCCATCTCTCGACAGTCCTGGATCAAAGAAAAGGGCTCTACCCAACTGAAAGCCTGCCTCCGTCACCGAATTGTTTCGAAACGTGTAACTCGGTTCCGGAAAATGAACCGGCTTTTGAAAGTGCAGTCGGTCCCCTAGGGGCGTCTCTCCGAGGGACTGGCACCCAGCCAAAATGATCCAAAGGAACAACAAGAGAACAGGCTCGTAGAGCCTGTCTCTTTTGAAAAGTTGATCAATCATCTTGTTCACTGATGGGTATGATCTACGATGAATGCATTGTTTATCCGCTGGGCAAATGATACCCCTTCAGACGGTGAATGAATGTTATTCTGAATGGTAAAATCAGCATCCCCGAGCACTTTTAGTAAATCCATATGAATATGCGGAGATGGTCTCAGGGTCTCATTTACTCGAACGGTGGCGTCAAACAGCAAGGATACTTCCACATTGTTGTCAAAGAATCGTTGTGGATTCTCGTCGATGGCAGGAATATTTTTCCATCCGCCAATATGCAATCTAAGTCGTTGCTCGTCCCTAGGAGAGACCGGTGAATGGCCTTCGAGCAAGTAATGAATAAAACCAGAATTCCAATTCCAAAACCATCCTCCGGCCGCACGATCCAAAATGCCACCAACGGCGCCCTCCTGTATGCCATCTTCTCGTACACCAAGGGTAAATATAATTTTGTTGTACTGACCGGCAGGAACGCCTTTCAAGTGGATGTTATACGTTTCAGGTTCACCCTGTATTACCCGGTAATATCCTTTTAGCTGACTCGCATCAGCTGTGGCATTCATTTCATCCACGAACAGCTCCCCATTTGGTCCCTCCAGCTTTACGTGGCTGATGTAATAGCCAAATTGAGTTATATTGAAAGGTTGTCCATTTTGATTGGAATACCGAAAGTTAGTGCTTCCCACGTTGTCCAATACCAAGGTTTGATTTCCTACGTAATTGTCAAATTTGACAATCATCTCTCCGGTCTGCTCCGAAATTGGCCCCTCGCTTTCTTGGCAGGAGAAAAACACAACGGATATCAGCATACAGGAGTATGTGTAATGCAATAGTCTTGAATAATTCATAATTTAAATGTCATTTTTGAAGCCCACAAAGCAGGCGAATTTCTGTAAATAGGGGATTGTTGTCCAACTTGTGACAAAGCGGATAGCAGGCATCTGGTATACTTGATGCCGGTTTGAACATCGGACTCAACGCGGATAGTCCTACAAGAAAGCGCCCTGTTTTGGGGGTTTGTCTTGAGCGAAAAAGTAGTCTTGTAACGAAAAGTCCTGAACCTCGGCAATATGCTCCGCCACGAAAGAGACCGCTATCAGGCACATAGTGGATTGTGCCTCTTGAAGTATGAATAAGTTAAAGTCAGCCCGAAAATCCATCCAGTCCGAAGCTTGTTTTTCCGTGGCCTTGTCTAGTTGCTTGTCCAGGAAGCAATGCCCCTCACAGGTTGACATGGGGATGTCCTTATTTTCACAAAACATCTCCGAAATAAAGGAGCGGTTCAGCTGAAAATTCACACAAATAACGGAATAGACCATACTGTTAAGTATGACCATCCAAGCCATTGAAACGATAAAAAGGGAACGTACCATCGATTATCCCAATCTTGCTAGAATCAGACACAAAAGGTGAAATTCGTGAAAAATAGAGATCTACCACCTAAATGGTGAGACCATACACAAAAAAAACTAAATCTTGGGAGGGGTTTCTATAGTAGCAAAAAAGGAAGATACGAAATGACTGGATCGCACGCCCCGATGGGAAATCTCATAAAACGTAAAAGAAAAGATGTCCAATGAAATGGGCGTGTTAGCAATAAATTGCCCAAAATCAACCGAAAAAGTATGCCGGCTTTCTTGTTCTCGTTTTTCTTTTTCTGCCTTTAACTGCTGGGCCAGGTAGCATTTTCCATCACACTGAAGCTCTGGTTGTGACTTGTTGATGCAAAAATTTTCAATGATGGTTGCCTTATTCAATACATAGGAACCCTGAATCACGGAATAAACCATCCCGTTAAGCAGCAAAAGTGTAACCAAGGATATGTGAAAAAGGGATCTCAACATGGACTACAAAGGTAGAAATCAAAATAGGATTTCCCAACATGTTTCGAATATCTGGCTTAACAGGCATATGCAGGTCGTAGCCTTCTGTGAAGAAATATAATACCATCTTCTTGTTCAGTGTCCGTTACATTGGTTTCTTTGTCGGATCCCACCGGCTTAAACTTGGCCTTCATTTTTCCATCTGTTTTTTCAATGATCAAGTGAACATTGACGTTATCCTGAGGGGTGTCTTTCACGGTTAGGTCCCAAGTGCTACAAGCTTTTCGCTGTCCTTGGCCATCACACCAGCAAAAACTCCCATGAATAAAAAAGCGGTTAAGGAATAGTGTTTTTTCATGCTTTTTGAGTTAATTTTTTCGGCTAAAAATACCTCCAAAAGTCACCATAACGAATACTACGACCGTCAAAGGCTCTAACTTGACAAGAGAGCTGCCTACATTCACTCCCCGTACTTCAGTACAATTGCCAACTGCCCGGCATGATAGGCCGTATGAGTTGTAATCCGTCCCAAAGCTGCGGCTTTGGTCTTTTCTCCAAACTCTTGGGTTTTGATAACTGCTTCCCAATCTTGCTGACTGTTGATGGCTTTTTCCAGTTGCTTCCCTGCTTCTTCTACCAAAGCCATTAAGGCACCTAAATCCCTCCATTCACCAGTATCTTTTCCAACTTTTAAGGTTTGAGCATCAACTTTTACATCCATATTCCCAAAAACATTCTTTGCAAAAAGCAATTCCACTTCTGCAATATGGCGAATCAGAAAGCCAACAGAATTGGGAGAATCTCCTAGTTTCTTGCTCAGATCCTCAGGTGTGATCTTGGCCAATTGATTGATAAACCGTGTTCGGCCTTCTTTCCAGAGTTCGATAAATGATGTCATAGTTCAGGTATTTTGGTTTATTATTTAATGGGTACAGCTTGGAGCATGCTTATTGAGCACGTCTGTCTTGACAAGATCATTTTTGAGTACCGGATCCCAATCAAAATCAGAAACGGCTTTCACTGAGAAGATTTCTTTTGCGTCTGCTTGAAACAAGAATTCCATAAAATCATCTTCGGTGCTTTTCAACTCATCCAATTGGCAGCCCGTCAACTCTTGATTGACAGCAAGCTCGCTCATTTCTCCGATAATGGCTGGTTTTACTCCTTTGTTTAGATTGACTTGAAAGGTAGAACCATCAGAAATCTTCTGGACGATATAAATTCCATCAATCGCATCATCCACATAGAAGGTGTTGAACTGATACCTTGCTCCTGTCAGATAAACGGCCACATCCGTCAGGCAAGGTGAGGATTGGGAGACAATGCGAAGGTCCGTACGATCAATCACACCATCGGGAAAAAGGTGCTGTAATGCTTCGTTCAATCCCATGGCTCCTACTACCAAACCATCACACAAATGTCCATGAAATTTGACCAGATCGTCCAATTCAACTTCCTGTTGAAAGCCTAGACGGCCTTTGGAAAAATCGGTGTCATTGGTTTGGAAGCTAAGTGGTTTCTTTCTTTTAGGTAAATAAAGTGTGCTTCCGTCTAAATTGGTTTTCAATAGATCGATATGACCAGTAAATGTTTGTGCTTCATTGATGAAATGGGCGTGAATGAAAGTATCATGATGGGTATAGATACGTTTTCCAACTTGAGAATACACCGCAATGATTTCACCCTTTTCCTTGACATGTTCATAATTTTCCTGATTTCTTCCGGGCTTGTATCCCTCCACAACAGGTGACCTAGGCGTAACAATATGGGTAACCATTTCATCGAAAGTACCTTCAATTTTAAAGAAAAATGGCTGACTCAAATCATATCCATTGTTCCCCGCAATGTCTTCTATCAAACTGTCCAAAGCCAATAAATCCTCCAACTCACCCGATAACGGAAATGCTTCCCAAGCTTCCACCTCAGCATAAACGAAGAAAGGTGCCTGTATATCCCAATTCTCTTGAATAAAAGCATTGCCATCCAGGTCGGCAAAACCTGAATAAGGTACTCCGTCTGCAAAAGTGATTTCTCCCTGCATTTTACCAAGCGGTCCTAATCCGAAAATGCGGGGATATTTTTGAAGCGTATCGGCAGAAATGGTAGGTGCAAAACCTGTTTTCCCCATTTCACTCATAGCCCCAGTGGATTTAACCAGGCCATGTTGGGCAAAAGCAAAGGTTATGAACAGAAGAAAAAGGGTAGTTAGACTAATTTTTTTCATGTTATAAAGTAGTGAAGATGATGTTAAATAGAAATCCGGAAAGGATGATAAAGAAGGCAACTGTTCCGAAGAAAATGGCAATCAGCCTCATACTCATTACTTTTTTGAGTAAGGTCCCTTCTGGTATAGACAGCCCAATAGTGGCCATCATAAAGGCAATGGCTGTACCCACAGGAATCCCCTTGACTATCATGACTTGGATGACGGGAATGATGCCTGCGGCATTGGCATAGAGAGGTACTGCAAGTATGACGGCTAAGGGAACGGTCCACCATTGTCCATCGCCCAAGTACTGTTCAAAGAAATTCTCAGGCACATAGCCATGCATAAATGCTCCAATCCCAATACCGATGATTACATAAAGCACGATACTTTTGACAATCGTCCAAGCCTCTTTTGTAATTGATGGAAGCCGTTGGAGAAATGGCGTGTTTTCTGCTTCAAAGTCGTCTTGTACTTTGTTTTTGTTTTGGATCAATTGTTGCACCCAATCACTTAGGTAGCGCTCCAATTTCAATTTGCCCAAAACCATGCCTCCAAACATCCCCAATAAAATTCCCATCAAGGCATAAATCAGCGTGAATTTGATTCCAAACATGCCCAAGAAAATGGCCAAGGCAATTTCATTCACCAATGGAGAAGTTATCAGAAAAGCGAAGGTAACACCCAAAGGTATTCCACCTTGGACGAAGCCAATGAAAAGGGGAACGGATGAGCAAGAACAAAAAGGAGTAATTGCCCCAAAAAGTGATGCAAAGAAGTATTCAAGGCCGTAGAGCTTTCTTTTATTCAGAAAATCCCTGAGCCTTTCAACTGGAAAATAGGCATTGACTATTCCCATCAGCACGGTGATTACAAAAAGCAGGATCAAAATTTTCAATACATCGTACACAAAGAAATTCAGGGCCACTCCTAGTTGGCTTTCTGCTGCTATCCCAATGACTTGATAGATCAGCCAATCTGCAAAACTTTGTAACCAATCGAACATCCCTTTATGTCTATTAAGCTAATGCTGCCATAATTTCTTGTGCAGAGGGCACTTTCCCTTTGATTTTGACCACCTCATCCACCACGACCGCCGGTGTGGAAAGAATATTGTAAGCCATGATTTGCTGGATATCTTCTACTTTGATTACATCTGCGGCAATGCCTTCTTTCTCGATGACTTCACGAACGGCAGCTTCAGTTTGCTTGCACTTGGCACAACCTGTACCTAGAATTTTGATGGTTTTCATAGTTTTTGAGAATTAAATAAGTTTTCAAATAAGTTTTGGGCTTCTTCCCAAGACTCTTTATTAAGACAATACCGGATTTTGGGAGGCATAATTTCTCCTTGGATCAAGCCAGCTTCTTTTAAGGATTTTAAGTGTTGAGAAATTGTAGACTGCGCCAACGGGATGATTTCCGTGAGGTCACCATTAAAGCAACAAGCTTGTTCACTCAAGATTTTCAAAATCTGTACCCGCACAGGATGCCCCATAGCTTTCGCATAGGATGCTAATTTTTCCTCCTCTAAAGTGTAGTTTAATTTTATAGCTGTTCTTTCCATGGGCCTAAAGTATATCGTAAATGTACGATGGATAAATACGAGATAGGGTGACCAATGTCACCTCAGCTCATGATATTTTCGCTGGAAAAGTTTGGAGGATAAAAACATCTATCGTAATATTGCGATGTAATATTCAGGGAAATAAAGTAGAAATATAGCTCTGCCTAACAGCAGACAAGTTCGCCGAAATATTGTTGAAATAAAGCACCAATGAACTTTGCGAAAACACTAGGAGAAATGACCATTTACTATTTCTATCGTATTTCAACTTTATTTCTACCTTATTTCAAAACTCATCCTTCATCCTTCCAAATTCTACCTTTAAAATGGGTGTTACCAAAACAGATCTCTTCACCGACCGACAAAACGAACTGGCGAAAATTGCCAAGGTATTTGCCCATCCGGCACGCGTTGCCATCTTGGAATATTTGATCCATTCAAACTCCTGCATCAATGGAGACTTGGTTCAGCAACTAGGTTTGGCACAGGCGACCATTTCCCAACACTTGCGCGAACTCAAGGAAATCGGATTGATCAAAGGGAGCATAGAGGGTGTATCTGTCAACTATTGCATCGATGCGGTTCGCTGGGCAGAAGTTCAGAACTTATTCCAAGAGCTATTTGATGGATTTCCGAAGATATCTGGCTGCTGTTAAACCTTTGAGGTTTTAAAAACCTCGAAGGTTTAATTTCGACAAAGATTATTTAAATAAGAAAAGACTAAAATCTTTATCCAATCTTGAAAACCTTCGAGGTCAAAAAAAGACCTCAAAGGTTTAAACCACAAAGAAATGAAAACAAGAGAATTTACTCAAATCCTCCAAGAAAACCCTGAAAAGGCGCTTTTCTTCGAATACCAACCAGGTCAGTATGTACGGACCGATTACCATATTACTGAAATCAAGAATGTGAATTTTGATACTGTTGACTGTGGTGGTATCCGTAATCAGTGGTCAGAGGTGCATATCCAACTATGGGAAAATGAAGTTCCTGAGCCTGATCATTCAGTAGATAGTGGCAAAGCTCTAAAGATCTTTGATGTGGTCAATAAGGTAAGAGAAACTTATCCGGATGCAGATATCAAGTTTGAATATGGAAATTCCGTATTTCCAACGGCGGTTCTACCTGTCCACAACATCAAAGACACCGGAAATGCCCTGATCGTGCAACTGACACCGGATCAAACAACCTGCAAGGCTAAAGACCGAGCGACTACGCCAGAAGAAAAAGCTGCCGCTTGTTGCGGGCCTGTTTCCGAAAAACCAAAAATCCGTGTTTCATTGGCCTCCCTCCAAACAGCCAATAGCTGCGAACCTGGTTCAGGATGCTGTTAAACCTTTGAGGTCTTTGAGACCTCGAAGGTTTAAACGAAAATCACTCTCTAAACTGAAACCTTCGGGGTTTTGGAAACCCCAAAGGTTATATAAATCAGCCATGATCTTATACCCAACACTCCAAGCGCACATCGAAAAAGCGCAAGCGCTTCCGATCTCTGATGAAAGGAAAGCCGTACTCCAAGTCCTGATTGACTATATCCAAAAAAAGGTCGATCAGCATCAGGAGATCAATTTGAATTACATCTGTACCCACAACTCCCGCAGAAGCCAGTTTTCGCAGATTTGGGGAAAGGTGGCAGCAGCTTATCATGGCATTGACATAAACTCTTTTTCTGGAGGGGTTGAAGTTACTGCCTTTAATGAACGAGCGGTGGCCTCCATCCAACGATTTGGTTTCAAAGTCAGTAAAGAAGGAGAGGGCAATCCCAAGTACTTTGTCTTCTTTTCAGATGATGCAGACCCCATTGTCACTTTCAGCAAGGTTTATGATGATGCGGCCAACGCACCTTCTGGATTTGCGGCAGTGATGACTTGTTCGCATGCAGATGAAAACTGTCCCTTTATCCCAGGAGCAGAAGCCCGAATTCCAGTTCGCTACGAAGACCCAAAAGCATTCGATGACACCGCTGAAGAAGCGGAAATGTATGATGAACGATCCTTGCAGATAGGGTCGGAGATGCTTTATGTTTTTTCAAAAATTCATAAGAAATAAAGTAGAAATATGCTTCGCGAAATATTGTTGAAATATACTTCGTGAAATAAGAGACAAATCTGCCCCTGCAGACAGGTAGGGCGAAATATGCCTTCGGCGAAATAAATAGAAACCGAAGCTTTAGCGAAGATCCCGAGAGCTTAGCGATTCGGGATAGGCTTTGCCAAAATATGGATAAATCTTATTTCTACAGTATTTCAATCATATTTCAACTTTATTTCCATTTTATATCAAACTTATTTCTAAAATATATCAATTAGAATAAAATGCCTGAAACCAAAAAAATTGCCTTTTTCGAAAAATACCTGACCCTATGGGTTGGACTATGTATTGCAGTTGGCATACTGATCGGGCATGTGGCTGGAGATGATATTTCGGTCCTGTCGGATTTGGAAATCTACAATGTCAATCTTCCAATTGCCATTCTGATCTGGTTGATGATTTATCCCATGATGTTGCAGATAGATTTTGGCAGTATCAAAGGGGTGGGCAAAGCGCCGAAGGGGTTGATTTGGACATTGGTAATCAATTGGCTGATCAAGCCATTTACCATGGCCTTTTTTGCTTGGATATTCTTTGATCAGTTATACTCGGCTTACATAGAACCAGAAATGGCTGGCGAATATATTGCAGGAGCAATCCTATTAGGTGTAGCCCCATGCACGGCCATGGTATTTGTATGGTCCTACCTGACAGACGGTGACCCCAATTATACCTTGGTGCAAGTTTCGGTCAATGACCTGATCATTTTGGTGGCATTTGTTCCTTTGGTGGGTTTCTTGTTGGGCATTACCAATGTGACGGTTCCTTACGAAACTTTGGTTGCATCGGTAGTCATCTTTGTGGTGATTCCATTGATTGCAGGAGTGATTACCAACAAAAGTTTGATTGCCAAAAAAGGAGAAGATTGGTTCAAAAATGAATTTCTGCCCAAATTCAAGCCCGTCAGCATCATCGCCTTATTGCTGACCTTGATTTTACTCTTTGCTTTCCAAGGTCCTAATATCCTGAATAATCCTTTGATCATTCTGTTGATCGCTGTACCCCTGATCATCCAAACGTACTTTATCTTTTTCTTGGCATGGTTTGGTGGTAGAAAATTGAAACTCCGTCATGCCGTCTGCGCACCTGCATCCATGATCGGGGCAAGTAATTTCTTTGAATTAGCGGTTGCGGTTGCAATTGCATTGTTTGGCTTGGATAGCCCAGCAGCATTGGTGACTGTCGTCGGCGTATTGGTGGAAGTACCGGTGATGTTGCATTTGGTGAGTTTGGCGAATAAGTGGAGGTATTAAGAAAGATTTTTTGAATTAGTTTTTTTGAAAATAGAATTAAATCGGTGGTTTTAGTACAAACATTGTCTAAGTTTTTGTTGGTAGCATCAATTTTAATCTATCCGTTTCCCTAAAAATTAATGAGTAAGACTTTTGATTTAGGCTTGAAAAAATTTATTCAAATTAACAATAAATTAACTAGAGCCCTATTTGAAATAATTTTATTTCTGTCTAGCTTTCATAAGAATATTCCCAATTTATGAAGAGAATCCTTTACTTATTTGCATTGGTTTTTGCTATACAATATCACGTTCAGGCTCAAAGTGAAAAAGCCACGGTTTATTTGTTAAGACCTGATGGACTTGATGATTTTGTCCCCTACTACACCTATTTCAATCAAAAATTAATAAGCACGTTGGGCGAAGGAAAGTATTCTACCCATCAAATCGATCCAGGATTCTACGAAATCCATACCCAATACAGAGGAAAAATTAAGCCAGACCCTGAAACAGTTCTCTCACTAAACATTGATGCAGGCCAAACTTATGGATATAATGGATCGTTTTGTGCCACCGATTCCGGTTTTTCCGTGCCAGTGATTCCGGTTCAAACTGTGCCAGTTTGCTTGGGCGTCTTGAGCCTTTAACGGTTCGTTTTGTGCCAGTGATATCGGTTCGAACAGTGCCACTTTGAAAGATCATGTTAAACAGGTTATATCGTAACAAAAAAAAAACGGTATGGCCAATCAACTTGATCCCATGGATATCAAACAAATCCTCACACTGCACCTTGACGGGTACAGTAACCGCAAGATCGGGGAAACCCTCGGTATATCCCGCAACACGGTAAACGCCTACATGAAGCTTTTCAACGCCTGCGAATATAGTGCGCGGGAGCTGTTGGAGCTTGATTCGGCTGCGCTGGCCGAACTGTTCCCTTCCCACACCACCATCAGGAATCCCCGTTTCGATGAACTGATGATGTATTTCGAAAAGGTAAACCATGCCCGTGACCACCCTGGCTTCACCTTTCTCCACCATTACAGGGACTACAGCCTCCAGAGCAGGGAGCCTTACAGTTATACGCAGTTTATGGAACACTATAACCGCAGGCACTCCAAAACCAAGGGTTCCATGAAACTCGAACACGAGGCTGGAAGGGAGCTTTTCATCGACTATGCGGGTACCAAGATGCATATTGTGGACAGGGACACGGGGGAACTCCGTGCCGTGGACATTTTCGTGGCCACACTGCCCTACAGC
Organism: Lunatimonas sp.; assembly: GCF_020832325.1. GTDB lineage: Bacteria > Bacteroidota > Bacteroidia > Cytophagales > Cyclobacteriaceae > Lunatimonas. The sequence goes on from NZ_JAFIEU010000008.1 coordinate 159,415, forward strand.
CTCCACACCTACATAGAGGCCAGCCTGAGCCAGAAAAGGGAAGATCTGATATCAAGCCTTAACAATACACTGGGGTTCTACGGAGGGGTCACCAAGGCCATCGTGTGCGACAACCTGAAGTCGGCCGTGACCCGCGCCAGCAAGTATGAGCCCGACATCAACCGGTCCCTGAAGGAGTTCGCCCTACACTACAACTGTGTGATCAACCCCACAAGGGCCTATTCCCCCCAGGACAAGGCACTGGTCGAGAATGCGGTGCAGCTTGCCTACCAGCGGATATACTATCCCATGCGGGAGATGACCTTCTTCTCCCTGGGCGAGCTCAACAGGGAGATCCGCAAACGACTGGTGGACTTCAACGACATGCTTTACCAGCGGAAAGGGGCAAGCAGAAGGGAACTTTTCCAGTCGGTGGAAAGGGCCTACCTGAAGCCCCTTCCGGAGACCCCCTACCAAATGAAGGATTACCTCAGGGCCAAAGTCCAGAAGATCGGCTATGTCTATTTCTCGGCGGACAAGAGCTATTACAGCGTGCCCTACAGATACGTGGGCAAATCCACCCTCATCCACTACACCAAAACAACCGTGGAGGTATACTACTCCCATGAGCGGATAGCCACACACCCGCGAAACGAATCAAAGGGCCTTTACAACACCGTCAAGGACCACCTGGGCAGCACCCACAAGGTCTATACGGACTGGAGCCCTGACTACTTCGGGAAGATGGCCGCAGGACACGGGGATAACGTACTTGCCTGTGTAGAGGCCCTTTTCATTGACTGTGACTACCCGGAAACCTCCTATAAAAGTGCGATGGGCATTATCCAGCTCCACCGCCAATACGGATCGGAAAGGCTCGACAACGCATGCCGAAGGGCGGTTTACGGCAATGCCGTTTCCTTTAGACGTATCAGGAACATCCTGGAAAAAAACCTGGACAGGGCCGATCCGGAAGACGCCCTCCCGGGCGGTATAAAGTCCCATATCCCTTTCCATGAAAACATCCGCGGACCGAAGAACTATAAATAACGAACCAGACAATCTTACTTATGAACAACAACCAGACCATCGAAAAACTCAGGGCCATGCGCCTGGCGGCCATGTCGGAGCTGCACCTGCAGCACGTGAAGAACAACAGTTTCAACGAACTTACACCGGACGAATACCTTGCCGTGCTCACCGACCATGAATGGGAGGACAGGCAGAACAGAAAGACCGGCCGCCTGCTCACGCAGGCGGGTTTCCGGCAGAAGGCGTCGATAGCCGATATCAACTATGTCCAGCCCAGGAACCTGGAAAAGAACATGTTCAACAGGCTGGCCACGCTTGACTTCATTGTCCGCAAACAGAACATCATCGTCACAGGTGCCTCCGGATGCGGTAAGTCCTACCTCTCCCAGGCACTCGGCCACCAGGCATGCCTGATGGGGTACAGGGTCTATTATACCAACACCTCACGTCTTCTGTCCATGCTCAAACTATCCAAGGTGGACGGGACCTATTTCGGGGAGCTCAAAAAAATCGCCCGGGTAGACCTGCTGATATTGGACGACTTCGGGCTTCAGCCCTTTGACAACCATGCACGTGAGGCGTTGATGGACATAACCGATGACAGGTACACAGAAAAGTCGATGATTGTCTCCTCCCAGATCCCGGTATCGGCATGGTACGACCTCTTGGGAGGGGAGGGGACATTGGCCGACGCATTCCTTGACCGGATAGTGAATTCGTCCCACCGGATAAACCTGAACGGAGAGTCCATGAGAAAGGGGATTTTAAAAAATGAATAAATAATTTTAACTACTTTGCACCTTCTTTTGGAGTGGCACCATTTGACCGAAAACGCTGGCATGGTCCGACCGAAATATCCAA
>NZ_JAFIEU010000013.1 GCF_020832325.1 Lunatimonas sp.
ATGGAAAAAAGGTATAAGAGTCTCTCCATATTCGAATTTCAGGAGAAGTTTCCCTCGGACAGGGAATGCTATAAGTATCTGGCAGAGCTCAAATGGAAGGAAGGGTATGTCTGCAAAAAATGCGGACACACCAATTACTGTAAGGGGATAAAGGAATTTGACAGACAGTGCACCAAATGCGGCAGATTGGAGTCTCCGACCTCCGGCACCTTGTTCCACCAATGTAAGTTTCCCATTCTCAAGGCGTTTTACATCGTCTATTATGTCTCTACGAGCAAAAACGGGATTAGCAGCTGTGAATTGAGCAGAAAGCTGGAACTCCGCCAAAAGACCTGCTGGCTGTTCAAGCAGAAGGTCATGAAGGCGATGGAAAGTAGCGGAAACTATCCCTTGTTAGGGAAGGTAGAGGTGGACGAAACCTATGTGGGAGGGCAGGATGAAAAGGCAATAGGCTGAAATGAAGGGAGGAAGAAAATCGTAGTGGTCGGGATAGAGAAGGTGCGGGGCGGTGTGTCACGCTGGTATGGCAGGGTGATCGAATCCGCATCCAGGGCCAACCTGGGGAGTTTTATGAGGGATCATATAGCTACAGATGCACTGGTAAAGACCGACTGCTGGAGCGGTTATAAAGGCATAGAGAAGGAATTCCCAAATTTGGAGCGTGAAAAATCGGGCAAAAAGGGAGAAAACTTTAACCTAATGCACCGTGTGATCATGATGTTCAAGGCTTGGCTCAGGGGTACCCACCATTCGGTGATGAACCTGCAACCCTATATAAACGAATATACCTACCGGTTCAACCGACAAAAGATGAAGGAAGGGATATTTGAGAATTTAATCGTCAGGATGCTGGCGCAGCCTCCATACCCCTATAAAGAGTATATTTATTAGATGCCTAATTAAATAATTTTAATTATTAGTATTGCTATAATAAGTCAAAATTCAACAATGGCGCAGAGCAAATGGACTATAGGGTTTGATCTGGCCACGAGGAAGGAATTTGGGTCATACCATGATCCTCAAGGCTATCTCCATGACCAATTTACACCTAGATTTGCCATAGGAGGTAGCCTCGCATATGCTTTAAGTGAAAAGTTTGAGCTGGAAACAGGGCTCTATAAAACAAATTTTAATAGAACAGTATCTTTATATTAAAACGAGCCAGGATATCGGCCGATGATGGGAACTGGATGGCAGGTGAATGGAATAAAAACGATGCAGATTCCGCTTAGGATTATTTATAATCCTGATATTAGCTGGCGAAAAATTTCCCTGAATTTCGTAGGAGGAATGAATCTTTATAATTTGACACACCGATTAGATTCAAGAGCGGGAATAGGACTAAGTCCTATTCCCGTTTACCCTTCTCCTCCTTCAAACTTATTTGTTCAATATGAAAGCTATCCATTGAGAAAGCGAAGTTTTGCTTTTGAGGGAGGAGCCGAGGCGAGGTGGGAGTTATCCAATAGATTTCTCTTGATCTACCGCTTCACCGGTTTATTAGGTACCAAAGACATGAGCAAAATGGAAGGCTACTATGAACCAGATAATCCATCCATAAAATATCCTTTTGAAATAAGATCAAAGGGCAGTGCCATCCACAATACCTTTTCTTTAAGGTATCGATTAGGCAGAAAACCACAAAAAGAAAACTGGTGGGAGTCTGATACAGGAAGGTTTTAATTAAAAATATCTCCACATTCTACACAGCTTATCTAAGAACATCTTAGGTAAGCTGTGTGTTTTTTTATATAGGCTTTATTTCTATCTTGAAGCTTATCTCTTGGGCAACAACAGGAGAATGATGGTTTAAATCGAAGATAAGCTAGGATGAAAGGGGTCAGAGGACAATGGAAAATAATCCTTAAAAATTTCAGATACAGCCCCCGACTGGGTGTAGAATTCTCTACACCCTAATATTCCTAACCTTCTTTGTAGTCGTAATCCCTATTAGGCCATTTGCAATGGCTTACTAAAGAACGTCTTAGTAAACAAAAATTCCCAATTTCGAACTTGACCTGATTAGTTTTGAAACAGCTAATGGATTCTATTTATCATCGTAGTGAAAACGACATTGAATTATTGTGCACATCAGGTCAACTCCCTTTGTTCCATTGATTTTATATACCAATCTGTGCTCACCTGAGATTCGTCTAGACCAAAATCCTTTCAGGTCGTATTTCAGTGGTTCCGGTTTGCCAATTCCTTTGAAAGGACTTTGCCTGATAGACTTGATTAATTCTTTTATCTTTATAACCGAGTCTTCATCGTTTTCAATCCAGTAATTGAAATCCTCCCAAGCATGACTTGTGAATTGGATGTTCACACCGTTTAGATTTTGTCGTCAAAAGAAACTGTCTCACCACCGTTCATCTGATCGATAGATTCCCGCAATCGGATTCGATTCGATTCCGTCGAGAGCAAGTGTCCCGTCTCCATCAAAGAGTTGTACTCCCTGACGGACATAATGACCACTGCATCCTCTTCTCTTTTGCGCGGTACGATAATGACTTCTTGAGATTTGCTCACTGAGTCAAAGTGCTCCTTCATTCGTTGACGAAGGGACGTTATGGTAAGTGCCTTCATAGTTTTTTCTAAAAGGTATGCATAAAAGTACGTAATATTGTACAGAAAGGAAAGTATTCTCGGTATTCGCAGACACAATGCACGTCACGAGTTTACTTTTACGATGAGTTCTTGCGAGTAATTATCTTTAAACCCTATGTTCCCGGGCTATAAGCAGACAGGCTTTAAAAGCTCCGACCTGTCCCACCTAGGAGTAACTTGAAATTACACCTTTCTATTGCGTTGTTTTTTTGCATTTTCAAAGCAAAAACCAGCCCTGAAAGGGCGATTTATCATTAGCCAGGGGTGTAGCGATAGCGGAGCCCCTGGTTACGATAGATCATCTCCTGTGCGTTTTGGCCGAAGAGATGGTTGCGGGGCCATTCCGGTCCGCCAAAACCCAATCCCGGTTAATCCTGATGCCGCAGATTGACATTTTCCAATGCACCAATGAATAATGAAAGGATAGCGCTGTCCAATTTGTGTGCTCTTTCTGCCGGCATGTCGACCGCCTCATAGGTCTGATAGCATTCGTTAACATACCATATTTTTTGGCTAAGATCCTTGAATGGGATCCACTGCATTTGCTGTAATTTTATTTTTTGATTTCAATTTGACGCTGCACTTTCGAAACCATGACGTTAGTTTGAAATTTCACCTGTCTTTTACACCATTCAAATAATTCAACCCGTAAACGCATGTTTAAATCCACTTTATTTCTTTCTGTGCTTCTGTTACTCTCGGTGAATGAGCTTCAGGCCCAGCTCACGTTTGAAAAAGAGGAATACGCCACCCGCAGGGAAAAGCTGATGGATCGTATCCCCGATGGTATTGCCATCATCCGGGGTGCCTCTGAACCCCTCGGCGATGTGGCTTTTACGCAGTATAACAATATGATGTACTTTGCGGGGGTGGAGATTCCCGATGCTATCCTGATCGTGGATGGGGAAAGGCGGAAAAGTACCCTGTTTTTTACGATTACCGAGGAACATGCCGATGGGGAGAATATTTCCCTAGACCTGGTCCGGGATCCCGTAAAAATTACGGGAATTGAGCACTACCTTCCCTACGAGGATTTTTCAGAGACGCTGACCAATCGGTTAACGGGCAGTACGGTAATCTATACCCCTTTCAGTCCGGAGGAGTATATTGGCGAAAACTCCATGGAGAAATTCAATAAGTTCAAACGCTCGGTCACAGACAATGAGTGGGATGGCAGGCTTACCCGTGAAATGCAATTCGTAGCCGTTTTAAACCAGCGATTTCCCGAAAACAAGGTGGAAAACTGCACCCCTTTTATCTGGGAACTACGAAAGATCAAATCCAAGGCCGAAATCGATATAATTCGCCAAGCTGCCCAGCTTTCCGTTGCGGCGCACAAGGCGGTCATGAAAGCTACCCGACCGGGTGTGCCAGAGCTTGAACTGGCGGCCCTTTTTCAGCAGGTCACCATGTCTGGAGGAGCCAAAGGGCTCGCTTTTGGCACCATCATTATGTCTGATAAAAACCATGCATACGGTCACTACATGCAATACGACCGCATTTTGGGTGAGAAGGATTTCATTATTCTGGATGGGGGAGCCAATATATCCAACTATGCCTCTGACGTTTCCACTACTTTTCCTGCTAATGGAAAATTCACCGAAACCCAACGGGAGATTTACGAAATGGGCATGTTTGTGCGACAGATATGTCAAAGCATGTACCGCCCCGGAGTTTCATTGACAGAGATTGGCAACGCCGTAAAAGCGGAGCTGGAGAAAATGGGGCTGGATACTGCCGACCCGAAGTACAGGTTGTGGATTCGGGACGGCGGATACAACCACAGCATTGGCATGGCCGTGCATGACCGGATGCTGAACTTCGACCGTGGCGAGCCCCTACAGGCTGGGTTTGTTTTTGCCTGCGACATCATGGGCAAGGCGGATGACGTGACGGGTATACGCATCGAAGATACCGTGGTGATCACCGAAGATGGGTGCGAAATTTTGTCCGTAGGTTTACCTCGGACCATCGACGAGATCGAAGCATTCATGAAAAACAATTGATACCCAGCCTTATCTATAATTCTCCGTCATCATGAAGCACCTTTTTGTTTTCATTTCACTTTTGTTTGTTCACATCGGCCTTGTTGCCCAACAGGTGGATGTGTACCAACGGCCTGTCACGCTTGAGCCGGACAGGGATTTCGACGCCCTTCATTATCGAATCCAACTGGACATAGACGTGGATGGGAAGCGATTGACAGGACAGAATACGGTGACCTTGATTCCATTGCGAAGTGATTTGAGGAAGGTGACGCTCCATGCGGAGTCACTGGTGGTTACCGATGTGATTGACAGTAAGGGGTTTCCCCTTTCCTATACACAGGGAGACGAACATGTACATATTCACCTGTCCCGCCCGTATGCTTACACAGATACGGTCACCTTTACCCTGAGGTATTTCCTCGAGGAGCAGGTAGGGGGCTTGAAGTTTATCGATGAAACGGATACCAATCCCAAGCAGGTTTCTTCCGATTGTTGGCCCAACAAGGCGCGGCAATGGATTCCATGTTACGACTATCCCCACGACAAAGTAACGCAGGAGATGATCGTCACCGTGGATAATGCCTACAAGGTCCTGTCCAACGGAGAATTGCTCAGCATCACCGAGGATCCTGGTAAGGGAAAACACACCTACCATTGGAAGCAAAATCTACCGCATTCCACCTACCTGATCAACCTGAGTATTGCCGATTACTTGGTTTTCGAAGATTCCTTGGGTGCATTGCCGGTAAACTATTGGGTGTATCCAAGACACGAGAAGGACGCCCGAAGATCATTTGCCAAGACACCTTACATGATTGATTTCTTTAACCGATTGTATGGGTATGAATATCCTTGGGAAAAGTATGATCAGGTAATCTCAGCGCACCAGGGTGGGGGAGCGGAAGCCACTTCAGCGTCCCTGCTAGGTGAAGGTGCCGTCACTACGGTACAGGAAGAAATCGATTTTTCCTTTGAAGGTATCCTGGCCCATGAGATTGCGCATCAGTGGTGGGGAGATCTTATTACCCTCAGAAGCTGGGAGCATTCCTGGATGAATGAAAGTTTTGCGACCTATTCCGATTACCTATACAAGCGGTATGCATGGGGAGAGGATGAGGCTGCAGTTGACCTGATAAGGAAAAGGAGTGGATACCTGCGCGAAGCACACACCAGGTATATGCGGCCCATAGTCTTCAATCAGTACGAAGAGCCCGGACAGAATTTTGACAGCCATGCCTATCCCAAGGGCGCTTATGTGTTGCACATGCTACGTTTTGTAGTGGGTGACGATACCTTTTTCAGGGTGATCAGTGAATTTCTGCATCGGTTTGAATTTCAAGCAGTAAGCACCCAAGATTTTATTCAGTGCGCGAAAGATGTTAGCGGTATGAATTTGGACCGGTTTTTTGAGCAGTTTCTATTTCATCCAGGGCACGCCGTATTTGAGGTTACCAAAACATGGAATGAATCCACCAAGACGCTTTCGGTGGAGATAGTGCAAACGCAGGATAAGTGGGAACGTGTACCCATTTATACGATCCCGGTCAATCTCGGATTTTACCATGCGAATGGAAAAACGATTGAAAAAGTGACCTTGAGTGAGCGGGTGGAGAAATTTGAGTTCAAGTTTGATGCGGAGCCATTGATGTTCCGCTTTGATGATGGCAACCACCTGCTCAAAGAATGGACGGTGAATAAATCTGAAGAAGAACTGGTTTTTCAAGTAGAAAACGACGACGTAACGGGCCGATTATGGGCCATTGACCAACTGAAAGCTTTTCAGAGTTCCTCAAAGACCGTTCAGAAATGGACAGCTCTTGCTACCGAGGATCCCTTTTGGGCTGTCAGGGAAGCTGCTGTGCGGAATCTCTCCGAATTTCATGGAAGCAGTAGCAAGGCGCTGTTTTTACAGACGCAGCGAGATAGCAACTCCAAAGTCAGGGCGGCATCCGTAAACGCATTGGGGAAATTGAAAGACTCCTCTATGGTAAGTGATTTCAGGAAGATCTATGATACCGATGAGAGCTACCTGGTCAGAGCGCAGGCCCTTATCGCCATCGGAGAAAGCGGCAACACCTCCCAATTGAGATTTCTGAACGAAGCAGCAAAAGTCAAGTCGCCCCGAAATACACTTAAAAATGCCGCCACACAGGCGATTGAGCTGATTAATAGTCCGAGCCAATAAGAAAGGCACATGTTGTACACTTAATAGACTTTTAAGATGCTAACAGAAACCGAAAGACGCAAAATCAAGTCGCTGTCGTTGATTCTGGCGACGATCTTTTATCAGGCGCTTTGGCTATCAACCAGTGTTTACTCCCAGTCTAGTGTATCCCAATCGCCTACCCGCTCGGTGGTGCCGGAGAGTACAAAGGAAAGGCTAAAGGCAATCTATGAAGAAAATAGTTTTTCGGTAAAATCGTTCAACGGACGTTGGCTTCCGGATGGGTCGGGGTATTGCGACCTAGAGCGTCTGCCAGGTCGGGATTCCCGGGCACTCGTGAGCTATGATCTTAAGAGTGGCCAACGCACCGTCCTATTATCCGAAGTAAACTTCGAAAGGGAAGGATTTGAGATCAGAAACTACGAGTTTTCTGCCGATGGAGACAAAATTCTCGTAGAATTGACCGGGGGGGGTCTAGCAGGGATGCCGGAATACTGGGTGTATAATCGAAGTACCGGTAGCCTTGAACAGGTCGTTGCCGGATCCAACCATCGATTTTCCCCCGATGGAAGCCAAATTTTATTTACGGACCGGGGAGATGTATCCATTTATAACCTACTCACAAAGGACACTACACAACTTACGTTTGATGGGAATTCTGAAGCGATTTCTTACCAAAGGGCCGTATGGAGTCCAGATAGTAAAAAAATTGCCTTTGTGCAGGCAGACGCATCGGATGTAGGCATCCGATCATCGTTGGTTCCGGGTGACCCTTCGTATCCAGAGGTAAAGGAACAGCGATTTGCCAGGGTAGCCGGAGCTATTTCCAAGCTACGGGTAGGTGTTACGGACATTCAGGGAAAGGAAATAACATGGCTATCGATTCCTATTCCCAAAGAAGGCTATTATGTGGGAGACCTTGGCTGGGCCGGCAATTCGGAAGAAGTACTGGTAGAGAAGAGAAGCCGCTTTAGAGACAATAGGCAGTTTTTACTTGCCGATGTTACCCATGGAACGATCACTACGATCTACGAGGAATCGGATCCGGCCTGGGTGGTAGCAAGTTACGGGACGAACGGGGGAGTGGATTGGGTCAAAGGCTACCTAAATTTTATAGTCTTGACTGAAAAGGACGGCTGGCGACATGCCTACCTACATTCCCGCGATGGAAAAAAGGAGGTATTGCTGACACCGGGAGAATATGATGTAATCGGGCGCGCAGGTGTAGATCAACACAACGGATGGTTTTACTTTTATGCATCACCCGATGCCGGCACCCAGAAGTATTTGTATCGCGTTAGGATGGATGGAAAAGGAAAGCCTGAACGGGTAACTCCGATGGACCAGCCCGGAACTCACACCTACACCATCTCTCCCGATGGGCAAAGGGCCTTTCACACCTATTCGTCTGCAAATACTCCCCCTGTCACTCAGCTTGTCAACCTATCGAATCATAGGGTGGAGCGCGTTTTAGTGGAAAACGACGAATTGAATGGAAAAGTCAAGGCATTCGGTTCTCAGCCAAAGGAGTTTATGCGCCTCGATATTGGCAGCGGGGTTGTAATGGATGCTTGGATGATAAAGCCTCGGGATTTTGATCCGTCAAAGAAATACCCGGTATTTGTCTACGTGTATGGTGAACCCCACGGGCAGACCGTAATGGATACCTGGGGACATGCCATGGCTGATTTCCATCAAGTGATTGCCGATCTAGGCTATCTGGTGGTGTCTATAGATAACCGCGGCACCCCAGCTCCAAAGGGAGCGGCCTGGCGTAGGGCCGTGGCAGGAAGTTTGGGGCCACTTTCTTCCGAGGAGCAGGCTGCTGGAATAAAGGAATTGGCCAAGACATACTCCTACGTGGACACAGACCGAGTCGGTATATGGGGCTGGAGCGGAGGGGGCTCAAATACCCTCAATGCAATGTTTCGTAAACCCGACTTATACAAAGTCGGAATAGCGGTAGCACCTAAGCCACAACCACACCTGTACAATGCGTGGTTTCAGGAGATCTATATGAAGACACCGGACGTCAATCCCCAAGGGTATAGGGATTCCGCTCCGATCAATTTTGCCGAAGGACTTGAGGGGAAACTGCTAATCATACACGGTACAGGGGAAACGAACACCCATCTTGAAATTACCGAGGGACTGGTGGATCGCTTGATCGAACTGGGTAAGCCTTTTGATTACATGGCATATCCCAATCGGGATCATGGGCTAAGCGAAGGCAAAGGCACACCCTTGCACATGCGCCTTTACATGGTGAGGTATTTGCTTTCACATTTACCTCCGGGAGCCCGATAATTCCCCTATCCGTATAAAGAAGCAAAACAACTTATCAGAATCGGCTAGCGGATACCCCTTTCCAACTGGTTGTGGCTGATAGCTTGGAGAAGAATGGGTTTGACACCATTGGAAAGTTAAACTAGGAAGAACGCGCACAATTACTTCCTTTACAGTTTTGGTCATCCTTCGGCACCTCCATTTATCCAGGTAGCTACGAATTCATTTGTCACCTCTTGAATCATTTCAAAATCAGAGCCACTTGTTACAATTTCATTTTTCGACTCATGATTAGCTGTGTGGTATAATGTTTCACATTGAAATCCTATGATTAGAAAGGATGCAGATGCAAGAATTTTAAAGATTGGTTTACTCATAATTGGTTATTGGGTTTTCCAATAATTGCCAACGTTTAGTATAAAAACTGTGCGAGCTGGCATGCGTGATAGAGTGTCCGCAGGACAATCCGCTAATCAAGCGCCCACAGAATCTCGATTAAAGCTATATTTAAGCTTTTTTTTTATTGGGTGTGCCCGGAATGGGCAACTGGTATCGAAGATACCAAATTATCCCAGAGGCTGAGAGTCTACACCAGCTGGCGGACAAGTTCGTGAAACCTGTTAGCCCCGCTAAGACGGGATTTCCACTTCGTTACGACAAACGCCTTTAAAGAACGGATTTTCCAGGCTATCACGACGTAACGTTAATCCGTTCTATCTATCCCTCACGCCCTCCTCACCAATTCCTCTCCAAGCAATGCCTTTACTTCCTGGATTACGGCGTCTGACAGTCCTGGATACTGATTGAGGTCCTGACCCCAAAAGGACAGGTTGGCGAGGATCGTGGGAACCGTCTCGTAGGGATCGTCGGAGGACCAGGCATCGGAAATAAATGCCATCACCTCCTCGGTGTCGTTCACGGGTAAGGTTTCGCCCTTGTAGCGACCCCGATAAAAAACCATGAGGGCCGCAAATGAACGGACCAATCGACCCGGCAACGCCTCTTTTTTACGGATATACCCCAGCAGAGACGGTAGCACGCGGACACGGAATTTGGAAATGGAATTCAGTGCAATGGCACTTAATTGGTGACGGATAAAAGGGTTTTTAAATCGGTCCATGACCGCTTCGGCAAAGGGGATCAATTCCTCAGGGGCCATGTCCATGGAAGGAATGATTTCCTCGTAGAGGGCACCTTTTAGAAAGGAACCCATGGTTGCGTCATCCACGGCTTCTTTTACGATACGGAGACCTTGTAGATAGGCCAGGGGGACAAAGGTGGTGTGGGCACCGTTTAGAATGCGGACTTTTCGCTTCCGATAAGGTGTCAGATCCGGGACTACCAACACATTCAGCCCGATCTTTTCTGCGGGGAAGGCCTCTTTCAAGCTTTCTGGACCCTCAATGGCCCAAAAGTGAAAGGGCTCTGCCACCACCATCAGGTCGTCTTGGAACCCCAGTCGCTGTTGGATTTCCGCGGCTTCGTCGCTGGGATAGCCGGGGACAATCCGGTCTACCAAGGTGTTGTAATAATGCACCCACTCTTCGTGCCAGGCTGTAAAGGCCTCCGGGAGTTTCCAAAGGGCGGCATATTCCAGCACACAGCTTTTTAGTTTTTCTCCATTGCCCTCAATCAGCTCGCAGGGTAGCACATGCAGGTCATGGTTCAGCAGTTCATCGCCGGCAGTGAAACGGTGATATAGCAACGCTGTTAGTTTTCCCGGAAAGCTATGGGGCGTTTGATCGGGGTCCCGGTCTGAAGGATCCACGAAGATGCCCGCCTCGGTGGTGTTGGATACAATCCAGGTCAGGTCCGGATTGGTGCCCAACGCTAGAAAACCTGCGTAGTCCAGGTAGGGATTGGTGGCCCCGCGAACGCAGGTGATCAATCGGCTCTCGTCGATCGTTTGGCCCTGCTGAAAGCCACGCGTGATCACGTGGAAAAGTCCTTCCTGATTGGCAATCTCCGAAGCTGGGCGTTTGCCGTGAACCTGTACCAACTGTATATCTGCGCTGAATTGAGCTTTCTCATTCAAAAGGTCGACGATCCAGTCGGTGAATCCACGTAAAAAATTTCCGGTACCAAACTGGAGTATCTTCACCGGTCGGTCCGTATTCACACCGGCAGTGGTTCTGTTTAGTTTTTGCATCGTTGCTGTACGTTCAATGTTGCGTTTGAGATTTGGTTTCTGAGTCGGATTAGGGAGACGTTTTTTGGGTGGATTTCCGGAAGATTACCTTGGGAGTGAGCACCACTTTCTGGATTGGAAGCGTTATTCCTTCATTTTCCAACAGTTCAAAAAACATTTTGGCTACGGATTGCCCCATGGGGATGCTCACTTGATCTACCGTAGACAGAGGCGGATCGGTAAACTCCGTAAAGGGTTCGTTTCCAAACCCTGCTAATCCCACATCTTCCGGGATCCTGATGCCGTTCTTTTTGAGTTCCTGCATGGCACCGACAATGGAATAATCGGAGGCTGAAAAGATGGCGTCAAAGGAGATGCCTTTGTTCAGCAAGGTATGCACACTTTCCCGGCCATCTTCTAGTTGCAGGTTACTGTATATAAGTAGGTTAGGATCTACGGAGAGGCCGTAGGTTTCCAGTGCCTCCCTGTATCCCCTAAACCGTTCTTTAAAAATATTGATTTTCATGGGGCTATTGAAATGGGCGATGCGGCGATAGCCCTGCCGGATCATATGCTCAGTCATCAGAAAAGACGCTTGGAAGTCGTCGATGACTACTTGACTTACCGGTAGTTCTTCCGCCACTCGGTCGAAGAATACTAGGGGTATTCCCATATCTATGGCTTTTTTGAAGTGGGTAAGCCCGGTGGTTGTCTTGCCAAGGGACACCATGATGCCATCTACTTGGGCATCGATCAGCGCGTTAACGGTTTGTTTTTCCTTTTCGTAGTTATCGTATGATTGGGTAATAACGACCCGGTAGTCGCGTTCATTGGCATATTCCTCAATCCCTCTTACGATAGACGAAAAGAAGTTTCTGTTTACCGTGGGGATAACAATTCCGATCAGCCTACTTCTCCCGTTGCGAAGCGCCACTGCAAAGGAGTTTGGCTTGTAGTTGATTTCCTTAGCCGCTTCATGTACGAGTTCCTTGGTGCGCGCACTGATTCTCGGGTGGTTGTTCAGTGCCCGGGAAACGGTCGATGCAGTAATACCCAGCTTGTTCGCAATGTCGTGTATGGTGGCTTTGTCTTTTTTACTCATTGATTTGCGGGAGCAAAACGGCTATTTTTGGGAATATTAGGAATTAAATCGATTAAATGCAATCGATTGCGCACAATTCTGTTTTATTCTTCTTTTTCTTTCTTTATATTTATTCCCACGAAAGACCGGGAATTCTGATTGCCCTATTTCCTATCCTTTTGTAGTCAGTCGATTAAGATCTAAAATTCAAATCAGTACCCAATAAATTACCAATCTCTATGAATGTATCATCCAGGTTTTTGACAGGCCTTTGCCTTTCATCCTTATTTTTAACCCTTTCCTGTTCAAGTGAAAATAAAATGGAAACCAGTACCCAAACCAAATTTGAAGGAAAAGAAAACGAAATCAAGTTGGTCACGTTGGACCCTGGGCACTTCCATGCCCACCTAGTGAAAAAAGCCACTTACCCCCAAGTGGATCCCAAGGTACACGTATATGCTCCCGGCGGACCGGATTTGCAGGCCTACCTGGCAGCTATTGAGTCCTACAATACCCGGGCAGAGGATCCGACCAATTGGCAGATGGAGGTATATGCAGGGACGGATTTTTTGGAAAAAATGGTTTCCGAAAAGAAGGGAAATGTGATGGTTACGGCCGGAAATAACCGGAATAAAACAAAGAATTTACTCGCTGCTGTCAAGGGTGGATTTCACGTGCTGGCAGATAAGCCCATGGCCATTGACCCCGAAGGATTTGCGGTATTGAAAGAAGCCTTTGAAGAGGCTGAGAAAAACGACGTACTGCTTTTTGATATTATGACGGAGCGATTTGAAATCAGCACTATCCTACAGAAAGAGTTCAGTTTGGTAGAAGAGGTGTTTGGTTCCCTGGAAAACGGAACCCTGGATGCACCGGCGGTTACCAAGGAAAGTGTGCACCACTTTTACAAAACAGTATCCGGAAAGCCTCTGCAAAGACCGGGATGGTTTTACGATGTAGCCCAGCAAGGCGAAGGAATCGTGGATGTAACCACCCACTTGGTAGATTTGGTGCAGTGGGAGTGCTTTCCGGGTAAAATCATTGACTACAACAACGACATTGAGATGATCAATGCTACCCGCTGGGCCACCGACCTGACCTTGGAAGAGTTTACCCGATCCACTGGACTGCAGGAGTTTCCCGAATACCTTAGCCCATATATCGAAGATGGCATGCTGAAGGTGTATGGAAATGGCGAGATCAACTACAAGATCAACGGCGTACACGCCAAAGTGTCGGTGATCTGGAACTATGTGGCTCCGGAAGGCTCCGCAGATACCCATTATTCCATCATGCGTGGAACGAAGGCCAATTTGGTAATCCGTCAGGACAAAAAGGAAAATTACAAGCCCGAGCTGTATATTGAGCCTATTTCCAGTACTGGATTAAAGGATTTTCAGGACAAGCTCTTTGCCGCAGTGCAAAAGCTGAGCGAGAAATTTCCCGGATTGGGCGTAGTGAAAGTTACCGACGCAAATGCTTGGAGAGTAGAAATCCCCGAGTCATTCCGTACCAGCCACGAAGACCATTTCCGAGAGGTTACCGAAAAATATTTAGAGTACCTTGTGGCAGGGAAATTACCGGACTGGGAGGTGCCAAACATGATCGCCAAGTATTTTGTGACCACCACGGCCCTGGAAATGGCCAAGAAATAAGGAATTGCATTCACTAAAACCAAGAACGTGAAAAAAAACCGTAGAGATTTTCTAAAAGCTACCGGGCTTGCAGGCATGGCGTTGGCTACCGGCCCAGTTTGGTCTATGGAAGGCCAACCGATTCACGCTGAAAACCCACAAGCCACCATGGAGAACTTGATCGGTGCGTATGGCCCTTGGGCCAACTCGCTTCACTTGGAAGGACTGCCGAGACTTTCCTTTAGAAATACCCAGTTTACGGACTTGCAGGCTTGGAAAAAGCAGGCCTTAGAAAAGGTGAAAGACCGCTTGGGTATTCCCGATGTGGGCCCTACGCCGCAGGTAACCGTCCATAGGACCTATTCCTACGATGGACTACAGGTGGAGGAAGTTAGTTGGAAGTTGCCCTATGGCAATCCCACCAAAGCGGTAATTCTGAAACCACTGGGCGCCACAGGAAAGCTACCGGCCATATTGGGTCTTCACTGCCACGGGGGAAACAAGTATTTTGGATTGCGAAAAATTACCCGTACCAGCGATAGCCCACACGAACTGATGGTTGCCCATCAGGATCATTATTACGAAGGAACTGCCTGGGCCAATGAAATCGCGAAGCGTGGCTATGTGGTCATGGTGGCAGATGCATTCACCTTTGCCAGCCGCAGGGTGATGCTAGCCGATGTGCCGGAACGGCAACGCAATGGCCTAACGGATGAAAACCCGGAGGATCCCCAAAATATTCAAGCCTACAATACGTGGGCAGGTAACCACGAGCATGTGATGGCCAAATCCCTTTTTTGCGCCGGCACCACTTGGCCGGGGGTCTTCTTTGCGGAGGACAGGGCAGCCTTGGATGTGCTTTGCGCCCGTCAGGATGTAGATACCGCAAAAATCGGCTGTGCAGGCCTTTCCGGAGGAGGTCTTAGGACCGTAATGACCGGTGGCTTGGATCCTCGGATTACCTGCGCCGTATGTGTGGGATTTATGAGCACCTGGACGGACTTCTTGCTGCATAAGTCATTTACTCATACCTGGATGGCTTATGTGCCCATTTTGCCGCAGGAGCTGGATTTTCCGGAAATCCTAGGCTTACGAGCCCCGAATCCCACATTGGTGCTAAACGATATCGATGACGCGCTGTATACCATGCCTGAAATGGAAAGAGCAGACAAAATCTTGGCGGACGTATTTGCCAAAGCAGGAGCATCAGACAAGTACCGGTGTTCTTATTATCCTGGACCTCATAAATTTGATAGGGCCATGCAACAGGAGGCGTTTGATTGGTTCGATAAATGGCTCAAATGATGAAATCATTGTAACAAACAATACGCCCATGATACCTAAACACCACCGCCGAAGATGTTGCCTGACGCTTCTCACGTTCCTATTAGTTGTAGCGATGTCTCCATCAGTACATGCTCAGCGCAAGCCAGTAGATGAAAGCATGCTCTGTGTGGGAAACCATTGGACAGAGGAGGAGGGAGCTGCTTTTCTTCGGCAAATGAAACAAACCTACACGAATAGGGCCGCATGGGAAAAGCGCGCCAACGCCATCCGCCGCCAAATCCTGAAGGGAACAGGGCTGGACAAAGCGCCCAAAAAAAAACCACTGAACGCTGTTTTCGGTGAAGTCAGGCAGTTTGACGGATACACGGTTCAAAACGCGGCTTTTGAGAGTTTACCCGGTGTATTTGTGACCGGCAGTCTGTACAAACCCACCGGAGCTTCAAGTGGTTTACCGGGAATCCTCAGCCCTCACGGACATTGGGGTCAGCCTGGTGATGTGGGTAGGTATCGGGCCGATGCACAAAAGCGCTTTGCCAGTATGGCCAGGATGGGAGCAATGGTTTGGGCATACGATGCGGTTGGGTATGCCGAAATGGAAGAGATCGGCTGGGAACACAAACATCCCGATGCCCTTAAGCAACAGCTTTGGAATAGTGTACGGGGTGTAGATTTTTTACTTGAATTGGGAGCGGATCCTGAAAGAATAGCCGTGACAGGAGCTTCCGGTGGAGGAACTCAATCGTTTTTGTTGGCCGCAGTGGATGATCGTGTTAGCGTTTCTGTTCCGGTGGTCATGGTTTCAGCCCACTTCTTTGGCGGTTGCGTGTGTGAGAGCGGGATGCAGATTCACAAGGCGAAGAATTTTCAGACCAACAACGTAGAGATTGCGGGCGTTGCGGCCCCGAGGCCCATGTTATTGGTGTCTGTAGGCGGCGATTGGACCAAAAATAATCCGGAGGTTGAATACCCGCATTTGAAGCACATCTATACCCTGATGGGAAATCCAAATTCTGTAGAAAACATTCATATACCGGAAGACCAACACGGATACGACGAGAAGAAGCGTCAGGCGGTGTATCCCTTTCTGGCTAAGCACCTTGGACTGGATCTCAGTAAGGCCATGCATGCCGATGGCAGCCTCAACGAAAGTGCGGTTACGCTGGAGGATCAGCGGGACCTTTATGTGTTTGGAGGAAAAATTCCTTTCCCAGCCAATGGTATAAAACACAACGATGGGGTATTATGGAAGTAAAATTCCCTCAACCCCGATTTATATCAACCGCTTATTCAATAGAACCAAAATAACCAAAAATGAGAAAATTGTTAGACAGAAGAGAGTTTGTAAAAAAGAGCCTGGCATCAGGTATGGCGGTTGGATTGCTGGGGGGAGTCTCCATGCAGTCGTTATTTGCACAAAATGCGGCCTTAAAGCTCGGACTGGTTACCTATCAGTGGGGAAAGGACATGACCTTGCCGGAACTGATCGCAGCCTGCGAAAAAACGGGCTATGGAGCGGTAGAACTAAGAACCGAGCATGCGCATGGCGTGGAAGTCAACCTGTCCAAAAAGGAGCGGAACGAAGTAAAGAAGCGCTTCAGGGATAGCCCGGTGACCTGTTTAGGCTATGGGAGCAATTACGAATACCACAGTCCCGATCCTGCCGTGCTCAAGCGAAACATCGAAGGGACCAAAGAATACATCAAACTTTGCAAAGATATCGGTGCTACGGGCATCAAGGTAAAACCCAATACCCTTCCAGAGGGAGTACCTAGAGAAAAAACGATTGCACAGATTGCTTCTTCCTTTAACGAGGTCGGAAAGTTTGCGAAGAATCATGGCCAGTTAGTCAGGGTGGAAGTACATGGTCGTATCACCCAGGAATTGCCTGTGATGAAAGAGATATTCGATCAGGTGACTGAGAAAAACGTCGTAATTTGCTGGAACAGCAACGATACCGACCTAAAAGAACCGGGTTTGGAAGCGAATTTTAACATGGTAAAGCAATGGATCGGAGATACCACGCATTGCCGGGCTTTCAGCGAGACGGATTATCCTTTTCAGGATTTGTTCAGATTGCTAAACGGTGCAAATTACCAAGGTTGGATCCTACTCGAAGCACATAGCAATCCGGCAGATAAAATTGCCGCCATGCAAAAAGAAAAACAGCTCTTTGATCAGATGGTCAGCAAGCTTTAGGCAACGAACTAAGTAATGGAAATAAGTAACCAAGTAACCTTAAATACAACATGACAGAAAGAAGAGAATTTATCAAAAAGAGTTTAATGGGGAGTGCGGGCATTGCTGTGGCCGGCATGACTATGAGTGCCAAATCTTACGGGAATATCTTAGGAGCAAACGACCGGATGCACCTTTCCATCATCGGTATCAGAGGTCAGGGTACCAACCACATCAATCAATTCTGTAAACTGAAAGACAGCCGCAATGTGGTTATCAAAACGTTGTGCGACGTAGATGAAAATACCTGGGCTGAAAAAGTGAAGCTGGTACAAGATCAAACCGGTGATAAGCCCGGAACGGCCTATGACATGCGGAAGGTGTTTGAGGACAAGGAAGTAGATGCCGTCTCTTTTGCCACGCCGAACCATTGGCATGCGCTGGGGGCCATTTGGGCTGCACAGGCAGGCAAGCATGTTTACGTAGAAAAACCCTCAAGCCACAACATTTTTGAAGGCCGCAAGATGATCGAAGCTGCCCGCAAGTACAATGTGGTCATGCAGACCGGATTTCAAAACCGATCCATTGCCAACGTGATGCAGGCGATGAAGTTTTTGCATGAGGGAGGCATTGGGGAGGTGTACATGGCAAGAGGTCTCTGTTACAAGCCGCGGCATTCCTTCGGCATTGCCAAAGATAGTATGCCACCGGCAGGCTTGCACTACGATCTGTGGTTAGGCCCTGCACCCTATCGGGCGTATAATGAGAAGAGGGGACACTATAACTGGCACTGGCACTGGGATACCGGAAACGGTGATACTGGAAACCAAGGCCCTCACCAATTTGACGTGGCCCGATGGGGATTGAACAAAAACGAGCATCCGGTATCCGTATATTCCACCGGTGGCATTTACGGGATTTCTCCTTCAGAGTGTTCTCAGGAAACTCCCAATACGCAGACCTCCATCTTCAAGTATGCCGACGGCAAAGTGTTGGAGTTTGAAACCAGAGGTAGGTATACCAATGGAGAGTCCAGCTTGGACATCCACATCGGAAATGTTTTCTATGGAACAGATGGATACCTAGAACTGAACGGTAGCACTTGGAAGGCATTTCGTAAGGACGAGAAGGAGCCTTTTGCGCAATCGGCAAAGGTACAACAACAAGCCAGCGGTGGGTCCAACCTCATGGCAGCGCCCGGAGGTTCGGAGCATTACGCCAATTTCTTGGACGCAGTGCGCAAGCATGACCGGTATGCGCTGAATTGCGATATCCGGGAGGGGCATTATTCCTCTGCATTGCCTATCATGGCCAATATCTCCTACAGACTGGGTAGAGGGCTTAATTTTATGGGTGAGTACGAACGGTTTGCCAACGACTCCGAGGCAGATACCATGCTTTCCAGACCTAGCAGACCACCTTACGTGGTGCCTGACCAAGTCTAGCCAGTAAGAATCCAAATCCACCGAAAGCTTGCCCTCACCGCGTTTTTGCGACGCCTTGGCGGCGAGCTTTCGTTTTTTCAGTCCCCATAAAATATGCCCTCCCATGAAATCGCTACTCCACTTACTCCTATTTTTCCTAATTCCAGGCCTGCTGATAGCTCAGGAGGATTTAGCCGTCATACAACCCCACTGGGTAAATTTCAAAGATGGACCCAATGCGCTTTACAAGCATTTGACGGCGCAGGCCTTCTCCCACTTGGAGATTCGGGATGCGGAGATTGCAGCTATTCAGTCGTTGGATCAGTGGAAGGAGCGCCAAGCGTGGACCCAAAAAACGCTTTTGGAAGTAGTGGGTCCATTTCCTGAAAAGACCCCACTCAACCCCCAGATTACCCGACGAATTGAAAAGGAGAAGTTTTTGCTGGAGCATGTGGTATTCGAATCCCAGCCTGGTTTTTACGTAACTTCCACCCTCTTTATCCCAAAAGGTATACGTGGGAAAGCCCCGGTCGTGATATTTTGCAGTGGGCACGCCCAGGAGGCCTACCGAAGTGCGACCTACCAACACATGATATTAAACCTAGTCTACAAAGGTTTTATCGTTTTTGCGTTTGATCCAGTAGGTCAAGGGGAGCGGCTGGAATACTTCGATCCTGCTACCAACGAATCTACCATCGGAGGGCCTACTAAACAGCATTCGTACCCCGGAGCCCAAGCGTTTATCGCGGGTACCTCTCAGGCGACCTATATGATATGGGACGGCATCCGTGCGGTGGACTATCTGCTGACGCGGAAGGAAGTAGACCCGGCTCGGATTGGTATCACCGGGAGATCCGGAGGCGGTACCCAGTCTGCGTATATTGCCGCTTTTGATGAACGGATCTACGCATCCGCTCCGGAAAATTACATTACTAATTTTAAGCGGTTGTGGCTTACCCACGGTCCGCAGGATGCTGAGCAAAATTTTTATCGAGGTATACAGCAGGGTTTGGACCAACCGGACCTGTTGATCGTCCGGGCACCAAAACCCAGTCAGATGATCACTACCACACGCGATATATTCAATATTGAAGGCGCACGTGAAGCGGCTACCCAAGCCCGAAAAGTATATGAGAGCTACGGTGCTGAGGGACTTTTTGAGATGGTGGAGGACGATGCGGCCCATGCCTCTACCCCCAAAAACCGTGAGGCGATGTATGCCTTTTTCCAGCGTCACTTGCAGTTACCAGGGCATTCCATGGATGAACCAGTGGATACACTGTCAAAGGCAGACCTACAGGTCACACCAACCGGGCAGGTGCTTACCTCCTTCGAGGGAAAGCGCGTATTCGACCTAAATCAGCGTATGCTCGCATCCTTACCCGAATTGCCCCGTGACTTGGTGTCAACTGCAAAGGATTTATCGGGCTACGTGGAACCGATAGCTCCAGCTGAATCCATGATGGTGGGGAGATTTCAGCGAGAAGGGTACTCCGTCGAGAAGTACCTGATGAAAGGGGAGGGGGATTATTGGATCCCTTACCTGCTCATGAAGCCAAATCAAGGGACTACCAAGGCGGTCCTGTATTTGGACCCCTCTGGAAAAGCCACAGACGCTGCTGTCCAGGGAGATATGGAGGCCTTGGTGCGTGGAGGGGCTATGGTACTTGCCCCAGACCTGCTGAATGTGGGTGAAATGGGACAGGGTGGATTTACGGGCGACTCCAATTTTGAGGGACACTCCTACAATCTATGGTTTGGCAGTATTCTCATTGGTAGGAGTATTACCGGTATCCACGCGGGTGATGCAAATCGATTGGTGAAAATTCTTCAAGACAAGGAAGGTGTTACCGAGATCCGGGGCCTCGCCAAAGGAGCCATGAGTTCTGTACTGCTCCATGCCGCGGCATTTAATCCCAGTATTTCAGGTATTGCCCTGGTAAATCCACTAACATCTTTTCAAGAATTGGTGAGGGATCCACAGTATGATCCGTCCATGACGGCCTATACGGTCCCATATTCGGGCAAAGCATACGACCTGCCCCAACTTATAAATTACCTGTCTGACCGGAAGCCGCTGATCCTTTCGTCCGAGGTGCCGGTAGGTGAGGGTGTTAAAATCGAGGAGCTTCCTAGTCCGGCCAAAAACGCTGCACAACAAGTGGTCACCCGGTCTGCACGGGAGCGGCAGGAATACTTGGGCCAATGGTTAAAGCCCTAGGGGACTTTAGCAAGTAGTTGGTTGGTGAAAAGTTACCTTCCTGGTAAAGCCATAATTTATTGCGGGGGCGATCCTAACGTACAGTATGTGGCGCTGTCAGACCACATACAGGACCAACCCTTTCAAATAGGCAGTTTCTTGGTGGAAAATGTTGATCGGATGATCACCGGGCTGGGTGAGTTGATGGATGATTTTTACCTGTCGGCCGGCCTCCATCGCTGCTGCCGTCACGGTATGTGAAAAAAGCGTCATGTCCACTACTTGGGAACAGGAAAAGGTAAAAAGGAGACCGCCAGAACGGATATTTTTGATGGCCAGGCTATTGATCCGTTTGTAGGCCTGCACGGCTTGGTGCCTACTGCGGACATGCTTTGCAAACGCAGGTGGGTCCAACACGATCACTTCAAAATCTTGGCTAACCTCTTTTAAATAGTGCATCACATCCGCTGCCACACTTCGGTGGCGTCCTGCTGCTAGCCCATTGATGGCTACGTTTTGATCGGTTAGTGCGACCGCAGCCGCTGAGATATCCACCGAGTGTACTTCTTTCGCCCCTTGGTTCAATGCGTACACAGAAAAGCCACCCGAATAACAAAAAGTATTTAATACCTTTTTGCCGGCGGCATACTTGCCAAGCAAGTAGCGGTTTTCACGCTGATCGATAAAGAATCCGGTTTTTTGGCCCTTTTCCCAATCGATTTCAAATAGGTTGCCGTATTCTCTGACCTGATTTGTTTCGGGTGTGCCAAAGACGAATCCATCGGTAACGAGGCTATTCCCAGATATTGTAGCCTGACTCTTGTCGTATACCGCTTTCAAATTCTCCCCGTAGATAGATTGCAGAGCGGATGCGATGTCCGTTAGATGCCGGTGTATTCCTTCGTGGTGGGCTTGAACCACTGCTGTTCCGTTGTAATAATCGATGATCAAGCCGGGCATCAGGTCGCCCTCACCGTGAAAAAGACGGTACACGTTGGTATCCAGGTTGTCGGTCAGTCCGAGCAACCGCCTGAGGTCATAGGCCTTTCTCAGGGATTGAACCCAAAAGGAGGCATTCAGAGGTCCTTGATCAAATGCTGCGATTCGCACGGCGATGGATCCTTCACCGTAAAAGCCTACTGCTAGAAACCTGCCTTTTTCATCCACCACCTCTACCAGATCACCGGCAGCTATGCCCCCGTCTTTCTTTGCGATGGCCCCGGAAAAAACCCAGTGGTGCCTGCGTTGTATGGAGATGTCTTTGCCTTTTTTTAGGTGGACGACCGGATAATTGGATTGCATCGAGGATTTTTCGGTTTAATGAGGGTTCCCAATACCATCCCTAGGGCACTGCAAGCGGTGGCCAAGAGAAAGGAAGGGATTGCAAAGGTAAACTGATCTAGAACAAAGTAGGAACTCATGCCAAAAAAAATGGACAGCAAAGCACCGAATTTGGATGCTTTTTTCCAATACAGGCCGGCAGTTAGAGGTACAAAAAGGGATACCAGGAGCAAAATGGATGCGTCTGCTACCAGTTCGTAGATATTTGCCTTCCAGGTGGCCATGAAGACCGATACCAAAGCGACTGCTACCACATTTATCCGCAAAAGCCAGAGCATCTTTCGGTCTGAATACTGTGTGAGGTATGGTCTGAGTATGTTTTCGGATAGGATAGCCGAAGGAGCCAATAAAGAAGAACTCGTGGTACTCATGATGGCAGAGAGTAGGGCACCGAAGAATAGAATTTGAACGCCCAAACCCGCGTGTTGTAGCACCATTTGGGGCAGCAGCATTTGAGGGTTTTCCAAATAAAGATCCGGATAAAGCGTTTTTGCTCCAAGCGCAATGAAGAGTGGCAGTAGTCCAAAGGTGAGATAACAGGCAGCTGCCAAGTACAGTGAACGCTGAGCCACACGCTCCGACTTCGAGGCCATTACCCGTTGATAGATGTCTTGACTGGGAATACTGCCCAAGCCCAAAATGGCCCATGCTCCGAAGTAATTTCCCCACGCCGACAACTCCGGCGGCGGAAAAAACTGAAAGCTACCCGGCGGAGCGTCTGCCAAGATGGCGCTAGCGCCGCCTGCATCACGCAGGATAATGACCGTCACCCAGATTAATCCGACCACAATCACCAGGGTTTGTATAAAATCTGTAATGGAAATGGCCCACATACCTCCCAGGAAAGTGTATACGACGACGATGATCACGGCGATAAGAATTCCCTGTATCAGCGAAGCACCTGTGACAGCTCCCAATATCAGACTCAGTGCCACCAGTTGCGCCGCTGTATATCCAAAAAAAGCCGGCACCATACACAGGGAAGAGATGTAGCCGACTTTCTTGCCAAATAATCGGACATATACATCCCCCAAGGTGCTCACACGCATGCGGTAGATGGGTTTTACGTAAAACATCCCAAACAGTATCAGGCAAAGCGCACCGCCGAAGGGATCTTCAATGACGCCCAACAAGCCGTGTTCCAAGTATTCAGAGGAGGCACCGAAAATCGTTTCTGAACCAAACCAAGTGGCAAATAAAGCCGACGTGCTTAAAAATAAAGGCAATTGCTGGCCTGCCAACATAAAGTCCTTGGCATTTTTCACCCTTTTTGAAGCCCATGCTCCGATGGCTACGGTGGACAGCAGGTACAGTACGATGGCTACGGCTAGCAAGTGCCTCGAGGGTTATTTTTTTCCGTACATGGTATTTCGGAGCTCCTGAATCTCTGGGTTTTCCAAATATTCTTCGTAAGGAAGCCTTCGGTCTATCGTTCCGCTAGGGGTAAATTCGATGATGCGATTAGCGACCGACTGCACAAAAGCGTGGTCAAAGGAGGAAAGCAGTACCGTGCCGTTAAACTCAATGATCGCATTGTTTAAGGCGTGAATAGACTCCAGGTCCAGGTGGTTGGTAGGTTCATCCAAGACGAGGAAATTGGGGTTTTGAAGCATCATTTTGGATACCATGCACCTTACCTTTTCCCCTCCGGAGAGCACAGAAGCCTTTTTGAAGGACTCCTCGCCGGTAAACAGCATCCTTCCCAAGAACGTACGAACGTACGCTTCTTCCTGGTTGTCCGAATACTGACTTAACCAATCGATCAGCTTTAAATCCGAATTGAAAAAGGAGGAGTTATCGTTGGGTAGGTAGGCTTTGTTGATGGTAACCCCCCATTTGAAGGAGCCTTTTTGAGTGGGTAGCTCGCCCATGATGGTTTGAAAAAACTTGGTGACTGCCTGCTTGGTGCGGGAAATAAACGCTATTTTATCTCCCTTGTCTACCATGAGATTGACATCTCGGAAATATACCGTGCCCTGAGCTTGAAGACCAAGTTCCTCGGTCAGCAGCAACTGATCGCCGGCTTCCCGTTCCGGTTTAAAGATGATGCCCGGATACTTTCGACTGGATGGTTTGATTTCCTCCACATTGAGCTTTTCCAACATTTTCTTTCTCGCGGTGGCTTGCTTGGATTTTGCCACGTTGGCGGAGAATCGTTCGATAAAGGCCTGTAGTTCTTTTCGCTTATCTTCTGCTTTTTTGTTTTGATCGGTTTTTTGCTTTGCTGCCAGTTGAGAAGATTCGTACCAGAACGTATAGTTACCGGTATAGATGTTTATTTTACCGAAGTCTATATCAACAATATGGGTAGAAACGGTGTCGAGGAAGTGCCTGTCGTGGGAAACGACAATGACTAGGTTTTTGAAGTTTACCAAAAAGTCCTCCAACCAGGCGATGGTTTCAGCGTCCAAATCGTTGGTAGGTTCGTCGAGTATCAGGATATCGGGATTTCCAAAAAGCGCCTGCGCCAGCAAGACCCGTACTTTTTGATCTCCGGACAATTCTTTCATCAATTTGGTGTGCAGGTCTTCGCTCACCCCTAAGCCAGAGAGCAGTGCAGCCGCATCGCTTTCTGCATTCCAACCATCCATTTCCGCAAATTCCGCTTCCAGTTCGGCGGCCCGGTTACCATCTGCCTCCGAGAAATCTACTTTCATGTAGATGGCGTCTTTTTCGGTCATGATTTCAAAAAGCTTCTTATGACCCATAATCACCGTTTTGAGTACGTCATCCTCTTCGAAAGCAAAGTGGTTCTGGGACAAGACGGCCATCCGCTGTCCGGGGGTGATATTGACCTGCCCGGAGGTGCTGTCCATCTCGCCGGTGAGAATCTTCAAAAAGGTGGATTTTCCCGCTCCGTTTGCACCGATCACACCATAGCAGTTTCCAGGAGTAAATTTGAGATTTACTTCTTCGAAAAGGGTGCGTTTGCCAAACTTGAGGGTGAGATTATCGACTGAAATCATGCGTATTGTGTGGGTTATGAGAAATAAAGTGCAAAGTTAGGAAAATCCGCCGGAATAAATCGGATACGGGTTTCAAAAACCAAGGATCGGCAGTCAATAGGACAAAGCCTATTAGGCCGTGGTCTTCAATCTGATCGGGGTTTTGTGTTTAAATAGTTTATCGGAGTAATATACAGCGAGTACTAGAAGCCCAAGTAGAATGCACAGGAACATCATCAAAACCATGGGGATAGCGGTGCCGTTGTGGAACAGGCTTACCAGCCCGGTCACCAAGCCACCCATAGCCATCCGCATAAATCCCATCATGGCAGAGGCGCTGCCGGCATTTTGGCTAAAGGGACTCAGCGACAAGGCTGCCGCATTGGGTATGCTTAGTCCGTGCCCTGTAAGAAATACAAACAGGGAGACGATAAACACCTGCACATTAAACCAATCCAGGTAGATGCCTAAAAAAATGAAGGCACCAACCACCAGTTGATAGGAGAGGGCCGTGATCACGATTTGCTGGTTTCGGAATCGTCGTAGCAATACGTGGTTTAGCTGTGTGGAGCCAATCATAGCCGTGGCTAGAAAGGCAAATACCCAGCCGTACTCCGTCTCTGTCAAGCCATAGAGATTAATAAACACGTCTGATGAACCCCCTATATAGGCAAATGGCGCCGCTCCCGCTATGCCACCTACGAGGATATAGGTTAGAAACTGTTTGTTTTTTAGGACAAATATATATTTGTGAACCACCTGAATGGGCTTTAAGGAAATCTGACGATCTGGAGAGGCCCCATCGGGTAGGTAAATCAAGGAAAGCACCAGGATAAGTGCCGTGATGGCGGCAAGTACGATAAATAGGTAGTGCCAATCCATCTTGGTGGCCAAGTAGCCTCCAATGGTAGGAGCGATCATGGGCGAAACAGCAATGACCAACGTAAGCAGTGCAAATGCCTGAGCGATTTTGTTTACTGGAAACAGATCTCTGACCAGAGCTTGTGCGGCTACCATCCCGGCGCATCCTCCAATAGCTTGGACAAACCTCATCCATATTAGGGATTCCACCGAGTCAACCATGGCGCATCCTAGTGACGCTACTATGTAAATAAGCATACCGGCATAGAGGGGCTTTTTTCTGCCATACCGATCCAAAAGCGGTCCATAAAAAAGCTGACCGATAGCAATACCGATCAAATAGCTAGTAAGCGAAAGCTGCACCTCAGAGATGGTTGTATCGAGGGATTTGGCAATAGAAGGAAAGGCCGGGAGATACATATCCACCGAAAATGGGCTTATGGTGCTGAGTGCACCCAAGATCAGGATTAAGGTGAAAGAGTTTTCCGAGGATTTCATTGAGCCTAGTTAGATCAAAATTTCAATAGAGGCGAAACGGTTTCTAACTAGTATTAGTTCTTTACTACGTAAATAATATTGATGGACTAATAAAAATGAATTTCAAAACATAAAAAATGTAATTTAAATATTGGTGTTTGATCTGATTTTTCTACCTTTAGAGGGAAAAGGACCTTTCTCAGGTTACTTTCATTTAATCTATTTTACAATAAAATATCGAATTTGGTATAATTTCTATTCAGTTAAATATTTACTTTTATGAGAGTTCTGGTTAATTCGTTATTAATCTTTATTCTGACGCTTACTTCAACGTACAGCCAGAATATAAGTTTCAGTCAGTCTTCGTTAAATTTTAAAAATTTCACCCCCATAAATGCGGGGACTTCATTGAAGTTTGGGCCAGACGAGCGGTTGTACGTCTCTCAGCTTAATGGCGACATAAAGGTCTATACAATTACTAGAGATTTAGGCAACGAGTACAGTGTGCTTGCGGAAGAGACCCTAGGGAGTATCAAGTCAATACCCAATTACGATGATAACGGATTGCATGCTTTTGATAAAAGGGGCAACCGCCAAATTACAGGAATCACTGTGGTTGGCACAGCTTCCAATCCTGTCCTTTACGTTACTTCCTCGGACCCTAAATGGGGAGGTCCCAGTGGAGATAAGGGTTTAGATACAAATTCCGGTGTGATATCTAGAATTACTTGGACCGGTTCTGAGTGGGAGACAGTCGATTTGGTCAGGGGGCTTCCTAGATCCGAAGAAAACCACTCAATAAACGGTATCGAATTCACCCAAATAAAGGGAAAACCTTTCTTATTGGTTGCTGTCGGAGGGTTTACCAATGCCGGCTCACCGTCCAAGAATTTTGCCTATATCACTGAATATGCGCTCTCTGCTGCAATATTGAGCGTTGACCTAAATGCTATAGAAGGGCTGGTGACAAAAGTGGATCCTTTTTCTGGTCGAAAATATAAATACGATATTCCCACACTGGATGACCCCAGCAGGCCAAATGTGAATGGTATATACAATCCAAATGATCCAAATTACGATGGAATTGATGTAAATGATCCGTTTGGAGGCAATAACGGGCTCAATATGGGAATGATAGTGGAGGGTGGACCCGTCCAAATTTTTTCTGCAGGGTACCGAAACTCCTATGATTTGGTAGTTACTGAAAGCGGCAAGGTGTATGCAACGGACAATGGAGCAAATATCAACTGGGGTGGATTACCTGAAAATGAAGGAAATCCAGCGTTGGTGTCGAATCGGTATCTTCCAGCGGAACCAGGCGGTAGTCCGCTGAACAAGACAGCTTCAGGGGAGTACGTAGACAATCGTGATCATTTGTTGATGATAACCTCCAATATTGATGATTATCAGTTTGGTGGTTTTTATGGTGGACATCCGACTCCCATTCGTGCTAACCCAGGTTCGCCCTATGTGAAAGGGGCACCGTTTCCCTTCGACCCACAGGGAGCCGGCTTATATACCCATTTTTCAATCGATGGGGTGCTACCTTCGTTTACCCCCGTGGATTTTTTTAGAACAAAAATACTGGAGCCAGTCGCTCCCGGATCGCCAGGCTTCAATGAATATGCAGCTACTTCTTTACCTGCCAACTGGCCACCGGTGCCCGCCATATTCGCGAACCCTGCGGAGGCCGATTTTATTGCGCCCTCGCTTCCTAACAGTAACGGTCCTCAGCCGGTGATTGTGACTCCGTTCCCAAATAATTCCAACGGAATTGACGAGTACAAAGCGTCTAATTTCGGTGGCGTGATGAAGGGGTCTTTAATAGTAGGGAAAAACGAAGGGCAGTTGCATCTGATTAACTTAAATGAAGATGGATCATTGAAGAGTGCAGAATTTAACAAATTCAACCTAAACGGTGGGAATGCTCTTGGAATTGCTTGCAATGGGGATAGCGATATTTTTCCAGGAACAATCTGGGTTGCAACATTTGATAATCGCATTGTAGTGCTCACACCTGCGGACAATGTGATTTGTATCGATGTGGAAGACCCCGATTTTGACCCGAATGCTGATTATGACTTCGATGGATATACCAATCAGGATGAATTGGACAACGGCTCGGATTATTGTTCGGGGGCATCCGTACCGAATGATTATGACCGCGATTTCGTGTCAGATCTTAATGATTTGGACGATGATGGCGATGGGATTTTGGACGAGGACGATCCGTTTCAGTTAGGTGATCCGCGGGATCTACCAATAAACAATGAATTATTTACCAATCAGCGGGATAACAGGGATAGAGAGAATGGTTATTTAGGACTGGGTTTAACCGGGTTTATGAATAATGGAGCTCCTAATCCAAACTGGATGAATTGGCTGGATAAAGGGGATTCTACGCCTGGTCCTCCAGATATCTACGGGGGTACAGCAGGTGCTATTCAGGTTTCGATGACGGGAGGAACTGCGAACGGCAGTGTTAATACGCAAGAGAAAGGTTTTCAATTTGGGGTGAACGTAAGTAACGCAACAGGCCCTTTTTCGATCTCTTCAGGATTAATTGGGTTATCGTCACCTGGTCAGTTATACGACTTTGACGGAAATGGAGAAGTGGGAATACAAATGGGCGATGGTACCCAGTCAAATTTTATCAAACTGGTTTTCACACATGAAGGACTCCTTGTTTCTCAAGAAAATAATGATCTTCAGGTGGGGTCTCCAATTTTGTATGCTATTCCGACAAACGCGAGACCTGACTCAAACACGTTAATTGAATTGTCCTTCGATGTTGATCCAGTAGCCGGCACCGTGAAGCCGTTTGTCAAATTTGGGGAAGATACCCGAATTCAAGTTGCTGAAATTATGGCTACTGGTCGCGTACTTCAAGCAATTCAGCAGTCGGAAATCCCCCTTGCGATTGGTATCTATGGTACATCGAATGACTGGAGCAAATCGTTTATCGGTGTTTGGAATTTCTTTCGAGTATCTGGAGAGCAGCCTTTCGTGATTCGGTCGTTGCCTAACTTTTCGCGACTTTTTGATGATCCTGATTTGCTTATAGATCTTAGTGAGTACTTTGATGACAACGGAGGTGTTGATAATTTGGTTTATTCGATCGTTGGGAATTCAAACCAGAAATTTGAACCGTCAATAAACGGAGAATTACTTACCGTCGGCCTACCCAATGACGCAGTGTCGACCAATTTAGTAGTTCGTGCCACTGACCTCGGCGGGTATTTTATCGAGCAAACCTTTTCAGTTACTGTCGAGCAGGATAAGGAGGTTATTCTGCGAATCAATGCCGGAGGCCCGTTGATTCCTGATCAATCGGGAGGGGTAGATTGGTTAGCCAATTCGGTAAATGGTGCATTTCAAACCGAGTTTTACAAAGTTAGTTCGGGCTCCAATTCAGGGCATAGTTTTGATCCCGCTAACCGCCATGCTTCTATTCCAACGTATATTTCCGATGCCCTGTATACCGCTATTTTTTCCAGAGAACGGTACAATCAAGGTGGAGGTCAGATGGTATTTGAAATTCCGGTGCCAGACGGAGATTATACAGTAAATCTATACATGGGTAATGGCTTCGATGGGACAGCAAACGTGACCAATCGCGTATTCAGCATCATGATTGAAGACGAACTGGTAGAGTCAAATTTAGATCTAGTAGCGAGATATGGCCACAGGGTGGGTGCAATGCAACAATACCCAGTTCGGGTTACAGACGGAGCCATCAACATTACTTTCATAAATAACATACAAAGCCCGCTTGTAAATGCTATTGAAATCTGGGGTAAGCCAATACAAACACCGATACTTGTCGAGCCCGTTGGTGATCAATTGTCCTTTATGGGTGAAGAGTTGGATGGTAGCCTATTTGTCAAAGCCTCTGGGGGTGATGGTCAGCTGTCATATAAGGCAGTAGGCTTACCACCTGGGTTAGACATCGAGCCGACGAATGGTACAATATATGGTGTGATCGCTGAGAATGCCATTGGGAATAGTCCTTATCGCGTAACAATTACCGTAGATGATTCGGATGAAATCAGTTCAGATGCCGTGTCCTTTAATTTTAACTGGACTATCAGTCCTCCGATTTCACAGCTGAATTGGAACGTGAAAAATGAATCTACTGCCTATACCGCAAGACATGAAAATGCTTTTGTACAGGCAGGAGACCGGTTTTACTTAATGGGTGGCCGTGAAAATGCACTAACCATAGATGTATATGACTATTCGGAGGATCGATGGGAGGCATTGGTCAATGTAAGCCCTCATCCGTTTAATCATTTTCAAGCTACAGAATACAAGGGTTTGATATGGGTCATTGGTGCGTTTAAATCAAATAATTTCCCAAATGAGGTGCCTGCAGAACATGTTTGGGCCTTTGATCCTGTAGCAAAGCGATGGATTCAAGGTCCGGAGATTCCAGAGTCACGAAGGAGGGGTTCCGCAGGATTAGTTCTTTACAACGATAAGTTTTATGTGATAAGCGGAAATAAGCTAGGTCACGAAGGTGGAGCAGTAAATTATTTTGATGAGTTTGATCCAGCTACAGGCCGATGGAGAGTATTGGCAGATGCTCCAAGAGCCCGAGATCATTTCTATGCAACGGTTGTGGGTAATAATATGTATGTTGTTGGCGGAAGAACTATTGGTGGACCGGGAGGGGTATTTGGACCACTTATCCAGCAAATAGATGTTTACAACTTTGCTGAGAACACTTGGTCCACCTTGGATCCTTCCAAGAATATTCCTACACCAAGAGCGGGTGCTATTACCAACAATTACTTTAACAAGGTGATTATAGCTGGTGGTGAAACCCCTACTCCAGGTCCAGCGTTGGCTACAACGGAGGTGTTTGATCCGGTAACGCAAGAATGGGAGCAAATCAGTAACCTTAATTTTCCGCGACATGGGACACAAGGCATTGTGTCTGGAAACGGGCTCTATGTTGCAGCCGGATCACCCAACCGGGGAGGAGGACAACAGCGCAATATGGAGTATTTTGGGTTTGATCAACCAAAAGGAAGTCCATTGCGAGCCAGTGAGCTGGTTTTTGAAAGCACAATTAATGTAAAAGCAGGAGAGCGCGTAAAAGTCCAACTGGAGGCGAAAAATGGTAACCAAGCTATCTATATTCGCTCAATTAAGCTTATTAACGATAATCAAGCGAACTTTGCACTGCGAGGATTGGGCTTGGAACATGCTATTATCCAACCAAATGGAGGGCTGGAATTTGAACTTGAATATATAGGGACCGAGTTGGAGAACGTTGCGCAGTTGGAAATTACAAAAGGGGATATGACAAAAGAAGTTATTGACCTGGTAGCTGATGGAACTTACGAGGAGATCAATCTGTACTTAAATACTGGTTCAATTAATGACGTATTGTATGAGGGTGAGTTATTTCTGTCCGACACGAAATTTAACAGCTATTTTAACAATTCAACTTCTACCAACTCGAACGTAAACGCAAGTGCGATTCCTATTTTCCAGTCTCATCGATTCGGTCCACAGGTAAGCTATACCGTTCCAGTTCCAAATGGAATCTATAGGGTTACAACCTATCACAATGAAACTTACTTTGGGATCAACGGCCCTGCCGCACAGCCAGGAAGGAGGGTGTTTTCAATTTCATTAGAAGGTCAGGTTGTTAAAAGTAATTTGGATTTATTTATTGAAAATGGCAATCGCCCGGTCATTTTGGAGTTTTCAGATATAGAAGTTACGGATGGCTTTATCAATTTGGATATGGTCGCTAGTGTGAACAATGCCACTATATCGGCTCTTTCGATACAAAACCAAGGTAGGCTAAATGCACGCCCTGTTCCGAGAATATCCGTGTCCGAGTCAAGCGGTTCGGCGCCACTACAAATTCAGTTTGATGGCAGTGGGTCCGAAGGTCAAGGCCAGCTATCGTATGTGTGGGATTTTGGCGATGGAACGATGTCTGTTGATCCTAGCCCGGTTCATACATTTGAGAATCCAGGTACCTATGGAGTTCTTCTGACCGTCCAGGACCAATTAGGACGTACCGCATCGGAAAGTATTGAAATAACGGTTGTAAACCCTGCTTTGGAATTCGGGCTTTATCTAAATACTGGGACCAATGCCACAGTCAGTTATCAGGGAGTCAGTTTTGTAGGAGATAGTCCTTTGTCATCTTACTACGGAGAATCTTTCTCCAGAACGAATACAGCTGTAAGTGATATTCCTCTTTATCAGTCACATAGGTTTGCTACGACCTTGAATTATTCGATTCCGGTTCCAAATGGTGTATACACTATAAAAACATACCACAACGAGTTTTACTTTGGCAAAACAGTTTCTAACACGGGACCTGGCAGACGTGTATTCGACATATTCCTTGAGGGGCAGCGGGTGAAGCAAAATTTCGACCTTTTTGTGGAAGCGAGTAATCAATCCATAGAATTGGTTTTTGAGAATGTTTTGGTAAGCGATGGAATATTGAATCTTGATTTGATTGCAAGTGCTAATTCAGCCAGTATTTCTGGAATTTCGATAGAATTGGTTCCTTCAGGAGTAGTTTTACCTGTTGCAATTGCGGTATCATCACGGACATCCGGGACAGCACCGTTGACGGTTCAGTTTGAAGGAAGTGGTTCTTCGGGTCAGGGGGATTTGACCTACAATTGGCAATTCGGTAATCTTGGCCAATCTTCTGAGATGAACCCGTCTTTTGTCTTTTCCGAACCTGGAACCTATGAGGTCGTACTTACGGTGACAGATGGATCTGGTAGATCTTCTTCGAGTGCGGTATCAGTCATGGTAAGTCCGCCGATTGGATCGTTCACTAGATTTATCAATACAGGGGCATCTACTACTGTGCAGTATCTAGGAAATACATTCGTCGCTGAAAGCCAGACCCCCGGTATTTATTCAGAGTCGTTTAATCGGGTGGTGAGTACGATGAGTTCTGAGCCATTATTTCAATCGCATCGTTTCTTTACACAATTGCATTATGAGATACCGGTGCCAAATGGAACCTACACAGTTCAAACTCACCATAATGAATTCTATTTTGGAAAAACAACTGCTACCACCGGTTCGGGTAGACGTGTTTTTGATATACTTCTGGAAGGGCAACTGGTAAAAGATGATTTTGACATATTTGTAGAATCAAACAATCAACCGATCACGTTGACATTTACCAATGTGATGGTTACTGATGGTGTCCTGAATTTGAGTATGATTGCAAGTGCAAACAACGCTTCAATTTCTGGAATCTCCATTATTTCTGAAAATAGCTTTACTCCTCTCAAAGCCGTTGCTGAATCTATCACAAAAAGTGGTGTGGTTCCTCTTGTAGTAGCATTTAACGGAGGAAACTCAACCGGTGAAGGACCACTTGATTTTCATTGGGATTTTGGAGATGGTACATCGTCGGATTTGGTAGCGGTAACTAAAATTTATACGATTCCTGGTGTATACCCTGTCACGTTGACGGTATCCAATGGAGTTGGAGAAATTTCCACTGCTTCGCTTGAAATAGCTGTTTTGGGCTCGGAGCCACTTAGCCAATGGCATTACAATACGGGCAGCGGGAATACTGTTACTTGGAACGGGATTGATTACGTAGGGGATTTGCTTACCCCTTCGATATACTCTAGTAACAGCACCTATTCCAATACGGCAGCAAGTTCCAATCCACTGTTCCAGACAGAACGTTTCGCGGCTAATTTGGCATATTCGATTCCAGTAGAAAATGGAATTTACACCGTCAAGACATACCACAACGAACTTTGGTTCGGGAAAAGAGGACCTGCCGCCGCACCAGGTCTAAGAGTTTTTGATATTTTCATTGAAGGTCAGCTATTGAAAGATAACTTTGACATATACGTAGAGGGGAACAATGAACCTACTGAGATTGTCTTTGAAGGTATTATTGTCAGTGATGGCAAATTAGATATAAACATGGTTAGAGAGGCAAATAACGCCAATATATCTGGGCTATCCATTGTTCAAATGGCCGCATTGTCGGGCAATGAACGAGTAGTAACCAGTCCCCGCGTGAGTGTGAATCGGCTGGATATTCCTCCTGGAAAAGACCAAGGTGGTTTGGCTACGTTATATCCAAATCCAAGCAGGGACTTTGTAACCCTTGACATTCCAGCGTCTCTCGAAGTCAATCAAATCCTGGTTTCTGATATGCAAGGACGCATTGTTTCCAATCGTGGCAACGGTGAGATTCTTAGTGGATCCGTCACAATTGGACTGGAGTCGTTGAGTGCCGGGGTGTATACGGTGCACTTGGTGTCCGATTCGGCGCATGTACAAGCCCTAAGGCTGTTGATTCGGAAGTAGGGTACACGAGTGCAGTACCAACCATGGTATTCGTAGGCCTATTGTTTTTTTGCTTTTAGTATTTCCTAACTCCTGAAGACCGGTCCAACAACGATTCGTTGGACCGGTTTTTCGTTTGGTTGCACCGGGATGATCCCGGAATTTTTTTACCTGAATTTGGGTTGAATGGAATAATGGATTAATTTTGACTTAATCTTAATAAAAGTATTGAACCTCGTTGCTGTCTCATGCTGAAAACCTCAAATATTCCGACGGGAATCCGATATAAGATCAAGGAAATTACAGACTCATCCCTTGCTATTAATTTTCTGGAGATAGGCATTCTCCCTGGTAAATCTCTGGAACTGGTACAACGAGCACCCTTCGGAGGCCCTCTAGCCTTTCTGGTTGGTGACAACTTGATTGCACTGCGAGCCGACGAGGCAAATCTGGTAATCGTGGAAGCAGACAATTCCTGATGCAATGGATAAAATCCAATCAGGCAAGCAGATTAAGTCTATCGCCATTATTGGCAATCCAAATGTAGGCAAATCCAGCATCTTTAATCAGCTTACAGGATTGAGTCAGAAAATTGGCAACTATCCCGGCGTGACTGTGGATAAGATGGTCGGTACAATCCGACGTGGTACCGATGTCTATCAATTGATTGATCTGCCAGGCACCTACAGTTTATATCCTAAATCCGAGGACGAGGAAATTGCGCACCGGGTACTCAATGGACTAGGAGAGGAAAAGCCCGATGGTGTTCTGGTGATATTGGACGCCTGTAACTTGGAAAGGAGCCTTTTGCTGGGTACTCAAGTGATGGATCTGGGCATTCCGATGGCCTTTTTGGTCAATATGAAAGACCTTGCTTACGAAAAGGGCATCGAAATCAAGGTATTTGAGCTTTACAAGCACTTGGGTGTGCCGTTGATTTTGACGGATGCCCGTAAGAACGAGGGTATTGATTCCATTAAGGAGTTGATTTTCTCCAATAGATTTGAAACTGCCCCACCCCTGATCGATGTAGAACGCTACATGCCTGCGCCATTGATTGCATCCGTACAGGAAAAATATGGTCTAAAATCGACGTATCAGGCGTTTCAACTGCTGGTCTTTTCGGCCAAGAATCACTCACTACCTGTGTCGGATCGTCTTTGGCTGGCTGACCAATCCGAAAAAGAGGGACTTGATCTCGAAAAACTGCAAGTAGCAGAAACGGTGGAGCGGTATCAGAAAATTTCCACTATACTTGCGAAATGCGTTACCAAGAGCCCAGAAAAGCGAAAAGGGATAACGTTGGCTTTAGATAGGATAATGCTTCATCCTGTTGGCGGGTACATCGTCTTTTTGGCTATCATGCTGTTGGTTTTCCAGGCTATTTTCGCCTGGGCGGAGGTGCCCATGGACTGGATAGATGTGGGGTTTGCCTCATTGGGATCTTGGGTTTACGAGACATTTCCGCCTGGGGTATTTACAGATTTATTGGCTGAGGGGGTGATCCCTGGAATAGGTGGTATCCTCATTTTTATACCACAGATTGCCTTGCTTTTCGGGTTTTTGGCGTTTTTGGAAGACACAGGCTACCTGTCACGGGTTGTATTCCTCATGGACCGAATCATGAAGCCGTTTGGTTTGCACGGCAAAAGTGTGGTTCCGTTGATATCCGGCATGGCTTGTGCCATTCCGGGCATTATGGCAGCCCGAAACATCAGCAGTAACAAGGAGCGATTGATTACCATACTGGTGACCCCATGGATGAGCTGTTCCGCCAGACTTCCGGTCTATATTATTTTGATAGGGTTAACGGTGCCAGCCGACCCGTTTTGGGGCATCAACATGCAGGCGATCGCTTTGTTGCTAATGTATTTATTGGGCATAGCGGCTACGCTCTTGGGCGCCTTAGCGTTAAAGTACATACTCAAGAAAGGGGAGAAGAGTTTTTTAATTTGCGATTTACCGATTTACCGCATGCCTAGGTGGAGGGCTGTGCTGCTCACCATGTTCAGCAAGTCCAAGGTTTTTGTCTTGGAGGCTGGAAAGGTTATTTTTTCCATTTCCATTGTGCTTTGGGTATTGGCTTCCTACGGCCCCAACTCTCGCATGGAGCCGTTAATAGCGGAAAGGGAGGCAGCGTTTTCCGCTGCTGCGGAGGAGGAAATCGAAGATCTGGAGGATTTTTACGCTTCTAAAGAGCTGGAAAATTCATACATAGGCATTATGGGAAAGGCCATTGAGCCGGCCATACGCCCTTTGGGGTATGACTGGAAAATAGGCATCGCGCTTATCACTTCTTTTGCAGCAAGGGAGGTTTTTGTCGCTACGATCGCAACCATCTACAGTATCGGTGGGGACGTGGAGGATGAGCTTACCATTCGGGAAAAACTGGCCCAAGAAACCCGAGCAGGCACAGAGGAGAGAGTGTTTAATCGGGCAACTGGATTTTCTTTGATGGTGTTTTACGCCTTTGCTATGCAATGCATGAGTACATTGGCGGTGGTGTACCGGGAAACAAAGAGTTGGAAGTGGCCTATTTTGCAGACGATCATCATGACGGCCGTCGCTTACTTCTCCGCCTTGCTTACCTATCAACTGTTTAGCTAATTCCTATTCTATGAACTGGCAGGAAATACTTGTTGCGTTACTCTTTCTGACGGTAATTTCAAGCTGGATTTACCGGCAGTTTTTTCGAAAAAATTCCAAAGATAAGACTGGATGTGGATGTGATGCTTGTCCAAAGTAGGCGTTTACAGCTGCAGAACGTATGACCGTAAGGGCTAGGTGATTTTTTGTATATTGCGGTCGAACCAAACGGCTTGTTTCGCATGAAGCCAATTTTGCTTGTAGAAGATGACCCTGTATTAAATGCAAATATCCGAGACGCCCTCGGCGAGCAGGGCTACACCGTGGAGTCGGTTTTTGACGGTGGATTGGCAGAAAGAATGTTGCAAAGAGGGGATTATTCGCTGGTAGTTTTGGATGTAAATCTTCCCGGCAAGAATGGTTTTGATCTGTGCTTGGCCTTTCGTTCCTATGAAAAACAAGTTCCGGTATTGATCTTGACCGCTTTTGATGAACTAGAAGATAAGGTGAAGGGGTACGAATCTGGAGCTGACGACTACCTGACTAAACCTTTCTACATGAGGGAGTTGATGTTGAAAATTCAAGCGCTGATAAAACGGGCGGAATTATTACCGGAAGACCTCCGTTCCGAAAGCCGGTTGATTTTTGACGATATTGTTTTGGATAAAAAATCAAAAAAGGTAATGAGGAATGGTGTGGAGATAAACCTCACCCCACGAGAATACCAGATTCTACACCGACTCCTGATGTCAAAAGGCGATTTAGTATCTAAAAAGGAGTTGATCAACGAAATATGGGGTCCGGTAGTGGAGGCGAATACGAACACCATAGAAGTTTATATCAATTTCCTAAGAAATAAACTGGACAAGCCCTTTGGAAAAGAGACCATACGAACCAGGGTCGGATATGGATACTACCTTGAATCTGATCAAGGCTGTGTAAGTAATAGGGGGGACGAACAGACAATCGAGTGAGTATCCGGAAAAAAATACTGGTGTATTTTTCGTTGACGGTGATTCTACTTACCGGATTGACGATGTTGTTTATTTACACGCTTTTTGCCGAATACCGAGAAGAAGAGTTTCAGCAGCGGCAGTTGGAAAAAATAACTGCTACACTTTATTTTTTGAGTGAAATACGTCGAATGGATTCCGATATTTTGGCTTCCTTGGAAGAGGTTACTATCCAAAAAATCTACGATGAAAAATTGTTGATTTTCAATGGACAGCGAGAGTTGATTTATGAGAGTATTGATGATACGC
The DNA here is from genome assembly GCF_020832325.1 of Lunatimonas sp. Classification (GTDB taxonomy): domain Bacteria; phylum Bacteroidota; class Bacteroidia; order Cytophagales; family Cyclobacteriaceae; genus Lunatimonas. The sequence goes on from NZ_JAFIEU010000013.1 coordinate 38,757, forward strand.
CCATAGCACACCCAGAGGAAATCTTGGAGCAGTTGTCGATCGAAAATCCTTGGATAGAAACTAAAGACGGACGCTACGATCTGGTCGGGATGTATGTTGAGTATGATAGAAACCAGTATTATGGGATAAGTAAAGCGTACGATGAGTTTGGCTACGCTAAGCTGATTTTTCTCAGGAAAGTACTTTGGGGGGCATTTTTTGGAATTGCCTTCGTAGTTGTCATTGTATCGGTCTATCTTTCAGAACGGATTTCCAAACCCATCACGAAACTAGCCGAGCGGATGAAGCTGGTGCAAATTCAAGATCGGGAAAAAGCCATTTCAGTGGGTGACAGCAGTTATGAGATCGATATCTTGGTAAACCGGTACAATGAGCTGATGACGAGACTGCACGAGGCATTTGCTTTTCAAAAGCATGCGATCCATCATATTTCCCATGAATTGAAGACACCTATTGCCGTGCTGGTTTCTAACTTTGAAAAAATGGAAGCGGAGTCGGATTTGGCTGAGATTAAAAAAATGGTTTCAAGCCAAAAGGAACGAACAAAGAGCCTTGGTGAAATGGTGAATGTGCTTCTAGAGATTTCAAAGGCAGAATCGGGAAGCAACATTGCCAATGATGCCATCCGAATAGATGAGTTAATTTTTGATCTAGCCGATGAGTATAGGAACCTGTCTCCAGATTTCTATTTCTCCATTCGCTATGGAGAAGTGATGGAAGATGAAAATCTATTAACTGTATCAGGTAATTTCCGATTGCTGCGTGCTGCTTTATCGAATCTGATGGCAAATTGCATCGCTTTTAGTAAAGACCAGAAAGCGGAAGTCGTTTTTACAGGTGATAACAATCGATTGACCATTCAATTTAGCAATAAAGGCACCATATTGAACGAAAACGACCGAAGTTTTTTGTTTCAGCATTTTTTTCGTGGATCTAACAGCCATGGTACCAAAGGGTTTGGACTTGGACTGGTATTGGTACAGAGGATTGCTGAGATTCATGGAGGAACAATCAGCTATGAGGCCGCTGATGAGGAGACCAATCGATTCAGTTTGGAGTTTCCCACAAGTACAAAGCCAAGTAACATGCAGTAAGCTTTAAGGGTAATTTTAGGATCTTTAAGGGGATTTTAAGGTTTGGGAAACCACTTTTGTAAAAAAAATCACCTATATGATTCCCAAACTCTATTTGCTGGGCTTTTTACTGTTTTTCTCGCCCAGTATATGCATTTTTGCACAGGAAGACCCTTTAGATTCCAAGAGGCGAAAATTGGTTGATACGCTTACCTACGAAACCCAAAGTGGATTACCCATAGCAGCCTCCAAAATCTATTTCACAGACGCCAAGTTCACCTTTTCAGGTTTTGGTGAAACGAACTTTGTGAACTACCGAGGGTCTAAGAATAGGGGCTCAAGTGACCTGGAATTGTATTACACCAATCTTCAGCGTTTCGTTGCCTATGCTGCTTGGAAGCCGGTCAATTGGTTGGTAGTGTACGGAGAGTTCTTTGCGGAATTTCTGAATGACGGCAGCTTGGAAAGTGACTTCGAATACCTGCCGGAGTTTTTTCTAGACTTTTTGCTGGATGAACGGCTGAATGTCCGGGTAGGTACCCATCAGCCGGGCATTGGATTTATCAATAACAACGATGAGCCTATCATGTTTTATAGCGTAAACAGGCCAGAAGCTGAGAGATTGATTATCCCTTCCCAATGGATCGATTTGGGCGTGACCTTTTACGGCACTTTTCAGGAGAAATGGAAATGGAGCTTTGGCGTTTTTCAGGGTCTTGATACTGAAAACCTCAATGGGGCTACTTGGATCAGACGGGGGCGGGATAACGCACTCCGCTTTAATTTCAGTTCCTTCGTGTTTAATCCAAAAGTTGTGTACCAGGGCATAGAAGATACGGAGATTTCGGTAAGCGGACTTTTTACCACAATGGGCAGGGACCATCAGGTGGTAATGGAAGAAGGGCCTATGGGCGTGGATGCCCAAACACGCCTCCTTAGTGCTTATGTGCGACATCAGCGGGGAAACTGGAATTTTATGGCTCTGGGAACCTATGGACAGATGAGGAATACAGATCGGCTTTACCGTTTTTTGAATAATTCACAGGTAATTGGAAAGGAGGTCTATGGCGGGTATGTCGAAACTAGTTATAACATCCTACCGTTGCTTGGTTTTTTCCCTACGGAGGGCAAAGCAAAGAACCCCAACGGGTTGTTCCGAAAGCAGGAGTTTCAGCTTCCCATTTTTGCGAGGCTGGAGCGATTGAATACACATGCCGGTATTCATGCTCAGTTGCAAAGTAGTCCCATAAGCCAAACGGACCTCACTTCACTGACGGTGGGTGCCAATTTTAATCCCCGCAGAAACATCGTTCTGAAGTCTAACTACCAAATCAGATGGAACTCGCAGGTTTTGCCGGACGGAAGCAAGGAGGGAAATCGAATCGAAATGGGATTAGGTTTCATTTTCTAAACCTTCGTCGGTATTCATCGGCTGTATCCGAATACCCTGTTTACATTGAAGCCCAATCGGAATTGTTCGCCGGGTACCCCATTTCCTCCCGCCAGCAGATAGGTTTCATTGAGAAAGGGTGAGGTGACCAGATAGAGTTGAAATACATGCCCACCGGCTTCTAAATCCACCCCCAAACCAAGGTTGTTTCGTAAATTATTGTTCAAGTTACCAATCCACTGGGCAGTTAACGAGGTTTTTCCCGTGAGTTTGTATTTCCCGCTGATACCTAAAGCGGTATATAGATTTTGGTCACCCTCAATGAAGAATATTGGATTTGGATCTATGAAATAGGCCGCCATGGGGCTAAGCTGCAGACTGATTTTGTTCGAAAACTTTCGAGCAACCATCCATTGGATTGCGTAGGAGGTCCGTTCGGAAAATGAAGGCTCTCCCATAATTAAAAAGCTGTAATCAGAGCTATTCATCGCAGCTCCCCCCATCACGGAGAGAGAAAGCGGCATTCGATTATCTTGGGTTTGCGTCAGCAGGTGGTATCTCCCATACAGGGTATACACTTTGTCACGGCTCTGTCGGCCCATCCCCAACGAAAACTTATCCGTTAACCCATATTCGAGGCTGAATTGGATATTTGCCCCATTGTCAATTCCGAAAAGGTCTCGGACACCGCTGTCAACCTCGCCGAACGTATGCATAATGGCAAAGTGAAGGGTCCCCTTGTCCAAAGGCTCCACGGTAAATAGGTTTATCTGCCGGGGGGCATGGAACGTTAGGTCCACTTCCTGAGAGGCACTTTCCAGCCGTCGTTCTAACTGCGAATAGACCGGCATTGTCAAAAAAAGCCCACCCAAACAAAGTAAAATAAAGATACGTGTGATCATATTATTGGGTTTTGGTAAATAGCGCATCGATGTGAACTGCTTGCTCTTCTGCGAGTTCGTAAAAGACTATCTTGGGAACTTCTATATCATGGTCTCCAAGCCGAACCTGAAAACTGGTTTTTAGGGTTAACAGGTTGTTTTTCAGTAAAACGGAGCCTGTAACCCTAAGATCCCGTTCAATGCCATGGATTTTAAATTTTCCGATAGCATTCACAGCCGTTTCCTTGCCTTCTTCCAAGGGTGGAACAGGTTCCAGTTTACCGGTAAATTCCGCAAAAGGGAATTTGTCTGTTTCCAGGTAATTTTCCCGCATGTGCCGGTCCCGCAGACCAATCCCCGTTTTCAAGGTGTTGAGGTCCAAGTAAAAATCTAGTAGATTCTGGTCAAAATCAATCAATCCCTTTAATACCGAGGACTTGCCGGAAAACTTATTCAGGGGTGCCTCCGATACAAATTCCACCTGGCCCTTCTCTGTTTTGAACACTTGGCTATTGGCATTGAAATATTGCATGCTGAGGAGAACTACCCCCATGAATCCGATCCGTTTCCAGTTACTCATGACAAGTTAACGGTTACGATGTTACCGTTTCGGGAAACCGGATAGGTTCGCAGAGGCCGGGTAGCTGGTCCATTTACCAAGGAACCGTCCGTATTGAACCTTGACCCGTGGCAAGTACAAGTAAAGCGATTATTTGAGAAAGTCCAATTTCTGTCGCATGCACTATGGGTACACACCGAGGTAAGTGCATTCAAATTATTTGAACCAGTATTGACTAGCAGTACCCGCGATTGGGGTATCAGCGTCCATCCTCCTTCTTCCGCCAATGCTGTGGCTACCTCCAAATCGATCGTGATCACGTTGTTGGCAACCGTGACACCACTATTTCCACCAGGACCATCCGCAATCGGCGGAATGTTGGGCTCCGTATCCTCGGAACAGGCCGTAAAGAAGCCAACTCCTAGTGTACTCATGATACCTACAGCTCCTGTTTTTCTTAGAAATTCCCTTCTGCTGTCTGCTAATCTGCCGGATTGTATCTGTTTCATATGTCAATTGTTTTCTCAGAGTTTAGATCCCACCTTGTGGTGGTACCAGTATTCCCCATCTACGAGGCTGGACTAGGTTTTGGATGTACTTTGAAATCGTCTCGGGTGTGTAACCTAGCAGTTTGGATTTTTGTTTGGTTGATTTAGGCAGTTGATTTAGAGTAGATTTGCATCTTTGGAGGTTGATCTTCCAGCGGATCCTTGGATTGGAATGGATGCAATTGGGGGATTAATTGGTTTCTCTGACGCAGATAGTCAGACCCCGTTTCTTCGTTCCTTTACGGTGCCGGTTTGTTGATGTACGTATTTACTTATTTGGTTTGTTGATGCCTGCTGTGGCTGACATCCGGGAGTTTACCCGGCTTGAAAAAGATTGATCATATAGAAAATTTATCTAATACATTAAAAATATAAACCTTCCTAAAAAAGTTAAGCCTACCAAATTTCAAAAAAATAAACATACCGACAGAATCAAAATCGCAAATGCAGTTCGGTTGGGTGATTCAGTCAGCTATTGGATGGGCAAACCGTTTCTTCCTGAATCACGGATTTCGACTATTTCTGTTACCACATACTTGCTGGCACCCCGCCAAGGAAGGGGGTTTAAATATTCTTTATACCGAAGCTCCACAAATTGTCCTCCCGATCGCTCAAGCAGTACAGCGACGGAATCACTAGATGCGCTAAATCGAAATTCATTACTCTGTAAGGCGCCCGGGTTGGGACTTTGAAATCCGTCCTGTACAAGTCTTCCTTCCCATGTTTTGAATAAAAATCCCTTTCTTTCAAAATAATTGAGGTTTCCGGCCTTGACGCCTTCTGCAAATACAAAATAATACCTCCACCAAATCACGATGGATAAGATCACCACCAATCCGATAATTACGGGGCCAACAAACTTTTTCATGGAATGCTTCGTATAGTTTTCCAAATATAGCTGAAATAATACAATATAAATGGGCTTCTCAATAGTGTATACGTTAGTTATTCCCTATTTTTAAGTGACCGTTTAAACTACTCTAAAAAAGCAACCCCTATGAGCACTACATGGATTGTACTTATCGTCGTCGTCGTTTTGGCACTTTTTGTCATATCCCTCTACAATAGGCTAGTAGCCTTGAAAAATAACCGCGAAAATGCCTTTGCAGATATTGATGTTCAGTTGAAGCAACGCCACGACCTGATTCCACAGCTTGTCAGCACGGTAAAAGGATACATGGAGCACGAGGCCGGTGTACTTACAAGAGTGACAGAAGCCAGGTCACGGGCGATGAATGCGAGCAGCATTGAGGGGAAGATCTCTGCGGAACAGGAGCTTGGTACGGCACTTCAAGGACTGCGTATCCAAGTGGAAGCCTATCCCGATTTAAAAGCCAACACCAATTTTATGCAACTCCAGGGAGAAATATCCGATGTGGAAAACAAATTGGCTGCTGTGCGAAGGTTTTTTAACTCTGCTACCCGGGAATTTAATGTAGCCGTTCAGAGTTTTCCTTCAAATCTCATTGCCGGGATGTTTGGTTTTCATACCGAACCCATGTTTGATTTGGGAGGGTCGGAGCGAGACCGCATGGATAAAGCCCCTGAGATTAAATTTTAAAGAGATATGTCAAAGTATGTGGGGATTCATACCCAAATCCGCCGGAATAACACCCGTTCGGTATTGCTACTTTTGGGTTTTCCTTTATTGGTTCTTGCGGCGGTTTATGCGTTTTTGTACCTCACTACCCCTCAATACGAGGCGGGACCGGCCTACGATGTCAATGAGGTTTTTATACAGACCATCCCAGGTGTATTGATCGCAGTGGCCATTTGGTTTGGCATTGCGTTTTTGTTTCACAGTAAGATGATCAATGGTGCGGCTGGGTCCAAATCCTTGGAGCGAAAGGACAATATGCGGGTGTATAACTTGGTCGAAAACCTATGCATGAGCAAGGGAATGCGCATGCCCAAGGTGAACGTGATAGAAGATCCCGCGTTAAATGCCTTTGCCAGTGGCATAAACGAAAAAACCTATACGGTTACATTAACCCGCGGAATCATTGAGAAGTTAAACGATGAGGAGCTCGAAGGTGTAATAGCCCATGAGCTGATGCATATCCGAAACAAAGACGTTAGACTGTTGATTGTTTCGGTGATTTTTGTAGGAATCTTCTCCTTCGTAGCCCAGATTTTATTCCGAAGCATGATCTATGGAGGTGGTAGACGGAGGGAAAGTAAGGACAACCGAGCGTTGCTGATTGCCATGGTGATTGCGTTTGTGGCCTTTCTGTTGAGCATGCTGTTTCGTTTTGCTATTTCCCGTAAGCGGGAATATATGGCCGACAGTGGTGCAGCGGAGATGACGAAAAACCCCAGAGCTTTGGCTTCAGCCCTGCGGAAGATTTCTGGAAATTACCGGGTGGCCACTGTGAAAAGTGATGACGTGGCTGAGATGTTTATCGAAAACCGGCCGGACAAGTCCTCGGGGATGATGAGTATGATCACAGGTCTGTTTGCCACGCATCCTCCCATAGAAAAGCGGATTAAAATACTGGAACAGTTCTAATTTGTAGGGGAATATTTTTCCACATAGCCATTCGTGGAATAGTGTTTGTAACGAGAAGGTTATAACTAACCAAACGTTTTACACTATGATAACTTGGATTATTGTTTTTCTGGTACTTTCATTGATCGCCGCTGTCTTGGGTTTCACTGGGATAGCTTCGGGATTGGCCTCGCTGGCCAAGGTTATTTTCTACCTGTTTCTGGTTTTACTGGTAATCAGCTTTATAATTGGATTGGCCAGTGGGTTTTGATAGCCCATCATACATGCGTTTTAAGAAAAAAGCCCTTTTGCCCGCAGATACCTGCGTAAGCAAAAGGGCTTTTTGATATCACTTATTCTGAGGCAGCTAATTCCTGTGAAACCCTGTATTGGGGAATTTTTACCACGTCTTCTAAAAACCGGATAGATTCTTCCAGCACTCCCTCCCAATCCCCGGACGTGATGCTGGACGCAATCACATGGTCTCCGGATTCAGGGAATGCCTTTTTCATTTTTCTAGATTCAGGAGTTGAAACAGCTTCAAACATGTCCAACATCGCAGGAACCGACACCACCTTGTCCTGATTTTCTTCGTCTTTGTAATAATAGGCCATAAAAAGCGGTTGGGATACATTTGAAAAGGTGCTTTCAGTCATGGTGCTACGAAGCATGACCGCTAGGCTGGTGTAGGCATTGATATGGTACCGATTAGCCCAATATTTTGCCTTGTCTCCTTCTCTTGGGACTTCCTGCACACCTTGCGCATTGGTCATAGTAGCTTTCATCAATTGTTTCATCCAAGGCTGAAAAAGGGGCTCCAATTGATTCCCGTACTCCACGATACAGGGGGAGTAAAGCACCAATGCATGTATTTCGGGGCGTTCGGAAGCAAGCACCAAAGAGAGTGCTCCCCCCATGCTAGTTCCAATGACTATGACCTCGTCGCCAAGTTCGGCGGCTATCGCATACGCATCCCGGACCCCTTGCACCAATTTCTCCGGGCTAAGGTATTCAAAGGCATTTTCCCGGTCTATCCCATGTTCGGGAAGGCGGGTCAAAAAAAGGTTTGCACCAAAATATTCGGCCACTTTTCGGTGGACCGGGTCACCCTCCATTTGGCTGGCGCCGAAACCGTGCACATACAGGATGCTGTACGGTGTTTTAGACTTTACTTCGGGGTTAGCCCAGAGAATGCGAGCTTCGTTGTTCGGCTTAAGACCTGCAACGGTGTCTTCTCCCTGTTTGACGTAATTTTCCAATAGGTCTAAATCACGTGGTACTTCGGGGTAAAAACCGCTTAGGTCGCGTATGTTTTCCCTAGGGCCCACCATAAAAACCACCGCTAATAAAATGGCAGCACCCAACAGCCAAATGAGAATTTTCTTCATCATCCTTTTTCAATTAAACGATATGATGCCAATACCCCTCTTACCATGGCAGCACTGAAGCCGTGGTGTTCCATTTCATTCAGCCCCTCAATGGTACAGCCCTTGGGAGTAGTCACTTTATCGATGGCGGCCTCGGGGTGCAGCCCTTTCTTTTGAATCAGCTCAGCGGCTCCAATCACTGTTTGGGTCACAATCCTATTGGCTGTCTTGGCGTCAAACCCGATTTGAATCCCTCCCTGTGTCATGGCACGCATAAAGCGCAAAACAAATGCAATTCCACTAGCACCCAAAACAGTCGCTGCCTCCATCAGGTGTTCCTCGATGGTGATGCAAATCCCAATACAAGTAAACACCTTTCTCACCATGGATTCGGCCTCCTCACTGAAGTTTGCACCACAAAGGCAGGTAACGGAAGCTTGGATGTCGGATGCTATATTGGGCATGACCCGAAAAATCGTGGTGCCCGGCTCCAGATGATCGGCCATAAATTCTAAGGTGATGCCTGTTGCCAAGGAAACAACCACCTGCTTGTCTTTCGATAATACGGGCTTTATTTCCTTCAATACCGTGGAAACATTGTAGGGTTTCACGCCTAATACCACCAAATCGGCGTCTTTCGCGGCTTCTTTATTGTCCGCCAAAACAGTGATTCCCTGAGATTGTAAATAAAAGAGGCTTTCGGGATGGCGTTTGGTGACCACTAAATTCTTTCCTGTAAATTCAGGGCTATCCAATAAGCCGTTGACAATCGATAGGCCAAGGTTTCCGCAACCGATGATGGCAATTTTAAAATCTTTTTGCATTTGATAACTAGTTATGTTTGGTGATCACCGGGTATTTTTTTCAAAGATGTACATGTTTGGATCTAATTCAAACGGTACCTGAGGATCCACTCGGTCGGTTACCTGCCATTCATTTAGGACGTGAAGCGTGTGTATGGTTTCTTCCTGCACCAAGCGTATAGGCATGTAAAACCCCTCAACCGTTTCTGTCCAGCGATAGGCAAGCTTTCCGTTTTCGGTTTTCCATTCTAACGTAGGAATATCGGCTGTACGTAAGTATTGGTCAAAGAATGGCCCAAGCGGCAGACCGCTTTCCCGAATGAGAAAGTTTTCTACCTCTTGCGTAGTGGTGGTAGAATGGTAAAATTCTCGGTTCATCAGTCGGAGCATTTGCCGCCATTTTTCATCGTCGTTTATCCAGTGACGGAGTGTGTGGAGGATATTTGCTCCCTTGAAATACATATCTCCTGACCCGCGTTGGTTGAGGTCGTAGATTCCAATGATGGGTTTGTCGTTTTGGATTACTTGCCTGGCACCTATCAGGTATTCGTTCCCGGCTTGCTTGCCATAGTGGTAGTCAACGAAAAGGCCTTCGCTGTAGGTGGTGAAGCTTTCGTGTATCCACATATCGGCGATGTCTTTGTAGGTAATATTGTTAGCAAACCATTCGTGTCCCGCCTCGTGGATGATGATATAGTCAAAGGTCATCCCCCAGCCAGTTCCGCTAAAGTCCTTTCCCAAGTACCCTTTTTGGTATTTATTACCATAAGTAACAGCACTCTGATGCTCCATGCCCAAATAGGGTACTTCGATAAGCTTAAACCCGTCTTCGTAAAACGGATAGGGGCCAAACCAATATTCAAATGCACGCATCATCTTGGGTGCATCTTTGAAATGTTCCTTGGCTTTTTCCAGGTTTTCCCGCAAGACAAAATAGTCAAGGGTTAAGGGCCCTTTTTCGCCCTGATAGATTTCTCCAAACTGGGCATAGTCGGCTATGCTGATGTTTACTCCGTAGTTATTGATGGGATTGTCCACGTACCACTGAAATGTCCGGGTATTGTCGGGATGCTCTACCACCTTTCTTAGCCGGCCATTAGAAATGTTCATGAGAGGTTGAGGTACTCTCACACTGATTTGCATACTATCAGGCTCGTCGTACATGTGGTCCTTGCAGGGCCACCACAGGCTGGCGCCATCTCCTTGGTTGGAGTTGGCGATGAATGGTTTTCCGTTGCTGTCCGTAGACCAGGTGATTCCGCCGGACCAAGGGGGATTGGTACTTACCACCGGTACGCCCCCGTAAGATACCTCCAAGGCGTTCAAATCTCCGATGCGCTGGTTTTTTTCCAATTGAACAAAATATACATTTCCTTCTCTAATGTATGTTAATTTTTTTCCGTCCTGCACAAACGCCTCAATCTCCATAGGCTCCTGCAAGTCAATTTGCATAACTTGTTTGGGGCTTAGTACCGTATAATAGATGGTGTTTTTACCAGCTATCGTCCGCGCATCCGGGTCCACCTGTATGTCCAGATCGTAGTATACCAAGTCCCACCAGGCACGTTCCGGCGTCACAGATCCACGAAGAGTGTCCTGTCTTGTAAACTCTTGAGCACTTAAGTTACCTTGACTAAGAAGTATTCCAAGTAGGGCCAGATACATGAGTTTTCGCATTTTCGTTGTGGTTAAGAGTGTTCTATTCATACCGGTTTTGGATGTCTGTGGCCGCGATTTCGACGAGTAGTTGGCCGAGTTTTTGGCTTACATCCTTTAGGAAGCGCTCTCCTTTGTCCGGTGTGGAGAACTTGGGGTTGCCAATACCGGTATCGTCGGTGACCAAGGACCATTTGCGTTCCGACCAGGCCCATCCCTCGCGTATTCCGGTGATTTTGGTTTTTTTCTCTTTCCCTTCGCCCGCCTCTTCCAGTGGCAGCACCAAATTGGGGTGCAGATGCTGAATCAGACTGGTTTCCATTTCATCCGCGTGATCGCCCATTTCGTCAAAATACTGTGTCTTATCCATGGCTTGAAACCAGTTGCAGGTGCTGAAGAACATATCCGGGTACTGTAGCCCGATCTCGCGGAGCATGGTTTTGAAGTCGTTGCCACCATGGCTGTTGAGAATAAGTAGCTTGGGGATTCCCTGTCGGTGCAGCACAGCGACGATATCCTTTAAGATGGCCAGTTGGGTACTGGGGTTCAGGTTGATGTCTAAATAGATATCTGCCTGTCCGGTATTTACGCCAAAGGGAATCGTGGGTAGAATCATCACCTTGGCACCTGCTTCCCATGCGATTTTTCCCGAAGCGGCTGCAATGGCATCTGCTTCAAAAACATCTGTCCCATAGGGGAGGTGATAGTTGTGGGCCTCCGTGGCACCCCAAGGCAACACAGCCAGTTCGATAGTTTCTTCTTTTAGTGCTTTCCAGTTGGTTTCTGCAAGTATATATGGTCTCATGTCCGGATAAATCGATTGGTTGTCTGTTTGATTCTGCTGGTGTAAAGAAAACACAATTTTTGTTTAAAAACCATCCAACTTTTAAGAGAACCCTCTATCTTGCGGAAGCTTCTGTAAAAGGTCGCAGGGCAAACCTGATAAAAATCTATAAATAATAAACCAAAATAAACACCATGTCACAAAGCAATACCCGAAGAAATTTCATGAAGAAGGGGTTGATGGGTGTCGTTGCAGGTGCGGCGATTACTTCTACCCCTTCAATAGCAGCTGCGGAGGCCTCCACCAAAAATGACCCTTTCCACCTTGGTTTTGCCGGCTATACGTTTGTTCATTTCAACTTGGAAGAAACCTTGGAGATGATTAAAAAATTGGAGGTAAACTACCTGTGTATCAAAGATTTTCATCTTCCACTAGACGCCAATGCAGAGACTATCAAAGCCTTTCATGCGCAATTGGCTGCATCCAACGTGACCGGCTATGCAGTAGGCCCGATCTATTGCCGCACCAGAGAGGAAATGGATAGGGCTTTTGACTATGCGAAGAGAGTAGGCGTGGACTTGATCGTGGGTATCCCACTGCACGAGGATCTGCCCTATTTGGACCAAAAAGTTAAGGAATACAATATCCGGTTTGCGATCCACAATCACGGTCCAGAGGATAAGCTGTATCCCAATGCTACAGTAACGGTGAACCTTATCAAGGATCTGGACAAACGTATAGGGCTTTGTTTCGATATGGGACATAATATCCGTGATGGCCACGACCCCATTGCCGATCTAAAGAAGTACAAAGACCGAATTTTCGATATTCACTTGAAGAATGTGACTGCCGCTGCAGCGGAAGGAAAAACCTGCGAATTGGGCAGGGGCGTTATTGATATTCCTGCTTTTGTAACCATGCTGCGCAAGGTGAAATACAGTGGCAAGGTAAGTTTGGAGTACGAAAAGGATATGAAAACCCCACTTCAAGGGATTTCAGAATCTGTAGGCTACTACCGCGGCGTGGTAGATGGCCTGGGCTGATCCGGCTGCTGGAATCTACGCACAGATAAATCAACACAGGCTTTCTTGGAGGAACCATCCGGGAGAGCCTTTTTTATTGCCTGCCCAGCATCTGAGCTATCGGTTTTTTGTCCGCTCCGCTATCTTGGAGACTGCAAGCAAAAACCCCACAGACACAGCCTGCGGGGTTTCACGTAAGTTAGTAGGTTAATTCCAACAATAAAGGAAGACAACGTAATTGTTGGAACACAAATTTATGGTTTTACCAATTAAAAGAAATCTTTTTTTAAGTTAAATTTTGTGAATGTTTTCCATTGAACGTTCAGGGAGCTCTACAGCATGGAGTTACCTACTGACAAATGCCAACCGAAATCGATAAAATGTATACTTTTGTCAGTAATACAATCGCAAGCTTCAACGAACAGGTAATGAGCAAGGATTTTCAGATTATTAACGGTAAGATTATCACCCCCTTTGAAATTTTGCCGAAGGCTAGTTTGTGGGTAAAGGATGGTAAGATAGCCCAAATTGACCGGAACAATGAGTTAAGACCAGATATTCCTCAGTTGGATGCAATGGGTGAATTTGTCTCTCCAGGGTTTATCGATATCCACGTTCACGGTGGAGGCGGGTGTGACTTCATGGATGGAGAGGTGTCAGGTTTCCTTCAAATTGCCGAGTTGCATGCTAGATACGGCACCACCGCTATGGTTCCGACTACGCTTACCAGTGAATCTGCCCATTTGTTTCATACCTTAGAAGTTTACGAGCAAGCGTTGGCGCAAAATCAACGAGGAGCAGCCTTTCTAGGGCTCCATCTGGAGGGACCGTACTTTGCGATGAATCAGCGGGGAGCGCAGGATCCTCGTTATATTCGGGACCCGGATCCCAAGGAATACGAGCCCATACTGGAAAAGGCACACTTGATCAACCGCTGGAGTGCTGCCCCCGAAAGAAAGGGTGCCTTGGCCTTTGGTCGCAGGCTGCGGGAATGCGGCATACTGGCAGCCATTGCTCATACCGATGCGGTGTACGAAGAAGTGGTTGCAGCCGTGGAAAGTGGCTACTCCCTGTCTACCCACTTGTATTCGGGGATGTCGGGAGTGACCCGAAGAAATGCCTTTCGTTTTGCGGGAGTGATTGAAAGCTCCCTGCTGCTGGATGAACTAGATGTGGAAGTAATAGGGGATGGGGTACATTTGCCTGCGCCTTTTCTAAAGCTTATTTACAAAGTAAAAGGCCCGGATAAGATTGCGCTGATCACCGATGCCATGCGTGCGGCGGGGACCTCTTCCACAGAAAGTGTGTTGGGACACCAAGAGAATGGCTTGTCGGTTATCGTTGAAGATGGGGTGGCCAAGTTGCCCGATCGCAGTTCGTTTGCAGGAAGTGTGGCTACTTGTGATCGGCTGGTACGAACGATGATGCAGGAGGGAAACGTTCCCCTTATTCAGGTTATCCGTATGATGAGTACGACGCCTGCCAGGATTTCGGGGGTTCAGGACCGCAAAGGGTCTCTTGCGGAGGGTAAGGATGCGGACATCGTCGTTTTTGACGACGACATCCGCGTGAAACATACCTTTGTAGAAGGCCGCCACGTGTATGCAGCGACAGAAGGATAGCTTATCCCAAGTTAATCCAGCGCTCTTCTTTGGCGGCTTGAAAGATTGCCTCGAGAATCCGCGTGTTCTGATAAGTAGACTCTAAACTTACCGGGACCTCGGTGTCTTGAAGAATGGCCCGCGAAAACTCCTCCGCCTGCTCGGTGTACTGGTCACTGACCGGCAGTTTGACCACTTCCACGTGGTGTCCGACGATATCCCCGTGGTGGATATGCAGTTCGTTGGGCTGATCAATGGGAGCATTGAAGGGTATACGCACTTCCAGCGCTTTTTTCTCCCCATAAAACATCATCCGTTGATAGGGTACTAGCTGGGTACTAATGGAAAAGGTCATTTGCACAGAAGGATACTGCAGGATGACAGAACCGACCCGATCAGTCCCAAATTCGGGATCAAAATCGAGCAATGCGGCCAATCGTTGGGGTTCTTCGCCCAACGCAAATCGGGAGGTGAACACCGGGTAACAGCCAATGTCCCATACACCCCCTCCGCCATTTTCAGGGATGTTTCGAATATTGTCTTTCTGTCGGTTGTAGTAGCTAAAAAAGCCTTGAACGGCCCGCAGTGTCCCCAGTTCTCCGCTAGCGATGATTTCCCTCGCTTTTTTCCATTGGGGATTGGAGGCCACCATGAATGCTTCTCCTACCTTAACGCCCGCTTTATCCCTTGCGCGGATCAGTAATTGCACATCTTCCGCCTCCAAGGCCAGGGGTTTTTCACAGAGAACGTGTTTGCCCGCTTCGATGCACTTTAGCGTATAAGATATGTGTAGGTCATTTGGCAGGGGATTGTAAATTGCGTCAATTTCTGGATCGTTTATCAATTCCTCGTACGAACCGTAGTGTTTGGGAATCCCTAGGCTATCCGCGGCGGCCTTGGCCTTTTCCAGGCTTCTAGAGGCGATGCCGATCACCTCATATTCTTTCTTTCCCTGCATGGCAGGTATCACTTTTTCGCGTGCGATCTTTGCGGCGCCCAGTACTCCCCATCTAATTTTTTGCATGTGTATTTATTGGTTTTTTAGGGTGAAATTTTAAATAAGCCCAATCGTTTGAAAGGCTTGATAATAAACGGATTATCTTCTCTTTGGGGCTGTTTGGTCGGATTCAGCAGGGCCATGGTGCTAAAATTATCGGGATTATACCCCCAATTGGCTGAATTTTCTACTGACAATCCCAGCCAACAATATAAGGAAATCAGGTTGGAATACGGAATGCGCTCAGGCAAATTATTAAAAACGATTATAAATAAGGGTGGGCGTAGCGGGGAATCGATCACGCATGAAAGTAGAATAAAAATCTGAATTAATCGAAAAATATTTCTTTATGATGGGTTTTTATGAAATAAAGGAATCTATAGGAAATTAAATTTTTATTTGATTTCACAACAACGGTTCGGGAGGTTCTGATAGGAAATATTTTTTTGTTGACAAAAACCGAAATTCTGCCTATCATGCAATCGTTTGCGCAGATTTCCTGCGCATCGATCAATCGTCAAGTAACAAGCAATTAATAAATATAACCAACCATGGAAAGTAAGTTATCTAGGAGATCATTTCTCCATTCTGTGAGCATGCTGGCAGCAGGTACGGCGTTGGCTGCACCGTTGACAGGTTTTGGCATGAACAGAAAAATGCGCGTGGTGCTTGTGGGCACCGGTGTTCGCGGTATTTCGTTTTGGGGTAAGCGACTGGTGGAGCAGTACGGAGATTTGTTGGAGTTTGTAGGTCTTAGTGACATAAATCCGGGGCGTTTGGCCTTTAGCAAGCAGTATATGGGAGTCAGCTGCCCTACTTTTGTTAATTTTGACGAAATGCTTACCAAAACCAAGCCTGACTTGGTGATCGTCACCACCAAAGACTCTACTCACCACGAGTTTATCATCAAGGGATTGGAGTTTGGCTGTGATGTGCTTACAGAAAAGCCGTTGACAACCGACGAAAACAAGTGTCAGCAAATCCTGGACGCGGAGCGAAAGTCCAACAAGAACCTGATAGTAGGATTCAACTACCGTTGGAGCCCGTATATCACCAAGATAAAAGAGTTGCTTCAAAATAAGGAAGTGGGAGAAATCACCTCCGTGGATTTCCACTGGTACTTGAATATTCACCACGGGGCTTCTTATTTCAGAAGATGGCATGGTGTGACCGAAAACGGTGGATCGCTTTGGGTACACAAAGCTACCCATCACTTTGACCTGCTGAACTGGTGGCTGGATTCCGATCCGGAGGAAGTGTTTGCCTATGGCGCCCTAGAGCATTACGGTAGCAACGGACCCTTCAGAGGAAAGAGTTGCAGGTCCTGTGCGCATAAGTCGAATTGCCAGTACTACTGGGACGTGACAAAGAGTCGCCACGACATGAATCTGTACGTAAATAACGAACACCATGACGGCTATACCCGGGATGGCTGCGTGTACCGTCATGAAATCGATATACACGATAAGATGTCAGCTCAGATTAAATACGCCAATAAAGCGGTAGTGAACTATTCATTAACTACGTACAGCCCCTACGAGGGTTGGAAGGTTTCTTTCAACGGGCAAAACGGGCGCATTGATGCTTGGTTGGATATTCCCTTTATGAGCAAAGACAACCTGGATCAGGAAGCCCTGCACGCTGCGGAGATGAACCAAAACCTGGACGATATGAATCAAGAGCCTCTGGTGGTGCATAAGAATTTTGAAAAGCCTCAGTTCGTCAATGTGGTGAGTGAGCGGGGTGGCCACGGCGGTGGTGATCGTCGACTTCACGATAAAATTTTCAAAAATCCGGATGCAGAGGATCCCTACAAGCATTCTGCCGGTATCAGGGATGGTGTGATGTCGGTGCTGATCGGAGTGGCCGCGCGCAGAAGCATAGAGCGCAATGCACCGGTAAAAATCGCCAGTCTAACCGATCTTAAGCCGACGGCTGACAGGTCCTAACTTGGAATTGAAAAGTTTGAGGTTTTTTATGGAATCCCCCTCCGATTGATGCGAGGGGGATTTTTTTGAGGCACAATACTGGGTGAATGATGATAAAAAGGGTTCTACAAATTGGAATTGTATTTTTAATGATGGCCTTCACCTTAAGGGGCCAGGGTATAGATTTTAAGGCAATCTCGCTCAAAGAAGCGCTGGAGCAAGCAAAAAAAGATGAAAAGCATGTCTTTGTTTTGTTCGGAACTACCCACTGCGGGTATTCTATGATGACCTATCAAAGACTGGGGACAAACCGGGAGATCGGCGAATTTATGAATGCTCGGTTCATCAATGTGGCATACGGTCATAAGGATGGACTAAATGCACAATCGATTGGTGAACTTATGCATTTAGGTATTGACAGCACCCATGTTGTACTGGAAAATAACGAAGAATCGGTCTTGTCGAATTATTTTGTGTCTCCCAATTTTTTCTTTTTAAACCCGCAGGGTGAAATTACCTATTTTTTTAATGGTAGTAGAAATATGGAGAAAAGACTAACGCGGGCTGCGAAAAAGGGACTACGGCAAAAGACACAGGTTCCCTTATTTTTTAGCACGTATTTTAATAACAGGATGTATCCCAAGACCAAACGCTCCTTAGAAATGC
The DNA here is from genome assembly GCF_020832325.1 of Lunatimonas sp. Classification (GTDB taxonomy): domain Bacteria; phylum Bacteroidota; class Bacteroidia; order Cytophagales; family Cyclobacteriaceae; genus Lunatimonas. The sequence goes on from NZ_JAFIEU010000013.1 coordinate 56,520, forward strand.
TGTCGGCCACGGTGTTGGCTTATCATCAATTAGAGCTGCCTGGTTATCTTGATTTTTCTGACCCAAAATCTGTAGGGTGGGCGGACTTTCACCTTCCGGCTGAAAATGAAAACAAAGCCTTGCAATACCTGGAAAAATCATTGAAAATGGGAGACTATTATTTTAATCAATTTTTAGCGGCTGTAGTTTACGACAAGGTTGGCGATTCCGAAAGGGCACAAATGCATGCCAAAAACGCCTTGGAAAATTACCCCAAAAATTGGCAGACAAAACAAACCGCTTTGATCGAAACGTTGCTGAAAAGCAAATTTTTTGAGAGCCAGTCAGATTGAATCGGAGGTTGTAACGATGCATACAGGTATCCAACGGGTAGCGAGGATTCAATTCCCGTATGGTATGAAGGTCTGTTCTTGCTAGGTTTGATTTTCTCCTAGAAATCACCGAACTTGTTCCATCTATCTTATTTTCCACGATCTACATGAATATAAAGCGAGGTTTTGCCTTTTTGACGTTTGCTGTATTTTTATCCGGTTTTTCTTATGCACAACAACCGTTCACTTGGGTGGATCCGGCCGAGATGCCTGGCTTAGTTCATGCCCAAGGATTTAGCGGGATAGGGTATAACCGCTTCCCAGCCGATGCGGAGGGAAAGATCAGAGACGCCGTGTGGAATCTTTCCCGCCATTCGGCCGGGCTGGAGATACAGTTTATGACCGACGCTTCGGAAATACAGGCCCGTTTGATCCCAACGTCCAGCCGGCTTGAAATGCCCCACATGTCGGCCACCGGGGTAAGCGGATTGGATTTGTACGTTTTGGCCGAAGATGGCGACTGGCAATGGGTCCGGGGGAGTTATTCCTTTAAGGATACCGTTTCATACACCTTCAGAATCAATCCAGGTCCTTCAGCTGCCCGGAAATATCGTCTGTATCTACCACTTTATAACGGAGTGGATCAATTGCAGGTCGGAGTAGCATCCTCTTCGAAACTGGATTTACTCCCCAGAAGGGAAGCTAGCTTGCCCATCGTGGTATATGGGACGTCCATTGCTCAGGGGGCTTGTGCTTCCCGTCCAGGTATGGCGTGGCCGGCTATTATGGGCAGACTGCTGGGCCGGGAAGTTATCAACCTGGGGTTTTCCGGTAACGGACGCTTGGAGACTGAGGTCTTGGACTATATACAGCAGATTCCAGCCGCTGTCTATATCTTGGATTGCCTTCCCAATTTGGTTCCTACCAATTGGACTGAGGAGGATGTGAAATCCCGCTTAAAGACTGCCGTGTTAAACCTGAAAGAGGCACATCCAGATGCGCCAGTTGTATTGGTGGAACACGCGGGGTATTCCGATTCCTTTACAGATCGGGAGCGGGAGTTGGCGGTTAAGCAGGTAAACCGTTGGTCCCAGGATATTTATACCCAACTGCTGGGAGAAGGGGTGGAGGAAATCTATTATCTGTCAAAGGAAGATATTGGTCTCTCCATGGATGCAACTGTGGACGGTACCCATCCCACCGATTGGGGCATGCAGCAGTATGCCGATGCCTATGCGCAGCTTTTGGAAGATATACTCGATTAGGTCAAGCAATAGCTGCTTGGCAGACTACAGATACAGTTCCAAACGATTTAACTATGACGACGATTCACCGATTTGTTTTCTTGATTTGCCTGTTGTTTTTGGTCGGCGGGGTTAATGGCCAGACTCGGCTAGCATTTGAAGAGCCCATAAAGCAGCGGGTGTTTGTACTGACGGACATCACCAATGAGCCCGATGACCAGCAATCTTTGGTGCGCCTGTTGGTTTATGCCAACGAAATGGACATAGAGGGCATCGTAGCCACCACCAGCACCCACCTCCGCAATCAAACCCGTCAGGATAAGATCGAACAATTGATTCGGGACTACGGGAAGGTCAAGAAAAACCTGGATATCCATGCGAAAGGATATCCCAATGAAGCCGAACTGCTCGGTGTGGTACGGTCACATTTGCCGCTATACAGCATGGATGGGGTAGGAGAAGGCAAAGACTCCCCCGGCTCCGACTTGCTGATCGCCGCAGTAGATAGCTCAGATCCCAGACCGCTTTGGGTATCGGTCTGGGGTGGGGCCAACTGCCTGGCTCAGGCCCTTTGGAAAGTGCGTCAAACTCGTTCAGAGGAAGAGGTGAAGCGTTTCGTGGAGAAAATACGTGTTTACGCGATTTCCGATCAGGATTTTGCAGGACCCTGGATCCGACAGGAATTCCCCGAGATTTTTTATATCGTGGATGCCAGCGCGGGGGACAATTGGCGGGAGTATTACAAGGCCACCTGGACAGGGATATCGGGTGATCGCTGGTATAAAAATGGGCCAGGGTACTATTTTGAGTTGGTGGACAATCCTTGGTTGCGGGAACATGTGATGGAAGGACACGGCCCACTGGGGGAAAATTACCTACCCTCGGACTACATCATGGAGGGAGATACCCCTTCCTTTTTAGGGTTGATCCAAAACGGACTGGCTTGGTATAAAAGCCCCGCCTACGGGGGATGGGGAGGAAGATACGAGCGGTATAGGTCTTTTGGAGAGGCAGGTAGTATTTGGACTTCATCGGTGCATACTCAGGACGAAGTGCGCCTGACCGACGGACGCATCGAGGCATCGAATCAGACCACTATCTGGCGCTACCGAAAAGCATATCAGCACGACTTTGCCGCCCGCATGGATTGGAACATAGCCGATGTTTTTACAGGTGCCAACCATAATCCCGTGGTGGTGCTCAATGGAAACGAGGGCAAAGCCTTGGCAACGGCCAAAGTACCGGTTGGGGCCGAGGTGGTTTTGAGTGCAAAGGGAAGTCATGATCCAGACGGAGATGCGTTGAGATACCATTGGTGGGTTTACCGGGAGGCCGGTGGTGCTGGCGGGGACCTTCAGCTTCCGGCTCCCCACGCGGATGAAATACGGTTTTCGATGCCGGATCTTAAAGGCAGGGAGCTACACATTATCTTGGAAGTGGAAGATACCGGTTTACCATCCTTGACGTCATATAGAAGGATTGTGCTGTCCAATCCGTGATAGCTTGAACGGGAATTGACAAGATACACGATGCGTAAAGACAAAAAAGCAGGTGACTGAAATTTTATTTCAGTGAGATGGCGTTATCTTTAATGACAGGTTCAAGTTTACCTAAAAAAACCAAGAGCACATCAAGTCGGGCAGGTGCGGCATTTGGTATAACGGGTCCGAATCAGCCGTGGTCCCAGCAGGGCCTATTGGATGAGCTTGGTGAATTGCTGTCTGAGTGGATGCAGCTAGTACGTCTCTTTTCAGGGGTATATCATGTGAAATGCTTCGTTATTCCTTAACTTTAAGAAAAATGGGAAAAGAAAGACTGGTTTTAGGTGTTCTGCTAACGTGTGCGAGAGGCGCTTTCGGAATTTTTCTGTATTCGTTAGTTGGTGGAGAGGCCACCGGTGAATGGACGCTCACTTCAACTAGCTCGATGTTACTTGGTGTCAGTTTATCGTTCATTGCGTTTTCTCAATTGAAAAATATGAAGGCAAAGCAGCAACGGCGTAAGTTAGATGAACCGCTCGGTCGGGAGCGCCGTTAATCAAGTTGCCTTCAATGCTATGCAACCGTAACCACAGCAAAAAACCGTACCTTTGAACCATGGAATATTGGGAAGAAATAAACAATAAGTTAAAACCTTGGGTTGACACCAATTTGAATAAAACAGTGGTTGACCTTTTTGCGGGTTGTGGTGGACTTTCTCTTGGTTTTGAGGCAAATGGATTTAAAACTGTAGGCTATGAAATGGACGAACAGGCAACCAATACGTACAATAAAAACCTAATTGGTGAGTGCTTCAACGAAAAGTTGACAATTGATACAAAATACCCTAAAGCTGACATTGTTATAGGCGGTCCTCCTTGTCAACCTTTTAGTGTAGGTGGAAAACAACTCGGCTTGAAAGATTCAAGAGACGGATTTCCAATTTTTTTGTCAGCAATAAGACAACTTGACCCAGAAGTGTTGCTTTTTGAAAATGTTAGGGGAATGCTTTACAAAAACAAATGGTATCTAAGAGAAGTGATTGAAGAACTTGAGAGTTTAGGATATCATATAAACTATGCACTTTTAAATGCTGTTAACTTTGAAGTACCACAAAATAGAGAACGGGTCATTGTTATAGGCTCAAAGCAAAAAATAAATCTTCCGGGAAAGGTAAACCGAAAAGTGACAGCAGGTCAAGCGTTAGGAGAACTCGCCTTTCAATTTGATGAAGATTCTAAGTTTTTTACGGAGTCAATGGACAGGTATGTTGCAAATTATGAAAAAGCATCAAAATGTATTAATCCAAGAGATTTATATTTAGACAGACCAGCAAGAACGTTGACTTGTAGGAATTTAGCAGGTGCAACTGGAGATATGCACCGAGTGAGATTAAAAGATGGTCGCAGGCGAAGAATCACGGTTCGGGAAGCTGCAAGACTACAGAGTTTTCCTGATTGGTTCGAGTTTTCAGGTACAGAAACTCATCAATATAATCAAATTGGTAATGCTGTTGCCCCAAATTTTGCATATCATTTGGCTTTAAACATCAAAAATCATTTGATTGGAGAAGCCGAAAACAATTATATCATCACAGAACACGAGCAACTTAAATTATTTGAGAATGAAGCAGTATATCAGTCCCGATAAATCAAAAACCTTTCGTGAAAAAACACCACAGGTTCAGGAACTGATAAATACCACGCTTTACATCCTTGACACTTTTGGGATTCCTTTAAACGCCACTGCAAGAAGATTAGAAAGAATGGCAATTGCGTTTTTAGCAAGTGGCGATATTAAGAAAATTGCTGACTTCAAAAAGACAAAAGATTTAAACAGCGGATACTCCCTTAAAACAAGAGACATCATCGTTTATGTTAACAATCATTTTGCGGAAAATATAAGTTCAGGTTCTTATGATGACATTCGTAGAAAAGACCTAAAACTACTCACAGTTGCAGAAATAGTCTTGCAATCAAGCCCAAATTCAGCGACCAACGACTCAACACGTGGCTACTCGATAAATCCAACTTATGCTGAACTTCTAAGGAATTTTGGTTCAAAGGATTGGGAGAAAATGGTCTTTGAAAAATTGAAGAATATTGAGCCGTTAAGCAAAAAACTGAAAAGGGAAAGAGAAATCGCGAGAGTTAATGTTACACTTCCATCAGGTGGTGTATTGACTTTTTCGGTAGGAGAACACAACGACTTACAAAAAGCAGTTATAGAAGATTTTTTGCCAAGATATGGACACGGTGCAGAAGTTCTTTACGTTGGAGATACTTCTGACAAATATCTTTATCTAGAAACGGAAAAACTTCAAGAACTGAATTTCTTTGAGATTTCACATGAAGAATTACCAGATGTAATTGCTTATTCAAAGAAAAAGAATTGGCTCTATTTGATAGAAGCCGTTCACTCTTCGGGTCCGATAAGTGAGCTTAGATTAATTCAACTTCAAAAACTTACTAAGGACTGCAATGCTGATATTGTTTTTGTAACAGCCTTTTTGAACAGGCCAAAGTTCAGGCAATTTATGACCGAGATAGCTTGGGAGACAGAAGTATGGATAGCAGATAATCCTGACCATTTAGTGCATTTCAATGGAGACAAATTTCTTGGCCCATACAAAGAACAATAAAAAAGTAGTAGGTAGAGCTTCAGATATTGTTTACAAACTGGCATTTCGTGCTTCTTAGGAAAAAAGGTCCATGCTAAACTTGAAACTTAGCTCTTCGAAAGAGGTTCAATCATAAAAATCCTTGTCTGCGTTTAACCGAGAACTATAGCCGGGGTCAAAGCCCCAGCATTTTTTTGGCATTATCGTAGTACACTTTCTTCAATACCTCATCACCCAGTCCATAGCCGTTCATAGGCCAGTGGTATCCCGAGATCCCCCGGTCGTAAAAGTGCTCGTCCTCGGTTTCCATGATCCGAAAGGTGGTTAGGTACATGGACTCGTTTCTGCCCATGTCAGTGCCGTATAGTATACGGTCCGCATACCGACTGTAAAACTTGTTTACAGTACGGGGGATCGTGGCTGTCTCTGCATACCTTGCGCTGTTGTCCAAGTAGAGGTTCGGGTATTTGTCGAGCATGTTTCCGACGATGCTCAGGTCGTAGGAACAGTTACCGTAATGGCAGGCGATAAAGGTGGTCTTTGGGTTTTGTGCTACTGCATCTTCCAGGATTTCCAGCATGCCGGCATGGTCTACAATGCCTTCTTTGTCATCCAGTCTCCAGCGGAACGCATTCATCAGACCGTCGTTGGTTTCATCCATGGGGTGGTACATCCAAAGGGGTTCGGCGACGTGGATATTGATGGGGATGTTGAGCTCCGCGCATTTTTCCAATAAAGGCTTCATGCGGGTGTCATTGACGTGCATGCCGTAGGCTTTGGTAGGTCTGGAGTAAAACAATCCGGATCCCTTGTCGCCCAGTTCGCCTACGCCCACCGCTCCGGCGGCCACGCAGCGTTCCAGTTCTTTTACGGCTGCTGGACCAAATCCCGGCTCGTCGTAGCCCGTATAATCAAATCCACAAAACAACAAAAAGCGCCCTTCATGTCGCGCATATACCTGCATCAGGGAATCAAACCTAGGGCCTGTTTCATAAGTCAGCAGTACCGTTTTGTCGATGCCCACCCGGTCCATGGTTTCCACCCAAGCGTCCAACTCCTCCAAGGAGCGGGCATAGGTATGGGAATGCATGTCTATAACCGGAAATTTTGCTTTGCTGATGGATGTTTGCTGGTTTTTGTACAGGGATACGGGCTTATGATCTTTAAGCAGCAGTTGGTTCACGTCAGCCTCCTGGGTGCCGGTGGTTTCGGTAGCTTGATCAGTTGCCAAAGGATTACAGGCGATCGCAAGCGATGCGAAAAGAAGTAATAGGTATCGCATAGGTATTTTTTTATGAATATACCAGTTTGATCCGAATTTCGTATGGGCATACCTAGATTTGCTGATTAATTTGTGCTGAGTGGTCGGTTTTTCGCCATTCCAAGCAAAGTTGTTTGGGCGTTTGTCGGGAACTACTATATTTGGAGGTTGACCTTTCTTCGGATTAGTCAATTTGCTTGATCTAAACCTAGTTTTATAGCGACTAACGATTTACCCTCCACATGTCTACACCAAACCTCACAGGCCAACAGCGGTTGGTTTCATTGGATGCCTATAGAGGTATCACCATGTTTTTGCTCATTGCAGAGAGTGCGCTCCTGTACCGTCACCTGATCGGCATGTTTCCGGAAGACTCCTTCGGACACAGCCTGATGATCCAGTTTACCCATCATCCCTGGAACGGCTTGCGGTTTTGGGATTTGATTCAGCCGTTCTTTATGTTTATCGTGGGGGTGGCGATGCCTTTTTCGCTCAACAAGCGCCTAAGTGCAGGAGGTGACAACTCAAAGGTCACACGGCACATCCTGAAGCGCTGCTTTTTGCTGTTTTTGTTTGGTACTGGACTGCATTGTGTATACAGTCAAAAGTTGGTGTTTGAGCTTTGGAATGTATTGACACAGCTTTCCTTTACCATCCTCCTTACCTATTTCCTACTTCGTCAGCCTTGGAAAGTTCAATTGAGCGTGTCAGTAGGACTGCTGATCCTCACCGAGGTGATGTACCGTCTTTACAATCCCGAGGCACCTTTCGTTAAGGGAGAAAATTTCGGGAGTTACACCGATATGCTGCTGATGGGTAAAATCAACGGCGGCGGCTGGGTAGCCATCAACTGCATACCTACTGCCGTGCACACGCTTTGGGGAGCCATGTGCGGAAACCTGCTTTTGGGTAGCAAAAGTGACTTGGATAAGGTCAAGGTATTTGTCCTAGCCGGTGTGGTCGGTTTGGTCATCGGCTACGGTCTGGATTGGACCGCGGTCACGCCGATCATCAAGCGAATCAGTACCACTTCTTTTGTGCTGGCCTCTGGAGGCTGGGCTTTGCTTGCCCTGGCGTTGTTTTACTGGCTGGTGGATATGCGCAAGGTGCAATCTTGGACCCGAGGGTTTATCATCGTTGGTATGAATCCGATTTTCATCTACCTTTTTGCCAACATTTTGGGTTCTTGGCTCTTTGGTTTTGTGGGGATCTTTAACTTTGGCGTATTGGAAGCCGTGGGTATTCCGGAGAATTTTCAGAAGTTGATTAACTCCCTGCTGACGCTAGGTGCCATGTGGTACTTATGTTATTTTCTATACAGAAAGAAAATATTCTTCAAGATATAAGTACTGTTCATGTAATAAATGGAAGGGGATTTACCGTTTTGTTTTACCTTCCGGACCAATGATCAAAAATAACCCGAATAGCATACATATTATACCATCGATTATGAGCAACAAAAGAAGAGATTTTCTGAAAATATCCGGCTTGGCAGGAATGGGACTGGTGGGAGCTGGAATCACTGGCTTCACTCAGGAGCAGTTGGACCAGGTAAAGATTCAGAGTCTAAAGAAACACAATCAGCGATTTAACATGTCGGGCTTTGCCGCCCCCAAGCTGAGTACGGTCCGTGTAGGCGTGATAGGACTGGGCATGCGTGGACCCGGTGCTGTCAATCGCTTAAGCAAGATCGAGGGCGTAGAAATCAAAGCTCTTTGCGATCTACGTCCCGAAATGGTGGATAAGGTGGTAAAGAGTCTTGAGGGCACCCCACACCAGCCTGTGACCTACAGCGGTAGTTCTTACGCATGGAAGAAAATGGTGGATCGGGACGATCTGGACCTGATCTACATCGCTACGCCCTGGCAGTGGCATACCCCTATGGCCGTTTATGCGATGGAATCCGGTAAGCATGCGGCCACCGAAGTGCCAGCGGCCGTTACGCTGGAAGAGTGCTGGCAACTGGTGGAGACATCCGAGCGCACCAAGAAGCATTGCATGATGCTCGAAAACTGCTGTTATGACTTCTTTGAACTGATGACCCTGAGCATGGCTAGGGATGGCTATTTTGGCGAAATTATCCACGGCGAGGGTGCATACATCCACGATCTGATCGACCTCAATTTTCAAAAGGGCACCGGCTATCAGGAAATGTGGCGATTGATCGAAAACTTCAAGGATGGCAACCGCTATCCAACACACGGGTTGGGTCCTATCTGCCAGATCATGGACATCAATCGGGGTGATCAGATGGACTACCTGACATCGCTCTCTAGTAAGGACTTTATGATGCAGGCCCATGCCCAGAAACTGGCAGAGGAGGATTCCTATTACAACTCATTTGCCAATGAAAAGTACCGTGGTAATATGAACACCACCATGGTAAAGACCAAAAAGGGTCGGTCCATCATGATTCAGCACGATGTGACCTCTCCGCGTCCTTACTCCCGTATCCACTTGGTAAGTGGTACCAAAGCCATGGCACAAAAATGGCCCAAGGAGGGCGTTTCCGATGGACACGGTTGGCTGAAAGAAGAAGATATGAAGGCGCTACAGGAAAAATACACACCGGAGATCGTCCGTAAAGTTGGGGAGATGGCCAAGCAGATCGGCGGCCATGGAGGTATGGACTTTATGATGGATTGGCGCATGATCGACTGCCTGCGAAACGGCTTACCGTTGGATCAGGACGTATACGATGCGGCGCTGTGGTCTGCCATAACCCCGCTAAGCGAGTGGTCTGTCGCGAACAGATCCAACTCCATTGATGTGCCTGATTTTACCGCAGGTTCCTGGCAATCCAACAAGCCTGTGGACATCACCTTGGCAGGTGGCGGCACCACCGGTGTGCGGGTGTAGTCTGGAATACGCTCCATAAAATGGTTTTACCCGAGAAGTGAACGAATCAGCTTCTCGGGTATTTTTTTAGTAACCTTCTGCTTTTCGCAGGGCTTGTAATGCTTCTTCCAATCGGCCCTCTGCGTGGTAGCCGGAGAGGTCAAAAATCTCCACCCGTCGAAAATCAATGGGATGGCTCTCACTTTGCAGGGAAATATACCCCTTCGAGATCAGTTGGCCATCTTTTTTAATGTCGGGGTTGTGGTTGCTGACGTTGCCGCCGCCTATCTGAGGCTTGTGGTAGGTCAATACGGTATCCCCTTCCAAGATATGGTGGATGATGCTGTCACCCAGTACCAGGAAATCCGCAACAACCCATTGCTCCCCGTGGTAGGTTTTGGAACTGGAATTTAGGCAGTGAGGGGTAAAGAGTTCCCCGTCAATCACCACGTTGGTGCCGGGGGTGCAGAGGTTGGAGGTGGTTCGGTTGTTGGTACCGTCCCCTCCCAGCAGCTGCCCTTCTATGGAGATGGGGAAATCCTGGTCTTTGGTCATGGTTTCGGGCTTCTGCCCATGCAGCATTACGCCGGAGTTTCGCAGGGCCCATCCTTCGCCTCCGGGGGCTTGTTCGCCCACAAAGCGGTATTCCACACGGTACAGGTAGTACGAAAAGGGCTCGTCGTAGAATATGTGGCCGTATTGCCGGTCAAAGTCCTCGTACCCGTCGTAGCGCACTTTCATCAGGCCATCTTCCACACGAAAGGTATTGGCAAAATTCTCGTCGAGTTCGTGTTTGGCGATTTTGATCCGCCACTTTTCCATGTCTTTGCCATTAAAGAGCGTGCGCCAGCCGTCGGCCACGTTGATTTCCACTTGTTGGGTTTGTGGCCCCGAGCAGGAAATCCAGGCCAATGCGAAAAATACGATATAAAGTCTCGTCATTATTGTTTGATTTGGTTCTAGCGCAGAAAATTACGGAAAAATGGCCGATTTTAAACGGTTTGTAATGGGTAAAGTGGAGTGGAAAAGGTGTTGGCTTTGAAATGAGCTAGCACTTTACCTTAGTGCTTAACTTCGGGATTTGGTGGAATTGTTGCTATTTTATTTTTAATGGCTATATTCGTAAAAAACCTACAAATTGGAACTTTAAAATGGTACTTGAAATCAAGATCAGTAATTTCTTTTCCATCAAAGATGAGGTGTGTATTGATTTTCGTGCTGCCAACATCAAATCGGCCGCTGCACGTTCCTTAGAACATAATACCTTTTGGCACGAAAAGACACAGGTCCTGAAGACGCTAGTAATGTACGGCGCGAACGCCTCCGGCAAGAGCAATATTATTAAGACGATTCGTTTTTGTCATTCGATGGTGTTAAGTTCACACATGCACAATGAAAACTCGGTTTTTGGTTTTCGTCCTTTTAAGTTTGATGGACTAGACAGCCAACCGAGTAGTTATTCTATTCGATTTATTTCCAACAGAATTGAATATCTGTATACCTTTAGCCTGACAAACAATCAGGTTGTCACCGAAACACTGCATTTTTATCCGAAGGGTCGAATCAAGGAGATTTTTACCCGTGATGAATACAGGGGCAAGGCCAAAAGTGAGATTTATACGTTTGGTGACGTGATAAAAAGGCCGATGGATGTGGCTGAGAACACCTCTAACAAAACGCTTTACATTAGCCGGGCCAGTCAAATGGACAGGAAAATACCTAAAGAGATTTTCAATTATTTTCACAATACCTTTATTCTTCAGTACCTAGGTTTTGGAATTTCTGCAATCGAGAAATTAAGTAAAGAAAACAAGATCCAGCTTATTCAGGCACTTAAGATTGCAGATAGTGATATTGTAGACGTTAAAATCAAATTGCTAAAGCAGCCTGGTAAAAATATTAATGCCAATTTGGATACCCTGACCTTAACAGTTGAGGAAGTGGTACAGGAAAGCTTGCAGATCACTACCTACCATAGAAGAGACCCAAACAGAGGTTTCGATTTTCTTACTGAAGAGTCCCAGGGAACCATTAAATTATTCTTTATCATGTTGACAATTCTTGATATCGTCAAGAATAATAAAATATTATTGATTGATGAAATTGAAGAAAGTCTGCACCCCAAAATCATAGCGTATATATTTAATTTTTTTAGCGCGGGTGAGCAAGCCCAACTATTGTGCACCACACATAATACCAAGTTCCTGGATCTAAAAAGTTTGAGAAAGGACCAGATTTATTTTGTTAACAAACGGGAGGATAGTTCCACGGACCTCTACTCTTTGTATGACTACAGCGATTTTAGGGAGACCATGGATTTGGAAAAGGCTTATTTGCAGGGTCGTTTTGATGCGATTCCGTACATAGAGGATAATCCGGAAAATATCAAAGATCTACTGAATGAGCAAACGGCATAAACCTAAAGGAAAGAGGATAAAGCCGCAAATCTGGGTGTTTTGTGAAGGAAAGACCGAGCAAGCTTACGTGGCCCACCTCCGATCGAAGTATCGGGTACCAATCGAAATTGTGACCTGCGTTGCAGGTACAGGGATAAGTCAACAATTGATACAGCGACAAAAAAGAGGAAAGCCCAGTCACCCCAAGGATATGGATTTTTTGCTTTATGATGTGGATGTGGAGCATATTTTGGATAAAATTCAATCATTATCGGGTGTGACCCTCCTGCTTTCTAATCCAACCATAGAGCTGTGGTTTCTGCTGCATTATAAAAATCAAAAGACATCTATATCTTCTGCGGAATGCGTGCGTGAATTGAGCAATTTTCTCCACCATTCTTACAAAAAGGGGGTATTAGGTGTTTCGATGCGTAAAAAACTTGAAGAGGAATGCCATACGGCCTGTTCAAGGGCAAAAGAGTTGCCTGGTTTTTCTAACCCATCTTCGAACGTTTATTTGTTCATTGAATCGTTAGAGAACGCCAAACACCAGCCGTAAGATGGCCTACCGTCGCCCCTAATTGTTCATTCAATATGAATCAAGGCCTGAAAGAAGCAGGCTAAACTGAAATGAAATTTCAGTGACTCTTGCTTAACTTGCTCCATAGCGAAGGTTGGTAGGCAGGAAAAGTTTCGAAAGTGCAGGGATTTTCGGCCATTCAGCCTTGATAGTTAGGTTGAAAGAAAGCACAACTTGTCATGAATACGTCTCGAACCTCCTTTTTCCACCCATACGAACTGCAAAGCAATACCAGTGTGCTTACGCTGTCGGCGTACGTATTTTCCGGACTGATACGGATTTTCGAATGGCCATCCGCACTGTGGTATGGCGTGTTGGTACTACTTGCTTTGAATATCGTGTTGATTGGCAAGTTGATGTACGATCTGGGATCCAAGTATGAGGTTTCTCAAACAAGGGCCAAGGTTTGGGCTGAGGTTCGGCTATTGATTAACCTGGCACTGGTGTTTGTGGCGGTCTACCATATGAGGTTGGGCTAGTAAATAGTGCGGGTTATCTAGGGGCCTGATCGTAGTAAGTTGAGAGTTTTTTTAGAAACGATTATGAGGCTAAATTATTTATCATTTCTCATCCCACTCTGGGTAGTGGGGATTTTGATCTACGTGTATGTAAGCCCGGGGGAATACAAGCTAGTTCCCATCCTGGCCGTATTGTTTATGGGTGCCGGATTTTGGTATGCCTTGGTTAGGTTTTTGCGATCAAACACCACCGAGCATCTACCTTAAAAGCCCCTGGATATATCAGATTTTGAAAGAAAGGTGAAAATTGCCAAGCCGCTTAGGATAGTGGGGATGTCGTTTTTGATTCTCCAACTGCTGATTTGGCTTGAGGTATTTCGGTTTAGGTATGATGAATATCTCAGTCTCGTCGTCATTGTTTTTTTGTTGGCCTATATTTTCGCGTTGGTAATTTTTGGAAGGCGGCAAGTGAATCTGTAGGAGAGCGTCCGTTGGCCCACATTATTCCGAGGAAAGCAGCGTCTTTACCCGCTGAATAAGCTGGGTGGTGGAGACCTCTGAGCTGTAGGGTATAATACGGATGCGTTCGGAGGAGATGTTTCGGTATTCGAAGGCTTTGGTGTTCCGTTCACGCTCGTCCGAGTACCCATAGGCGAAAAGATCAAAACCTTGTTCATCCAAGAAGGCATCACTCACCTCCCTAGGTCCATCTATGCGTACCTCATCTACATACCGGCATGCAGCTAACACGGTCATCCGTTCCTGCTGGGTCATGATGGGCTTGCGTTTAGCTTTTTGTACCCGCTCGTCGGATACCACGTGCACCACGAGTCGGTCTCCGAGGTCGCGGGCTTTTTTCAGAAAGGCCACATGGCCGGGGTGAAATAGGTCAGCGACCATTTTGGCATAGACAGTGATCATGGCAGGAGAGGGGTTAGTCGTTTGCGAAGGCTGGTCCAGAAAGGGTCCTGTGGGTACTTGTGTACAAACAGGTCCAAGAAGTGCGCAATTTTGAGGGCATTTCCTTCTAGTAGCTGGGCGCAAAAAGAACGCTTGGCGTAAAATCGGATAATGGATGTATGATAATCGGTCAATTTAGAATGGAAAATATGGCTGTAGATAGGCTGGGGATTCTGCCAGTCTCCATAATTTTCCGTCAAAAAGGCTTCCGGTGGGTCCGGAACATAGACGGTGACTTGCTTAAACTGTACGGACTTTAGCGAAAATGGCTTTCGGTGGCGTTTTAGCGAGTGCCCCATCAGTCTCCCGTAGGTTATGCGGTAGCCATTTTCCATCTCAAGAAAGACCATTTCGATTAGCGGGGAGTCGCCGTATGCACATTTTAATTTGTAGGGAGGGCTATCGCTAAAATCCTCGACGATTCGAAACCCTGCTCGTTGCAAGGTTTGCTTAAGTTGGTCGATTTCTACCTCCTCTTTAAAAAGCCCTATATCGATGTCCCGGTCCCATTGGATAAATCCGTTTTCCCGTACGTAACCTAGAAGCGTGCCAAATGCCAGAAAGGGTCGTATTTGCAACGGTCCGATAGCTTCAAAAAACCGATGAAACACTTCGTCAAAAGAGATCGTCTTTGCCTTGGTTCGCGCTTGTTTTGGAACATCTACCGGGAAAGATTTAAACGGTTTTGTTCTCACTGACAGAAACCTGTCTATCCACTGCTCCAAAAGTCGCTCTGCAAATACCTCTTTGCCGGATAGAAACAACACCTCCAGCATAAACATACTCACAAACTGGCTCCATTTCTTTGTGGTAATCAATACCGTTTTTTTCAATAGTATGCTAGGCATTACCGGAATGACCATTGCGTAAGTCTTCCTTATTAGGTTATAGAGATGGTTTTTTGAGCTAGCCATTACTTGCATCCATCAAACACCAACGATCCGATCCGAAGATGCGTTGAACCCTGCGCAATAGCTTCTTTGTAGTCCTTGGAGAAACCCATCTGACATCCCGGCAAAGCCAGTTGATCTGCCAGTTTCCTCAGTGCTTTAAAGTAGCTTTTGGGCTCTTGAAGCTTGGGAGGAATGCCCATCAGACCATCGATCTGCAATCCCTTTGACGTCGCATAGTTCAAAACCTCCCTGGCCCGATCAGGCGAAACGCCGTTTTTCTGAGGTTCTGCACCGATATTTACCTGTAGAAAAAAGGACTTTGTATCAAATTCGTTGTTTGTATTTCTGTATTTAACCAAATGGTCTATCTCCCGCTTAGAAGCCACGGACTCTACATGGTCGAAATGGGTGACGACCTGCTTTATCTTGTTGGTCTGAAGTTTTCCAAAGTATTGCCTTCGTATCTCGGGATAGTGTTGGTAGAGGTTTTGAAGTTTTTTTGCTCCTTCCTGCACGTATTTTTCGCCGAAGCGCTGATGCCCCAGTTCCGCCAGCACGAGGAGGTCTTCTAGAGGCCGTCCATTGCAGGCGATGCAAATCGAACCACCACGTTCCAAAAACCGTTGGATACCGGGACTTTCGACAAATCGCACATAATTTTCTTTCAACACTGCTTCCGGTCGGGGCAGGGATTGTAAGTAAGCCATTGGTTTGCGGTCATTTTTTTAAGCTGTTAACGATCAAAAAGCTCCGTATTTCAGGTAAATAGGATGTTGCAGAACCTATTTCTTGGAAATTTAAGCAATTCTTTTTTTATTCAAAAACTCAATGGAGCCTTTTGAGTCCCTGCATTTGATCCATGTTTCTTGCCTATGGTGTCTATTGCGGTTTGTTTTACCCAGCATTGTGTATGATATTCAAGCAGATTGTTCTTCTAGTATTCCTGATTGGCCACTCGGCACTATCTTCCTTTGCACAGGAGGAGCAAATTAAGATTGCTCATCTAAGCAGGGATGGATACACCGGCTTAGAAGCGATTCAACGGACCTTTCGCGAGCGAAACCCCGGATACGATCTGCATTACGTAGATCAGTCGGATGTGTTGGTGTCAAATACGCTTACGCAAGTAGTCTTTGTGCAGGAGGGTGGAGGCACGGCAGTAATCGCCGGACCGGGAGGCTCTGAACGATCGAGCAAGGTGTCGGTGGGGGATATTGTCCTGTTGCAAAATGGGGAAATCATGCGATCGGATAGCCTCTTGAGCATGCTGGTATTTACCATTCCGGAAAAGCCAGCGGAGTACATTCCTTCCTTTGTCCGCCCTGACTGGGATCCAAATATCACCGATGAACCTGGCGGATGCGCCACGGAAACCAATGCGTATCGGCGAATTCTACTTACCTGGAAAAAAGAAGTGGGCGAGTATGTGTACCATGCCATCAATGCCCATCGGGTCCGAATCATGGATTCTTTCAGCCATTACCACCCTGTGGATATAGGTTTTGATGAGTTTTACCTCGTGCAAATGGTACTCCCCGGGGCCAAACTTATCACGTCTGAAAAGGTACACCTGCTTTCCCAACCCGATAAAATCACCATGGAACAGACCAAGGACCTATTCAAAGAATACTCCTTGGAAGTGGGTGATTTGGTTTATTTACCCCGTGGGGTCATGCACCGCGGTTTCGGCGGGGTATTGGCGCAGGTGATTACGGTGCCAGGCTTTATACCGGGTTCTGAATATGGGGTGGATCACCTTATCCGACAGATTAATGAACGTTTTAATTTACGAGGTGCCGACGCACTGCCTTTTAATCGGCAAGCATCGGCCTTTCAGGTAATCAAGTAGGGAAATTTCACGGCCTATACACCGGCTCGGGATGGTATTCCGGTTGTCTTGGATGGTAAAAATAAATGCCATCCTGCTCATAACGAGGTAAATGACTATCCAAGCGAAGCATGAAATTATCGTATTTTTTTAACAATTCCGGTGTCCAAGCGGCCTCCGCCAGTGCAGCGATTCGTGGAAATAGTAAGAAGTCGATCCGCTGACTAGTATGTACAGTTTCTGTCCATAAGTTTGCCTGTAGACCAAGTATGAGGTCTTTGGGGAGACCTGCTGATATGGATAAATCATCCACGGAGAATTCGTAAGCCGCCCTCAGTGGCGCAAAAGCACCGGCCCATTTTCTACCAAACTGATGGAATTCTTCCTGTACAAAATCTAAATAATAGGGGATACGGGGACAGATCACGGTAGCATAGCCGTTTTTTAGCGCCAGCTCCAATTGTTCGGGTTTATCGTGCCGCCACCAGAAGATGATACTCTGTGTTTTGGATAAGGTGGCATCTGCCATTTCGTCCCAGGCCAGCACCTTACTTCCCATGTTCAGGACAGAATCTGCCATTCGCTGTATAAAATAATCCTCTACAGCTTTAAGGTCTGCTAGCCCCTCCCGTTGCATTAGACGCGTTACATAGGGGTCAGTCGCCCACTTTTCATTTCCGAAAGAAACCTCGTCTCCGCCCAAGTGAATCATACCAGAGGGAAACAGCGTATTTACTTCCTGCAACACCTCCGTTAAATAGGCATATGTACCCTCTTTTCCGGGATGGAAGGTGAACTCTGGATAGCGTGCTGACCCACCTCCGCTAAATTCGGGATACGCCCGATTGGCCGCGGTAGCGTGCCCGGGCATGTCAATTTCCGGAATCACGGTGATTTTTCGTTCTGCGGCGTAGCGAACGATATCTTTTATATCTTCCTGGGTGTAAAATGCGCTGGGCTTATTTGGGTCGTGGTGATCTCCAATACCCCCAACCAGCGCCAATTTGGGGTATTTTTTTATCTCAATTCGCCATCCTGGACTATCGGTCAGGTGCCAATGAAGGCGGTTTAGCTTGTAATAGGACATGTAGTCCAAGATCTGCTTTACTTTTTTCACGCCGAAGAAAAACCGGGATTCGTCCAGCATCAATCCCCGCCAACCGTAGCCGGCACGGTCTTCGATCTGCCAGGAAGGGATGACCGCCACCTGCTTATCTCCCATGTAACTTTCGGCCAACTGAATAAGAGAAACCAAGCCATGGTGTACCTGATCGGTACCCGCCCCAATAAGCCGAATCAGCCCCGGAGTGATCGATAATCGGTACGCATCCCTCAACTCTGAATCCAGCTCCAATTCGATTCGTGAAGCGGTTCCAAACCGGGTAATCACGGGTATGCCCGTTCTCCTAAACAGTTCCTGACGGAAGTAGGCAGCCTCTGATGCCAGCTCGTTCGGAAAACGAATGGCTACCTCCCGGTCAAGCAGGAAGTTGCCATCGTTTAGTGAGAAATCTGCGGGAAGCGGAATTATGGGAGGCTCCTGTTGGGCTTCAATAGGGGATCCCGCCCATAAAGTCATGAAAAAAAGCAAAAGCAGTGCAATTCGCTTCACGGGTAATTTTTTGATGTGTGAAATCGGCTTATTCGTTAGGTACAATCTTCACGATGCCCTTGCCTTCGATACCGGCGTAAATGTAGCCATCGGGCCCCATTACCACATTTCGCACGCGGCCCATGCCGTCAATGACGCGTTCCCGCTTCACTACCTGGCCGCCATTTAGGGTAAGCTTTTCGAGGTAGGCAAAGCTAAGTGAACCTACCAGCAAGTCTCCTTTCCATTGGGGGTAACGGTCGCTGGTAACCACGGCAAACCCGCTTGGTGCAATGGACGGAACCCAGTAATAGAGGGGCTGCTCCATTCCTTGCTCATGGGTTTTTTCCGTCAATATGGTACCATTGTAGTTGATGCCGTAGGAAATTACAGGCCATCCGTAATTGGCTCCTTTCTTGATCACGTTGATTTCGTCGCCGCCGCGCGGACCGTGCTCATGTACCCACACGTCGCCTGTCTCAGGATGAATGATCATCCCCTGCGGGTTTCGGTGTCCGTAGGAGTATACGGCCGTTTTCGCACCGGAGGTACCCACGAAAGGATTGTCGGCAGGAACTCGTCCGTCTTCATGTAGACGGTAGATTTTGCCGCCATCCCGCTTGATATCCTGGGGATTATTGGGGTGGTCTCCTCGGTCCCCAATGGAAAAGTAGATATGACCTTTTCCGTCAAAAACGATTCGGGATCCATAATGGTGCCCCGCACTACTGTTTGGACTTCCTTTATACAGCACCTGCACGTCGGTCAATCGGTCGCCGCTTATCTTAGCTCTGCCAATTGCAGTATGGGCTCCGTCGCCAGATCCCTCTTCCGAAGAGTAGGAGAAATAGATCCACCCGTTCTGTGCATACTCTGGATGCGCAATGACATCCAATAAACCACCTTGACCGGCGGCTTTTACTGCGGGGACTCCTTTGAGCTCGGTTCTTTTACCGTCTTTTACATGAATCATTTCGCCGCTGCGCTCGGTAACCAGCATGCTTCCATCCGGCAAGAAAGCCAGTCCCCAAGGGACGGAAAGGTTATCCACAACGGTTTCAACGGTAAATTTGTCCCAAGTTAGGTCGGTTACTTCTGGACCATTGGGGGGTGTTTGGGCCAAGCACGCTTGGCTGATAATCCAAGTAAAAACGAATAGGTATTTTTTCATCTGTTTATTTTTTGTTTTTCAAAGGTCAGATGGAATCTCGCAATTATATCGTCCCACTGTGTGTCGCTTGCGTCATGCTCGATTTCATGTGTCTATAATTAATTCTAAAGGATTAGACCTTACTGTTGCTAAGCGGGTCGTACTGCCTCCGAAGCAAGTGCTGGCGCTTGGCTGCTTCTGGTAGGATTGATTTTACTAGCATGTAGCAACGTTTTTGTTGGCCTTCAATAAATTTAAAGAGTGGAAGGTAACTATTTTTCCCGGGCAATCCCAAGGCTTTTACGGGTATGGTCCATCTTCCAGACTGGCCTGCATTTTCCGTACACGATCTTCGATGGTTTCGGAACTGAGCGATGCTCGTAGTCGGTCCACCATGATGGGAAAGGAAAAGGGAGTCCACTTTACAGGACTCTTTAATACGATCTTTTGCCGGTTAATTTCCTGTATAGCATGTAAGATATTATCCTTTTCCATTTGCATGTCCAATACTTCACGATGCGCTTGCTTTAGCAGTAGGTTTCCGGGCTCGTATTCGTCAAAGACACCGTATAATATGCCGGAGTTAGCTTGTAGGTGTTTAAAGGCAACGGGTTTACCGGGAAACCCCTGAAAAACCAATCCTGCGATGGTGGCTATGTCCCGAAATTTGCGCTTGGCCATCTCACTTTCGTTGATGCTGGCTAGGAGGTCATCCTCTAGATTTTCTTCCGTAAACAGGTTTTCTTCCAGTACATCCGCTATAGGTATGGGACTATCTGAAAGCAGTTCGAATCCATAGTCGTTCATGGCTAAGCTAAAACTCAAAGGATAGCTGACAGAAATCCGGTAAGCCACCAATGCAGCCAACACTTCATGGACCATTCTCCCTTCAAAGGGGAAGAAAAACACGTGGTGTCCCTCGTTGGTATGATATTGCTCGATCAGCAACGTCTGAGCGTCAGGAATCAGCGATAGGCGCTGCTGAAGTTCCAGTAAAGGTGTCAAATAAGCTACTTCCTCAGACCGGTAGTCCTTATGGGCTGCAGCCTCCAGGATTTCCCGCATCTTGGCAGAAAGTTTGGATGTCAGCGAGATTCTGCCTCCCATGTAAGAGGGGACTAGGTTGCTTTTCCGCTTGGATAGTTGCACGATTGCACTTAGGTCCCTAAGGCGCAAAAACTCTAGGTTTCTGCCCGAAAAGAAAAAGCGGTCTCCCTGTTTCAGTTTTGAGATGAAGTATTCTTCCACCATGCCCAGGTAGGTTCCGTTTTTAAATTTGATTTTATACATGGGGTCACTCACGATGGTTCCCATGGACAGCCGGTGCCTCATGGCGGTTTTCTTATCTTTTATCACATGTTTATTGTCTGTTTCAACAGTCACCTTGGCGAATTCTTCGTACTCACCCAGCGATTCGCCTCCTTTAGTGATAAAAGTCAATACCCAATGAAACTCTTCCTGTGTCAGCTTTTGAAACGAGTAAGCTGCCCTAAGTACGGGAAACAGTTTTTCCGGATAAAAACCGTCCCCCACTGAGAGGGTCACCAGAAACTGGATAAGCACATCTATGGTATGGGTAGGGCAGTGGATATGTTCCATATCGCCAGTATCCATGGCCAACCGCAGGGCGGAGGCTTCGATAAGTTCCAGCGCATTGGTGGGTAAAAAATAGATGATGCTCGATTGACCAGGTTGATGTCCAGACCTTCCGGCTCGTTGCATAAAACGGGCGACTCCTTTTGGGCTACCAACTTGGATTACTGCGTCTACTGGTCGAAAGTCAACCCCTAAATCCAGAGAAGAAGTACAGACTACCAGCTTGAGTTTTCCCCCATGCAGGGATTCCTCTACCCAGCTTCGTACAGACTGATCTAAAGATCCGTGATGTATGGCTACCCAACCCGCCCAATCCGGTCTGACAACCATCAGCTGCTGGTACCAGAGCTCTGCCTGCGCCCGGGTGTTAGTAAAGAGGAGCAGCGAGCGATGCTTTTCGATGATGGGGATTATTTTCTCGATCAACCGTATACCGAGGTGTCCCGACCAGGGGTATTTTTCGAGTTCATCTGGGTAGATGGTGTGCAGTTGGATATGTTTTTCCACCTTTGCACGGATTACATGAACCGGCAGTTGATCGCCCAAGAGCACGCGGCAGGATGCTTCCATGTTTCCAATGGTTGCGGAAATTCCCCATACTTGCAAGGTCGGGCTGCAAAGCTGCCTGATATACGCCAGAGCAAGTTGAACCTGTACGCCGCGTTTATTGCCCAAGAGCTCATGCCATTCGTCTATCACGATGGCCTTTAGATCTTCAAACAACCGGCTGTGTTCTTTTTGAGAGAGTAAAATGTGCAATGTCTCGGGTGTAGTAACCAGACACTCGGGTGGGTTTCTTAACTGGTTTTTTCGGACTTTTTGATCCGTGTCTCCATTTCGGACTTCTACCCGCCATGGAATACCCATCTCTAGGCAGGCTTCCTGCATGGCGCGCTGCAGGTCCTGTGCCAAAGCCCTCAAGGGTGTGATCCAGATGATCTGAATGCCGTTTTTGCGGGGTTTGGACCACTCCTCCGGATGATTTTGGAGATACTGCAATAAGGCAGGCATCCACAGGGCAAAGGTTTTTCCGCTGCCCGTTGGTGCATTTAGCAAGCCGCTCTTGCCTTTCAAGTAGTCCTTCCACGTTTCCAATTGGAATGGAAAAGGTTTCCACCCCTTGGCTTCAAACCAGCGGATCGCGGGGCTTAGGGATTTATTTTCCATATTGATTTAAAAGGAGCTGCAGGTCGGCAAGCGTGTTTGCGTCTTGGGGTTTTTTATCGCGACGCCAACGAAGAATGCGCGGAAAGCGGAGCGCTATGCCGGATTTGTGGCGAGGGCTCTCCTGTATGCCCTCAAAGGCAATCTCAAAAACCAGTTCCGGTCTGACAGTCCGCACCGGACCAAACCGCTCCTTGGTATGTTGTTTGACAAATCGATCCACTTGGGCCATTTCTACATCCGTCAGTCCAGAATAGGCTTTAGCAAAAGGTACCAGCAGTTCACCATCCCAGACGGCCAAGGTGTAATCCGAGTACAGGTCTGCCCGTCGTCCATGTCCTTTTTGCGCATACAGCAATACCCCGTCAACGGTTAACGGATCAACTTTCCACTTCCACCAATTTCCCCGTTTTCTTCCGGTTTCGTAGGCGGCACTTTTACGCTTAAGCA
This sequence comes from Lunatimonas sp., assembly GCF_020832325.1. Classification (GTDB taxonomy): domain Bacteria; phylum Bacteroidota; class Bacteroidia; order Cytophagales; family Cyclobacteriaceae; genus Lunatimonas. Next base: position 79,338 of record NZ_JAFIEU010000013.1, read on the forward strand.
TCAGCCCTTCGGCTTTTTTGTCCCGGGATAGCTCTCTCAGCCGAGCCAGGTTCTTCCAGTTACCCGCTGGTATTTCCTCCGAGAGTCGGAGGGATGGGTGATCGGTACATTGCACCAATGCTTCCAGCGTCCGCCTTCGTTCTGCCAACGGATCGCTTCGCTGGTCGTGTCCCTGCCATTCCAGGAGATCGTATGCCACGAATACAATAGGAGCACTTTCCTTGACCTTTTTGGAGACAGTTTTTCTTCCTATTCTGGTTTGCAAAACCGCAAAGGGCAGAGGGCCTGATGGGCCATAGGGAAGCAGTTCCCCGTCCAGTACGGTGCCATTCGGCAAGGCCTCCGCCATTAGAGCAAGTTCCGGAAAGGTATCCGTGATCAGTTCTTCCCCTCTGGACCAAAGGTAGGTTTGTTTATTTCTCCGAATCAACTGGCCCCGGATGCCATCCCATTTCCATTCAGCCAGCCAGTCAGATTCTTCGCCTAAATCCTTCACGTCGAAATCGATGGCATGGGCAAGGCAAAACGGGTAGGGCCGAGACAGGTCATCTGCTACGTTTCTGGATAGAATTAGTTCTGAAAAGGACACTTTTACGGGGTCCCAGCTTCCCATAATGCGGTGACTAACCTCGGACTTTTCCATCTGAAAAGCATCAGCTATCGCTTGGGTGACTAAGTTCTGACTGACTCCCACCCGGAAACCGCCAGTAATTAGCTTGGTGAACACAAAACGTTCCTCTTTGGAAAGTGAGGACCAGGCCTGAATGATCAGTGGCTTTCGGTCTTCTTCGGGCATTTCACCTAGGGAAATTAGCAGTTGAATCCATTCGGTCAGGGACTTTTTGGATGGTTGACTGGCAGGAGGCAATAGTAAGGCAATGGTCTCTGCCAAATCTCCCACAGTATGGTAACATTCATCAAATAGCCATTCAGGTATCTGCGCAACCTCCTGGCACCACTGCCTGAGTTGGGAAGTAATAACCGTCCGCTTGGGGCGTCTGTGAGAAAACAACGCTAGTGTCCAGATTTTATCGTCATCCGGCGCTTCCAAAAAGTAATTTTTTAAATATTCCAGCTTATCTTTGGTCTTGTTGGATTGGTCTAACTTGGAAAATAACTCGGAAAACTGCTTCATACCGCTCTGTGACTTATGGGATCATTCAATGATATTCGTCAGGTTAGGAATTAATTGCCGCGCTCAACGTGTTAATGGGGTAACAACAAAGCGTTAAATTCGTTTAGCAAAATAAATAACAAAAGCCATGCGACAAATTTCTTTATGGGTGGTGATAGCCTTATTCTTTGCGTCTTGTCAACAGGAGGAAGAAATCTATACCGCCAACAGTATTACCTATCAGCTTTTTCAATCCAGCGACTTTCCTTACGAAGGCACTGCCGTGGTTAAGGAAATGAAAAGCGGCGCATTGGAAATTTTACTGACCCTACGGGGTGCGGACAGCAGGGAGGCCTACTATTTCCCCAGTCACCTGCATTTTGGTAGCTACGAGGAGGCAGATGCGGCCATTGCGGTAACATTGAATCCGGTAGACATCCGTTCTCTTCAAAGTAGGACCGTGCTGGGTACTCTGTCTGACGGCAACACCCTTCGATTTGAGGATTTTAAAAGTTTTGATGGACATATCAAGATACACTTGGCGGAAGATGGTCCTGACTACTCGGTGATCTTGGCCACCGGAAATATAGGCAAAAATCCCAATTCCGCTGAACTCTTCCACAGAGAGAGTGTAGCTATCTGTACACCTTACTTTCCACATTAAACGGTATTTGGTCAAATCTTCCTCACAAGATCAAAACTTTTTTGTTTAACCATAGTTGTATTTGTATTAAACAATATAGCTATGGACACGATACGGAAATATGGGCTGCTTTTTGGTTGTTTTTTTTTAATCAACCAAGAAATGGCAGACCTTTCTGCGCAACCAAATGCCTTGCCTAAGGTAGATTATATGGACGCTGTGGAGTTTATAGTTAGAGACTATAGTGTGTTCAATTCGAGAGTCAGTGGAGTATCAAACGAAAAATTACCCCTGTTTCCCCACACTCGGTTTTTTTTGAACAAGCAATAGAAAAAAATGCCTCCAAACGTTCGTCCGGAGGCATTGATAGCAATTGACATTTTTTAGTGAGCGTGCACTTCAAATACGTATCTTGATATATTCCCGGACACATCTTCTACCCAGATAATTAGATCCAAATGATCCTCCCCGTCGGGGACCATGATGGCATCATCTCCACTGAGTAATTCAGCTAAGTCAATTTCACTGCTATGTGGTAACTCAGGTCCAGAAAAGCCCTGTCTCCAAGTAGATGTTCCCCACATGCGCTCGTAAAACTCACCTGTCATTACCCGTGCATGGGCGTGGCCGTCATGGTCGTGGTCATCGTCCTCTTCTGCCAGCCTAACCCAAACAAACTTTAGATCGGAGCTAAGTTCGTGGGAGGTTTTTCGAATGACACCCTCCACTTCTAGAGGTTCTCCATGTTCTCCCTCCAGTTCACCATCGTGCAGATTTGTGACATTTACCTCCGGGGCGTAGGGAGTGCGAATATAGAAAGTAGCCAAATAGTTGGACCCATCGCCAAAGCTGGTTTGATTGCCATGTATATCAATGGCCTGAATGCTGAAATCATAGGGACCCGCCAATACATTTCCATTTACCCGGGAATTATTGCCTCCCCAATAGATATCCGTTCCTGTACCGTCCACGCTGACCCTTGTGGCGCCTTGTGGGAAGCGAAATGTAGGATTACTAGCATCCGGCGAGTAAATATCGTCTACGTCTAAGGGCTCAAATCCTGTCATGATCCTGCCGTGGCTATGTCCGTCGAAGGAGTTGTGCACATCTACCCGAATCTGGGCAATACCGGAAGGATCCTCCACAGAAAAGCGAACGTGCATGTGGTCAGTGGTTGCCGCCCGGGTTTCACCATGTACTGGTCTGATTTCGTCCCGTCCATCGGCAGCGCCGATAACTGGAGCGGTGAGGTCTCTCATTTGGTCGTCATCGGTTTCACATGCGATCAGGCAAAGAGAAACTCCCAAAACCAAGAAGCTGAATCCTTTTTTCATGATAATTATGGTTAGATTAAACAAGGTTGCAAATGCAAATATGTTGCAAGTATAATACTTGCACATGAATCCCGCAAGAAAATTAACAGGATCTCTGCTTATTTTATTATTTTAGTTGAATTGGTATTTTAAGGCTTAGGGATATGTTTCTTCCCTGCTCGGGCAGATTTAGTAGTCTATATCGGCTCAAGTGATTAAAATAGAAGGTGTTGGTCAGATTTTGACCACTAATCTGAAACTTTAAGGGTTGATTACGAAGGCGCAATTCCCAACCTAATCCTGCCTCCAGAAGATCATAGCCCTCTGTAAAGCGTTCGTTGCGATCGGTACGGGATTGATCGGCTGCATGACGGTATTCCGCATAGGTATACAGATTGCTAAAAGCTTTTGTGGAGACTGGTAGGGCATAGTGTAAGCCTGTCAACACACTGAATGGGGGAGTCAGAGGCAGAGGTAAGCGGGTGTCCAAATTGAAATTATATACGTACTCTGCTGCAAGGGTGAGGGATAGGCCACTTCCTATCACCCATTCCGTTTTCACCTCTCCACCCGTAAATACCGCGTTGTTTTGCCGGTACTCCCACACGGTGCTTGCGCCTGGGATGGTGGAAAACCGGCCCGTTGGAGACAAGTAGATATAGCCGTCGTAATAACCCCAAAAGGGACTTATTCCCAACAGAAAATTCTTTTTTGAATAGCTGTAATTCAAATCGGCTTGGTAGTTCCTTTCCGGATGTAAGCCGGCGTTTCCAACTTCGTGCCGGAAGTTACCATGGTGAATGCCGTTGGTAGATAGTTCAATCGGTGTCGGCATTCGAAAGCTGCTACCTACATTTAGCTTCAAATTGTGATGCTCCCAGAATTTCCACGAAAGGCCAGAAGACCCGCTTAGGTTGAAGAAGGTGCGGTCGATGTCTGGGTTTCGCTGTTCGTATTCTCCCGTAGGCCGTAGACGTTCGTAGATGGGCTGAAGGTGCTCCTGTATCTGATGGGTGGCGGCATCTGCGCGGATTCCGGCATTGATAATTAGGTCTTTCTTCCAACGGTACTCGTGGAAGTAATAGGCGCCTCCCTGCGTGCTCGTAAAATCCGGCAACAAAAACTCAAAGCCTGTATGCCGGTTTTGCATATGCTGGGCCTGAAAGCCCACGATGGTTTGGTGGTTACCATTGAGCTGCCGATTGTAACGCACATTGCCGGTAAATGTATCCAAAAACAGTCCAAGCGCTAGGTTTCCGTCGGGTGTAGGACCCACCCCATGTGCATGCGGAAGGGATTCTTCTTTTCGGTGGTTTGCTTGGTAGCCCAAGTCAATCTCCAGCCAGTTCTTTTTATGTTGAATGGTGGTATTGCTGATGATCTTTAAGTGGGTGTTGTTCTGCTTCGGGTAGTCCACAATCCCGTGATCGCCATCATGCCGTAGGCTGTATGCCGTGGGAATACCTACTGCACCGGTAAATATGCCGGCCTGCTGATTGAAGCGGCTAATGGTTAGGGTGGATTTTCCCCAATCCCTGCGAATCCCCGCAGAGACAGAGAAATGGCGCTCCCGCCCCGCGGTATTTTTCAAGCGCTCTTCGTGGATAGGAAGCACGAAACCCGCGTAAGTGAACTGGCTGGCTGGAACCCGGTAGTTTTGATAATCTTGGGCGGTGAACCTTGCTTTAAATACAACGTCCTTTTCGTTCCCCTCCATCATAGCCGTGTTACCAATCATGTGATTATTGGAGCGGTAGGTGCTGATCAGGTGCCCCTGTAGCGTGCCAGGATCGGGTGTAGCTCCCGGCGCGATGTTGATGACTCCCGCCATGCCATCTGACCCATAAACCAATGAGGCTGGCCCTTTGATGATCTCCACCCTGTCCACGTCAAAGGGATCGATCTCCAAGCCATGATCTGCACCCCACTGCTGTCCTTCTTGTTTGATACCACGGTCGTTAATCATTATGCGGTTGAAGCTCATGCCCCGAATAACGGGCTTACTGATTCCCACACCGGTGTTGATGGTGCTGATACCTGGTAATTTTTCGAGGGCATTGGCGAAGGTACCGGTATTGTTCCTTTCTATAAAGTCCCGGTCTATCACATCAATAGTTTGGGATTGCTCAATGGGACCATTTTTGAATGGGTTCGCTTCTACGGTCAGTGCCTGTAAAGTCAGCGAAGACTCTGGCATGACAATGTGCAAGGAGACATCCCCGTCGTTTAGACGGACCGTCAGCGTTTGGGCCTTATACCCCAGGTGGGTGAAATGAAAGTGGTAGGTGCCGGATCTGAGGTTTTGGATAGAAAAATAACCGTCCAAATCTGCGAAGGTACCCTTTCCTAGTTCGTGGATGTGTATATGGGCGAGTAAAGGTTCCCCGGATTCCCCGAATACCTTTCCGCTTACGCTGTGGATTTGCTGAGCCTGAACGAGTTGCTTAAGCGTTATGAAGAAAATAAATAGGAGTATGATGCGTAGCTTCACCGAAATTGTCACTTTTTGCAATATAGTGTCAAATGCAAAGGTATTGCATCTTTTCGGCAATTGCAACGCGTGCGGATGGTTCTCGGCGATTTACTTACGCGTTCTTTTTAGCTTGCACGGTGGATTCGCTTGATTTCATCGATTAGATGGGTCAACCCATTCAGCTGAATTTCATACATGGTTTCCAACCATAGCCCAAGTTTTCCCTCCGGGAACCCCTGACTTCGAAACCAAACCAAATAATGCTCCGGTAGGTCGCAGATCAGCCTGTTTTTGTACTTCCCGAAGGGCATTTTTTTTGTGACCAAATCAATGAGTAGGTGTTTATCCATGGGTAGGAAGAAAAAATGTTTTGGGGAGGAAATTTGAGCAAACGTATCTTAACAAATCCAAAGAGGCCCGCAAGGAATTAATTCCCGCAGGCCTGTCTCAAATAGCTTTATTGGGAAATGGTCTAGTTAAACCAAGCACCCCATGGAATGCGACTTAGTATTAAAACAAGCCCCACTCCGTAGAACATGTAGATGCTTCTAAACCGGTTGCGGCTGTCGGTGAGTTTTTTGGCTCTACTGTATCCAACGGTGATGACGGCCACTGCAATAATATTGATTAGGGGGTGCTCCACCGCATACAACCTACTCGCTGCATCAGACATCGCTGCTGCGCTCAAATTGGCAAGTCCTAATGGACTTACGAAATAAAGTATGATTCCCACCAAAAACTGAACATGAATAGGAATCAAACCGAAGAGGGCAAACTTCCGGTCTTTGTCGGTAAACGCTCTTCCACTAAAGGCACCAATCATGCCGTAAACGAAGCTGATAATCAGTCCGAGGAGTGCCAGGTATGCGAGAAATGAATGTAGATGCTGTAATCCAGTAGCCATAGTATGTCGATAGATGTTTTAGCTAAGTAACTAAAAATTCCCGAAATTTTGTTGCTTTTGAGTCTTTTAATGGTCGAAAAACGAATAAATTATTAAGCCTCAAAGGGGATTTTTTTACATTTGTTTTTGGGTTTGGCGATAAGGATTTTTTTTGGGCCTAGATCGAGAGGAGCCTTGGTCTATAATTTAATTTGCATATGGGATACTTTGAGTTCGTACGGTCCAATTTTAGGCTTCTTTCCTTCGGGATTGTGATGACCTATTTATCCGGATACGGACAGACTTATTTGTTGGCCATTTACATCCCGTTTTTGATGGAAGAATTTTCCATGCAAAATGCACGTATCAGTATTTATTACATGGTCGCCACCATTGCCAGTGCATTGCTGCTTCCCCGTGTCGGCAAGCTCATTGATCAAGTGAAATTGACAAACTACACACTGGTATCCACTGCCGTGTTTGTGGTTTCCATGGTTGCCATGAGCTTTGTACAGCATGGGTACTTATTACCGTTTGTTTTTTTTGGGCTTCGCATCGCCGGTCAGGGGCTTTTTAGTCATATATCCATGACTAGCATGTCCAAGTATTTTGACAAGGGAAGGGGAAAGGCCATTAGTTTGGCTTCTTTGGGTCACCCTTTGGGACAGGCCTTACTTCCTATCACCGTGGTTTGGATTATTGGGTTTTTCGGCTGGCGGGGCTCTTTGTTGGTTAATGCGGCTTTGGTGATCATTATCATTCCCTTGTTGTTGTACTTTTTACTAGATGATCGCAAGCTCGTTGTGGCTGGGCCGCCTGAGGGGCAAATACTCAAGGCAACAGACAAGGTATCCACCTGGGATATTATGAAAACCAAGGCATTCCTTCTGCTTGCCCCCAATTTATTTGCGCTGGCATTTATCATTACCGGGCTGTTTTTTTACCAGTTTTCCATTGCCGATCACAAGGGATGGACCATCCAATGGATGGCGTTGGGATTGACGTTTTATGCGATCGCCGGTTCGATAGCTATCCTATTTGCTGGGCCGCTTATCGACAAGTATACCGCGAGGCGTTTTTTTCCTTTTTACTTGATACCCTTTTTAGTTGCGGTTTTCTTCATTTGGTTGATTGATAACCCTTGGGTGATTTTCCCTTACATGGTTCTCATGGGTGTATCCGCAGGCACGGGGAATGCCATCATGTCCGCCCTTCAGGTAGAGCTGTTTGGTGCGGCTCAGATCGGTAAGGTTAGGAGTATTTTTACCTCGGTGATGGTGCTAAGTTCCGCGGTGGGGCCGGCAGTGTATGGAGTGATTGTGGATGCTGGCTATGGATTCGATCTGATTTTTCTGATATCGATCGGTATGATGTTGGCTGTGACGATCCAATCATTCAGGATTATTCCTTCATATACCTATGCAAAAATGAAATATAGGTTTAAAAAACGACACCGGCGGTTTGATTTTTTCAATGTGTTTAATCTAAAACATTGATATTGATCAATTTATTCAAAATTTGAGAAAACTTGGGTTTGTGTTTCTAGACACACTTCCTATCTTTGTTCCAGAAGCACTTACCTATGGAAATCCTTGTATCCCTGCTTATTTTTACCTTTTCGTACAGCTTGGCATTCCTGTCTCTATTTCCATTAAAGGCGTTTAAGCGGGTACCACCCCTCCCTAGACAAGTCAAAAGGTATGTTTATCAAGATTACGACCTCACCTGGCCATATTTTATTTCTTTTCTGGCAGGGTACCTTCTGGCATTTGGGATGGTGTACCTGATATGGGATTCGATCTGATCTTCATTCAAATTACTGCAGGTCAGCGGTCCACTTCCAATAGCTTTTTCACCAACTGTGTTTCTCGATTTTCATTTACAGTTTGTCCTTCAATTCTTCCCGAAAGTATTCCGAGGGTTTCCACAGCTTTTTGATTGGAGGAGTTCCTTACTTCTTCCCAGATGTGGTCCGCTTCTTGTTGGCGGTTTAGGCGTTCCAGAGCTCGTATCACTAGGGCGGTTTGAGGCCGAAGCAAGCGTCTAGGTTGATCGGTATGTGCTTCCTCAATGACCTGTTCCAATCGCTCGCGGTAGGCTTTCTGCTTACCACCCGCTTTGGCAATCAGGGCAAAAAGGTAGTTTTGTAGGGTTTCGTCGGTTTGAAACGGCTTGCCTACTCCCAGGTTTTCCGGCCAATCCAAGGATTTAGTTACTTTGGCGGTTGCGTCTCGTAATCGTTTGTTTTCCAGGTCTAGAAGCGCAGCGTTTAGGTAGACGTTTTCAAATATCACCCGTCCTTCACCTGCGCCCTCATAGGGAAGCACGTGAATGGTTTCCAGCCCCTTCATGGCTTTATCAAACTCGCCCAGGTTGGTCCATGCCCGTATCAGGTCCAGTTCCAGCATGTAATTACCGGGAAACGCAGCCACGGCACGCTCCAATAGTTCGCGTTGTTGGGTATGGTCTCCATTGGATTCGTGGACCTTTGCTAAATGAAAATGGCTGCGCCATTGTTCCGGATCCATTTTCAGTGCCGTTTGCAAATCTTCTATTGGATTATACCCAGCTTCCTCTTTTAGAAGAGCAGCCCGGTTTAGGTAAAAAGTTGCCTCATCTGGATCGCTGCCTAGCTGGGTAAGCAGTTGCACTGCCGCTGAGTCGCGACCCAGTGCCATGCCATTCAGGGCCAGGTAGTAGGTAGTTTTCCAGTGTGGTTTTTGATCGGTTGCCCATTGAAGCATTTTAAAGGTTTCCTTTCGGAAGGGGAAGACAAAGTCAATGGGTTTGGTTAGAAAAGCATTCAGGTGGCTATTGTTACCTTGATCCAAATAGGCCAGCCAAAGGTGTACCAGGGAATGGGTGGGGGAGGCTTTCAGCACGGCGATTGCATCGTTGATTTGCCCGTATTTGAGGTAGACCGAGGCGATTTCCAAGTAGGTCTGGAAGGGAAACTCGTTCCGTATGCCCGTGTCAAAAGTGCTCAGGTTCATTTTGGGTGTTTTCAGCAGATACTGTTCAAATCTGCCAACGTGGTTAAGCGGGTCTATCTCCAGTAATTTTTCTAGCCAATGGGAAGCTTGTTCCGGTTTGTCCTGCAAACGGGATACAACGGCAAGTAGTTGGTAGGCCATCACTTGGTGTCTGTCGTAGTCCAAGGCCCTGCTGGCGTAGGTTTGTACCTTTTCAAGGTCTCCCTGGGCCACATATATTTCCGCCATAGCCGTATAGGCACCGGAGCGAAACTCCATGGAACGGGCGGCCCATCCATAGGCCTCTAAAGCGTCCACCGACTGCCCTTTTTCCCGGTAAATACTTCCCGCCACAAAGTTTGCTTGAGGATCATAGAAGTCTGTCGAAAGTGCCAGGAGAATATGCGAAAGCGCCTTGGAGTGGTTGGCGTACCGGAATTCCAACTCTGCCAAGTCGATTCGGGCACGTTGGTGACCGGGATCTAGAGAAAGACAGGCTTCGTAGTGCTTTCGGGCATCCCGGTAGTTGCGGCTGTTGTATTCCTGCCTGCCTTGGTAATAGAGATCGTCTGCCTCGGACAACGTAGGTGCAAGTTCCGCACCGAAGGGACGGCTGAGGCGGTTTGGATCCGATGCGTACCATTGATATAGGATTTTATTTTCAAGTCTGATTTCCAACTTTTCCATGTCCCCTTTGGAGGTTAATGTATGCTTGATTACGTCCATAGGGCGCGCATTTAAGGGAAGAGATCCTTTGTGCTGCCCGTCTATCCAGAATTGCATTTCGCCTTCCAAAGCCTGAAAAGGATTGAAGTGGACGTTGATTTGGCCGTTCTCTTGTTGTACGAAAAAAACACCGTATGCCGATACGTCACTGATACCGCCGATTGCCTTCACAGGAAACCAGTAATCGGTCCATCGGTCTAGGCTATAGGGGGTAAAACCCGCCTTGCTTAGTGGTGTAGGGGTATTTCGGGAGGGAGAAAACTGGTTTAGCATACGACCCGCCTGAAATTCCATGTATTGACCGTCTTCATCAGTTAGAAGGTCTTCCCAAATTCCTCCGGAACGTGACAGGGCCCAAAGCCAAAGTTTTTTGCCGGGCATTTCTTCGTAGCTGGAAAAATGACCAAAGCCTACTCCCTTTTGGTGAAAGTAACCGCCGAAGTAGTTCTGGAAGGAACCCGCCATATGGTGTGATTTGCTGGAACCAAAATTATTTTCTTTGTATAGAGCGGTATTCCTACCTTCCTGCATGGGCCAGTCCATCAGACTGCCACTGTGCTGTAACGCAATATGGCCTGGATAGAAAAACTCTTGGTCGTCACCCACGTGGGCGGCAGCGGTCATCCAATTGTAATAGGGTTGACGTAAGGGTTCCGGGTTGTACCATAGGCCCTCGGTTTCGAAATATGCTTTATCTTTTGGTAGGTTTATTTTTACCCTCCATTGGGTGCGTGAGGGTAGGTCCATGGTTCCCACCACACAAGTCACGCTGCCGTCGGCATTTTCAAAACAGGTATAATCTACAGGTGAAGCCGTGCTAGGCGCGTGTCCGATAATTCCGAAGTTGAATTCAATTCCTCCCGAAGTCCATGGTCCCCGCATGGCGATGTTACGGAATTTAACCACCCCGTTTTCATAGATAAAATCAAAGCCGGTAGACTTTTCCCTTGCACCCCAAACCCGTCCGCCAATTTCAGGCAGAATGCTTATGCTGAGGTAATCGTTTTCCATCCGGATTACTTGCCACTCCTTTTCCACAGGGTCCACGCTGTATCCTTCAAACCGATGGTAGGGGTAGATATCGGACTTGTAGGCAAAAGCTGGAATGGGAGTTGGATCTCCAAAAGGGTAGGTTTTGAATGTCTCTTTGCCTTCGGATACCGTTGCCTGTTGCCCTAGTCCAACCTGGGAAAAGAGTATAAGCGCCATCCCGAAAAGGAAAAGCGTAGCTTTTGGTTGTGCCTTCAAGTTGTATGTGTTTTGGGTGAGGGAATCAACTTCTGTTTGGTAAATATAACCCATTTGCCGATATTTTACGCAACCAAGTATCAGAGGGCAAGTAAAAAAATGGCCGTAGGGAGCGGCTGCGCCCTACGGATGCTGTTCGTGTAACGGAGGTCGACTACTTCAGCAGTGCGCTCTGAGATCGGTCTATTTCTTCAAAATTGAACGAACGGAGCGCGCCCTGCATCTTGGCGCGAATCTGATCCAAGCAAAGGTTGCCAATGCTTCCCTCATGCGTGTGGTTTACTTCCGTGGCCGGATCAAATTTGCCGGCTTCAATGTCCAGCCCTACTTTTCTGTAGGCGTCCCGAAAGGGCATCCCCTCCAGAACCAGCTTGTTTACCTCCTCCACACTAAACAGGTAAGCGTAAAAGGGATCCTTGAGAAGGTCCTTTTTCACACGGATATGCTCCAGCATAAAAACGGCCATATCCAGACAATCTACTAGGGTTTCTAGATCCGGAAATACGGTTTCTTTCAGCAGTTGAAGATCCCGGTGGTACCCGGTGGTCATATTGGTAAGCTGCATCATCACGGCTTGTGGGCTCGACTGCAATTGATTGGTTTTTGCCCGTAGTAGCTCAAATACATCCGGGTTTTTTTTATGAGGCATGATACTGGATCCTGTGGTGAGTTCGTCCGGAAATCCGACGAAGCCAAAATGGGGATTCATGAACTGGATGATATCCGACGAGAGTTTGTTGAGGGTTCCGGCTATAGCAGCTACCGCAAAAGCAATAAATTTCTCTGTCTTGCCCCGGCTATTTTGGGCATTGATTACGTTGTAGTGCAGGTCAGCGAATCCAAGCAACTGAGTGGTAAGGGTTCGATTTAAGGGAAATGAAGATCCGTACCCTGCGGCAGAACCTAAAGGATTTTGGTTTACCAACGAAAAAGCCGCATTCCAGAGTTGTATATCTTCCACCAGTGACTCAGCCAACCCACTAAACCACAGACCAAATGACGAAGGCATGGCCAGTTGAGTATGGGTATAGCCAGGCATCAAGTCATCGCGATGTTTGTCAGCCAATGTCATCAGACAATTGAATAAACCTTCGGTGCGCTCCAAGATTTCGCGGATTCGGTGACGGTAGTACAGTTTGAGATCTACCAAGACCTGATCGTTTCTAGATCTTCCGCTGTGCAGTTTTTTTCCTACGTCCCCATACCGATGGGTCAGGAGGAATTCCACCTGACTGTGTACGTCTTCCACCCCTTCGTCGATACGGAAGGTTCCAGCTTCAATTTCCTGCCAGATTTCTTGTAGACCTTTTTGCAGTGTTTTCAGTTCCTCCGCCGTTAGCAATCCGATGCTTTCCAACATCTCGGCATGTGCCAGTGATCCCAAAACGTCAAATGGAGCCAACAGAATATCAAATTCAGGGTCACGTCCTATGGTAAACCGTTCTACTTCTTTTTTACTAGAGGTGTTTTTTTGCCAGAGTTTCATCCGTCTATTGTTTTTTTATTGGCCAGAGTGCCGGTAGGCAGGCTCGGTTTCAGGTGAATGGGTTCGTAGATAAGCGATTGGTTACTTGCTCTTTAGGGTGTTGGTTTATACGGTACGCATATAAACGTTCAGTAGCTCAACATACAAATCGATTCCTTTTTCTATTTCATCCAAATAGATGAATTCATCCGGTGTATGGGATCGGGCAGAGTCCCCAGGTCCGATTTTTACAGAAGGGTAGGGAATCAGCGCTTGATCAGAAAGGGTAGGGCTTCCGTATTTGGAAATCCCCATTTCATCGGCCACTTGGATAATTCGATGAGCTGGGTCAATATGCGAGGAGTTTAGTCTCAGTGATCTTGGCTCCAGTTTTGCGCCCAGTGCAGCTTTCAGCTCAGTCAATACTTCCTGCAAGGTATATGCATCCGTTACCCGAACATCGAGGGTATAGGTACAGGTGTCAGGCACCACATTGTGCTGTGAGCCAGCCTGTATGACGGTAGCGGTGACTTTGGTATTTCCAAGATAAGGAGATACCCGTTCGAAACGGTAATCACGAATCTTCAACAGATCGTCCAAAGCGAGGTAGAGCGCATTGATGCCTTCCTCTCGCGCGGCATGTCCTGCTTTTCCTGTCACGGTAGCATCAATCACCACCAATCCTTTTTCTGCAACCGCCATCTGCAACAGGGTGGGCTCTCCCACAATCGCCAGTTCAAGTGTTGGAAGTGCCGGAATTAGTCGTTCCATGCCGTTTTTCCCACTGATTTCCTCTTCAGCAGTGGCTGCAAAGATCAAGTTATAAGGGAGGGATCGTTCGTAAAAATGAACAAATGCCGCCATGAGACTGACCAGACAGCCGCCAGCATCGTTGCTGCCCAGGCCATACAGCTTGCCCTCCGATACCTCTGCTTTAAAGGGATCACGGGTATATCCCTGATTGGGTCTTACGGTATCGTGATGTGAATTAAGCAGCAAGCAGGGAAGAGTGGGATCAAACTGCTTATTTTTGGCCCAAACGTTGTTTTCCAACCGATGCCAAGTAATTTGCTTGCTGTCCAGATAGTTTGATATCAGATCAGCGGTATTTGCCTCTTCGCGGCTAAATGAGGGCGTTTCTATCAGCTGCTTGAGTAGGGAAATGGCTTCGGTTTTGAGGGTGTCCAAGGTCTCTAAAGGTTCGTTTTCAGTGGGTTTAATACAGATCGTATTTTTGGCTTCGGATAATTGTACCGGCATTTTTACCTTTGGCAGCAAGCTGTAGGTTTTCCGGCAGGCCCATCCACACATTGGCAACCCCCTGATGCAGGGCAGCAAAGGCATTTTCCAATTTTGGGATCATGCCGCTGTGGATGACGTTTTCCCGCTGCAGTTCTTCGTAAATGTCTTCGTTGATGAGCGGAATCAAGCTGTCTTCTTTCTTTTCGTCCATCAACACTCCGGCACGGTCAAAACAAAAATACAGGTTTACCGTGTGGTTTTTGGCCAGCGAGGTAGCAATGCTGGAAGCAATGGTGTCTGCATTGGTGTTTAACAGTTGGCCTTTCTTGTCGTGGGTAATGGCGCAAATGACCGGTGCAACCTTTTGTTCCGTGAGTGCAGTGAGCAAGTGGGTGTTCACTTCCACCACATCACCCACAAATCCATAGTCGACTTTACCGACAGGCCGCTTGACAGACCGTATCACATTGCCATCTGCACCGGTCATACCGATTGCGTTTTGCCCGTAGGCTTGCAGTTGGGCCACTAGTTGTTTGTTGATCAGGCCAGCATATACCATCGTGACCACCTCCAGGGTTTTTTCGTCGGTGATGCGGCGGCCTTCTACCATTTGGGGTGTGATACCAAGTGACTTGCCGATTCGGGAAGCCAATACACCGCCGCCGTGTACCAGTATTTTATATCCGGGAAAGCCGGCAAAGGCCTTTAGGAATTCGATGGCTTTTTCGGGGTGGTCAATGACGTTGCCCCCGATTTTGATAACACTGATTTCCATGGCGCTTGTTTGGGTTAGGATATGATGCGGTTCAACACGGCCTGTGCCGCATAAATCCGGTTAGTTGCTTGTTCCTGCACAAGACTTCGTGGACTATCGAGAATTTCGTCCGATAGCTCCAAGTTCCTCCTTACTGGCAGGCAGTGCATTACCTTGGCGTGTGGACTATTTTTAAGTTTTTCTTCAGTGAGGAGCCAAGGCTGGTCCACATGGATGATTTTGCCGTATTCGTGAAAGGCACTCCAGTTCTTTACATACACAAAGTCCGCATCTGCCAGCGCTTCGTCCTGGTCGTGGGTGATGTGAGCTCCCCTGGTAAACCGCTCATCCAGCTCATAGCCCTCGGGATGCGCAATGGTAAGATCGTGCCCGCATCCGAGCGACCATTCGGCAAAGGAATTGGCTACGGCATGGGGGATGGCTTTGATGTGGGGTGCCCAAGTAAGAACTACCTTGGGTTTCGGCTTTTTCGGCAGGTGCTCCTGTATGGTTACCATATCCGCCAGGCTCTGAAGAGGATGTCTTATGGCACTTTCTAGGCTCACCACGGGGAGCTTTGCGTATTTGATAAACTGTTTAAGTGTAAAATCATCCGAATCTTCCCCTTTGTTGGTGAGAGAGGGGAATGCGCGAATGGCCAGCATGTCAAAGTAACTACCCAAAACAGCGGCGGCATCCTTGATATGCTCTACAGTGTTTTTATTCATCAAAGCGCCGTCCTGCATCTCAAGTGCCCAACTTTCTTTATCCATGTTCAGGACAATGCTTTCAATGCCTAGGTTGGAGGCTGCGATTTGGGTGCTGACGCGGGTTCGTAAACTGGGGTTTAAAAAAATCAAACCCAAACGCTTACCCTGTCCCATGGCTTGATTGATTCTCGGGTTTTCTTTGAATTTCAGCGCTTGCTCAATAAGTGCTTTGGCGGTGGTTTGATCTTCAAATTGTGTAAAATGCTTCATTTGCTCTGGTTTCTTGGTCAGGCTTCGGTTAAGGTTAAAACGGTTTGTAAACTTTCTAGGAATAAATGTAACGCTTCTCGCTCAATAGATAAAGGTGGAAGCAGTCTTATCGTGTTTTTTCCTGCGGAGCTGCCGGTGAATATCCGGAATTTATGTACCAAGTCGCTTCTCACCGGACCGGCTTCGCGATCCAGATCCAGTCCGATCATCAGGCCTTTGCCACGGACATCTGTGATTCCTTCCTGTGATTTCAGTTGACTCATCAACCAATCTCCCTGAAGCGAGGCATTTTCCATTAGGTTTTCTGATTCGATAACTTCCAAAACGGACAGACCAGCGGCACAGGACAGGTGGTTCCCTCCGAAGGTGGTTCCTAACAGGCCATAGGAGGCCTTGATTTCGGGGTGTATCAATACCCCGCCAATGGGAAATCCGTTTCCCATTCCCTTCGCCACCGTGATTAGGTCGGGTTGTAGGCCCTCCACCCATTGGTGTGCAAAGAATTTTCCGGTTCTCCCGAATCCCGATTGCACTTCATCGAGGATCAGCTTGGCCTGGTAGCGCTTGGCCAGATTGCTCAATTCCGAGACAAATGTGCCCTCTGGTACCCGAATGCCATTCACGCCCTGTATGCCTTCGATGATGATTCCGGCGATTTGGCCCCGCTGTAATGCCATTTCTACCCCTTCCAGATCGCCAAAGCTTAAAAAGTGTACCTTGTGGTGACTGTTAAAGGGCGCGACGATTTTGGGATTGTCTGTAATGGCAACCACACCGGAAGTACGGCCATGAAAGGCGCCTTTGAACGCGATAAATGTATCCTTTCCCGTTTCAAAAGAAGCCAACTTCAACGCATTCTCGTTTGCTTCCGCACCGGAGTTGCAAAGAAACAGTTCGTACTCTGCATAGCCTGAAAGCCTGCCGAGTTTTTCGGCATATTCTTTCTGAATGGGGATTTTTACCGAATTGGAGTAAAAGGCGATGTCATTTAACTGCTCGGTGATGCGCTTCACGTAGTGGGGATGCGTATGACCAATGGAAATCACCGCATGACCACCGTACAGATCCAAATATTGATTTCCTGCTTCATCCCATATGGTCGCTCCTAATGCTCTGGTCGGAGTAACGTCAATTAAAGGGTAAACGTCAAATAGTTTCATCTGTTTATTTTTTGTTTTTCAAAGGTCAGATGGAATCTCGCATGTTTGCCCCGATAGCCATCGGGGCATTCCAGTGTGTGACGGCTAGGTCATGCTCGATTTCATGTGTCTATAATTGTTTTTCAGCGGTCAAATGGAATCCCTGCCTACCCCGATAGCCATCGGGGCATCCCAGTGTATGACGACTACGTCATGCTCGATTTTATATCTCTTAGAACGCAATACTTTTAAGTGTAAGCCCTGCCTTTTCGTCCAGTCCAAATGCGAGGTTGAGGTTTTGAACAGCCTGTCCAGAGGCACCTTTGAGTAGGTTGTCAATGGAAGAATAAATGATCAGTTGTCCGGCCTCCTGCTTTAGGTGAATCAAACATTTGTTGGTGTTTACGGCTTGTTTCATGTCAATGTCCCGTCTGGATACGTGCGTAAACGGCGCATCTTGGTAGAAGCTTTCATACGTGTTGTAGGCCTCATCCAAGCTTCCTTCGTAAGCGAAGTACGCTGTAACCCAAATGCCCCGGCTGAAATTTCCCCTGTATGGGACAAACAACAGCTCGTTGGTAGCTGTTTGATTTAATTGTCCAAAGGTTTGTTTAATTTCCTTTAGATGTTGATGGGTAAACAATTTATAGACCGAAACGTTGCTCGTCCGTTGGCTGAAGTGGGTTGTTTCGCTGAGTTTCTTACCAGCTCCTGTACTCCCAGTGATCCCGGTGATGTGAAGGGGATGGTTTTTGGTCAAGCCAGCGGCGATTGCAGGGGCCAATGCCAGTTGAATCCCGGTGGCAAAGCATCCAGGGTTTGCGATTTTCTTTGCACCCTGTATCTTTGGCCGATTTACCTCGGGCAACCCGTACACAAAGCCATTGGATTCGTTTCGAAAATCGGTACTAAGGTCTATGATTACCGTTTCTTCCGGAAAGGAATGGGAATCCAAAAAGGGTTTGGTCTCACCGTGGGGAAGACAAAGAAAAACTGCGTCCAGCCCGATCGTGCTTATCTGATCTGTAAAGGTAAGATCGGAGTCTCCGATCAGGTCAGGGTGAACTTCTTCCAGGCTTTTGCCTTTCTGACTGTTACTGTGTATATAGTGGATCTCAACCTGGGGATGGTGCAGCAGCAAACGGAGGAGCTCTCCTCCCGTATAGCCTGCGGCACCGATGACCGCAGTTTTAATTTTCATGATTGGCGGGGTTTTCGTTCACTTTATGGAAAATGGCGGTTTGATTTCCCAGTATTCGGGTAAATCCTTTTACGTCTTCCGCTGTATATCCCTTGTTCATCTCTCCGTAACTTCCAAATTTCGAGGACATGAGGTCGTGGGCCGATTCGATGCCGATCAACTGGAAACGGTAGGGGTGAAGCGCTACGGAGACTTTGCCGGTCACGTAAGTTTGTGTGTCGGTTAAAAAGGCCTCCAGATTGCGCATGATTGGGTCCAGGTAATGGCCCTCGTGCAGGTGATTTCCATAAAACTCAGCCAACTGGTTCTTCCAGAACATCTGCCATTTGGTCAGGGTGTGCTTCTCTAGCAATTGGTGGGATTTAATGATAATCAGCGGTGCTGCTGCCTCAAAACCCACTCTACCTTTGATACCGATAATGGTGTCTCCGACATGGATATCCCGTCCTATTCCATAGGGTGCCGCAAGATCCTGAACGTGCAAGATCGCATCCACCGGGTTGTCGTAATGTGTGCCGTCTACGCCGGTCAACTCTCCTTTTTCAAAGTGCAGCGTGATGGTTTTGGATTCATCCTTTCCCACTTGGGTTGGCCATGCAGATTCCGGTAGGTTTTGGTGAGAGGTCAGCGTTTCCTTACCTCCGACAGAGGTCCCCCATATTCCTTTGTTGATGGAGTAAGCTGCTTTTTCAAAATTCATGCTTACACCATGTTTTTTGAGGTAATCGATCTCCTCTTCACGGCTCAGCTTGAGATCCCGGATAGGGGTGATGATTTCCGCTTCCGGGAGGATGGTCTGAAATATCATATCAAATCGTACCTGATCGTTTCCAGCGCCAGTACTTCCGTGTGCCACAGCAGTTGCCCCAATAGACTTGGCATATTCTGCCAAGGATTTGGCCTGTAAAATCCGTTCTGCACTTACAGAAAGAGGATAGGTTTGGTTCTTGAGTACGTTGCCAAAAACCAAATATTTGATCACTTCTTCATAGTAGGTTTTGGTAACATCCAATACCGTGAAGGAGGCGACACCGAGCAGTTTTGCCCGCTCTTCTATTGTATTTAGCTCCTCTTCGCTAAAACCTCCGGTGTTTACTAATACAGCGTGTACTTCAAAGCCTTTGTCCTTGGTGAGGTGAAGCGCGCAAAAGGTGGTATCCAATCCCCCGCTGTATGCTAAAACGACTTTCTTCATGTTGTTAATTCGGTTTATTAGTTTCCTCTTGGAGGAAGTAAAACAAGTTGGTTATGCGTTAATCCCTTCGGTTTTTACTTGATGTTCCGATGATTTCCTGCGGCTGAATTTTAGAAATACGTGCTTTTTTATCTTCATCAATCGGATAAATAGTTTTACGTTTTTCTGAAAATCATCCCGTAGTTTCTTGATTTCGGATTTTTTTTCTGGTTTTGGCTCGTAAAGCATGCCTGTGCAAAGACAGTTTTGACGATTCTTACTCATCAAAATTTCGTAATTGACGCAGCTTTGGCATCCCTTCCAGAAATCCTCGTCGGTGGTGAGGTCTGAGTAGGACACCGGGATATAGCCCAGTTCGGAATTTATCTTCATAACTGCTGCGCCGGTGGTTAAGCCGAAAATCTTTGCATCCGGGTATTTGGTTCTGCTCAGCTTGAAGACTTCCCGTTTTATTTCCCGTGCCAATCCGCACTTTCTAAATTCCGGCGAAACAATCAAACCTGAGTTGGCCACGAATTTTCCGTGACTCCATGCCTCTATGTAGCAAAACCCTGCCCAAGTCCCGTCTTTGGCAAGTGCGATAACGGCTTTCCCTTCGGACATTTTGGTTTTGATGTATTCCGGAGACCTACGGGCAATTCCTGTACCCCTGGCCTGCGCTGACCTAGCCATCTCCTCGGTGATTATCTCCGCATAATGGTGATGCTGCTGTCCGGCGGGTTTAATGATGAATTTTTGGTTTGTCATTGGTCTAGTAAACGCTGTGGGAAACCCTCCTACCACCCTATGAACGACGTTATTCAAAGGATATCCCAGAATTAAATGATTGAAAGTGAGGAGAATCGAAGAAAGACATCCACGTAGGACGTCGAATTACCATGCAGGGACTATGCCCTAAACACAGACCTAAAAGTTTTCAATGGACAAAATAATACAAGGGTGTGCGACAAATTCATTGCCAAATTGCAATCGCTCGATATAGATCTTGTGCCCTTCATTTTTTAACCCTACAAATATTTAAACTTATCTGGAATAAAACAAATTTTAAGCCCATTTATTGGCTAAAACCACCTATGACCTCTTTCCGTTAGATATTGGCAATACCTGAGTACTCCGAGCTTAATTTGGAGATAAAAAGCGACTTATGAACTTGACCAAGCTATTAACAGACCCAAGATTGCCTCAAATGATCCAGCCTTATGACGCCTACACTGCGGATGACCGAAAGGTATGGAAGCTATTATTTGAGCGTCAGCATCAATTTCTCCTATGTCACGCCTGTGAGGAGTTTTTGGAGGGGTTGGAATCCATCGGTTTTTCTTCCGAGCGGATAGCCAACTTTGAGGATGTCAACCGACGACTCGAGGAAACTACGGGCTGGGCGGTGCAGGTAGTACCCGGCCTAGTAGATGAGGATCTCTTTTTCGGATTGCTGCGGCATAAACGATTTCCTTCCTCCACATGGCTTCGAAAACCAAATGAGTTGGATTACCTGCAGGAGCCGGATATGTTTCACGACGCCTTTGCCCATTTACCGCTGCTGACTAATCAATCCTATGTGAATTTTCTCGAGGAACTGGCAGCAATAGCGTTGGATTACGTAGACAATCCCCTAGCTATTGAGATGTTATCGCGCATTTACTGGTATACGATCGAGTTTGGACTGATTCGCAAACGTGGTGATCTAAAGGTGTACGGCGCCGGTATTCTCAGTTCTATAGGTGAAACCAAGTTTTCCCTGTCCGATGAACCCAGGCACATTGACTTTGACGTTTCTACCATTCTCAATACTCCATTTTGGAAAAATAAATTTCAGGATCGGTACTTTATCATCGATAGTTTCGAACAGTTATACGCCTCGATACCCGAAATCCGCGCGCAATTGGAGGAGATTCTCGCCAAACCGACCAATGACGAACTGTAGAAACCGGGGGAAATTAAGTTGTATTTTTGTCGGTGTGCAGCCGAAAAGCGCTAAATTAGCGCGCTGTAATGCGAGGTAGTGCCCGATTAGGTGCATTGCTGCCGATCTAACTATGAATGTAGCCATCATAAAATACAATGCAGGAAACGTACAGTCTGTCCTGTACGCCATGGAGCGGCTTGGTGCTGAAGCCGTATTAACGGACGATTGGGAGACCATCCAACAGGCCGATAAGGTGATTTTTCCAGGGCAGGGGGAGGCCAGTACTGCCATGGCCTATCTAAAAGCCCGGAAATTAGACCTACTGATAAAGGAACTCAAGCAACCATTTTTTGGTATCTGTCTGGGCCTACAGCTGTTATGTGATTATTCGGAGGAAAACGACACACCCTGTCTGGGGGTTTTTCCGGTGCAGGTCAAGCGTTTTCCCAACTGGGAAAAGGTCCCTCATATCGGATGGAACAGTTTGGAGAATCGCAGAAGCCCGCTCTTGGAAGGACTGGACGAACAGGCTTTTGCCTATTATGTCCATAGTTTCTATGCCGAATTGCACGAGGAATACACCATCGCTACCAGTCAGTATATGCTGGAATTCAGTGCGTTGCTTCATAAAGACAATTACTATGCGATGCAGGCTCACCCGGAAAAAAGCAGTGGCACCGGAGAAAAAATATTGACCAACTTTCTTAATCTGTAATGGAAATCATTCCCGCAATAGATACCATTGGCGGCAAATGTGTACGCCTGACCCAAGGGGACTATTCCCAGCAAAAATCCTATGCCGACGATCCAGTGGAAGTAGCCAAGCGCTTTGAAGGTGCTGGCATTCGCAGGCTTCATTTGGTGGACTTGGATGGGGCCAAAGCCAAAAAAATTATCAATGCGGCAGTCTTGCAACGGGTGGTGGCAGAAACCGACCTGATGGTGGATTTTGGCGGTGGGGTTCAGTCTGATGAGGATATATCCCTAGCATTCGAACTTGGGGCCCATCAGGTCACAGGAGGCAGCATAGCGGTGAAAAATCCAACGCTCTTTGACCGATGGCTGGAAAACTATTCCGGAGACAAAATTATCTTGGGGGCAGATGCCAAAAATCGAAAAATAGCTATCTCTGGTTGGCAGGAAACCACCGATCAGGAGGTCATCACCTTTATCAAAGCTTACCATTCAAAGGGTGTGAAATATGTGATATGTACCGATGTGGCTAAGGATGGACTTTTGCAGGGCCCTTCGTTGGAGCTTTACAGAGATATTCTGGAAGAAATTCCAGGGATCAAATTGATAGCCTCCGGTGGTGTTTCACAGATGGCCGATCTGGAAGCACTGGAAAAGCTGGGAGTGTATGGTGCCATTGTGGGTAAAGCCTACTACGAGGGAAAGGTCACCTTGGAGCAATTGGCCTCATTTGTCAACTAAGCCAAGGAAATAAACCTGACGCCATGCTAACGAAACGAATCATCCCCTGCCTCGATATCAAAGACGGACGAACCGTGAAGGGAGTCAACTTTCTGGACCTTCGGGATGCCGGTGATCCAGTAGAACTCGGCAAACTGTATGCGGACGAGGGTGCCGATGAACTGGTGTTTTTGGACATCACGGCTACCGTGGAGAAGCGGAAAACCTTGGTGGAACTCGTCACTCGGGTAGCGAAAAACATCAACATTCCCTTTACAGTGGGTGGAGGTATATCTACCGTGGAGGATGTCAAAGCGCTTCTAAATGCCGGTGCGGATAAGATCAGCATCAACTCATCAGCGGTAAAAAATCCCAGTGTAGTGGATGAGATGGCCAGAGAATTTGGCAGTCAGTGCATCGTGGTGGCCATAGATACCAAAAATATAGACGGGGTGGATCTGGTGCATACCCATGGGGGCAGAACACCCACCGCTATCGTGACGCAGTCTTGGGCCAGGGAAGTATGTGAAAGGGGTGCTGGGGAAATACTACTAACCTCCATGGACCACGATGGGGTGAAGACCGGTTTTGCAAACCGCATTACGGCGGAGATTTCCTCTAGCCTGAGTATACCCGTCATTGCTTCTGGAGGTGCAGGGCAGATGATTCACTTTGAAGAGGTCTTTACGGCTGGCAAAGCGGACGCAGCCCTGGCGGCTAGTATTTTCCATTTCAAGGAAATAGCCATTCCCGACTTAAAGAAATACCTGCACGATAGAGGAATTGTAGTGCGGATGTAGATCTGCTAGGACAATGTTTAGCAGGTGCCCACAAGGAGTATGCTAACTTACCGGTCATTTGCAAAAAATATCAATGAATGAAGATGGAGAATATTAGGTTAGATTTTGAAAAAACGGAAGGTCTTATTCCAGCTATCGTCCAGGACGCTGAAAGCAAGCAGGTACTGATGCTGGGTTATATGAATGAGGAGGCTTTGGAAAAAACCAAGTCAACAGGCCGGGTTACTTTTTTTAGCCGAAGCAAAGGAAGGCTTTGGACCAAAGGGGAGACTTCTGGAAACTTTTTGAACGTCAAGAAGGTGCTGGTAGATTGTGACCGGGATACGCTGCTTGTGTATGTGGATCCGGTGGGTCCTGTATGTCACACCGGTGCAGACACCTGTTTTGCCGAGGAAAACAGCTCTAAGACTTTTTTTATCGACACACTAAGGAAGACAATCAAAGATCGAAAGAATAACCCTTCGGACAGTTCTTATACAGCCTCTTTGTTTGCGAAAGGCATCAATAAGGTAGCCCAGAAAGTGGGAGAGGAAGCGGTGGAGATTGTGATTGAATCCAAGGACGATAATAAGGAGTTGTTCTTAGGCGAAGCCGCGGATTTGCTGTTTCACTACTTGGTATTATTGGAGGCCAAAGGCTATGAACTCGACGAGGTGATGGAGGTCTTGATGAGTAGACACAAAGGGTAAACTAAAATCACGGTCAGATGGATTGTCTGTTCGTATATGGAACGCTTCGAAGCGGCTACGGGCACCCATTGGGGGTGGTTCTGGAGACAGAGGCCAAATTTTTGGGGGTAGGATACGTACATGGATACCTATACGATTTAGGCGAATACCCGGGTATTAGGCTCGATCCCACTACCGAAAACCGGGTCATTGGAGAAGTTTACCAATTGGATTATCCAGATCAAATGTTTCCTGAGTTTGATTATTACGAGGGAGTTTCGGAGATATATAGTCCCGAGTTTCCCTACCGGCGGGTTAAAGGAACAGTTTTTATAGAAAATGAACCGTATCCATATGTGTGGATGTACGAATATCACGGAGATACGGCAGATTTACCTCAAATTATGCATGGAGATTACCTGGTTTTTCTAAAGGATCGAAAATCCAAGTAAGAGGCGTTTTGGGTGTTTTAATAGGCCGGGAATTCCTTTAGCAGCCCAGAGAAGTTGTCAATCATGGCCCATCCGTGGTCTTTGTAGGTCTGTCGTGCTTGCGGGCCCACAGTACCAAATTGAATGTAATTTACGGCTGCCCGAAGTCGTGGATCATTTTGATCTCCCCAATTTTTAGAGATATCGTCACCTGCTAAAAAATCAACCGGGAAACCATCGTAATACTCCGCCTTTCCGTTAGCGTTGGCTATTGCAAAGGTTACCGGCACCAATTCAACGTCGTTGGCAGCCAGGGTGTTGTTATATCGGGAAAGTGGAAAGGACCCCACTGGCTTGCCGTAGGTGTTTTCACCGATAATTACCGTTTCCATGTAAGGCTCTAAGCAATTAATAATTAACTCACTTGCGGAGGCAGAGCCACGAGAAGTGATAAAAATCAGCCTATCTAGCTCTAGGTTGCCAGTCTTTTTAAACTCATAGGTTTCGTTAAAGTTGGATTTATCGCTATTCAGGGCATTGGTGTACATAAGCTTGCCATCATGGACACTCGGAATAAGAGCATTCATGATCTGTTCAGCCACATTCACCGAGCCACCCCCGTTGTACCGAAGATCGATGATCAACTCTTTGATTTGACCCTCTTCAAAGTAGTTTAGTGCTTGTTCCACCTCGGTACTTTTGGTGGGGGTAACGCCCGGACTGGCCCGGAAACTATTGTATACCCAGTATCCCACCCGTTTGTCGTCGACCTTAAATACCTCCCTGTGGAGCACCGAGTTGGTCTGGTAATCAGATTTTCCGATGGTACGTGTTGTTTCGCTTCCATCTGGAAGCCTTAGCGTAAACGTGTTTTGAATGTCAGATGTATTTGGGCCAAGTTGTAGGTTGTAGCCATTCCCCGATCGGTAAGTGGATATGGGTCGACCATTAACGGCGATCACTTCCCATCCTCGTTGCCAGCCATCCTTTCCGGCTGGAGATGCCTCGTAGACGAAGGAAACATACAAATTATCATCTGTGCCAATCCCTATCCCGAATCCGTGCCCGGCCTGTTGACCCGTAAATGCCCTATTGAACTCGCTCGGGGTCGTGATATACGACCACCTATCCAACTGGCTGTACACGAGCCCCCGCAACAGCCCCTCGTACGAGCTGTATTGTTGTACGTTTACACCGGTAGGGATGAAATCGTTCCAAAAATACCATTCATTCATGCTGGCATAGATTGCTTCTTTTACCCGCTTGATTCGAACCTCAGGAACTTCCTCGTCTTCCGTACAGGAAACGAGAGCCACTAGTCCAAGGAGAAGAAATAGGAAGGAGTATTTACGGGCAAACATACGGGTATTGCGATGATCTGTGTAATTAACGTAGAAAGGGTGCCAAATGGTTTTCTGATTCGAAAAACAGTTCAACATTCGGAGAAATAAGTGATGTGTACAGCATCGGAAAATTATTCTACGTAATTTAAAAACCTACTGCTACGTTATTTTGTTAGCATAGCAGTTACAAAACTACAAAAAGGAATGACCGAGACGAAAAAAAATCAAACGGATAAAAAACAGCAAATCCTGGATGAATATATCAATTACGTGTTGGAAAATGGAAAAGAGCCTGCTTCGATCTTTAAGTTTGCCAAGGCGTTGAAGATGAAGGAAGCAGATTTTTATCAGTATTTCACCTCTTTCGAGGCAATCAAAGAGGCTGTATGGGAAATATTGTTTGACCAAACCCTGCAGGAATTACAAGGCCAAGAAGTGTACCCTAGCTATTCGGCCAGGGAAAAACTGCTCGGTTTCTTTTTTACGTGGATTGAAGAGTTGAAGAAGCGTAGAAGCTACTTGTTGAGCGTGTACAAGGGGGGAATGAAGCAGCGAAATGCATTTGTACCTGAGATGAAGGTATTTAAGGAGAAGTTCAAGTCCTTTGCGAAGGATGTGGTGATGGAGGGAAAGGAAACAGAAGAAATTGCTGACAGACCATTTATCACGGACCGATACGACGAGGCATTGTGGCTACAGGTGATGTTTGTGTTCCAATACTGGCTGAAGGATACTTCTCCTGCTTTTGAAAAAACCGATGCAGCTGTGGAGAAATCCGTAAACCTAGCTTTTGACCTAATGGGCAAAAGCGCTGTGGACAGCTTCTTGGATTTTGCCAAATTTTTATACCAATCCAAATAACCATGACCAATACCCTGAAAGAGCAGAGCAGTATTCCGGTTTCTAAAGTACAACGCGCAGCTAAGTTTATCAAAACCGGCGCGAAAGTAGGCGGGAATTACATGAAGCATTACGCCCAGAAGGTGGTTAATCCATCCCTGACCAAGGACCGATTGCATCAAAACAATGCCGAGGATATCTACGATTCGTTGAGTGAACTAAAGGGTTCCGCTCTGAAAGTCGCTCAGATGATGGCCATGGATAAAAATATGCTTCCTACGGCCTACCAAGACAAGTTTACCATGGCGCAGTATAGCGCACCGCCTTTGTCGTACCCCTTGGTGGTAAAAACCTTTAAGCAATATTTCGACCAAGCGCCGGATCAACTGTTTGACAGTTTTACCAGTTCTGCGGTAAATGCAGCGTCCATTGGTCAGGTGCATAAGGCAAAAAAAGGAGAACAGGAGTTCGCAGTAAAAATTCAGTACCCTGGCGTGGCGTCCAGCGTGCGCTCTGATCTGAAATTGGTACGTCCCTTTGCGTTGAGGCTCTTGAATATGAATGAGAGGGAATTGGACCATTACATGGAGGAAGTGGAGGAAAAGCTGCTCGAAGAGACCGATTACGAGTTGGAGATGCGTCGGGGAACGGAAATCGCTGCTGCTTGTGGACACATACCTCATTTAGCATTCCCAAAATATTACCAGGAA
The DNA here is from genome assembly GCF_020832325.1 of Lunatimonas sp. Lineage (GTDB taxonomy): Bacteria > Bacteroidota > Bacteroidia > Cytophagales > Cyclobacteriaceae > Lunatimonas. The sequence continues at coordinate 106,797 of NZ_JAFIEU010000013.1, forward strand.
CTTAGCAGTGTCCGCATCATTGCGATGGATTGGATGGAGGGGCTTCATATCAAGGAGTGGCTTCAAACCAATCCAACGCAGCAACAGAAAAATCAGGTGGGGCAAGCCATGTGGGATTTTTACCACCATCAGGTGCACGAGATGCAGCAGGTGCACGCAGATCCTCACCCAGGTAACTTTATCATTCAGCCAGATGGGCGTTTGGCGATTATTGACTTTGGATGCGTCAAAGTGATTCCACCGGATTTTTATCGAGGCTACTTCTCCTTAATCAAGAAAGACCTGTTACTTAATCAGCAAGAGTTAGATCAGGTGTTTTTGGACTTGGAGTTTATCTCCGGAAAGGATACGCTGGAGGAGCAGGCGTATTTCAAGGCCATTTTCAGGGAGATGATTCATTTGCTGGGCAAACCCTTTCACGTGGACCGATTTGACTTTGCCGACAACGGCTATTTTCAGGAGATTTTCAAACTGGGTGACCGGATTTCAAACGATAACATGTTCCGGAAATCCAAGCAGGCTCGAGGATCCAAGCATGGACTGTATGTCAATCGGACGTACTTTGGTCTCTATAACTTGCTCAATCAGTTGCAGGCCGAAGTAGATACTACCAAGCCGGATTGGCTCAAGTAATAGGTGCTTTAGTGGTTTCTTGTAGTTAATTGGTAAAAACAGCGGATTATGGTATCAAAGCCTAATCCGCTGTTTTTTTATTTGGAGGGGTAGCCTTATCTTTCTGCTGACTCGTATTAACTTCGGAGCTTCATGGCCTCTTTGATACGATTGATTTTCTACAAATATTGAATTGAACTGTAATTATGCCTCAGACGATTACGATGTCCGCTTCCGCGGTCAAGACCGAATCAGTGGTTCAGATAACCCCAATCCCTACCTATGTTTATGCATCGGTATTTGCCAGTCTATGTATTGCGGTAGGTTTGCTGTGGGATATTTCTTGGCACATGAGTGTGGGTAGAGATGGTTTGTTTTCACCTCCCCATTTGTCCATGTATCTCGGCGCAGTTATTGCCGGCGTTTTTTCCGGTGTCAAGGTTCTGAAAACCAGTTTTTTTTCGTCAAAAGAGGAGCAGCGGGGGAGTATTCCATTTTGGGGCATCTTTAGGGGTTCACTCGGAGCTCTTTTTTGCATATGGGGCGCATTTGCGATGCTTACCTCCGCACCATTTGATGATTGGTGGCACAACACCTATGGATTGGATGTAAAAATTCTGTCTCCTCCCCATTTGGTCTTAGGTTTGGGGATGATGATGATACAGTTTGGTGCGATGGTCAGTGTCCTTTCCGTTCAGAATAATCTTCGGGGAGAGGTTTCAAGGAAAACACAGACCCACCTCAAATGGCTTTTTGCTTTGTCCGCTGGATTTGTATTGGTGATGGTTTATACGATCATTTCTGAATTTTTCTTTGTCAATCGGCTCCATGGCGCTACTGCCTATCAGGTTGCCGCGGTGATCTTTCCCCTGTTGATCATACCGGTGGCTTATGCGTCACCTTTCCGTTGGGGGGGTACTGTGATGGCATTGGCCTACACCTTTCTGATGGCCGCAATGGTCTGGATATTACCGTTGTTTCCGGCAGAACCTAAATTAAGTCCGATTTACAACCACATCACCCATTTTCAGCCGTATCATTTTCCGTTACTGCTGATTTTTCCAGCCATTGGGATTGACTTAGCCATTCGCAGGTGGCGTACCCTCAACCGATGGGTATTGGCGGCCGTGTTAGGTTTGGTGTTTTTAGCGGTTTTTGTGCCAGTGCAATGGTATTTTGCTGATTTTTTGAACACCGAAGTAGCGAGAGGATGGTTTTTTGGTAGGTCTTCATGGCCCTATAGCAGTTCCCCGGATTGGGCTTACCGATATGTTTTTCACCCAAACTATGTGTCTTCGGGAATGGATTTGGTAAAAGGTCTGGGTATAGCCGGATTATTGGGTTTGGTTAGTGCGCGGGTTGCGCTGGCTTGGGGTAGTTGGATGGAGCAAGTAAAACGGTAGCAGCGCATGAAACAGGCTTGGTATTGGAGATTAATTTGGGTATTCGTGTTGGTAGCGAACAGTGGACACGTGGGCAGCCCGGGGGTTGTCTATGAAGGGTTTTTGGGAAACCACCGGATGTTGGCGCATGTGGAGCCTCCCGATGTCATACCGGGTATTGCGGTAGTTACGGTGATTTTGCCCGAGAATCCCGCCGGTGTCTCGCTGGAGGCTAAGCCGGTTTATTGGTCGGTAGGATTGGATGGAACGCCCACCTCAGACCCCTTACAAGCAGTTAAAGGAGAACCAGGCAAGTACCAACTCGATCTCTGGTTTATGGGTTCTGGTGCTTCCAGTGTGCAGTTGACCATGGAGGATGGGGGCCAGCACTACGAGGCGACCATTCCGATCTTAGCCATGCCGACCGCACAGAAGGATATGCCCTTAGGTCTGGGGATCGTTTTATCTGTCTTGGGACTGTTTTTGGTAGTATTGATGGTGACCATTGTTATGGCAGCAGTTGGAGAGAGCCTGCTTCCTGCAGGAGACGTTAATCCCGTTTCATCCAAGAGGAGGTGGGTGGGCCTTTTGGTAGGAACCTTCACTATGTTACTGATTCTTTGGGGAGGTAAAGTGTGGTGGGAAAGTGAAGCTGACAAATATCAGCGGAATATTTACAAGCCAATTCAGGGGGAAGCGCAGCTGGTGTCTGAGGGTGAGGGAATGTTTTTAGATCTGACGGTTGATCTGAAGGAATTACAGAATGGGGGGGTCTCCCGCAAAATGAGCTATCTGATTCCCGATCATGGTAAGCTCATGCATTTGTTTTTGATCAAAAAAGGGGGGCTGGACGTATTTGCCCACCTGCATCCAGAGCGGTTGGATTCCTTGCATTTTCGAACGCCACTTCCTGACCTGCCGCCTGGTGAATACCATGTATTTGCAGATATTACCCGTTTCACCGGGTTTGCAGAAACCATCGTGGCGGATTTGTATGTGCCGGAGGAGCAGCGTGTGAGATTTGCATCCCAGCGCAACGGTCTCGGCCGTGACGATTCTTTTTTGATAACCAATACCATTTTTTCGGCTTCAGGAACATTGGACAGTGATTTCATGCTTTGTGGAACTCCGGGTATTCGCGTGGGGTTGGGGGATGGATTCGAGGCGATTTGGGAGTCCTATGTAGAGAAGTATGAATCGGGCAGATTGCATACCCTTACCTTTGCCTTGTTTGACCCGGATGGGAATGCAGCGGTGCTAGAGCCCTATTTGGGTATGATGGGACATGCTGTGGTAATGAAGCACGATGGATCAGTGTACATTCATTTGCACCCCACGGGCAATTACTCCATGGGAGCACAGGAGATGATGGTGGAGCGGTTTAAATCCCGGAAACAGGGCTTCCGTGGAATACCCTCAGGGATGACGTTTATGGATAGTGTAGATCAGGTGGTGGCATGGCTGGAAGGGCTTCCTGAATTAGAACGGGATAGTCTGTTAATGGGGAATATGGTTCACTGGTCGCCAGAAAGTCCCGATCACGAAGATCATCAACTTGTTAGTTTTCCCTACGCATTTCCGGAGCCTGGTTCCTATCGGATTTGGGTTCAGGTTAAGATAGAGGGAGAAGTCAGGCAGGCGGCCTTTGATGTGGAGGTTTCCTGACTGGCGATCGACTAGGGGAGAGACTTCGCTAACTTCCAAACCAGTGTTCTGGCTATTTCAGGCTGTTGAAACAAATTGGTCGTGCCGGTGAAAAACAGTTTCTTTTCGCAGTGATACAATGCAAAAGCACCCGTGCTGGAAGACATCCCCAGTAGCGGTGCTTCTTGGCTAAAGAGATTAAAGAAACGCTTTTGGCTATATTGCTCCAAGCCTATACCTCTGCTGATTGCCCCGGATACGGGGATCCACTGTCTGGTAAGTTCGGTATATTCGGGTGGAAACAAATGTCCGTGAAAGTAGGCACGGATGAAGGTCATGTGGTCGCTTGCGCAGCTAACCATGCTGCCCGCATATCCCAAACAGCTCATTATCTGCGGGAGGGATAGTTTCTTTTGATTATGGTAAAAATTACTGGGTGTCCGGTCGTGGTGGTCGGTGTACAGATAGGTTTGCATGAAACCCAATGGACGGTGCTGCAACTCCAGCAGAACGGCTTCTAGCGATCTCCCCGTTATCTTCTCAATAAGTAGCTGGCTGAGCAGTGTATTGGTGAACGAGTAGGTGGATTTTTTGGTCTTCAGCGGAGAAAACAGAGGTTTCATGCTGCCGACTCCTTTCAGGTATGCCTCTAGGGGAATAATTGCGTCCATGCCCGCCATCATCAGCTCGCGTAATGAGGCTTTTTTGTCCGGCCTGGCATCCAATAGATCCGGAAGTCCTGAGGTGTGGTTAAGGAGATGCCCAACCGTAATCTGCTGAAAAATCCGGTCCTTCGGCCAGGGATTGATAGCCACCTGCAAGGACTCCGGCAAATAGTTACGCAACGGGTCATTGAAAGCTACTTTGCCCCGAGCTTTTAGTTTTAATAGGATGGCGGCAAAGTGCATTTCCGATAACTCTCCCAAAAAATAGGGCTGGGTAGGTTTTCCGGAACCAGATGAAGCGGTCCACAAAAAATCGTTGCCCATGTCTCCATGAATCTGTACTACAGCCTCTTTAAGTGCATTTTCGGTGACAAACTGTCTCCAGGTCTTTCCCAGTGATGCCTCTATTGCGTTCTCTACCTTCGTGAATCCCATGTAGTGATACGTTTCAATATGAAATATACTAAATGTGGGTTACAAATCAATGTAAGGTGCATAGGTTCATCATTTCTTTATATGAAAGGCTGTGTTGTTCTGATAGGGTGCCGAAAGTACGTGTCATTGCGATGTTTGGCGCTATAGGGATGCCCACAAGTTGGTGTCACAGCGGCGAAAATATCACGTATTAGAAGACAACTATTTCCCATTGCGCGTCATTACTTTTCGGAATTCCTATTTCAGTAAACGCTTATTTCATTATATTGCAGGCCGTATTTTCACGCTGCAAACGTTTGTTTTGTCAATAGTGTAAACCCATAAACATTTTAAACCATTCATGAACTTTACCTCATTAGACCTAACCATCTTCATTGGATATTGTCTTCTGATTATTTTGATGGGCTATTTTGTATCCCGTGAGAAAAAAGGACACGTCAAAAATTCCAATGATTATTTCCTCGCATCCAAGGCACTTCCCTGGTGGGCGGTGGGAGCTTCCCTGATCGCTTCAAACATTTCCGCAGAGCAATTTATTGGCATGTCTGGCTCGGGCTATGCCTTGGGCTTGGCGATTTCCACCTATGAATGGATGGCTGCGGCTACCTTGATCATTGTGGCGATTTTCTTTCTTCCCATTTATCTGAAGGAAGGAATTAGCACCATGCCTCAGTTTCTACTCAAACGCTATGACAGCCGTGTGCGTACCACTATGGCTATTTTTTGGTTGCTGGTGTATGTCTTTGTAAATCTCACTTCGGTGTTGTACCTGGGAGCTTTGAGTTTGAATACCATCCTGGGTGTTCCTCTGGGTTATGGCATTGCCGGTTTAGCCGTTTTTGCCATGCTCTATTCCATTTACGGGGGATTGAAAGCGGTAGCATGGACAGATGTCATTCAGGTGTTTTTCCTAGTGGCGGGTGGTCTGGCCACAACCTATTTGGCACTTAGTATTGTTGGCGATGGAGATGTTTGGGGTGGGTTTACATCCTTGGTGAAGGAAGCTCCCAAGCATTTTAAGATGATTATTTTCGAGGGAGAGATGATGATTCCTGATGGGGCCGGGGGTGAGAGGGATGCTTATCTGGATTTACCGGGGTTAAGTGTATTGATTGGCGGCATGTGGGTAGTAAATCTAAACTATTGGGGATTCAACCAATACATCACGCAGCGAGCCTTGGCAGCCAAATCCTTGAATGAAGCGCAAAAAGGGATGGTTTTTGCTGGTTTTCTGAAACTGTTGATGCCTTTGATCGTCGTTATCCCCGGAATTGCGGCTTATGTGATCGTGCGGGAGGGTCTAGATACCTCCTTTATTCAGTCAATGACGGATCCCGAGGCGGGAATCATCAAATCGGACCGAGCCTATCCCACCTTGCTGCAACTGTTGCCGACGGGGCTGAAGGGCTTGGCGTTTGCGGCATTGACAGCAGCGATCGTTTCTTCTCTGGCTTCCATGGCTAATAGTACCTCGACTATCTTCACTTTAGATATCTACAAGAACTTCTTCGATACCAAAGCAAGTGAAAAGAAGCAGGTGCGTGTGGGAAGAATTACAGCCATTGCAGCCTTTTTCCTTGCGGCCTTGGTGGCGCCCGCCCTAAGGCAGTTGGATCAGGCGTTTCAATACATTCAGGAATACACCGGTTTTGTGTCTCCGGGCGTTTTTGCGATATTTATATTTGGGTTTTTCTGGAAAAAAACCACCTCCAATGCTGCACTTACTGCTGCTGCGCTGACCATTCCACTTTCTACGCTGTTTAAGTTTATGGCACCTGGATTGCCGTTTATTGACCGCATGGGGGTGGTATTCTTGATTATTTCAGCCGTGATTATTGGAGTGAGTTTGTACGAAGGAAAAGGCAAAGACCATCCCAATGGCATTGAGATTACACCAGATCTGTTTAAGACCAGTACCAAGTTTAAGATAGGGGCTATATTGATTGCGGGAATCCTTGCAGCCCTTTATACCGTTTTTTGGTAAGTAAAATGAATCTTTTATTATGAGAGAATTATTGATTGGATACGATATTGGCAGCTCGTCGGTAAAGACAACCTTATTGGATGCCCGGACGGGTAGGGTGGTGGCTTCTGCTACGCGCCCGGGGGAAGAAATGGTTATTGAGTCCCCTCAGGTAGGCTGGGCAGAACAGGATCCGGCTACGTGGTGGACATACATACAGGAGACTACCCACCTCATTCGTCAGGAGGCAGCAATCAAAGCGGGAGAGGTCCTTGGAATTGGTATTTCCTACCAAATGCATGGCTTGGTGATGCTAGACAAGCAACGGCAAGTAATCCGTCCTTCCATCATTTGGTGCGATAGTCGCGCCGTAGGGATTGGTAACAAGGCTTTTCAGGAGATGGGTGAATCCTATTGTTTGGAGCATTTGCTAAATTCGCCAGGGAATTTTACTGCCTCTAAGTTACGCTGGGTGAAGGAGAACGAGCCTTCGAATTTTGACCGGGTAGATAAGATCATGCTTCCCGGTGATTACATCGCGATGAAGCTGACCGGAGAGATACTCACCTCGGAAACAGGACTTTCGGAAGGGATCTTTTGGGATTTTCCACAAAATGGGGTGTCTCAGACCCTGATGGATCATTATGGACTTCCCTCATCGGTACTCCCAGAGGCGGTTCCGTCATTTAGTCACCAAGGGAACCTGAGTTCTTCGGCATCGGAGTTGCTTGGATTGGAGTCAGGGATTCCGGTGACGTATCGTGCCGGTGACCAGCCCAACAATGCTTTTTCCTTAAACGTACTAGAGGAGGGTGAATTGGCCACTACCGCCGGTACCTCGGGCACCGTCTATGGAGTGAGTACCCGTCCGGTTTACGATCCGGCCAGTAGGGTAAACACCTTTGTACACGTAAACCATCAACAAGAAGATCCCCGCTACGGCGTATTACTCTGCGTGAACGGCACGGGAATCTTGAATAGTTGGATCAAACGCCTTATCGGAGGTAATACAATCAGCTACAATCAAATGAACGACCTAGCCGCAGACGTGCCTATTGGTTCCGAGGGCCTTAGCTTTATTCCTTTTGGAAACGGAGCGGAGCGGATCATGCAAAACAGACAGATAGATGCACACTTGCAGGGGCTAAATCTGCTGAAGCACGATAAGCGCCACGTTTTACGGGCTGGGCAAGAGGGAATCGTCAGTGCATTGACCTTCGGCTTCCATATCATGAAGGAAATGGGCCTAAACTTGAAGACAGTAAAAGCCGGAAAGGCCAACATGTTTCTAAGTCCTGTTTTCCGAGAGGCATTTGTCAACATGAATCAGGTAGTGCTGGAACTGTACAACACAGATGGGGCCCAGGGTGCCGCTAGAGGTGCGGGGATTGGCGCAGGGTATTACGCCAGCGCGAAGGAGGCCTTTGTTGGTCTGGAAAAGGTGTCCGATCTCGAGCCTCAGGCAGATTTGATAGATGCCTATGGGGAGGCCTATCGGGTATGGGAACAGCGTCTTCAAAAACTGTAAACTTATTTAAACCTAAACGATAAACGAACAAAACAATTTGTAACATGTCAAAAACCTATTTTCCAAACATCGAGAAAATCAAGTATGAGGGAAAGGATTCCAAAAACCTTCTATCTTTTAAATATTACGATGAAAACCGAGTGATAGGAGGGAAAACCATGAAGGAACATTTCCGGTTTGCCATTGCCTACTGGCATTCCTTCTGTGGTACAGGAAACGATCCCTTCGGTCCAGGAACCATCGTCAGGGAATGGGATAAAGCCGAGGATGCCGTACAACGTGCCAAAGACAAAATGGATGCTGCATTTGAATTCATCGGTAAGATCGGTGCACCGTTTTATTGCTTCCATGACGTTGACCTGATCGATGAGGGAGAGACCATAGCGGAATACGAGCGCCGCATGCAGATGATCACCGACTATGCATTGGAAAAGCAAAAAGAAACCGGCATTAAGTTACTGTGGGGGACGGCGAACGTTTTTAGTAACCCTCGGTATATGAACGGTGCGGCCACCAATCCGGATTTTGAGGTGGTGACAAGAGCTGCTACGCAGGTGAAAAACTCCATCGATGCCACCATCAAACTAGGTGGTGAAAATTACGTCTTCTGGGGTGGTCGGGAAGGTTATATGTCTTTGCTGAACACCGATATGAAACGCGAAACCGAGCATCTAGCGCAGTTTTTGACAATGGCTCGGGACTATGCCCGAAAGCAGGGATTCAAAGGGACCTTTTTGATCGAGCCCAAGCCCATGGAGCCTACTAAGCACCAGTACGATTACGATGCGGCAACGGTGATCGGATTCCTTCGCCACTTTGGATTGGACAAAGATTTTAAGTTAAACCTGGAGGTAAATCACGCGACACTTGCCGGACACACCTTTCAGCACGAGCTTCAGGTGGCACAGGATGCAGGCCTCTTAGGTAGTATAGATGCCAACCGTGGAGACTATCAGAATGGTTGGGATACGGATCAATTTGCGATCAACCTCCAAGAGCTTACGGAATCTATGTTGGTCCTCCTTCAGGGTGAGGGATTCACTACCGGTGGAGTGAATTTTGACGCCAAGATTCGAAGGAATTCCACCGACTTGGAAGATCTGTTCCATGCACACGTCGGCAGTATGGATGCCTTCGCACGCAGTTTGATCATTGCGAACGATATCATGGAAAAATCTCCTTACCTAGAGATGAGGAAATCCCGCTATGCATCTTTCGATGCCGGCAAAGGCAAGGACTTCGAAGAGGGTAAACTTTCCTTGGAAGATCTCCGCAGCATTGCACTGGAAGTTGGAGAGCCTAAGCAAATCAGTGGAAAGCAAGAGGTATACGAAAATATCCTCAATCAATATATTTGACAGTAGAATCGATTTGGCCAGGTGGGGAGCTAATTCAGGCCTCTACGCTGATTTCATTTTAGAAAAAAGTCCGGTCTCCTCTTAGGTACCGGACTTTTTTTAGATAGTCAAGTAGGGCGGAATGCGCAGAAGGTCTCTATGCTAGAAATTTTGTAGCCAGTTGGGTCCGGGAGTTAGCCCGGGTTTCCTGTGCTAGCGGTATTTTTCAGCAATCTGATCTAGCTTGTTGTTTATAGTGGATTTGTCCAACCAAATGCCTCTGGCCATCACGCCCTCGGGGTTTTGGAGATGCTTGAGATTGTCCAAAGGATTTTTCTCAGTCAGAATAAGGTCTGCCTCCATCCCTTCTTTTATTTCGCCAAAGTTTCCTTCAAAGAACAGAGCCGGGTTTATGGTTCCAATTTGCAAGGCTTCTAGGGCACTTAGGCCCGCATCCAGCATGCCCTGCAACTCGTGATGAATGGAAAATCCTGGTACGTTAAATACTTGTGGTGCATCGGAACCCAGCAGTAGGCCCTGTCCATTTTCGTGGAGAGATTTTATGAGTTTGTAGCGGATTTCGTTGAATCGATTCCATTTGTCCGCCTCGTACTCTCCGGATTCAGTCAGATCTTTTTTGCTCTTGGTCCAGGCTGCACGGGTATCCGGGCTCATGTATTTCATTTCAGGTTCTTCCGCAAGTTGCTCAGCGGGAGTCGGGGAGAACCAGCGGTCGAAAAGGGCTTGCGTAGGTACTACCCATACCTTGTTTTCCTTGCTCAGCGCTACCAGTTCTCCGATCTTGTCTGTATCCGCCAAATCGGTGAAATTGTACCCAAAAAAGCCGTTCTCAATCGGGTTTACTCCCGCCTCTTCCGGCACCAGCCCCTCCAGGAAACCATCCACGTGGTCAATGGTCTGGTACCTGTTTTTCAACGCATGCCTCACCCGAACCAAGTTGGATACGTGTCCAGCATAGGGGATGCCTTTTTCGTTGGCTGTTCGTACGATTTCATCAAAAACATGCAGCCGTATACCTGGGTGAAGCTTCAGAAAGTCGTACCCTTCATCGGCATAGCTACTTACTTTGGATCGTGCCTCTTCCGGAGTCCTCACGGTGGTGCCGTTTAGGGATGGACTGGATGTATAGATCCTCGGGCTGGTAATTTCCCTATTTTTGGCCTTTTCCCGTAGCTCCAAGTGTACGGGGTTGCCAAGCATGCCCCGTATTGTAGTTACACCGTTGGAGAGGTAGAGAAAGAGCGTCTCATCAATCAATGGATCATCCCACTCCAACGACGGAATGTGTGCGTGCATTTCTGCTAGACCGGGCAGTAGAAATTTTCCCTTGGCAGGAATGACCGTTGCCTCTGTCCAATCAAATTCGGTATTTCCATCCAATATCTGGGTTATTTGGTCTTCCTCTATTACCACATGCTTCACAGACACACTCCCATCTTGGATATCAATGACATTTGCCTGCTCGAACACATATGAATTGGCTGCCAATTCGACTTTTTCTATGGAAGGAGCGCAGGAAGCGGTCCAAAACAAGGCAAGTAAGCAACATAGATTTCTCATAATTTGTGGGTTATTAGATTGTAGATTGGATTTCTAAGAGGATCTTGCCCATGTGATCCGAACGTTCCATCAGTTCATGCGCCGCCGCCGCCTCTGCTAGCGGAAAGGTCTGGTAGATACAGGGCTTTATCTCATCCGGGAAAAAGGGCCATACCTTTGACATCAATGCTCTGGCTATTTGTCCTTTGTAGGCAGGGGTCTGGGGTCGCAGCGTGGACCCCGTCAGCGTCAGCCGTTTTTTCATCACCTGAATGAGGTCTACGGATCCCATGCGCCCCTTCATGGCATTGATGATTATCAACCGCCCTCCATGCGCGAGTAGGTTGATATTTGACTCGGTATAGGCAGCACCGACCATGTCCAGTACGATGTCTACTCCCTTGCCGTCGGTATATTGAGTAAGTACTTTTTCAAAGTCATCCTTGCGGTAATTTATCGCTAAATCAGCGCCCAGTTTCCGGCAAAATGAACATTTTTCCTCACTTCCAGCAGTCACGAATACGGTACCACCCAACGCCTTAACCATCTGTATGGCAGAGGTTCCAATACCACTGCTGCCCCCGTGTACTAGAACTCGCTCACCTTTTGAAAACTTTCCAATGTCAAATACATTGTTCCAAACGGTGAAGAATGTTTCCGGGAGGGAAGCCGCCTCTTGTAAGCTAACTCCTTCGGGGATAATCAAACATTGTTCCTCGGGTGCTATTACAAACTCGGCGTATCCACCGCCCGCAAGCAGCGCGCAAACCTGGTCACCGACCTCCCAGAGTTTTACGTTATTTCCCACTGCCACGATGGTGCCGGACACTTCCAGCCCGGGAATGTCAGCAGGGGCATCCGGTGGTGCCGGATAGTTGCCTTTACGCTGAGACACATCGGGCCTGTTTACGCCCGCCGCTGCCACCTGAATCAACACATCCTGGGGCCCGGGTTGGGGGATTTCCCTTTCCTTCAGATGTAAGACGTCGGGACCACCTGGCTGGCTAATGCAAATCGCTTTCATATGTGTCAAATGGGTTTTCAGTGGTCATATGGAATCCCTGCCTACCGGCAACCATGCGTGTGACGGCTACGCCATGCTCGATTTCATATGTATGTAATTGGCTTCATTCCTGTTTGTGGCGATTATTTTACTACTAAGAGCGGTACATGGGTGTGGTATGCGAATGCGACACTCTGACTTTTATTAAATAGAAATTCAAAAAAGGTCTTATTTTTTGAAAGCATGACCATTAGGGTGTCGTTTTGATCTTTTAGATAGTTCTGTGCACCCGTATCATAGTCAGGAGAAGCAATCTTTACAAAATCAAATTCGTCGTCCGGGTAGGTGTCTCTCAGATGAACCTGCAAGCCTTTGAAGGAAAGCTCTTTGTTAAAGTCTTCATTTTGAGACACATGTAAAATGGTGTAAGGTAGGTCCCAGTTTTCGGTCAGGTCGGTTACTTTTTTGAGTAATTTCTCGTCCTCATTGGAGAGTTCTACCGATACGGTGATAGACTTTACCGATTCAAATCGGGCGCCTGCTGGGACTGCTATCACGGGTACTTGGCTTTCCTTTATCACCGTAGCCGTATTGGACCCGATAAGTGCTTTTTTGATTCCGCTGGCCCCTTGGGTTCCCATGATGATCAGGTCGTAATCACCGGAAAGAACTGTTGCGTTGATGCTGGTGGAAATGGTTCCCTGTACAATTTTGTAGTCGATGTACAGCGGATCTGCATTGGCGTTTATTTCTTCCCGAAGGGCCTTGTTGGCATCTTCCTCGATAGCTGCGACGATCTCTTCCGCTTGTGCGGCAAAGTCGTATACAGCGTAATAAGCATACAACAACGTAATGGATGCATCATGGAGCAGCGCATATTTTTTCGCAAAATCCAGCGCGTTTTTGGCGTTTTCCGATAGATCTGTTGGAACCAGAATTTTCATGACCTTTGAGGGTTAATGTGCGTAAAACGTCAATTTAAACAATAATCCAGAAAGTAACCATGATATAAATCATATATCTTTGCAGCTATTGTTAATCCTCAAAAAAATCCAAGGCATGTTTGAATTCGATCCGGAAAGACATTATCCAAAGGAAACAGAGAGCAGGGTGGTCATTCGGTTTCAAGATTGCGACCCGCTTCAGCACCTCAATAACGCCAAGTACTTCGATTATTTCTTCAATGCCAGGGAAGACCAGGTTCCCAAGTTATACGGTGTGGAGATGATCGATTTTATTCGGAAATACAAGGCAGCGTGGGTTATCTACAACCACAATATCTCCTATATACGCCCGGCAAAAGTAGGCGAATGGGTACGGATCATGAGCAGGGTGGTATGGTACGACCATCAGACCGTTGTGGTGGAATATTACATGACCGATGACAGTAAAGAAGAGCTTAAGACGCTAATGTGGACCACCATGCGTTATGTAACCATGGTGGACGGTAGGTCCACTCCTCACGAAGGCGCCGTGGCAGACTTTTTGAAAGCCGTCGTCGACCCCATCGAGTATGGTCAGATAAGTATCAAGGAACGTATTCGGGAGATTAAACAGCATCTGACCAAGTAACTATGGCCAAATTAGGTAGCTGATTTTTAATTAATTTTGTTCCAGTTTGCGTGGTGATCCTGCAAAAAAACCAGACCACTTAGCTGAATTGGCGACTATTAGATCCGGTTTAATATTTTTAGGAATGCACTGTTTTTTTAAGGGCCGTTTCCACTTTATCCACAAACGCCTTACATTCGCGCTGTTCCTGCTGAATAAAGCCATTGTCCTCCAAGGACCCTAAAATCAAGTCCCGCTCCTCCATGCTATCGTACACCATGTTTCTGAACCGGTTTTGGTAGTCCTTTTGTCGGGAAAGATAGGTCTGCTCAGATAGCCACCGTCGGGTATCCACGGACTCCCTCAATACCTGTTCCCACTCCCTTTGGCCAAAATCCTCTCTAATCACCTGGCGCGCTTCGAACAGGGACTGAAGACCGTGGGCACATTTCCAGGTGGGATAGGACAACGAAGCTGCTGTGTATAGCGCATGAACCTCCGGCCAGGTAGATACTTGTGGAGACTTGACCTCATCGATTAGTTCGGATAGGATTGCCGCTGGCATCAATTGACCCCCTACATTCTTCCACTGCCATTTCCCAAAAGTGTTTGGCAGTAGTTGTTTGACATTCTCCCAGTATTGGAATTCGTTGATCTCCGGGCATCCAATAGCGCACTGCACCGCGTGGAAAGCAATCATCCGGTGAAAAATGTGCCATGCATCCGGAACTTTCGTCAGCTCTATCTGCCGTTTGCTGTTTTCCCAGCCATCTACGGTGACAACTAACTCCTGGATACGGGGATCCTTCGCTTTTAGTAGTTGCCTTCCCAGATCCCCCGCATGTTGGAACACATAGCTTCGAGCATCCAAATCTGCAATTAAAAAGGCTTTGCCAACTGCCATCTCAAGCGTTGGAATCGCATCGACCATTTCTTGCACACTGTCCGGCGCGAGGTACTCGAATTCCAACCATTGGGTTTTTTCAATTCGCTTATCCCGTTCACGGTATTTCCACGCATTTCTAGCCAGAGCGTAGAGATTGTATTTAAACCAATAGGCTGGCATTACCTGAACCCGGTTTAGGTGAACCTGATGACTGATTAGCGAAAAGGGGAGGGGTATATCCAATTCTGCGGGGTAGTCCCCTTTGGCGAGGATGTTGAAGGTCGCAAATCGGGAGTTGTGCTTCACACTGACGCAGAGACCCGGCCAGAAGCCACGCCCGGCAACCAACTCCCCATCCGCTCCCCGGGAGTTGTGGTTAGAACCCACCGTGGCTCCCGCGGCCATGTTTGATTGACCTTGTAAAAGAGATGCGCATAAAAAGGAATTGTTGTGGTGCTGTTCGTGGCTCGGAAAAATGAGGGAGTTAAGCACTTCGCAACAGGAAATGGTAGAATTGTTGCCCAAATAGGAGTTGATAAGGCGGGCACCGTATTTCAGCTGACTGTGTGAAGCCATCGCAAAACGCACGGCCTTTACCCCATAGAAAACCCTACATCCCTCGCTGATGATTCCGTTTACCAATTCACAGCCTTCACCAATTTGGGAAGAGGCTTCCGCATGGGAGTGTATCGTTAGATTTTTCAGTTTGTTGGCCCCTTTGATATAGGCGTCTGAGCCAATCCAGACATCCTTGATGATTAGGCAGTTTTTGATGATGCAGCGATCGCCCACCTTTCCATAATAACCCCTGCGCGTGTCAAAGCTGTTTTGAGTGATTTGGACCAATTTGTCTTGCAGAACGCGGTCTGTCCGGAACCTGGACCAGATCCACGCATCCCCCGGCAGCATGCCGCTGAATGGGATCACTTTTCGGCCCCCATTTTCATTGCAAAGCTCTAGCCAGATACGGATAGCGGGATCTTCTCCCTCCTTGACGATCCCGTTTCCAAATTTTGCATAGTTGGTGGTGGACATCTCGTTTACATTTACCAAAATAACTTCGTTGCCCAAGATGTAATGGGAGAGGTAGTGTACATTGTCGATGACCACGTTATCACCCAAGTCACAACTGATGATGGTGCTGTTATAAATACCTACCGGCATACGCAGGTTATGGTATTCGAGGTAGCAGGGTTCCAATTTCCCGATACGAACCAATCCGAAAAACTTGCAGTTTTTGACGAGTTCTGGATTAAACTCATCTGAAACCAGTAGCTTGTTCCAGTCATCCGATTGATTTCTGTTGCGTACCAGGATTTCTATTTCCATGGCATTCAACTGTCGGTAAGCAATGCCGCTTCTATTTTGAATGTTTCGCAGGTAGTACTCGTCCTTTCCCTCGGGTATGAACGCCTCCGGAATAAATTGATAGCCTAAGCTTTGTATGGGAGATCTTTTGATCAAGTTCATGAGATATCGGTTTTGAAATAGGTGGATGAAAAGCGCAAGGGAGAGCTATTCGACTGTTACTGACTTTGCCAAGTTACGCGGTTTGTCCACATCCAAACCCTTTGCATTTCCGATATAGTAAGCCAATAGTTGCAGCGGAATGACAGTCAACAGCGGAGCGATGAGTTCGTCAGCTGCGGGCACCGGAAGGGTTTCATCTGCAAGGAAGGCAAAGGCATCATCACCTTCTGAGATTACTGCAATCACCTTGCCTTTACGGGCTTTGATCTCCTGTGCGTTGCTTAAGATTTTTTCGTGGTAGGCATCTTTGGTGGCCACAAAAACGACGGGGAGGGTTTCCTCAACCAGCGCGATGGGTCCGTGTTTCATCTCCGCAGCGGGGTAGCCCTCCGCATGAATATAGGAGATTTCTTTCAGTTTTAGGGCTCCTTCCAGCGCTATGGGAAAGTTGTAGCCCCGGCCTAAATAGAGAAAATCTCTTGCATCTTTGTACCGTTCGGCGGTCTTTTGTATTCTTTCTTTGGATTCCAAGATCGTCTCGATCTTACCGGGAACTGCATCTAACTCCCCGATGAGGTGGAGGTAGCGTTTTTGATCGATGGTACCTTTGGCGTAGGCAACCTTGATGGCTATCATCATGAGAACGGCCAACTGCGCGGTGAACGCCTTGGTGGAAGCCACACCGATCTCCGGACCTGCATGGGTGTAGGCTCCGGCGTTGGACATACGGGAAATGCTGGACCCAACCACGTTGACTACACCAAAGAGGAAGGCTCCGTGTTTTTTTGCCATGTCCATCGCTACGAGCGTATCGGCTGTTTCTCCGCTTTGAGAAATGGCAAGTATAATATCACCCTCCCGGACCACCGGGTTGCGGTACCGAAACTCAGAAGCATATTCCACCTCAACGGGAATCCTACAGAGCTCTTCAAAAACATATTCTGCTACTAATCCTGCATGCCAAGAGGTCCCGCATGCAAGCATGATGATTCGGCTTGCGTTGGTTAGTTTATCCAGGTGAGGATCTACACCACCCATGGTAATCGTTCCTTCCTTGGCGTCCAGTCTGCCCCGAAGGCAATCAAAGACCGTGGTAGGCTGTTCAAAAATCTCCTTGAGCATGAAATGTTCAAACCCACCTTTTTCAATAGCCGCCAATTCCATATCCAACTGAGTAATAAAAGGGGTCACCTTGTCATTACCCAAGTTTTTCAAGATCAGCTCGTCGGGTTTTACAATCGCCATTTCGTAGTCGTTTATATAGACTACTTCTTTGGTGTATTCGATAATTGGAGAAGCATCGGAGGCCAAGAAATGTTCCCCTTTTCCGATTCCGATGACCAAAGGACTTCCTTTTCTGGCGGCAATCAGCGTTCCAGGGTCCTCTTCATTGAGCAAGATAATCACATAGGCACCCACTACACGCCGTAGTGCAATGCGAACGGCCTCTTCCAGGGATTCACTCTGATGGTTGTAAATATCTTCAATAAACTTCAATAGGACCTCCGTGTCGGTGTCGCTTTCAAAGGAATAGCCTTTGTTTACCAACTCTCGTTTCAGCGATGCGAAGTTTTCGATGATGCCGTTGTGAACCAAGGCCAACTTACCATTTGATGAGCGATGGGGGTGTGCGTTTCGATCAGAAGGTTCCCCGTGCGTAGCCCAACGTGTGTGGCCGATTCCCGATTGAGCATTTAGGGGTTTTCCGATCAGGGATTCTTCCAATTGGCTGACTTTTCCCTTTTTTTTATGTACCGCTATGCCGGCCTCTTCAGACAGTGCAACTCCAGCGCTGTCATAGCCACGGTATTCCAATCGTTTTAGCCCTTTTAAAATGACGGGGTAAGCTTCCCGTGGCCCAGTGTATGCGACAATTCCACACATAATGAATTCCGAATAAAATTCTATAAAATTGAAAAGTTTTAAATCAGCCGAAAAATTACCAATAAAAAAACGCAATTCACAAAATCATCGGCGGTGAGTCGGTTTGCCGAGGAGGTTGTGATTGTTTGAATTTTGGTAAAATTTAGGCTTTACGATTGTTGAATTTCAAAAATTTTATAGATCTAATTTGATAATTGATAATTAAATCTCTTTTTCGTTGATAGGTTTAAATGACATTTTTGATACAGTTACTATGATGACGGATTTTTTCAACTTGAAATTAAGCTGAAAAAAATTTGAAATATTTTATTTTTAGAAGGTTGTTAGCGCTGTAAGCGGCCGGAATAGCCATAAAACTGACGGAGTTTTGACTTTAATTTACGCGAAAGTTTCAGCCGTATCGTTAAATTATTTTGTCCTTCAGGCCATGTGGTGGGGCATTCCGTGTAACTTAGCGGTCAGGTTGCAGGATTCGGTTTCCTGCTTTTTGATTCGAAATTTGAAACATTAATGACTCGTTTGTTTTCCAGTCTGCTATTTAAAGTGTTGGTAGCCATTATTTTGGGAATTGTGTTTGGAACCTACCTGCCCGAGTCCATTAACCGGGTATTTGCAACCTTCAACGCCCTCTTTGGGCAATTTTTAGGGTTTGCTATCCCATTGATTATTTTAGGTTTGATCATGCCTGCCATTGCCGACCTCGGTAGGGGTGCGGGTAAGATGCTCCTTTTTACCACGGGGATTGCGTATGGTTTCACCCTTTTTTCTGGATTTTCCACCTATGGGATAGCGTCTGCTGTATTTCCGCCCTTGCTGGAATCACATCTGAATACACCGGAAGTGATCACGGAACCCACGGCGGACTTGGCCTCTTATTTTTCAATTAAGATACCTCCTGTTATTGATGTCATGTCTGCCTTGGTACTGGCATTTATTATCGGTTTGGGTTTGTCTTTTCAGCAGGGGTCCAAGCTGAAGCCGGTAGTGGTGGATTTTCAGACGATTATCATGCGGTTGATTGAGCGAGTGATCGTCCCTTTATTACCACTGTTTATTCTCGGGATATTCGCCGAGATGGCATTTACGGGGAAGGTATTCGGTATCCTGACTGTTTTTTTGAGTATTGTGGGGGTGATCTTTGCGATGCATGTGCTCCTTTTGCTCCTTCAGTATCTAATAGCAGGCACTGTCGTAAGAAAGAATCCACTTCGATTGTTGGGGACGATGATGCCCGCGTACTTTACGGCGTTGGGTACCCAATCCTCAGCAGCAACCATTCCAGTCACGCTGGCACAAGCGGAGAAGCTGGGTGTTTCCGAAAAGGTTGCCGGATTTGTTATTCCGCTGTGTGCGACCATACACCTTTCGGGCAGTATCATGAAGATTACGGCGTGTGCACTTGCCTTGATGATTTTGGAGGGTATGCCTATCGGATTGGGTATCTTTGGAGGATTTATTCCGATGCTTGGCATTGCCATGGTGGCCGCCCCGGGCGTGCCAGGTGGTGCCATCATGGCAGCAATCGGTATGCTTCAGGCAATGCTTGGATTCAATGAGGAGATGGTCGGACTAATGATCGCGCTTTACATTGCGATGGATAGCTTTGGCACAGCGTGTAACGTCACAGGGGATGGGGCCATCGCCTTGTTGGTTGATCGGATTGCTGGTAAGGATTAAACCTTTCGACATTCAGAAAAAAGAGCAGGAGATTTGCTCTTTGCTCCTTGATGTTCACAGGTGGTTGGATTGTGTTTATCTCCGAACGTCTTTCGCTGCGCGTGATTACAGGGTGTATACATAGTCCCTGCGTAGGACTTCTACTTGAAGTTGATTCTGAGAGGTTGGGGAAATCTTCCACTCTTGGATTTCGGTGCCGCCCCAAAAGGGAGACTCCCAGGTTAAAATATCTCCGTCTAGACGCCAGGTTCCTTCGTAATCTTGGGTTACGATCGGTGGTGTGGCACACCATCCACTAAGGGTACGGTTGATCATCTTGCCGTTAGGCAAGAACCGGTAGCCATAGGTGTTGGAAGGAATATCCGAAACCTGTTGTATGGTAAGTCCCTGATCCAAACGTTCTACCTGAACCCATGATCCAATGGGTAGGGGTCCGGAAAGATCTTCCTCCTGTACGCACGCAAAAAATGCCCCAACAATTAATGTCCACATCATGCTCGATTTCATAAGTTCGATTTTTTTGGTTTTCTCCATGACGTAGTTTAGAGGTAGGTTGTTGAGCAGTCCAGAGAATTTCCACCATTTTTTTCGTACATGATTCGGTAATTTCACGCAAAACAGGTAGTTTGTCGATCATACCTGTGCTTCGGCGCCATCAAACGTATTGTGAAACCCGCTCTCTTCCAATGAATCCAATCCAACCAAACCTATTTCTGACCTTTTTATTGGTCTTTGTTGTGGTCTTTGAGCACGCCAAGGATCCTCGTATCCAAGAAGTAAATCAACCGGTTCAGCTAGCTACAAGGTCACAGAGCCCGTCCGTTCCCAATATTGTCTTTCTGATCTCAGAAGATAATTCCAAACATTTTATGGACCTGTTTGATCCCTTGGGAGTAGAAATACCGGCGATTCGAGGAATGGCGGAGCAGGGAATTACCTTCACGCACGCCTTTTCCAATGCGCCGGTTTGCTCGGTGGCCAGAAGTACGTTGATTACCGGTACCTTGGCTACTAGAACTGGCATGCACCTGCACCGGAAGATTGAATTGGTACCCATGCCTGACGGTCTGGAGATGTTTCCAGCTTACCTTCGAAAGGCA
This sequence comes from Lunatimonas sp., assembly GCF_020832325.1. Classification (GTDB taxonomy): domain Bacteria; phylum Bacteroidota; class Bacteroidia; order Cytophagales; family Cyclobacteriaceae; genus Lunatimonas. The sequence goes on from NZ_JAFIEU010000013.1 coordinate 127,494, forward strand.
GGATACTATACAACCAACAATGCGAAAAAGGATTACAATGCGCTGGAAGGACCCGGTGTATGGGATGCCTCCTCCAATCAGGCTAGCTGGCGGGATAGGACCTCACCTGATCAGCCCTTTTTTCATCAGGAAACGTTTATGGAGTCGCACGAGAGCAGGCTCCATTTTAGCCGGGAGCTGATGGGTACCTACCAACCAGCAGATTCACCTGCCTCGGTTCTATTGGCGCCGCATTACCCGGATACGCCGATTTTCCGGTTTACCACCGCTTACCATAGGGATAAAATTAGGGAAATAGACCGCTGGGTGGGAGAGACCCTGCGCAAGCTCGATGCTGACGGAGAGTTGGAAAATACATTTGTGTTTTATTTTGGAGATCACGGAGGGGTACTACCTGGCAGCAAGGGCTACCTATACGAGACAGGGCTTCATGTGCCTTTGGTGGTTAGGATACCAAAGAATTACAGACACTTGGTAGATACAAACCCGGGAGAAGAGCAGCATGGGTTTGTGAGCTTCATTGATTTTGCACCAACGGCCCTTTCCTTGGCGGGGATTGACATTCCGTCGCAAATGGATGGCAGCGCTTTTTTGGGAGCGGAAGTTCGAAGCAGGGAGGTGGAGGCAAGGGACGAAACCATCGGTCATGCGGACCGGTTTGATGAGAAATATGACATGGTGAGGTCACTTCGCAAGGGGAAGTACAAGTATATCAGAAGTTACCACCCGTTTTATCCCGATGCCCTACAAAACAACTACCGCTATAAGATGCTGGCTTTTTCTGAGTGGAGAGAAATGCACAAAGATGGCAGGCTGGATTCACTTCAGGCGCGGTTCTTCTCGCCAAAGCCGGTGGAGATGTTGTTTGATGTGGAGGAAGATCCCTTTGAAATTCGAAACCTAGCCAATGAGGCTTCCTTTAAGCCAAAATTGCAGCAACTGCGACAGCGGTTAAACGAGGTATTGTTGGAAAAAAGCGACTTAGGCTTTTTACCCGAAAGCCAACTGGTAGCAAATGCTATAGAGGATCCCGTGGCCTACGGCAGGAATTATCATAGTCAGTTAAGAAAGTTATTGGAAATCAATGATTTGGGTACGTACTCGTTTGAAGAGGCTCAGGGTCCTTTGCAGCATTTTTTGGATGCAGGCACTCAGCTGGAAAAATACTGGGCCATTACGGTTGCATCTGGGTTTGGTGTTGAGGCGGTGCCATTAGCTTCTTCTATCGGAAAACTAAGGCAAGACGAGGATAAAATGGTGGTGTTAAGAGCCATTGAGTTTATGGGAATAGCCGCTGAAGTAGATCCCGTTGCAGATCTGATCGAATTGATAAACGGGACAACGGACCCGGTAGAAGTCCTGCTTGCATTGAACACGCTGGTGTATTTCCGCGATCACACACCCTTTGGTAAAACGCTCGATGCCGCGACGGTAAAGCCGATAGCTACCAACGAGGAGGTAAGCAGAAGGATCGCCTATTTGGTCGGCACATGGTAAGTAGGACGATAATAGTTTTCTGCCAATTCAGTAGACAAAGTAAAGATGTGATTTTTTCTTTATCCTAATCCGATATTTTGTCACCTCAACTGTGATCGTTTACTTTAAATTGTCCAAAAAGAAGTAGATGAACCTTTTATGAATTAACTTTATATGAAAGGTCTTTTGGAAGAGACTTGAGACCTGGTTGATATTTTTGTCTTGCAGTTAGGCGTACCAAGGTCAGTAAAGGTGTAGGCAGCATCATTGCAAGAAACAAATCCAGTAAAAAAGCAAGGAAATAGCTCTCATATATGTGCCTTTTTATAAAAAATCCTTGTCTGAACCATAATACTAAAAAAAAATTACTTACTTAGTACTTATAGAATTGGAGAGTTCATTTTGAACTTGTTTTTCCGGTAGAGGTTATTATTTCACTTACCTTGGAGATCACTATGTAACCAATTTATTGTTTATCCTATGCAAAAGACGGACGACAATCTCTGTATCATTTCACCCCAATACGTAATGCCGGAGATTAGACTGTCCTCTCCCCACATGGGTGGCAAGGAGATTACGTTTGTTCAGCAAGCATTTAATACCAATTGGGTTGCTCCTCTTGGGCCAAATGTCGATGCGTTTGAGGATAGGATAGTGAAGCATACGGGTTGTGGACATGCCGCAGTCCTTAATTCAGGTACTGCCGCGCTACATTTAGCATTGGTGTTGTTGGGCGTTGGTGTTGATGATTTGGTAATCTGCCAGTCCTTTACATTTTCAGCTTCTGCAAATCCAATTCGTTATCAGGGTGCTGTTCCGGTTTTTGTGGATTCAGAGACCGAAACCTGGAATATGTGTCCACAAGCGTTGGAGGATTCAATCAAAAGATGCCTTGCTGGCCGGGTAGGTTCAGGGCCGAAGATGCCTAAGGCCATAGTTACGGTGGATCTCTATGGGATGCCAGCAAAGATGAACGAAATCCGTGAAGTGGCTGATCGTTTTGGGATACCCATTATTGAAGACGCCGCGGAGGCCCTGGGCTCCACCTATGAAGATAAATTTTGCGGCACATTTGGGGATATTGGAATTTTCTCCTTTAACGGCAACAAGATAATTACCAGTAGCGGGGGAGGAGCGTTGGTGAGCAAGAAGGAACAGTTTGTTAAGAGAGCCCGTTTTTTGGCTACTCAAGCTCGGGAAGATTACGCCCACTATGAACACCGTGAGCTTGGCTATAATTATCGAATGAGTAATATTTCGGCTGGTATTGGCCGTGGGCAAATGGAAGTGCTCGCTGAACGGGTAGACCAGCGCAGGCATAATTATGCATGTTATAGGGAGGCGTTGGAAGGGTATCCAGGTTTAGAGTTTATCGATGAGCCAAAAAAAGCCTTTTCCAATCGATGGCTAAGTACGCTTTTATTTCGTCCAAGACAAACCGGGGGTATCAGCCGGGAGGATGTTCGAGTTGGACTTCAAAAAGAAAATATCGAATCAAGGCCGCTTTGGAAGCCCATGCATATGCAGCCGGTGTTTTCGGACATGCCTTACATAGGAGGGAGCGTAGCTCAGGATCTTTTCCTAGATGGTTTATGTCTGCCCAGTGGGTCGAATCTATCCAAGGAGGAGCGCGATCGGGTAATCTGCGGCGTACGTAACGTTCTTGAAAGGCGAAATACATAGAATTTCTGCGTTTTTGGGAGTTTACTGGCGATGTGTGACTAGAAGTTTAGCGAATCTTATAGTTTGTATGTTTGATCTAACCTCTCTCAAAAGCCGATTTTTCTAAAAAGCGGTCTTAAATTCCATCTCTTAAGTCCATTCGTTTGATCTGAAAAGCCACTTTAAATCCCATGAACCGACGATTCATATTCTCTTTTATTCTAGGGGCATTATTCGGGTGCGCCACTCCAAAGGAGGAGGGGCTTGGGTTTATGGACACCTTTTCGTTTGAGGTTGTAGATTCGTTGGAGTTAGACATCCTCGGTGATCCGACCATGATTGGCGTGAATGCGGCCATGGACAGGTGGGTATTTTATGATTTTCCGGGCAAAGAGTTTGTTTTTACGGACCAAACGGGCACGGTCGTTAGCCGGTTTTCGAAAAGGGCAGATACGCCGGATGCCTTTGGCTTTCTGTTGGAGTTTCCGGTTTTTTTGAATGACCGCCAGGTTGCGCTGACTGGTATGCGAGGTGTCTTTATTTACGATCTACAAGGTCACCTGATCAAAAAGCTAAGCCATCCGGAGTCGCTGGGTAGTGCCGGTTTTATGAGTTTTCCGGGCAAGGGGATGAAGACGGTGACGCTGGATGGACAGCCTTTTCTTATAGGTAAATCGGTGCGAACGAGAAACACCTTTCCTGGAGAACAGGCGTTTTACGATCGGTTCCGGGCGTTGGAATTGATCGATGTAGTTAATGAGCGTTTTATGGAGATCGTTCCCTTTGAAGGGGGAAGTCAGTTTTTGGACGGGAATGGCTACTATGAAAGTGACTATGCCCCCGCCTACGAGGTCTCCGGAAATAAACTGTATGTTGCGTTGGGTGGAGAAAATCGGTTGCATGTGTATACGCTGCTTTCGTCAGGGGCCGCACTTGACACCATCGTGCAGTTGCATATCCCTGGTTTTACCAAACTTCCTGCAACCTCCCGGGAAGAATTTTCTCAAGGTACGATAACGATCAAAGGAAATACTCCAGCCACACGGAACATACACCTGGTGGATGGAAACGTATTGGTACATTACTATGGCGGTATTCCGGAAGAGACCATGAACGTACTCGAAGGCTTGTGGCTATCCGGGGACGAAGAAGAGGCCGAACGGCAGTATAGTGAAGCGGAAAAGGAAGTCAATCAGGGAGTTTTGGTTTTGGATCAAGAGACCTTGACCCATAAGGGTATACTTAAATTTCCTGACGGGACGAATAAACGTGGCTTCGCATCAGGGGGAGGATATGTATGGATGGAAAGATTGCCCGATGAGGAAAACGAGGAGGATTTTTTGAGAATTTACAAAGTTAAAATGGTATCCAGATGACCAATTTTCGAAGTGTTCTTCTAGTCAGTGTTTTGATTGCTTTGTATGCTTGTTCTGAGCAGGACAAATCCGTGACGCCGCTTTCCGATTCCAATGAGTGGGAACTCGTGATAGTTGATTCGATTCAGGTAGATTACCTGGGAGATATAAGAGGTGGTTATTTTTCCGAAGGAATCGGGTTGATTAAGAATATTTCCGGCAGTCACCTGATCAAATTCGATTCCCTCGGTACTATTTTGGTGAAAAAGGAATTTCCTCAAGAAGGACCTGGATCTATTAGGTGGTTAGAATCGTTGGTGCAACATGATGGGGAGTATTTTGGCACTACTTCATTTAACGATATATATCATTTCGATGGCGACCTTAATCTAAAGGAGCGTTTGAAAATGCCGTTCACAGGGGAAAGCAGAGGTGGTGCCTACAACCGTAAGGACATTGCGGTTTGGAAGGAGAGAATACTGCTATGGTATCCTGGACGCGATGGGGTTAGCCCATATATGGACCATTTTTATAGAGACTATCCTCTTTTGGAGTTGTATGATCCCCATACAGGAACATCACAACCCGTTGTCCGGACACCTCCTACATCGAAGTTCAGCACAGACGAGTTTTTTGGTCGTCCTACCGTGAATTTCACGCTGCAAAACGACAGTTTGTACGTGACGTTTTCCAATGAGCCCATACTGCATGTCTATGCGATGGGCGATAGTGTCCGTTGGGTAAGGAGTATGGATATGGAACCTACTGACTTCAAAGTATTGCCCGGGCAGCGCACACCAGTGACCTACCAAGAAATGATTAAAATGCACGAAGCTCAGATTTACGGCGTGTTTTCAGATCCGAACCATGTCATGGTTACTTATTTTGGGGGTATTGATAGTGAGACGTTTGTGAATAATGATTTAAAGGAAAGGGAAAATTTTTCCCGTTATCCTGAATTCCGTAAGAATTACCTCAAAATTTATCGGCCGGGAACTGGCTGGTCCAACGAGGTGCTCATCCCTTCAAAAATCAAACTCATCTTGAATATCGAATCTATGGAAAACCCATTTTACGCCCTCAGGGATGACGACTTTGTGGGACAGGAGCAGGATTACCTTACCTTTTACAAACTTCAACTCGTCTCTAAGTGAAAGGGTGTCGCGACGATAACGCTAACTGACATGAATCTAGCTTCTTATTTCTCCCGATTATGCCTAAAATGATATATGCTGCGCGATATACGTGGATATATGCCTTCGGCGATATATTGGGTCACGTTTATGAGGTTAGGATTGCTCCGGTTTCGTGGTTTTGGAAAGGATGCAGGATCGTAAATTCAGCGAATCTCACATCTTATGTCTTAAATCTTCCGTCTCTGTAAAGCAACAATTCCCAACCCACATTTGCGGCATAGGCAAACATTTTTGTAAGTTTAAGGCTATGATAGAATTTACGGACAAGGAAGTACGCTGGGGCGTGCTAGGGGTAGGGGCAGTTTGTGAACGCAAAAGTGCTCCAGCTATGCAAAAAGTGGCCAATTCCCGGTTGGTTGCCGTGATGCGACGGGACGCTGATAAAGTCCGCGACTATGCTCAGCGGCATGGTGTAAGTAAGTGGTATGATGACGCAGATGCGCTCATTGCCGATCCCGAGGTCAATGCCATCTACATCGCTACCCCGCCCAACGCACACCTGGAGCTCACCCGAAAAGCTGCTGCGGCTGGAAAGCCGGTGTATGTGGAAAAACCCATGGCACGTACCCATTCCGAATGTCTGGAGATGATACGTGTTTGCGAAGCGGCAGGAGTGCCTCTTTTCGTTGCCTACTACCGGAGAACCCTGCCCAATTTCCTGAAAATCAAATCCCTGCTCGACTCCGGTGCGATCGGTGACCTGCGCTATGTGCAGGTACTGATGAATCAACCCGCCCACCCGGATGTAAAGACAGGTTCGGATGAAAACTGGCGAATCAATCCCGATATATCTGGAGGAGGGTATTTCTATGACCTAGGGTCCCATCAGCTTGACTTTCTCGATTACCTGTTGGGTCCGGTAAAATCTGTCCGGGCGTTGGCCAGAAATCAAGCCGGCTGGTATGGGGTGGAAGATATCGTTTCGGCCAGCTTCGAATTTGAAAATGGCGTGATGGGCTCCGGGGTCTGGTGTTTTGCTTCTTCCGAGTCTGCTAAGACGGATATGACTACCTTGGTCGGATCCAAAGGACAGATTAGTTACCCCTCTTTTTGGGACACCTACGTGGATCTTAAAACAGATGCAGGGGCAAGCGAGCGGTTTACGTTTGAGATGCCCGAAAATATCCAATATTTCCTGATCACCTCCATCGTACAGGAGCTGCTGGGAAATGGAACCTGCCCGAGTACAGGATACAGTGCTGCCCGTACCAACTGGGTGATGGAGGAAATGACCGCTTCCATGAGAAAGGTCTAAGGGAGCGTGCATTCCTATAACGACAAGAATCAATTTTCATCAATAATAACCTACCCTCGATAATTATGAGTAAGAAAGAACTTGGATTTGGAATCATCGGAACAGGAGCCATTGCCGGCATGCATGCGGCGGCGATCAACGCTTGCGAAAACGCAAGACTGGTAGCTGTATGCAGTTCAACGGCCGAAAGGGCCCGTCAGGCAGCCGACAAGTTTGGGGTGCCGTCTGATTATCAAATCGAGGAGTTTCTAAAACGTAAAGACATAGACATTGTAGCCATCTGTACGCACAGTGGGAACCACCTTGAGCCAGCCATTGCGGCAGCTGCTGCGGGTAAGCATGTGCTGCTTGAAAAGCCCATCGAGGTGAGCTTGGATAGAGCCGATCAACTCATAGCAGCCTGTGAACGAGCAGGAGTGAAGCTGGGCGTAATCTTCCAAAACAGACTGAAGCCCGGTTATCTGAAGCTGAAGCAGGCCGTGCAGAATGGAATGTTGGGCAGACTCCTGATGGGTACGGCAGCCATTAATTGGTACAGGGATCCTTCCTACTACAGTGGCAGCGACTGGAAAGGAACCCTAAAAGGAGATGGAGGGGCAGCACTGATCAATCAGGGAGTTCATACCATCGATCTACTGTTAGATGTAATGGGCGAAGCCCAATCTGTATTCGGGCAGGTTAAAACGGTCGTACACGCGATAGAGGGAGAAGATTTGGGAGCGGCGCTAGTGAGTTTTAAGAATGGAGCCATAGGAACCATTACCGGTGGCACAGCGCTCTATCCAGGGAATCCCGAGCGGTTGGAAGTGTATGGAGAAAAGGGAAATATTATCCTGGAAGCTGGAAAGATCGTGGTATGGAACGTACCTGGTAGCGATGCAGGCTTGCCGGATTCAGACGTGGGTGGAAGTGGCGCTTCCGACCCCATGGCCATTGATTTTCGCCTACATCAGGGACAGGTAGAGGACATGGTGCTTGCCGTAATCGACAACCGTGAGCCAATGGTCACTGGTAAGGATGCCCGGCGTTCCCTGGAGCTAATCTTAGGAATTTACGAGTCATCAAAAAGTAATTTACCGGTTAGATTTTAGTGGCTTTCACGCCAACCTCACCGGCCGGTTTTGGGCGATGGAACGCATAGCCGCTTCAGCTATTTCCATCGCCTTTAATCCGTCATATCCGGTGGCAGCCATGGGCTTGCCTGCGGTCAGTGCCTCAAAGAAAGCAGCCAATTCCAATCGATAGGATTCCGCGTAGCGATCCATAAAGAAGTCGAGGTTTTTGCCCTCCAACGTTCCCAGTGGACCGGACAAGAGGGTGCTGGTTTTGACAGGATTCTCAATTCGGATCATCCCGTTGGATCCGAATACTTCCATGCGTTGATCGTAGCCATAGGAGGTTTCCCGGCAGTTTTCGATGGTAGCAATGGCCCCATTGGAAAAGGTCAGCATTATGGAGGCAAAATCGATGTCTCCCGCTTCTTTGATTTCATCGCTGACCAAATTTGCGCCCCGCGCATATACCTCAACCACTTCGGCCCCGACTTGGTACCTTGCCATGTCAAAATCATGAATGGTCATGTCCATGAGCATGCCGCCGGACCGCTTTATATAGCTCAGGGGAGGAGGACCTGGATCCCGGCTGATCAGGCGCAAGGAGCGTATGCTGCCCAGTTCTCCCGAATCAATCAGCTGCTTTGCCTCTGCAAAACTTGGATCAAACCGTTGGTTGAAAGCTAGCATCAGTGGAACGCCGCATTCCTCCACCAGGGCCAGTGTTTGCCGTACCCTATCTAGGGAAAGGTCCAGCGGCTTTTCACAAAAAATAGCCTTACCGGCCTTTGCCGCCTGCTCCACATAGGTAGCATGACTGTCTGTTGCAGAGCAGACTAAAATGGCATCAATGTCGGTATGCGCTATTAGCTCGCTAGCATCATTAGTCACCATAGGAACGCCTAGTTGCGAAGCATAGTTTCTCCCGGATTGGGAGGGATTCATGGCGCCTAGGACATTGATTTCGCGAAAATGTGTCAAACAGTTTTGCAGGTGGATTTTTCCGATTCGTCCGATTCCAATAATACCGATGTTCATATTTTCGTTTGTTTGCCCTAAAAATAGCCTTTTTTTCGCTTTTTGGATAAAAGGCATGGACTTTTGATGGATTAAGCCATAACTTAGAGAATTAACAAAAAGCTCCAATTTAATCGGCATGTTTTTCCCTAAATCCGTATACCTTATCTTCCAGCGACTTGCAATTGGTTGTTTTTTACTGGCCTTAGGGGTAGGCTGTGGTGAAAGCACCCCCATATCTTCCTCTGATTTGCCGGAAGTGGTGGACTTTAATTTTCACATTAAGCCCATTTTGGTGCAGAAATGCTACCTCTGCCACGGACCGGATCCCAGCAGCCGCGAGGCGGATCTCCGGCTGGATATATTTGAGGGAGCTACTGGGAAACTGGAAAATGGAAAGCGGGCGATTGTACCGGGCAAACCCGGAAAATCCTACCTCTTGGAGCGGATCACCCATCATGATTCCGAGTTGCGCATGCCACCGCCCGCCACCAATCAGGAGGTGACACCTGAAGAGGTCGCGCTGATTGAAAAGTGGATCAAACAGGGCGCTGAATACAAGCCCCATTGGGCCTTTGTGGCCCCGGACCCCACCAATTTTCAACGCTTTGAAGGTATGGCGATTGCCGATGCCATTGATACCCTTGTGCGTGAAAAGCAACGGGAGAAGGGTTTGACAGCGTCGGCGACGGCCGATAAACAGGCTTTGATTCGCAGGCTATCCTACGTACTCACTGGATTGCCCCCGACGATGGAAGAGTTAGCGGCCTTTTTGTCAGACGATTCTCCACAAGCGTATGCCAAGCTGGTAGATGGCTACCTTGCTTCCCCGGCTTACGGAGAGCGTTGGGCCAGGCATTGGATGGACGTGGTGCGGTATGCGGAAACCCGTGGACACGAATTTGACTATGCCATCCAAGGGGCTTGGCGGTATCGGGATTACCTAATTCGCGCCTTCAATGCCGACGTTCCTTACGATGCATTTGTTAAGGAACAATTGGCCGGAGATCTCCTGGAGTCGCCTAGGGTTCATCCAGAGACCCGCACCAACGAGTCGGTATTGGGTACCTTGTTTTTTACCTTGGGAGAGGGGACCCACAGCCCCGTGGACACCCGAAAAGATGAATCCGACCGCATCGATAACATGATCGACGTGACAACCAAGGCGTTTCAGGCTTTGACAGTTGCTTGCGCCAAATGCCACGACCATAAGTTTGACCCCATTCCCACGGCAGATTACTACGCGTTGTATGGAATCATGGAGGGGACCCGCTTCTCTCCCCAGCCTGCCCATCAGTTGGAAACCCGAAAAGTAACGCTCCAAGAGGCCCAAAAGCTCCAAGCCCACATTCGAAAGCAATTTGCCTCTTCTTGGCAGCCTATTCAAGGAGAGTCCTCGCCTTTTCAGCTCACCTCCTTCGACGACTGGAACACCACACCCGCTGCCGATGTAAAGGTATTGGGTGATTTTCGGGGACAGGATTTCGGTGGCTGGAAGAGCGACGGAATGGCCTTCGGTCCAAAAACCACCCTAGGTAATCCGGTATTGACCGCCGACGGAAAGTCTCTGGAAAGGCTGGAGGAAGGTATGGCATCCAGTCGCTATTTCGGGACGGGTAAATTTGGCGTGCTGCGCTCGCCCGATTTTACCATAGATTCCCAGTTTCTAGGGGTAAAAGCTAGGGGAAGCTTGGGGACCATCCGTGTGGTGATGGATAATTTTCAACTGATTCAATATCCGATCTATGGAGGCATGAGCCAATCCGTCGGTTCGGAGGAGTGGAAGGAGTTGGTTTTTGACGTGGGGCAATGGAAAGGACACAAGGCCTATTTGGAAATATTGCCAGGCCGGTTTCAGTCTCACAATTACATTCAGGGAGAACAGGATTATGTAGAGGTGCAGTATGCGATTTCCTTTGACAATAGCTGGCAAGAACCTTCGCTTACGCCTTCCAGGCCATCCGGTTCGGTGGGTTCCATGATAAAAGATTGGGTCGAGTTTAAATCCGGAGCGGAGGAAGTGCAGGCGCTCAATCGGTGGGTAAGTCAGGCAAAGGGAGCCAAGTCGCTTGAAGGCCTGGATAATCTGAATCGGCAATGGTTGGATTTGACCGGGTCGGTCAAAGACACCGTCTATTTTAGCGGTGTCACCGAAGGCTTTAAAACAGAAAGTCCGGTGTTTATCCGGGGCAGCCATACTGAGCTTTCTCCGGAAAAGGTTCCCCGCCGCTTCCTCCCTGACATCACTTCGAGCAAGCCGGCATTTATGGAAGTAGGGAGTGGACGTGTAGAGATGGTGGAGGCCTTGCTTTCACGGGAAAATCCGTTGACAGCCCGTGTTATGGTTAACCGTATTTGGCACCACCTATTTGGCAGGGGCATCGTGGAGACGGTAGATAATTTTGGTTTGCAGGGAAAATTACCCAGCCATCCGGAGTTGCTGGACTATCTGGCTCTTTCCTTTGTGGAACAGGGCTGGTCTGTCAAGGAACTGATTCGGGCGATGGTAATGACGGAGACCTTTCAGCGGTCCTATCAACCGGTGGAGTCGTCTAAGACACAGGATCCAGAAAACCTGTACCTGTCGAGCTATCCGGTCAGACGACTGGAGGCAGAGGCCATTCGGGATGGCATGTTGCGTGTGGCAGGAAACCTCCGATTGGAGCCTTTTGGAAAGCCGGTCCCCGTCCATCTAACCAGTTTTATGCAGGGTAGGGGGAGGCCTGGCAATTCAGGGCCATTGGATGGAGACGGACGTAGAAGCGTGTATGTGGAGGTGCGGAGAAACTTTGTGAGTCACCTGTTGCAGACCTTTGATTTCCCTACACCCTTTACCTCCTTTGGAAAGCGGGATGTGACCAATGTACCTGCGCAGTCCCTCCTGTTGATGAATGATCCCTTTGTGGTGCGTCAGGCAGAGGTTTGGGCTTCCAAGACCTTGGCTGGCTCCGACCGGTCTATTGCCGAACGCGTGGAGCGGCTATATAGGGAAGCATTTTCCCGTTTGCCCCAGCCAAATGAAATAGAAACGGCGAAGTCATTGCTCTATGCCTGGGGGCAGCGCGAAGGCTTGGTACAGGAGGAAGACATCTTGACCCATCCGGAGGTTTGGGTTTCCTTTTGCCATTCCCTCCTAAATCTGAAAGAATTTATTTATTTGATGTGAAAATATGGAAAGGAAGCCGCTTCACCACCGATTAAACCGGCCCCTTAGCCGGAGGGAAATGTTGGAAGTTTGCAGATGTGGGTTTGGTTCCCTGGCCTTCATGGGCATGATGGGGGGAATGGCGGCAGGCTGTAAGCCAAGCAGCCGGCCGGCTTCGCCCAAGGAGGTTTTGGAGCAGCTGGCTAAAACACCCCATTTTGTACCCAAAGCCAAAAATGTCATTTTTTTGTACATGGATGGAGGAGTGTCTCAGGTAGATTCCTTTGACCCAAAGCCTCGCTTGGAGCGGGAAAACGGCCAAGATCCCAAATTCAAGGTGGATGCCACACAGTTTAATGACAATGGCAAGATATTGATGAGCCCATGGAAGTTTAAGCAGTACGGCGAGTGTGGTATGCCGGTGAGCGAACTGTTTCCGCACATCGCTACCTGCGTGGATGACCTGGCCCTCATCCGGTCCATGGTCTCCAATTTTCCGGAGCATACCAACGCCAATTATTTTCTTCATACCGGCAGTGGTCTTCAGGGAAGGCCCAGTATGGGTGCTTGGATTAACTACGGACTGGGCAGCGAAAACAGTAACCTTCCAGGATACGTGGTTTTGGACGGGGGCTTGATACCGCCTGGAGGGGTGGATAACTTCAAAAACGGTTTTTTGCCGGCCGATTACCAGGCTTCCATCATGAAAGCAGGGGATGAGCCGGTAGCCAATATCAATCCCTACGATGCAGAAGGAAGACCGCAGCGGGAGAAGCTGGATTTTATCCGTGAATTGGATCAGTCCCGCTTGGGTGCAGTGGGTACGGCCGACGCGGTGGAGGCGGCTATCTCCAATTACGAACTTGCTTACCGGATGCAGTCGTCTGTACCTGAATTAACGGAGTTTCAGGCAGAAACGGATGCCACCAAGCGATTGTATGGGCTGTTTTCAGATGACCCAAACACCCGAAACTATGGCGCACAGTGCCTGATGGCCCGAAGACTGGTAGAGCGGGGTGTGAGATTTGTGGAGCTCACCTGCCCCATGGTGGGCCGGGGGGTAGATCGCTGGGATCAGCATTCCAATCTAAAGGATGGGCACGAGCGGAACGCCCATGCAGTAGATCAGCCCATTGCCGGCTTGCTCAAGGACCTGAAATCCAGGGGGCTGTTGGAAGAGACTTTGGTAGTTTGGTCCGGCGAGTTTGGTCGCACGCCCTTTGCACAGGGGAGTGATGGACGGGATCATAACCCTTCCGCCTTTAGTATGTGGATGGCCGGCGCGGGGATTAGAGGGGGCACCATATACGGGCAAACGGACGACTACGGGTATCGGGTGGTTGAGAACCCCGTGAGCATCCATGACCTGCACGCTACAATCCTACATCTGCTGGGTGTGGACCATTTTCACCTAACCTACCATTTTGGGGGAAGGGATTTTCGCCTTACCGATGTGCACGGCAACGTGGTAAAATCGGTGTTAAGCTAACCATTATGCGGAAGACAGTATTGGCAAAGGAGTTTGCAGACACCCTTATCGCTCGTGCGGAGCAGCTTGACGATGCCTGTGTGGCTCTGTGGGGTACGATGACCGTTACCGAGATGCTGCATCATTGCAATGTGACCAATCAGCAGGTCCTTTCCTGGGAGGGCACTGTCCGCCCCGCCACGCTGTGGCAGCGCATCGTCAAATGGTTTAATCTTTACCTTATGCCCCGTTTCCCCAAAAATGTGAAGGGTCCCAAGCGCTATGATATGAAAGGCAAAGTGGATCAGGCTCGCTTCGCCGAAGAGCGGAATCAGTACATCGCCTACCTGCGGAAGTTTCCACATCTTCGAAAGCCCATGTACAGCCCTCACCCCTTTTTTGGTCCGTTGAGCACCAAGGAGTGGGGAATGGTGATTTACAAGCACTTGGATCATCACTTACGCCAGTTTGGGGTTTGAGGCCGGAAGTTTGAATCCATAATACGTTTTTTTTTAGCCTTTACTGGAAGGCTGGAATCTTAAACTCAACCGAATAGGATCGAAGTCATGCGGGTATTCCTGATGTACATATTGTTGATTTCAGCTGCGTCCCTAAGTGCGCAGGAGCATGGAGAGGTTGCTTTAGGCCAATCACCAGGTACACTGCACGTGGACAGCCATTTTGCCGGAGGCAATGTACTGGTAGAAAAGTTAGTAGCAGATACCGTTTATTTCTCCCCGGACCTCAGCGGAACTGCCGGTGAGTGGTTTTATTGGAACTTCCGTGCTGTTCCTTCCGCTCCACAGAAGTGGTATTTCAAAGCGACGAAACCCAATCTATTAACGAATAGGGGAGCGGCCTACTCGTTGGATGGGGGAGCCACCTGGGAGTGGCTGGATAAAAGCGACCACCTTGGCGACCGGCTGTTTTCATTTAGCTTTGAGAGGGCGGATCAAGCGGTGCGTTTTAGCATGGGAATGCCCTATACTCAGGCCCATTTGGAGCGTTTTTTGATAAATTTAACAGCGAGTTCCCAGCTTCAGATCGATCGCCTGTGTATGTCCGAAAGAGGGCGTCCGGTAGAGAAACTGGTGTTGGGTGCTGCCCGAGAACAGGCGGAATTCAAGGTATTGGTGATGGCTCGTGCCCACGCCTGCGAAATGATGGGGAATTATGTGATGGAGGGAATGCTCTCCGCACTGCTAGCTGATAACCCGGCGATGCGCACATTGAGAGAAAAGGCCTCCTTTTGGTTTATTCCTTTTTTGGACAAGGATGGGGTGGAAGATGGTGAACAGGGCAAAAACCGGATTCCCCGCGATCATAACCGGGATTATTCGGGAGAGAGTATCTACGCAAGTACACGTTCCCTTCGAGAGCAAGTACCTGATTGGGTAGAGGATCGGCCCTGGGTGGGTATTGATCTCCATAATCCCTGGATTAAAGGAGAAAACAACGAATGGATTTATTTTGTCGGCAATGCAAATCCCGCAATCTCCAAAGAGCAAGAGCGGTTGGTGGATATTCTTGCCAAAACCCACAGAGGGCCAATGAGGTTTACCCGTGAAGAGGGTTTTCTGCCTTTTGGTGTGGCATGGAATACCGGATCGAATTATGATCAAGGTGCTTCGTTTGGGCAATGGGCTGCTGGGTTTCAGGGGCAAGGGCTGATGATGGCCACCACCCTCGAGTTTCCGTATGCCGTAAATCATGGACAGATCGTAACGGC
This sequence comes from Lunatimonas sp., assembly GCF_020832325.1. GTDB lineage: Bacteria > Bacteroidota > Bacteroidia > Cytophagales > Cyclobacteriaceae > Lunatimonas. Next base: position 142,849 of record NZ_JAFIEU010000013.1, read on the forward strand.
CGACGGTGCCCGTGCGTTTGGTGTAGATCTCATGTATGCGCTACAGCAATACCTAGGGATCGAAGCGCAGTAAGAAAAGAGCAAAAAAAAGTCCCCGACGTGTGCCGGGGACTTGAACTTTAAGTGATAGGATGCCTTATTTGGCTACGTCCATGATTTCCACGTCGAAAACCAAGATGGAATTTCCAGGTATGTCGGCTCCAGCACCCCGTGAACCATAGGCTAGGGGAGAAGGAATGATGAACTTGGCTTTGTCGCCTTTTCGGAGCAGGCTGAGGCCTTCGTCCCAACCAGGAATAACCTGTCCTACCCCAACTTGCAAGTCAAATGGGCTATATCCTCCTGCCTGATCCCGCTGCTCGCTATAGATATTATTTGCCATGGCTACTTCCTTCATGCTGGTATCAAATAGACTTCCATCGAGTAAGTAACCGGCATAATGAACAGAAGCTTGATTTCCCTCTTCGATCTCGGGTCCCGTTCCTCTTTTTTCGATCACGTAGTATAGGCCTGATTCGGTTTTGGTCGCATCGAGGTTATTCTCAGCTACGTATTGGGCGATGGTTTCAGCTTCCAGCACCAGGCGATCAGCCGCATTGGCATTTTCGGCGTCCATGGCCTTTTGTTGCATTTCGTTGAAGTAGGCCATGATGTTTTCCTCGTCCATCACGTCAAATGCACCTATGCGAATTTTGATGGTTTCGTCAGAAGTCAAAAATGGAGGAACATTATCTTCGAAGACTTTAGCCGCCTTTGCCTCCACCAGAATGCTGTCTCCTTTCTTCAGACCGAGAAATATTTCATCCATAAAATTATTGACCGGGATGGAGTCCGAATACCTCAGGTAGCCGGGCATTCCTTGGTCTGCGGTAGATATAAATACACTGTCCTTGCCGGAAAGTACTTCCAAATTGTAGAGAATGAATTCACCCTCTGCTGGTTTTTGCGTTCCTTTTTTAAGGTAAGTAAATTCCTGCCCATCGGATGTTTTGCCCGTTTCTTTGCAGGAAATTGTCAATCCCATAACAGCAGAGATTGTCAGGTAAAAAAATGGCTTCATTAACTTTTTCATAAGAGATTTAAATTGATTATTTATTTGTTTGACGTTGTTGCTCAAATACAAAAACGCCCTTTTTGTTTGCAACTATGATATCGATTAGACTGTCGTCGGTGATGTCCTGCGTGACCACATGCACGCCAACTCCCGAATCATCGTCTACCTCGTGTCCTACCCAGCTGGGAGTTTCACCTGGCTGAAATTCGTACCAATATACGTAGGGGGTGTCAAATTCTCCTGGGTCAGCACCCATGTGGGCAAAGTATCGTTTTCCGGTGACCAAGTCTAAGTGCCCATCGTTGTTGATATCAACGAGCTCCAGACCATGCGTTTGTGTGAAGGCATCGTCTATATCGTGTGTAACCCATTGTACGTTTCCTTGATCATCTCGAATCTGTTCGTGCCACCACATGCCCAATTGGTGCGCAGAAGTCGAAATAACATCCTGCATTCCGTTTCCGTTCACATCAAAGGCGTACATCTGTGCACAAGCTTCTCCCAACGCTGCCGGGTGAAACACCCATGGTCCGTTGGTAGGGTCTTCGGGAGCTTCCCACCATCCCTCTTTGATGATGATATCCGGCCTTCCGTTGAGGTTCATATCGCCCACTCCCAGCCCATGGGCATATTGGGCGGTACCGGGGCTATTGGGTTCACTGATGACACATTTTTTCCACCTGAGGTCGTTTGGATCGGTAGGGGATTTAAACCATACCATCTCGCCAGTTTCCGGGATACTACCGACCAGGTCTACCCGACCGTCTCCGTCTATATCGTAGAATCCGGCAGATTCATTGCCTAGGCTTTCGGTGATTAGATGCACTTTCCAATGCCCGGACTGGTTTTGTGGATTTTCAAACCACTGAACCTCTTTTCCGGGAAAACCGATTCGCACAAAATCCACCCAACCGTCGTGGTTGACATCCATCCCATAACTAATGAACGCATCGCTGTATCCTTTGTCGTAATAAAACGTTTTGACAGGAGCCAATTCATGCTTTTTCCAATCCGGCGCCTCAAACCAATAGGGTCCTGCCATTACATCTATCAGCCCATCGTTGTTTACATCTCCTACGGCTACCCCCTCGGCGATAAACTCGGTCAGTAGGGTATGTTTTTTGAAGGAAACCTGATCACCAGGCACTGCTTGCGGACCTTTGTCTGCACAGGCACCCAATGTGCCAACAAATATAAGCAAGACAAGGAAAGGATAGCGATTTTTGCGGTTTATTTTTGGACGAGGAAGGTGCATGGGATAGGAGCTTTATTTCACACTTAACAGATAAGCCATCAGGCTGTTGAACTTTTCTTGGTCGAGAGATTCACTAAAGGTGTCTGGCATCAGTGTGATGTTGGAAGCGGTTTGCTCGCGGACATCGTTCTTGGAAATGCTGAATTCCTGCCCATTTTGGTCTGCCAATACAATCACCTGACCCTCTTCTCTGCGGAATAGCCCGGATTTGACCTCTCCATTGGTCAGTCGAAAGTTGTAGGTTCGGAAGTTTTCGGAAATGTTCCGGTTGGGGTCCAGTATTTTTGTGGCCAGTGCATGGATACCCCAGTTGCCGACACCATCCAATTGAGGGCCGATCATGCCGCCCTGCTTATTGACCTGATGGCAAAGGCCACAATTTTCGTCAAAAAGTTGTTTGCCCGAAACGAGCGCTTGTTCTCCGCCTTCAAATCCTTCGATGCGTTTACCGATAAGCTGCTCTCTTTCCTCACTGATGGGTCTGATGTTTGCTGTGAGGAACTCAAAGGCTTCCTGTTGGGAGGTGTTGGCTTGGTTTCTGAATGCTTCCTCCACGTTTCTGGCTTTTAGGATTCTGGCAGGGGCGTGCCCTTCGCGTATATGCATAATCAACAGGGATTTGCCGGGACCTGACCGTGCCAGTTGGGCAGCTATGGCAGTTTGCAGTTCGATGGGAGAATCCTTCAGTCCGGCAGCGAGCAGGGTTCTGGCCTCTGGAGAGGCAGACTGTCCCAAGGTATTAGCTAGTCGCAGACGGAAAGAAGTCTTTTGATCTGAATCCTTCATGAGCTCCGATAAAAAACTCATGTGCGCACTAGGTAAAATCCTTACCAAGGCAAGTGCGGCTTCGCCTCTCAGGCTTTCGGGTACTTCTTCTGCCCGTACCAAGGTTTTTAGCGATTCGGTGTGGGCGGCAAATCGGTACCGGCCCGATGCGCTTACAGCAAATTGGTATTTTTCCTCCTTTTCAGCCGACCAATTTTCCGTCTCTTGGTCCAACCTGGCAAGGGTTTGACTGCTGAGCTCTTTGATCCATGAAATCAGGTAGTTTGGTGCGTCCATACCCCGCTGTTGGATACCGTCCTGAAGGGCAAGGGCCCATTTGTGTGGGGTGATAGTGGTTTCCCGGGATTTTTCGATGGAGAAAGCTACCGCATCCCGCAGTTGGTTTTCCGGTATTGACCTGGATACGCTGCGCACATAGCCCAGCCAACTGTGCTCTGGAACCTTACGATACTTCAGGTAGTCAAACAGATAACTTCCTGCCTCCGGGCTACTGGTATCGGATATGACCAATGCAAGCAGTGCTGCCTGTTCTTCAGGCCAGGCTTCATCTGCCGCCATTCGGATCATCGCGGGGTCGTGCATGTGGGTAAAAAGTGCCATTTTGAGGGTGTAGATCAGATGGGTATCCTCGGGATCGGCCAATTGATGCGCCTGCACCAGTGCTTTGTAAAATGCAGCATGTGGATGCCGGTTTACGGCTTCTCCCGCAGCCCTGCGTACATGGGGATCTTTATCGCTAAGTCCATCCAGTGCCCAACCCCGCTGTTCTTCATCCCACTGTTCCAAGTTGGCGAAAATACGGTAAGCATGTACCCGCACCAACGGTTCCTCGTGATATAGAGCGGCTTTTAATGTGCCCTCTTGGAGGGAACCTAATCGAAAGAGTGCCCATAATACCTGCACCCGATGCGAGGGAGAGGTTTTCTCGTTTGTCAATCGGTCGTTGAGGTCGCTAACGGCCTTTGTACCGTGATAATCTACCAACGCATCGGTGGCGGCTAGTCGCGTATGCAGGATTGGATTTCCCATTTCCTCCAAAATTTCGGCAAGAGCTGCTTTGGACCAGTCCTTTGCAGTACGTTTGTTGCCCTTGTAGGTGATCTTCCAGATCCTTCCACTATTCCGATCCCGGTCGGGATGGTCCAAGGGAACTTCGTAATGCCCAATGATGGGATTGTAAAAATCCGCCACATACATGGCTCCGTCCGGTCCGATCTTGATATCCACTGGTCTAAACCACGGGTCTTTGCTTACTAGAAAATCCCGCTTTCGGGTAGCCCAAGGTGTAGATCCCTTAAACTCCATCACACTGCGGCTGATGCGGCAAGTGACTACGTCGCCTGAGTAAAAGCTGTTTTGGTACTCCTCCGGAAATTGGTTGTCGGTGTAATACACCAACCCAGAAAGTGCGGTGGAGTTAAGCCCATAGTCCATCATGGTGGGGGCGAAACCCATATTGGGATCTTTTTTACCCCATTGGGTATAGTTTCCGCCCCAAATGAGTTGGTAGATGGGCAGGGTATGGCAGTCAGCGGAATAATGGTATCCCCACTCGTCCAAATCAGAACCAAATGGATTGATTCTTCCATCGGTCGTTTTTTCCACTCGGCTACCGTCCATACGGAACCGAAACGTATTTCCTGAGGTCATGGTGATGGAATCTCCATCAGTCCCGGATACGGTAGATATGTTCGAAAATCCGTGCGAGGCATGTATCCAGCCATCCAATCCTCTAAATAGGTTATTCACCATTCCATGTGTATCCCGATGTTCAAAATCCGCGATCAACACTTCCCGCCTTTCGGATCTTCCGTCCCCATTCGCATCGAAAAAGCGGTATACGTTCGGTATACTATAGGCAATGGCCCCGCCCTGTACGGGGATTATGCCTATGGGGATATTTAAATCCTCGGCAAAATGGGTGATCTTGTCGGCTGTACCGTCCCCGTTACTGTCCTCCAAGATACTGATACGGTCGGTACCCTCTCCGGGCCCTGCCTTGATGGGGTATTCACTCGACTGGGTTACCCAAAGGCGTCCACGGTCATCAAAGGCCATGTTGATGGGTTTGCTGATTTCCGGCTCGGAGGCGAAGAGTGTTACTTCAAATCCTGGGGGGAGGATAAAATCTGCCATTTCCTGCTCGGGTGTTTGGAATCCGGTGGTCCGCACGTGCTCGGCGTATATGGGATCCGGTTCTTCTTCTACATAGGCGGTGTCGTAGTCCGCTTCTGAGGGAGATTGGCAGGCAAAAGCCAAAGCCAGCAAACATGCTGGCCAAGGTTTGAGGTTAATTGGGCTGGGGTTGTTCATGGACTGTATAGCAGCAATTTAGGGCCTTGTAAGATCTTAAACATACTGCTAATTCGTCAATTATGCAATAGAAAACCTGCTACTTTGACTGTCGGTGCTAGTAGGGGCCCTAAGCATTCCCAAATCTATCCATTGGTAAAATAGGGGTTTCAGGATCATCCGGTGGGGTGGTTTTTAGAGAGCCTCGGATGATCCTTCGCTCAATCTGCGGCCTGTATCCGGTACAGCGCACCATCTCCTTCGTCGGTTACCAGGTACAGGGATCCATCCGGGCTTTGGCGCACATCCCGTATCCTACCTATTTTTTCGGTCAGCAATGCCTCCTGATGCACCACCTGCTCATCTCTTATTTCCAACCGGTACAGGGTCTCTTTCAGCAGGGACCCGGCAAAGAGCTGTCCTTCCCATGCGGTGATGGACTCGCCTGTATAGAATGTCAGTCCGGAAGGTGCCATGCTTTCTTCCCATACCCACTTCGGCTTAGCTACTCCGGGAGCCTCCTGACCGAGTCCAATTTTTTCATCGGTATCGTATTCTGTCCCGAAGGCAACCTGGGGCCAGCCGTAGTTGGTGCCTTTTTCGATCAAATGCAGCAGATCCCCACCGTTTGGTCCGTGTTCCGTAGCCCATATGCTTCCCGTTTCCGGGTCAATTGCCATACCTTGGTTGTTGCGGTGTCCGTAGCTGTAAATTTCGGGTCGCAGATTGCCAGGAGCTACACCAATAAATGGATTATCATCGGCTGCCCCGCCGTCTTCCTTCAATCGGATTACCGATCCTGCCGGGTCGGTAAGATCCTGGGAGTTCCAACGAAGGCCCCGGTCGCCAATGGTGAACAAAATGGTGCCATCGCCGGGAAGAACAATTCGGGATCCGTAATGCCTGCCGGGATTGGTCCGTGGCACTTGTGCGTAGAGGGTTTCTAAGTCGGTTAGTTTTCCTTTTTCACTGTCTATTCTGGCTCTGGCCAATGCGGTTCCGGTTCCATGACTATGGTCACCTGTGACCGAGTCGTCGTCTCCGGGGCTGGAGTAGGTAAAGTAGATCCAACCGTTTGTTTCATAATCTGGATGAACGGCGATATCCAATAGACCGCCTTGGTTTCCGCCGTCAGGCGCCGAAAGCTGATCTTCATCCGTGTCGATCTTGGGAAGACCCTTTAATTGGGTGATTTTTTCCCCGCTGACTAGGTATAGTTTGCCGGATCTTTCGGTCACTAACATGCTGCCATCCGGCAGAAACCCAACGGCCCAAGGGTGGTTCAGGCCCTGGACCACCTTAGTCAGCGTAATGCTGGCTTCTTCGGTTTCCAAGCGGGTTTCAATGGTTTCATTCACGATTTGTACTTGTGCGAGCCCTTCTGAAGCAAGGTGCAGGAATCCCCAAAAAGTGGCGACCGCTCCGATTAGGGTGTGTTTGAATTTGGTGTCTATCATGGGTAGTCTGGTTTGTTGGTTTGAAATCGCCCAGATAAACTCAAATGCTGTTCCAAACCCTTCCATAACCAAAAAGCCGTTGTCTACCGCTGAGTGTGCTCAGGGAAGACAACGGCGGACTTGCACTGTTTGAGGGTCGGCCTGAGCGGTGTAGATGATCCTATTCACCCAACCCCCGCTTACTGCTTAGAAGTCTGCGCCCGAACCGGAAAGGTCGAGTGGCTGAATCCAAATATTCCGATAGAGCACCTCGTGTCCCTCCGCTTGCAGCTTGATGCCACCGGGGCGGTCGGTGATTCCTTTACCCCCATCGTTTCCTCCGTCTATTCCCGAGTTTGGGCCACCCCATACCTGTTGTATGGATTGGTCTTCGTGGATTTTGATTCCGTTGAAGTAAATGGTCGTTCGGGCTTTTTCTGTCAGTTTGCCGCTGTTGTCAAAGCGTGCTGCTTTAAACTGAATATCGTAGGCATTCCATTTTCCGAGGCCGTTATAGGCACGGTAGGGTGCAGCATGTTCGTTGATGATGGCTGCCATGCCGTGGTCGGTGCTATCTCCGTCCAAGATTTGAATTTCGTAGCGATTCTGTAGGTATACACCACTATTTCCTCCCGGGTTTGCGATCAGAAACTCCACATGCAGGCGAAAATCCCTGAATTCCTCTTTCGTCACGATATCTGCTGCCCCGTACTTTCCACCGGCAGCAGCCGGATCGTTGGAGCTCACCGCCTTCCCTTTGTCCACGGGATCATTTACCATTGCCCACTTAATAGGTGGCTCTGCGGCCAAACGGGGGCCCTCCCAGTATTGCCAATTCCCGTGTAGGGATTTTTTGGATCCGTCGAATAGCTGTTTAGCCCCTTTTGGTGCCTTGGCACCCACACCGATTTGTGCATGGGAGATGCCCTGTATGACCAAGAGCAGGACAATGGCGGATAAGTACCTGATTAATTCCCAACGGGTTTTGCGTTTCATAGAGTTGGATAGTTTATTGGTGGACATCCCTGAGCAGGTCATTGATGGTTTTTACGGGGTTGAAGGTGATCAGTGGCACCTCCACAAAGAGGGAGTTCCAGTCTGCCATCGAACCGTTCCACAGCCCGGGCAGCTCCTGGGCTTTCAGTTCCCGGCCACTTTTTGATTTTTCGGTGATAAAACCCGTTTTTGGATCCCGAAAAGCGAGCAGGTTAAATTTGTTGCCTTTGTAATCTTTCACACCGCAAACTAGGTCGGTAGGATTAAAGTGAGAGGACTGTTGGAACAATGCTTTTTGGGCTGGATTGGTCAGGTCTAATTGGGCAGTCTCCCCGATCTGCAGGGATAGGGATCCGTCTGATTCCTTCACCCAGAAAGGCCCGCCACCGGGTTCTCCGGTGTTTTCCACCATGCCACATACCCGAATAGGTCGATTTAGCTTCGTTCGCAGGAAGGTTGCTTTTTCCGTCAAATTCAACGAGGCAAAGTTTGGGGGAAGCTTGGATCCAAGTTTTTCGGTGTAGACAGTAGCTGCCTGCTGAACAGAGCTTTCAGAAATCCCGGCGTCCAGGGCAACCAATGCCGCAAACACAGCCTCCTGGGCGTCTAGCAGGACCCCCCCTATGGCCTTTTTGTATGTATTGGTGGGTTCTTTAATGCGGTCGGGCACCACGTTGTCGATGTTTTTGATAAAGATCAGGTCTGCATCTATATCGTTCAGGTTTTCAAGTAGGGCACCGTGGCCGGCAGGGCGGAACAGAATCTCTCCATCCTCTTCCACAAAGGGTGCATTTTCCATGTCTACCGCGATGGTGTCGGTGGATTTTTTTTGTTGGGAAAAGCTGATTTCAAATGTGGTTCCGAATTTCGCTTCCATTTGGGGCCGGATTTTGGCTACGTGCGATTCAAATTTTTCCTGATGCTCTGGAGATACCGTGAAATGTAGTCGTACCGTATTTCCTTCGCCCAGTGCATAGGATGCCCCTTCCACAAAATGTTCTTCTACCGGTGTGCGGCTACCCTCCGGATACCGGTGGAATTTCAACAAACCCTTAGGCAGTGATCCATAATCCAATCCTTCAGGATTCAGTAGGTGCGCAACGATCAAGGGGTAATTTTTTTGTTCAAGGGCTGCAGCGATGCTGTCACCCGTGGTTTGAAGACTGCTATCCAGGTCTTCGTAAAAAGCAAAATCGGCCAGTTTCTGAATAAATGTAGCAGTAAACGCGTCATTGGATAGGTCGCTTCCTCCTTTTTCCAAGTACGAAAAAAGGTCCTTAAACATGCGGCTGGCAGCCCCACTTGCCGGTACAAATTTGACGATTTTTTTTTGAGGAGATTTTGATTCGTAGGTTTCCAGGCAAGTTTTCAGGGAAGCTTCGTCCAAAAGCTGTATGCCGTCACCGATGGAGGCGGCTGCTTGGATTTCCAACGGCGGAAAGCCATTTTTGAAATTTTGGATTTGTTCTTCTACCAGCTGTAGGTTCATGCCTTGGCGGGTGATTTGATCTTTCTGTTCTGTGGTAAGCATATGGTAAAAATGGTTATTTCCCGACATATTTTTAGGTCTTCCAATATAGTAATTACCCCTGTTTTCCACCTAAGGATTCCGTGAAAATCCTCGAATAACTTCTAAGCGTTTTCCAATTATGCTGAAAGAAATCGCAATTCTTGCTCTTTTTCCCGAAGGGTAGGGGGTATTTTTTGCCTAATCCTGCGTAGTATTCTGGAGAATCATCAGAGTTATGTGGGTGAAGTTTTTGAAAGTGGTGGCTTGGATCGTCGGGGTTTTATTCCTGCTGGCCTACGGCCTGTTTCTGTACCCTTTTTGGGGAATTCCCTTTAATGCGCAGCGGCATGGAAATCCGCCGCTAACCCCCGCTTGGGCCTTGGAATGTTGGCTCTGGGAGGATGATGTCAATACGGCGGCCTATGTGGATGAATTATTGGAGGGTTACCGGGAACACGATATTCCTGTCCGAACGGTCATTCTGGATAGCCCATGGAGTTTTCGGTACAATGATTTTGAAGTCGACACGCTGTTGTACCCAGATCCGGACCGGTGGTTTGGGAAGCTGAAAGATGACGGCTACCGGATTGTTCTTTGGATGACCACCATGGTAAATAGCTACAATAAGGGGCTGCGTGAACCCGACTCGGAGCAATGGTATCTGGAGATCAGAGATCGGGGTTACTTGGCAGGAGGCAAGGAAAACAAGTGGTGGAAGGGCAGGGGTGGCTTCATTGACTACACCAACCCGGATGCCATGACATGGTGGCGGGGTCTACAGCAACGGGTTTTCGATCTGGGGATTGATGGGTGGAAGCTGGATGGTACGGCGACCCTGTTTTCGACGGATTTTTTTGGTATTCCGATCTTCTACAAACGCACGGAGGCTGGGCTGATGAGTGCCCGTACCTATATGGATCATTATTACCGGGACGAATACGCACACGGACTTAGCCAAAACCCCGAGTTTGTCACCCTGGCCAGGGCCGTTGATCGCTGGTACCATCCCGAGGGTTTTGCGCCCATTGACGCTTCGCCTGTCAACTGGGTAGGCGATCAAGTGCATCAGTGGAAATCCAAGGAGATGTTAGAGGATCCCGATCAGGGCAAGGTCGATATCGCCTTGAAGGGAATACAGGGGTTTGAGTCTGCCATCGAAAGTATTCTGAAAAGTGCCGATCTGGGCTACAACGTGATCGGCAGTGATATTGCCGGTTTTTCGGGCAGCGTGATCCCGCCCAGATTGTACATGCGGTGGACGCAGTTTTCTACCTTTTGCGGGTTGTTTATGAACGGCGGGCATGGGGAGCGTGCGCTGTGGAAGCGTACGCAGGAAGAACTGGAGGTGATCCGCAAGTTTTCCTGGCTGCATACTGAATTGGTTCCTTATATGTACCATTATGTGGTGACCGGTCATCAGGGAGGCACCCGCTTGCAGCGTCGCATGCCCGGAAAATACCACTACCTATTTGGAGACGATCTGTTGGTAGCCCCAATCTACGAGGACCGGACGGATCTTGAAGTGACACTGCCAGAAGGTACCTGGTATTATTGGTTGGACGATCGGGAGGTATTTCAAGGTCCACAGCGGATTTCCAAAGACTTTCCCATGGATGAGTACCCGGTTTTTGTAAAGGCGGGAGCGATCATTCCTATGCAAATCAGCCGAAGCTATACTGGTTTTGGGGATGAGCGGGACGAGGGTCTGCTAACGCTGTTGCTGTATCCGGGGAATGAGAAATCCAACTTTACCGTGTTTCGCGAAAACGATGCCGCTACCGATGTACGTATGGAGCGGTCGGGCAATCGTCTCACGGTTTTATTGGAGGGAAAGACGGTTCCCCATGTACTGCGCATCAAGTCATCGGTGGCGCCTCGGGAAGTGATGGCAGATGGGGTAGCCCTGTTAGAACAAGAGGGGTACTTCTTTCATGCGGCTAAGGGGCAACTGGAAATCCGGTCCGAATCAGGGACGATTCGGAAGGTGGAGGTAGTTTTTTAATTGGTGAAGCGAATAGGTAAGCCTGCTGCTGAGTTTCAACTACAGGTAAGTAGTGGTCATTGGTGCCAAAATTCATAGATCTCGGGCAAAGGCATATAACATAACGTTAATCCCGGATGCATTGGACACCTAAACTAATAGTCCATCAGCAGCTACTATTTCCAAAAGATTTCAGTTTGTCGATATGCAAAGCAGTAACGTATTAAAGGAAGTGCCCCTGCGGTTTGAAGAGGAGTAGGCAACGTCTTTTGACCTTTGGGGTTTTTCAAACCCATAAGTCCTGAGAGAGACCTTTCAATAAGAATTTTTCGATTGATTCTTGCCAAATTTTTTTGTCAGTTGGAATATTTATGTTGATTGAACAGTCGCAATTGGAGTAAACACTCTTAGCTGTGTGTACACCCTACGGTTATGGGACAGGTTGTTTCCTTCATTCTCGGACGGAATTGAACTTGTCATTCGCTTTGATCGGAAATGTCTGCTAGTGTTTGATTTTTCAAGATTCTTGGTTCTTCGCCTACTGATTCCAATTCATTTTATGGACCGAAAGTCAGATAATTCCATATGAACCTCAACGGGATTTACCATTTTTCATTATCTTGAAATCCAAACTTCATCCCAAATAACATGCAGCATCTCATTAAAGTCCTTTTTTCCTGTTCAATCTGCCTTCTCTTTGTATGTTTTGGGACGCTCGCCCAAGTCTCCAAGTCGCCTAACGTCATCCTAATCATCACCGATGATCAAGGATATGGCGATCTGGGTTTTACGGGAAATCCCCATGTGCAGACTCCCGTACTGGATGCCTTGGCCAGAGAAAGCGTGCGGCTCAACCAATTTTATGTGTCGCCCGTATGCGCGCCTACCCGATCAAGCCTGATGACGGGACGCTACTCGCTGCGCACGGGAGTGAGAGATACCTATAATGGAGGGGCCACCATGGCCACGGAAGAGGTGACGATTGCCGAAATGCTAAGGGAGGCCGGGTACCGTACAGGGATATTTGGCAAGTGGCATTTGGGAGACAATTACCCGTTCCGGCCCAGCGACCAGGGATTTGACGAATCGGTCATCCATTTGGCTGGCGGCATGGGACAGCCGGGAGATTTTACCACCTTTTTCCAAGGGGACCGCAGTTATTTTGATCCAGTACTGTGGAACAACAACGAACGCAAACCCTATGAAGGCTATTGCTCGGATATTTTTACCGACGAGGCCATTCAATTTATTGAAAACCAGAACGAGCAGCCCTTTTTCTGCTACCTGTCATTTAACGCACCCCACACCCCCTTGCAGGTTCCGGATGCATACTATGAGCGGTACAAAGACTTGGACCCTTCCAAGGGATGGGAAATGGATGGCGCACCCGTTCTAACCATGTCGGAAAAAGACAAGGAGGATGCCCGAAAGGTCTATGCCATGGTTTCCAATATCGACGATAATGTGGGAAGGCTGCTGCAGTCATTGGATGACCTAGGTATATCGGACAATACCGTGGTGATCTTTATGACGGACAACGGGCCTCAGCAGCGACGCTACAATGGCGGCATGCGTGACCTCAAAGGCACCGTGTTTCGAGGAGGGGTGCGGGTGCCCTTTTTTATGAAAATGCCGGATGCCCCGATCAGGGACATGGAAATCAATCAGACACTCGCCCATATCGATGTGCTGCCGACTCTGGCGGAACTGTGCGGAGCGAGGGTACCTACCGATCGGGTAATCGATGGTCGGAGCTTTTTACCTCTGATTTCGGGTGCGTCTGGAGATTTTTTTGATACCCGACCGCTTTTTTTCTACTGGACCAGAAAGTATCCGGAACCCTATAGCAACATAGCCCTGCAAAAAGGGAGGTATAAATTGGTCGGAAATACCGGATTTGATGCCTCTTCGCGGGAGTTCGACTTATTTGACGTTACAAATGACCCGTTTGAGCAAGTGAACATCGGCGGAAATAACTTGGAATTGGCAGAGGAGTTGAAGAAGGAACTGGATGGTCTGCTGGAGGAACTGACCGGTTCTCCCCATTTTTTGATGGACCATCATGCACAGATAGGCACATCTTTTGAAAATCCGGTGTTTTTGAACCGAAACGATGCGGGAGGACAGCGGGGCATTTGGACGCAGGATGAGGTATTTGGGCTTTGGAAGGTGGCCATTGAGCCTGGTATATATACCGTTCGATTTAGGTTTTTACGCCCATTGGAACACGCCGGAAGGATGACCATGGAGTTGGGCGGCACGGTACTTCAAAAACAGCATGATGCGGCAGGCAAGGATGAAATTGTCTGGGAGAATGTTCGACTAGCTGCTTCAAAAGGCGATCTGATTCCTCATTTTGCAGAAGGAGGTAGAAGTATTTTCCCGCTTTGGGTTGAAATTGAAAGGCGGGAAAACTAAGCTTTTTCCAGCGGGTTTTAGTGCTTATTTGGATTGGGTGTAGGATTGTAGCTTTTCAGTGGCAGCTGCGAAGGAAGGGTAGTGACGGTCAATGGGGATCTGGACTTTGATGGATCCTATTAGCGTACCCAACAGTCCCCCGCCAACGATGCCTACAATCGTCCAGCCTGTAGAAACCGCAGATTTCGGTGCCATAATATGTACTAGTAGATTCTCTGGGTCGTATGTGGCCCTTGTGATGATATACCCGCTGGCACCACCAACAGCCATGCCGATCCATAATCCTTTCGCCACATTATTTTTTTTCCGGATTTTAATGGTATTGATTTCTTTATAAGGGATGACTAACGGTTCAGCATTCGGTAATCGGTGATTTAAAACGGTAATTGAGGAATCATTGACTGCTAGGAGGGTTCCATTTAAGATTCCCATAGGACCCTCTAACTTGAGGATGTTTTTTGGTTTATAGATATCATGGGATTGCGCAATGGCTGGCCCGATCAATAAACAAAAATAGAAGAATAGTAAATATTTCATAAATCGAAATTTACACAGAAAAATAAATTGTATTTTCGATAAAAACAATCCTTTAGTCTAAAAATAGTTTATAGTGAAGTATGTTATTTCTTTTGTTTTAGGTATCTTGTATATTTTACAAATCCCGAATACAGCTTATTTATCCAGGTATATTAGTTGATTGAAGAGGTGCCAAAAAAAAGGCAGGCCACCTTTCCAGGTTAACGAATGGAAAAACCATCAGAATATCCTAATTCAATGGTTAATTCAATGGGTTTGCCTTTCTTGATTCCTGCCGCATTCGCATCGTGCGTAGCCAAAGTCCAATCAACAGATACAATAACGTAGGCAGTATCCCGCAGATAGGAGACAGTATGATTTCTGTGCCGGGTTGTAACACCACAAATCCATCAATCACCAAATGATTAATCACCGCATCCTCCACTGCGTGCAGTAAGACCACCGACCATACCGAACCGGTAAGCCGAAAAATTTCGGTAAACATCACCGTCCAAACCAGCATATTGACCACGGCGATGGCGGCAAACAATCCTTCACTTACGGGAAGAACTGTATACATGGCTTCCTCCGGCAGGAACTCCAAGTAGTAGGGCAAATGCCACAGACCCCATAGCAAGCCTGCAATCAGGTAAATACCCAAGTCTCCCATGTTCAAACCAATCAATTTGACCGTCAGGTATCCCCTCCAAACCGACTCCTCAAACACGTTTTTCAGTAAATTGATGCCCAGAAGAATCACGAAGGTACTGAAGTATGCCCCCGCGTCAAATGGCGTGAAGTCAACCCATCCGGATAGGGCACCCACTCCCATGGTGAAAAGTGTCACGACCGGAAAAATTAAGAAAGCAATCACATACCACTTCCACTGACTGCTTAGACGCGGATGGAGGCCTGCATCTTTCCAGCCATCGCCAAAAAATGTCCGAAGGAAAATTACAAGCAGTAGGGGAGTAATCAGCCAAACGGCCATTCCAAGGGTTTCCTCCTTCTGCTGATCAGGCAATTGGCTATCGAGCCCTACACCTAGCCAGCCTATGCCAAGGGCAACCAAAGAAAAAATCCAGAGATGACGAATTGTTCTAGTGCGGTTCATGGGCTATTTTCGGGTTATTTGCTGGGGCCAAAAATAATGGAATCTTACAAAATAATTGAGCGAGTTTCGGTGGTTTTTATTGGTAAAATGCAGGTGTATAGCATGATTTTGTAGGTGAATGATTGGAAGGCACTATCAAAAGTTGCGTGATTTGCGCCAAAAACCATTTGATGTTTGGTGAATTACGGTTAAATTTCGACTTAGCAAACCAAACTTTCATTCTGATGCATACAAAGTACAGCAAGATGTTCCGGTATTTGATACTAACTAGCCTAGCGGCGGTAGTCCTTGCCTGTGGAAATTCCGGTGAAACCGAAAAAGCAGATCCCTATTTTTCAGCAGATGATGACAACGGCGGTTTAAACCTTGCCCCAGGCATGAAGGCCTACGTGGTGGCCGAAAATTTGGGAAGGGGTAGGCACGTTGCCGTCAATGCCAATGGGGACATCTACATGAACTTGAGAGAGCCTCATGAAAAGGGAGGTATTGTGGCACTTCGTGACGAAAACGGTGATGGAAGGGCAGATCAAATCGCCTATTTCGGCGACTTTGGAGGTACTGGCATGGCATTCCATAATGGATACCTGTATGCCTCCAACGACAGTACGGTGTTCCGTTTTTCGTTTTCTTCCGGAAATTTAGTCCCGGACAATGCCACTGCTCCGGACACCATTGTATATGGT
This sequence comes from Lunatimonas sp., assembly GCF_020832325.1. Classification (GTDB taxonomy): domain Bacteria; phylum Bacteroidota; class Bacteroidia; order Cytophagales; family Cyclobacteriaceae; genus Lunatimonas. Next base: position 158,890 of record NZ_JAFIEU010000013.1, read on the forward strand.
CTACCGCAGCAGACGGCCCATGCGGCCAAATCGATGGCCTTTGACGATCAGGGATACTTGTATGTAAACGTGGGCGCCCCGTCAAACGCCTGTCAGCAGGAAGACCGCGTAAAAGGCTCTCCTCCTATGGGAGATCCTTGTCCCTTGCTGGAACGTACCGGGGGTGTTTGGCGTTTTGAGGCCGATAAAATTGGTCAGAATCAATTGGAACATGGTTATCGGTATTCCACAGGAATCCGAAATGCAGTTGCATTGGGGTACAATTCCTCTGATAAGCACGTGTACGTAGTGCAGCATGGGAGAGATTTGCTCAATAGCCTGTTCCCGGAATCCTTCGACGAAGGCGACAACGCCGAGATTCCGGCTGAAGAAATGTTCAGATTGAGAGATGGAGCTGATTTCGGATGGCCCTATTGCTATTTCGATCCCCAACAGGGCAAAAGAGTGATGTCTCCCGAATTTGGCGGAGACGGCACGACTGTTGGGAGATGCGAAGGAACCGAGCAGCCGGTGATGACCTTTCCAGCCCACTGGGCACCCAACGATATCAAATTTTATCAAGGGGATCATTTTCCCTCCAAATACAAGGGCAGTGCGCTCGTGGCGTTTCACGGGTCGTGGAACAGGGCCCCGCTTGAACAAAAGGGTTATTTCGTAGCTTTTGTACCGTTTAATAACGGAGCGCCAAGCGGAACCTACGAGGCGATGGCGGAAGGTTTCGCAGGAGTGTCTACCATTGATAGTCCTTCAGATGCGTTGCATAGGCCAACGGGCATTGCCGAAGCTCCCGATGGCACTATTCTGGTTTCAGATTCTGTCACTGGCAAAGTCTGGAGAATTTTCTACGATGGGGCCTCTTAAGGAGGTACCTAATGCGCCAAGCACAAAAAAAAGCCCGATCAAGAGACCGGGCTTTTTTATTCACTTTAACCACTAACAACCACAAACAAAATTTATCAATCCATTGATACAAGATCAAAGACGATAAACATCATTTGTTGTAGTCCGTACGGGAATCGAACCCGTGTTTTATCCGTGAAAGGGATACGTCCTAACCCCTAGACGAACGGACCAAATGAAGGAAAAAGCATACCTCCCCGAAATGTCATGCAAATATAGAGGGTTTCGGCCATAAAGCAAAATAGAGCAAAAAAATATTTGGAACTGGCGTCCAATACCTTGAAAGTTAGCTAAAAATTTTGAAATAGTTGGAAATTTGGGCCATGGTAGGCTGTTTTTTAGCGGACGCATCTTTTTTGCAAAAACACTTCAAACGGTAAACTAAAGTTACCCTATATGTGTTTCCCTACTAAACCTATAGAATTAACATAAACAAATGTGAGTATGACTTTAAGATTAGGAGACATCGCGCCAGATTTTACGGCGGAAACTACGGACGGACCGATCAACTTTCACGAATACCTGGGTGACGGTTGGGGCATTTTGTTTTCACATCCAGCAGATTACACACCGGTGTGTACAACCGAACTGGGCACGGTTGCTAAACTGAAGGAGCAGTTTGAACAGCGAAACGTAAAGGTGCTAGCCTTGAGCGTGGATGGACTGGAGAGCCATAAGGGTTGGGTCTCTGACATCAATGAGACCCAGCATACAGAGGTGAACTTTCCCATCATTGCCGATGAGGACCGCAAGGTATCTGCGCTGTATGACATGATCCACCCAAATGCGAGTGAAAATTTCACTGTCAGATCGGTGTTTGTTATTGGAAACGATAAAAAGATAAAGCTGATCATTACCTATCCTGCCAGTACGGGTAGAAATTTCGATGAGTTGCTACGGGTGATCGATTCCCTGCAGCTAACCGCGAATTATTCGGTAGCTACTCCGGCCAATTGGAAGCATGGAGAAGATGTGGTCATTGCCCCGGCGATCAAGGATGAGGACATTCCAGCTAAATTCCCCAAGGGTCACAAGGTCATTAAGCCTTATCTGCGTACTACACCGCAACCCAATCTGTAGAAGTGTTCTTTACAGGGGTGGATTTTTCCATCCCTGTTTTTTTGTTTTTTTTAGGATCACCTTCCATTCAATAGCTTTTTTAGTTAATTTTAGGCAAAGGAACGAAAAATACATCTATCGAAATTTTTCCAACACATGCAAGAGAAGAGGGTTAGTGGGGTGATTACCGGTTCAGGTAGGTACATTCCGGAAAAGGTGGTTTACAACCAAGATTTTTTGAATCACCAGTTTTTCAACGAGTTAGGTGACCCCATTCAAAAACCAACGTCGGAGGTAGTCAAGACATTGCAAAAAATTACGGGCATTGAGAAAAGATGCTACATTGGCGATGATCAGGTTACCTCAGATATGGGACATTTGGCGGCAGAGGAAGCCTTGCTGGATTCTGGGATTGATCGGGAAAAGCTGGATTACATCATCGTGGCTCATAATTTTGGAGATTTACAAAAAGATAATATTCGTGTGGATACCTGTCCCACGCTAGCGGCAAGGATTAAGCATAAATTAGGGATAGTCAATCCCTATACCGTTGCATACGATCTACCTTTTGGATGTCCGGGATGGGTACAGGGTATGATTCAGGCAGACTATTTTATCAGGTCGGGCGATGCAAAGGCAGTTTTAGTGATTGGTGCCGAGACCCTTTCGCGAATCTCGGATCCCCATGATATCGACAGCATGATTTTTTCAGACGGTGCCGGTGCAGTCGTGTTGGAGGCGAGGTCTTGTGATCAGCCCTGTGGCATTCTTAAGCACCTTACCCGGTCGGATACCCTGCATCACGCTCACCTCCTGGAAATGCAGGTTTCTTACAATCCAGACTATAAAGACGATACCTTGTTTCTCAAGATGCAGGGAAGAAAACTCTACGAATACGCCATAAAAACCGTACCTCAGGCATTAAAGGAATGTCTGGACCGTGCCGATCTGTCGCTCGGCCAAATCAAAAAAGTCTTTATACACCAAGCCAACGAAAAAATGGACCAGAATATTCTGGAGCGCCTGTTTCATTTGTATGGGGAAGAGAAGCCGCCGGAAGGTGTCATGCCCATGTCCATTTCGTTTTTGGGAAATAACTCGGTAGCCACCGTTCCTGTGCTTTACGATCTGGTGGTCAAAGAGGAATTAGCCGATCACCGGATATCGCCGGGTGACTACCTGATGTTTGCTTCCGTTGGTGCAGGCATGAATACAAATGCAATGATTTACCGGGTTCCCTTGCCCGAAAACTAAGCCCCGATAGCGTATGAAATCGAGCATGACGTAGCCGTCACACACTGGAATGATTATTTCCCATGCGAGATTCCATCTGACCTTTGAAAAACAAAAAATAAACAGATGAAAATAGTGGATTCACACCAGCATTTTTGGAAGTATAACCCCGAGGAGCTTCCCTGGATCACCGATGCACTGAATGTGTTGAAAAAAGACTTTTTGCCGGAGGATCTGGAGAAAGTGTTTCAGAAAAATGGGGTTTCCGGTTGTGTCGCTGTGCAGGCAGCACAGACTGAAGAGGAAACCAATTTCCTGCTACGCCTAGCCGATAGTCACCCGTTTATTCAGGGGGTGGTAGGCTGGATTGATCTGGAGGCCCCTAACCTGGAAGAGAGACTCAATGCTTACTTACCCTTTCGTAAGTTAAAGGGATTTCGGCATATTCTTCATGACGAAGCAGATCCTGCCTACATCCTTCGGCCAAAGTTTCAAAAAGGACTGGAAACGTTGTTTAAAAAAGGGTACAGTTACGATATTTTGGTGTTTCCCAAGCAGTTGGACGGAGCGATCGAGACGGTACGCAATTTTCCAGAGGCTTCCATGGTCATCGACCACCTGGCCAAACCTCCCATTGCTAAAGGGGAATTGGAGCCATGGAGAGATCAAATGGAGCAATTAGGGAGTTTTCCCAACGTGTATGGAAAGCTCTCCGGTATGGTGACAGAACACGATTGGACGCAATGGAAGGAAGGAGATTTCCATCCGTACTTGGATGTGATGATGAAGATATTTGGAGAGGATCGGTTGATGTATGGTTCTGATTGGCCTGTATGCCTTTTGGCGGCATCCTACTCGGAAGTAATTGGTATTTTACGCAAATTTTTGGAAGGTTACCCGGAAGAGGTGCAGCAAAAGATTTGGGCAGAGAACGCGGAAAAGTTTTACAAACTCAATTAAGCAGTCAACTCATGGATAGGAAACGCTATTGTTTTGCGTTGGATCTCAAAGATGATCCGGAAATCATTGAACGATACATTGCACATCACCGTTCGGTAGCCCCTGAGATCATTCGGAGCATCACCGATGCGGATATTCAGGTCATGGACATCTACCAAACCGGAAACCGTCTTTTTATGATTATGGAAGTGGGAGAGGATTTCTCGTTTGAGCGAAAGGCACAAATGGATAATGAGAATCCGAAGGTACAGGAATGGGAGTCATTAATGGGTACGTTACAGCAATCCCTTCCATGGGCAAAGCCCGGCGAAAAATGGGTGCTAATGGACCAGATATTTCACCTGTAAGTAATACGGGCTACTTTATGAAACAATATGACTTTAAAAACAGACAGCTTGTTTCAGGTCCTCATCTATTGGGAGTTTTATTTATTGCAGCAGGAGTTTTGGCAATAATAGGTTCTGCCATTTTTCAACCAGATCGTTCATTGGAAAAACCAGTCTATGTTGGGATAGCAGCCATTGTTTTTGGGGCAGCAATATTGTCTACTTATACTGGTACCGTAATTGAATTCAACGAAAGGAAGGCAAAGGACTATTTTTCATTTTTGGGTTATCCATTCGGTGAGTGGAAACCTTTGCCAAATATCAAACGAATCGTTGTTACTCATGTAAAAAAAAAGGTCACGAATACCCCAAATGGGATCAGTCCGACATGGTCAGGAACAGTGCATGAGTTTAGAGCGTTTTTGTATTCGGAAAGCGCAACCCCCATATTTTCATTTGTATTTTCTAATAAAGAACAAGCGATAAAGACGGGCAAATTGTTATCAGAAAATCTGCATGCAGAGATCGTATTGACGGACCTATAGCAAGGTTTATTCTTGGCCAGATAGCTTTATTTTAACCATAAAAGCCGCTTCCCATTTCAGGGTAGCGGCTTTTGTATACTAGGGGGTTGAAAGAATTACTACATACTTTTTACTTCAGAAACCAATCCTGTGAGCACTTTTTTCGCGTCTCCAAACAGCATCCGTGTTTTTGGATCAAAGAAGAGTGCGTTTTCAATACCGGCATAACCGGAGCTCATGCCCCGTTTGATGACGATCACATTGGTTGCCCGGTTCACCTCTAGGATGGGCATTCCATAAATAGGGCTGTTGGGATCGTCGTTGGCAGCCGGATTTACCACATCATTGGCACCGATCACCATGACCACATCGGTGCTGGGAAATTTCTCGTTGATATCGTCCATGTCGATAAGCTTATCGTAGGACACATCGGACTCTGCCAGCAACACGTTCATGTGGCCGGGCATTCTTCCCGCCACAGGGTGTATTCCATACAATACTTCCACGCCCTTTTCTTCCAGAGATTTCTCCAAATCATGAACGGCATGTTGGGCTTGCGCTACGGCGAGGCCATATCCCGGTACTACCACCACGCGCTTTGCGTAGGAAAGCAGGATGGAGGAGTCGGTCAGGTTGATTTCCCGCACTACTTGATCTCCGGCATCTGCTCCGCTTGCCGTAGAGGTGCCTCCAAAAGAAGTAAACAGGATGTTGGCAACCGAGCGGTTCATCGCTTTGGCCATCAGCAAGGTGAGCAATAGCCCTGCTGAGCCTACCAATATACCCCCCATAAGCATAACCATGTTGTTATAAAGCAAGCCGGTGGTTGCTGCTGTTACCCCTGTCAGGGAGTTTAGCAGGGAGATAACCACGGGCATATCCGCTCCGCCGATCGGGTAAACGAAAGCCAAGCCATAGATCAGTGATATCAATACAATTACATATACCAATACGGGTTGGGGTTCACCCGAAGCAATGACATAGATGGACAAGGCAACAGCCGCAGCCAGTATCAGAAAAGCGAGGATCTTGTTAATGTTGATGTCTTTGATCACGCCCTGAAGTTTTCCCATGGCAACCAAAGAACCCGAAAAGGATACGGATCCAATCACCAACGAGGCCATCAATACGGTTCCTTTGCCGATTTCATCCACCGGCAGGTCTCCATACTCTACCAAGCCGATTAGTGCAGCGGCAGCGCCACCCATTCCATTGAAAAAGGAAACCAATTGAGGCATGGCCGTCATTTGCACCGATTTCGCAAAGTACATACCCCCTCCGGTACCCAGTGCCATTGCTACGAGAATCAATGCAATATTGTTAAGTCCGGGAGTGAGGAAAGAAGCGATGATCGCTAGGATCATGCCAGACAGGGCCAGTGCATTTCCCCTTCTGGCAGAGTCCGGATGGCTCATCAGTTTTATCCCTAAGATGAACAGCACCACTGCCACCAGGTAACAGATGTCGATTAGTTGTGATATCATTTCCGTTATTTTTTGGCTGGTTTTTTCTTAAACATTTCCAACATACGGTTGGTGACGGCAAATCCTCCGACCACGTTCAGTGTGGCGAGTAAAACAGCAAGGAAGCCCAATGAAAGGGCCAGGTAATTCCCTGGATCTGTTTTGCCGAGTACCAAAATGGAACCCACGATCACCACGCCAGAAAGCGCGTTGGATCCGGACATCAGTGGAGTATGTAATACGGTGGGCACTTTGGATATGACCTCTATGCCTACAAACACCGCCAAGATAAAAACATAGAATTCCTGTTGGTTATCCGAAAGGTATTGAATGATTTGTTCCATAGGTTTAGTTGATTAGTGGCGCGTATACGATTGCGCCTTCATGGGTGATACAGGTTCCCTTGATGATTTCGTCTCCAAAATTCAAGTTCAGTTGATCTTCTTTCAGCAGGAGTTTTAGCAGGTTATGAACGTTTTTGCTGTACATTTTGGTGGCATCCTCCGGCATGGTGGCCGGTAAAGCGGAATTCCCAATGATGGTTACACCTTCCACGGTCACGGTTTGGTTGTCCACTGTGCCCTCGCAGTTGCCTCCGTTGATAGAAGCCAAATCCACGATGACTGCTCCGGGCTTCATTTTTACGAGCATTTCCCGGGTCACCAAAATGGGAGCTTTCCGTCCGGGAATCAGCGCTGTGGTAATGATCACATCCGATTTCACGATGGATTTTTCCAGCATCTCACTTTGCTTTTGCTTGTATTCTTCGGATTGCTCCACGGCGTATCCGCCCGCAGCTTTGTCCTCTACAGCACCCGGAACCTCCACAAATTTTCCTCCAAGACTTTCTACCTGTTCTTTTACCGACGGGCGGGTATCGAAAGCCTCCACCACCGCACCAAGGCGTTTGGCTGTTGCTATCGCTTGCAATCCGGCTACCCCAGCTCCAATCACCAATACTTTAGCGGGAGCTACTGTACCTGCCGCAGTCATCAGCATCGGGAAAAACCGGGGTAACTGGCTCGCTGCCAATAACACGGCCTTGTATCCAGACACGGTGCTCATGCTGGAAAGCACGTCCATGCTTTGTGCACGGGTAATTCGCGGTATCGCGTCCATGCTTAGTAAGGTGATACCCTGTTGAGCAATTTCCTGCATCAGTTCTTTGGCCACCAAAGGCTGATAGACTCCTATCAAGATCTTTCCTTTACCCAGTTTGGCCCGCTCTTCGGTGCCCAGTGGCTGAATCTGAAAGATCATTTCGGCAGAAGTCAGTAGCGCATCACGTTCGACGATTTTGGCTCCTGCATCCTCGTAGAGTTGATTGGCCAAGAATGCTTGCATTCCAGCTTCTTTTTCCACGAGAACCTGATTACCCGATCCAACCAATTGCTTCACAGCCTCCGGATGGAGAGAAACCCTGGTTTCCATGCCGGGCTCTTTTAATACTCCTAAAATCATATTGGATGTTAATTGAAGAAAATTAAAATTTTATAGGCTTGTTTATGATTTCACAATTTTTTTAGAGAACTCTAGAGAGTTACCAAATTATTCAGATATTCTTGTCTTTTTTAACAGTGCAAAAAAAGCACTTTTTCACGGATTTATCAGGCATCTCTTCCAAAAGTTTCTGTTTTTGTAGGCGATTCCAAATTATCGCCGTAGTTTGGCCTTATCTCAAGCCTCAGGATATACGCATTGTTCAACGCGGGCTGGGGAGTTTTTTTGGACCTCCCGTTGCATTTCATTTTGAGAAGCAGGGAGGGGGTCGATCAAAAAATAGTATATTTATCACCTAATATTAACCCTGACGTATCATGAGATTCATTCCGTTGTTTTTCTTATTTATGACCTTGTTTGGAACCTCGCTTCATGCCCAAGGGGCGCTTGCTGAAACCGAAGGTTTTCCGTTTTTGGATTATTGGCCCGTGTTGTTGTTGCCCATTTTTGGAATATTGATCTATGGGTTTTGGAAGCGATCCAAAAAGCGTAATTCCTGACCCTCCCTGACACCAATTATCCCTCATTATAAACCCAGCTCACCATGTCAAGAAACCTCCTTTTTGTGGTCTTTTCGTTACTCGCAGCATCGTTTGCAGTAGCCTCTTGCCAGCAATCCGAATCCAAGTCCATCCGGCAGGAATATGCGGAGCAATTTGAGAAATCCATCCAATCGAATATTTTGAGCAAATGGTATCCCGCTGCCTATGACTTGGAAGATGGAGGGTATATCAGTGCCTTTGAGTACGACTTTACGCCTTCCGAACGCCAAAACAAGATGATTGTTTCCCAAGCCAGGCACTTATGGACCACCTCAAAGGCAGCAGCGGATTACCCCTCGGTATCCCATTACCGAGAGGGCGCAGATCATGGCTTTGCGTTTATCAGGGACAAGTTTTGGGATACCGAGTTTGGTGGGTTTCATACGCTTTTGACCAAGGAAGGCGAGGTGATATCCTCAGGCCCGGATGCAAAAACGGCCTATGGCAACGCCTTCGGTATTTACGGACTGGCAGCTTACTACGCGGTAAGTAAAAATGAAGAGGCGTTGGACCTTGCCAAAAAGGCGTTTATGTGGCTGGAGGAACACAGCTACGACCCCCAATATGGAGGGTATTTTCAGAATTTGGCCGTTGATGGCACTCCACTGCAGCGCAACAGTGAAACGCCCTCGACTTCCACCATCGGATACAAAGACCAAAACAGTTCTATACACCTGTTAGAGGCGTTTACCGAACTGTACCATGTATGGCAAGACCCGCTGCTGAAGCAGCGTTTGGAGGAGTTGTTGGAGATAATCCGGGATAAGATCGTGCAGCCGGAGGGATACTTGCAATTGTTTTTGTATCCCGATTTTACACCCGTTAGTTTTCGCGATTCCAGTGACTCCATGATCGAACAACATCATGCCATCGATCACGTTTCTTATGGACACGACGTGGAGACGGCCTATTTAATGATGGAGGCTTCAGAAGCCCTTGGACGGGCACATGATGAAAAGACCTGGTCAGTGGGTAAGAAGATGGTAGATCATGCGTTGAAGTATGGTTGGGACAATGAGAAGGGCGGATTTTACGATGGAGGCTATTATTTTAAAGGGGAGTCCGAACCGCGTGTGGTGAAAGACACGAAAAATTGGTGGACTCAGGCTGAGGGGCTGAATACACTTCTGATCATGGCAGACATTTACCCCGAGGATCCCTGGGACTATTTTTCAAAGTTTGAGCTTCAGTGGGACTACATTGACAACTATTTGATAGACCACGAACATGGAGAATGGTTTGCTGGAGGTATCGATAAGCAGCCCCACTATAAAACCTCCCAAAAGGGCCATATTTGGAAAACGGCGTATCACAATTATCGCTCCATGGCCAATAGTGTCAAGCGGTTGAAAAGCAAAAGTTGACGGGGAATTCCCATTGATCTACAAACTGGCAGGCTTATGGCCAATTCAGGGGGTTTGTCAAAAAACAATTTTCAAGCCATCTTCTTTTACTTATATTACAGCCCGAAATTACCTTATCAGGTTTTTTTAGCCTGGTGAAACTCTAGAGTCTATATGAAATTGAAATCAAACGTAGCAACCTATTCCCTGACCAACCTGGCGTTGGGACTCCTTTTTGTAGAAGTGACCTTGTTCTCCTGCGAATCGCCACCTGAGGATCTTCGCATCAAGCAATTAGATCCTGAATTCGCCAGAAAGGTGGCTGCCGAAGTTGAATCTCTGGTAAATCCAGAATTGGATGAACGACTGGTACTCAAGCTTTGGGCTTCCGATTCCCTGGTCTATGACCCTATATCCATTGATTTTGACGAGCAGGGACGGTTATATTATAGCCGTACGATTCGTCAAAAGAACTCTGAATTTGATATCCGTAGGCACCAGGATTGGGAAATCGAATCGATTAGTCTGCAATCCATCGATGAAAAGAGGGCTTTTTTGCGGAAGGTATTGGCACCGGAGCATAGCGAAAAAAATCAGTGGCTCAAGGATGTCAATGGAGACGGTTCGCACGATTGGCGAGACATGACGGTGGAGAAGGAACGCATTTACCGATTGGAAGATACGGACGGAGACGGGGTAGCCGACAAATATCAATTGGTCGTGGAGGACTTTAACGATGAGGTGACCGACGTGGCCGGCGCCGTGATGAAGTTTGGCGATGATTTGTTTGTCGGTGTAGGACCCGATATGTGGCGTATCAAAGAACACCCCAAGCATGGCTTGATGCAGCAAAAGGAATCGATTTCCCATGGTTATGGGATTCACGTAGGATTTAGTGGGCACGGGATGTCCGGGTTGGAAATGGGTCCCGATGGCCGTGTTTATTGGGGTATAGGGGATATTGGATTCAACGGGATAGGTCCGGACGGCACAGAGTGGAAATACCCCAATAGAGGAGTAATTGCCCGGTCCAATCCGGATGGTACTGATTTTGAGATTTTTGCGATGGGTGTTAGAAATACCCACGAGTTTGTCTTTGATGAGTTCGGCAACTTGATCAGTGTGGATAATGACGGTGACCACCGGGGAGAGCGGGAGCGCCTGGTCTACTTGGTAGATGGATCCGATACCGGTTGGAGGACAAACTGGCAGTTTGGAAAATACCGTGACCCCGACAACAATACCTATAAAATCTGGATGGATGAAAACATGCATACGCCTCAGTCTGACGACAAGGCTGCCTACTTCATTCCTCCTATCATTAATTATGTCAATGGACCCACCGGGATGCTTTACAATCCGGGTACAGCTCTAAGCCCGGCCTGGAAAAATACTTTCTTTGTGGCGGAATTTGTGGGTAACCCTGCTCGCTCGGGCATTCATGCTTTTAAGTTGGCGCCTAAGGGGGCCGGTTTTGAATTGGCAGAGACGAAGAAAATCATGGGGGGTATCTTGGCTACGGGTATGGACTTCGGTCCGGATGGATCCCTATATTTTGCCGATTGGATTGACGGATGGGGTACCAAAGATGCGGGGCGTGTATGGAAGATTGACGATAAGGAGGGAGCCAATTGGCCAGCCAAAAAAGAGACGGCCGAGTTGATAGGACAGGATTTTGAGAAATTTGACTTGGAGCGTCTTTCGACGTTACTGGGACATGAAGATCAGCGTATTCGCCGGAAGGCACAGTTTGCACTGGCTAAAAAAGGTAAGAAGGGGTCGCAGGTTTTTGAGCAACAGTTGGCACAAAGAGACAATCGCATGGCGCGGGTGCATGCCATTTGGGGTATCGCTCAAATGGCCCGCTCAGGCCAGGCAGACGCAGCCGTTTTGGTGCCTCTTTTAGGTGATTCCGACGACGAAATCAGGGCACAGGCTGCTCGTTGGTTGGGAGATTTGCGTTTTCAACCTGCGGGAGAATCAATAGCACCCCTCTTATCGGATTCCTTCGCAAGAGCCCGTTTTTTTGCGGCAGAGGCCTTGGGTAGGATTGGCTACGAGCCTGCTATTCAGTCCTTGGTGAAGATGTTGGAAGAAAACGATGGGGAAGATGTGTACCTCAGGCATGCAGGAAGCCTTGCGTTGGCACGTATTGGAAAAGCTGAGCCGATCATAGTCCTTTCAGACCACCCTTCCAGCGCCGTACGGACTGCGGCAGTAGTAGCCCTGCGAAGGATGGAACATCCCGGCGTAAGGGTGTTTTTGCGGGATTCTGATGAGTATGTGGTGGCTGAGGCTGCCAGGGCCATCAACGATGATTTTTCTATTCCAGAAGCTTTGCCAGATTTGGGCAATACCCTCAGGGAGACACGTTTTACCTCAGAACCTTTGATCCGCAGGGCCATTAACGCCAACCTACGGGTAGGTACTACGGAAGCAATGAAAAACCTAATTGACTACGCGAATAGGGCAACCGCTCCTACAGCCATGAGGGTAGAAGCACTGGAAGCCCTAAGTACCTGGGCCAAACCTTCCGTATTGGATCGGGTAGACGGACGAAACCGAGGAAAACTAGAACGTGATCCCAAGGAAGTACGCATGGCCTCTTCAGCACCGTTGATGAACCTGTTAGTCAGCGGCGACGAAGCGATCCGTATCTCAGCGGTAAAAGCCATCGGTAAACTGGAAATTGGTGAATCCGCAGATAGATTGTTTGCCTTACTGGAAAAAGATCCGCAGCCGGAGGTTAGGGAAGCATCCTTGCGGTCCTTGGCAGCACTGAATTGGGAAGGTAACGACAGGGCGATCGAGCGCGCATTGACCGATAGGGCCAAAAATGTGCGCGTGGCCGGATTGGACTTATTAGAAAATTTGAATGTAAGCGCAGATTTGATGGCGGGCTTGTTGTCTGATGTGATCGAAAAACAAACATTAGAAGAACGTCAGGCTGCATTGATTACGCTGGGCAAAGTTCAGGTTGAATTTTCAGGTCCGGTATTCCATGGCCTCCTTGATAAGTTGGAGCGAAATAACCTTTCCCCCGAAATTGAGCTCGAACTTGGCGAAGCCTTGCAATCCAGTGGTTCGGAGGAGCTTCAAAGCCGCTATGCGGCTATTCAGGAAAAGCTAACGCCGGATCAGATCCTAGCTTCTTATCGTGGAAGCATGTATGGAGGTGATGAACGTCGTGGACGGGGTATTTTCTTCCAGCATCAAACGGCACAGTGTATACGCTGTCATGCTTATAACGATTACGGAGGGAATGCCGGACCGAGTATGAATGGCGTAGGCAAGCTGCTATCGCGGGAACAGCTATTGGAAGCACTGATTGATCCAAGCAAGCGATTAGCTCCGGGCTTTGGCGTAGTAACACTTACCCTGAATGACGGAGAAACGGTTTCAGGGGTACTGGAAAAGGAAACCGCAACAAGCCTCTTTTTAAAAATGGGTAATAACCCGGATAAGGAGGTCAAAAAAGACCAAGTCAAAGAGCGGAAGGATGCCCCTTCCAGTATGCCGGACATGAAAGGATTGCTTTCTAGAAGAGAAATTCGGGATGTGGTAAGCTTTCTGGCTACACTCACCGAAAATGAGTAACGAAAAAGACCAAAGAACCAAACCATAAGCCGTGTAGCCCTTAGGGGTTTTTTAATCTTATGATATACCCAAGTACATTAACCATCATTCAAAGTATCCGCAGCTTTGCCTTCGCCTTGGTTTTGCTGAGTGTTAGCTTGGCAGCATGCAAAAAAAGCGAACCTACCGATCTCCGCATCAAGACGATCGATGAACAGACGGCTCGGGGTCTAGCTACCGCGGTGGAGGAAATCGTCAAGCCTGCTTTGCACGAGGATTTGCGCCTCAGTGTATGGGCGGTAGATTCCCTGGTAGCCGATCCCATTTCCATTCGCTTTGACGAAGCCGGAAGGTTGTTCTATTCGCGAACCAACCGCAGGAAAATTTCAGAGTTTGATATCCGAAGTCATCAGGATTGGGAGATTGCTTCTATCAAGATGCAGTCTGTAGAGGACCGACGGGCTTTTATACGGGAAGAATTGAGGGCTGAAAATTCCGATCGGAACCAATGGCTTCCAGACATCAATCAAGATGGGTCGCACGACTGGAGGGATCTGACGGTCGAGAAGGAAAACGTTTACCGGCTGGAAGATACCGATGGATCTGGATTGGCAGACCTTGCGCAACTGGTCGTGGAGGACTTCCACGAGGAAATTACCGATGTGGCCGGCGCGGTTTTGTATCACGAGGGGGAGCTTTTTGTCGGGGTGGCGCCGGACCTCTGGAAGCTTACCGACACAAATGGAGACGGATTGATGGATACCAAGGTGTCTCTGATGCACGGCTTTGGCGTTCATATTGGTTTTGGGGGACACAATATGTCTGGTTTGACGATAGGTCCTGAAGGAAAGATCTACTGGGGCATAGGTGACATCGGTTTTAGTGGTGTTGACGCTACGGGAAAGAAGTGGCATTTCCCCAACCGAGGGGTAGTGGTGCGTTGCAACACCGATGGCAGTGAATTTGAGGTTTTTGCCATGGGAGTACGGAATACCCACGAATTCGTATTTGACGAATATGGTAACCTAATTAGCGTAGACAACGATGGCGACCACCGCGGTGAACGGGAGCGATTGGTCTACCTGGTGGATGGGTCAGATACCGGATGGCGTATCAATTGGCAGTTTGGAAAATACCGTGATCCTGATAACAATGGGTATAAGGTATGGATGGACGAAAACATGCATACTCCCCGGTCTCCCGATCAGGCAGCTTATTTTATTCCAACCATCGCCAACTATGTAAATGGTCCCACGGGCATGCTGTACAATCCCGGCACAGCGCTGGGTCCAACTTGGAAAAACACCTTTTTTGTCGCCGAGTTTGCGGGTAATCCAGCTCGGTCCGGTATACATGCGTTTAAACTCACTCCAAAAGGGGCGGGGTTTGAGCTACAGGAAACCGAGCAACTAATGGGGGGAATTTTGGCTACGGGTATGGATTTCGGACCAGATGGTGCACTTTATTTTTCAGACTGGATAGACGGATGGGTCAATAAGGGTTACGGACGGGTTTGGAAGATGGACGACCCCAGTGGAGCCACTTGGGATATTAGGAGACAGACCAAGGAGCTGCTGCTCACAGATTTTAACCAAAAGAGTTTGGATGAGTTGGAGCAGTTGCTGGGGCACGATGATCAACGTATCCGGCGCAAAGCTCAGTTTGCGCTGGTAAAGAAAGGCAGCAAGGCCGAGGAAGTCTTTGCCCGGCAGCTGGCTCAGGCATCCAACCAACATGCCCGTGTTCATGCGATATGGGGGGTACGGCAGCTTGCTTCCATAAACTCCAAGTCCGCAGAAATGCTTGTTCCCTATTTGCAAGACCAGGATCCTGAAATACGTGCACAGACGGCTAGATGGTTAGGTGATATAAGGTTTGTATCAGCAGGAAAGGATCTTTTGCCGTTGCTGAATGACCCCCACGCGCGTGTGAGGTTTTTTGCGGCCGAGGCGTTGGGACGAATAGAAAACCCAGCAGCTGTGGGACCGATCATACACATGCTGGAAGAAAACAACGATGAAGACGTTTACTTGCGACATGCTGGGAGCTTGGCATTGGCACGGATAGGAGATGCGAAAGCATTGACCGCGTTAAAGGACCACCCTTCCCGGGCTTTACGCACTGCGGCGGTAGTAGCTCTGAGACGTATGGAAGATCCCGGGGTGGCAGCCTTCCTGGCTGATGCCGATGAGTATGTGGTGGCAGAAGCTGCAAGGGCCATTAACGATGATTTTTCCATTCCCGATGCGCTGCCTGCGCTGGCAGAGTTGCTTGCAGATCCTAAATTCACCGGAGAGCCCATTATCAGGCGGGCCATTGGAGCAAATCTCAGGCTGGGTACCACCCAAAGTATGAATAACTTGCTCGCATATGCCGCAAACACCCGTGCGCCTGCTGCCATGCGTGTGGAGGCGATAGAAGCACTAGGTACATGGGCGAAACCCTCGGTGCTGGATCGGGTTGATGGAAGGTATAGGGGGGAGGTTCAGCGGGATCCTACCGAGTTGAAGTTGGCGGCAGAAAGCATGCTATTGGACCTGATGGCAGGGTCGGAGGAATCCATCCGCGTTGGGGCCATGCGTGCCGCCGCAAAGCTGCAATTACAAGCTGCGGAAGACCGAATGCTGGCCATATTGCGGGCGGATCCTTCTCCTTCGGCAAGGGAAGCTGGTTTGCTGGCACTGGCAGAAATGAATGCTTCCCAAGTCGCTGAGGCGATTGAAATAGCGCTCTCGGACAAGGTGAAAAATGTCCGTGTAGCTGGATTGGGCTTGATTGAAAAATTGGAGATCTCCGAACAACTCAAGGCCAACCTTTTGGCCGACGTGGTGGAAAAGCAAACGGTCGAGGAACGTCAGGCCGCTTTGTTGTCCCTTGCCAAGGTACAGGTAGATGCGGTGAGACCCATTTTGGACGGGCTGCTGGATAAGCTTGAAAAGGGAGTGTTGCTCGCAGAGATTGAGCTGGAATTATACGAGACCCTTGAGGCCTTGGATGATGAATCGTTAAACGCCAAATACGGGAAAATTGTCAGCAATTACTCCGAAGATCAGGTATTGGCTTCTTATTATGGCAGCATGTATGGCGGGGATGAATCCAAGGGGAGGCGAATTTTCTTTCAGCATCCCACCGGACAATGTATAAAATGCCATGCATACGACGATTTCGGGGGCAATGCAGGGCCAAAATTGAATGGGATAGGGAAACTGCTGAACCGTCAGGAACTGCTCGAGGCAATCATAGATCCCAGCAAGCGCCTGGCTCCTGGATTTGGGGTGGTGATGTTGGACCTCAAGGATGATAAGAAGCTTGCCGGTATCAAGGCAGCCGAAAACGATTTGAGTATTACGGTTCAGATGGGTAACAAGCCGGACACCGTTGTATTGAAGGAACACGTGGTGGCCCGAAGGGATGCTCCTTCCAGTATGCCAGATATGAAACAATACCTGAGCCGAAGGGAGATCAGGGACTTGGTGAGTTTTTTGGCAACTTTAAAAGAGTAGTCAAAAGTCAGTTGAAATTGCTGATCAAACAGTTGGTTTGAAGTTAATTTCCTATAATTGTTCATCAATGGTCCCATGGAATCTCTGCCTATCGGCACACAGGTCGCATGTACCATAGTTATCCAACGGTGTGTAGCTTGCGTCATGCTCGATTTCATCATTCGAAACCGAGCCTGTCTGAGAGACGAAGGATAGGACAGGAGCGACCTGTAGCAGACTAGTTTTTTTAATCCAATTTTTCGGTTGGGTCGTCTAATCTGATCCAAAAAGCCAAGTATCAAACAATAAAAAGGGCTGCTTCTATCACAGAAGCAGCCCTTTTTAGTATTGGCTTCTAATTTTAGTATCCTTGATTTTGCTCCAAGTATCCGGGAGATCCGCTGGCGGCGTCCATCACGTTTTGGGGGATGGGGTATACCCGTCGAATGGGGTTGGAACTGGACTTGTCGATCCACTGACTTTCCCATTTTCCAAATCGAATCGCATCGGTGCGGGCCAAAAACTCCACGTAAAGTTCGTAGGTTCTTTCCAAATAGAGGCTTTCCAAGTCTATGGAGCCGAGTAGCCGGGCACCCCTTGCTGCGCGAAGGGTGTTGACATCGGACAGCGCAGCCTCCGGGTTGCCCCGTCGAAGCTCTGCTTCAGCCCTCATCAAGTAGACATCTCCCATTCGGATAATGGGGATGTTGACCCTGCTACAGCATTGACCTGTCTGCGCCATGGGGTCGAAAGCGATTTTGAAGGCTCTGGGCCCGTTGCTATGGCCCCGGTTATTGTTAAGGTCCACTTCTACGGTGTATACTACATCTTCCCCAGTACGGGTACGGTTTACCAGCTTTTCGATGACCAACTCACCGTTAGCGGTGCGTTTGAAGCGATTGTTTTCGTCCAGTACGATTCCGTATTGTTGACCTACCTGAATGCCGCGGTTCCATCTGAATTCACTATCTGGTACCGATCCGCCGTCCGGAAGATTGCGCTGGAAATACCTGGGATCGTCCCGATTGCCCTCCCATTTGTTGTAAAAGTCTGTGGTCAACGAAACGCCGTCGCTACCTACTGCCAGGATGTTGGTGAGAGAACCGTGGCGGCTTCTGGAAGTACCAAACCAGGCATGCCGGTTGGATCCATTGGTTTCCAACCGCTGATCGAAGGCAAACACATGCTCCTTGTGGTCGTGGTTGTTGATGTTCCAAATAGAGAAGTAGTCCTCTGTCTCCAACGCGTATTCGCCCGAATTGATGATCTGGGTGGTGTATTGGACTACCTGCGCCATATCGGCATTGTCAAAGCTAAAGCTGGGGGCATATCGGTTCACATAGACGGCTTTGTTTAGCAGCATACGTGCCTTTAGACCCCAAGCCGCAGCTTTCGAAAAGCGGGTCGAGCCAACCTCCGCTTTCGTTCCTAGCTGCGGTTCTACCGCGTTGATTTCATCGATGATGTAATTGAATGCCTCTTCGCCACGAAATACGGTGGATAGAATCGGGGTACCTACTTCCTCAGGCAGCTTGCGAAAGGAAATTCCATAGTGGTCTAAGAGCAGATAGTTGTAAAATGCACCCATTGCCCTGGCCTCAGCGACGTATCTTTCCGGACCATTGATAGCGGCGATAGTCTGCTGCGCTCCGGCGGCACGGGCGATTCCTTGGGTCACGTGGGACCAAACGTTACGCACCGTAGCATGAAAGGGCGTCCAACTGTGCTGATGCATCTCGATAAAGATACCTCCGTCAAACCAATCGGTGCCCCCTCTAAACGGAACGATGGATTCGTCCGATGCGATGGATTGCAGGTTGAAAAGCCAATTGTGGCTTCCGTACATATCGTTCATCCGTGCATAGACCGGTGCCAGTATCTGGTCGGATGCTTCCGGGGATTCTAACACGCCCTGGCCTACCGCTGTGTCCAGAATTTCTTCGGTGAGGTCTGTACAACCGACAAAGAGAAACAGTGTAATGATGGTAATTGCTATATTTTTCATGGTTGATTGCGCTTAGAATGTAACGTTTAGTCCAAAAACCAAGCCCCTTGCAGTAGGATAGCGGGTGCCATCGATACCGGTGGAGACAAAACCACCTTGTGATCTTGGGGTATCTACCTCGGGGTCAAATCCAGGATAATTGGTAAAGGTGAGGAGGTTTTGCCCGGTAACACTCAGCCGCAGGTTTTGAAGCCAGTCGATGCTACTGGTGTTAAAATTATACCCCAAACTGGCATTGTTTAGCCTAAGGAAACTACCATCGTGGATAAATCGAGTGGACGGAGACGCAGAGTTGGTTCGGGCCTCGTTCGGATAATCCAGAACGCGTGTTGCCACATTATTGCCAGCCACCAGGCGGGGTAGGTTAAAATAGGCATTTTCGTCGTTCCAATAGATTTTATTTCCCGACACCCCGTTGAAGTTTACGGTCAGATCGAAGCGCTTGTAATTGGCGCTAGTGTAGAATCCATAAATGGTACGGGGCAGTCCCGATCCGCCGTTAACAAAGTCGGCGTCGGTAATCAGACCATCTCCATCCACATCCCTAAACTGATTCAATCCAGCTTCGTTTAGACCGATCCACTCGTGCACCCAAAAAGTTCCCACCGGAAAATTGTTCAAAAAACCATTTACCTGTACTCCGGAAAGCCCCGGTCCACTGATGCCTCCGGTTCGAAGAATGGTAACAGGTAAGTTGGTGACGTTATTTCGCAGGAAGCTGATATTTCCACCGATATCCAGTCGAAAATCGGTACTGATGTTTTTACGGAATCCCAAAGCCAGTTCCAAACCGCTGTTCTCGATCTCCATCGGATAGTTGCTCCAAAACGAAGAGGTTGCCACAATGGGGTCTACTCCCGTTTGGGTTTCCCACAAGATGTCACTGGATACCTTCCGGAAAACATCCACGGTACCATATAGTTCTTCATTGAAGAATCCAAAATCAAAGCCAATATTTGTCTGAGTGGAAACCTCCCATTTTATATCGGGATTTTGCAGCCTCACGAAGTTGATACCCGGAGAAACTGGGGAGTTGGCACCAGGTGTCAGTGCATAGCCTGATCCAGGCCCGGTATTGACTGTAAGCTGCTGCTGTGTGATATAGGAAGGGATGTCCTGATTACCTGTTCTGCCCCATCCGGCACGCATACGGAGATTGCTCAATGAAGAAGAACCAGAAAGGAAGCCTTCGCTGGATAACTGCCATGCCGCGGAAAAGGAAGGGAAATAGCCATATCGGTTGTTTCCACCAAATCGGGAGGAGCCATCTGCACGCATGGTAGCTGTGAGATAGTATTTTTCGACGTAGTTATAATTCACTCGGCTAAAATACGATTGAAGCTCGTTTATGGAGGCTCCTCCTCCAGGTCTATTGATGCCGATGGATAGATCGGATCCAATACCTGGATTTCGGTACGCTTCGATTTCCGTGGTGGCGAAATTGTTGATGCTCCAGAAACGGAAGGAGTTGTTGAATTTTTGATAGGAATAGCCGGCTAAAAGCGAAAAGTTATGTTTTCCTTCACCTAGACTAAACCCATAATTAAGAAAGCTTTCTGTAAGAAAATTGCCATTTTCGGTGGTGGCATCTTGTAGTCTACCACCGGGATGTGGCAAACGCTGCACCGAATGGCGTCCAATCTGACTAATCCTTGTTCCGGTCGAATTATCTACGGCTACGTTTAATCTATATTCCAGTCCTTTTAGAATTTCAAATCCTACTTCGATGTTTCCAAGCACACGGTTTACTTTTGAGAAGTCGGTAAACAGGTCCATCATCATCAGCGGGTTGATTCCCTCCGGAAATAGATAGGCCGAACCGTCAGCATTTCGGGTAGGGTAGGTAGGGTTTGCGGTGAGTGCATTGGACAGGGCATCTCCACCAACGCCGGCATTGTCTCCGATCGGAGGGGAGTCGTTGCGGGTATGGCTAGTCGTTAGGTTGATGCCAAAACTCAGGCGGTCATTGACAAAGCGTTGGGTCATGTTCATTCGGGCCGTGTATCGCTTCATCGAGCTATTCATCACCACGCCTTCTTGGTCTAAGGCACTGAGGGAAGCAAAGAAATTGCCGTTTCTGGTGCCGCCCCCATAGGAAATATTATGGTCTTGGGCAAAGCCAGTCCTGAAAATTTGATCTTGCCAAAATGTGTCAGCCGTCCCCAAATTGGCGGGGTCTCCAAATTGGTTCGTAAAATCCCGAAACTGTTGGGCACTGAGTACATCTATGGTTTTAGTTACTTGTGAAAGGGCAAAACTGCTCGAATAATTTAACTTAGGATCAGAGGCGTCCCCTTTTTTGGTGGTGATCAGTACCACGCCGTTGGCACCTCTAGAGCCATAGATGGCTGTAGCCGATGCGTCCTTCAGAACGTCTATGGATAGAATATCGGACGGGTTAAGGAAGTTCAGCGGGTTTGCAGGTGCCGCACCACCCACACCTAAATCGGCACCGCCAATGGTGGTGGAGGCATTGTCCAAGGCCACCCCATCTACCACAAACAGCGGGCCGCTGCCTGTTCGGACGGACCCTGGGCCACGAATGGTCATTCGGGAGGCTGCGCCTGGCTCGCCGCTGGAAGCTGTTACGTTGACACCGGCTATTTTACCCTGCAATAGCTGTTCTGGGGAGACAATAACCCCTTTGTTAAAGGACTCCTCTTTCAGTGAGCCGATAGAACCGGTGAGATCGGCTTTTTTCTGCAATCCATAGCCGACTACTACGACCTCCTGTAGGGAAGATTCGTCCGGCTCCAACGTCACATTGATTTCGGTGCGATTGCCCACCGGAACGCGCATCACTTTGTATCCGATAAAGGAGACCACTAATACGGCACCTTCCGGTACTTCCAATGTATAACGTCCATCGATGTCAGTGACAGTTCCGCGTGCAGCACCTTCCACGGTGACCGTTGCTCCGGGAAGGGCCTCGCCACTATCGTCTTTCACTACGCCCCGCACGGTAATATCCACAGGGGCCTCGTTTGCCAGACCAACTTCTCTAACCACCTTTTTCGCATTGATGCTGTGGTTTAGTTGGCGGAAAGCTATGGCGGTTTGCTTTGAAATATCTGTGAGGTAATCCTCTACCGTGCCGTCGGCCTTTTCCAAATACACCAGCGTACCGCGGTCTAGGTCCTTATGGTCATAAGAAAACTGGAAAGGTGTTTGCTTTTGAACAATGGAAAAAAACTGCTGAAGGGTCAAAACCTCTCGGTCTATCTGTACCCTCACCTCGTCAATGGATTTATATTGCCCATTAACGTTCACTGCCAAGACAAAGTTGAAGATCAACATTTGTATTACAAATCCGAATAGGAAGTAACGGGACAACATATAGATTGTCTTTTGTAATTTTAATTTCATAATTTTGGAATGTTTATTGGATTATTTCTATAAACTAAGTCTCTGTCTGCATCCCATTCCCCAATGTTTTGACAGGCAAAGACGAATCATGGGCCAACTGATTCATTCAGTTGGCTTTTTTTAACTTGTGTTATCTCGGGCTTTTTTCATAGGGTTATAATTTGATGGTTACGTGTTTATCTTTGATTTGGTAAGTAAAGTTTTCTGAGAATGCCATGCTTTCCAGGACGTTTTGGAGGGTTTCATGTTGGAATTCTCCCGAATAGTTCCACTTTCGTTGTTCGGTGCCCTCAACGGCTATCGTAACGCCGTACCATTGCTCCAAGCGCAAAAGCACTTCGCCGAATGGGCTGTTTCTGAAAACAAGCCATCCGTCCATCCATCCTGCCGTAGCCCGCTGATCAAATCCGCGGATTTCCAAGGACGAATTCTTTGCATCATAGACTCCTTCTTCTCCAGGCACCAAGATCCTTTCATTGGGAGATTCCCGGGACTGTATCTGAATACTGCCCGTCAGTAGAGCTACTTTGGTGATGGTACCGTTGGTTTCTTCCTTCACGTTGAAAGAGGTTCCCAAGACCCGGGTGGTCAGTGTAGCTGTTTCGACCGTAAAACTTCGTTTCGGATCTGGCTCTACGACGAAAAAAGCTTCGCCGGAAAGTCTCACCGTTCGTTCGGTGTCGTTAAAGCGCTCCGGATACTCCAACCTGCTTGAGGCGTTCAGCCAAACCTCCGATTGATCCGGTAGTCCGAGCTTGAGCTTCTCTCCGGGGTTGGTAGTTTTGGTAATCCATACGATCGGTTCTTCCGGCTCTACGGTGGGCGTTTGGACGAAAAGCTGTGCCAATATCCGGGCTGCAATGATGCCAAAGATCAGGATAGCTGCTACCCGCCGAAACTGATTCATTCTAAACCACAGGACGGTTTTCTGGTTTTTTGATTTATGGGAGATACTACCTCTTGTACCTTTCAGGATATTCACGAGCAGGTCTTCTTTCAAGGAAGGATCTGCTGGGAAGGATTTGCTGGATAGTCCAAGCAAGAGTTCTCTGGCTAGCATCATTTCGGCAATGTCTTCTGGGTGCGCTTTCATCCAGTTTTGCCAAAAGGCCTCCAGTTCCTCATCGGGTGCCTTTACCCATCGGATAAATTCAGGATTAGACAGAAAAATAATTTTTTTACTCATAGATATCTCTTGCTTTCATAGGCAAGAGTCAAAAAGCCACCAAATGACATCGGCAAACTGGAAAAAAAGATAAAAAAATCCGACCAACGATCCAATCGCTACTCCAAAGCCGCCCGAAGTTGCTTCAAAGCTTTGTAGATCAGGTTTCTGGCCGATTTTACATTGCTCATGTTCATCAAATGTTGTACCTGCGTATAATCCATCCCCTCAAAATACAGATAGTAGATAGCCTCTTTCTTTCGTGCGCTAAGCTGCCCTAGTGCCTGATTGATTTTTAGTACCTGATTCTCGTCAATTTGACGGGAAATCAACACCTGCTCGGGCGAAGGGTGAAATTCCAGGTCAAAGTCCGCTTCAATGGGATGGATGTACTTGTACCATTTTTTTTCTTCCTTTAGGATTCGGTTTTTTAGGGATTTGAACAGGTAAAACTTAATATTTTCCACATCCCCTACCGTTGCCCGATTGGCACGTAAATAGATAAAAAGATCCTGAATGGCATCTTTCAGGAGTGCTTCGTTTTTGGTTAGTTTCTTGCCGTAGGAAAATAGGGATTCAAAATAGGTTTGGTATAGAGAAATAAATGCAGATTCGTTTCCCTTTTTGAACATTTGCCAAAGGTCTTTATCAGGGATGGGCTCTTGATTTTTCATCGCATCGGATCGAATGGGAGCCTCCGATACAAACGCTACACTTTTCTTCAATGTGTTTTGGGTTTATTTATTTTTTTTCGCTGGGCACGAATTAATTTGTCTAAAGGTAAAAAATTTGTTCAACTTTCCGTTTAACCTATTATTAATTAATTGATACTGTAATATGACCGTTTGTATGGTACGACTCTTTTCGATTTAGGATCGGTTCGTTCCACCTAACGTTTTTTAATTGATTTTCAGTTGGATGTTTTTGAGGCCAAAAGCGGGAATTCAACCAAACAGCTAGTTGTTTTACCCACAAATATTTTTGAACTTAGCAATTGCCTAATGGACTATGCCGCTTGCACTTTTCGCAGCCAAATCACAGATTTTCGGTAAATGGATAGTCCTTCCCTTTGATTTAAGGTACTTAGTAAGCATGTTTTAGTCGATCAACAAAATGAAGACCGATAGTTAACCTTTTCTTTTAAATCCCATACACCATTATGAAACCAATCGTACAGATTTCACTGGATCTAACGAATATTGATGAAGCACTGGAAACCGCGGCTATGGCCCTGCGAGCCGGTGTGGATTGGCTGGAAGCAGGTACTCCGCTTATCTTGGCCGAAGGCCTGCATGGAGTCCGTAAGCTTCGAGAAGCATTCCCGAATGTTCCCATTGTGGCTGACTTGAAAACCATGGACGGCGGATACTTGGAGGCAGAGATGATGGCTAAAGCCGGAGCCGACTACGTAGTCGTTATGGCACGTGCTCACGAGGAAACCATCAAATGTGTTGTTCAAGCTGGAAGAGATTTTGGTGCCAAGGTAATGGGAGACAATCTAGGTTGCCCAGACATGGTCGCCGGAGCGAAGATGTTGGAGGATCTTGGGTGCGATATCGTGATACACCATATCGGATACGACGAGCGTAGGGGTATTGCTGCTCAGGGCAAGCGTATGCCCAGTCCCATGGATCAACTCAAGGAAGTGGTTGATGCCGTAAGTGTACCCGTGCAGGCTGTGGGTGGTCTTTCTTTGGAGCAGGCGATCGCTTGTCCGAAGTACGGAGCTCCGTTGGTGGTATTGGGTGCTCCTCTTACTATCGATGCCGACGCCTTCAAGACAGCTGACGGTAACCTGGAGGAATCGCTTCGCTTGATCTGTCAGGCAGTGCATGCCTACGGGGATGTACCCTTGAAAAAATAACCAAAATCAATTCACTCAATCGAATGTAGTCATGTCAATCGCAATGAAATCCAAGGCTGTAGTAAATTATGCGGAGGAAAAAGGCTCTGTAGAAATCAGAGAAATAGAATTACCTCAAATTGGGGATACGGACGTATTATTGGAAGTGGTGAATGTGGGCGTTTGCGGAAGTGACCTCCATCAGTGGACTTCAGACCATAGCTGGCCGGTCAACTATCCGGTAGTGCTGGGTCACGAGTTTGGTGGACGTATCGCGGAATTGGGTTCCCAAGTAACCGGATGGAAAGTCGGCGACCGGGTAGTGAGTGAAACTGCTGCGGTGATAGACCCAAGCAATCCGATGAGCAAAATAGGTTTATACAACTTGGACCCTACCCGCAAAGGATTCGGATACGGCGTAAACGGCGCAATGACCAAATACGTACGGGTACCGGCCCGTTGTCTGCATCATGTTCCGGAGCATGTACCATTTGAGCAGGCCTGCCTGACCGAGCCCAGTTGTGTGGCTTACAGTGCGGTGGTTTCCAATTCCAATGTGAGACCGGGAGACCGGGTATTGGTGATTGGACCGGGAACTATCGGGATCCTGTGTGCCGCTATGGCGAAAATCAACGGTGCCGAGGTAGCCATAGTCGGGCTGGAAGCAGACCGTGGACGCCTGAAAATCGCCGAGCAGTATGGCGTTACCGGACTGGTGGGAGATGCCACGGAATGGGCAAAGGCTGGAGATGGTTTAGGTGCCGATCTGATTGTGGATGCTGCCGGACATAGCAGTACCCTGCAGATTGCGATGAACTTGGTGCGGCCAAATGGACAAATAACCAAAGTCGGATGGGGCAAACAGCCCTGCAATTTCTCTTTGGATCCCATTGTTCAAAAAAATGTACGGCTTCAGGGCAGCTTCAGCCATAACTGGCCCATCTGGGAAAAGGTGATTGCGCTGATGGCATCTGGAACCCTGGATGTAAAGCCCATCATTGGAGGAGTTTGGGAAATAGATTCCTGGCGTGAGGCGTTTGAAAAGATGCACCACGGCGAAGTTGTCAAGAGTGTGTTAAAGCCCGCTTAGCCATGCGATTAAAAGATAAAGTGATCATTGTAACCGGCAGTACGACGGGTATCGGTAAGGCCATCGCCGTCCGTTCCGTAGCGGAAGGTGCCAAGGTGGTAGTCCACGGCTTAGAGGCCGACTGGGCAGACCAAGTGGTGGAGGAGCTGGGAAAAGACCGCTCGGTAAGCTTGGTAGGGGATTTGGCTCAGGAATCCACCGCCACAAGGTTGGTGGAATTGGCAATAGAGCGCTTTGGCAAGTTGGATGCGGTGGTAAACAACGCCGCGATCGTTGCTGCGTCGAATTTGGAAAGCACCGATACGGATTTTATGGAGAAAATACTAAGGGTCAATACCATCGCACCTTTTTTGCTGATCAAAGCTGCACTGCCGTATTTGGAGAAGTCATCCGGCTGTGTGCTTAACATTGGTTCCGTGAATGCATGGAGCGGGGAGCCAAATTTATTGGCCTACAGTATTTCCAAGGGTGGGCTGATGACCATGACCCGTAACTTAGGCGATGTCCTCTTTAGAGAACACGGGGTAAAGATCAATCAGATCAATCCGGGCTGGGTGCTCACCGAAACGGAAATCGAACGAAAGAAGGAACATGGACTCTCCGATACTTGGTACGAAAATCTTCCCGCCATGTACGCCCCTGCACGACGCATTATTTTGCCAAAGGAAATTGCCGCCGCGGCGGTCTTTTGGCTATCAGATGAGTCCGGTCCGGTCAGCGGTCAGGTAATGGAGTTGGAGCAGTACCCCATGATAGGGCGAAACGCTCCCAAGGATACCAGCACCATTCAATAAAAAGCAATAAAACACGCATTAAACAAACGATTAATATGCCAAAATTAGCCGCTTTCCCCAAGGCCTTTATGCAGGCCTTATGCAAGGACGGAAGCATGAAGATAGCAGAGTGGATTGATCTTGCCAGCAAGTTGGAAATCGATGGCCTGGAATGGTATGCCGGTTTTTTGGAAATGGAGGACAGGTCCAGATGGCCTGAGTTCCGAAAGATGGTGGAGGATACCGGCAAAAGTATACCCATGATGTGCTGCTCACCCGATTTTACCCATCCGGATAAGGCGTTCCGAAAAAAGGAAATTGCCAAACAACAGCATTGGATAGAGATGACGCACGTGTTGGGAGGTAGCTATTGCCGGGTACTTTCTGGGCAAAAGAGGCCAGAATTGAGCATTGAGGAGGGCGTGAAGCTGGCGGCAGATTCGATTATGGCCTGTATTCCGTATGCGGAGGAGCGGGGAATCACCCTCATACTCGAAAACCACTACAAGGATGATTTCTGGGAATATCCTGAATTTGCACAGCAAATGGATGTATTTACCATGCTGGTAGACCAGATCGACCATCCAAACTTTGGTGTCAATTACGACCCGAGCAATACGTTTTTAGCCGGTGAGGATCCGTTGGAGCTTCTTCGAAAGGTATCTCATCGCGTGGTAACCATGCACGCCAGTGACAGGTATCTGAAGTCTGGAACCATAGAGGATCTCCGCAAAGAGGAGGGCGGCGCTGTGGGCTACGCCAAAAGGCTTAGTCACGGGGAAATCGGAAAGGGACTAAATGACTACGATGCCATCTTCACCGAACTCAAGCGGGTGGGCTTTGACTCTTGGATCAGCATCGAGGACGGCGTGGACGGCATGGATCAGCTGGAGCGCAGCGTTGCCTTTCTGCAAAAGAAACTTGCCATTTACTGGCCTTAAACAGACAATCCAATCTCCGGGCGGACCTTCATCCGATGTCCGCCCGGCCTAAATGTATGTTGCTATGAAAGCATCTTTGCTATACAATTCTCAATGCATGCTGGCCGAAGGACCCTATTGGAAGTCCGACTGGGGGGCTTTTTTATGGGTGGACATCGAGCATGGTAACTTGTTTTCCTATCAACTGGAAGCTAAGGAATTGAAAACTTGGCAGTTTCCCCATCGGTTAACACTCGTGTTGGAGCAAGGGGACGCGTTAATTTTGGCATTGGATGGTAAGCTAGCGCGGTTTGATCCGAAGACGGAAAATCTGGAATGGCTACTGGCGTTGGAGTCCGATCCGAGTATCCGCTGCAATGACGGGGCCTGCGATCCGGCTGGACGAATTTGGGTAGGCACCATGGGCTTGGATTTTCGGGAGGGAGCAGGTTCGCTGTTTTGTGTGGACAAGGGTTGGCAGGTTAGCAAAAAGCTGGAGGGGGTCACCATTTCCAATGGCTTGGCTTGGTCTTTGGACACCAAGACATTGTATTACATTGATAGCCCAACTAGAAAGGTCCGCGCCTTCGATTTTGACGTGACTACCGGTAACCTGGTTTTTAGAAAAGATGCTGTGGTAGTGCCCGAGGAACTGGGAACTCCCGATGGAATGTGTTTGGATGAGGAAGGGATGCTTTGGGTAGGCCATTATGGTGGTTCGGGGGTGTACCGATGGAATCCCGAGGATGGCACCTTATTGGACAAAATAGAGGTGAATGCCCCACATGTCACTTCCTGTGCCTTTGGCGGGCCTGAGGGAAAGCATCTGCTGATCACAACTGCCAGGGAGAATATGGATGAGGAGCAATTGGCGGCATTTCCGCAAAGTGGAGGCGTATTTTTGGCAGAGCTCCCGGTCCGAGGGGCAAAAGTGTATGGTGTATTCCCTTAGATCCTTCATAGAAGGATTACACTACATAAATGGAAATCGACCGCATCGATCCAATTACTATTTCGCCAAAACCCTATTTCTACCTTAACGTTACGAGGTGTATGTCAGTTTAATACGTCGCCTTATTCAGGGAATGATACTCACCGGTTAGTAGTTTCCAATTAATTCCCATTTTCCAATATTAGTACGCTGGGGATCTCCCGAAGACCTTGGAGAACCAATTTGCTGTACTCGAGTGTATTGTGGACATAGGCACCCAACACGATATCTGGGTCGCCGTCTCCGTCAAGGTCGCCTACATCCATGGTCAGCCATTTTCCGCCAGCAGCCTCTGGGATTACCCTAGGCTGAAACGCCATACCTCCCATGTTTTCGAATAGTATAAACTGGTGTTCCGGATTTTCCAGTTCATCGTAGAAGGCTATTGAGGCCAAATCCAAATCTCCATCCTGGTCAAAATCAACTGCCATAATCTTGGCTGCGCCGTATTGTGGATAAAACCAACCCTCCCGAAACGTTCCGTTTCCCTGGCCTTCGTATATGCGAAAACCGTGGTAGGGTTTAGGCACCGAAGAATAATCCCAATTGTCCCCATTGCTGACCAACAAGTCCATTTGTCCGTCTCCGTTGAAATCGTGCAGCTCAAAATAACTGGAGCCCATCATGGGCGGAAAGCGCAACAGGACTCGCTCGGTGTCAAATTGCCCGTTTCCTTTGTTGTAAAACACCGATATACGCTCGTCACCTTGGCAAAAGAGGGCTATCAGATCGGGTTTGCCATCTTGGTTCAGGTCGTGTACCACCACCTTTCGTGCGCCTGCCCCACCTAGCTGTAGGGGGATAGACTGAAAGTCTCCATCTCGGAAGACCAAGACATTGCCCCCATGGTGGCCAAAATTGCAAACGATAAAATCGGGCTTACCATCTAGGTTTAGGTCTTCCCAGGTACCGTAAACAGGCCTGGCTAGTTGGGAAAGTACCTGATTCCAGGCCCCCGCATTCAAATCCATCTCGTATAGAGCGCCTTCAGAGAGGTCACTAGGCGCGATGGAGCCCACAGTGAGGAACTGATAATGATTTGGACCCAATCTTAGGAACTGTACCGCTGGACTTGAAGGTGCTGGCAGTGTAAAGAGCTCATCGTTGAGGTCCTTTACGTACAATTGGGGGTTGGAAGCCTCGCCGATTACCAACTCCTGCCTCTCCTCATTGATCGCTATCAGGCTCGTTTTGGGGGTTTTGATGCCATCAATAAATAACATCTTTGGTGTGAATCCCCGAAGGGGTTGGGGTGTCGGCTTTGGTTGCTGTCTGGGTAGCTCTTCTGGAGCCTCCGCTTCGTAAAAATCCATAATGGATTGAAATTCACCGGCACTCAGTATCCTAGAGGTCGGATACACCCCAAGATTTTTGAGAGCGGCTACTTCTTCTTTGGTTTTTTTCTCCCATACGCCCAAGCTGTCCTGGGCCTCCTGAAACCCCATCAGGGCCGCCATCTGGGGGAGCACCTGTTTTTTCCATACCATTTTGGGCAATAATTCTGGAGGTGCGTAGGAATGGCAACTGCTGCAATAGCTTTTTGCAAGGACAGCTCCGCTAAGCTGCTGGCTCATTGCTGCGGACGTGAGAAAAAATGTCATTAAGGGCAGAAAGGCCGGTAAGAACAGGATACTAATATTACTAACCCGCGGCATTTTTTCGCCTAATATACCGCTTCCAGTGGCTATTCGCAAGTGCCCGATCCCCCTCATTAAACCATTTTTGACGGTGGGAATGCCTTATCTGGGACTACGGAGCACCAAGGCGCTGATTTTTCTGCCAACCTGAGATATGGAAAGCGAGGTTTGCTGTTTGTGTAATTTTGTTAAATTAGCCTTTCCTTTCACCAAGAGGTTGAAATAGTCTAGTGAGATGTGTGCGCCAACCGCAAAGCGGAAATGCCTCTTGCAAGATGTGACCGACCAAGATTGGGAAGGGAAAATGCCTACTAACTGATAAATACAATCCTATGCAATACCTTACGTATGCCCTTCTTGGAGTTTTGGCCGCCTGTATTTCCTGCCAAGGTCCTGGAAAAAAGCAGCAAGCATCAGCGCCGGCTGAAAATCATGCGTCCGCAAAGAAAGTGTCCATCTCCGAAATCGAAGAGGGTATCAAACAATTTATCGACGCGAAAACAGCAGAACACGAGGGGGTTTTTCCAGTAAAAGATGAGAACCACGACCTTCGAATGAAACTGGTGCGGGTGCATACCGAGTACCTTTCCAACCTCGGGCCGGAGTCCCATTTTGCCTGCGTGGACCTGGTAGATGAACACGGTGATGTGTACGATGTGGATTTTTTCATGGAAGGTAAGCCTGGAGAAATGACCGTGACCAGTACTTCGGTACACAAACTAAACGGAAAGCCGTTTTACAGCTGGAAACAAAACAAAGATGACAAGACCTGGTACCGAGTGGCCATGGAGGAAGCAGGCACTAACCTTTTGGGGATTGTAGAGGGAATGGATGCCTTTGAATTTTATTATACGGCTTCAATTCCCAAATTGGACGGCCCAGCCAAGATGTGGGTTCCTCTGGCAGAGTCGGATGATTTTCAGGAAATAGTCATCGAGTCGATCCAGGTTCCGGGTAAAACCCAAAACCTCCACGAGTCGGTGTATGACAACACGCTGATGTTCATGGAGCTGGGTCCGGAGGACAGCGGGAAGGAATTGGAAATTGTATATTCGGTAATTCGTAAAGAGAAGGGGCCCTACGAAGCTACTTCACCCGATCCAGCAGTCTATTTAAGTTCCAATTTGCTGATGCCCAAGGGTGGGCGTTTTGAAGACATCGCCAAAGAGGCGCTGGGCAGCAAAATCAACGATAGTCAGTTGATTCAGGCCAGGGCATTGTATGATTATATCATCGATAACATGCGGTACATGAAATTTGGCAATTTCGGGCAAGGGGACTCCAATTACGCCTGTGACTCCAAAACGGGCAACTGTACGGAATTTCACAGCTACTTTATTTCCTTGGCCCGGTCCGTGGGGATTCCTGCCAAGTTTTCTATCGGTGCATCCATTCCATCGGATCGGAATGAAGGGGGAATTGACGGGTACCATTGTTGGGCAGAGTTTTATGCCGATGGCAGGTGGTGGCCTGTGGACATTTCCGAAGCCAACAAGTATACGGCCTTAGCTACCTATTATTTTGGAAGACATCCGGCCAATCGAATTGAACTTAGCCGCGGACGAGATCTTCAGGTGAGCCCCGGACCGACTACAGGACCGATCAATTTTATTGCCTATCCCTACCTCGAAATTGAAGGCAAAGAAGTGAAGGTGAGTTCGAAGTTCTCGTTTATGCGAAAGTCGGCCAGTTGAAGCCATTATAAAGGCTGATGCCGCGTGATTGGTCAAAAAAATCAGATAAAAAAAGGCCACAGAACCATACTGCGGCCTTACTTATTTAATTGCTTGGGTGTTCTTTCTTTTCTGTAGGATGTTCGGAAGGGTGCTCACTTTCCTCTGCAGGATGTTCCTCTCCGTCTGCCGGGTGTTCGGTAGTTTCACTGGATCCGTCAGTTTTTTTGCCACCGCAAGCCGATAGCCCTGTTCCCAAGATAAAACCTGCCATAGCAAGCATCAACAAGATGTTTTTCAGTTTTTTCATGGTTGATGTATGTTAAATTGAAATCAAATATAAAAGATGTTTAGTCTAATTGAAAGAAAGCGACCGATTCATTGTTCTTGCCCGTCCAAAATAATCTACAAATCAGTAATCCTTTTGGTTTCAAAAGCGCAATCATTCGCCTTTGATGTGTTGGTTTTTATTTCAAAACTGATAATCCGGTAGGATAGACCATACCGCCCCTAATTTACGGGTATTAACTCGATAAGGCTATTGGTAAGTTGGGATAGGCATTTGCTTTTTGATAGGTCAATTCCTATATTTCAACCAAAACGCATCGGTTATGTTTCATATTTCAAAATTTTTGTGGTTGCTGCTTATCCTGTTTGTGGGCTTTGTTATTTACAGGTTGGTAAGTGTGGAGTGGGAGGAGGAAACAGTCATCGAGACTTTCTCTCCGGAGGGCATGGAGGTACAGTTACGGTCAAGAGAGAAAGGAGCGGATGGAAACTGGCAGGTGGTCAATCAAACACAGCGGTGGAATCCAGCTAAGACAGCCATTATCGTGGTGGATATGTGGAACGAACACTGGTGTGAAAGTGCTACTCAACGGGTAGGAGAACTGGCTCCCCGTATGAATGAGGTGCTCACAGCGGCGAGGAGTAAGGGTGTAACGATCGTCCATGCTCCCAGTGGTACCATGTCCTATTACGAATCATACCCCCAGCGACGAAAAGCAAAGGAATTACCCTACCACACCGCTCCTGAGGGTTTTCCGATCAATGATTGGTGTTATTTGGATCCGGAAGCGGAAAATCCCCTGCCAATCGATGACAGCGACGGGGGGTGTGACAAGCCCTGTGCAAACGGAGAGCCCTGTGTGGAGCGCACCGCCTGGACCAAACAAATCGATGTGCTGGAAATTCACAGAGACGATTACATCACAGATCAAGGACAGGAGGTTTTTAACCTGCTAGCAGAAAAAGAGATAACCAACATAGTCATTATGGGGGTGCATACCAACATGTGTATACTGGGCCGCCCCTTCGCGATTCGGCAGTTGGCCAACCTGAATAAAAACGTAGTGCTTATGCGGGACATGACAGATTCCATGTACAATCCGGAGCAGTATCCGCAGGTAAGTCACTTCGAAGGTACTGATCTGGTAGTGGAACATGTGGAGAAGTTTTGGGCACCCACGATGTTAAGTAGCGATATTACCGGAAAAGCAAAGTTTGTATTCGCGGAGGATGGTAGACAGTAAGGTTAGAGTTTGTTTTGATAGGGCCTAAGCCAAACTTTCAGGAGTACCAAGAAGATCGATAACGATAGAAAGAAAAAAAGTTCGAAAATCCCGGTGCTTCCCAGTATAAAAAACAATCCCACAGAAATTCCGACAATCGAAAACAGCATCCAAGTAGACCGTAGGGTGATTTGCTGATCAATTGCAGCCAAGTAGCGGATAAAGAGGTACAGCGAGGCAGTCAGGCTCAATGCGAAAAGAACAGCCATCACCGCATGGAGTTTGCGGAGAAAAGGTAACTCCTCGACTGCCGGAATTAACACGGTAAGCACCAAAAACAACAGGGATCCGAACAGTAATTTTTTGGCTTTGGGGTGATTAAATGCTTTCAGTACATACAGCCGGTAGATGTAAAACGTCAGCAACAAGCCAGTAACCACGCCCCAGATGATAAACCCGGTGCGGTATTCTACCAGATTTCCGATCATACTTAGGGTAAAATAAAACGGAGATTCTTTGGTCCCAAACAAAAAGGTATATGTGGGAATCACCAAAATAGCGAAGATGGCCAGGTATCTCATGTATCCTTGGCTCAATCGGTCTTCGGCGGAAAGGCGTGAAAAGAACGACATAGCTGCAATGTTTAGTATGGATACAAAGTACAAGATTTTTGCAAAACTTTCAATCCTTTTCGGCATGCAATGATTTGGTTAATGCCAATTGTGGTAGTATATTTTGCGGTTAATCGCCAACCCTATGCAACTTACTAGCTTGGATTGGGGAATCATCTTCCTGTTTTTTGCCATTTCCCTAGGTGTGGGGTTTTGGGCCTCCAAGCAGGCGAGCAAGGATTCCCTTTCGTTTTTTCTTTCCGGTAGAAATATGCCCTGGTACTTACTAGGGGTTTCTATGGTGGCTACTACCTTCTCGGTAGACACGCCTACATTGGTATCGGATATCGTTCGGCAAAATGGGGTATCCGGAAACTGGGTTTGGTGGGCATTTCTTTTGACCGGGATGCTCACGGTGTTTGTTTACTCCAAATTATGGCGTAGGTCGGAAGTAGTCACCGATGTAGAGTTTTACGAGATCCGTTACAGCGGCCGAATGGCCTCCTTTCTTCGGGGGTTTCGGGCGATTTACTTGGGTGTTGTTTTTAATGTAGCGATCATGGCTGCCGTCACCCTGGCCGCAATCAAGGTGGGAGGGGTGATGTTGGGCCTCTCTCCGGTTCAAGTGATTCTAATAGCGGGTGGTGTAACGGTGGTTTTTAGCTCCATGGGTGGATTTTTGGGAGTGATTGTGACAGATTTCATATTGTTTCTAGCTGCGATGGCCGGATCTATCCTAGCTGCTGTTTATGCGGTGCAACACCCGGAGGTAGGTGGCCTCGCCAACTTGCTTAGTCATCCCCAGGTGGCCGATAAGCTTTCCTTTTTCCCAGACTTCAATCAGTGGGAGGTCGCCGTGATCGTATTCATAATCCCTGTGACGGTACAGTGGTGGAGTGTTTGGTACTCGGGTGCGGAACCGGGCGGTGGAGGCTATGTGGTGCAGCGGATGCTTGCCGCAAAGAATGAAAATCACGCCATGGGTGCTACGTTATTGTTTAATGTAGCCCATTATGCCATTCGGCCATGGCCCTGGATCGTCGTGGCGCTTTGCAGTCTAGTAGTGTTTCCTGACCTGGAATCTATCCAACAGGCATTTCCCAGTTTGGATCCGGGTATTATTGGCCATGACCTGGCATATCCCGCCATGTTGACCCTGCTTCCTACAGGTCTTGTGGGGTTGGTTTTTGCCTCCCTGTTGTCGGCCTACATGTCTACGATGTCTTCCTGCCTCAATCTGGGCTCATCCTATTTGGTGAATGATTTTTACCAGCGTTTTATCAAACCGCAGGCTTCAGAAAAGCAGCTGGTGCTGGTAGGGCGTATTTCCACCGTCATCATCATGGTGATTGCCAGTGTACTGGCACTATTTCTTCAAAACGCACTTTCGGCTTTCAACCTGCTCCTACAGATTGGGGCCGGCACCGGCCTGTTGTTTATTCTTCGCTGGTTTTGGTACAGAGTCAATCCCTACAGCGAACTGACCGCCATGGTGATATCGTTTCTGGTGGCTTTGGGTTTTATGGCATGGGAAAACCACGAGGCAGCACAGATTGATGCATTGGTAGGTGCAGGAATGGCTAGAGAGGCAGCGATTTTGCAGATTCAACCCATCAAAACACATATTCAGTTGCTGTTGGGTGTAGGCATTACTACCCTTACCTGGGTGCTGGTTACGTTATTCACCCGCCCTACCTCCATGGATACTTTGGAGCGCTTTTACCGAAGGGTTCGGCCCGGACGGATAGGTTGGCAACGGGTAATCCGGTACGCCGCTTCTCAGGGCAGACCCCTGGCAGAGGCAGACTTGCATTCAGATATCCCTAAGGGGATTGTAGGAATGGTAGTGGCCTGCATGGCCGTGTATAGTTGTCTTTTTGCCACAGGAAGCTGGATTTATGGAGACACGTCCACCGCATTGTTGCTTACGGGTGTATCCTTGGCGTCCACTTGGTGGGTGATAGTCATTTGGAACAAGATGAAATCGAGCCTGCCTGCTGGACCATAGCCGTCAGGCAGGCATCTGACCACTAAAGAACAACATATTAAACAGATGAACAAAGGGTATTTAGAGAGGTATTCTCCTTTTAATTTTTTAATTTTTTCTTTCAATAAGCTTATTTGTCAGGAATAATTTCCGTTTAAAAAATTATATAAACCGATTTCTATTAAATACCGTTGATAATGGCAATCGTTCGAATATTTTCTTAAATTTCGGCAAAGAGAGTAAGTATTATGCGGTCAATTCTAAGCGAAAACCGCGGTACAGATAAGTCAAAAATCTATGAATACCCTATGGAACCGGCTTCGAGCCGGAGTTATCTTGTTCCTATCGGTTACGACGATTCAAAGCTGCCAAAGGAGTCAGGAAGATGGGCAAATAGTGGAATCCGTTCCCGATCAAGTCAGCTACAATTTTCATGTTCGCCCCATTTTGTCTGACAATTGTTTTGCTTGTCATGGCCCCGATGCCAATAAGCGGGAGGCTGGTTTGCGCTTGGATATTGCAGAGGAAGCGTTCAAAGCACTGCAGGAAACTCCCGGTGCTCACGGCCTCGTTCCTGGACGCCCTATGCAGTCGGTGGCCTATCTTCGCATGATATCTGATGATCCGGAGCAACGCATGCCCCCTCCGGGTTCTAACCTGAAGCTCACCGATACCGAAATCAAGGTCATTGAAAAGTGGATTAAGCAGGGCGCAAAATACGAGCCCCACTGGGCATTTGTGCCACCGCAGAAGCCAGATTTACCGCAGCCCAAAGACAAGGACTGGGTGCTAAATGAGATCGACCGGTTTACCCGCACGAAGATGCAGGAAGTGGGTCTCAAACCCAACGAACAGGCGGACAAAGAAAGTCTTTTGAAGCGTTTAAGTCTAGATTTGACCGGGTTACCACCTACTCTGGAGATGATGGACGAATTCCTGCAAGATCAGCGACCGGATGCCTACGAGCATTGGGTGGACCAATTAATGGCCGGAGCCGCGTATGGAGAAAAAATGGCCGTCTATTGGATGGATATCGCCCGGTTTGCAGATTCCCATGGTTTTCAGGATGACAGTTACCGCAGTATGTGGCCTTGGAGGGACTGGGTAATCCATGCATTCAATACCAATATGCCCTATGACCGGTTCATTACCTGGCAGCTTGCAGGGGACCTACTTCCCGAGCCGACCAAAGAGCAAATATTGGCGACCGGATTCAACCGAAACCATAAGATTACCGAGGAGGGAGGAATTGTGGACGAAGAATACCGCGTCATGTACGTGACAGACCGTACGAACACCTTTGGCAAAGCCCTGATGGGCATCACGATGGAATGTGCTGGCTGCCACGACCATAAATACGACCCCATCTCCCAGAAGGAGTATTACCAGCTGTACGCTTTTTTCAACAATATCCGTGAAAGGGGTATTGAATCGGTGGTGGGAGGTCCTGAGACGTATGCAAAGGTGCCATTTATGGAAATCACCAACGAAGAGGTAGCCTCAATCCTAACCTTTGTAAATAAAAAGGATACGCTGGGGCTCATTGTCTCCGTGATGGGTGAATTGGACTCTATTCGGCCTTCCTACATTTTGGACCGAGGGCTATACGATCAGCCTACCGTGGCTGTGAAGCCCAATACTCCCGAGGCGATCCTGACCTTTGATGCCGGTTTTGAGCCAAATCGCTTGGGATTAGCCCAGTGGATGTTTGATCCAAAAAACCCGTTGACAGCCAGGGTATTTGTGAACCAAATATGGCAAGAGTTTTTTGGTCGGGGGATCGTCAGCACCCCGGGAGATTTTGGGATGCAGGGTGCGCTTCCCAGCCATCCGGAGCTTTTGGATTGGCTTGCCGTGGATTTTATGGAGCACGGCTGGGATATTAAAAGGCTGGTCCGTCAGATGGTCACCTCTGCGACTTATAAGCAATCGGCAGTACTTTCAGCCGACAAATTGGATAAGGACCCAGAAAACATTTACCTCGCCCGTGCGCCCCGGTTTAGGGTAAAGGCGGAGTTTGTGCGGGATATTGTTCTTGCCAGTTCCGGCCTTATCAACAAAGAAATTGGTGGCCCCAGTGCGAAGCCTTATCAGCCTCCCGGGCTGTGGGAGGGAGCGACTTCTGGCAGAGGAATCCTTTCGGTATATAAGCAGGATCGTGGTCCGCAGTTATACCGTAGAGGACTGTATAATTTCATCAAACGTACTGTCCCTCCTCCGGCCATGACCATGTTTGATGCAAGTAACCGGGATCAGTGCGAGGTAGAGCGAACCACTACCAACACGCCTTTGCAAGCATTGGTGATGCTGAATGACCCCACGGTTTTGGAAGCCTCCAGGGTGTTGGCTGGGCGTCTATTGCAGTCCTCGGATAGTAGAGATATGGAAAGTACCATACAGCATGCCTTCCGTCAAATTGTGTGCAGAAAGCCCACGGAGAAGGAAACCAAACTTCTGATGCAGTATTTCACGGGAAGGATGGATGCACTTAGTATCGAGGAGGCCAGAGATCTCCTGTCTGTGGGAGAATACCCCATGGCAGAGGGCTTGGATGAAGTGGAATGGGCCTCACTCATGCAGGTTATTGTGTCTATTTATAATTTAGAAGAAACGATTTCAAAAACGTAATATGGAAAATCCGTTGTTGGAACACCGGCTGAATATCAATCGTAGGAGATTTTTGTCCCGTATGGGCATGGGAGTGGGAAGCGTAGCTCTAGGATCTCTCCTGATGCCAGACTTGTTCAGAGGGGTAGGGGGAGATACTGCCGGTTTGACGCCGGGGATTCCCGATTTTGCCCCCAAGGCAAAGCGGGTGATCTACCTATTTCAAAATGGGGCCCCTTCCCAGTTAGAGTCTTTTGATTACAAACCCAAGCTTACCGATTGGTTTGGCCAGGAGTTACCTGACTCTGTGCGCGGAGGGCAACGCCTCACCGGGATGACTGCTAACCAATCTTCCTTTCCCTTGGTAGGTTCTTTTGCCGATTTCAAGCAATACGGGGAGTCCGGTGCCTGGGTAAGCGACTTGTTTCCCTACACGTCCAAGATAGTAGATGATCTATGCTTTGTGCGTTCCATGCACACCGAGGCTATCAACCACGATCCAGCGCTGACATTTTTCCAGACCGGTGCCCAGCAGGGGAACCGTCCGAGTATGGGTGCTTGGCTTAGCTATGGCCTGGGAAGCGAAAACAAAAACCTACCGGCATTTACCGTTTTGCTTTCCAGAGGTATAGGAAACGGGCAGGGGGTCTATTCGAAGCTTTGGACAAATGGGTTTCTCGACTCGGTACATCAGGGGGTGCAGTTTAGCAGTGGTGAGGACCCGGTACTCTATCTCAAGGATCCCAAAGGAATGAGTAGGGAAGAGCGCAGGGCCATGCTGGATAATTTGGCGGAAATGAATCACTTGGCCTACGACAAATTTGGAGACCCGGAAATCACCGCTAAGGTAAAACAATATGAAATGGCCTATCGCATGCAGACGGCTGTGCCCGAAATCATGGATCTTTCCAAAGAGCCCGATAGCGTCATCAAACTATATGGACCGGATTGTCTGGTTCCCGGAACCTATGCGGCCAATTGCCTGATGGCAAGAAAATTGTCTGAAAGTGGGGTGCGTTTTGTACAGCTTTACCATCAAGGTTGGGATCAGCACGATAACCTGCCCTATGAAATCCGGCATCAGGCCAAAGATACGGATCAAGCTTCCGCAGCCTTGGTAACGGATCTAAAGCAGCGAGGTCTTTTGGATGAGACTCTGGTGATCTGGGGCGGTGAGTTTGGCCGGACCAATTACAGTCAAGGTAAGCTGACCAAAGACAATTATGGACGCGACCACCATCCAAGGTGCTTTACCATTTGGATGGCGGGTGGCGGTGTGAAGCCGGGCTTGGTCTATGGAGAGACCGACGAACTAGGATACAACGTAGCGAAAGATCCGGTACACATCCATGATTTTCAGGCCACCGTGCTGCACTTGCTGGGATTGGATCATGAAAAATTGATTTTCAAACACCTGGGTAGAAGATTCCGGTTGACAGACGTGCATGGACACGTTGTAAAAGATTTGATTGCATAATTAACAAAGTCCAAAAGTGACCCATAACCGATCTCTTTCCAACAAGCTCCTGATCCTAGCAGAGGGCATTCTCTTTGCCGGGACAGTGCTCCTCATTTTCTTCTTGCTCTTTGAGTCTTACTTAGAGGTTCCCCTGTGGCTTAGCCCCTTGGGAAGAATGCATCCATTGATGCTTCATTTTCCGATTGTATTGGTGTGCTTGCTATTGGCAATGGAGCTTTTCGTTTCCCGGGAAACTTACAAGCAAAACCCCGGTTTGGTGGAATTCTCCAGAGTACTGTTCCTTTTAGCGGCCATCAGCGCGTTGTTTTCAGCACTGATGGGGTTGTTTTTGTCTTTGGAGGAGGGCTACACGGGCGACTTGGTCGTACAGCATAAGTGGAGCGGGTCCTTGTTGGCCATTTTGCTTTCCGTTTTGTATGGCGTTCGTCGTCAGGCTTGGTTTACTCCTAAGGTAGCCAAGGCCAGCGTGACATTTTCTGCACTGTTGTTGGTTGTTGCGTCCCATTGGGGAGCTACATTGACCCATGGGGAGAATTTTCTCTTTGCACCGATAGCCGAAGCAAGACAGGAAAAAGTCTCCTTGGAGGAAGCGGTAGTTTTTGACCACATGGTCATGCCGATTTTGGAGAGAAAGTGTAACTCTTGCCACAATGCGCGGAAGTCCAAAGGAGAATTGGTGATGAGTTCGAAAGAGGGGCTTTTGAAAGGTGGTAAATCAGGTCCCTTGTTAACGGCCGGAAATGCAGCGGGAAGTCTGCTTTTAGAACGAATACATCTCCCTCTTGACGACGAGGAGCATATGCCGCCATCCGGCAAGACGCAACTTTCCGATGAGGAAATCCGCCTGTTGGAGTTATGGATCGAGCAGGATGCCGCTTTTGACACCCAGGTGGCCGCTTTGGATCCAAAAAATGAGCTGTTTCAGCTTGCAAGTCTACGATTTACCGAGCGTCCGGATACAGATAGGTATAATTTCTCGCCCGCATCAAAAGCAATCGTTGAAAAGCTCAACCATGCGTTTCGCTCTGTGATGCCAGTGGCCAAAGAGTCCCCAGCATTGGATGCAAGGGTTTATTCCCGAGCAGAATATTCAAACGAAGTGCTGCAAGAGCTTATTGAAGTCAAGACCCAACTGGTATCTCTCAACCTTAGCGAAATGTCCGTAAGTGATTCTGACTTGGGTACCATTGCTCAATTTGAAAATTTAGATAGGCTAAACCTCAACTTTACAGACATCACAGGCGCCGGTTTGGGGCGGTTGGCAGAGATGCCAAAACTTCAGCACCTTTCGTTGTCAGGCACTCGGGTGGATGAAGTGGGTGTGCGTATGCTATTGCAAAATCAGAACGGTTTAAAGACCCTGTACCTTTGGGATACGGGTCTTGCGGATAGCGAGCTGGATCAGCTGGAGCGCGACTTTCCGGGAGTTAGGATACTCAGCGGCAAAGAAAGCAAAGACATGGATATCCTGCAGCTGAACTTACCGGTATTGGCCACATCACCGATATTTGCCGATTCAATGTTTTTGCGTCTGGGGCATCCGATTCGTGATGTGATTATTCGATACACTCTGGACGGAACGGAACCGGACAGCGTATCATCGCCAGTCTACCAAGAGGGGAAGGTCCTATTGAAGGAAGCTAAAGTAGTAAAAGCCAAAGCATATAAGGAAGGATGGTTTGGTAGTGAACTAGCGACCTTGCAGGTGTATCAAAGCCGCTTCAACCCCGATACGGTTCACTTATTGTCACGCCTCAATCGCGTTCATCCTGCCAATGGGGCATTGACATTCTTTGACGGTGAGATGGGTACCTTCAATGCCAATAGTCCCGCTTGGGCAAATAATTGGGCGGGGTTCCTAAACAATGATATGGAGGTGCTGCTCGAATACCAGCAAGCGGTTCCAGTAAGTCAGGTTGCTATGCGCGTGCTGGTAGAGCCAGAGACTGTGATATTTCCACCCGCTTCGTTGG
Organism: Lunatimonas sp.; assembly: GCF_020832325.1. Classification (GTDB taxonomy): domain Bacteria; phylum Bacteroidota; class Bacteroidia; order Cytophagales; family Cyclobacteriaceae; genus Lunatimonas. The sequence continues at coordinate 201,430 of NZ_JAFIEU010000013.1, forward strand.
AACTTTGGGGGGGGGATGACCCCGGAAAGCTGCAATTGCTGGGTAGGATACAGCCAAAGCAACCCTCAACGCTGGGGAAACCCTATATAGACGATGTGTCCATTACCGTTCCTACATTCACGGGACGTTTTTTCAAAGTAGTCGCCAAGCCGGTTGGCAGTATTCCGGACTGGAGTCCCCGAAAGGGTAGAGCGGCCCTCTTGTTGGTGGACGAAATGTTTGTCAATTAAATACCGTATTTGCGGAAATGCTGAAATTAGCGCCCTGATCTGAAGTTCCGGGCCTCTATAAGAACGTTATTCCCCTACCTCAAAGGTGTGGGTTGCATAGAAGGGAGAGCCGTTTTCGGAAATTCCCTGCACAATGACCCGGTAAATGCCCGGTGTATCTGCAGTGAAAAAAGAAAGCTGACGAGACGCATCGGAGTTCATCAGAATTTGAGGGTTCCAATGAATGGTGGTTCGAAGGTCTGGGAATTGATAATACCCGTCTGTAGCTCCCTCGTATTTGGGTACGTAAAACTGCCGGGTTTTGGTGAATCCACCCATTCGATGGGTCATGATATGTTTTCCACTCTCAGGGTCGATTTCGGTATCTTCTCCACCTCTTCTTGTATACAGGGCAATCACACCACCCCCAGCTTGTCCACCGTAAATTCCAGCAGTGCCTGGCCCTTTCAAGATTTCAACCTTGCTGATATCGAATTGGCTAATACTCTGAACTACCGACTCTGAGACCATCACGCCGTCAAGTAAAAACAGTGGGGAACCCTGTCCGCGTATCACGGCGCGAAACTGATTGGCACCCGCCGGAACAATCTGCAGCCCAGCCACCCGTCCTTGCAGACTCTCCAAAATATTCCCGGAAGGAGCTACCGGCAGCTGTTCCCGGGTGAGTACTGCGTCAGCACGCCGGTGCAGACGAAAGGGTTCTGTGATCTCGGCCCGTCCCTCTACCACCACTTCATCCAGCAAAATTTCCCGCAGGCCCATACCGGAAAGAGCCGACTCACTGGCTCGAAATTGGTATTGCATCTCAGATAGGTAGTTTTTGGGAATGCTTGGATCCATTTCAATATCCATTCGAACTGCATGGGTGGGGCGGATATCACCTACCAAGTGATCAATAATTTCTACCTGCACGCCACTGCGGTGCCCCCGCCGATCAGATCCTTGGATGACGATGTCGATGCTATCCCGAAAATAAAACCCCTGAAAGGCAAAGTATCCCTGTGGGTTGGTTTCGGCGGTGATGAAAGCTTGGTATCTGTCCTTCAAAAACAGCAACGCCTCGCCTCGCTCGATTCCATCTCCTTTTTCATTGGTCAGCCGGCCCCACAACTGCAAATCCAACTCATTACTATGGCGGATTTCCGGCAACTTCTGGGTACGGATGGTTTCCCACTCAAATCTCCTCCATCCCTGTGTCATCATCAGGTAACGAAGCGCTCGAGATCGTTCGGCACTTTGAGTTTCGAAGTAGTAATTGGGGCTTTCTACCGGTCCCTTGAGGTCGGAGGATAGCAAAAGATGGGTTTTGATATTTTCCTCGTGAGGATGATAAGCCGCTTGATCCTGCGCGACCACCGATAGTGACAGGTCATAACTGCTCTCTGAGACGGGGTTTTCGGGAAGTATCCTCAGCTTTACTTCTTCTCTGAAATCGTAGGTGGTTTTTTCAGAAGTAAGGGAAAATGCTGGGTTTTCAGCATCGTCGACAAATAACAGACGTTCTGCCAGTGGGACGCCCTCCCGGTCTATAAGGGTAAGTTTTGCTACGCCAGTTGGAAATTCTGATTTCAACAGCGTGATTTCCGCTGACTTTCCGGTTTCCAAGAATACAGCTTCGGATTGAACGAGATTGTCCCTGGCAATCGCCAGTAGATGCAGGTTTTGGCTGGGAGTTTGGCTGGATTGAAGGGTGACCCGAATACTTTCTTCGCTGAAGCTTTCGTCTACCCGCATCAAGATCCCGGAATCTTTGGGTAGTGGAAGCGTGTATTCGTGGGCGATCTCTTCAGGTTGGTTGATTTTGGCAAAGTAGCGCTGTCCCGCTTTGGGGCGGAATATGAATCCGCCCATTCCACCATGCAGGTCTCGGAATTCAGCGACCTGTGTGCCATTTTGATCATAGACCACGCCACTTATTGGCATGCCCCGGCCATCCGCACCGACCGCTTTGAAGGCTACCTCTTGCTCCAAATCCGCCATCAAGTCTCCGGATTCTGGAAAGAATTGGAGGTCGGGGACACCACTTTCAATTCTTGGAGAAGTACTTGCGCTGTCTTGTCCCAGGATATAGATTTCCCGTTGGAACATATCCACCAAACCGAAATTCCTCATCCATTGGGTGTAGGCGGTGAGGTAGTACTTTCCTGAGGGCAGCGAATCATCCAGGAGGAGATCTCCGATGGCACCACCGTCTTCTATAGGCAAGGTAGCTTTCGAAATGGTTTCCTGGTCTTTATTTCGTAGTTCCAAGTGTAAGACGGCGCTTTTTTGGGTGGCACGCAGGGATGAGGCCTCCAGAACGTAGGCTTTTAGCCAGATCAGTTCGCCCGCCACGTAGAGGTTTTTATCTTGGTGTACGTATATTTTTTCAGGGGTGTAGTTTACCCTGTAGGTATTGAGGTAGGTTCTTATTTTATGGACTATATCCACCTCTTGAACGGCATGTATTCCAGAAGCCGCCAAAAGTAGACCTATGAAAAACGATAAACCTGATATTGCCAAGTTGACTGACCGGAGCTGCATGGTGCTGAAGTATTGGTTACTATATTCTACGGGAAACGGGTAGGTAAAGGTGTGTTTCCCCAATTCTGACGCCAATAGCTTATCTAAAACAGGCTAATTTGGATGATATCCTATGAGATGGCAGGTCACCCGCTATTGCAATAAATCAGATCCCTTGCTGTTTTTATAGGGATTTTTATGCAGAAGGATCCGTTCTATAAGTCCCTTTGGAAGAAAGGTACACACTCAAGCCTGCTTGACAGAATGACGGAAAACATACAGGACGAAAGCCAAGCCGATGACCACAGTTGATCCTAGAAGTGGAACGCCTACTACGCAGAAAATCACCGTAATTAGGATAAAATAGAGGGGTGCTCCGAGGAAGCCAATTAGGAATTTCACGGTGCCATAAAAAACCGGATCTGTGATGCTGGGTTTTAGGAACTTCCAGATCAGGAGCAACGGAAAATAAAGCAGGTGAATAATCGGACGGCCATGGATGACTCTGTGAGCGGGAAATGTCAGTCCGGCTTGAAACGCAGCAGGATCACTAAGATCCACTTGTCCTTTGAGATATTTTTGCAAGGAGATTTCGTATGCGGTCGCCGGAATCTGTACGGTCAACGCTTTCAATGAGGTAGCCACTTGTTCCTTTAGGGCTTGGGCATCAAAATCTGCCTCTGCCACTGGGATGGCTTTGCCCACTTGGAGACTCACCTTGGATCCAGCGTACTGATGGGCTCCGTAATTGATGCCCACCGGCAATAAATAAAGTGGTAGGTCTGGATGGTTTTGGAGTGTACCGAATGCGATTCGGGTAAAACCTTTGCTGAGTGGGCGGAGGTGTCTCTGTAAGCTATGGTTGCCCTCAGGAAATAGGAGAATGCTTTCTCTACGGGCCAGTATATGTTGGCAACGTTGGAAGGTTTCGTCGTTGCGGGAAAGGTTTTGGAAGCCATCACGGATGCGGAATACAGGAATTAACTGTAGCAGACTAAGAAGGGAGGCAATCCAAGGGTTTTTAAAGATGCTTGCTCTGGCGAGAAAATGAGGTTTTAGTCCCAGTTCTGTGGCAATCAGTAGCGCATCCAACAAGGCGTTTTGATGGTTTGCTACAATGATCAGTGGTTGGTCCCGGGGTATATGCTGTCGTCCTTTCACCTGGATTTCTCCAAAATAGACGTGAAGGCTGATCCGCACCCAGATCCTCAAAAGCTCGTTGAACAGTCGCTTCATGTGTTCATAATCGAAGTGAACGTTAAGTCCCTCTTTCGGGGCAAATGGTGGAAATCCAATCTAGACGGCCGCTGATGGAAGCGCATCCTCACAATTTCCTTTTCGGTTTCCACAGGGTTGCCACCGTAAGACCGGAAACGATGTGCCAGATACCCCACCACCCGGCAATGATGGCCATCCCGCCCAGCCCGTCGAAATAGGTAAATATCAATACCAGCGCAAGGCCTGAGTTTTGGATGCCTGTTTCGATGGTAAGTGTCTTGGTGTCTTCGATGCTTAGCCCAAAGATCTTGGCCAGCGAAAAGCCCGAAAGCAACGCTGCGCCATTGTGCGCCAATACCCAACCGAATATTAATAAAATAAATTTTAGGAATAAATCGTAGTTGCTATAAAAAGCCACTATTACGATGGCACCAAAAATAGCGATGCTCAGCGGTTTTAAAACGTGGCTGGCTTTTTGCGCAAATAGGGAGAATCGATGCCTCACGTACATTCCCAGTATCAGCGGAGCTCCTAAGATCAACGCCACCGTTTGGAAAACGTCTTGATAGTTTAGACTGATTGCTTCCAACAGGGGGGCGGCAGGCGTGTAGAACCCCGCCCATAGGGCAAAATTAAAAGGGGTAAGCACGATCGAAAAAGCTGTAGCAAAGGCGGTGAGACTTACCGATAAAGCAGTATTTCCTCTGGCGAAGTTGCTCAGAAAATTGGATATGTTGCCGCCGGGGCAGGCCGCTACCAGAAACATCCCTAAGGCCACGCTGGGAATTGGTCGGATCCACGATACGAGCAGAAAGGTAAGCAAAGGAAGTAGCACAAACTGCGCCAATACCCCTAGGAAAAAGGGTTTTGGGGCTTTTAGGAGGTAAAGGAAATCCTCTTTTCGAATGTCAAGCGCGACACCAAACATGATAACTGCAAGTGAGACATTCATCAGAAAAAGTGAGTCTCCATTAAAATCCAGTACACTTTGATCCAGTTCTTCCAGCATATCGCATTGTTGAGCCCCAAAAATATGGAATAAAAGCATGCGGTAAAATTTCCTTACTATTATTAAAATTGATAAATTTGACCGTTGAAAATTTCGAAACGGCAAAATTTCACTTCGTTTTCACTATTTATGGTTGGAATTTTGACGTCGCGCTGTTTAGCAGGAAATTACTTTTAAACACCTAACGCAACAAGTATATATAAAGTAAAGAACAACTAATATTATGGGAAAAATTAAAGTAGGTATTAACGGATTCGGAAGAATCGGACGACTTGTGTTTCGCGCAGCTCAAGAAAGAGAAGATGTACAGATTGTAGGCATCAATGACCTCATTGATGTAGACTACATGGCCTATATGCTTAAATACGACTCTACTCACGGACAGTTCAAAGGAGACGTAGCGGTAAAAGACGGGCAGCTGATCGTAAACGGTAACGCCATCCGAGTGACTTCGGAAAAAAATCCCGCAAACCTGAACTGGGGAGCGATCGGCGCAGAGTATGTCGTGGAGTCTACCGGTTTGTTTTTAACCAAAGAGTCTGCCCAAGGCCATATCGATGCCGGTGCGAAGAAAGTTATCATGTCTGCACCATCTAAGGACGACACACCAATGTTTGTGATGGGTGTAAATGAAGACAAATATACATCCGACATGACCTTTGTATCCAACGCTTCCTGTACCACCAACTGTCTGGCGCCTATCGCCAAGGTAGTCAATGACAATTGGGGATTGGAAGAAGGTTTGATGACCACTGTACACGCTACCACTGCTACACAAAAAACAGTGGATGGCCCTTCAGCCAAAGATTGGAGAGGCGGACGCGGTGCAGGTCAGAATATCATCCCCTCATCTACTGGAGCAGCCAAAGCAGTTGGTAAGGTGATCCCTGAACTAAACGGTAAATTGACAGGTATGTCTTTTCGAGTACCTACCCCCAACGTATCGGTAGTGGACTTAACTGTTAGACTTGCCAAGCCAGCTACTTACGAGGAGATCTGTGCTAAAATGAAAGAAGCCTCTGAAGGAGATCTGAAAGGTATCTTAGGATACACCGAAGATGCAGTTGTTTCCAACGACTTTATTGGAGACGCGCGTACTTCCATATTCGATGCAGGCGCGGGTATCCAATTGAGCCCTACTTTCGTGAAACTGGTCTCTTGGTATGACAACGAGTGGGGATATTCCAACAAAGTGGTGGACTTGCTTCAGTACATTGCCAGTAAATAAACACGATCTGTTTAGAAAAAAAGAAACCGGGCGATTTGTCCGGTTTCTTTTTTTATGTTTTTTGTAGTTGGGCGATCATTTCCCGAATATGGGATTTGCCATCAAACATATCTTGGTGGATGGCACGTATTACGTGTTTGTCATCGATTAGGTAGGTGATACGCTTAGGTAACTGTACCAGTGGAATGAGTGCGTCGTAATCTCTACATACTTTGCCTCGTGCGTCACCCAGCAATTCGAAAGGCAGATTATATTCCTTCTTGAATTTATGATGGGTAGCTATGGTGTCTTTGCTGATACCAACGATGGAAATGTCCAAATCCCGAAAGGACTCAAATTCATCCCGAAATTCACAGGCTTGAGCGGTACAGCCGCCGGTGAAGTCTTTTGGGTAGAAATAGATGATACCACCTGTACCTTTCCAGTCCTCTGAGAGTTTGAAAAGTTTTCCAGAAGTAGAGGGGAGGACGAAATCCGGTGCTTTGCTGCCAATCTTTAACGCCATGTTTTTTATTTTAGTAAACAACCTCAGATCGCAAAGGTTTTCAAATTATCTTCAAAAAATTGTCTCGTGCCATGGCTAGCCAATACTCACCAAAACTCCTGCATCTTTGAGCTCGAAAAGTGTACAACACATGCTTTTGGCGGGGATGTTTTTTGCCTGCATGAATGTGACGGTAAAATTCCTTCCACATATACCTGCTATAGAGATCATTCTGTTTAGGTCCGTATTTAGCTTTGTTTTTACCTACCTGATTCTAAAAGCTAAACAGATACCTCTTTTTGGCAACAATAAGAAGCTCCTGATCATTCGAGGGGTGGTTGGTTCGGTGGGGTTGATAACCTTTTTCTATACGCTTCAAAATATCCCGTTGGCAAGTGCGGTAACCATTCAGTACATGGCACCTATATTCACTTCGGTATTGGGAATTTTCATCGTTAAAGAGCGGGTAAAACCCATTCAGTTTCTTTACTTCGCCATAGCTTTTACCGGTGTGTTGATTATAGAAGGGTTCGATCCACGTATCGACCCTGTTTTTCTGGTTATTGGAGTGACATCTGCCCTGTTTTCAGGCTTAGCCTATAACGTGATCCGAAAACTGAAGAATACGGAACACCCGTTGGTAATCGTATTTTATTTTCCACTGGTAACCACTCCCGTAGCTGCCTTGATATCGTTTTTTGGCTGGGTGCAGCCATCGGGTTGGGACTGGGTATTGCTGTTGGGAATTGGCATCTTTACTCAATTTGCACAGTACTTTATGACCATGGCTTATCAAAATGCCAATCTGTCTAGGGTAGCTAGTCTTACCTACGTCGGCATTGTGTATGCCCTGGTCTTTGGCTATGTTTTCTTTGACGAGACCTATAACTTGCTTACTTACACCGGAATGTTGTTGGTGTTGAGTGGAGTGATACTGAACGTACGTTTTTCTGGAAAGTAGCTTAGCGGAATAAGGGACGTTATTTTCGTCTTTTGTGGTCAAAAGAATTAAATTTGGGTTTGTATTTGACACGCATCCTTATTTGAATATGAAAATTACCCGAGATCTCTACCAGGGTTCTTTGACCTTGCTTACCGATTTTTACCAATTTACCATGGCGTATGCGTATTGGAAATCTGGTAAGGCAGAACAGGAGGTGGTTTTTTCTCTTTTTTTTCGTAAGAATCCTTTTCAAAGTGGCTTCACCGTTGCCGCGGGCCTGGATTATGTGATAGACTATTGCCGTAATTTTTCGTTTCATGAAAACGATTTACGGTATTTGGAAGAAATGAAAAACGGCGATGGTTCTAGCACATTTGAGTCGGGCTTTATCGAGTACCTTCGTAGAATGGAATTTTCCTGCGACATCGATGCCGTGGAAGAAGGAGAAGTGGTATTTCCAAACATGCCGCTGTTGCGGGTTAAGGGACCTTTGATCCAATGCCAGCTTCTGGAAACACCGGTATTGAACATGATCAATTTCCAGACATTGATCGCAACCAAGGCGGCGAGAATTGTATTGGCAGCAAAGGGAGACCCGGTGTTGGAATTTGGGCTGCGCAGGGCACAGGGCATAGACGGTGCACTTGCCGCAAGTCGTGCCGCCTATATCGGAGGTTGTTCTTCTACTTCCAATGTGATGGCCGGAAAGCTCTTTGGAATTCCGGTGTCCGGCACACATGCCCATAGTTGGATCATGTCTTTTGATAGCGAATTGAAAGCCTTTGAGGCTTATGCCGAGTCCTTTCCGGACAATACGGTGTTATTGGTAGATACTTACGATACGCTGACTGGGGTGAGAAACGCCATAGAGGTGGCCAGGCAGCTAAAGGCCAAGGGAAAGTCGCTAAAGGGGATACGTATTGATTCCGGAGACTTGGCCTATTTTAGCAATCGAGCCAAGGAAATGCTGGAACGCGCCGGCTTTCCAGAGGTTAAAATCGTGGCCAGCAACGACCTTGACGAGCATATCATCACCTCTTTAAAACTCCAGGAGGCATCCATCGATGTGTGGGGAGTAGGGACCAAATTGGTGACTGCCTACGATCAACCGGCCCTAGGAGCAGTATATAAAATGTCGGCCATGAAAGACCCTTCGGGTGAGTGGCAGCCCAAGATCAAACTCTCTCAGCAGTCTGTAAAGATTAATGTGCCCGGATACCACAATGTGAAGCGATACATGGTTAACGGGAAGGCAATAGGGGATATGATTTACCTTGAAGGATTGGGTCCAAAAGAGACCGTGACCATCATCGACCCCATAGATCCGACCCGACGCAAGCGCATCCAAACGGCGCAGACAGAGGAAAAGATCCTGTTGGTGCCGATATTTAAACAGGGGAAAAAAGTCTATCATAGACCGGATATTCATCGTATCCGGCAAAGTACCCTGGATAGGTTGTCCCAATTTGACAAGACCCACAAACGACTCACCAATCCCCATATTTATCCGGTGGGTCTGGAGGAGTCCCTGTACGAACTTAGAACAAACCTAGTGCTTAAATCAAAGCCATCAGAAATCACCGAATAGGTATGCAAGCATTGATCATAGTGGATGTACAGTACGATTTTTTGCCGGGAGGAGCACTGGCAGTACGCGATGGAGACAAGGTAATCCCTGTCATCAACTCAATCCAGCCAAAATTTGATTTGATAGTAGCCACTCAGGATTGGCATCCGGCGGACCATGGGAGCTTTGCGGCGAATCACCCCGGAACCCATCCTGGAGAGGTAATAAAACTGTCCGGAGTGGATCAAGTGTTATGGCCTGTGCATTGTGTGCAGGGTTCGGAAGGTGCTGGTTTTCATAGGGATTTGGACCAATCTCGCTGGACGAAGGTATTTCAAAAAGGCACCAATAGGATGGTTGACTCCTATAGTGGGTTTTACGATAACAATCGCATGGGAGATACTGGATTAGCGGGTTTTTTAAAACAGGAACGGGTTAACGAAGTGTTTGTGGTGGGGTTGGCTACAGATTATTGTGTAAAATTCACCGTGATCGACGCGCTATTGGAAGGATTTGATACGTGGGTGGTAGTAGACGCCACCAAGGGCGTGAACCTTTCCGAGCAGGATAGCCTACTGGCTATCGACGAAATGATACAGGCCGGAGCGCAAGTGATCGAATCCCGATCAGTTAGCCAATAATAAGTGAGGGTTTTTGAATGTCAGCATCGTCGGCGGCCCAAAAGGGTGGTCATCCTGTGTTTCATCCACTTTTTCTAACCGCATAATCTCTAAGTTGCCACACAGAAATGTCAGGTGTCCTTCATCGCTGATAGCAAAGGTATGGGCGGATTTTAAGAGTGTAAGAAAGATGTCCTCTCCATCCCCGTCGCACCAAGCCTTCGTCATTCCCAAAAAGCCCATCACGTCGATTTCATTTCCCTGCAGGTGGGTAAAAATACTAAAGTTGTTGCACCCCGTGTATCCAAGGATTTGTTGGTTGATCATGTCAAAGTAAAGCCGGGGTTTTTTTCCAGGGAACAACACCTCAAAAGGCTGAAACTTGTCGTAAATCGAATGGACTTCCCATAATCCCTCCAATTCGGCAACGGTAGTGATTTTTGGCAGAAGCTGGGAATCTTCGTCCTCAGCCTGATTTTCAGATTGTGCGTACGCAAGTGTAGCAAGCAGCCAAGGTAAAGCTGAAAGAAAGACGACGAGCTTTTTCATGGTTATTGGGTTCTTGTGTAGGAAATATAATAATTAAATACTTTAAAGAAAATTTATAGCAAAAAATTTGCCAAGAATGGAAAATCAAAATATATTACCTAAGTTTATAGTAGTTTGACTACTTTTCAGCCGACTAGAAAATCCGCAAAGATTTACTGGAATGCATCTACCGGTATGAACTAGCTCTACCTTGCCCTAAAAATAGCATTGACCTTGCGCGAAGGTTCGATTTGGCTTTAATTCATTGGTGGATTTTTCTATCTTTAGGGCGTGGCGGCGAAATAAAGAATTTTGCTATCCTATCGCAGTTAACGGTGCCTTCGGAGAGGAGGTTGATCGCGGCGAGCGGAGGTTTTTTTGGAATGATCAAAAGACAACCTATTATGAGTGAAAATGCACCTGTTACCCAACTGAAAGAATCTATTTCCGGTAGCGACCAATTTTTGTGGGCAAATTGGCTGCAGGAAACATTGACTTGTTTTGACTGCACGACTGGCACGATCCATATTCTAGAAGAGGGGACTGACCTTTTAAAGCTAAAAGCCCAAGTGGGAGTTCCGGAGTTTTTGCTTCCCAAAATGTCTGTAGTTCCCGTGGGAAAAGGCATGGCTGGCATTGCCGCAGAACGAAAAGAAGCTGTGCAGGTCTGCAACCTACAGACCGACGAATCTGGTGTAGTAAGGCCGGGAGCAAAGGATACCAAAGTGGAGGGTGCAATTACGGTTCCCCTACTCGTGGACGGAGCGCTGTATGGAACTTTGGGAATAGCCAAAAAGGAACCATATGAATTTACCGAGGAGGAGGTTGCCAATTTATTATCCATTGCCGGTGCTATGGCCAAAAAGGTTTCCTAAGTTTAGGGGGCGATCAGCGTTCAGCATGTAGGGTAGAAAGCATTTAAGCCTTCGCTCATTTTGCAGGTACTGGTAGGGACTCTAATCAGGCAGGATCTTATTTTTTGAGAATCGTGATATCGATGGGTATATTTTTACAATCGTCGGTGGTCAAAATGAAAGATTGTTTTTAAATCATTTTGAAATATTTTATTTTATTTTTTATATTTATGACAAACACGATGTCATTTTCATGTCTAGGATTCACAGAGGGCTTACCGTCACAGTCACAATTGCGGAGGAACAGGTTGATGCTGTGGCGCTGCTATTGGATCAGCTTAACCGGGAATTGAAGGAAAATCGGGCGGATTTCCAAGAAAAAATCCCCTCGGTGCTGTTTTTAAGTTGGCTGGTTCTTCCCCAGCAGGTTTACGCGGGTGTGGAAAAGCTGCCAGCAAGAATCCTACTGATGACGAGCTACGTGGGCAATAGAAGAAATCATCTTCGGGAGTTGGCGGCTTGTTTTCCGGCCATGCTGCATCAGGTATTTTCTTTGAGCGATGAGTTTTCGGCTGGTGGGAAAGTGGATTGGGTAGCTTTTTTACGGAAGAAATCGATTCCCAACACCTTTTATTCGGGCTTCAAATTTATTGCAACCGGGGATATAGAGCAGGAGGCCTTGGTAAAGGAAGAAGTATTTCAGCACCTAGCCAACCTCTCTCAAGAGGTAGACCTTACTTCGAAAAGCCCGGCAGAGATGAAGGACCTGATTGAAAACTTTTTGCAGGGACATCCGGGTTTTCAATGGACTCGCAGGCGCGTATCTGGGTTGCGTTGGGATAAGGTGCGTATGTTGCTACCCTTGGGTTTGTTTGCTCTGCTGATGGCGTCCTCATTGGTTTCGTTGATCCTTCGGTTTTTTATGGACTCCAAAGCACTGGATATATTGGCCTGGTTCTTTCCTGTATTTGTATTGGGTATGTTGGCACTGCTGTTATTACTGCGCCTAAACGAACGCAATCCCCATATACCTGGTTCGGCTGCACCCGATGAGCGTATTCGAGATATCGTAACCCGTGAGACCAACCCCGTTATCAATGAGATGACCGTAATTGCACCGCTCAAGAAGGGATGGATTAGGCGGGTTTTTTTGGCGGTCTCGCTGAGGCTGGTATTTTTGATCCGTTATTTTTCCTATATACCCACTGTTCATACCGCCCGGTGGCTGCAGACAGATCGCGGAAAGCGGCTGGTCTTCATTGCCACCTTTGACAATATTTCGGAGGCTTATGCGCATGATTTTGTAGACAGCGAGCGCAGGACGATGAATATGGCCGTAATATTTAGCCACGCATTTGGATTTCCGGCCACGCGGTGGCTGGTACACAAGCAATACAATCACCGCAGTGAGTACATGAAGGGCGTCAGGTCCCACCAGCAAATTACCCAGTGCTGGTATGCCTATAACGACGCGCTGAGTGTAGAAAACCTGAAAAATAACCGGGCATTTCGTCAGGGATTATTCCAGAAAATGAAGGATGATGAAATTCGTGAATGGTTACTTAGGATATAGCAGATGGAATTGGAACTAACGGATATGCAAGGCTTGGCCATCCGCGGACATGGCCACCTACCCCATGCACACTATGTGTTGATGCGATTTACTGGGGTGCAGGAGACGAAAGCGTACCTGAAAGAGCTGATGCCTTTGGTGACGCATGCGGGAGATAAGGCTCCCGAAGTAGCCCGTCAGGTGGCGTTTACCTATTCCGGGCTAGCCTTTTTGCAGCTGCCTGCATTTACCTTGGGCAGTTTCAGCAGGGAATTTAGGGAAGGAATGACGGAGTCTCACAGACAGTTTATCTTGGGAGATACCGGCGAGCATGCCCCAAATGATTGGGCTTGGGGTGGGGACCCCTCGGACATTCATCTGCTATTAATGCTCTTTGCGCCAAATGACGAGGCCTTGGGACAGTTGGTAACAACGGAGTTGACTAGAGCTTCTTCGTTTGGGGTGATACTGCGTATTTCCCTTCCCACGGGGATGCTACACGATCAGAAAGAGCATTTTGGGTTTCGGGACGATATTTCCAGACCGCTAATCACCGAGTTGGTCAAAAGCAAGGATACGGGCAATGCGCCAACCTATCCGATGGGTGAGTTTATTATGGGATATAAGAACCTCTATGATGAATATGCTCCTTCACCGCTTGTGTCAAAGGATTCTCCTGGATCGCAGGTGCTGCTACCGCATCCCGATTATCCGGACTTCATGGACTTGGGGCGAAACGGCACCTATTTGGTCTTCCGCCAAATGCAGCAGGAAGTGGTACGTTTTTGGGATTATTTGAAATCCCAGGCACAAACGACGGATGAAGCCATTGCATTGGCTTCCAAGATGGTCGGGCGCTGGCCGGATGGATCACCCCTGGTTCGTTGTCCGTTTGCCAGTGACCCATCCTTGGCAGAAGAAAATGATTTCGGGTATTGGGAGGAAGACCGATCCGGCCTGAAATGTCCGTTGGGTTCGCACATTAGACGAACCAATCCCCGCGATCATTTGGTTACGGAAACCAGCCAAAAGGACTCTGCGGAAATGGTGGCCAAACACCTGATGCTACGAAAAGGGCGTCCCTATGGAGAACCCCTAGCAGAAACCATGGAAGTGAGCGACTTAATGATAGCCCAAGAAGATGGCAAGGAGCGGGGTTTACATTTTATCTGTCTGGTTACCGATTTGCGCAGGCAGTTTGAGTTTGTGCAAAACAACTGGGTAAACTTCCACAAGTTTGGAGGTTCCGAACAGGACGCAGACCCCATTATCGGAAACCATTACCAAAAGGATCAAGTGATTACAGATCGGTTTAGTATACCTGCCTACCCAATTAGGAGGAGGTTGGAAAATATGCCCAACTTTGTGAAAGTTAGGGGAGGTGCGTATTTCTTCTTTCCCGGATTGAAAGCCTGTCAATTTATCGCAAATTACGATGGAATCTGAACTAACGCCCCAGCAAAATCAGGATCTGGCTAAAATCCTTCAGACAATGAAGTCCTTTTTGGCGAAGGAATATGCTGGAGTATCCCATAAAAGAAATTTTCATCCCAAGATGCATGGTTGCCTTCAGGGTAAGCTTTCCGTTTTTTCAGACCTACCCGAACCCTTGAGGGTAGGGCTATTTAAGGAAGTAGGCGTCTACGAGGCTTGGGTACGTTTATCGAACGCCCCACCAAAGGTTGGGTCTGACCGGGGTCGATCGGGTAGGGGTTTGGCTATCAAGGTACTTCAGGTACCTGGGGAATTACTCGAAGAGGAAGACCCACTTCGCATGGCGACGCAAAATTTCTTGCTGACCACCAGCCCAATTCTCTCAGCATCTTCCATTCGGCTTTACAGGAAAGCCATGGGAGCAGTGTTAGGTGGTTTGTTACCCAGAATTCTGTTTGCGTTGAATCCCCTACACTGGCGGAGTTTGTTTTTGACGTTGCGGTATGCAGCCAAACACGACAATCTTTTGGCAGAGGATTATTTTTCAGGTGCGGCGTTTCGTATGGGATCGGGCCAGTATGCCAAGTTTGTACTGAAGTCCAATCAGCCCGAATTGGGCTATTCCCTCAATACGTCCCGCTCTTCCGATTTTTTAAGGGAACAGCTAAAAACCGACTTGAAGGATACCGACTACTCTTTTACGCTGCATGTTCAGCTACACCAGAATCCCCGTCATCAACCTCTGAACGATACTTCAAAGGTATGGAAAGGGACCTTGATTCCGGTTGCCTTGCTGACACTGCCAAAGCAAGTGTTTGATACGCCTGAACGGCACGCGTTTGGGGAATCGTTGGAGTTTTCGCCTTGGATGGGATTGGTAGATCACGAGCCAGTAGGTGAAATAAACCTAGCCCGAAGGGTTGTTTACCGTGAATTGGCCGCGTTTAGGAAGGAGAAGTAGGTTGTGGGGGCATCGTTAAGATGTCTTCCATAAAGGGATTTAGGAACGTTCTGCCACCAAATTTGTGCTGGTAGTTCTTCCAAAGGTGAAATGCTGGAAATGCTTTTTCGACCATCTCGGGAGCCCAAGGCAGTACCGAAAGTCCCCAGTGCGGAATGGCTCCAAAGGCAATCAATGCAGTTTCCAGTTTCCGCAACAACGTGTAACTACCCGTCACGCCACGCACGCTGACCAGCTCGATCATGCAGATGTCACCGGTATTCATCATGGATAGGTGGGCGGGACAGTGCTTAACAAAACGCAAGGAAAAAGGAGCGGCCAGGTAATGCCGGTAGGGAATGGCTTCTTCGCAAACCTGGAGAATAAGGTCCACGGCATCCGCCACCCTGTTCAGGGCTACCCCATATTCGGTAGCAAAGCCGTAGAATTTCAGTTCTCCCAGACCTTGGTCCAGTACTTTTCTGGCGATGTCCTCGAAACCACCTCCCCGTTCGGCATAGTCTTCGATCCGGTGCAGGGAATTATTGATCATACCTGGGATGGCGTCAGGGTTTCGGTTAAAAACCCAAGGCGAGAGCTTGCCGGAAATATTGATGCCGGAGATAAAACTGGAGAGGTAGTTTCGTTCTTTTCTAGCATTGGGGTGGTTTTCACTGGCCTTTACATAATCTCTTGTAGTCACCAAGCACTTTCTTTTTGGATCAAGTTCTGCGTCCGTATCGATGTAGGGGTTGATCAACACCTCAAAGTGCCGATGCGCATTGAGGTAAGCGTACAAGTCGGGCGCATTCATCATTTCTTCTTTTACATCCTCCCAGTTTCTCAATCGTCGCTCTTCATAAAGCCGAAAGATAGGCTGTACTTCTAGGATCATGGAAACCACGATGCCCATACATCCCACACCTACCAGCACAGCATGAAACGTTTCGTCGTCTTGGATAAGCTCGATGTGTCTATCTGATCCGGGGATCTTTCCATCGTAAAGAACAGGGTCGGTGATGCCGTCTGTGGCTTCAACGCGGTACGCCTTGCCTCCTGTACCTACGAAGGTGATGGATCGCACCATGGAGGGAATCGGACCAAGGCCTATGCCTGACCCGTGGGTAGAGGTAGACAGTGCTCCTGTAATGGATTGTATGCTGGATCCCCCTTGGTTCATCAGGTACCAGCCGTATTCTTCAAGTACCTCGATTAAGTGCCGTATTTTTGTGCCCCCGCTGGTTTCGAATAGATAATGGGTTTCTTTCGCCGTGGTGTTGCCAAAATTCACGGTTACCTCAAAACCATCCCGGTAGGCCGCCTTGATAAATTCCTTGGCAGGACGGTTGGTGACATTGAGGTATTGGGTGCAAACCAAATAATCGTCGGACTGGGCGACGGGCGTCAGGGCGTGGCCCGAGCCCAAGGCACGGATTTGCCGACCGCTTTCCTCCGCCTGCAGCACTTCTCCGATTACCTCCAATACCGCATCGTAGTCATATACTAGGTGGCTGTCGCATTTGGGGTCAAATTCTGGAAAGGTTCCACTGCCTGGAATAAAAAACTTCAATGGCTCGGAGCAATGGTTTTCATACCAATTGGCCCATTTTTGGCGAAAAGTGGATTCTTTATGAAAAATCTTGTCGTGCGAAAGCTCCACATCCAGGGTCAGATGGACGCATTCGTGCAGTGGCGTATTTTTATTGAGTTTCTTTTCGATTAGCCGTCTGACAAAACGCGGACGGGTGAGGGCATTGATCCGGTTTACCCACCGTGTCCTGTTTTTGCGGGTGCAGTGGTTGGTCAGTGCGTCATCCAGTCGGTCTATCTGTGCAGGGAGCTTTTCGCTGTTGAAAATCAACGTAAAAAGCAGTCTGGTAAACTCCCAGCCCACGCTGAGTGGCCCCTTTTTCTTCTTGAGTAACTTGCTAGATCCCGACATCTGAAATATTCGTTTTGATTTAGGTTAATTTACCCATCAATATACTGTTTTTTATTTTTAGTTCATATGATTGTGCTTGTTTTTTAACGTAAAGAGTTTTAAACGCAATCTAGCCAAAAAAAATTACTATCTGATTTAAGGCTTCCTAGATTGCGGTTAAAACTTAGTTGGACGAAACCGGGGGCCTGTCTATGGGCATTTATGTTTCCCTTTTTGGGTCATTTTTGCGGTTGGGTGACCAAAACATCCGCATAGACTACTGAAACGCCCAGATCTAGGATATTTCCGGTTCGCTAAGGGCAGTCCTTTCCCATTAACGTTGATCCGTTTTCATTTTTTCCCATGTTTTCAAAGAACGTTTTTTCACAGGGCAGCTTCAGGGATCCCTGCCCTTTTCCCCGGCGAGGCCGTAAACCATCCTACCGGTACCGCATTCTCCACACATGAACAGGTCCCTGCCCAGTATTTCCTCCAAAATCTCATAGGTGGACAACCCCTCGTAAAAGGAAATGAACCTTGCCACGTTTAGCAGCCTGAAACAGTCATCCATTTTGGTCTTGCTGTTCGCCGAAGACATGATCCCGTAGTATCTTATCTTGTAAAACCCGCCGGGGAGTATATGCTGCATAAACCTGCGGGTAAATTCGGCACCTGGAAGTTCCATGGTTTTGCTTTTGCCGTCCCGGTAATCCTTCCACCTGAACTTTACCGTGCCGTCCCCGACGGCCAGTATCCGGCTGTTGCTGATGGCCACCCGATGAGTGTACCTGCCCAGATACCCAACAGCCTGGTTGGCCCCCTTGAACGTCTTTTTGATATAGATATGCCACATCTTCGAATAGGCTTCCTTTTTCAAGAGTTCCGGCACGGTGTACATGCCTTTCTGTTTTTCAGGTATCCTGAGCAGATCTGCCCCCAAAGCTTGGAAAAGCTTTTCCATGAATACGCCCCTGAATATCTTGGAGAGTGCCTTCACGGGTACAAAAAACTTCTTGTTGGCAGCCACCCATTCCATTTGGTCGGGGTCGAGCCCTCCGGCCGGTATCAGCATATGGATATGGGGGTGGTAGTTTAGCGCCTGCCCCCATGTGTGGAGTACCGAGAGGCAGCCGATGTCCGCACCCAGGAAGGCAGGGTTCGATGCCGCCTTCTTCACCGCCAGTGCCGAAGCGGCGAAGAGCATCCCGTAGCATTCCCGCTGGTTGAGGTAAAACAGCGGCTTGAGGAATTCCGGTATGGTGAACACCACGTGAAAATACCTTACCGGGAGCATTCTGCACTTCAGCTTTTCCACCCACACAAGCTGTTTTACATACTGGCACTTGGGGCAGTGGCGGTTACGGCAGCTGTTGTAACTTACCCTGATGTGGCCGCAGCCGTCGCAGGTGAGCGTGTGGCTGCCCATACTTGCGGTCCTGCACTCCAATATGTCATTGTATGCCTTCACCTGGTCCGGACAAAGCCTTCCCGTGCCCAGAAATCTTTCCTTCTGGGATCCCAGAATATCGGAAAGCTCCGCCCCCCCGTTCCTTCTGTTGACCGTTTCCATCACAGGCCATCCAGTGGACTTTTGATTTTCGAGGGATCGAAATTGGTCACATGAAGGTAAACCGAGGTCGTCCTAAGGGATCTGTGCCCCAACAGTTCCTGGATCACCCTGATGTTGGTGCCCTGTTCCAGAAGGTGGGTGGCAAAGGTATGCCGGAGGGTATGGAAAGTGGCATCCTTCTTTATCCCGCTTTCCTTAAGAATCTTTTTGAACAGCTCCTGGACAGTTCTTTTGCTGTAGCCCTTACCGGCTGTCCGTCCTTCAAAAAGAAAGGTTTTGGGCCTGTAATACCTGTAATATTCCCGGAGCTTTTCCAGCAGCTCCCCGGACAGCAGGGTATACCGGTCCTTGTTTCCCTTGCCCCCACGGACTCTCAACTGCATCCTGTCGCCGTCGATATCGCCAAACTTGAGGGCAACCAACTCACCCAGCCTCAGTCCGGAGCCATAGGCGAGCGCAACCACGCAATAATGTTTCCTGTTTATGATTCTGTCCAGGATATGGGACACCTCCTCTTTGGAAAAGACGACGGGGAGGGGCTTCGGGCGTCTGGGCCGTTTGATCTTTACCGGGTCCCACTCCCTGCCGAGAACATCCGTGAAAAGAATTTTGAAGGCACTGATGGTCTGGTTTACACTGGAAGCCGACAGGTCTTTCGTCTCAACCTTATGGAATAGATACTCCTTTAGCTCGGATATGCTGATCTTGTCCGGACTTTTTCCAAAATGGCTGGAAACTGACGCTACCTGGGAAATATAATTTTCGATACTTCTTGGAGAGTAGTTTCTGATCTGCATCTCCTGATACATCTGCAGACGTAGGCTTTTTTTTCCATGATTAATAGAGTTTAAAGATTGTACATGAAATAAAAATAAGCTATTTATCTAAAAATAAGAACGTTAATAGATGAAAAGTCAAAAACTACCGACGTAGGAGGTTTTGTTCAACCGTTGGATACGTTGTGGTTTTCTTCGTCTTCCCATCCTAATCAGGGGAGGTAGTCGCTACTGGCTTGCCTTTTGCCAGATACCCTACCGGTTTTGGAATATTGGCAGAATTGTACGTATTTGAATTTGCAAAAGGGGAATAGTTTTAAGGAGCCATTATGGAAGCAACGTTTGCAAAGAAAGGTTTTTTGGTGGTCATTGGGTGCTTTGACACCAAAGGAGAAATCTATGGAGAGCTGTACCGATCCTTAACGGCAAGTGCTGCGTCGATTCAAATGGTCAATGTGGGCATTTCCGAGAGTACGGGTACCTTTCCCGTGGATGTGGAATCCGAGGAGATTGCAGGGCTTGCCGGCTATACCCTATCAGCGCTGAAGTCCCGAAAGGACCGCAGTTTTGCGCTGGAGCAGTTGGCTGCAGGGTGTCAAATCTGGCTAAAAGGGTTATTGGAACAAGGCCTACTCAGGGGTGTGATCGGCATGGGTGGGGGAGGAGGCACCTTTTTGTTTTTAAAAGCCATTCAGGTATTGCCTCTGGGCCTACCAAAACTCTGTATATCTACCCTGGCTACCAAAGATGTGTCCCATTCGGTGGGAGTGAAAGATGTGGTGTTGATTCCATCGGTAGTGGATGTAGCTGGCATCAACCGGATCATCCTTCCGATCATCCACCAAGCAGCCGCTGCACTGCTGGCGATGGTGGAGGTGGAGTGGGACCGAGTCGCCTACACCAAGCCCCTCGTGGCGATCAGCATGTTTGGAAATACCACGGACTGTGTAAACGCCTGCACACGGCTATTGGAAGCGCGCGGCTTTGAGGTGATGGCGTTCCACGCCAATGGCGTGGGAGGTCGAAACATGGAGGCGCTGATACGGGAGGGTGTATTTGATGCAGTGATGGATCTGACCACCACCGAACTTGCCGACGAGTTTTGCGGTGGCATCCTAAGTGCCGGAGCGGACCGAATGAAAGCCGCCGTACAGCAAGGGCTCCCGATGGTGGTGGCGCCAGGCTGTCTGGATATGGTGAATTTTGGCAGGCCAGAAACGGTCCCCTCCCAGTTTCAGGGGCGTCTTTTTTACCATTGGGCGCCAGATGTGACGCTCATGCGGACCAACAAGGCCGAAAATCAGCGATTGGGAAGGCACATCGCCGAAACGATAAATCCGTTGGCCGCCCAGGTTGCGGTCGTTTGGCCCAAAGGAGGCTTCTCCCAAGTGGGATCCCCCGGCGGCTTGTTTTTTGATAGCGAGGCAGACCAATTCTGCTTGGAGGGACTGATGGCAGCACTTGATCCCGGCATTTCTGTTACCCAAGTACCGGGTTCAATCAACGATCCCGCTTTTGCCCAGGTAGCGGTAGACCGGCTGATGGACCTGTTGAATCGGCACCGGTCTATTGGCTAGGTGCTAATGGCAAATACTTGTTTTGCCGTTAACCGATAGTGGACACACCCTGAGTGATGTACTCGCCGGTCCCCCTATTGTTATATGTCTCAAAAATACCTTTCCGCCCTCGAAAGGCTTATCCAACCTTCCCAAAATGCCCATTCGGTCCCAGAAAATACCCCGAACAGGGTATTTTTTGGGGAATAATAATGGCTTATCTTTAGCTGCAGCGTATGGCCTACCCTTGTTGAAGGGAGAAACCGATCCGGCAAGTTTTTTTGACTTGTGGATAGGGCTATAGTCCCAGCGCATTAGGCGCAACCGAGTAGCGCCAATGCAACCAAATTCGGACACATAGGCGCAACTGGGTAGCGCCAATAAAAGTGTTGAACAAAACCTCCTACGTCGGTAGTTTTTGACTTTTCATCTATTAACGTTCTTATTTTTAGATAAATAGCTTATTTTTATTTCATGTACAATCTTTAAACTCTATTAATCATGGAAAAAAAAGCCTACGTCTGC
>NZ_JAFIEU010000015.1 GCF_020832325.1 Lunatimonas sp.
GAGGGGAGAAAGCAGAAGAAGAAAAAATATGTAACTTTGTCAGGCTACTAAGTTCCAAAAACCTCAAATCCAGGGGGGGTCAGTATGGCTGGATTGGGGGGTCAGCATCACCGGAATATCCAACATCGGTTCAATTAGAAAAGAATTATTATAAAAACGTAAAAGATTATTATTCAAATGTTAGAAAGATTGGACTTGAACATGGAGATTTAGATTACTCAAAATGCCTTGATTTTTTGTTAATGACTGTAAAAGGATTAGATGACCAAGAATAGTAGGCACATACCCACAATAAATGGTAACCGTAATTGTCTGTTTATGTGAGGTTATGGTGGTTGGGGCCTTTAATCGGTCACGCTTTCGGTTGACAGTTTTCATCTTCGAATTCCGGCAACTACGGCTACCGTAGACCGTGTGTGGCCTGAATCAACCTCTATGGGCTGAATGCTTTGAAATGGATGGAGGACTATTGGGCAACCAATAGATAGACCCTCCGATGGTCCCGATGCTCGGGAGATCAGCCATCAAAGGCGCTGCTAAAAAACAACCTCTTCCAAAATAAACCTCTTTATGCCTAATCTATTCCCAAACGAATAGCTCTTTCAACGGGAGAGAGGCTACTGTCATAGCCAGAAGTAGACACTTCTCCTCTTAGCAACAAAGGCGGTTGTGCCATGAATTTAGGCGTACTTCCTCTATGCGGTTGTGCCGAGTGAACCAGAAACGGATGGCATAAAAAAATGGTGCTTGCTTTACCGGTTGCATGGATTGTTTTTCTTTTCGGGAGCTCCTTTAACTTACCTGCGAGTTCCATAAAAGAAAGACCTAGATCGCCTTCTTTGGATAATAACCTTGCAACACTTTGGCAAGGGCTCCCTTTACCTTTGCCAACCAATTGATCAAAAACCGATTTCAATCTCGGTGTATTTAGCGGTTCGATAAATGGTTGCTGCGTATACATACACAGACGAATCACAGGTTCTTTCCAAGAGGATGGATTTTACCTATCACAAGGAAGGTCATTCCAAAGGATGTTTAAAGCTGCATCTGCGACTGCTGGGGAAAATGCCTGGTCGATGCGAAGAAACCCACTGAGGATAAACTGTTCTATTTGGTTTTCACTTAGCATTTCTGACATGTGTTTAATGGTATAGATCCTTACAAGTAGCGAAAGGCTTCCTTTGACCAGTTAATTTGGTGAAAACCGTGAATGAAAGGTGAACAACATAAAAAGGCTGCTATGTTAGGAACATAGCGCATTGCTTAAGAAAAGAAGCCCAAAAGCGAAATTATAGCACCACAGTCGTTTTCATAAGGTGAAAATAGAAATTATCTGCCAGCTTGTCAAACGCGCGGAGGATTGGAGATGCGGAGAAATAATTCCGCTAAACAGCGGGGATTGGAAAATCTTTGTTTGGAGCCACCTCAAAATTTATCTTCATTGGCTATTGTCTTTCGTGTAGGTGTCCTTATTTTTGAGAACAAAGGGCAAGATATATGATAGATTTTATACGTCTAGACCATGTGTTGATCAGCATTCCGCCAGGGTCGCGCGCTCAGGCGAGGATGTTTTACACCCAGGTGTTGGCCCTTACCGAGATTCAAGGCCAGCATCCCCATGGGGCCCTATGGTTTCAGTTGGGCGATGCGGAGCTGCACGTGCGGGAAGAGGAGGGGCATACCTCGGATTCCTCCCGCCATCCCGCTTTTGAAATTCGAGACCTGGCCGAGGCCAAATCGTTCCTGTTAAGTCGGGGTGTTGATGTCAGTTACTCCTCTGAAATAGACGGGCGTGACCGGTGCTTTTTCAGGGATCCCTGGGGCAACCGGTTTGAGTTGATTGAATACAAACAGGCGGTAGCCAAGCACTGAGGTCATTCTTGGGCTTCTGCCGAAGCACCCTAACCCAAGTAGAAGCTATGGATAGAAGATCGTTTTTGTCAAAATCTGCCGTAGGGTCTATTTCTGCAATGATGCCCTTTGGCGCCTCCGCTTCCCCGTTTGTATCTTTACATTCAACAGCTATGGAAAAAAAACCAACTACCACTACAAAATCATTGAGCCAAAAATCCGGATTCGGCGGAGTAGCGATTGGAAATGGCTTTCAGGTAAACCCGGACGGTGACTGTATCGCTGCGGTTCAGGCTGCATGGGACGCAGGAGTACGTTTTTTCGATACCTCCCCTTGGTATGGACTGGGTATCAGTGAGCGCCGGTTAGGCTTAGCACTAAGTGATAAACCCAAAGACGCCTACACGCTATCGACAAAAATTGGCAGGATTCTGCATCCCCACGAGGATTTTGACCTCAGCCATACCATTTGGAAGGGCAAGTTAAATTTCCGCTACACGTACGATTATTCTGCGGAGGGGGTGCGCAGGAGTGTAGAGGATAGTTTGCAGCGTTTGGGCCTGTCCTCCTTGGATATCGTGTTTATCCACGATTTGTCTCCCGACAATGGAGACATGAAGGAAGATTGGGTGACGTATTTTGATGCGGCAGCCAAGGGTGCCATGCCCGAACTGACCAAAATGCGGGATGAGGGAATCATAAAAGGTTGGGGATTTGGTGTGAATACCATTGAACCGATCCTCAAAGCCATGGAGGTGGCTGATCCAAATGTGTTTCTTTCTGCGTGTCAGTATTCTTTGATCAAGCACGAAGACCTCTTGGAGCGGGTTTTCCCAAAGGTGGCGGCGCGGGATATCTCGGTCGTGGTAGGAGCTCCTCTATGTGCCGGGTTTTTGTCCGGAAAAGACCGTTATCTATATGGAGGGACCTTTCCAGAGGGAGTCCGTGAGAAGCTAGCGGCCCTACAGCGTGTGGCGGCAAACCACCACGTGGACCTGAGAACTGCTGCCCTGCAATTTTCTGCGGCGCCAAATAGCGTATCGGCGGTTATCCCGGGGGCACATACGGTGCAGCAGGTGGAGGAGAATGCGGCCTCATTCACAGCGGTTATTCCTGGGGCCTTTTGGGAAGAACTGAAGCATGAGCGATTGATCT
Organism: Lunatimonas sp.; assembly: GCF_020832325.1. Taxonomy (GTDB): domain Bacteria; phylum Bacteroidota; class Bacteroidia; order Cytophagales; family Cyclobacteriaceae; genus Lunatimonas. Next base: position 3,007 of record NZ_JAFIEU010000015.1, read on the forward strand.
CGGCAAGCGCTCCGATACCTAATTCGTAAATTTTCCTCAAACGTAACTTATTTTAAACCATGGAATACCGATTTCTGGGAGCATCTGGACTCAAGGTGCCTGTATTAAGTTTTGGGACAGCCACATTCGGCGGAGGCAACGCGTTCTTTAAAGCTTGGGGAGACACCCAAGTCGAGGAAGCCGAGAAGCTGGTTGATATCTGCTTGGAGGCGGGCGTAAATTTGTTTGACACAGCGGATGTTTATTCGGGAGGCCTTTCGGAGGAAGTACTCGGTAAGGCGATTGCCGGCAAGCGACGTGACACGCTCTTGCTGTCTACCAAGTCTACCTTTCCCTTTGGGGAGGGGCTCAATAATCAGGGATCCTCCCGGTTTCATATCCTGCGACAGATAGAGGGCAGCCTGAAGCGCTTGGGGACGGACTACATTGATATTTACCACATGCACGGCTTTGACGGGGTGACCCCTGTGGAGGAAACCCTTCGTACCTTGGATGATCTGGTACAAAGCGGGAAGGTCCGGTACCTGGCAGCCTCCAATTTTTCGGGATGGCATTTGATGAAATCATTGGCCCTGTCGGACCGCTATGCCTGGAATCGCTATGTGGGACACCAAGTGTATTATTCGTTGGCAAATCGAGATTACGAATGGGAACTCATGCCGTTGGCGTTGGATCAGGGAGTAGGAGCACTGGTATGGTCTCCCTTGTCGGCGGGTAGACTGGGTGGCCGATATGGAAGAAATCGCCCCATACCACAAGAGGGAAGGATCGCACAGGGTGGCAGCCCCATTCCAGATATGGTGGTAAATGAAGAAGTCTTTTACCATACGGTGGATGTGCTGGGTGAAATTGCACAGGAATGCGGTAAAAGTATTGCCCAGGTAGCCATCAACTGGCTCCTGCGGCGTCCAACCGTTTCCTCGGTGGTCATAGGCGCACGAAACGAAGAGCAACTGCGGCAGAACCTGGGTGCTGTAGGTTGGGCGCTTTCTGTAGAGCAAATCAAACGATTGGATGCAGCAAGCGAGGTTCCACCAGCTTACCCCTATTGGCATCAGTGGAAAAATAAGACACTTAACCCAACTCCGGATTTTTACGGTTAAACTGTTGAGTGTCCTGTAAAACGTTTTAAGCAAGAAGGGGTCTGAAGAAACCGTTTAATTCAACTGACTCCGGACTCCTTCTTCTTCAATGTACCCGGAGTGTTCCCATACCAGGTCTTCGTTTTTATACAGCTTCAGAACAGGCAGTGCCAAGACGCCTAATTCTTTGCATAGATCCGGGTTATCGTCTGCGTCTATACGTATTACCGTAACCTTATCAGCCATTTCCTCGGAAATTTTCTCCAGATAAGGCTCCATTTTTTTACAAGGTGCGCACCAGGCCGCATAAAAATCCACCAGCGCCAACTTGTCGGTTTTAAGCAGTTCTTCGTATTCAGCGAGGTTCATGCCGCCACTTTCGCGCTTTTCGAGTACAACTTCCGGTAACCCGGCGCTCCTCCACTCCAAAATTCCACCGGGCATCTCATAGACTTCTTGGTATCCATTCTCGCGTAGGTATTGCGCGGCCACTTTACTTCGGGCACCGCTAAGGCAGTAAATGTAAACCGGTTTGGATTTGTCCAGGGCACGCATTTGATCCTTGAACTGATCGCCGTTGATGTTTACATTTGCGGCATGCTCGATGTGTCCTTTGCGGAACTCCTCCGGCGTGCGTACATCTACCAGTTGAAGGTTGGAGGCCTTTTTAATCAGCTCATTAAATTCACCTGCCGTGAATTCTATTTTGTCGGTCACTTGACTGCTTTGCTGTTCTTGCTGCTGTCTAGGTGCGCAACTGAGACCGACCAAAACCAATAGGGCTGTTACTAATCTGTGCATATCAAAAGCTTTATGTAATCCAATGATAACTCCAAAGTTAGGACAAATCGTTCAATTTGGGAAGAAGCAATGGATGATCGACAAAACAGCAATCCCCCAGTTCCGATTTCAGGGGGAACTTGCGGTATCCTCTACCTATCATCTACTAGAGTTGGTGGAGGTGTCCATACGCCAAGGAGATGACTTTGTTAGCTGTCTATCCTTTGTTGATTTTACAGGAATTGATTCCCAATGGACAATACAGTGGGCAAAATCCGACGAGAGAGGTGATCAACATGGAGGCAGCTACCACTCCAAGCACGATAGCGAGGGTACCCGAAATGGCGCCTGTCAAGAAAAGAACACCGATGAGGACTGCGATGGATAGCCTGATTATTTTGTCTAAATTTCCGATATTTTTTTGCATGATCTTTTGGGTTTTTGGTGAAATCGAACACCTCCCGGCCAACTAGGCAGGCAATGTTCGATGACGTAAATATCGGTGCATTTTTGAGGGGGGTCAGGTACTTTTGTTACACAATGCTGTGGCAAAAAGAAAAAAGCCCACGGACGATGCCGGGGGCTTTTGCGAAAAAAGGAATAGTTTTGAACTGTTTAGTTTTTAGAAAGGTAAGAAGCAACGCCTTCTCTGCTCGCAGTCATCGCTTCTTTTCCTTCTTCCCAGTTGGCCGGACATACTTCTCCGTATTTTTCCACGTGCCTTAGAGCGTCTACCAGTCGGAGCATTTCGTCTATATTTCTACCAAGTGGCAGGTCATTGACAGTTTCGTGACGAACCACGCCTTCTTTATCGATCAGGAAGGTGGCACGGTAGGCTACAGGAAGGCCTTCATACGTAAGAGCACCTTCTTCGTTGTAATTCCAGTCTCCGGCCAATACGCCAAAGTTATGGGCAATGGTTTTAACTGGATCTGCTACGATGGGGTAGGTGACGCCCTCGATGCCACCCTGCGCCTTTGGAGTCATCAACCATGCCAGGTGTGACTCTTCGGTGTCGCACGAAGCTCCTACTACGGCAACGCCTCTTTTTTCGAACTCGGCCAGTTTTTCCTGAAAGGCCAAAATTTCCGTTGGACACACGAAGGTGAAGTCCTTTGGATAAAAAAAGAAAATAACGTCCTTGTTTCCAATATACTGCTCTAACGAGAAGTTTTCAACGATTTCTTCTCCATCCACTACGGCAGCGGCATGAAACAAAGGTGCTTTTTTTCCTACTAATGACATAATTGTTGTTGATTTATGGTAAAATTGAAAATTCTTCTAGAAGTGGATTACCTCGGGTGTTTTCAACTGAATATTCTGAACCAATACAATTTGAATTAAGTTCTCGAAATAATTATTTAAAATTTGGGTAAATGCAGTCAATTCAATAAGCGATTGATGTTCAGCTAAATTGGTTTTGGGTATTTTGGGTTAAAAATAGCCATGGGGGCTATCCGGCTTTAAAAAAGGTATTTGGGTTTACTATTCGGAACAATTTTTGTTAAAATTGTGTCCGTATTCTGATCTGAACACAAAATTAAGACAAGAATTGGTCAATTCATAAGGATGATATTTAATAAAATGTTTAATTTTAATACTTCCGTTTGTCTGTTCCAGCGCTATCAGAAACTACGCTTTTATTAAACGCCCATTAATGGTTAAAGTATTATTTATTTGTTTGGGAAATATCTGCCGCTCCCCCTTAGCGGAAGCGATTTTTAATGCCAAGGTGGCTGCCCGTGGTTTGGGGAGTTTTCTTAGTTCGGATAGTTGCGGCACGTCGGATTTCCATATCGGCGAGCTTCCCGATGAGCGTACCCTGGCTTGCGCAGACCGATACGGGATTCCGATCAATCACCGGGGAAGGCAATTGCATCGAAGCGATTTCCGGAATTTTGATTACCTAGTGGCGATGGACACCTCCAACTATCAAAACACTGTGAAGCTGGGCCAGCGTTACAAGCAGAAGACGGAACATGTACACTTACTCAGTGAGTTTGCCCCCGATGCCTCATTTGTAGATGTTCCCGACCCCTATTATGGAGGCATGGATGGGTTTGAGGAGGTATACCGTATTCTGGATACTTCGTTAGATCAGTTTTTGGCTAAGTTGGAACACCTTCCAAGTATTCATGGAAAACCCCAGTGAATCCTTTGACTCTATTCTTTTAAAGGTGTTCGGCGGGAACATCTTTCTTAAAAAATACACCCTAATTGCTGCCGGCCACGCCAATCAGGCCCTATGTTTAAGGACTTCCTGGGGTAGTTTTTTTCTAAAAATAAATCAAGAGACCGACGAAAACCTATTTCGGGAAGAGGCTCTTGGCCTAAAACTGCTGGCCGAGAACACGTCTCTTTTTGTCCCGGAAGTATACGGTTTTGGGCAGGTCGACGGGATCAATTATCTGGTGACTGAATGGGTTAGGGAGGGGGTCCGTTCCAAAGATTATTGGAGGGTGCTTGGAGAGGGCTTGGCGGAGCTTCACATGGCAACTCAGGTAGGTTTTGGCCTCGATCACCCCAATTACATCTCCATTTTGCCCCAGCCCAACGAGATGCATAGAGACTGGACCAGTTTTTTTATCGATGAAAGATTGGAACCTATGCTACAACGGGCTTATTTCCATCAGTTAATTACCAAGGAAGTCCTGCAAAAAGTACGGGCCATTTACCCTTTCCTCGAGGGGTTTTTTCCCAGTGAAAAGTCCTCCCTGCTGCACGGGGATCTATGGACGGGCAATATCATGAGGACTACTCGAGGCGAGCCTGTCTTGATAGACCCGGCGGTATACTATGGACATCGTGAGATGGATCTTGCATTTTCCCGACTTTTTGGCGGGTTTTCTGATGAGTTTTATGAAACATACAACGATATTTTTCCATTGGAGCCTGGATTTGAGGAAAGGAAGGATGTGTACAATCTGTATCCTTTGTTGGTTCATCTAAATTTATTTGGAACCGGCTACCTCCCGGGTATCCTTCGGGTGATAGAGCGTTTCTACTAACGCCTTATCGAACCAGCATGTGCAACGTGCTGGGGCTTTTTTCGGTCAAAAACACCTCCTCAGTTGTTTTTCTGTAGGTCGCTTCATGGGATTCATCGTAGTTTTTCACTGTTACAAGTTGAAGCCCTTCGGTTTTATGGATGTGAAAAGTTTCCAGTAACTGTTTAGGAAACTGGTTCGGCATCTGCTCAGGTTGGTCAATCACCAAGTGGACGGTTACCGCACTGCTTTGGAGCAGGTTTACGGTCCAATTAAAAGTTTTGGCTGCTTTAAAGATCTCCTCGTAGTGGAATCCGCCCACCTTGGAAAGATCCCGAACCCGGAAGGTAATCCAAATTTGCTTGGTTTTGATGACCGTGATCGGGATTTTCGGGTGGTCTTCGAAGCTACCTATCACAGTGCCCGGAAGCTCCGGATTTACAAAGGATTTGACGTACAGCGGGATCTTCTGTTTGGCCAGGGGCTTGATCGTTTTGGGATGAATCACCTTGGCGCCAAAGTATGTCATCTCGGCAGCTTCTTCGAAGTCGAGGTGATCAAACTTCACGGCGTCGGGAAATAAGTCTGGGTCGCCGTTCAGGATTCCGGCCACATCTTTCCAGATAGAGACCGATTTGGCTCCCAGACTTACGGCAAGGATTGCTGCTGTGAAGTCCGAGCCTTCGCGGCCCAATGTGGTGGTATGTCCCAGCCAATCGCTGCCCATAAACCCTTGGGTGATCACGGGGTAATTCTCCAGCTTAGGAGAGAGGTATTTTCGACATCTTTGCATGGTCAGGACCCAATCAACTTTTCCCATCTTATGGGTGGAGTCGGTGGCTATGAGTTCGCGGGCATCCTGCCATACACAGAAAAGCCCGTTGAGGCAAAGGTACTCCTGTAGGATACGGGTAGAGATCAGTTCGCCAAAGACGATCGTTTGATCGTATAGGAAGGCCTTGCCTTCGGACTTGGGATCGCTGCCTAGCTTTCGTTTTAGCTGGGAAAAGGAATTGGATACCTGTGTAAAAATGCCGTGATCTGCCGGGAAAAGAGCCGCGCAGATTTCCCGATGGTAGGTTTCCAATTCAGCCAGTTCCCCGTCAAAGGAAGTCCCTGCATAGGCCTTTTCGATGATCAGCTCTAGGTGGTCGGTGGTATCTCCAGAAGCTGAAACCACGACTACCAAGCCATTTTTCCATCTGGATTTGAGGATGTTTGCGACATTTTGAAAGGAGGGAGCGTCTTTGACGGAAGCACCGCCAAATTTGAAAACAAAAGGCTGAACCATGCAGGAGAAATGGGTTAAATCCGCAGATTTTTTGTAAATTCCGTCAAAGTTATGAAGACCAAGCCTTACATACAAGACAACTCACCGCTGGGATACACAGTGGGTGTGACCCTAGACCGCTTTATCAAAAGTATGCAGTCCGATTTTCCCTATGCTACGGGGGAGCTTTCCCAGTTGCTTCGGGACATTGCACTGGCCTCCAAGATCGTTTCCAGGGAAATAGGCAGGGCCGGATTGACCCATGTTACCGGGGCATTTGGCAACACCAACGTGCAGGGTGAGGAGCAGCAAAAGCTGGATGTAGTGGCCAATATCCGTTTTACCCGGGCATTGACAAAAGGTGGAGAGGTGTGTGCAGTGGTGTCGGAAGAAGACGATGAAGTCATCGACCTGCAAAACAAAACCGGAAAATACGTGGTAGCGATAGACCCTTTGGACGGGTCCTCTAATATTGACGTGAATGTGTCCATAGGGACGATTTTTTCGATCTATAGGCGGGTAACACCACAGGGGTCGCCTATTGCATCCCAAGATGTGCTTCAAAAGGGATCCCAGCAGGTGGCCGCCGGCTACGTACTCTACGGTTCATCCACCATGCTTGTATATACGACCGGCAGCGGAGTAAACGGATTTACCTACGAGCGATCTCTTGGAGAATTTTTCCTTTCCCATCCGAATATACAAGCACCTGATTCCGGTGAGATCTTTACCATCAACGACGGCCTTACCCCCTCGGTAGGGCTGGGCATCGTTGAGTTTTTAAACGCATGCAAACGAAAAGGAAGGACTTCCCGCTATATCGGAAGTTTGGTTGCTGATTTTCACCGTAACTTGCTGAAGGGGGGTATATACCTGTATCCGGCTTCAGCTAAAAATCCTACCGGAAAAATCCGGCTGCTGTACGAGGCCAATGCGTTGGCCTTTTTGGCGGAACAGGCTGGAGGCTTGGCCACGGACGGTAAACGAAGAGTATTGGAAATTCAGCCTGAATCACTGCATCAGCGGACCCCGCTGTATATAGGTTCTCGGGAGTTGGTGGATGAATTGATGGGGCATCTGTGAGTACTTTTCCACCGGATAAGACCCGTTGGAAATAGTGACCCTCACGTGTCCGGATCACTGCGGTAGGCGGCTCTCAGACGAACTTTAAGAAGTTGCCGATCTACGAGTGCCAGGCTTAGGTCCATGGCCATCGACGAAACGGGGGAGTGGTTGAGAATCTGTTTGAGTTTTTCCTCTCCTAGGTCCACCTGATAGCAAAGCTGCAATAGCTTTTCCATGTGCTGGTTCAAAAGCCGGCTGATGGTAGGACAAATACAAGAAGCCAGCTCCTCCCTGGACACGCCTGTTGGGGTGTCCGGCAGAGCCAGCCTTTCTTTTAGATCTTTCGCGCAAGCGGGCAAAAACGGTTTGTCTTCGGATTTCAAAGCCGGATTCAGGATTCAACGGAACCTTCTTCTGCACTGGCCTCTGTGCCTTCCTCCGACTCGATCAGCACCTCTGGCGCCTGCTGCCGGATGATGTGGTACCAGTTGATCAGTTTCTTGATGTCTGACACATATACCCTGTCCTCGTCGTAATCGGGCAGCACGTGTTTCAAAAAAGCTTTTAGCTCCTCATTATCGGCATCCTGTACACCGGTATCGCCTTCGAATTCCTTTTCGATGGTTTTCATCACTTCATGAAGAGGGGTAGACCCTTCTTCCGTCATGGTATAAATGGAGATTTCGCTTAGCAGGGAAACCCGCTGACTACCTCCGACTACCAATTTGGCTTTTTTCTCGTCGAGTGATTCCAAGATGACACCGCTTCGACTAGGCTTCAGTACCTTATACAGGCCCGGTTTTCCGGATACGGTTGCTATTTCTTTAAATTCCATGATGCAATAATTGTAATTAGGGTATAAATAAGGTTTGTTGGTTGGTCAAACAGTAGGGGTGGCGGATTACTTGTGGTAAAATTCGGCCACATTTTCTTCTATGTAGGCAGTCAGTTCTTTTTTCCCCATCGCCGTTTCTGCTGAAGTGACGAAGTAATCTGGCAGGTCGCCGTACAGAGTTTTCATCTCTCCCAAAAATTTATCCACATTGGCGTTTGTTTTGGTGATCGATTGTTTGTCGGCTTTTGTGAAAACCAAGGCAAAGGGAATGCCTCTTTCCGCACACCAATACGTAAACTCAAGGTCGATTTTTTGTGGGTCCAGTCGACTGTCTATCAGTATGAAGACCGCTTCCAGATTATCCCGCTCAGTCAGATACTCCCGAATCATCTTATCCCATTCTGCCTTTAGGGTTTTGCTGACCTTCGCAAATCCATATCCAGGAAGATCGACCAAATACCACTTGTTGTCGATGATGAAGTGGTTGATCAACTGCGTTTTTCCAGGGGTACCGGATGTCTTCGCCAGATTCTTGTGGTCGGTTAGCATGTTGATGAGCGAGCTCTTGCCAACATTGGATCGGCCGATGAAGGCAAACTCCGGCTTATCCGGAGAAGGACACTTTTTGTAGTCCGTATTGCTGATTAAAAATTTGGCTTGCTTGATCATCGTACTGGATTTTTTCACAAAGGTAAGCTTTTCTCATTAAACCGTGCCTACCAATTAATCTTTAACATTTTTCCATAGCTAGGGTTTACTTAGTAACTTTGGCGTTTAAATGAGCGATATGACAGTAGTTCCCTACAAAGACAAAGAAGGTGGCAAGAAAGAGCAGGTGGCTGATATGTTTAACAACATCAGCAAAAAATACGATTTGCTGAACCACGTTTTAAGCTTAGGCATAGACATTATCTGGCGAAAGAAAGCCATAAGACTACTCAAGAAGGATCAGCCCAAACTGATATTGGATATTGCTACCGGTACAGGCGATTTCGCTATTGAGGCATTGGCACTCAATCCCGACAAGGTGATTGGAGTGGATATTTCTGAGGGAATGCTCTCTGAAGGTCGTAAGAAACTGATAAAACGAAAGCTGGATGATCGCATAGAGTTGCAGTTGGGAGATTCAGAAAAGTTACTCTTCGAGGAAAATAAATTCGACGCTGTCATCGTTTCTTTTGGTGTCAGGAACTTTGAAAATCTCGAAAAAGGGCTGACAGATATGCACCGTGTATTGAGGCCCGGAGGCAAGACCATCATTGTGGAATTTTCCAAACCCAAAAAATTCCCGATGAAACAAGCATATAATTTTTATTTTAAATATATTTTACCCAAAATTGGAAAGGTAGTTTCAAAAGACAATGCCGCTTATACCTATCTTCCGGAGTCTGTACAGGTTTTTCCGGATGGAAAAGACTTTCTGGATATTCTGGAAAAGGTAGGCTTCAAAAACACAACATGCAAACCACTCACGTTCGGAATAAGCTCCATCTATGTAGGGGAAAAATAATTCTCTTCACCCTCTTGTTGTTGGTTTCCAACGGCTTAATTGCACAAGAAAGGCATATCGAAATACACCCCTCTGGAAACGATGATCAGTTTATTTCCTACGGGTTCTTTTTAGCGGCCCACAACAGTACCTTGCGGGTGAAATACTCCGAGGCGTTTATGGATCCTGCCAATGCCGGATTGTCAAATGTCAGGGCGGTAATGCCCACGTTTTCGCCGGGGTTTGCGTTGGGGTTTTTGGTGACCACACGCCTACACGATCAGTTGAACCTCATGCTAACCCCCAAAGTCGGGTTTTACGAACATAAGACGGAGGTGCAGGTATTTACCGACGCCTCAAATGTTGCGGGAGGAGTTGGAATCAATACTGTTCCTTTGATGACCGAGGAGACCTTGGTTGAACTGCCCGTACTGTTTAAGTATAAATCTGAGCGGTTTAACAATACCCGCATGTTTTTCATTGGCGGTGTTAACGGGCAACTGCGTACCAAGAATCAGGAGGAAGCGGATGAGGACCCTGTGGTTCTTAGGGGTCGGGATCTGGCCTTGGAGATGGGAATGGGGTTTGATCTGTATTTTAAATATTTCAAGTTTTCTCCCGAGATCCGTTTTTCACACGGATTGACAAACCTCTACCGGCCCGGATTTGGTGATCCCAGGGTCACCGATTCCGTCAGTGATATCCGCCGAAAGAGCATTACCCTTTACCTGAACTTTCAATAGTTTTACCAAGCCGGTATTTTAACTGCTTCGGGGTTTTATCCCTTCGGGGAATTTTTTAAATTCAGGCATGGAAAAAAAGATAGCGTGTATTACTGGCGCCACCTCCGGTATTGGGTGGTCGACTGCCATCCATTTGGCTAAGGCAGGATTTGCCATCATCGCCTGTGGACGGCGGATTGAGCGTCTAGAGGAGTTGGCCAAGGTCCTTCCTCCTGAGACGCCCTATAAGTATTTGTCTTTTGATGTTCGGGATCAGGCGGCGGTAAATCAGGCGTTTGAGTCCCTGCCAATGGAATGGCAGGAGATAGAGGTTTTGATCAATAATGCGGGGAATGCCCACGGTCTAGATACCATAGACCAGGGTGACGTGGAAGATTGGGACTCCATGATGGATATCAATGTCAAAGGATTACTATATGTATCTAGAAAGGTTATTCCAGGGATGGTAGATCGCAAAAGTGGGCAGGTCATCAATATAGGTTCTATAGCCGGAAAAGAGGTTTACCCCAAGGGTAACGTGTACTGTGCCTCGAAATATGCCGTGGATGCCCTAACCAAAAGTATGCGCGTAGACCTTAATCCCTATGGGATAAAAGTAATGGGCGTTCACCCCGGAGCGGTGGAGACAGAGTTTTCACTGGTTCGTTTCAAAGGGGATTCTGACCGGGCGTCGGGGGTATATAACGGATTTGACCCACTTACTGCCGATGATGTGGCTGAGATTATCGCTTTCGCTGTCACCCGCCCCAGGCACGTGGTGATGGCAGATGTGTTGCTATTGCCGCTTGCCCAGGCCAGCGCCACGGTATTTAACCGCAATCAAACGTGAGGCAGGCGAAACTTCTGATCCTCGCCGTATGGGCGATGGGTTGTGGCCAGTCCGGACCGGAGAAAGCCGCGTCACCTACTGCGCAGCCGAAAGTAGAGGTTTCGGCGACCATGGAGCGCATATCTGACACCCCACCAACGGTTGGTGAGTTGGAGCAACGATTGATTGATGCGGGTTTGGCAAATGTTCAGGAAGTGATCCCCGAAGCGTTGGTTGATTTGAAGTATTCTACTACGGATAACTTCTTTGGGATGGATGTGTATGGGGATTTGCAAAACGCCTATTTGCAGCCCGAGGTGGCGGAGATGCTGAAGAAGGCATATGGGCTGCTACAGCAGCGTCACCCCGAGTTGACGCTTTTGATATACGATGGTGTCCGGCCCCGGTCCGTGCAGTGGATTTTATGGGATAATCTGGATAAGCCGGACAGCCTAAAGCCCTTATACGTAGCAGATCCTCGACGTGGAAGCTTACACAATTATGGCGTAGCGGTAGACCTTACGCTGGCACACAAGCAGTCGGGCGAAGCATTGGATATGGGTACCCATTACGATTTTTTTGGGTATCCTGCCTATCCTGACAGGGAGGATCAGATGCTACGGGAGGGAAAGATTACACAGACGCATATCCAAAACCGTGAACTACTAAGGGGCGTGATGAATGGCGCTGGATTTAAAGGGATTGGCTCGGAATGGTGGCATTTTGATGCATTCTCCAGAAAAGTAGCCGCGGAAAAATTCGAAATTGTAGAATAATAATTGTATAATCGACCTTAGTTTCAAAAAACAATACCCATGAGCAAAAATTTCCGAGTAAAGGCATTGTCCTTAGCAATCGTAATGCTGGCGTTGCTTTCGTTTCATACGACTGAAAGTCAGGCACAAAGCCAGTTTAGGGCTTTGGTGTTTAGTAAAACCAAGGGATTCCGCCATCAATCTATTCCCGACGGCGTGATGGCTATCAAAAAGCTGGCTTCTAAGCATCGATTTCAAGTATATACCACCGAAGACGAAGCAGAGTTCACCAAAGAGAAGCTGGAGAAGTACGATGTGATCATTTTGATGAGTACAACCGGGACCATCTTCAATGACGAGCAAAAGGCGGCTTTTCAGGAGTTTGTCCAAAGCGGAAAAGGCGTGGTAGGCATCCACAGTGCCACTGATACCGAATACGACTGGAAGTGGTACAACGACATGATTGGAGCGCAGTTTGCGCACCATCCCCATCAGCAGACGGCCAGGCTGAAAGTAGTAAACCGGAACCACCCATCCACCTATCACCTGCAGGAGAACTGGCTGATGACCGACGAATGGTACGCTTTCAAGAACTTCAATAAAAGTGTGAATGTATTGGTAAAGCTCGACGAAACATCCTATGATGTGGGGCAGCGAAACGGGCAATCCATGGGAATGGTGGACCATCCGATTTCTTGGTACCATGTATTTGACGGAGGGAGAATATTCTATACCGGGTTGGGACATACCGACGAAGCGTTTCAGGACGAATCTTTCTTGACCCATATTTTGGGAGGAATCTGGTATGCAGCACTAGGCAGGCCGTTCTAACGAGGGGTACTTTCTTTAACGGGCCTCCGCATTCTGTGACTCGATCCAATCGGTCAAAGAATGCGGAGGCTTTTTTTTTTGGTGCTTGGGGATTCTCTAGGATTGCTTGTGCCTTTGGTCGGGGCATGTGTCAGAATGGTACATTGGAGTGTCCGATACTGAAACATAAGGATTTTTAAACCATAGAATATTAGGGAGTTGTAAAGAAAAATAGATTCTTTTTTTTTGATCCGCGATGCAACCTTTGCATGAGGTAGGTTGAGGAGATTTACCGCAGAAAGTGTACTGTTTGGAAAGCATTTTTTTGTACAGGTGTCCGATTTTGAGACATTTTAGCTAGGTCGGCAAGTGTTTATGTGGCCATACAGGACCCTGTTTTGTACATTTTTTGAGCTGCTTCTGCTAGCTATTGGAGGGGGCAATTGGCATATGGTATGGCATTGGCAATGGGTGAGTCAAACAACAACAAACAAGTCAACCAAAACCTCTTACACCATGAAAACGCTGATAACCTTATTTCTTGCAATTTCGGTTTCTACTATGTCATTTGCCAATCCCATTTTCCCGGAAAAGAAGCTGGAGGAAGTGGCAGTACTGGAATTTAAAGACCAACGCTTCAATCTGATCATCAAAGAAGCAGTAGGGAAAGTGACGGTCTCTATTTACAACGAAAAGGGTAAAATGATTGATAAGGTATCCTTTCGCGCAAACGAACCGGTATCTGTACCCTTTAACCTTACTCAAATACCCGAAGGGGAGTACAGGGTTCATGTAAGCAGCAAAGAAGATGCGGTTACTTTTCCGGTGACGTCTAAGAAACCTCTTGAAAAGAAGCTATTCGCTTACGCAAAGGCCACAGGCAATAAGCTAATTACACTTACCGTGTTTGGTATTGAAAAACCCGGCACGGAAGTAACGTTCTACGATAGTCGAACCCAGCGTAAAATCAATTTCGATTATGTAGAGGAATATGCAGGCTTTTCCAGAGACTATCGCCTGGCCGATACCACAGTGGACAAGGTATATATGGAAGTAAAAGATGCCAATGGAAATACCAAAACCTTTCATTTTTAGCCCTTTAATGAATGACCCACGCCCATCTTCCGAATTTCGGACGGAGGGTGTGGGCTATTCGATAACGACTACGGGCCTGTTCCAGCGCTAATTGGGAAACAGGCTTTTGTCCATATTGGGGATGATGCGGAGGGCATTTTGGTAGTACACTTTTTTCAATACCTCATCCGGTAGACCTAGTCCATACATGCGCCAAAAGGCGTGGTATTTTTTGTAGTAAGGGAAGTATTCATCCTCGGTTTCCAGTACCCGGAAGTAGGTGTAAAACTCTTCTTTGTTGTACGCATCTTTTCCAAATAGCAGCCGGTCTTGGTATTGGATAAAGAATTCCCTAGCTCTCCGGGGCTGTCTGCCAAATTCAGCGATCACTGCTCCGATGCCAAAATTGACGTTGGGATAGGTGTCTAAGTGTTTTGAGGCTTTGTCTAGGTCATTGGCCATCCAGCCCATGTGGGCATTGATGAAAGTTGTAGCGGGATGTTTCCGGAATACGCGGTGCTGTTCTGCGATGATCTGCTCAAAGGGAGCGGGGTTGTCGGCACCTCTACGCCTTCCTGGGTGTATCTTAAGTTCTAGCCACCGTTCGTTTTCGGCATTCATGGGCTCCCAGAAGGGGGCAGGGTCTGCGGAGTGTATCAACACGGGAATACCCAGTTCACCACATTTGGCCCAGATGGGGTCCAGATGAGGGTGATCCACCGGTACTCGTTTTCCGTTGATATCTCTAACGGAAAGGCCCAGGTTCTTGAATATCTTCAGTCCCTTGGCTCCATTTTTCACGTCGGTTTCCAGTTCAGCAACCGCTTTTTTGGTCCAATTCGGGCTTCCGAAGTTTTCAAATGAGAGGTTGGTGAAGACGACGAACCTACCGGGTGCTACCCCGTTGAACCGTCGAATCATGGAATTCAGGTACTCTTGAGCATCGATCTCACTGCGTCCGCGAGCAAAGGATTTTCCGCTCAGATTGACCATGGTGGCCATATTTAACTCACCCATTTCCCGTAGCAAGAGGTTGATTCGCTCTTGGGTTACATTGGATTGGTGACTATGTATGTCTACAAATGGGAATTTAGCACGGTACACGGGGTTTTCGGGTACCACTAAGGTGGATTTGGGATCGTAGTCCTCAAAGTCCATTTGCTGTCCTAGCACAAGTTGATCGATAGTGGCGACACAGAAGATCAGGAGGCCTAGGGGGATAATTTTTAAATGCATGCGTTGAATGAGGTTCGGTTTAGATAAGAATGACTGGAAACCAACCTAGGACGGCCTGACAGGTTGTACCCAGGCCATCTCAAATTCCATGTCCTCCACGGGGTTGGTCTGTCTGCGGGTAGAGGTGATTTTTGCCCTTACAAAAAGTAGGTCCGGAGTCACTTCAAAGCGTGCCTCTGATCCATTTACAGTAGCCAATACTTCGGTTTCACGTTCCCCTTCCCGACAACCAATAAATTCAATGGTGTAGGACACACCGGATTCTTCGGTAGCTTTTACGTACAGGGTGTTGTCTGTATAGCCGATTTTGTCCAAGTTTACTCCGGTGGTAGCGTAAAAATCCCCTTCCTCCAGCGCGTCAATCAATGCTCCTGGTTTTAGGGAATCGGCCAATACCATGACCCAGCCCCGCCCGGAGTTGCTAAATTCTCTTCCCAGGTGGTGGTAATTATGGCTATCGTCTGTAGCCAATCCATAGAGGAGGGGTTGACCTTTTTGGATGTAGGCGATGTTGATGAAATCCCACATCCGCTCGGTG
Source organism: Lunatimonas sp. (assembly GCF_020832325.1). Taxonomy (GTDB): domain Bacteria; phylum Bacteroidota; class Bacteroidia; order Cytophagales; family Cyclobacteriaceae; genus Lunatimonas. The sequence goes on from NZ_JAFIEU010000015.1 coordinate 18,479, forward strand.
CCCATTCGCAGGCCATCCCCCATGTTGTGAACCTGCGGGTGGCCATTGTACACTTCAAAAAAGCGCTCTCCTTTCAGCTTCACGATATCCTGCAGGGTGATTGCCCAGCGAAAGTTGGGGTGATTGATATGTACCAGCATGGGTTGGCCGGTTTCCCGTCTTCGCTCTAGCACTGCATTGATATTGTTTTGGAGCACCTCTGCCACACTTTCACCACCAGTGGGCAGGAATATTTTATCCAAGTTGGTGACGTTCAGGTGCAGGGGTTTGCCTTTGTATCCATCGGAAATTTCCTGTGCCGGGATCATCAGAAAACGCTCTTCTTCTTCAAACAAGGGTGCGTATTCGGCATACGTTTTTAATTGCACCTGTACAGTTCCGTCTTCATCGGTGTAATTGACCCAGTCTTCACCATATTGCTTCAGGTATTTCTGAAAGGCTGTCTGGTAGACGCTGTCTTCGTTGATCGTTACCCACTTTTCACCCTCTGCAAATATGTTGTGGTCGGTCAGAGCCACGAAATGATAGCCATGGGATTTGTACCAGTCCATGATTATTTCAGGAAATTCGTCTCCATCGCTCCAATAGGAGTGGGTATGCAGGTTTCCTTTGTACCATTTTCGGGAATCTTCCTCTTCAGGCTGCCCGCAGCCCTGTAGGATAATGGCGAGAAGCAGCGTTGGGAAAAGAAAATGCGGAGTTTTGAAAAGCATGTTTCTAATCGGTTAGATTTTAATAGCCTTTCAATATAATAAGTTTTTTTTTAATCTGGATAAGCAAATGAAAGGAACCTTTGCCAAGAAAAGCTAGGTGGTAAAAATCTCATACAATAGCCGATCGTCCAACTCGTGTCCGCCGTCATAGGTTTTTATCTGCCGATTTCCCGGATTTACCTCGCTCCAAAGGGTTTCCTGCTCCCGCTGTCTTTCGGGTGTAAGGAATTCGTCCCGGTTGCCAACTGCGAGGATTATGGAGGTGTTGGATATGTTTTCACGAAAGGCTGCCACATCCAGATCGTGTGCCAGTCCCCCTCCCCAAAGCACCAGTTTTTTTACGGGATGGGCGGACTGGGCAACCCAACGACTAAGGGTTGCCGCGCCTTGGGAAAAACCCAGTACATTGATAGTGGGGGTGATGGGTATTTGCTGAAGCGTTTCTATCAGGACCTCGTCCAAGTACGATAGGGTGTTTTTGATGTCATTTTCTCTTTCATGGGAAGTCATCCAGTTGGCACCTACCCTCCCGGAATATCCCTCTTGATAAAAATGGTTGATACCTTCGGGGGCGATAATAAGTCTTTCCGGGTGGAATAGCGGTCGGAATTTACGTAAAAAAAAGGGTGCCAATTGGCCATAGCCATGCAATACCATCCAAATCTCTAGGACCCCAAGACCTGGTTTGGACGAGCACAGGTAAGATTTGTCGTATGAAAAACGGGCCTTTCCTTGATAAAAGGAGTTCATGGAGTTAGCGATTGAGGTCTTCGAACTTAAAGGGCAGGAACTGTTTGATCCCCTCACCGATCAGTACCGTTTTTTGGGGTGTCAGGATGAGGATCTCCATCTCCTGCCCGAATAAAACTTCGTACTCGCTAATGCTTTGGCGGCACATCCCACAGGGAGTCACGGCCGCGTAGGTAGAGAGGTCGGATGTTCGCCGGGCAGCTATGGCAATTTTTAAGGGTTTGGCTTTGGGGAACTGCCCATAGGCATACCCTAATGCAAGCCGTTCAGCGCAGGTTCCTACGGGAAAAGAAACGTTTTCCTGATTGCTCGCGGCAAAGACGTTTTCGTTGTCCAGCAATACAGCAGCGCCAACTAAAAACTGAGAGTAAGGGGCATAAGCCGTTTCTAGCGCTTTTTGCGCTGCGGACACCAACGATTGCTTGCCAGAATCCAACTCCTCCCATTCCCATTCTGTCAACTCGCTGACCTGTTTAATTTTTTTTGGAGGCATAGGTTGTAGTTTGTACTATTCACATGGGGCAATGCCGATTCAGCATTTGCCATAGAGATCTTTCGGGGCTATTAAAACCCTCGGGAAGACGAAGCGTCCAGTATGTTTTGGGAGATTATACGGTAAATCTCCGCCAGTTGTTCGTCGTATTGAAGGAAGTGATGGTGGCTTTCAAGCGTATCAAGATCCTCTCGCAGGGCCGGTCCCGTTTGGGCTCTTGTAGCGCCGATCTCTAAAGCTTTGCTGATTTGTTCTATAATCAGGGGTTTGAGCATTTCAAAGTCCAGGCTCTGACGTTCCATGATTCCTTCGGCAATGCCGATCAGGTGATTGGTAAAATTGCTGGCGAAAACCGCGGCCACGTGTACAGCCTTTCGGTCTTTACTTTTGACCGTATAGTGCGGCGACTTCAAACTGCCGGCTAGTTTGCGTAGTTTTTTCAGCGTGTCTGCGTCGTCGGATTCCAATAGGAGTGCTACGTCTGAAAAATCCAACCGATGGTGTTTGCTAAAGGACTGTAGGGGGTATAGAATGCCGGTATAGGACGCGGAGCTATAGCCAAGGATTTCTAGCGGCATGCTACCGCTTGTGTGTACCAATATACTGCCTTCGGGCAAAATCACGGCATCTGCTAGGGATGCAATGGCTTGGTCACACACCGCAAGGATAAAGATTTCAGCTTCGCTTTCGCTAAAGTCTAGATCGTCCTTTGCTTCGGTAGCATAGAGTCGATCGGTTATTTTTTCGGCATGCTGCAGGTTTCGTCCGTAGACCTCCGTGATGATGTGCCCGGCGCTTTCCAGCGCCCCACTTAGGTGCCAAGCAACGTTTCCGGTACCTAGTATGGCGATTTTAAATTCCATCGTTCCAGTGAATTTACAACAACAAAGCCCCAGACAAGGTCAGGGGCTATGAAGATAGTCAATATGTCTCGAAAATTTATTCCAACCCTTTGTTTCGCATTTTGGTAAACTCATCGTACCGGCGGTAAATGGCCACAGTAAACCCGATCAGCATGATAATGGTCCCCAACCAAAGGACATTGATAAAGGGCTTAACTGACGCTTTCATCACCACATAGTCCTTTTGGTAGGTGTTGTATTTAAACATGAACTTATTTTCTTCCGGGAGAATGTTTTCTATTTCAACCTTGATGCCGAGATCATGATCCACATGGGAGATTTTTCCTACCTGATTTCCGCGAATAAGGAAGATGGGCTCCAGCCTTTTTTCCACATCGTAATCATTGATAATCAGAGTGGCTTTTACGGCGATATCCCCTTCCATGAGATCCATTCCTTCCACATCTTTCACAATTTCTGCGCCTTCAAAATACGTCACAAAATCATTGATGAAAAACTGCTCACCCGGTGCTGCACCTTCGAATTGATCATCCTTCCATTCGGGATCGGTATAATCGTTGATAGCAGAAACGTGGGTATACAAGTCTCTGGATAAATAACGCTTGGAATCCGGCGAAGAGATCAATCCCATGGTAGGATTTGGCTGTGACATGGGATACAGCGTAAATTTCAATTCATCGTTCTGGTAGTACTCTACCTTAAAGTAGCTGTTTTGTTCCAAGACGATGTCCACCGTGTCCCCTTTTCGGTGGTACAGCCTGTCTTTTACCCGGATATCATCTAGCGCAATGGCCTGATTGACACCGTCGGTAGACTCCAACAAATCTGCCTTTACATACCCCGGTACCCCCGATACTTTCTTATGGCGCCCGCGGTAAATCACTTCGTACTCCTTCATCTGAAGGGGTTTGTTAATCCATAAAAGTACGTTTTGTTTGTTGAGTTCGTCCTCCCAATCTTTCTTATAGGTCAATCCAGACATGTTAATGGAGATGGTGTCAGAATATCCCGAGGAGAACATCACGCCAATCAGTACCATGCCCAGCCCTATATGCGCCATTGATCCCCCGGTGAGTTTTAGGGAACCCGACTTAATCAACTTGATCAAAATAGACCCATTTGCGACGATGGTAAATGCACCTGCCAGAACCACCACGATATAGCTAATGTCGTAGACCTTTCCGAGCGTGATGATGATCGCCGCCAAAATCATGGATATGATGTAAGGGGTCACCAAGGCCTCCTTCAGATCCTTTTTGTCCATCTTGTTCCACCAGAAATACTGGCCAATGCCGGTCAATAACGCCAAGGCAACGGCAAACCAAAGTTGGAATTTGGTATAAAAACCTACTTGGTCGGCAGGTGGAGCCATGTTGGATATGCCACCCAATCCTTCTACGATTGCATTATAAACAGGTATAGAGGTAGGTACGATTACTTGAAAAGCCATCAAACCCAATGTGGTAGCCCCAATAAAAATCCAAAACTCCCTGGAATATACAGAGGCCTCCTTTTCAGAAGTCGGGATGTGTTTCCATTCCTTGACGGCAAAGAAAACTGCCGCAAAGAGAAAGAACAACATATAGATCAACAGCTGCCCCGAAAGCCCCAGATCGGTAAAAGAGTGCACGGATGAGTCACCCAGCACTCCGCTACGGACCAAGAAAGTAGCATAGAGCACCAATATAAAGGAACTGATGACCAAGACGATAGAAGTCTTGAGTGCAGTACTACTTTTCTTATAGGTGATCATGGTGTGTATGGCCGCAACCATCACCAGCCAGGGCACATATACGGCATTTTCTACGGGGTCCCAGTTCCAGTACCCTCCAAAGTTCAGCGTAACATACGCCCAATAAGCCCCCATGATGATCCCCATTCCCAATATCATGGCAGAAAATATCGCCCATGGGAGTGCAGGTCTGACCCACTCGGAATATTTTTTCATAATCAGTCCACCCATTAGGTAGGCGAAGGGAACCAATGTGGAGGCATACCCCAAAAATAGGGTAGGAGGGTGGATTACCATCCAGATGTTCTGGAGTAGGGGGTTCAATCCGGTGCCATCCTGCGGGATAAAATCCGGGTTGATCTGGAAGATGGGGGCGTCTGACACGTCTCGCAATAAGATGAAGGGGGAACTTCCGATTTTTAGGTCGCCGATCACTACTCCCAAAATCATCGAAACCAGAAATGCCTGCACCAACGCAAATACCAACATCACAGGGCCTTCCCAAAACTTGTTGGTATGAATGAGAATGAGCCCAAGCACCACGTTCCAAAATATCCACAGAATAAATGCACCTTCTTGTCCTTCCCAAAAACTGGAAATCATGTAATGCACCGGAAGTGCCATGGAAGAATGCGAATAGGCGTAGAAATACTCGAAACGGTGGCTGTAGATTATTTCAAACAAAGCCACGGCCATCCCCACGCTGGCAACAGCGTGCACATAAAAGACGATGCGGCTAAACTTCCTCCAAGAAGCCTTTTCAAGCTCCGCTGCTTTGATGTATTGAAAGTAGGAAAAGGCAGTGATGATGGCTGTCACAAAAGCGACGATCGTCATCATGTGCCCCAAATTACCAACGAAGGTATTGATCATTATCCTTTGGGTTGATTAATAAGGTGGGAAACGGAATCACATGGAAGCAGCTTGAACGTCTGTCTCCTGGTATTTAGAAGGGCATTTCATCAGAATTTTTTCGGCCACAAAGATGGATTCGTTTTTGTACGAACCAATCACGACCACCTGCTCGGAACGCTCGAAGTCGGCAGGGACTGGTTCATTGTAATATACACGCTGCTCGGTGCCATCGTTATCTACCATCAGGAAGGTGAAGGAGGTTTTGTCTTCTCCCACCTCTATGCCTACCACTTTTCCTGCTTCGTTCTTTTTGAGCTCACCCACGACGTGAATCGCTTTCAGGTCTCCGTTACTGGCCAACATGCGGGCAGTCGAGAAACTCTCGTATGTACTGGCATCTCCTATGGAGGTGATAATGATCATAATGGCTATGCCAATGATACCCAGTCCAATGATATGTCCTTTCTTCATCTGTAAATATTTTTTATAACGTGTTACACGACCGTTTTTTTCAGGAATGCAGGCTCATTCTTAGATGATTCTTCCTCCCTCTGACGGTAGTAGTTTTCTCGGTATTAGGAGAGCTCTTTATATTGCTCTTCCAATTTGGAGATCTTTCGGTCGGTTTGTATCACATAAACCAAAATTCCACCCAAAACAATTCCAATTATTCCCACCAAAACGAAGATTTTGCCATTTGATCGCATGATGTCGGCCATCTCTACTCCTGTGTTTTGGTAATCCTCTCCAGTTATTTCGATTTTATCCTGCGCCTGTAGAGAAAGGGAAAGCATGATCAGCGAAATGAATAACAATTTTTTCATCTGTCTATTGGTTAATTAACGTTTCCTCCATTTTTCGCTCCAATCGCCGTACCCTTACGCGTACGGTACTGATCCAGGTACCCAAGAGTGTCCATCCGATAATCGCCGGATAAAAGACCATCCGAAGCTGACTGTCCATGTCGTACGCATTGAATCCTGGGTTTCCACCATTTCCGGGATGAAGGCTGTCGGTTAGTCGGGGCAGAATAAATATGAGGGGGATAAATGCAGCGTAGGCGAAGATGCTATATACGGCGCTGATTTTTGCCCGCTGATGCATGTCCGTTAGGGAGTTTCTCAGGATAAGGTAGGCGAAATACATCAGTAGCCCTACTGCTGCGGCATTCAACTTAGGGTCGTTAGTCCAATAGGCTCCCCAGGTGAAACGGGCCCAAAGGCTGCCGGTGACGATGCCGATGACACCAAATAAGATAGCGCCATTCGTGAACTCCACAGCCATGTCATCATCCTCCAGCCGATTGTTTTTCAAAAAGCGTATGCTGTATACAATGCCTACCGTGAGCATAATAATCATGCTGAACCACATGGTGACATGAAAATACAGGGCGCGGATCGTTTCGTTGAGAATGGGGAGTCTCGGAACGTCCGCCAAGATTCCTGCAATGACGGTGTAAGCCAACAGGACAATAGCCAACACTTTCCACCAAGTTGCTTTCATACCTATGTATTGATTTTCATTTGCCCTATACCCGCAGGGTGTCGGAATGGCAATTTTTCTTGTCTAGTAATCACCTTTACGTGTGACCCTTCCAGGATGTTCAGTTTCAAGGAGGGGCGACACAAAAGTAAGGTATAAATCCCTATTTCCGTATCATTACAGGGTTTATTTGACCAAGCATAGCGGGGCCTATTTGGGCAGTTATTTTGCAGGGCTGGTCGGTCTATCCGGTTAGCTTTTCCAGAGGTAAGGAAAGAGTATGTAGGAAGACGCGCCAATTAACCCATTGATAGCCAGTAGTGTGATGATTTTATCGTAGCTGACACTCCGGTCCAGGCCGTCTATCGCGTTTTGGGAAATTTGAATAGTAAGGAGCAGAATGGGGATGAGGATGGGGAAACTCAGTATGGCCATCAGTGTACCGTTGTTACCGGCTTTGCCTGCAATGGAAGACACCATGGTGAGGCAGGAAGAAAACCCTATGGCTCCCAATAGCAGATTTAACAAAAACAGGAATTGATCCTGAACCGGATTTCCCATTACGACCGAAAAAACGGAGTATCCCAATAGGGAAAGCACCATGGTTAGCCCGGTATTGTAGAGGGTTTTGGAAAGGATGATGGCTTCAGGTGAGGCGATCATATAGTAGTACAATTGTCTGCCTTGGCTCTCCTGGATAAAACTCTTGGCCACTGCGTTGACGGCAGAGAAAAGGATGATAATCCAATATAAGGCGTTCCAAGTGGGGACCTGTAGCGCTCCGCCTTTTACCCCCACGCTCAAGTAGGTGACGTAGACCGCGCTGATCACGTAGAGCAATATGCCGTTTAGGGCGTATTTTTGCCGCCACTCCAGCGTAGCCTCTTTCTTTACCAAAGCGATGATTTCCTCCCACATGATGCGGCAAAGATACAAAGTATTGGTAAAGTACCGTATTTGGCACGTCAAAAGAGATAGGAGAGAAAAACCTGTGATAGACTGGTCTATTTTGGGGGCTTGGCAGTATGCCATAGAGCAGGTGTAAGGGAGCCATCGAATCGCTTACCCTTTTACACTATGACTAAATGAACGCTAGTTACACACTAACCCCATGCATGATGAAATTGCCTGTTGACGTGTCGAGAAGAAACTTTTTAAGCAAGCTTGGTATGGGCTTGGGAATGGCATCTGTTGGTATGGATGCTATAGGTCAGTCATTTAGCTCCCGATTGCCTGGCTCTCCAATACCACCTTCGGCTCCCCACCGGTTTGTTCCTGTGATGTTGACAGTTTACCGGGCAGATGGATCGATAGACTATAGTGGCATGAGCCGTCTGATGGACTATTACCTACAGGCAGGTGCGAAGGGCTTTTTTGCCAACTGCCTGAGCAGTGAAATGTATCACCTGTCCGATGAAGAGCGAATTCAACTGACTAGCTATGTGGTAAATCATGTTGGAGGCAAAATTCCCGTAGTGGCGACGGGATCGTTTGGGGATAGCATCGGGGATCAGGCGGATTTTGCCAGGAAAATGCACGACACAGGAGTAGATGCCGTGATCTTGATTACCAGTCATTTTGCGGAAAAGTCCGAGTCAGACGAACACTTGATCCAACGGCTCGATGAGTTTTTATCGCAGACGTCGGGAATCCCACTAGGTACTTACGAGTGCCCCTCACCCTATAAGCGCATTGTGACCCCGGAGGTTATGGATTTCATGGTAGCGTCTGACCGGTTTATTTATCACAAGGATACCACCGAAGACATCGATCAAATACGAGCCAAGCTGGATAAAAGTGAGGGAACTGAACTAGGAATTTACAATGCGCATATCGGCAGTGCAGCAGCTTCGTTGCAGTATGGAGGTGCAGGGCTTTCTCCAATCGCTGGTAATTTTTACCCGGAAATCATCTCATGGATGTGCGACCATGCCGCAAATCCAAGCCGCCGAAGCGATGTGGATTGGCTACAGGAACAACTCAGGGTGGCAGAGCAAAAGATCGGACGGCAATACCAGCTTGGAGCGCGCTACTTTTTATCCAAACGGGGCTTTGAGACACCCGTAAAGTGCCGCAGCACCGAAGGTCCTTTGGAAAGGGCACAAATGCAGGTATTGGACGAGTTGGTGGCCGAGGTGAAAGGTTGGCAGGAGCGATTGGGAATATGAGCGGTCAGACAAGCTAGAGGAAAGCCCCCTCACTGAGGCAAAAAGAAAGGTCTTGATTCCACCGATGAGTGGAATCAAGACCTTTTTGGTACGATGGTAGTGCTGTTTTTACTGGATCCACTCGAATCCCAAGTAGGGAACGAGCACTTCCGGCATTTTGATGCCCGCTGCTTGTTGGTTGTTTTCCAGTATGGCTGCTACAATCCGGGGCAATGCGAGTGCACTTCCATTTAGGGTATGCGCTAGGTTCATCTTTTTACTTTCGTCCCTGAAGCGTAGTTTTAGCCTATTTGCCTGAAACGCCTCAAAGTTGCTGACGGAGCTTACTTCCAGCCACCTTTCCTGGGCAGCGGAAAATACTTCCATGTCATAGGTAAGTGCAGAAGTAAAGCCCATGTCTCCGCCACATAGCCTCAACACGCGGTAGGGCAGCCCTAGCTTTTTAAGCAGGCCTTGTACGTAGGCACTCATTTCTTCCAGCGCTTCATAGGATTTGTCTGGATGGGAGATGTGGACAATCTCTACTTTGTCGAACTGATGCAGGCGGTTTAGGCCGCGCACATGAGCTCCCCAACTGCCTGCCTCCCGTCTGAAGCAAGGCGTGTACCCCACATTTCTGATCGGAAGCTGTTCTTCCTGAACTATTTCATTTCGATAGATATTGGTGATGGGCACCTCAGCCGTGGGAATGAGGTACAGGTTGTCTTCGGTTGCAAAATACATTTGCCCCTCCTTGTCGGGAAGTTGCCCGGTGCCGTAGCCACTGTCTTCATTGACGAGGATGGGAGGTTGTATTTCTACATATCCTGCCTGTAGGGCTTCATCCAAGAAAAAGTTGATCAATGCCCGTTGTAGCCGTGCGCCCTTTCCTTTATATACGGGAAACCCTGCTCCGGAAATTTTCACGCCCAATTCAAAATCGATGATATCGTATTTTTTGATCAGGTCCCAATGGGCCAGCTTCTCGTCTACATTCAATACGGGTATGGCACCATGGGAGAGAACGATCTCATTGTCATCGGCTGATTTGCCCGCCGGTACGGATTCATGCGGGATATTGGGCAGCGTATACAAAAGTTGGGTTAGTTGCAATTCCTTTTCGGTGTAGCTGACCTCCAGTTCCTTTACCTGAAGCTTGATTTCACTGGTGCGTGACTTCACTTTTTCCGCTTCGGCTATTTGACCGCTTTTCATGAGTTGGCCGATAGACTTGGAGATGCTGTTGGACTCTGCTTGAAGCTGATCGCGTTGCAGTTGAATGCTTTTGCGATCGTCGTCAAGTTCAATCGCTTGCTTGAGCAGCGCTTCTGCGTCGTTCAGGTTCCGTTTGCGTAGGCCCAGCACAGCTTGGTCAAAATTCTCTCTTATAAACGATACTTGCAGCATAAAATACGTGTAATGGGAAGTCTCTCTTTGATTTTGCCACAAAGATAAGCATTTCCCCTACAGGTACCTAAGAAAGCGCTGTGTCCCCTGTTTTTTGTAAACGTGAAAATTCTTACGTGAAATTGGTGTTTTTTGATTACCTTTGTGTTTCCGCATGAATCGCAACATTTTTGCTAATGTTTGCGTTTTAATTTATGTTACTGTAATATTGTAGCGTCATTGTGTCCAAAATCCCATTCCTGGAGATTTTAGTATAATCTGAGTACCTTTTTACAGCAATCAAGATATACATCACTCACATTTAATCAGTTGATATTACCCTCATACGTTTTTTATGTATAACATAGAAGAATTACGAATTAGGCTGTTGTCCGAACTCAAGGAAATAGCCGAAGAACTTGGCGTGAAAAATTTTAAGTCGCTAAAGAAGGATGAACTAGTCTATGCCATCCTCGATCAGCAGGCTATTTTACCCGAGACCGATCTCCCCAAGAAAAAGCCCTCCAAAGTAGAGGTGGAGGAGCCCGTCCCCGCCTCCGTTACCCCTAAAAGTGACCCTACCGATCAGGCCGTTTCCGCTAAAGAAGAGAAGCCCAAGTTCCGAAGGCAAAACGTGACGGAAATCCCGAAAGAGACACCCGAAAGCAATTCAGCAGCAACAGACAAAGAAGAGCCCGCATCAAAGCCTACACCTCGTGAAAACAGGGAAAACAGACCTAGGAAGCGGGAAGATCGTATCGCACCGAAGGCGGAAGAACGCAAGGATCCCACACCTGCAAAGGAGCCGGTAGCTAAGCCGGAGAATAGTTCAGCTCCCGCTGAAGCCAAAAAGGAACAGGCGACTGCTTCAGGTGACGATCAAAAATCCAGAAGCTTCCGGCCTAGAAGAAGGGCTGTTGTGGATTTGGAAGAGGAAAGGATGGCTTCGGAGGCAAGTTCCTCTTCGGAAGTTGAGCTTCCCAAAAGAAAAAATATGAAGGACTTCGAAGAGCAGCCGCAAATTCCGGCTTCTGACTCTCCGGCGCCCTACATGTCTAAGAAAAAAATTGCAATGACCATCAAGGACTTTGACGGCATCATTGAAAACGTGGGCGTACTGGAAATTATGTCCGATGGGTACGGGTTTCTTCGTTCTTTGGATTACAATTACCTGGCTTCGCCGGATGATATCTATGTTTCCCCTTCTCAAATTAAGCTTTTTGGACTGAAAACCGGTGATAACATCAAGGGACAGATCCGTCCACCTAAAGAAGGGGAAAAGTACTTTGCCTTGCTGAAAGTGATCTCTGTTAATGGAAAAACCACGGATGAGATCAGGGATAGGATTCCTTTTGAATACCTTACCCCATTATTTCCCGAAGAACGCCTGAAACTGACTACTACACCGGACAACTATTCCACACGAATTGTGGACCTGTTTGCACCCATTGGTAAGGGGCAGCGGGGTATGATCGTGGCACAGCCCAAAACCGGTAAAACGGTTCTTTTACAAAAGATAGCAAATGCCATCGCTGAAAACCATCCGGAAGTTCATCTGATGATCCTGCTTATCGACGAGCGGCCTGAAGAAGTAACCGACATGGCCCGCTCCGTAAAAGCTGAGGTGATTTCGTCCACATTCGACGAGCAGGCTGAGCGTCACGTAAAGGTGGCGTCTTTGGTGCTTGAAAAGGCGAAACGAATGGTAGAATGTGGTCATGATGTGGTCATCCTGCTGGATTCCATCACCCGTTTGGCACGTGCGCACAATACCGTAGTCCCATCTTCCGGTAAAATTCTCTCTGGTGGTGTGGATGCCAATGCGCTGCACAAGCCAAAGCGCTTTTTTGGTGCGGCCCGGAACGTGGAAAACGGAGGGTCTCTGACCATTATTGCCACGGCATTGGTAGAGACAGGTTCCAAAATGGACGAAGTAATCTTCGAGGAATTTAAGGGAACCGGTAATATGGAACTTTCCTTGGATAGGAAATTATCCAATAGGAGGATCTATCCTGCCATTGACGTGCCTGGATCGGGTACACGTAGGGAAGATCTATTAATGGACAAAGAGGAAATGCAGCGGGTATGGATACTCCGTAAATTGATGTCTGACATGACATCGCAAGAGGCAATGGAATTTTTGTTGCAGCGTATGCGCGGTACCCGTGACAACGCCGAATTTTTGATCAGTATGAACGGATAGTATTCTCCGATATACTACAAAATAATGGATCCTGCTTTAGCAATAGAGCAGGATTTCTTTTTTTGTACCGACTGAATAGCGTAATAGTGGGTAGTCCACAATATTGGTCATGTAGTTATTAAAAAGCGTTTTAAATATCAAAAAAAGCATTTCAAATTTTTTTCACCTCTTATTTAAAGAGGTTCACCGGTCTATTTTCCAGGTTTGACGATTAATTTAAAATGAACAGACTATCCGCTGTAGGTTTGTTTCTGTCAACCATATAAAACCAGTACTTATGTCACAGCAGCATCAACTTACCAACCGATTTACACTCCTTTTTGTCGGCATTTTTTTGGGATTGGTGTTTGGCTATGCTGGGTCAGTGCGTGCCCAGGTTTTTACCTCTGTTAAAAATGGCGATTGGCAGGATGCATCAGTATGGTCTATCGGTGACAATTGCAATCGGAATAATTCCACCGGTTTTCCTCCGACATCTAAAAACAATGGATGTGCCGTATCTGTGCTTGTTCGGCACCATGTTGTTTACAACGGAAATATCAATAATTTCGGCTCCGGCGTCTTTGCAGGGGTGGAAATTGCTTCTAGTGGAAGATTGGATTTTTCCGGGGATGTGACCATGAGTGGAGGTGGTGGCTCCGCTCCTTACATCCGGATGGAGTCGGGAGCGGAGCTGCATATTGGAGGTACGCTGAGGCTGGATCGGGCTGTATCTTTGACGATTCCGAGAGGGGCTAAGTGGGTAGTAGACGATCTATTTATTGGAAATAGCAGTCCGGTAGTAACGGTGGAAGAAGGGGCAGAGCTGATTGTAAAAGGTGAGACTACCTTAAGAACCAATGCTACGCTGAACATACAGGGTAAATTTCAAACAGGGGAATTGGCCTTTTCATCCGGAGGAACGGTGAATGCGACGGGGTTGCAGGCCTCCATCGAAGTAGTCAATGATTTAACCCTGGCTGGAGGGTTGTTGGATCTTAATGGAAGTTCGAAGTTGGTGGTGGGCGGAAAGACAGAAGCCAGACAAAATGGTGCTATTCAAATGAAGGATTTTGCGACGGCCATTTTGGGCCAGCAGGTAAGTTTCTCCAATGGTTCCAGGTTTCGACTAGAGAATTCGGCGAGCTTTCGATTGGATGAGGGTCTTGAGATGAGTGGGGGGGCTCGACTGACACTTGCACAAAACAGCAGTGGTGTCGTGGTCAGAAATGTGACTCTACCAGACGGTGAAATCCAGACCGGTCAGTTTTCGGAGCTTAACATAGGTGGAAGGCTAACAGCTACTAATGGTTCCGTTACTACAGTTAACAGCTCTGCGGTGTTTATTTGTGATTATCCAAACTCCACTCAGCGGAGTGCGTCCAACATTGAGGTGCAAGGAGATAGTTTTTACGGTGAAGGCTGTGTTCGCCTGCCGGTTTTGTGGGAATCGGTGACCGCAGTTTTTTTTCAGACTCAAAGTCATGTCCGAGTATCCTGGACCACAGCTTCGGAGAAAAATAATAGCCATTTTATTCTTGAACGGTCTATAGGCGGCATCCAAGAATTCACCGAATTGGAGGTTATTCAGGCTGTTGGATGGTCAGACCTTCCATCATCGTACGATTTTTTCGATTCACGTCTCCCCGCAGTAAAAGGGATGGTTTACTATCGCGTAAAGCAAGTTGACTACGATGGCAAGGAGGTTTATTCCGATGTGATCGGTGTTCAGGTGGATAACGCACCCAGTACTTCTTCGAAGCTTATTGCGTTTCCCAATCCCACCAATGGGGATAAATTTCAAATTCGTTTTGAGCAGCCTGCCACAGCACCAACAACCATTTCGGCAACTTTCAAATCCTGGAGTGGCAGTAAGTTGCTTAAGGCTGAAAGCCTAGAGATTCTATCTCTGATGGTTGCAGAGGAAATACGATTAGCCCCTAAGGGCATTTGCCTGATCGAAGTGGCAACAGATAGCCAAGTTCATCACCTAAAAATCATGAAGCATTGAGGGATAGGGCTTGACGTTTTATAGGGATCGAAGCCGGTCTGAAAATGAAATGGCTTGCTTTTGCTAGGCCAAACCATGCTCTAAAACGACTAATCCACGACGAAAATGCCCCCTCGCTCGACCACAACTTCTCCATGCCCCTTGATTTCATACCGGATCTGGACAGAATAGGACCCGTTGATGACCCGCTGCCCATGGATGGTGCCGTCCCACATACAGGAAGATGGCTTGCCGGAGATGGGGGTTTTATCCTGGCAAAAATAAATCAATTCTCCCCACCGGTTTTGGATAGCCACTTCCAGCCACTCTACCAAATTGTCGGGATAAAGCAGAAACGCTTTTTCGGGATTACCAGGCACGACTGCATTGGGATAGCGAAGAGTGGATTTGCACTTATCTTCCACTTCAAAACCAACGCTGTGTTCGCAGCCAGACTCATCCGTCGCTACTAAGGTATACGTGCCTTCCGTTTCAACAGAAAAGAGCGGAGCGGTACTGACCAAAATACCCTCTCTATACCACTCCGATTGGGCAAACTCCCTGCCTGCCTGTAGGGTTACCCCTACTTTTTTGGCGGAACAAATGCTATAGAGCGGTTCTAACGCCGGGGCCAGCACATTCGCCCGTTTGATAGATGCCTGGCCTTTTGCAACCCTGCAGCCGTCCGTGTCGGTAAGGGTAGCCAAGTAGTCTCCTTCGATTTCCACAAATAGTAATTCGTATCCTTCGGCCCAAGGCAGTGGAACTTCCTTTCCTTCTTCCAATAGGAACCAATGCACCAATAGCCCTTGGGCATCTACTTGGATGGTGGTAAAAGCTTGGTCTCCACAAAATGGCGTGACGTCAAGGCTGAGATTGGCCGGCTGGCTAATGGTAGCCTGGAAGGTTTTTGACATTGGGCACCTGCTACCGGTAGGGTCTGATCCCCACAGCGTGTAGGTGCCACTTTGAACCAGTTCATAGCTGTTTGTCTGGCTAGGACGAATGAGGGCACCATCGGGACCGCGGAGAATGTAGTCGAGGTTTAGGGAGCCATCCGCGAGGAAGGTGTAAGCGAGGCAAGCATCGATGGGACCTGGAACTGCAAATTCAACGCGTTCCTTCTTTTTGACTTCAAAGGACTCGTTTATGCGATGCACATAGCCGTCTGGGTGGATGAGGGTCATACGGTACGTGCCGACCGGCACGTTGACGTTCAGCAGATTTTGTTGTTCAAACCCTCCACTGTATTCATTGCCGTCTTGCTCGCTCACGAGCAGGTAACTCCCGCTTTGACGGCTGGAAAGGAATTTAAGCTCTATCTTCCCGGTAGGGCTGCCTTGGTCGGGGCAGTTTTCGTCGAAGGGGGTGACTTGGAAGTCCAGAAATCCTCTTGGCAACAGGTAGATGGTGGACTGATCCTCGTGGCTTACCTGGCCGAATTCATTTGCAAATCCCACTGTATAGACGTAGTTGTACAGACTCCCAATGGTTAAATCATCAGGGGTAATTGTATAGGTAACGGTGAAACTCAACCGTTCCCCTACTTCCAACTGCGGGATGTCCCATGACGTATTGCTCCGGCTTTCCATCAGGTGGATTTCTGTGAGCAACACTTTTCCGGTATTTGTCAGCTCTATCGTGTAGGTGACCACCTCTCCCGCAGTAGTAAATGCCTGAATGTCCGACTGAATACTGACTTTGATATCAGCAAATAAACTGCAATCCCGTACATCTATCTTTACCTCACGTCGCAGGCTCTCGCACTCATTCTCTTTAAATTGACTTACCCAGACAGTATGTATTCCAGGTACCGCCAAATCCGCAGATGGCGTGCCAGAGATTGGATCGCTCTCGGGATCGTTGTCTACGTAGTAACGCAGCTGATAGGCCCCGTTGTGTTGGATTCCATAGGCCAGAACCGACTCATCGCTGCAAACACGTTGATTGTATACGTTGGGTGCTGGCGATCTTGGACGTACATTCAATCTCACGGGTACCCGCTGGCCTGTGCAGGTAATCGAGGGTCCCTCTGCTACCCAGACCGTATCTGTGCCGACCAAACCGGTATTTACTGTGTACTCGTAAAATGGGCTTTGACTTTGTACATCTGAAAAATAAAAGATAGAAAACCCCTCACGGGTAGGTTTAATCAAGGTGCCCAAATCCACAGGGGAGTCTCCCTGGCAAAAATCGGGAAGGGCTATAGTACCCAAGCCCGGAGTAAGTTCCACATCTCCGCATTGAGCCTCCACAAATTCCGCTACGCCGGTCAGCGCGAGCTCCACAGGATCAATTATCTCCTTGCCCACACAGCCATCTTCCTCAATACCTTGAATAAACGGTATGTTGGCAAAAGTACTTTGGGTAGTTTTACCGGTCCCATAAATACCTCCCTGGACGGAAATGGTCGCTTCGCATTGGCTATTTGCCAGTATGGTACAATCCTCGGTAACCTTGAGCGTATACAGCAACGATGCAATTGGAACGTCGCGGTTGGTAGCCAATGGGACCGGTCCGATTTCCCAAATTATTGAACCTGCTATACCCAAATCCGGGTTAAAAAGGATGTTACCGTGGTCGGAAGGCATTGTTTGGGCATTTACGAATGTGGTATTGTATGGGAGGGGGATAACGACATGGGTTTCTGATGTTTCTTCCGTTCCCCGGTTTCTGATCTCCAAGCTAAAGGTCATCTCCTCCCCGGGCTTTACCGATGGTTCTTCCCCTGGAAGGGTGTCATTTATCGCTGTTAACTGATGCAATGCCTGAATTTCTGGCAGGTAGCTGCGTACCGAAAATGCCATCGCGTAAATATTATAGATGTCCTGCTTGGTTCCGAAACGAAATCGGGTTGATGTCTGACTATTCCCTATGATCGAGTTGTTTGGATTGGGAATTTCCCATTGGACAATGTCGATGCCAGTATTGTTCAATAATTCTGGGTATCTGGGATTCTGTACCAAGAAACCGTCCCGGTTGGAGACGGGTGTATAGATCGAGGAATTGAAGAAGTTCTCGAAGGAGTTGAGTGGGTGGCTTAGTCGAGTCCATTCGCCCTGTTGGTTGATGATTTCCAAAAAATCTCCTTCAATCGTCCGGTCCCCTTCTCCTGCCATGACGCCGAGTTTTAAGTTTACAGGTCCCTGTTTCACGGTCTCGAATCCGTCTATGCTGATTTCGCCACTATGTTCTGCAAAGTCAAGAGCCTGTACCAACGCAAACCCGTCGAATATGGTCACGTCCCTCCAGTGCATTGCGGCGTTTTGATACACCACGACCAGGCCCCAATGGCCGTAGTTTCCGGTGGCATCTCCTATGCCCCCGGTTAAGGCCAAGTCGGCAACCGTATACTCTCCTTGGCCATGGGTTTTTACGTATTGGGTGATATCAGCGTATCCCACATACATGTCCCGCAGGTCTCTCGTCGGGAATAGGATCTGGTTTCCTGTAGCGGTGACATCGATATACTCCGAGGCGGACGGACCTTTTATTTTGACTTTTCGCTTGTCAAACCGCTTAATTTGGGGTACTTGGGGAATAAAGGTGCCGGAGATGGTGATTTCTAGGCTGTTGTGCTCATTTACATAGGAATCATAGCCCGTGCCAGATGAGCGGGTAATCTTATCCACGTAGAAAAGCATTCCGTTTTCGGAAAAGGTGACCGGGTCAAAGGTTGCGGTGATGGTCGTATCGGTTTGGCTGATTTTCAGACCGGTGACAGGTTGCATGTTATCAAACCCGCCAAATCCAACGCGCACCCTGTCGGGGCCGCGATTTCTGAATTCAAACACGATGTCCTCCAGGCCTGTCTTTGAAGTCAGCATAAACAAGGGATACAGCGAATAGTCTTCGTCTTCTATAGAGAAGGAGAGAGAAGAAAGGTTGGAATAATGAAGACTGTCGTATTGATAAAGTTGCTGAACAGCCTTGTCTATTTGCTGGGGTTGTCCGGGCAGGTAGCCTTGAAGTACGTCAAAACTCACCCCGAGTCCCTCCTTGGCCCGACCCGACCAATAGAGACCGGCATATAGGATGTCTGAACAGGATGGGTCGGCTCCATTTTCCTGAGAAAACACCAAGGTTGCCGAAGATGAGTTTGCCGTTGCGGCATCCTGGTCGATGTCTACAAAAACCATTTCTTTCAGCGAGTTCTCTTTGTTGTCGTCGTATTCGGCGAGGGTCAGGTTGGTGTTGCCGATGATCGTGAAATCTCCCTTGATCCGAAAAAGGTTGTTTTCCGGGGCAGGGTTTCCTACCCTTTGTCGAAAGGGAAGCCTGTTGTCGATCTGTGCATGGGACAGGATAATCGGCAGAAGCGACCATAGAGCTGTCGCTACAAAAAACCAGCAAAACCTTTTTTTAAAAATCATGGAAGTCCCGGTGCTAGCGGGGTAAACGAATTACTGATTTTGTTTAATGGAAAAATACAGGCTACCGTAAAAATCCGTCTGAAAGATATCAATAAAATTTTGTATTTGAGAAGAGGAGGGGTGGGTGCAGCACGTATTTATTTTTCTACCTCTCCGGACAGGCAAAAGTGCATGAGCGTTTCGGCGTAGGGCCTGGGAGGGAGATTGTTCTATACCATGGGTCTTGGTTTTTCTATTAGCAGCCACGTAGTTGAAGGAAAGCAGTAGTGACAGGGTACAAAAACCGATTTTTATGGAGAATTAGCTGTAAGGAGAAAAAAAATGCGGATCGTCTACCGATTTTTTTCAAGCTGGTTTTTGTCATTTTTGTAATTGATCTGGTATTAAATAGTGTTTATTTATTGCTTGGCATTTATTATAATATTAATTGGCTTAGTGCTTCGCTAAAAGCCATATTTTTTAGTTTCGTGATTTCTCGCTACTTTCGTTTTTATGGGTTGAAATGCATTAAAAATGATCCAAATAGCAAAAAACACCATTTATTTTTACCTGATTCCACTGTTCCTTTTTTTTGGGTCGGATCTCTCTGCGCAAACCTATACGACCGTTGGTGGGGGTTGCACTGAATGGACGAACCCTGCTTGCTGGACTAAAGTCAACGTGTTAGGGTGTACAAACAGCACCTCTCTCTCGCCACCCTTCTCGCCCAACGCGAATGCATGTCCTGTGTCAGTGATTATTCGACATCCAATGAATGTGCCTGGAAACAGAACATTTGGTGGGAATTTTGTAAGCATCACAGCGGAGGGTGCCGACGGTTTGCTGATTTTTGA
Source organism: Lunatimonas sp. (assembly GCF_020832325.1). GTDB lineage: Bacteria > Bacteroidota > Bacteroidia > Cytophagales > Cyclobacteriaceae > Lunatimonas. The sequence goes on from NZ_JAFIEU010000015.1 coordinate 38,278, forward strand.
TCAAAATGTAACGATTGCGGCAGGGCGGTCAATTGAGTTTATTACCAATAATGGAGCTGAGATACGAGTCAATGGTGAATTGATTTTAAACCAAGGACCGGGGGGACCGTCTGCGACACCAACACAATTAAATGTATCCGGGGATAAAACAGGGAAGGTGTCTGCCAATGATACCAAGATAAATAACAATACAACTTTAAATGTACTGGCTGGAGGTAATTTTATTAATTCAGAGGTTATTGATATTCAAGGATTGAACCGTAAAGTTGAAATCTGGGGTGAATTTCAAACACGTGGGTTGGTTATTCGGGGAGGGTCTAGTAATCAACTCAATACCTATGGAGATGCACTAGTTAACGTAGAGGAGAGTATTTCACTCGCTGGTAGCACTAGTGAATTTTGGAGGGAATAGTACAATAGTTGTCGAAAAAGATATTTCTGTACAAGGCAACGCAACAATGACAGCCAAAGAAAATGGCAAGGTTTACATCTGTGGAAACTATCCCGTCCCAAAAGAAACCGGACCTGGAACGGTAGAGGAGAATCAGGGGAAATTTTTACCTTGCTCCTTCCTCCCCGTCGATTTTCTATCATTTGAGGTTGCTTTATCTGACGACCGAAAGTCGCTGGTAGCGGATTGGTCTACTGCCAGTGAGTCGGAGTCCAGCCATTTTGAAGTGGAATACTCCCGCACCGGGTTGGCTGATTTTCAGGTTTTGGGAAGGGTAGCGGCAGCAGGCCATGCCACAGAGGTGCAGCATTACCGATTCAGCGCCACCCTTCCGCACGGCGCGGAGGAAATCCTCTACCTCCGTATCAAGCAGGTAGACCTGGATGGCAGTAGCTACTATACCGAACTGCGGCCACTTCGCCTTCCAAAGCGAGCATTGGTGGGAGCCTCTTGGCAGGTATTCCCGAATCCGCTTACCGGAGATGCCTTCCGTATACACTACGAGGGCAGTATAGCTGATTCCGATGCTATTCAAGCGCGATTGATTTCTTTTTCCCATGCTTCTGTAATCATAGCCTCGGATGTGCCTCATTTAAACGGTCTGCTGGCAGATGCAATCAAACAGGTGCCCAAGGGCATGTATGTGCTCGAGTTGACGGTGGGAACGGAAGTTACCCGACTGAAAGTGATTAAAAAATAGGCCTTCCTTTATTTTTAACCCAAAGGCGCTTTCTTCCATTGGCCGGATTTTTTTAATTTGGGGCTTTCATTTACCACCTAATTCGTTTTTGGCATGAATCCATTGCAGGTATTAACCGATTTTTTCGGCTACAATAAGTTTCGCGGCAGCCAAGAGGCTGTGATAACGGCGGTGCTGCAAGGGCACGATAGCATCGCCCTGATGCCGACAGGGGCAGGTAAATCGGTGTGTTACCAAGTGCCAGCCATGGTGGTGTCCGGCCTTACGCTGGTCATCTCTCCGCTGATTGCATTGATGAAAGATCAGGTAGATGCACTGAACGGGTTGGGTATACCGGCTGCTTTTATCAATTCCACCCAGAGCGTCAGCGAGCAGCGGTTTATCTCCGAGCAGGTGCTGCAGGGAAAGGTAAAATTGCTTTGTGTAGCCCCGGAGAGGCTTTTTTCAGGATCTAACGGTTGGAACGGGTTTTTGCAGAAGGCAAACCTGTCCTTGGTGGCTGTAGACGAAGCGCACTGCGTGTCCCAGTGGGGCCATGATTTCCGCCCGGAATACCTAAAGATTGGCATGCTACGGGAAGCGTTTCCCGATATTCCCTTTCTGGCGCTCACTGCCACGGCCGATCCCCAAACCCGAAAGGATATTGCCGAAAAACTGCTGCTCAAGGACCCTTTATGGTTTATTTCCTCCTTTGATCGTCCCAATATCTCCTATCAGGTGGCACTTCGCAGCGATTCTTTTCAGAAGCTCATGGGATTTCTCTCTGGCCGATCCGAAGATTCTGGTATCATCTATTGCCTTTCCCGAAAGAGTGTGGAAGACACTGCGGAAAAGTTGGCTGGCTTAGGGTTCAGTGCGCTTCCTTACCATGCCGGATTGGAAAAGGAGGTTAGGGACCGGCATCAGGACCTGTTTATCAAGGATGAAGTAAAGATCATGGTGGCTACCATCGCATTTGGGATGGGGATAGACAAGTCAAACGTCCGGTTTGTAGTACACATGAATATGCCCCAAAGCATTGAGTCGTACTATCAGGAAACAGGCAGAGCGGGACGTGACGGATTGCCCAGCGAGGCGCTGTTGTTCTACAGCTATGGAGATAGTGTCACCCTAACCAGAATGCTCGAAAATGCAGATAGCCCCGAATACGTAGAGGTAGCCAAGGCTAAACTGGCCAAGATGGTTCAGTTTTGCCAGTTAAATAGCTGTAGAAGACGTTACCTGTTGACCTATTTCGGCGAGAAGCCTAGTGAGGATTGTGGAAACTGTGACGTGTGTTTTCGAGCGGGAAAGCAGCTCGATGCCACCGTTCCTGCACAAATGTTTCTTTCGGCGGTAGTCCGTTTGGGTGAAAGCTTTGGGATGGGCTATGTTATTCTGGTGCTGAGAGGGTCCGCCTCCGCAAAGATTCAAGGAGCCCACAAATCCCTTAGCGTCTTTGGAATCGGAAAAAGCCAATCCGAAGACTACTGGAAAAAGCTTGGCAATGCACTGATACGGGAGGGATATTTGGTAAGTGTAGGGGATCCCTATCCGGTGCTTTCCCTGAGTCCACTAGCTTGGGACAAGTTAAAGAGTAAGGAAAAGATTCAGCTTGCGCTGGAGAGTGATGAATTCCGGCAAGGTCTGGTCGGAGAGGATAGTTACGATAAGGGTCTCTTTGAGAAGTTGAAAAATCTGCGTTTTAGCCTTGCCCGAAAGCTGGGCGTGCCTCCTTACCTGGTGTTTTCCGATGCTACACTGGTAGAGATGGCAGTTCATTATCCAGAGGATGCGATGGCCTTCCGGCGAATTCATGGAGTGGGGCAGCTAAAGGCAGAGCGATTCGGGGATGATTTCCTCCGTCTTATCCGAAATTACATCATAGAAAACCAGCTTAAGCCCAAAAAACCGATGCCGCAGCCAATCAAGAAGGCTGCCAAAAGTGCGCCTGCAGGCACGGTATCTGAAACCCTCCGATTTTTTGAGCGAGGGTTGGATCTGGAGGGAATCGCCCAAGAGCGTGCGCTTAGCCCTAAGACCGTAGAAGGTCATCTGGTTGATCTGATAGAACAGGGGAAAATACCGGTGGGCAGTTTTTTGACGGTGGATGAAGTGGACGAGATTTTGGGAGAATACCGCAAGCAAGATACCGGTTTCTTAAAGCCCTTAAAGGAGTTTTTTGGGGAGAAGTACAGCTACTTTGAGTTAAAGGTAGCGCTGGCCCACCATGCCTATTCAAAACGAACGGGGCAATAAACCCTTCAAACGATTTTCAGTGGGCAGTTTTATGTGAGGTAATAATATTTTGTATATTTGTAGCTCGTAATATATTCTTCACTCTCTGCTTGCACAGATGCCCCCAAGCCAGGCGCTTGGGGGTTTTTTATAGCCTTTGCAAATGAAAAACACGCCATGTGTGCGATGAATGCCAATCAGCCCATAGGTATTTTTGACTCTGGAATCGGTGGGTTGACCGTCGCGAAAGCTGTTCGGGAATTGCTTCCCGGGGAGCAGTTGATTTATTTTGGGGATACTGCCCATTTGCCCTATGGCGATAAGAGCACTGCGGCGATACAGGCCTACTCGGTGAAGATCGCCGATGTGCTATTAAAGGCTGGCTGCAAGTTGATCCTGATAGCTTGCAATTCGGCTTCTGCAGCGGCCTTTGAACTGGTTAAGGAGTATGCAGCTTCTCGGGCCCATGTATTTAATGTGATTGATCCGGTGGTGGAATATCTGGGTGTGCAGCATGCAGGGCAACGTGTGGGGCTGATAGGCACCAAGCAGACCATAAACTCCGGCGTATATTTTAAAAAGGTGGAGGCACTGCAAGCAGCGATCACCCTGCATTCGTTGGCCACACCCTTGCTGGCCCCCATGATCGAGGAGGGTTTTCAGCGGGATGAGGTGAGTGATACCATCATTCAGTCGTATTTGGGGCACGAGGCTTTTAAAGATATACAGGCATTGGTACTGGGATGTACGCATTATCCCTTAATCAAAAAGCAGATTGATGCCTATTTCGAGTTTCAAGTAGATGTGATTGACAGTTCAGAAATCGTAGCACGGGCGATGAAGCATTTTTTGGAAATCCGTGGTTTATTGAATGACCTGCCGAAGGGAGATGATCGCTTTTTGGTATCGGACTTCACAGCCTCTTTTCAGCATGCCACCGCCTTGTTTTTTGGAAAGTCGGTCAAGCTCGAACGGTATCCTCTTTGGGAATAGCGGCATTTTCGGCGAGATTATTCTATTCGCGGAGGAGTACAGCTCCGTAGGCGAAATTTTTTTAAATCAACCAAGGGTGCTTGGATTTTTTTTTCGATAAAGGATGTTGTGCTTTTTCTAGAATTTAATTCTAAAAAAATGCGTTACCTTTGTATGCATATTACTTCACGCCAGACCTATGAGTGATCAGATCAAACACGAGTGCGGAATAGCCATGATCAGGCTTAGGAAACCCCTTCAATACTATATAGATAAATACAATACGCCTCTTTACGCTGCCAACCGCCTTTACGTGTTGATGCAAAAGCAGATCAATAGGGGGCAAGACGGTGCCGGGGTGGCCAACATCAAGATTAATACTTGCCCAGGTACCCGATACATCAGCCGATACCGATCGGTGGAGACGGATGCGGTGACCAGCATATTTGGAAAGATCGCCAAAAAGTTTAAAAAGGCCAAGAAGACAGGTACGCAGGAAAACCTGGAAGATGCAGACTGGATCAAAGAAAATATTGCGTTTAGCGGGGAAGTGTGGCTGGGGCACCTGAGATACGGTACGCACGGAGAGAACAGTATCGAAACCTGTCATCCCTTTTTGAGACAGAATAACTGGCGAAGCCGAAATCTGGTGATGGCAGGAAACTTCAACATGACCAATGTGGAGGAGCTTTTTGGGAATCTGGTCAAATTAGGACAGCACCCAAAGGAAAAGACCGACACCGTCACCGTGATGGAGAAGATCGGACACTTTTTGGATGAGGAGAATCAGCGAATCTTTGATAAATACAGGGGATTGCCGAACAAAGATATTACCGAATACATCGAACAGGAACTGGACGTGGCGAGAATCCTACGACGTAGCTGCCGGGATTTTGACGGTGGATACGCCATGGCGGGACTGATTGGTAACGGGGCCAGTTTTGTAGTCCGTGATCCGATTGGCATTCGGCCGGCATATTACTATGCAGACGATGAAATTGTCGTGATCGCCTCAGAGAAACCTCCTATTAAAACGGCCTTTAATGTTGAATACAGTGCGATTAAGGAAATTAAGCCCGGCCACGCGTTGATCGTCAATAAGGACGGAACGTACGGAGAGTATGAAATTTTACCACCCAAAGAGAAAAAATCCTGTAGTTTTGAGCGAATTTATTTTTCACGGGGTACCGATCCGGATATTTATCAGGAACGAAAGAAGCTCGGACGAGCGCTGGTGCCGCAAATTCTCAAGGCCATAGATTTTGATGTCAAGAATACGGTGTTTTCCTATATTCCAAACACCGCGGAAACTTCCTTTTATGGAATGATCGAAGGCCTAGAGGATTACCTCTGTGCCAAGCGAAAAGAAGTTTTGCTGGAAGGGAAGCCCCATCTGGATGATTTGGAGGAGTTGCTGAGCTTCCGTCCGCGGGTAGAAAAGCTCGTGGCCAAGGATGTCAAGCTACGGACATTTATTACCAACGATAACGACCGGGATGTGATGGTATCCAATGTGTATGATACCACCTACGAGGTGATTCGGCCTGGGTTGGATACGATTGTGGTTATCGATGACAGTATCGTCCGGGGTACCACCTTGGAGAAAAGTATCCTGACCACTCTGGACAAGCTGAATCCCAAGCGAATCATCGTCGTTTCCTCCGCTCCGCAGATTCGGTTTCCCGATTGCTACGGCATAGACATGTCCAAGATGAAGGAATTTATCGCATTTCGCGGTGCCGTGGCCTTGCTGAGGGAGAGAGGTCAGGATTACGTGCTGGATCAGGTCAAAGATAAATGCCTCGCTTACCCGAATGCAGAAGAGAACTTCGTAAAAGAAATCTACGCCAACTTTACCGATCAGGAGATTTCAGACAAAATAGCACAAATCATCACTTCTGACGCCATTCAGGCGGAGGTTAGTGTGATCTACCAAACCGTAGCGAATCTCAACCTATCCTGCCCTGACCATTTGGGCGACTGGTATTTTACGGGGAACTTTCCCACCCATGGAGGTATGAAAGTCGTGAACCGAGCCTTTGTGAATTACATGGAAGGAAAAGGTGTGAGAGCGTATTAAGAAATAGCCATCTCGGGATTAGATAGGCAGTGATGTGCTGCCTTTTTTGTCAATCTATTCATACAAAGCATACCGGAAATTACACCCAAAAAATGATGAGTATCAACGTCGGACTATTAAAGAGAATCTGTGAACTTCCCGGAGCACCGGGATTTGAAAAGGAGATCAGGGATTTTATTTTGGCGGAGGTCAGTCCCTTGGTAGATACGGTGGAAGTAGATAATATGGGGAATATCATTGCCGTGAAAGAGGGAAGTCGAAACCCCGAGAAAAAGCGTGTCATGGTAGCAGCCCACATGGATGAAATAGGGTTTATCGTAACGCATATCGATGAGAATGGATTTTTGCGTTTTCATACCCTGGGAGGGTTTGACCCAAAGACGCTGACCGCACAGCGGGTGATTGTACACGGTAAGAAGAATCTGATGGGAGTAATGGGTAGCAAGCCCATTCATGTTATGACACAGGAGGAGCGGCAAAAGCTTCCAAAAACTACCGATTTTTTTATAGACCTCGGCATGAAGAAGGAAGAGGTGGAAAAATACGTGACGGTTGGGGATCCTATTACCCGAGAGCGGGAGCTGATTGATATGGGTGACTGCGTTAACTGTAAGTCGATAGACAATCGGGTGGCCGTGTTCATATTGCTCGAAACGCTGAGAACCCTCCAAGATCCTGCCTACGACGTGTATGCCACTTTTACGGTACAGGAGGAGGTAGGTCTACGGGGTGCCAGCGTATCGGCGCACTTAATTAACCCGGATTTTGGAATTGCACTGGACACCACGATAGCCTACGATGTGCCTGGAGCATCTCCGTACGAGAAAATCACCGAACTGGGCAAGGGTACGGCCATCAAGATCATGGACGCATCCGCTATCTGTGACTATCGTATGGTTACCTTTATGAAAGAAACAGCCAACGAGCAAGGCATCCCGTGGCAGCCGGAAATTCTTACAGCTGGCGGTACCGATACGGCCGGTGTACAGCGTATGGGAAAGCAAGGCGCGATTGCAGGCGCAATTTCCATTCCCACCCGCCATTTACACCAAGTGATCGAAATGGCCCACAAAGAAGACATTGCTGCCAGCATAGACCTATTAAAGGCGTGCCTCGAAAAAATTGACGGCTTTGTTTGGAGCCATTAGGTTCTCGCCAGTCCGTCCCTCATACCGCATCCCGGAGAAAATCAGGATTTGATCTTTTTCTTCGGGATTTTTCGTTGGAGGTACTTGACCAACTCTTCGTATCGCTCGTGTTCGTGATTGCTGATGGAAAAGGAAGTATTTCGATCAAAAAGGATGCTTAGTTGCTTGAACTGTCGGTTGTTGGCTTTGATGATTTCTTCCTGCCAGCCCAAAATGGACGAAATGGAATAGGTGGCCTTCAGGGACTTCATCGGAATGCGTACCACCAATTCATTGTTTCCTGCGGAGATGAACTTAAATCCCGCCATCATCTTGACCATCAACATCAGTAAAACCACGGTTATTAGCGTGCAACCGATCAGGTAAAACCAAAAACTGTACGTCGGACCACGGGAAAAGTCCACCAGCAAGTATATCAAGCCTACTGTCAAAATCAGTACAATCGTACCAAGCGAAACATAGGTTTTGGTTTTTGGTCTACAATGTATCATAGGGTTTGCGATCTAAGCTCCTGCAATTTTTCTTCCGAAAACCGGATTAGATCCGGAAAGAATGCATTAAAACAACGTTCAAAATCGGCGTGGTGTTTTTCTAGGTAAAGAGGTGCTTTTTCCAAATGTGATTTAAAGGTGGTGCGGTAAGAAATGCCCGTTAGGGCCCGTTGGATTCCGGAAGGAGTTCCATAGGCGACTAGCCAGTTTTCTTTTCGCATGTATTTGAAGGCTTCCCTGAATTTTGGCGGATGGATGGGCGCATGTTCTTCCATCAGTTGGTATACCGACTCTACGTACACTTCGAGCGGAACAGCATGGTACTGTGGCCAGTTTCTTGCTAAAAAGTAATCAAAAAACATATCCGTGATCACAGAGGAGTACCTAGCAAAAATGGGCTTTAGTAGTTCCTGAGATTCCTTGACCACCGGGTGTAAATCGGTGAATCGGTCGATAGCCCGATGTAAGTTGATCCCAATAACTATTTCGGCATCGAACTGTTTTGTAAGGTCTCCTTTTACAAAATCGCCGATAAAATTGCCCACCAGTACCTTTGGTTGGTCAAATGACAAATATGCGTGTGCAAGAAAATTCACAAAGAATAAAACAATTAACTTTGGCGACTGCTATTACAAGAATGATGGGTAAGTAAACAACATGGCAAATATACAGGAAGAATTATTAATCGTTAAAAATCTTTTAAGAACGGAATGGAAAGAGGATTTGGAGCAGTTTAAACGGCGCACTTGGGGCAAGTCTATTGTAGAACGAAAAGCGGCGGGAACCTGTTGGTACCCCGTTCAGGTACAGCGGGTAAGGACAGGCTTGGCGGATAAGGTACTGATCGAAGTCCGCCAAAACGGTAGTACCCTGTCACATGGCTTTCAATCAGGCAAGTCGGTGGCCTTGTTTTCTAACACCGGAGAAGGAGACAGCTCCAAAGACAGCCTGAACGGCGTGGTCAATTATGTCAAAGGAGATGTGATGATGCTGACATTGGGTGTAGAACATGCACCTGACTGGCTTAACGAGGGGAAACTTGGCGTAGATTTGCTCTTTGATGAGAATACCTATCGGCAGATGGAGTCTACCCTTAATGCGGTATGGCGGGCAGAAACCGGGAGATTGGCAACCCTAAAACGTGTGCTGTTGGGAGAGCAGCAGGCACAATTTGAGGAGGATGCGGGGCAGAATTACCAACCCATTGGGTTAAATGAAGGCCAATCTGAAGCAGTTTGCTTGGTTAACAGGGCCAAAGATGTGGCGGTAATTCACGGTCCTCCCGGCACAGGCAAGACTACCACCTTGGTGGCGTCGATTTCGGAAGTGCTTAAGCGGTACGTTCAGGTGCTTGTTTGCGCTCCCAGCAATGCGGCCGTGGATCTGTTGGTAGAAAAGCTTTCCGATACGGGGATTGATACCGTGAGAATTGGACATCCTGCCCGGGTGGACGACCAAATTATCAATCAGACCCTAGATGCCAAGATTTCTAGTCATCCGAGCTATAAGGATCTGAAAAGGCTCAAAAAATCCCAGGCAGAACTAAAGCGTCAGGCTGGTAAATATAAGAGGCATTTTGGCGCACAGGAAAGAAGCCAGAAGCAGCGCCTGTACGATGAATCCCGCCGGGTAAAGGAAGAGATTGCTCATTTGGAGGATTATATTCGATTTGATGTATTGCAGCAGGCCCGGGTGATTGCAACGACGCTTTCGGGTGCCGCTTCATCCGCGCTTAAGGGAATGCGTTTTCCGGTGGTTTTTATCGACGAAGCCTCCCAAGGGCTGGAGCCAGCCACGTGGATACCGTTGCTCATCAGCGACAAGGTGGTCATGGCGGGCGATCACTGCCAACTGCCCCCAACCGTTAAATCCATAGAGGCCGCAAAAAAGGGACTGAGTGAGACCCTTTTTGAGAAAGTGATAGCCCGACAAATCGAGGCTTCCTGTATGCTTTGGACCCAATATAGAATGCCCGAAGCGATCATGGGTTTTTCCAGCCGGTATTTTTATCAAAACAGACTGGTTGCCGCCCCCAATACAATCTCCCATCAGTTGGGCGATGAGCCCACCCTGACATTCATCGACACCGCCGGGAGTGGATACACGGAATTTACCGATAAAGAAACGTTAAGTACTCGAAACAACGAGGAGGGGAGGTTTGGGCTCCAGGTGCTGACAGATCTCGTAAAACGGATTGGAAAAAAGGTTTTTCAGGAAAACGGTTGGAATGTTGGCGTGATTTCCCCCTATCGTGCCCAAGTGGAATACCTCAAGGAATTGGTAGCGGATGAGGAAGCCTTTGTGTTGCTTCGTTCCATGGAATCCATACTTACCATTGATACGATAGATGGTTTTCAAGGGCAGGAAAGAGACCTGATTCTGATCAGTCTGGTTCGAAGTAATGCAGGAGGAGAAATTGGGTTTTTGTCGGATGTTCGCCGTATGAATGTGGCGTTGACCCGGGCGAAGCGCCGCTTGATCGTTGTGGGCGACAGTTCCACGCTGGCGAGTCATCCATTTTACGCACGCTTTTTGGATTACGTGGATGAAAAAGCTGGTTACAGTAGCATATACGAATGGATCGAAACCTGAGCAATTGTGGGCCCAGCGTCCGTCCAGGTTGATAGGATGGCGGCAACGAAGAAAATTAGAGGCTTTTAAGTTTCTTTTCGATTTCATTGTCCCGCAGCTCCACCTGTAAGGATTCATGGTCTGCAAAGAGCTGCATACGTTGGCCAGCTTTTTCCCAGATAAACGTGTCTCCTGAAATTTCTTGTGTGGGGTTGCCGTATTTTTTGATAAAGTAAGCCTTAAAGTCTTCTAAGTGTGTTTTGGGATTGCCTAGATCCTTACGTTCGAAGGTCCATCGGATTTTATAGACCTGCTCGTTGAAAAAATGAAGTTTGGTGTCCGATGCTTTTCGTCCATTGAGGTAGTTGGCGGTTGTTCCTTCATAAATAGCCTCCAGGATCCCACGGTCTAGGTTTCGGAGGTAACTCTGTGCCAGCCAGGGATTGTTTCGATACACCTGTTCTTTTCCAGTAATTAGGTAGACGGAAGGCTTTAGAGGTTCTAGGGGCATGCCAAGCTGCAGCTCATTAATCCAAGCCTCGGCACTTGCGTTGGTTTGGGCCAGTGATGCGGAGAGATGCATCCAGTATATACCAATAGTTAGCCAAGAAAAATAATAAAAGGAGTTTGTTCGCATTTGACCAGGGTTTCTACTGAGACATTGCAAAGATACTTCTAATTACAAGAGTCCTGATTGACCGTGCCCAGATTTCACCAAAAAACTTTTACCGGATATAGGCTTTATCTAGGTATTGGAGGACTTTTCCAAAGTGGGCGGTGGCTTCTATTATTGATTCGGGCACTTGTTTGCCGTGCAGGCGGCACAGCAAGAGACCATATACCGCATGGACGCATACTTGGATTTCATGTCCGGGATCCGCTGATCCGGCCCCCAATACCAGGTTGATCACATGGGGTTTGGCGTGTTGGTATAGGTCGAAGTACTCCCTGTCCGATTTTAACAATCGCCAATGTAGGTCTGCAAGCTGGTCAACGTGCTTTTGGACGGTGCTAAGGTGTCCGTTCTGTTCGATGTTTTCCGCTTTCATTTGCAAACACAAATCGGCAAACCATTCCATGGTTTTCTCCTTTTCCTCATCCGAAATAGGGTAATGGGAGACCACATAGTGTCTTATTTCCGGTAGGTTGAACTGGTAGGACCGGATCAGGTCTTCCATTTGGTACATGTAAAGGAGGTATTCACCGATGCTTTCGCTGAACTTTTGCTTAGCAATTGATTCCACGTGTGATAAAGTTAGTTGATGGCGGCTTTCAGTTTGGTGAGTTCTTTGGAAAAATACTCGTCCCATTTCTTCTGCATCGCGGGGTTCCGAGGTTTGGTCGTCTCCAAATCGTAGAGCTGATCCATTTGTTTCCAAGAACGGAAGTGCCCGTTGATGATCTGATTGAGTTGTGCTTTGTAGTTTTTTGGATGAAACTGAAACCCCTGAGCATCTTTGACTATACGGTAGCCAATAATCTGGGCAATGAGAAAATGCCCGTTTTCATGGTGCAAAACCTGCGCTTTGGTATCGTCGGTATTGTTCGTAAGGAAGTTTTCGGTCACTTGGGAAAGATCCTTCTGATGCTTTACGATCGCTTTCACATTCAGTTGTACGTAGTTTCCTTTGGGGATTACTTGTTGGATCTCGATGTCGCAGGTGCTTAGACAAAGGGCATTGATGCTAGTTTTTCCTTGGATTACTTTCACAGTTTTGAAGTCTTTCCATTCCAACGTTCGGTTGGGAGTGATGGCCACTTTTTCATCGTCGTTGGCAATCTTTCCCTGCACAGTACCATGGTTCAGGGTTAGTAGGATACACAAAAAGGCAACAATTTTCAACGCATTGAACAGCATGTCTCAAATTTAGGGCAAAATAAGTTTTATTGTAAACAGTGCAAACGCTTTTTAGGTTTGACAGTCAGCCACTGTGGTGAGAATATAATGCCTATAAGCATTCTAATACCCTAACTATTTACTATTTTTGCACCCAATTATGGATATGCAACGAATACGAAACTTCTGTATCATCGCCCACATCGACCACGGAAAGAGCACCTTGGCAGATCGCCTGCTGCAATTTACCAACACGGTCACGGAACGAGAGATGCAGGATCAGCTTTTGGATAATATGGATCTGGAGCGCGAGAGAGGAATTACCATCAAGTCCCACGCGATTCAGATGAAATACACCTATCAAGGGGAGGAATATACGCTTAACCTGATAGATACCCCCGGTCACGTGGATTTTTCTTACGAGGTTTCCCGGTCCATCGCTGCCTGTGAGGGAGCGCTGCTGATCGTGGATGCTTCCCAAGGTGTGGAGGCACAGACCATTTCAAATTTATACTTGGCGATCGGGCACGATTTGGAGATCATTCCCGTACTGAACAAGATTGACCTTCCAGGAGCAGATCCAGAGGTGGTTGCAGACGAGGTCATGGACCTGATAGGTTGCGACCGAGATGACATCATATTGGCCTCCGGCAAGGAAGGTTTGGGGATTGAGGAAATACTCAATGCCGTCGTAGAGCGAATTCCCGCACCCAAAGGAGACGAAGAGGCACCCCTCCAGGCTATGATCTTTGACTCGGTGTACAATCCGTTCCGAGGCGTGGAAGTTATCTTCCGCATCTTTAACGGTACCATGAACAAAGGGGATAAAATCAAATTCGTCAATACCGGCAAGGAATACGAAGCGGATGAGATTGGCATATTGGGAATTCAGCAAAAGCCCCAGCAGACGATGAAAGCCGGTAATGTTGGTTACTTGGTCTCTGGAATAAAAGTAGCCAAGGAAGTCAAAGTGGGGGATACGATCACCCATGTAAAGCGACCTTGTGCAGCAAGTATTCAGGGTTTTGAAAACGTCAAACCCATGGTTTTTGCGGGGATCTATCCCGTGGAGACCACCGATTTTGAGGAACTAAGGGCCTCTATGGAAAAGCTCCAATTGAACGATGCCTCTTTGGTGTGGGAACCAGAGACTTCTGCGGCCCTCGGATTTGGGTTCCGCTGTGGTTTTTTGGGTATGCTGCACATGGAGATCATACAAGAGCGTCTGGAGCGGGAATTTGACATGACGGTGATCACCACCGTTCCTTCCGTGCAGTTTAGGGCCCTGATGAACAATGACCAATACAAAGTGGTCAATGCTCCCTCCGACATGCCGGAACCAAATCTCTTCAAGCATATTGAGGAGCCCTTCGTGAAGGTTTCAATCATCACGGCTGCGGAGTATGTGGGTCCTGTTATCCAGCTTTGTATGGATAAGCGAGGGCTGATCAAGAATCAGGTTTATCTAACTGCAGAGCGCGTGGAGTTGGCGTTTGAAATGCCGTTGGTGGAGATCGTATTCGATTTCTTCGATAAGCTAAAAACCATTTCGCGGGGATATGCGTCGCTGGATTATGAGCTGATTGGATTTAGGCAGTCCCACATGGTCCGCTTGGACGTCATGCTGAATGGGGAGCCGGTGGATGCGCTTTCAGCCATCGTGCATCGTGACAAGGCCTACGAATGGGGAAGGAGGCTTTGCGAAAAACTCAAAGAACTTGTGCCCAGGCAGATGTTTGAGATTGCGATTCAGGCTGCGATAGGTTCCAAGATCATTGCCAGGGAAACTGTAAAGGCAATGCGTAAAAACGTGTTGGCAAAGTGTTATGGCGGTGATATTTCCCGTAAGCGTAAGCTACTTGAAAAACAGAAGAAAGGGAAGAAGCGCATGCGCCAGGTCGGTAACGTAGAGGTGCCTCAGGAGGCATTCATGGCAGTACTTAAACTGGACTAAGCGTTATGCATAACTAGGGGTGCATTTGCGGCCTCCGAGGATGGCGTCTCATGATGCGGGACCATCAAACCGATTTTATTAATTTTTGAATTCGTACCAGAAAACGTTCAACATGGCGATACTTATAGACGGGAAAAAGACTTCTGAGCAAATCAAATCTGAAATAGCCTCGCGGGTAGCAGAAATCAAGGCATCGGGAGGAAAAATCCCTCATCTGGCGGCGGTTTTGGTAGGTGAAGACGGAGCGAGTCAAACCTACGTGGGGGCAAAGGTAAAAGCCTGTGAGCAGGTAGGATTCCAATCTACCCTCGTTCGGCTGGACGCGGACATCACCGAAGATGCATTGCTTCATGAAGTGCAGCGTATCAATGATGACGCAGACATCGATGGGCTGATAGTACAATTACCCCTTCCCAAGCATATTTCGGTGGAGAAAGTAACGGCCAAGATCAAACCCGAAAAGGATGTGGATGGCTTTACACCTGCCAATGTTGGCCGAATGGCATTGAATTGGCCCACGTATGTTTCTGCTACGCCATATGGTATCCTAGAGCTTTTGAAGCGTTATGAAATAGAAACGTCCGGAAAGCATTGCGTGGTCATTGGAAGAAGCCACATCGTTGGATCACCCATGAGTATCCTGATGGCCAGAAACGACTACCCGGGCAATTGCACGGTTACCATCACCCATAGCCGTACCAAAGATCTAGCAGAAATAGCCAAGTCTGCAGATATCCTTATTGTTGCATTGGGGCGTCCAGAATTTGTGACTGCTGAGATGGTCAAGGAAGGAGCTGTGGTAATTGATGTAGGTATACACCGAGTCGCTGACGAATCGAAGAAGAGCGGCTTTCGCTTAATCGGTGACGTAAAGTTTGACGAGGTCGCTTCTAAGGCCTCTGCCATTACACCTGTTCCTGGAGGAGTAGGTCCCATGACCATCGCATCCTTGCTCTATAATACGCTTTTAGCGGCGGAGCGGAAAATTTATCCTTGATTTCCTCGTTTACATAAAAACATTCACCAGCGGTTCAATCACCCGCTTTACCAAAAATTTCATGGAAGAAACTACAGCAGCTACACAAGGGTTGAAATTACCTTTGATGGAAGCTTTTTATACGATTCAAGGCGAAGGTAAATTTACCGGACATCCGGCTTATTTCATTCGGCTAGGAGGATGTGACGTGGGTTGTGTATGGTGCGATGTGAAGGATTCTTGGGATTTGGATCGGTGGCCGGCGGTGGATATTGCAGACATCGTAGCGGGGGCACTAACCCATCCTGCAAGGTTGGCTGTAATCACGGGAGGGGAGCCCTTGATGCATGACCTAGGGCCATTGACGCGCATGTTGAAGGAAAATGGTTTCCAGATAAATATTGAAACTTCCGGAGCACATCGCTTTACGGGAGAGTTTGACTGGGTGTGTTTTTCGCCCAAAAAGTTCAAGGAGCCACATCCCGATATCTACGACAAGGCGAACGAATTGAAGGTGGTGGTTTACAACAAGAGTGATTTCCAGTTTGCCGAGGAGCATGCTGCAAGGGTTTCGGATCGCTGTGTCAAATTATTGCAGCCGGAATGGTCAAAGTCTGGTGTAATGCTGGAAAAAATCATAACTTATGCGAAAAATCACCCAACCTGGCAGATTTCTCTACAGACCCATAAATTCATGAATATTCCTTGATGTATGATTGCCCGGAATAGCCTCCTTGTAATTCTCCTTCTCAGTCCTTTATTCACTTTTGGGCAGGAGTATTCCATCATAGACCGGCGGGCGATTCGATTGTACGAAGAGGGGGAGCAGTTTTCCGGGACCAGGCAGTGGGATGAAGCCGCAAAAAGCTATCAAGCGGCCTATGAACGAAGCAGCGATTTTTTTGAGGCCTACCTGCGCCATTCCCAAGTGCTGTTGAC
Organism: Lunatimonas sp.; assembly: GCF_020832325.1. Classification (GTDB taxonomy): domain Bacteria; phylum Bacteroidota; class Bacteroidia; order Cytophagales; family Cyclobacteriaceae; genus Lunatimonas. Next base: position 54,614 of record NZ_JAFIEU010000015.1, read on the forward strand.
CCGGGGTAGTCTGGACAAGGCCATGGAGATTGCAGAAAAGGGAGCTCGGAGAGTAAAGAATCAGCAGGGCTTTAAAGGACGGTTTGGCTGGCTTATTTCAGAAATCCATTTTCAAAAGGGAGATTTTCAGGCTGCGATCGAAACCTTCGAGGCCAGTGTTCCCCTGCTTGAGGAGTCTTTGAAGGAAACCGAGCGTTTTCAGCAACGAAGTCGTCAGTTGGAGTTTATTTCAGAGCAGTTGGGTGAGCAGCTGGATATCCACAAGGAACGCTTGCCTGACCCTCTCAACGGGTTTAGACTTCAATACTTCCCAGTATTGACAGCAGATAGCAAAAAGATACTTTTTACCAAACGGGATGGTCTCCAAAACCACGAACACGAGGATATCTACGTGGCGTATTTGGACGACGAGGAGAATTGGTCCCCACCACAGCCCATTTCCCAATCCATTAATTCCCGATACAATGAAGGTACCTGCACCATCTCTGCAGATGGTAATTTATTGATTTTCACTTCCTGTGACACCCCCGACTCCTTTGGTAGTTGTGACCTGTACCTTTCCCAAAAATTAAAGGGTGTATGGCAAAGGCCGGTGAATATGGGGAAGAACGTCAATTCCAGATTTTGGGATTCCCAACCCTCCTTATCGGCCGATGGTCGGGTACTTTTCTTTTCTTCCAATCGCCGGGAAGGGTTTGGAGGAAACGATATCTGGTATTCTGAGCGATTGGACGACGGGTCTTGGGGTGTGGCAAAAAATCTGGGACCCAAGGTGAATACAGAAAGAGACGAGGTTTCCCCCTATATTTTTTTCAATAACGAGGTTCTGTTTTTTGCGTCGGATGGGCACCTGGGGTTTGGAGGCAAGGACTTGTTCCTGTCCCGCTTCAGTGGAGGTGAGTTTGGGGAGCCACAAAACCTCGGTTATCCAATAAACGACCAAAATGACCAATTGGCACTATTTATCACGGCCCAGATGGATTATGCCTACTATACTGAGAATATCTTCCACGAAGGCAGACCAGACAGTAGTTTCTTGTATCGGTTCAATTTTCCCCAGGACATCTACCTGGGGGAAAAAATACTGGTCACCGAGGGGATGGTCCTTGATGCCAAGACTGGCGAGCCCATAGATGCTAGGTTATCGTTGGTGGCGTTGGAAAATGACAGTACCATGTACGAGTTTCGGTCAGACGGCAAGACGGGGCAATTCTTGATGCTGTATCCCGACAAGGGTCAGGCTGGGCTGTATGTGGAGAGAGAGGGTTTTGTTCCTAAGATTTTCAACGTGGAAAAGGACAGCCTCAAAAATCGGGATAACTTGGTTATTTCTCTCGATCCGATTGAAAGTGGGACTTACTTTATTTTCGAGAATGTTTTTTTTGATTTCGATAGAACAGATTTGAAGGAAAACTCCATTGCGTCGCTAAACAGACTCAAGGCTTTTTTAACCCAAAATCCCGGGTTGCGCATTCGAATCGAAGGCCACACAGACAATGTAGGGAATACAGCGTACAATGAAAAGCTAAGCCGTCAGCGTGCAGAGAGTGTGAGAGATTTTTTGATTCAGGCAGGTGTAGCCTCCGAGACCGTAGATGTTTTGGGAAAGGGAGATAAATCTCCCTTGGTACCCAACGATTCAGAGGAAAATCGAGCCTTGAACAGAAGAATCGAGGTCGTGATTTTGTGATTCAGGGTAGTTGGTCAAAAAAATATCTACCGTTTGTATTATAATGTTTGCGATTTTTTCAAACTCAATCGAAGTTAAGGTGTTTATTTGGAGATGCCACTTGATTCAAAGCAAGTTGCAACCGATTCCAATTAGGGAAATTGGATCATGGAATATTTCCACTGTGCAGCAAGAAGGAGACTAGATACAATCCGGAAAAAATGATCGCACAGTAAACAAAGCATTTATGGGTTTAGAAATAAAGTAACGGAAGGCGATTATTTATGGTGGTAATTTTGATATATTGGGAAGACGTAAACTGCTTAAAAAATTCGATATGAGGAAAGCATTACTGGCGTTTATTTTCCTGTTTGCAGTATCTATCACCGTGGAGGCACAGGTGCGCCAGGTCCGTGGGGTGGTGACTTCCGCTGAAGATGGGGAACCGATACCGGGTGTTACTGTTGTCATCCGCGGGACCACGCAGGGCACCATTACCGATTTGGACGGTAATTTTCAATTGTCTGTCCCAGACGACAGGAATGTGTTGGTGTTTCGTTTTGTGGGGTTGCAAACCCAAGAGGTGGCAATTGGCAGTAGGACCAGCCTGACGATTTCCATGCAGCCAGAACTGACTTCTCTCTCAGAGGTGGTGGTGACCGCTTATGGTGACCAAACACGCCGCGAAGTCACGGGGGCCATCGCTTCAGTGAAAGGGGAGATTTTTCAGGATCTGCCGATGCAGTCCTTTGACCGTGCGATGCAGGGTCGGGTAGCTGGTGTACAAGTCACTGCGGCCTCTGGCCAGCCCGGCGGCACGCTGAATGTTCGAATTCGCGGGGTAGGGTCGATTAATGCCGGGACTCAACCGCTGTATATCGTGGATGGGGTGCAGATAGCCCCCGGCGGACTATCTGGGCAAGGTTCTCAAAATGCACTGGCATCTATCAATCCAAATGATATCGAGTCTATCGAAGTATTTAAAGATGCGGCGGCGGCTTCCATTTACGGAGCGCAGGCCTCCAATGGTGTGGTCTTGATAACCACCAAGAGGGGTAAACAGGGTAAGACCAACGTGCGTATCAGTGCACAGGAAGGGATTGTGCAGCCAATAGCGTTTTACGACATGATGAATGCCAATCAATTGGCCTCCATCAAGCGACAGGCTTATATCAATGCAGGGTTGAATCCTTTGGAAGCAGAGCAGCTTTTTGGTAGTCCTGGAGACCGGGAGTTGGAAACCACCGATTGGCTGGGAGCCCTATACCGGGACGGAAGGCTACAAATATACGACATGTCCATGTCAGGAGGGGACGATCGGACCCAGTTTTTCATTTCCGGTTCGCATACCTTTCAGCAAGGACAGATCATTCGGTCTGATTATTCCCGAACAACAGGAAGGCTGAACCTTACCCACCGGGCCAGTGAGCGTTTCACGATCAATGCCAACATATCCTTATCCCGGCAAATCACCAACGGTACCATTGATCGGGGAAATTTCGTCAATAGCCCCTTTGTAGCGGGCTTTGTATCCAGACCCAATGTACCTATTTACAATGAGGACGGCACCTTTGCCGCATATCCCAGTGAGCACCTGTTTGGATACAATATCGTGCAGGGCGTGAACCAAGAATTGCGAAGGGCTACCACCTACCAGTCTGTGTCCAATATTCAGATGACCTATCAGATCCTGCCTTGGCTGGGTTTTACGGGTTTTGGGGGCATCGATTTTTCGGATAACCGGGATGAAAACAACCGACCATCCACCATACCTGCTTTTTCGGCATATGGGGGTTCGTCAACCTATACCGACCGCCGCGTTATCAACTCCAATGCCAACGGTAATTTCAATATCAATAAGAAGTTTAATGGCGTTCACACCATCTCTGGAATCCTGGGGTATGAATACAAAGGGGAAACCTCCGAGGCGACCTCTGCTACCGGGCGTGGATTTCCCAATCCAGTGTTGAGGTACCTCCAAAATGCGGCACAGCCGTTCGATGTGGGAGGATTTTTCACGGAGTACAAGAGGGCGGGGTTTTTCTCGCAGGCAAAGTATGATTATGCCGACAAATATACCTTCGACATTACGGCCCGACGGGATGGATCCTCCAGATTTGGGGCCAATACGCGATGGGGAAATTTCGGAGCAGTATCTGCCGGATGGCGCATTTCGGAGGAGGCATTCATACAGAATACCCCTTGGTTGGACAATTTGAGGTTACGGGCATCTTACGGGATCACCGGAAATTCCGATATTGGCAATTTTGTGGCTAGAACCCTCATAGGCACTTCCGGGCAGTATTTGGGAGGTGGTGCCCTTAGGTTTACACAGTTAGGTAATGACTTACTCACGTGGGAAGAGGCTGCTTCCACCAATATCGGCATCGATGGGACATTTTTTAACGGACGGGTCATCGCAACCGTAGATGTTTGGAGAAAAGACTCCCGGAGGCTTCTTTTTGAGACACAATTGCCCATCGACTCCGGTTTTGGTGCAATCACCCGTAATACGGGAAAACTCAGAAACCAAGGTATTGACTTCGATTTGCAGACCACCAACGTGGTTTGGGGAAAGTTCCGATGGAACACTGCCTTCAATATTTCCATCTTTTCCAATGAACTGTTAGAGTTATACGAGGGGCTCGACCGAATAGGAAACGATTTGATTGTAGGTAAGCCAGTGGATTTTTACTATGCCTACGAGTATGCGGGGGTCAATCCGGCAAATGGTTCACCCATGTATTTCGATCAATTTGGAGAATATACGTACCTTTTGTCTGACGACGATCAAAAATACATAGGCAGCGCTTTGCCCTGGAATTTTGGAGGGCTTTCCAATACCTTTCGATATGGGCCGGTGTCCTTGGAGGTGTTTTTCCAGTACCAGTTTGGTAATTTGGCTTTTAACCAAGACCTCTATAATATTGCTCAGGCTGGATCCATTGGTCAGGATAATCAGACGGTGGACCAAATTTACTTCTGGAGAAGACCCGGGGATATCACCAACGTTCCCAGGCCTTATGAGGGGGGACGGATTCCGGGTCACTCCGGGTATCAGCAATTTTCCACCAAGCAGATCTCGGACGGGAGTTACGTGCGCCTGAAGCAGGTCACCTTGGATTATACCTTACCGCTGCGCATCACCCAAAAGGCTAAAATAGAGTCTGCAAAAATCTTTGTACAGGGCATCAATCTATGGACCCTGACCAAATACAACGGCTTGGACCCTGAGGTAAATTCATTGGGAAACACCTACGGGACCTATCCAAACTCTCGGCAGGTAACTGCCGGTATTAACGTGAATTTCTGATACGGTATGAACATGAAGGCGAACGTAATTTTATTTTCTGTGATCTGTACGGTATCGATGGTTGCTTGTACGGATTTGGAAACCACACCGAGGCAAAGCCTAACCCCGGAAGTGGCTCTCAGCGATGTGGCTGGTTATCAGGCGGTGGCTAATTCCATGTATAGTTTGGCTAACACCTTCACCTACTACGGCCAACAGATGATGATTGCTCCAGAGATTTTGGCGGATAACTTAAGACTAGTAGCCAATACAGGCAGGTATCAAGGCGAAGAAGCTAACGGTGATAGGGACCATATCGGTCTTTGGAACGGAATTGTATACGGAGGAATCAATGATGCCAACATCATCCTGGCGGGCATAGACGATGAAAACGTGAGGGGAGATCAGCAGGAGAAGGACTTCATAAAAGGAGATGCCTATTTCATGCGGGCACTGTTCTATTTTGATCTGTGCCGGGTATATGGCTACGAACCGGGTAGAGAGGTGGATGGGTTTAATCTGGGTCCTATATTGAGGACTACCCCAACCGTGGCCGCTTCAGATGCGGATTTTAGAGAACGGGCTACAGTTACTCAGGTGTACGAACAGATCGAATCCGATCTTCTGGAGGCGATATCCCTGCTTCCACTCGTGCCGGTGGGCTCGGAGGGAGCGTATTTTGCAAATGCGGGTGCAGCCCTGACCCTCTTAGCAAGGCTTTATCTGTATTGGGGGAGAATGCAGGATGCGGAAGCTGCCGCTACCTCTGTCATGAATGCGTTGGGCCTGCGTACCAATGGGGATGGACTTTCCGAGGCCGGTCAGTATGTGCAAGGCTTTTCCCGTGCCCCTCATCCCGAGTCTCTTTTTGAGTTAGAACTTCGGGTGGTGGATTGGAGCAGTGTGGATGGCGTAAACAACTCGCTCAATTCCCTGGTCTCGAACACTGATCCCAACGCTCAGTTTATCATTGCGGCCTCCAATGAGCTGATGGCAGCCTACGAGCCAGAGGATGTACGTAGAAATTGCTGGGCAGAGACAACTAGGGACGGAATCGAAGGTCCTGTCTTTGCGAGCCGAAAATGGACGGGATACAAAGGGGATTTTTTGGAAAATATTCCCGTCCTAAGGGCAGCGGAGCTCTATTTGATCCGCGCAGAGGCCAGGTACCAAAGCAACCCAGCTGGTGCTAGGGCAGATATCAATGCCTTGCGCTCCAAAAGAGGACTCGGTCCGGTGGATAACCTCCTTTCCGGAGTGGCCCTGAGGAATCGTATCCTACTGGAAAGGCGACTGGAGTTTGCGCTGGAGGGACATCGTTTTTTCGACCTGAAACGGAATGGGTTGAATATTACGAAACATGCCAATTTTGAAGAGGTGCCTTACACGGACTATCGCATACTTTCTAATATTCCGCTCGCGCAAATCCAGTTAAACGAGCGGTTAGTCCAAAATCCAGGATATTAATTATGATACAGGTAGTCAAAAACGCTTCTGCAATGATCATGCTAGCTCTACTCGGGTTGGTGGGTGTTTCCTGTATGGAGGATTCAGGGTTTAACATTGTTTGGAATGGCCTCGAGGTGGAATTTGAAGAAGCTTCCAGACCGAATGGTGCGGTACGTCGGGTGGTGACGCAGAATTCCGCCACGCAGGTGGATCAAACCAGTGTCCGAATTAATTTGGTAGGTGCGCACATCAACGAACCAGTGGAGGTAACTATAGGAGTGGATCCGAGTTCCACGGCTGTCCGAAATGTGCATTTTAGGTTGCTTGTTAGCCAGGTAACCATCGCGCCAAACACCAGTTTTGTAGAGGTTCCCATAGAAATTCTGACGGGTAACTTGGGTTCAGAGGAGGAGCCAAACCTGGTGCTTGCCATTTTGGACGCAGGAAACACCAAGATCAGTGCAAACTACAACAAAGTGACAGTTGAAATACGGCTGTCCTGCCCTTCCGACTTGGCAGGAAGGTACAGCACGGTCACTGCTGGCCCAGGCGGTACCACCAATTACGAGGTGACGATCACCGAGATCGAACCATTTACCTATCGAATCTCTGATATAACAGGTGGTGTTTACTCTCAGGTGTTTGGAGGCAACGATAACCCGGCGATCTTCACCGAACTCTGTGGCGAGATCACCATCACTGATCAACCCGATGTGGTTTTTGGAGGAGGTGCTTTTAACGGAACCGGCAGGGTGAATGCAGATGGTACACTACGCATCACGTGGAGCAACGATGCCGAAGATAGTGGTGTCACCACATTGACCAGGATCCCCTGAGGATGGTCTGAGCGAATGAAGGAAACGTAATCAGTTCCCAAACAGGGAGCTGATTGGATGATATACACTAGCTATGAGAATAGGAATTATAATCGCGCTTTTGATGGGGTTAAGCTTCCAAGCTGCTGCTCAAGATGTCAATGCGCAGCGCTCCGAGATGTTGGAGATCCGGCGCGAGGTCGTAGAGGGATTACGACAGCGGGTGGCCCGGTATTCCCTAAGCACTCAGGAAAAGGAGGTCATTACACAGCGATTGGGGATTCCCATGGTGATTGACCTAGACTCGGAGCGGCAGGCAAGATTTCAATATCTGGATGAGGATGCTCATCCCGTCTATTTTACCACCCATAACGTAGCTGCTGCAGCAACAAATGGGGTCCGTGCCCTACAGGCTGGGGGTAGCTTAAATCTGGGATTGGCAGGTCAGGGAATGGTGATTGGTATTTACGATCAGACTCGGCCCCGGGCCAATCACAATGAATTTGGCAATCGGGTAACGCAGATCGACGGTTCCACAGAAACACTGAGTAACCACGCTACCCACGTAACCGGAACCATTCTTGCCCGTGGAAACAATCCCAATGCAAGAGGTATGGCCAACGAAGCCACCGGCTGGGCCTTTAACTGGGACGCCGATATCTCCAAAATGCTGCAAAACGGCTACGATCCTGACCTATTGCCTACCGGTCACCTGGTGTCCAATCACTCTTATGGCATATTGGTGGGTTGGTTTAGAGACAATAACGGCAACTGGGCTTGGTCCGGCAACGAAAGCGTGAGTCCAAGAGAGGACTACCGGTTTGGTTTTTACACCAACCGTACCCGGCAGATCGATGAGGTAGCCTTTGCAAAGCCCTATTACACGGTGGTATGGGCCGCGGGAAATGACCGCAACGATGTAGGTGACGGTAGCCGGGATTCCGATGGACCGGACGATTCTATCGGACCGGAAGGAGTGGCAAAAAATAACATCGTCGTAGGTGCGGTCAATTCCGTCACCAATTACACAGGCCCCCAATCTGTGGTGATGAGTCCCTTTTCCAGTTGGGGTCCCGTAGACGACGGGAGAATAAAGCCTGATTTGGTGGCTATGGGCGTTAATGTGTTCAGTTCTTCGATCATCAACGATGGGGCGGCGGACGGCTACGCTTCGTTAAGCGGTACGTCCATGGCTGCTCCCAATGTGTCAGGAGCATTTTTGTTGTTGCAGGAGCTGTATAGAAACCGGAATGCGGGAAGGTATATGCGATCAGCTACGGTTAAAGCACTCGCTATCCACACGGCGAGGGAAGCGGGCATGAACGACGGACCAGATTACATGTTCGGCTGGGGGTTATTGGATGCCGAGGCCTCTGCCAGGATGATAATCGATGAGAACGGCTCTTCCAGAGCCATCAGAGAACTCACCCTGGAAAACAGCCAAACGTATGAATTTGAATTTATATCCGACGGCATTGAGCCCGTCATAGCGACCATCGCCTGGACCGATCCCCCGGGAACTTCACCCGCGCCCTCATTAAATCCCCGAACGCCGATGTTGGTCAATGACCTGGATATGCGGATCATCGGGGAGGATGGGACGGTATTCTTTCCTTGGTCACTAAACCCGAATAATGGCGTGAGCGCCGTAGCAGCCCGGAACACAGACAACACGCGGGATAATGTAGAAAAGATCGAAATCCGGACGCCTATTTCCCAGCGATATACCGTCCGCGTGACTCACAAGCGGAATCTACAGCACGGCAGACAGCCATTTAGCTTGGTATTATCCGCAGGCGTGATCGATGGGCAAGTGAATACACTTTATTGGATAGGGCAGAATGCCGGATGGAATAACCCAAATAACTGGTCGTTGAGCAGCAATGGTCCTCCGGCTGGGCTCATTCCCGGTGAAGGAACCCGGGTGGTGATTGACCGTCCGGTACCCGGAAATCGGATCGCGCTCATTTCCAATACCCGTGTGTTTAGCTTGAACGTATTTGGGAGTAGCCCCTTGGAGTTAGATTTGGCAGGAAATGAGCTTATTGTGGAAAGCGGTTTTCGCTCTAGCAATGCCCAAACCAGGGTCAGCAATGGCTCGCTAGTCTTTGACAACACAGGTACCAGTGAAAACGTGCTGGATTTTGGGCAGGTTGCTTTGGATCGGGTAGGGGTTCGTGTGCGCAACGGGAGATGGCGGGTATTGACCGCCCCCACGTTGAGCGAGTTAGCGCTCTCTGATGCCGAGGTGGATTTTGACCTGCCGAGCATTTCGGTTGGAGATTTTACGGTGGGGCCCAATACCAGCATCCAAGGACGTTTGGAGCAATTGGTTTTTTCAGGATCGGTGGACATTGCGGCAGATGCCGCGATTTCCGGTCAGTTTACGTATCGTTTTACGGGAGCCAACGGGAGTTTCAATGATGGTACCAGGTCCCCCATTTCCGGGTTTACGGCAGATGGAGGCATCGCCGACCTACAATCCATCGGCATCATAGGCAATCTGCGCCTAAACAGTGGATCCGTGAATATCAGCCAAGAATCTGTGGAAGTGAACGTATGGAGCATGATTCGAGGAGTGGAGTTGTCACTCGCCGATGGGTCTACACTACGGGTCGCTTCTAGTATTCAGCACGACGAGGTGGGCTCGGGCACGACCCGCATACGCTCCTCGGGACGTGCCACGATCACTCATCCAGTTTATCGCAAGTACTGCTTTCGACAGATTAGTGTTACTAACGTGGATTTGGCAGGAGATGCCATCATCAACCTGGGTCCGGGAGCAAGTATCAGTAACAGCGCAAATTGGTTGAACATCTCTTGTGACAACGTGTTGTTCCCGAATTTTGAGGTTCGCTTTTCCTGTGTAGGTGGTCTAACAGAATTTGTCAATCTCACGGAAGGAACAGTCACCTCGTATAGTTGGAATTTCGGCAATCTCGGTAGTTCCACTGCGGAGAATCCTACCTTTATGTTCAATAACGCCAGGAACTACACGGTCACGTTATTGGTCAGGGGTCCAGGAGGACAGCGTACGTTTCAGCAGAATATAACAGTCACTGCCAACAGCTTGCGGCAGCCCGAAATAGTAGTTAACGGTTCGCAACTTACCTCCTTGGTGCCGGCATCTCGGTACCAATGGTACAGAAACGGGGTACGCTTGCCAAATGCGACTTCCCGCTCGTTGATGGCAACCGACGGAGGGTCTTACCAGGTAGCCGTGATCGACGATCAGTGCAACCGCCTTTCTTCGGCAGTGGTTATTTCTAGCCTAGAGCCAGCCCCCGAGCCGGAGTTGGCCAGACGGGGGTATTCCATCGGACCCAATCCGTTTGATAAACAAATTACCGTCACGATAAATAACGATCACAGGGGAATGGTTTATTACGGGCTTTACTCCAGTTCTGGGGTCTTGGTAAGCAACTTTGAGCTCATGAAAAATCAGCAGCAGGTTACCCACGAGATGGAAATGCCGGAGGCGAAAGGGCTTTATTTGATGATTATTAGGGCAGGGGCAGAAGTTGTTCAGCATAAGTTGGTAAAGTAGTACATGGAATCTGTGCACGATGAAAGGACTGGGCTTTTGGATTAAGCAGCGAAATATGTTCGATAGTAATGTGTTGGCAAGCCATGAGTACAATCGATTCTTCTGAATCTGACATTCGTGCGTTTATTTTTGCTTTTTTTGTACCTTTGCACCTCGAATAGTAAGCAGCCATGATACACGTGTGTAGGAAAGAGCATTTTAACGCCGCCCATAAGTTATGGAACCCGAATTGGTCGGAGGAAAGGAATACAGAAGTGTTCGGACCCTGTGCCAACGCGAACTGGCACGGCCATAATTTTGAGCTGATCGTGACCGTCAAAGGGAAGCCCGACCCGGAAACGGGGTTTGTGGTGGATCTGAAGCAGCTTAGCACGCTGATCCGGCAGGAAATCATCGCCAAAGTAGATCACAAAAACCTCAACTTGGATGTGCCCTTCATGGAGGGCAAGATGGCCAGTTGTGAAAATTTGGTGATTGAGTTTTGGAAGATCCTGCAGCCTAAAGTGGAAGCACTGGTAAAGGAGGGGGGATTGTACAAATTGACACTTTACGAGACCCCCCGAAATTTTGTAGAGTACTTTGGTGATTGATTTTTACCCTAATCCGGTATGCCTTGAAATATTACCTTATCGCCGGTGAACGATCCGGTGACTTGCACGCAGCCAATCTGATGGCTGAAATCCAACGCTTGGATGCAAATGCCCAGTTTCGGGGCATGGGTGGAGACTATATGATCGGTCAGGGCCTTCAGGCTGCGGCACATTATGAAGCGGTATCCCTTATGGGCTTTTTGGAGGTATTGATGGGGTTTCGCAAGGTGTTCAAGTACCTGAAACTGATCAAGGCGGATATCGAAACTTTTAGGCCAGACGCCATTATTTTGGTCGATTTTGCCGGGTTTAACATGCGCATAGCCAAATTTGCAAAGTCCAGAGATATACCGGTACACTATTACATCGCCCCAAAGGTCTGGGCTTGGAATCAAAAGCGTGCACTAACGTTGAAAAAATATTGTCATCGACTCTACGCCATACTGCCTTTTGAACCTGGCTTTTTCAAGAGATTTGGGATGGAGGTTCCCTATGTTGGCAATCCGCTTAGGGATGAATTGGACAAATTTGTTCCTGACAGGGAATTTTTGGCAACCCATAATTTGGGGAAGAAGCCCATAGTAGCGCTTCTTCCTGGAAGTAGGAGGCAGGAGGTGATGGCCATGCTCGACACCATGATCGGGCTGGTGCGAGAACAAAAGCAGTGGGATTTTGTAATAGCTGGTGTGCGTAATCTTCCAGGGGAGGTGTACGCAGAGGCTAGGAAGGAGGGTATTAACGTTGTTTTTGATCGAACCTATGACCTGCTCTCTGTCGCTCATGGCGCAGTGGTTACGTCTGGCACGGCTACGCTGGAGACCGCACTGTTCGACGTGCCGCAGGTGGTAGTTTACCGGACCAGCACATTCACCTATGCCATAGCAAAAAACTTGGTGAAGGTTCCCTATATTTCCCTTGTAAACCTGATTGCCGACAAAGAAGTTGTAAGAGAGCTTATCCAGCATGAGTACACTATGCAGCATCTGGGCAACGAACTGAAAATGCTTATGGAGGAAGGAGCGGGAAGGGAGCGGATATTGGAAGGGTATGCGTTGATCCAAGAAAAATTGGGTATAAAAAAAGCCTCGCAGGAAACTGCGAGGCTTATATATGCTGATGTACAGTAGGCACCTAAGCCACCTGTAGTTTTTTGAACTTGGATTTTTCGAACTGCGATTTTGCGTAAGCTTCGTCGATGGTGAGTTCCTTTACGGTCTCGTCTGACGGAAGCTCGTACATGGCATCGGTAATGATGGCTTCGCAAATGGACCTCAGGCCTCTGGCTCCCAGGTTAAACTCCACCGCTTTGTCTACGATAAAATCTATACCGGACTCATCGAAGGACAGGCTCACATTTTCCATTTCCATCAGTTTGATGTACTGCTTTGTCAGCGCATTCTTTGGTTCAGTTAGGATCTTTTTGAGGGTAGCTCGATCCAGCGGATCCAAGTGGGTAAGCACCGGTAGCCTGCCGATCAATTCTGGTATTAACCCAAAGGATTTTAGATCCTGAGCCGTCACGTACTGCAACAAATTGTTTCGGTCGATAAACTCGGTCTCTGACTTCTTGCTGAACCCCATGGGCTGGGTATTCAGACGGTTGGCGATGTGACGGGTAATGCCGTCAAATGCGCCACCGCAGATGAAGAGGATATTTTCCGTATTTACGGCAATCATCTTTTGATCCGGGTGTTTTCTCCCTCCTTGCGGCGGTACATTGACCACCGTCCCTTCCAGCAGTTTCAGCAGGGCCTGCTGTACGCCTTCCCCGCTTACGTCGCGGGTGATGGAGGGATTGTCCGACTTGCGGGCTATTTTATCCAGCTCATCGATGTAGACAATGCCCCGTTCGGCAGCTTCTACGTTGTAATCGGCTGCCTGCAGCAACCTGGTTAGAATGCTTTCCACATCCTCCCCCACGTATCCTGCCTCAGTAAGCACCGTTGCATCCGCAATGCAGAAGGGGACTTCTAGGATTTTTGCCAAGGTTTTTGCGAGGTAGGTTTTTCCGGTTCCGGTATCGCCCACCATGATGATGTTGGATTTTTCAATCTTTATTTCATCCTCGTCAAAATCCTTTTGGCTTAGACGCTTATAGTGGTTGTATACAGCTACCGTCAGTACTTTTTTCGCTTCCTGCTGACCGATGACATATTGGTCGAGGTACTCATTAAGCTCTTTGGGTTTCCGTAACTTAAATTTAGGCTTCTTGGTTTGCTTCTTTGTGCGGTCTTCTTCGCCCAATATCTGATAAGCTTGCTCTATGCAAAAATTACAAATATGGGCGGATATCCCCGAAACCATTAGGTCTACATCTTTTTTATTCCTACCACAAAAGGAACACGTTGTTTGAGCCATTACTTATTGTTTACTTTTTCTGGTCAGTACTTCGTCTACCAACCCGTACTCTTTCGCCTGATCTGCTCTCATCCAGTAGTCACGGTCGGAATCCCGCTCGATGACTTCAATAGGTTGCCCACTGTGCTGCGCAAGGATTTCGTAGAGTTCTTTACGCAATTCCAGGATTTGTTTTACCGTGATCTCCATATCCTTGGATTGGCCCTGCATACCTCCGGAAGGTTGATGGATCATGATGCGAGAATGCGGAAGTGCCGCACGCTTGCCAGCTGCTCCTCCTGCTAACAGTACCGCTCCCATGGAAGCAGCCAATCCTGTACAGATGGTACCCACTTCTGGATTGATGTATTGCATGGTGTCGTAGATACCAAGCCCTGCATACACGGATCCTCCGGGGCTGTTGATGTAGAGCAGCACGTCCTTCTTGGAATCCACAGATTCCAAAAACAGCAACTGGGCGGTAATGATATTGGCAATGTGATCATCCACGCCCGTTCCAAGGAATATAATCCTATCCATGATCAAGCGTGAAAAGACGTCGATTTCGCGGAAATTTGTAGGTCGCTCCTCAATCACTGCCCTGGTCATGCTTTCTACATGCTGGGTATATTGGTCAAATGCCATACCGTTTACACCTCGGTGTTTGACGGCAAAATCTCTCAATTCTTTCTTATTCAACATACTTTGCGTTTTATGAATGTTACAAAAATAAAAAAAGCCCTTAAAAAAGGACTTTTTATTTAACATTTAATTCGTAGAATTAGTTTTCTAAAAGCTCATTGAACTTTTCGACGGAGATGACTTCCTCTTCAAGCCCGACTTTTTCCTTGATGAAGGACAGCACTTTGTCGTTTTGTACAGAGGTCAGCATCTGCATGTAATTTTGTCCTTCATTGCCCTGTAGGTAGTTGTTGACAAACATGTCCATGTTATTTTCCATCTGAGCACCGAGTCCGGAAGAAGCCAACTGTTCGCGAATCATGGCCTTCGTTTTCTCTATTACATCCTCATGTTCTGCCTTGATGCTGTGCTCTTCGGCCATTTTGTTAGAGATCAGGGACCAAGTAAGTTGTTGTGCGTAGGCAGGATATTCCTTTTCTACTTCTTCTTCGCTCACCTTGCCGTCATTGGCTCTAACGAGCCATTCCTTTAAGAAGCTCTCAGGAAGTTCGATCTTTGAGCCTTCGATGAGATGCTTTTTCAGCTCTTCCTCGGCATAGAGTTTCATTTCCTTGTTGTAATTTTCTCCGAGGATTTCTTTCACCTTTTCGAGGAATTCCTCTTCTGATTTCACTTGGTCGGTGCCGAAAAGCTTATCAAAAAGATCTTGGTTTAGCTCCGCTTCTTCTGTTCGGTTGATATTTTGAACCGTAAAGGTGAACTCTCCAGTGAGGTCTTTGGCTTCCTCTTCTGAGATGTTTAGTACGGAGGCAAGTTCGTCTTTGAGCGCCTTGGAAGGGTCAAATTCGATCACAGCGCCTTTTTCCACCCCGATAAATTTCTTAACCGTTCTTCCATCGATTTTGGAAAGCGGAAGGGAAAGCGTTTTTTCAAAAGATCCGTCGGCGGATTTGAGGTCTCCGTAGAGAAAATCGTTTTCCTCGCTTACCTCGGGATTGGTCATTTTGCCATATTGGCGTTTGATATTGGTGATGGCGTCCTCCAGTTCTTTTTCGGAAACCTCCACTTTATACGCTTTCACCTGCTTGGCTGAGTCCAAGTCAACGGTTACCGACTCCACGAAACCTATTTTATAGTTGAAATCGAATTCTTTCTGATTCTTCCAGTCTATCTGCTTGTCGGCTTCAATCACCGGAAGCGGATCGCCCAAAATCTTGAATTCTTGCTTTTTCAAAAAATCTCCCAAAGAAGCAGAAAGGATGCTGTTGATCTCCTCGACCAATACAGACGTGCCATATAGGTTCTTCACCATGCCAAAAGGAGCTTTTCCGGGTCGGAATCCCTTGATGCTTGCTTTTTTAGCGTAGTCCTTGATTTTGGCATCAACTTTTGGTTGATAATCTGCCTCATTTAAAGTAATTTTAATCGAGGCTTCATTGGCAGCGTGCTTGTCTAATGTAATTTCCAATGGGGTGAAATTTAAAGTTACCGATAACAAAAACCCTCAATCTGAACCATTACTCAAATGTAGTGGTCTAGATCGAGGGAGTTGAAGTGTGCGGATGGAGGGACTCGAACCCCCATGCCTCGCGGCGCTAGATCCTAAGTCTAGTGCGTCTACCAATTTCGCCACATCCGCAGAATAAAACTAAGAAACCAACCTGTCCAGCAAATGAACGAAAGCTGTCTTATTATCAACCTCATGAACAATCGACGAAAACGCCAAATCCATGCCTTTGATTAATGTGGATGCAAATGTACAAATGAATTTTTAAGATTCAAGGGAGGTCCCTAAAAAAGTGTAAAATAATTGCACCCAATCACGATTTGGGACGTATTAATATGTAATTTAGTTGTATGATTAAGGTAGATATAGAGGAAGAACGCAAGGAAATCCTCAAACGATATAGACGGCTTTTGAGAGTAGCCAAACCGCTGTTGAGAGATAATGATGCGAAACTCATCAAAAAAGCGTTCAATATTTCCAACGAGGCACACAAAGACATGCGTCGAAAGTCGGGAGAACCCTATATCTACCATCCCCTGGAAGTAGCCTTGGTTTGTGTAGAGGAGATCGGTTTGGGTACCACCAGCATCATCGCTGCTTTGTTGCACGATGTGGTGGAGGACACCGAGCTTGAGCTTGAGGATATAGAGCGGGAGTTTGGTCCCAAAGTCGCTTCCATCATCGATGGGTTGACCAAGATATCCGGCGTGTTTGAATACGGGACGTCCCAGCAAGCCGAAAATTTTCGCAAGATGCTGATCACCCTCTCCGACGATGTGCGGGTGATTTTAATCAAACTGGCTGATCGGTTGAATAACATGCGGACCTTGGACAGCATGCCCCGGCACAAGCAACTGAAGATTGCCTCTGAAACCAAATACCTCTATGCCCCCCTTTCTCATAGACTAGGTCTTTACAGTATCAAGTCTGAATTGGAAGATCTGTACCTTAAGTTTACCGATAAGGAGACCTACGAATTTATAGTTAATAAAATCAAAGAATCCAGGGTATCGCGAAACAAGTTTATCAAAACGTTTGTGGCGCCAATTGAGGCAGAGCTAAAGCAACAAAATTTCAAATTTGTAGTAAAGGGAAGGCCAAAGTCTATTTTTTCCATCTACAATAAAATGAAGAAGCAGAACATCCCCTTTGAGGAGGTGTATGACCTGTTTGCTATCCGGATTATCATAGACACGGAATTGGAAAACGAAAAGGCCGATTGCTGGCAGGTGTATTCCGTGGTGACGGACTTTTACCGGCCCAATCCGGACCGCCTCCGGGATTGGATCAGCACCCCCCGTGCCAATGGATACGAGTCTCTGCATACCACGGTCATGAGTCAGACTGGTCAGTGGGTGGAAGTGCAGATCCGAACCCAACGGATGGACGATATTGCGGAAAGAGGGTATGCTGCCCATTGGAAGTACAAGGAAAAAGAGAACTCCCCCGAAAAAGGTGCTGTCGGACTGGATGACTGGATCACCCAAGTCCGGACCGTCCTGGAAAACAACGACGGGTCGGCCATCGAGTTTATGGATGATTTCAGGGGCAACCTCTTCAGTGATGAAGTATTTGTGTTCACGCCCAAAGGAGATTTAAAGGTGCTTCCTTTTGGGGCCACAGCCTTGGATTTTGCATTTGAGATTCACTCCGAGGTAGGGAGTACCTGTATAGGTGCCAAGGTAAACCAAAAACTGGTACCTATCGGTCACGTGCTCAAAAACGGTGACCAGGTAGAAATCCTAACCTCCAAAAAGCAGCGGCCCAACGAAGATTGGCTAAAGCATGTGATGACCTCCCGAGCCCGGGCCAAAATCAAGGATGCGCTCAAGGAAGAGAAGAAGCAATACATCCTAGACGGAAAAGAAATCGTTCAGCGGAAGCTCAAGCAAATGAAGATGGAGTTTTCTTCGATGGTGGTAGAGCAGTTAAGGGCCTTTTTCGAAACCAAGACCACAACGGAGTTCTACTATAAGGTAGGAAAGGGAATCATCGATCCCACCTCCATCAAAACGTTTAAAGATTTCAAGCTCGATAAGAAGGATAAGAAGAGCTCCATGAGTAAGATCACGGATGAGTCCTCCTTTACAAAAGAAATCAAAAACCTAAAGGGTCCAGAACACGATCAGCTCCTAATCGGGGAGGATATGGACGTAGTGGATTATATTTTGGCAAAGTGTTGTAATCCGATCCCCGGCGACGATGTGTTCGGGTTTGTGACGGTCAACGAGGGGATAAAAATTCACCGTACCTCCTGTCCCAATGCCTTGGAGCTGCTTTCGAACCATGGAAACCGTGTGATCAAGGCCCGATGGACCAGTCAGCAGGAAATCGCGTTTTTGGCTGGTCTAAAGATCGTAGGTACCGATAGGGTGGGGCTTATCAGCGATTTGACCAAGGTGATATCCAACGAGCTGAAAGTCAACATGCGTTCGATTACCGTGGATTCTGACAGTGGACTTTTTGAAGGAACTATAAAGCTCTATGTCCATAGTACCGGTCATCTGGAGAAATTGATTCATAATCTCTCAAAGGTAAACGGAGTATTAAAGGTGTCTCGGTTCGATTAAGCGTCAGCGCCTAACGTTTGTCGAATTGTACCGTATATTTGTAAAAAATTAGATCGCCGATGGCATTAAACGAAAGTCTGTTCGAAAAGGTAAAGAAGATTTTTACCGCTTATCTGGAAAATAAAAAACTTAGAAAGACACCCGAGCGATACGCGATCTTGGAGGAAATCTATGGCCGAAGCGGCCATTTTGATGTGGAGTCCCTCTACATCAGTATGAAAAATAAAAATTATCGAGTCAGCAGGGCTACTGTATACAATACCTTAGATCTCTTGGTGGAGTGCGACCTGGTGACCAAGCACCAGTTTGGTAAAAACCTGGCCCAGTATGAAAAATCCTACGGTTACAAGCAGCACGACCACCTGATCTGCACCGAATGCCATCAAGTGAAGGAGTTTTGCGATCCCAGGATCCAAACGATCCAAAACACGGTTGGAGAGGTGTTGAACTTCAACATCATTCATCATTCACTTATCTTGTACGGCAACTGCATGGACGAGACGTGTGAATTTAAGCCCAAAGAAAAGGCCAAGTAACTTGGAGCTACCCTATCCAAACTATTGAAAATCCTTATTAACCACGAATTTTTGAAGCCATGAATGTGAATGTCGAAAGCAGCTTAGAGAAGAATAATTTCATTTTAAAAATAGCCGGCGACCTAATAGGGGATGAATCCGGTCCAAAGTTGATGGGGCTGGTGTCGGATGCAATCAACGAGGGGGCGAGAAATTGTGTTGTTGATTTAAGCCATGTGCGCTACATCAGTTCCAGTGGTATAGGCGTTTTGATCACTATTTTGACCAAGATGCGTAACGTGGGCGGCGAGGTGTTTCTCACTTCCCCTTCCGAGCATGTGAAAAAACTGCTGATCATTACCAAGCTCAATAATATTTTTACTGTCTTTGATAGCTTGGAGGAGGCGCTATCTAAGATACCTTAGGGGGTGCTTTGGGGAAATTCCCGTTAAAAAACCGTGGCAGTTGGTTTTTTTTGACGTAATTGCGGGTCTTTCAAAAAAATCAACGTAATTAATAAGAATTCTAGCTTATACCAATGAAAATGGATGTTCTTTTAGGCCTACAGTGGGGCGATGAAGGAAAGGGGAAAGTCGTTGACTACCTCGCCCCGAAGTATCATATTGTAGCAAGGTTTCAGGGCGGCCCAAACGCAGGACATACGTTGGAATTTGATGGCATCAAGCATGTCCTACACCAAATTCCAAGTGGCATCTTTCGAAGTAATCTGAAAAATATAATAGGAAACGGGGTAGTATTGGATCCGGTTATTCTAAAGAAGGAGATCGAGGGGCTCAAAAAGTTCAACATTGATTTCTCCAAGAACCTGTTTGTATCCAAGAAGGCTACCATCATCGTACCTACGCACAAATTACTAGACGCGGCGTACGAAAAATCAAAAGGAGACAAGAAGATCGGGTCAACCCTCAAAGGGATCGGGCCTACCTATCAGGATAAGATCGGTAGGGTGGCCCTTCGGGTAGGAGATATGCTTTCACCTGACTTTCGGGAGAAGTACAACACGCTCGTGGAGCGGCATCTTTCCATTTTAAATTACTATGCCTACGATACCAGCGAATTGACCGCTTTAGAGACGGTGTTTTTCGAGGCGATTGACTTTTTTAAGACCCTAAATTTGGTGGAAAGTGAGTTTGAAGTAAACCTGGCATTGAGTGCAGGTGAGAAGATTCTCGCCGAGGGAGCACAGGGGTCTTTGCTGGACATAGATTTTGGAAGCTACCCTTTTGTTACCAGCAGTAATACGATGACTTCAGGGGCATGCAGCGGCCTGGGCGTAGCGCCTTCCAGAATAGGGGAGGTTTTCGGTATATTTAAGGCCTATTGCACCCGCGTGGGCAGTGGACCCTTTCCCACCGAGCTGTTTGATGCTGACGGAGAGGCGATGAGGCGTGAAGGAAATGAGTTTGGTTCCACGACCGGGCGTCCGCGGAGATGTGGCTGGATAGACCTTCCTGCATTGAAATACAGTATTATGATCAATGGTGTCACTCAGTTGTTTATGATGAAGGCGGATGTATTGAATATCTTTGAAGAGATCAAGATATGTACCCACTATCAATTGGCCGATGGCACGGTGATTGATCGATATTCCTTCGAGTCAGATGCGGCGGAGGTCACTCCGGTATACAAGACGATGAAGGGCTGGCATACCAGTTTGGCTGCTGTAACTTCCTATGAAGAATTTCCACAAGAATTGCGTGAATACGTTACGTATTTGGAGGAGGAGTTGCAAGTGCCCATCAAGATGGTTTCCGTCGGTCCGGACCGTAAACAGACCATCATACGATAGGCATTCATTGTCCAAAAAAAGGCTTCCCTTAACATAAAGTGGAAGCCTTTTTTCTTTTCTGGGATATTTGGTTAATTTAAAGGCCCTTTGACAATATTGCAAAATAACTATTGTTCATGATTTCCCAAATCTGACCTTGAGGCCCACGGCATATTTTCTGCGTTACCTGGTAATGGCATCGTTTGCCCTGATAACCTCTTTGGCTTATGGTCAGGCAGGATTTCCCTATTGTGAGTCATTTCAGTCTAATACGCTTCGTCAGCAGACGGTAGTGGGGGGCAATGCCCGATTGACAGGGCAAGTGCTACAGCTGACCGAAGCCCGCACCAATCAAAATGGGTACGTGTACATCGATATCCCCTTTGCTTCTTCCTTCGGCATCAAGGCCAGTTTTGAATATTTTATTTACGGAGGTGATGGGGCAGACGGACTGACCATGTTTTTATTTGACGCGGGGATTGGTTCCTTTAGCCCAGGTGCCTTTGGTGGGTCGTTGGGATACGCTCAGGGAAATGGCAGAGCGGGCCTTTCTGGTGCCTATCTCGGGGTGGGGTTGGATTCTTTTGGTAATTTTGGAAACCAGGTCGAAGGGAAAAACGGAGGCTTTCCAGGTGCTTTCGACCAACTGCAGCCGAATAGCATTGTGGTGAGGGGACCGGCCTCGGCTGGTTACCCTTTTGTCACAGGGAAGAGGGTGAATCAAGGGGGAGACTTTGGCCTGCCGGCAGCGGATCGGTTTCGCATAGAATCTGAAGGAGGCAGGGTAAATGGACCCAACATGGTGGGACATCGGCGGGTGTTTATAGACCTTCGTCCGTCCCCAAACGGGGTCGGTTTTTTGTTGACCATGGACATGCAGGTGACCACCGTGGCAGGTGCTCCTAGGATGGTCAATTTGTTTCGGGATTTTGCCTATCCCTACCCTCCACCGCCGAATTTGAAGATTGGCTTCTCTGCTTCCACAGGAGGCAATACCAATTTTCACGAAATCAGAAATCTACAGGTGGAAGTATCGGCAGAGGATGATTTGCAGTCACCCGTAGCTTCGGATCTGTCAGACCTTTTAGCCTGCGCGGGACAGGAAAACAGTTATGCCCTGACAGCAAGCGATGTGTTTTTGCCAAATGACAATTCGGTCGTTCAGTGCATCCGGCTTTATCGGAGTTTGGAGGATATTCCGACCGAGGAGGACGATATTTGCCTTCAGGGAGGAGTGTGCGGGGATGAAAGCAAGGTACTGGAATTCCCCGAAGGTATTGTCCAAGTGGATGACTCGGGCACAGGTGTTACCTTCTTTCCATTTGCTGGTACGGAAGGGCAGGCGATTTCTTTATTTTATACCGTAGCCGATAACTACGGGAAGACTTCTGCAGGTAGTCTACTCTCCTTTTCGATCAATACCACGCCCGCTCCAGTTGATTTACTGGTGGATGGCATGCCAATAGCTACTTGGAATATTTGTCCTGGAGAGGAGCTTCCATTGACGGCGGTGGGTAGCGAGGCGTACGAGTACTACGAGTGGTATCGCTTTGGGGAGTTGGTGGATACTACAGGTGACAACGAATTTATCCTAACCCGTGCGGGTGAGTACGAGGTATGGGCTTACAATGCCTTGGGGTGCCCTGCCAAGTCCAGCATATTGACGGTAGAGCAGCCCCCTTTCCCGGCGTTGGCCATCGAATCTCCCATTGTTGCCTGTTTCCCCGAAGAGCTTGTTGATGTGAGGCAGTATATTGAGGAGTACGACGAAGAGGTCTATGACTATCGCGTGATAACGCCTGATGGCGATGAGTTTGTCAATGAGGAGATGGTGGCGCAGTACGTGGCAGGGATTTATTTTGTATCTGTCAAGAACAAAGGGACAGACTGCTGGTCTGAAAACTTGGAATTCCGCATCCGCGTAGTGCCCAGACCAGTGGACGCTGCTTTTGATTATGGCATAGATGGAAGCGACCGAAAAACAGACGATGAAGGATTTGTCCTTACAGTGGATCCGATTTGGTTCAGAGACCAATCTACCGGATCCGTTATTGGCTGGGAATGGGATTTTGGAGATGGTAACAGCAGCAGGACGAGAAATCCAATCCATATCTATGGACAAAAGGGAGATTTTTTGGTAACCCTAACCGTAAGAAGTGAAGGAAACTGCGAGTCCATTGCGCAAATGAACATTGCCATACATAGGTCCTACCGGGTGATGTTTCCCACTGGCTTCACGCCCACGAGTACACAAAACACCCATTTTAGACCTAAGACAAAAGGAATTGCCCAAATGGAGCTATTAGTGTTCAGTGCTTGGGGTGAACTGCTTTTTCAATCCGATGATTTGAACACACCCGGATGGGACGGTAACGTCAATGGCAAGGATGCGCCTCCCGGTACCTACGTATATCGGGTGAACCTGGTGGCAGAGGATGGGGAGGAAATCGTAAAAACCGGTAAATTTTTGATGGTACGATGAGGGCTTTGGTTTACATATTGGTTTTGACCGCTTGGGTTCAGGGATCACTGAGGGCGCAGGATGTGCAGTTTTCGCAGTTTTACGCATCGCCTTTGTACTTGAACCCTGCATTTGCAGGAAGTACCGAATGGACCAGGGTAGGGTTGAATTTTCGAAATCAATGGCCAGGGTTGGACCATTCCTTTTACACCATGTCCGCCTATTTCGATCATTTTATTGATCACCGTAACAGTGGGATTGGGTTTATCGCAAATGCCACCCGGGATAACTTTGCAGATCTTCAAAATGTGGAAGTTGGCTTTTTGTACTCCTACCGGCTGAAGCTTGGTGAGTCTAGGTATTTGCATGCTGGGGCGCAGGGGAGTTTTGTGAACCGGTATGTAAATGTGGAGCAGATTATTCTGGGTACCCAGTTGGATATAGACCGGGGTTCCATTGATATGGATGGAACTTCATGGGTGAATGATGACAGTCAGCGTAGCCACGGAGATCTCAATGTAGGAATGTATTACTACGACAACCGGTTTTGGTTGGGGGTATCGGCCCATCACCTCACCCAACCCTATATTTCCTACATGGAGATAGATATGAACAGGTTACCTATACGCTATTCCATACACGGGGGGTATAAGATTCCCCTGCGGGACGGTATGATTCGGGAATACTTAAACAATATTGAGCAGGAGCGAAGTTTGGCATTTGCGTTTAACTACAAGAGGCAGGGAGTATTTGATCAATTGGATGTGGGGGCAGAGTTTTATTTTCAGCCCGTGATATTGGGGTTTTGGTACCGGGGTCTGCCCACAAAAAATGCATTGCCTAACAACGAGGCTATTGTCGCGCTGCTCGGTTTTTCGCTTCCGAATGATTTGGATATTGGCTACAGTTATGATTTCACGATTTCCAAGCTGGGTTTAAGGAATTCCGGTGGTGCACACGAACTGTCGATTCGTTATACGTTTTTGAATTATAAGCTTGGTAAGAAGAGGGACCGGGTGATCCCTGGCTTTAAGTATTGAATTTTTTTGCTTGATGATCAGTGCTTTTGGAGCAGAGCATGAATTATTTTGCCGATGCTCCTTGCGATAGCGGAAAAATTGTTGACCTTTGCAATCCCAAACGGGGGCTAAGCGCTGGAAGGCGGATTTGAAAAGGGGGGTTGAATGGTTTTGTTGGGCGAGATTTCGGGGCTTGTTTCCGAAAAAAAACCAAAAAAACTTTTGCTGGGGTGGAAAAAGTTTCTACCTTTGCAATCCCAAAAGCGGGGAAGTGGTTTTAAGAGCTGCCCTCTGCATGCCGCGGAAACGTCCGCGGCCATTTTGTCCGGGTCTTTCCGAAGGGGGAGTCACGAGGACGAGAAAGTTCTTTGAAAGGATGTCGACACAAGAATAAGCAGCGGAAGGGAGACTGCGGGGTTTATTCCCTGCGGTATGATCCGGACGCGAATAGAGATTATTTTCCTTTTAGTTAAGGAGAGCCAAGAACTTTACAATGGA
>NZ_JAFIEU010000021.1 GCF_020832325.1 Lunatimonas sp.
GTGCGCCACTCTCAGATCTCCCGAAGAAAATCCTGCCGTACGACTTGCATGTATTAGGCCTGCCGCTAGCGTTCATCCTGAGCCAGGATCAAACTCTCCATTGTAAAGTTCTTGGCTCTCCTTAACTAAAAGGAAAATAATTATCTGTACCGAATCAAATCGATATTCACAGTTTATTTAGTTTGCTGTCTTACATTACTTCAAAGAACTTTTTCAACTTCATTTAAGCTGAATTGGGGATGTTTTTTCGGCTGCTTTCAACCTTAAATCCCAAAAGCGAGTGCAAATATCGGGTTATTTTTTTAATCTGCAAAAGGAATCTAAAAATAAATTATTTTTCTTTTTTGACTCTTTTTCGAAACCGACAATCAAAGAAGCCCCTTTCAGGTGGCTTGCCGTCAGCATCTCTAACGGGAATGCAAACATAGGGCTCTTTCTTAAATTTACCAAAGCTAAGCCCTATAAATTCGAAATTATTTAATCTGCTTTTCCTTCCAAAGTGGGACAGTGCTGCATGGCTCGCCAAACATAATACTTCGTGCAGAACTCATCAGCAATTTCACAACCTCCCCATAGGCCTGCAACGGAACAGGGTACTTACTGCATCCTTTTACTACCACTGATTTACCCTGAAAGTCTAACGGATCAATCTCACTCAAAACCTTCGTCATTAAATACCTTTCCAATTCATCTAGTCCACCTACTATGGCCTCCTGAGCCACCGGAACCAGATAACTCATCACCAGCATATAGGCCCAAGTCGGCACGATGGCATCCACACTATTCGAAACCGCTACATATTTCCCCTCGTACTGCGACCAGTCCAATTCTTTTAAGGATCGCCTGAAATCCTTCTCCTTTACTATCATCTCCTGAAATAGAAAAGGCTTGAGGTCAAAAACAACCCGCTCGCCCTGTAGATAGTATTCTTCTAGATTCAATGATACAATCCCACTTTTCTCTACCCTGTTTACAATATCGCTCATGTATGCAACAATCCCTTTTTGGAGGATATAACCCTAAATTCCTTCAGGTAGTTCGGTTCAAAATAGGCTAAATCTTCGAATACCCCTAACTGATAGGACTCAAACGCAATCTCTCCTACGGTCTTTGCCGAATTGAATTGCGCGATCAACCGCATGTTTGGATGAACCAATACTCCCCTCAGCTTAGGAACTGCATCCCCTATAATATACACAGTCTCTTCATTGGCGTACCCGAAAAAGGACGCTTGATCAACAACAACCGATGTAACACCCTCTAACTCCTTGCCTTCTGAGTCAAGTACTTTGGCATATACTTCCATTCTGCGCGCATCCAAAACCGGAATCACCAAGTTTCCCTCAATCCCAAAACCCCGAACATTTCTAGCGAGAGCATCCAGGGTGTCTACGCCAATCAGCGGTAGGTCCCAAGCATAAGCCAGCCCCTTGGCAGTCGATACACCGATACGAAGTCCCGTATAGGATCCCGGACCCTTGGATACCGCAACAGCATCCAATTCAATTCCTGTCAAACCCAGTGATCCAAGCAATTCCTTCACAACCGGAATAAGCTTCCGACCATGAATATTGTCCAAATGTAACTCGGATAAGCCAAGTAGGCTACCGTCTTCATGTACCGCTACAGAACATACTTTTGCCGCTGTCTCTATTGAAAGTATCTTAGCCATTCAATTCTATCTCTTGACATCCTTTAACCAACCCCTTTTTCGTGCAAAAACCGTCCGAAGGCTACCAAAAATACCACCGCTTTGCCTCCACTTAAGCTGCAAAGTAAGGCACATACCTATCGATACAATTTCCCTGACCTGCCAACGGACCAAAAATCAGCGGAAGCCACCTTGCAAAATCACACACTATTTTTTAGGACTGAGCTTCATTGCAAACAAGCGATTGTCTCCGAGAATCTGCACCGCCTCTTCGATATCTCGATCTTGGTAAAAAGAAGCTTCTATGATTCCCTCCTGAAAATAGTACCTAGAGACGATTTCCTCCCGTAGTGCTTTTTTAATTTCTTCTTTAAACGTAACCAAATCCTGCTCCTTGCTGTGATGAACACTCTTCTTGAGGGACGCTATTTCTCCTTTGATATCTTCGTAGTATTTCTCCTTTTCGGCAAACTTCTCCAAATCCTCAATTGCCCGTTCCACCCTGGTGACATAGTCATATTCCTTATCCCCCAACCAGTCTACAAACTCCTGATACATTTTGTCTGTAATTTGAAAATCCTTTGGGTAGGGAATTTCTGCATGCTCCAAAGAGAACTTGTTCGCATACTCAAATACCAAGCTCCTTCCTACGAGGCTGTAGGTTATAGGGGCAAAACTTTCAACCGCTACCAGCTGGTCAGGCTCTATACCACCTCCGTCTAGCACGATTCGGCCATTTTTCGTCGTAAATTCTTTCCTTAAAGAGTCTGCCACACTGCGCCCGTTCCCTTCTTCGTCTTTTAAACTGTAATCAATCGCCTGGATACACCTACCACTGGGTATGTAATACTTGGCTGTTGTTAACTTTACTTGGGAATTATACGAAAGAGGAATAGTGCTTTGCACCAATCCTTTTCCAAAGGTCTTCCTTCCCACTAACACTGCACGGTCGTAGTCCTGCAATGCACCCGCAACAATCTCTGCGGCAGAAGCACTGCGCTCATTGATCAATACAACCAAATCCATTTCCTTATCCACTGGAGACTTCTCGGTCTTATAGACAGTATTCACGGATTGCAACTTTCCAATAGTACGAACTACCTCTTTGCCCTTGGGCACAAAAAGATTGACGATGTCAACAGCCTCTCTTAGGATTCCTCCTGGATTATCCCTCACATCCAAGATCAGCTTTTTCATACCCTGTGCCTTTAATTGAATCACCGCATCTCTCACCTCCGCGGCGGCGTTGGTCGTGAAATCGCTCAGCTTTATATAACCCGTTTCAAGGTCGATCATTCCGAAATAGGGAACGTTACTGATAACAATCTTACGTCGGGTAAGGTGAAACTGAAGGGTGTCTTCTCCACGCTTTACCTCTACCATTAGGCTGGTGTTTGCCGGACCTTTCAATAACTTGGAAATATCGGATGTCGCCTTCTCCCTCACATCTACCGAATCAACCCGCAGGATCTCATCCCCTATTTTCAATCCAGCTGCCTGCGCCGGAAAACCGGTATAGGGCATTAGGATCATGTTCGTGCCCGTCCTATTTCCGATCAGCGCACCAACTCCTCCATATTCGCCCGTCGTCATCATCCGAAAATCATCCTGCTCTTCCTCAGGAATAAATTCCGTATAGGGATCCAACTCCTCTAGCATCGCCTGAATGCCCACCGTCACGAGTGCATCGGGGTCAATTTCATCCACATAATAAGAATCCAACTCCCGAATCAGGGAAGCAAAAATATCCAGGTTCTTAGCGATCGCAAAAAGCTTGTCGTTTTTGAAGGTAAACGCAAAAGCCAAACTGAGTCCGAAAACAATGGATAAAAAGAGAGCTGCTTTCTTCGGATGGATTCTTTTTGAGGTGGGCCGCATGGTACTTGGATAAATTAGAGTTTATTCAATTTTTTTAGAATGGTGGCGATTTTCTTGCTTATTTCGTCGTATGCTATTAAGTCAGAGGATACGTAAATAAGTCCGATATGTTTATGAGGGCCAGATTTTTCCGCCAGTAAATGTTTGTTGAGCCGGTAGGCTTCGCGAACTCGCCGCTTTACCCAGTTTCTGTCGGTAGCCTTCCGCAACTTCTTCTTTGAAACAGAAATCAGCACCTGATCGGTTCCGACAGACTCTGAGGCCAAAAAAATTACTTTAAACGGGTATAAAAAAAAAGAGGAACTTTTATCAAAAAGTTCCTTAATAGACTTTCTGGAATGCAATCTTTCCGATTTTGGAAATTTACGATCCATACCTTGGAGATGCTTAAATATACCCCCTAGACATACACTATTACTTCTTAAGTGTCTTCTCAGAAGAAACGGTAAGTTTGTGCCGACCTTTTGCCCTTCTTGATTTCAGGACGTTTCTTCCATTCGCAGTAGACATCCTTTTTCGGAAACCGTGCTTGTTTCTTCGTTTTCTACGGGAAGGTTGGAATGTTCTTTTCATTTCTTTATCTATTTAATTCTTATAAGACTCTATATCCGACAGTAAAAGGAGTGCAAAGATAGACAGGTTTTTTTTATTTACAAACCAGGCAATTACTTTTGTTTTACAAACGTACCCAAGCACCCATGCAATACGAGATCTCCCAAGAAATCCCTACCTCCCAATTCATCCGCATCCAACTGCAAATCGCCTGCCAACAAGACGAGCCCATTTCACTACAACTGCCAGCATGGAGACCGGGCAGGTATGAACTGGCCCATTATGCTCAGTATGTCCGAAGAATCTCAGTCCATGTCAACGGCGAAAACGTACCGTTCCAAAAACTCACCAAAGATCGATGGACATTCCGGGCTGGAAAAGCAGGCGACTACGTGGTAGACTACGAATTTTACGCCGGTCAGATGGACGCAGGAGGCTGCTGGGCTGACACAGAACAGCTTTACGTGAACTTTAGCAACCTCGCATTTGACATTCAAGGCCGTACCGAAGAAGAAATAACCATTAGTTTACGGGTTCCAGGTCACTATCAAGTGGCAACAGCCCTAACACAAACCTCACCTTTTGAATTTTGGGCATCAAACTATCAGGAATTAATCGACTCCCCATTTATCGCCTCCCCAACTCTGAAGCACGCAACCTACCAAGTGGCAAACACCCTTTTTCACTTGTGGTTTCAGGGAGACATACACTTCGACATCCCTGCACTGATCGAAACCTTCCGTGCCTTTACCGCACGGCAGATAGATGCATTTGGCGATTTTCCAGCTGAAAACTACCACTTCCTCTACCAGCTTCTGCCCTATACGCATTTCCATGGAGTAGAACACAAGTTCTCCACCGTCATCACTTATGGCTCAGCGATGCTGCTGCAAGACCCTACCGAGATGGCCGAACTCGTTGGCGTGAGCTCGCATGAGCTCTATCACTTTTGGAATGTTTGCCGTATCCGGCCTGCTGCCATCCTTCCTTACGATCTTTCCAAAGAAGCTTACCTCCAAGAAGGCCTCATCGCAGAGGGCGTGACCACTTATTTGGGGGACATGTACCTATTGCGATGCGGAGCATACTCCATGCCTCAATACCTAGATGAACTCACCAAGCGAATAAACCGGGAGACAGTTAGCCAGGGCTGGAAATACCAATCGATCGCCGATTCCAGCTTTGACTTATGGCTCGATGGATACAAGGTAGGCATTCCAGATAAAAAAGTAAGTATCTATAACCGGGGAGCATTGATATCCTTGTGCCTGGATCTGATTTTATTGGATCGGCAGTCGTCTTTAGAGGACGTGATGAAGCAGATGTGGAATACCTATGGGAAAACCGAAACCGGCTATACCCTGAAAGACTTTGAGTCGATCGTAAGCGCCTGCGCGGGAGACATCCCCTTCATTTCTGCCTTTTTTCAGCGGTTTATCTATGGCACCGAGGACCTGCTCCCAGTATTGCGTGAATGTTTAATGTGGGCTCATATTGCTATACGTCCCGACAACTTTCCCGATAACCTGGGTACATATTACGGTATTATTTTAGACGATTCGGACAAAATCACCCGACTACACCCGGATGCGCCAGCATACCACAAACTCATGCGAGCAGACCTTATCGGCAAAATTGAACTTACAAGTAATGGCCTGAAATTAGACGTAACCCGAGGTGGCAAGTCCCTATCTATAAGCTTGCCAAAAACTAACCGAACCTATTTCGACAATTACGAACTGGTATGCGAAGAAGCCAATAACCCACTAAGAGACCTGTGGATGCGTTGACACGAAAAAAGCCCGGAGTCCACTACTTCCGGGCTTTTTTCAGGTATATATCAATCAATAAGGAATTACTCAAAAAGTGAATTATCTAATTGATCGTTAAACTTAGCCAAAACTAAGGTAGCCTCTATTGGCATCGGCAGCATGGCATTGGAGATGGTCATTTTATAAGGTATCTTGAGTCCATCCACTTCCCTGTAGTCACTGTAGGATATATCTCCTGCCTGTTCGGAAGACGTACGCAGCTTCAGTCCACTTTGCACGCTGTAATATTCCTTGGTTTCTATGCCACCCTGCGTCACAATTTTCAACACATAGGCCTTTTCGCCTTCTACTTCACTCTCTCCTTCCGAAGAAAGCGTGTAGCCCAACCTTTCGTAATGGATTTCGGGAAAGACATAGATCTGTGCGTTGACGGCGTCCAACTGCTCAGACTGTAGTTCCTGTACCTGTCCCATTGCAGAAATGAAGCCCTTTCCATCTTTTACAATGGTTTTTTGCATCACGTTTCCGTTCATGGCGGTTTGTTGCACCAGCCTCTTATTCTCCTGGTCACTGGTAGAGCTGATTTCCAAGGTCATACCTTGTATGTTCGCTTCCATCACCATTACCATGTTTTTGACTGCGTTGATTTTATCTAAGCCACCGACCGCCGTCACATAATTATTGATGATTTCTTCGGGAGATTTATCCTCCACCGAATACCCTGGCCCATCGGAATAGGCAAACAACCGGAAGGTGCTTTGAAAAAGCACCGCTAGTGCAATTAGTTTGATGGATCGTTGCATGTGTATATTGGTTTAGGTAAACAAAAAAAACAATTATTTCAGGTCTTGGTCAGAAATCGATCCATTGACCTCTAATTCCTTCACTTCAAACTCCAAGGGAACTGGAATCATAGGGCTTTGTACAGAAAGTGATACCGGCAGAAGCACCCCCTCAAAGGCCTCATAGCTCTTATAAGTCGTCTCTCCACTGAGGCTATCATCGCTTCGCAATTTAAGCCCAGTAGCCACGCTGTAATAATTTATCAGCTCTCCGCCGGTAGGATTGGCTACAATCAGTTTGTAAGCCGCCTCTCCTTCGACTTCGGTGACTCCGTCTACCGTAAGGGTATACCCCATTGTCTCATAAAACAGCTCGGGTACGGACCACATGGACATTTTCAAATATTCAAACTGCTCATCAGGTAAGGTTTGGGATTGACCCATCGCACTGACGGTGGCTTTTCCATCCTTCATCACGGTCTTACTCACCTCGGTGCCACCCATCAGGACCTTTTGCACCATAATTTCATTTGGCGTGTCCTGTACGGTGATCATAGTGATTTGATTTCCTTGAATCTCAGTAGCCAACTCCATCTTGACCGTCTTTATCCCTTCTGCGGCACTCGCCCCGCCGATTGCTTGCAGGTAGGCTTGCAGGATACCAGACGCATCTAACGCTTCCTCACCCAGATCAATTTCTTTTTCCACATCCCCCATATTGGTATACCGAGTGAGATCCCCAAACACTTGGAGCTTTTCCCCGATCTCACGCCCATTACCCACCGCAGTGATGTACAGGTTGTCCGGCATGAGGTACTTCCGAGCCGCCTTATTGACATCCTCCACCGTTACTGCATTCAACTGCTGTAGGTACGTCGCATAGAAATCATCCGGTAAGCCATACCTCTCGGTATTGATGGCAAAACTTGCTATGGTAGACGGACTCTCTAGAGATCTGCCAAAAGAACCCCCTAAATTCGCTTTGGCGGCCTGAAGCTCATCCTCCGTGACTCCATTTTCGGCCAAATTTCTAATTTCATAGATCATCTCGTGAATGGCGCTGTCAGTGGCGGTCTGCTTCACACTGGCCCTTGCAGAAAAGCTGGTTACCAACTTATCCGAACCGATAGAGGAATATGCACCATAGGTATATCCCTTGTCTTCCCTTAGGTTCATAAACAAACGGGAAGATGCGCCTCCACCCAGTACATAGTTCATCAGTCGAGTTACGAAAAAGTCGGGATGACTGAGCCTCATTTCCAACGGATAGGTAATATTAACCACGGTTTGCACGGACGAGGACCTATCCACCAGGGCCACTTTGCTGGCTGGGGGCACAGTAGGCATGGCATAGCGATGGCTAGGCACTTCTCCTTTTTCCCACTTGCTAAAATGCTCTCTCACCAGCGTTTCCGCTTCCTCGGAGGATATGTCCCCTACAATTGCCAAATAGGAAATATTTGGTTTAAAATAGGTTGCATAGTATTGCTTGATATCTTGAGTAGTAATATGGTTAATGGTAGCTTCGCTGTACGTCTCGCCGTAGGGGTGATCTTTGCCATAGTTTAGGGCTGCTGTAAGTCTCCCTGAAATGGAATTCGGATCATCTTTACTGGCTGCCAGACCGGAAATCGCCTGCTTTTTTAATTTATCCAACTCATTTTCAGGAAAAATGGGATTGTACAACACATCAGTCATTAGCTCCACTATTTTGTCCCTATTCTTCGTCAATGCAGATGCAAAGAGTGACGTAGACGTTGCGCTCAGGGACGCACCGATAAAGTCGACTTCCTCGTCCAGTTCATCTTTACTTCTGCTGGCAGTTCCCCCCATCATCATGTCTCCGTACAAGTCCAGCATCCCTGCTTTTTCACCCTGCAACAAGGGGTCTCGGTCCAGAACCAGTGAAAAGGCGATCCTCGGTAGCTTCCTGTTTTCCACCACAAATACCTTTAACCCATTGGGCAGTGTGAAAGACGCCACATCTCCAAGCTTGATTTCTGGGGCTGGACCAGGTTCCGGATAGGTCGAACGATCAATTTGAGCCCCCGCCACTTGGACCAATACCACCGATAAAATTATTAGTAACAGCTTTTTCATTTTTTCTATACATTTTGAAGGTGAAAAATGGTTACTCTGCTTGAGCAGATTTAGGTAGATAATAAAGCACCACGCGACCATCTAAGTTGATGTATTCATTCGCTACCCGCTGAAGATCCTCTCGCTTTACTTTTCGAAACTGATCCAATTCACGGTTGATATAATCTGTGCTTCCAAAGAACACGTGTGCTTGAGCCAGATTCTGTGCGATACCATCCATGGAGCTGTTTTTGCTAACCAAATCATTCTCAATGATATTTTGAAGTTTTTGGAAATCGTTTTCCGATACCCCATTTTGCTGCACATCTACAAGGAGCCTATCGATCTCCGTTTCTAACGCATCAGGCTCTATGCCCATATTCGTAAGCGCATACATGATGAAAACGCCCCCATCTTCCAGGTCTAGGGGAATGGCCTGAACCGCCAGTGCTTTCTGTTGATTATCTACGAGCTCTTTGGTCATCAAAGAAGAGTTCCCCCCGGTCAAGTACGTGGACAACATCTCCATTGCATAGGAATCTGGATGATTTTTTGGGGGCAGGTTATACGCCTGAATGATCGCAGGAATTTGAATATTATCGTACACCACATCGCGGACCTCCTCTTTCTTTCTCGGTTCCTTCACGTTGGGACGGTAAAAATCGGACGGTCCCGAGGGAATTTCTCCAAAGTAAGCCCTTACCCATTCTTCGGCCTGTACATAATCAATGTCTCCCGCGATAGTCAGCGTGGCGTTATTAGGCACATAGTAGGCTTTGTGAAACGCGATAAACTCCTCCAGTCTAGCTGCATCCAGATCTTCCATGGACCCGATTACCGGCCACCGGTACGGATGTTCGACAAAGGCGCGCTTCATGGTTTCAGGCAGGATGGTTCCATAGGGGCGATTGTCGTAGGACTGCCTTTTTTCCTCTTTGATCACTTCCCTTTGAGTATCTACCCCGACCTGATCTATTTTGGGATGTAGCATTCGCTCGCTCTCCATATAGAGTGCTGTCTCCAGGTAGTTGGAGGGGACAATCTCGTAATAGTAGGTGATGTCATTGGAGGTAAACGCATTAAGCGTACCACCTATCGCCTGGATCTTATTCATGTACTCGCCGCGACCAATGTTTTCCGTACCCTCAAACAGCAGGTGTTCAAAAAAATGCGCAAACCCCGTGCGGTCCGGCTTTTCATTTTTTGAACCAACATGGTAGAGCACCGACACGGCGACAATCGGCGTACTGTTATCCTGATGCATGATCACATGCAGGCCATTGTCCAGCGTAACCTCCTTAAATTCAATGGTGTTTTGGGCATACAGCGAGAAGCTGCATAAAAATGCCACCCACGTGTAACGGATCGTTCTTTTCATAAGATTATCATTTGTTTTTTAGTGGTCTAACTTTTCGCTTGCCAAAGATCGGAATTGCCTGATACTCGTCCCAGGAAAACCCCGTACCTGCCTGCCAAAAAACAGGTCGTATATAATCATCCCATTGTGTGACGGATACGTCATGTTCAGTCTCATTTACAGGATATGTTATTTGGTCTACATATCCCTATGCTCATTAATCAGCAGCTCTCTACAAAATCAATACCAACTCAAAACTCCTAAACCGGGCGTAATTGTTCGAAAATCTGGAAATAAAAATAAAAAAAGAAAAATCAAAATGAAACCACCAATATTAATTTCATTTAAAACTTTTCTTTTAATGATTCTAAATCCCGAATTGCCTGTAAGGTAATCGTTTTATGGTCCTGTAGTTCGAGCATCAAGCGATCGCTCCAAACACCTTTCTGACCTAGTAATTGGTCGTATTCCCGCACAGCCTTCTCCTCACCGGTAATGCAAGCCTCGCATACCTCCTTTTCGTTGTCGTGATTGAGAGAGGTTTTGAAGTTCATCCAAGAACGGTGAAAAATCCCCAGCAGACTACCCTCCTTCACAGGATTGCCACCCAACAGCCTGATCTCTACCTTAACTTCCTCCGCGAGCTTCAAACGTTCCTTGGCCTGATTGATAAAAAACCGCTTCAGCTCCTCATTGGTCACATTGCGCGCAGCATCCCTATAGCCCTGTATGGCGTCATAGTTCCGTTCTAGCAAATCATTGAGGTCGTGTACAAGTTCTTTCTTGGGCTTCATAGACGGTTATTTTTTTACCCAAATAACGCCATATTAACTGAAACGGGAAAAAAATCCCAGATAAAAACCGACTACTTTGGGGGAGGAAGAGGGATTGCTCCTAAAAACCTTCCGCTACGCCCCAAGGGCATTCTATCCGATCCACTCCGATGAATGGTTTCTCACTTAGTGAAAAAGAGCTGGAACGTATTTCGCCCCAGCCCTTAGTTTGCTGACTATTAAAAATTCAGCTTAATATTCAGGGAAACATTCCTCCCCATCTGATGTATACCCAAGGGCCGGTACAGGGACATATGATCCAAGAATGTTTGATTCAATAGGTTGGTCCCATTGACATAGGTCTCTACCCGCTGACCACCAATCATCAGGCTACCACCAAAGTTCAGGCCCAGAAGGTAATATCCCGGGGTGGCCTCTTCCATCGCTGCTGCCCTATCTTGGTCAAAAACCAGCACCCCTGAAATCCCGATATACGGCTTTTTCAAACTGGCCAAATCTTTTAACTCTACTGTCAGGTCTTGGTTCCAGCGAAATGCCGGGATATAGGGCAAATAGGAATTATCTGACCGTCTCTTACCTATAACCATGCTGTACGAAGTAGATGCAGTCAGCCACTTCAGGGCTCTCGGGTGAATTTCCAACAAAGTCTCTCCCCCGTAGAGCCTGGCGTTATCCTGCTCAAACTGCCACAGGATCAGATCCCCCACATTTTCGCCGATCGGGGCAAAGAAAATGTAATTATCTACTTGGTTATAAAATACTTCTCCGGAAAGAGAGAAGTCTTCCGAGCTGTACCTAATTCCCAAGTCTCCCTGTAGGTTTTGCTCCCGCCCAAAACTGGCATTTCCCCGCTCGAACCGGGATGTGCCGGGGTGTGGGCCGTTGGAATACAGCTCAGCTAAATCCGGTGCCCGGAATCCAGAAGCCACATTCAACCTCACCCGCCAGTTTCTATCCGGCCGAAAAGTCGCCCCACCACTGGCAGTGATTCCGTCAAATGTACTGGTAAGTTGCCTGTCTTCCGGCTCGCCGGGAAGCAGGAATCCGTAGTCAACAAACATCTGCCTGCTCGCGTCTGCCACCACCCTCCGGAAATCATACCTCAATCCACCCTGAAGAACCCACGCATTCTTATTGAAATTCAACAGCCCATAGATAGACCGATCGTCCTTGGTGGCGTCGGGAATGAGGATCTCTTCTGCGGCTTCCTGATTCTGGTTTTGAAGGTAAAACCCCTGTATACCGAAAATCGCCTCTGTGCTTTGGCTGATTCCTTTGTAGTACTTTATGTCATACATGAAGTTTTGCTGGTTAAGCCCCAAGTCCACCTCGTCAAAATCGTCTTCGACTTCTTGTCTGAAATTCCAATGGTAGCCCAGCGTAATCTTCAGCTTATCTTCTCCCAAAAATACGTTGGTCTCCGAATTTAGAAAATGATCCTTTACATCCTGAAAAGGCAACTGTAGGCTGCGGTCATTTCGGGTAGTAACCAGTTCATCCATCTCGTCCTCTTCCAATATCCCTAAGCGCTGGGCCAAGTAGGTATACCGAATCCGGGTATCGCCCCATTTTCGCTGCAATCCGAGGCCTGCTTTGATATTTTGTGTAGCAAAGCGTGTGTTGCCCACAGCATTCCCATCTCCATCCAAATAATCTGCATGGGATTCCGTCGCTGCGCGCAGGGACCACAAAACTCCAGACGTTGTCGCCCCTTTCACCCCGGTCTCCACCCGGCCTCCCAACGAGTTGGAATACCCTCTGAGGGTCAGATCTCCCTCCACTTCTCCTACACTAGCGTCACGATCTTCAATTAGATGCACTACGCCAGCCATGGCCCCGGAACCGTAGATGATGGATGCAGGGCCCTTGACTAACTCTATACTGCCTATGCCGGTTTCAGTCATTCCCAGACCATGATCGGCCCCCCACTGTTGGTTTTCAAACCTGGCTCCTTGGTAAACAGATAAAACCCGGCTAAAGGACAATCCGCGGATCACCGGCTTGCTGATTCCCGGTCCAAGCGAAATCTCACTTACTCCGGGCGTTCTTGCCAAGGCAGACATCAGACTAGGCGCAGGTGCCTTGAGGATGGCCTCTCTGTTTATTTTTTCAATTGAAATGGGTGAACTTTCCTTGCTCATCACATAAGCACCGGAAACGACTACCTCATCCACTGTGGTGGTAGTCTGCTCCAAAGAAACGGTCAACTTGGCCTGCTTGGACGGATTTGTCCTCAAAATAACCGAACTATACCCTACAAAGGTAAACTGCAGGGTAATCTCCCGTGCAGGCAATAGAGCTAGCTGAAATGATCCATCCAAATTCGTAACCGAACCTCTGTTTAATTCCGGAATAAACACGGTGACACCCGGAATGGGCTCTTTGGTATCACTATCTAACACAATGCCTGATAAACTATTGGTATCGGATTGGCCATTGCCCACCTGTAGCAAAAACAGGCAAGCTATCGTAAAGAGTAATTTCATCTGTCTTATAATTGTTTTTAAGCCGTCACCAGGTTCCTACACGTGCACGAACATCCCCTGGGGGAGGCTTGCATCGCGTCTTTCTGCCGACTGGCAGGCTGGATTCAAGGCTGACTTCTAGAATAAATGTCTAATTAGCCGGAAAACCATCTTCCACTGGCCCAAGTAGAACCAAAATGGTGGCTATGACCGATTATGCCGCCCATAGTTGCATACAGATAATCTGTGTACTTAAGGGGTAACTATCGGTAATTAGGAAAAATGGCTTGGAGGACCACGAAGGGAAAGTACCGTCTGACATTCAAATGCAGGAGCGACAAATACGTACGAAATATACGGGCAAACGGAAGTAGAAAGGGCCTGCTCCATATACGAAACCCTGTCTGGCAAAAAATACTGTGCGTGGGTAACCAAATCGAGCAAAATAAGCTCGTTTTCTGTGTGATCACGCTTTTGTTCCTCTTCCTCCGAAAAAAACGGATGCGCGTGGCGAATCGTTTCGCCAGTCTCCAGATCATGCTCATGGTAAAAAAAGATATTATTTGCCAACATCAAAAAAATCAAGCCTAGAAAGGCATGACTGATGGCTGGCAATATTTTTCTAATCCAATGCATTGATCTAATCCGAAATTACGAGCATTTTACGGAAGTTATTTGGGTAAAGTTAGAGAAATAAACGAACTCTTCAAAATGTAACCGAAATCCAAGGTTTTTTACTGCCGAAAATCCCCTGACCATCGTCGGTTGAGCAATATTTTTTATTTTTGAGGCATGGTTGATTTTGATTTTGCACCTGACACCTATTTCAACGGAACCGGCCCTAGCGCACTTATCGTCAAGCTAACCTACCCAGAAAGCACTTGGGGCGAAGAGATATCACTCTATGCAACTACCGTGGATGGGGTCATCTACTACGAGGCCATCGATTTTTACGGAAATGAATTTTCGCTGAATCCCGATCACTCTAAAAAGCCCTTGACCCTACAGGAACTTATCTTGCTTATCGAACGACTGGAGGTACAGCCCGGGACCGGGCTAGGTAATGTAGAATTAACCCTCTCCGGCATTCCCAACGCTAAGAGCAACCTTTATCCGCAGCTTGAGCAGTTTTTTGCTGGAAAACGAAAGCATTTTGGCTACTAGGTCCCCCCTCCCAAATGATGGGTATTAGCTGATAAATCCATTGCTTTTTCTAATTTTGTTGCGACTTATGGCAAATATCTACCTAATCGTTTTATGCATCGTCATCGGTGTATTTTTAAGGAGAATCAAAGATTTTCCAGAAAATGCCCCCCGTACACTGAATGCATACCTGATTTACGTGGTACTACCTGCCATATCCCTACTCCACATTTCCAAGGTAGAAATAAGCTTGGCCATCCTGTTGCCCATACTGGTCGCTTGGATTATTTTCCCCTTGACCTGGGTGCTTTTTGGGACTGTCGGCAGGAAATTTAATTGGAAGCGCAACACCATCGGATGCCTCATTGTGTGCGGCGGGTTGTCCAACACTGGGTTCGTAGGCTATCCGATCATTGAGGCTATTTACGGAGCTGAGGGCTTAAAGATCGCTGTACTGATCGATCAACCAGGTTCGTTCATTGTCGTCAGCAGCCTAGCCATCATCGTCGCCTCAATCTACGGTTCGGAAAAAATGCGGAAGAGAGATATTTCCAAAAAGGTGCTGTTTTTTCCTCCCTTCCTTTTTTTTCTGGTAGCCGTCACGCTGAATATAGCGCAAGTTGAAATCCGGGGAAGCTTTGAGACTATCTTGGAGAGTCTGGCTTCCACCCTAACACCGATAGCTCTCATTGCCGTGGGCATGCAGCTACAAATTAACCTCAAAGACATCAAAGACCATTACCTCTGGTATGGCCTTGGCTACAAATTGTTTTTGGCTCCCTTGGTAATCTTTTTACTCTATGGATTGCTTTTGGACAAAACAGGCGATCAGGGACTAATCTATAAGGTAAGTGTGCTCGAAGCAGGCATGGCACCCATGATCACCTCTTCCATCATCGCCACTACCTACGATCTGAGGCCTAAAATGGCCTCTTTGCTAGTAGGATTAGGTATCCCGCTATCGTTTTTTTCATTGGCGCTCTGGTACTATCTGGTAGAAAACTTTTAACCATTCAGGGTTTGGGCCTCGTAAGACCACGTAGCAATCCCCGCACTTCTTCCGCTGCCTTTTCCTTTGTCTGATCCAACACCCTGTCAGCCTCTGCCCTTACGCTATCTTTGACAACCTCCGCACGCTCTTTAATCTCTTGACGGAGGCTATCTTCCTTTGCCTGAAACTCAGCGGCTACCTGTTCCTGCACCCTTGCTCCGGTTGCAGAAACCCTCGAACG
Source organism: Lunatimonas sp. (assembly GCF_020832325.1). Lineage (GTDB taxonomy): Bacteria > Bacteroidota > Bacteroidia > Cytophagales > Cyclobacteriaceae > Lunatimonas. The sequence continues at coordinate 15,706 of NZ_JAFIEU010000021.1, forward strand.
GAGCGCATTGGCCAAATAGGTATCCAGCCCTTCACCTGTTGCCAATCCGATCCTTGGATTTCCATAAGTTCCACCAATATTAATCGCCAGTGGTATGGATGTTCCTCGCAGGTCTGAACCGGTAAGTCCCGAAACCAAACTGTTGATCTGGGAACCAAATTTTTCAGCGGGAACCTGCATAGATACCAAGTAGCTGATGGAACCATCAAAGCCAGTACTTCCCTGAATACGGGTTTCGTAGTCCCAGATCCGAAGATCAAAGGGGGGGACTTTTAACATCCCATCCTGAATCTCCACCTGAATATTGAACGGACGCAGATTCAGCGTGGCGGTATCGTTTAATTTGGTGAGGGTAGTGATGCCCTTTATTAACTGACTATCCCGAATGGCAGTCTCCGCCATCCTGACCAAACCCTTCCCATCCAAAGAAGACAATACCGGCATCATATCTTGCCCCAATAGTCCGGACAAGCCAAAGCGGGTAGTAAAAGTACCGGTGACATGCTCGGCAACGGGAGCAAAGGCTTTTACTGTATTGAAGCTTCTAAAAGCCTCCTGCACACTCAACGCATTCACATCGAATACAAAGTCAAACAAGGGAGCTTTTACATCCTGACTGTTGTAAGACCCGGAGAAACCCATTTGTCCACCCAAGGTGTTGGTCGAAAAGTCTCGGAATGTTAATATCCCATCATTTAGCTTCATCACGCCCCTCGCATTTTTCAACACCAAGTTGTCATACAGAATTTCACCTGCGTCAATCGACATAGTAAAGTCCACATTTCTGGGCAATTCGACGACTTGGAGCGGTTCCTCCGAAGAAACGGGTTCACCCGTAGCCGTTAACCATTCATTAACGTCAAAACTCGATGACTGTAAATCTAAATTTCCTGTGAGAACTGTACCGGCTTCTCCTAACATAAAACCTAGGTAGTTCGAAAGCCTACCCGTTGCCGTGACGGGACTTTTGCCGAGCCGGGCATCAAAAGTCTTCAACTGAATGAAACTGGGAGAAAAATCAGTGGTTGCTTCGCGAATTCGAATGCCTTGGGGTAAATCGGCAGTAGCATAATAAAAATCACTGACGACTACATCCCCTGCCACGGATACGCGATCGTAACGAGCGGCTTCTACATCCGCATAGCTTCCGTCAGAATCGATGTCAGCTCGAATCTTCCCTTCCATGATAACGCCTTCCATCGGAAAAATTGCGATCAGTTTACCCAAATCCACCGAACCGTGTACGGAAAGATCCCAAATGAGCTTATCCAAGTCGCGGATGTTCAGTGACCCGTTAACCGGTTCACCGTCCAGCTTGAAGCCAAATGAGGGAATATCGACCACCAGGTCGCTTATCCGGCCGGTTGTATTGGTTATCTGCGTACGGATTTCCATATCTTCTATGGCTGCGGGATATTCCACACTCTTTACGTAGCCGTTGGCGAGGCCGATATGGGCATTAATGGTCGGTATGGTATTGGCCACACTGTCATAACGCCCTTTTGCTGCTGCATCCACCGACATGCTACCTCTAAGCTGCATCCCCTCCAAAGGGAAAATGGATGTTAACTCCGCTAGATCTAACCTTCCTGACAACTGCCCGTCCATGTCGTAATGGATCAGGTTTTCTACAAGCAAGCTTCCCGAAATCGGCTGATCTCCAAAACTCAGCCTAAAATCCGAAAGATTGATGGCAGTTTGCTCAAGCACCCCCGAAGGATTGTCCACCAGCAAATCAATATGTACCTGCTGAACAGGCCTAGGCAGGTCGGGATATTGAAACATACCATCTGCAACCTTAAGCGCCAACTGAAAAGCAGGCATCCGATCTTCTGAATAAAGCCCACGAACGAACCCCTTAAAATCCATTTGACCGGAGGTCTTCAACCCAGAAAATGAGTCAGTGTACATCCCCGGAACCAAGGACAACAGGCTCTTAAACGTATTATCCAACCCATAAAAATCCAGATCAAAAGCAATCCCCTCTTCCGGTAGCCCTATGGATCCATCGAGCCCAAACCCAAAATCATTCAGCGATGCGGAGGCATCTCCGAACGCAAAAACCATTCGATCTAAGTCGACATTGATTTGGGTGTCTATTGCCAGTTTTTTATTAACCAGGTAATTAGAGCCCTCGTAATCCATACGGATAAGGTCTCCACCTCCTGTGACCCCCAGATCGTACACGTCCAACGTAAAGTCACCCGTCCCCTGCAAATCCAAGGACCCCAATGCCAGGAAAAAGTCTAATTCCCGATCATCGTAAATAAAACCCAAATTCTTGACTTCAATGCGGTTCACACCGATCTTGAACTCGGAGGAGCCACTTGTTTCCTCGGTTTCAGAAGGAATGGTAATATCGTAATTTGCTTGCCCATCTGACAGGACTTTGATATACACGTTGCCATCTTCCAATCGAATGCCGGTAAGCTCAGGATAATCCTTAAACAACACGGAAAACAAGTTAAGATCTACCCGCAGGCTACCCACATCCACTAGGGTATCTAAAGCGAAGGGCTCATTTCCCACAATACCAAAGTCGCCCAAGGTAGCTGTTATATTCGGAAATCGGCGAATGGCACTTATCCCTACTTTGTCGTAATCAAAGAACACCCGGGCATTGATGGAGGCTGCAATCTCCTGCTCCACCTTCTGAAGGATCTTATCTTTGAACAACCAGGGAACCGTGATCAAGGCAATCAACACCACTGCAAAAAAGGTTAGAATGATGTAGGATATTTTTTTCATGTGTCTATAATTGTTTTTCAGCGGTCACATGGAATCTCGCATGGTTGATAGTCATCCCAGTGTGTGACGGCTGCGTCATGCTCGATTTCATCTGTTTACAACTGTTTATTAATGGTCTCCCCGTTTACTCGGAAAGGCCTATTGAAGTTTACATCCGTGTGCGGACAAGGATAATCAAATGTGGAACGATCATCCCATTGTGTACCGTTTGACCGCATCATGGCTCAGGCAAACTCTACGTCAACGGAACGATGGAGTTTGACGAATTCAAAAAAGAGGTTAGGACACTCCATTTAGCTCATTAAACGTAGATGGAATAATTTCGGCTAACAATCATCAAAGATTGTGCCCATGGCAACTATAAAATATCAGCCTCTGTAAAAGAAAGCGCTATCTTCCCTAAAAAACGCTGCAACGCTCAGTTAAATCAAAGGTCGAAAAATTATTCTATACCAATAACCCAGTCCTAAACTGACATGAGCTTAAAATGAAAATCGCCGTACCCATTTTTAACGTGCGCGATTTCTCTCCGCAGGTGATAAACGGCCTCCAATAGCTTGGCATTTTTTAATTTTCCGGCATCAATGGCCTTGAATCCGATCAGCTCAATCAACCGCTTTAAGATCAGTCTGCTTTCCACACCATCCCCGCAGAAATAGGTTTCCTTGACCAACTCCAACGGGTCTGATTTGGGATACTCAAGGCCGAGATTATTAAAAGCCTTGTAGAGTGATTGGTGGTTGGTCTGCTCTAAAATAAACCCCGTGTTGCATCCAAGCTCATTCTCCGAAGTGCCATTGGTACAATCCACGATGATCTTATTGACCGTATCAATGGAATTCATTGCCGCGCATATTTGTGGTAGTACGTCGTTGTCACTGCAGATGAACACGATGTCTGCCCTTTCGATGGCTTCCTGAAAGGTAAGCATGGATTGATTCTGCATTTGAAGGATCTTCCAGGCAATTTGACCTGCATGAAAACCCTCCCTGACGCCAAAAACCACGTCCATCCCCCTTGCTAAGAACTTATTGCCTAGCGCAGTGGCAAGATTGGTACCTCCTAATATAGCTAACTTCATGGTGTTCGTTTGCGATGAGATGTGGTAAAGCCCGCCAAAACCCCGGCCAACGAAATGGATGATTAAGCGTTTGACCTATTTCGGATATTAGCTAAGCTTTTGTAAGCGTAATAATCACACGGAAAGTAAACAGTTATTTTTCATATAACCAAATAATTTGTTCAAAACAAGTTATTTGTAGTTAAAATCAATATGGCGGTGTATGGACACCGATCTATTTGCCAAAACTCTTCATCTGAAAAAAACCGCTGCTATTCCGCAAGCGACCAAATAATCCGAGGGCTCAGCCATATTGCTGAGATACATACAGAGAAACACGTTTATGCCCTAGTCGCTTACTCCCTCCATGATTCTCTTCATCAATTCAAAAAGTTCTGACCTACCTGTATCGAGGCTCGCAGCCTTACCGAACTTATGGTAAACCACGCGGGCACAAACTCCTTTTGTATCCAAAAAACCAATCGAAGGGAACACAAGCAGGGGAACACCGAGCAATATGGCCTCCGCAACTGAATTGGTGCCTCCGTGACTCAACGACAAATCAGCTTGCCTCAATAAAAAAAGTTGAGGTAAAAACGTTCGAATATGGACATTGATTGATTTTGGACGTAAGATGGATGCAACCACCTCCGGTACCTGTACAAAAAAATACCAATTGGGGTTGTCCTGCCCGATAGCAATGATATTCTCAAAAAATTCGATCAATACTCCCGTTGGCACGAAATCCAGCACGACTGTTCCTAGTGATACATATATTAATTTATTCCCCTCTCTGGATTTTGCTTTCTTTGCTATAAAGGCAACCGCAGGATCGATCTGTTCATCTCTATCCAAACGGACACTCCAACCTGCATATCTCTCCCAAGGCTTCAACTTCTGGCCAGGAAAATCAAATGATTCAGGAACGCAATAATATTTCGTCAGATTGGAAAACATGGGTATCGATTCAAAAAAATTCCAAATGGCAAATCTTTCCGGTAACCTCATTTCTTCTGATATCAGCACCATTAACTCCCTCACTTTTTTAGTGACGACTGGTTCAAAGCATTCTGTTTCTAATTTTTCCCATTCCTGTGGTGCATGTTTGCCTGGCAAGCTGAACCGTTGCTGTGGCGGAATATCAGTGGATTTCTGAGCAGGAAAGGAAGGGCTCAAGATGGAGACCTTACTCATATCAACCAATTCCCATACCAAAAGCAAATCAGCCGCACAGAAATCATCGAAATACACTAAGTCCGGATTAACCTCTTCGACTATTCCACGAAGTAGGTCCTTTGATTTGTTAACTTCGATAAGCGTCTTCTCCCAACTCCACGATTCCTTTATCGACTTCCGCACCAAAGATCCCAGCCTACCCCGATCCCAAAACAAACAGGGATAGGAAAAGGGAAAGGGGTGTTCTGCAGAAATTACATAGATCACCTCATGCCCCTTGGCACGATGCTTCTCCGCAAAAAGCAAACTTCGATTCAAATGGCCAATAAAATGTGGGAAAAGAAATAAGACTTTTTGCATACGTTTATGATCGCTTATTTAATGAGCATTTGGCCTATTCAAGTTTGAATGGAATAGTTTTGCTCGTTGAATGACCACCCCATACTATTGCAAATTGGCAACGCTTATAATCAACGTAGCAAGCAATTTAGCAGCTTTTTCGCCGAGTTGCTAACAAAAAATGGGGGAATCCAAAAGGCATGTAGATTCACAAAATAACTCATAGCTATAAGTTCTTACTGCAATCAAATGGTACCCGCGTAAGAAATGTATCTACACAATGGGATGATAATAATTCATTAGACCCAGCCGCAGGAATGCATCCCGATAGATCGGAATAAAGTATAGCTGCTAAAACACACATATTAAAAAGTGAAAATACTTGGTACAGGCTCAAAAGGGGTTATTGGCAATGCTGTCAAAACTAAAGCTATGGGAAAAACCGTATTTGGTGTAGACCTTACCCACTATTTGGGGGAGCGTGGCTTTATCCGAAAAATCTACGATGGGAATTTGGAATATGCCCGGTGCGATATCAGCGAATACCGTTAGCTAAAAAGAGTTTTCTCAGATGCAGGACCATTTGATTTGGTTTACAATTGTGCTGCAGAATTTGGCAGATAGAACGGCGAGGATTTTTACGAGCAGGTCTGTAAACTGCAAATTCTGTTACCACTCATTAATGCAAATTCCCATCACGGTATTTACCTCTCATCTCCGATCCTCCACCTTTCTTTTAGATGCGGTGGATACCATTTCGGCTATAAGCGATTACTTTGTACCAGGGAGAACCTACAACATCGGGAACGACGATCAAATAGAGATCTGTGAACTTGCTAATACCGTATGGGAACTTACAGGTGCGCCACGTTCTTTGATCTCTTTTAAAGACCGAGAACCACAAACCGCGCTCAAAAAAATGCGGACTTTTTTTTAGCTGCAAAAGAGCTTGGACACAAATGCTGAGTCCATCTTTTAGATGGACTCGAAATGACGCTACGGTGGATGAAAGATTTCTATCAACTAGCATAACCAAAGCTCTCCCCAACGACAGATTTCGTGTATCCCCCTTCTACCTCGGAGACGAGAATTTGCGGCTCAACCCATTCTTTTTTCATGCCAAGTTATTTTTTTTCTTTCGCCAAAATACAAAATAATTCTAACACACAAGTCACCTAGTCTCAAATTTTACTTAAATACCCCCTGACTAGGCATCATTAATCTGAAGCTTCAAAAAAAATGCCTCAGGACCCACCTCCGTCGCCAACCCCGAAGGTAAAGGTCTCTGTATTTGCTGTACTAACACCAGAAAACACACCCATTGGCAACATTACTGGTTCTACCCACTCTTTTCTCATCTCCGTTTCGTTTTTCGTAGCAGTAAATTTAACCTTATTTCCAAATATTCAAGTTTTCTAGTTACTTTTTCGCCGCTAACCCCTTCAGTTTATCTAGAACAACCCCGTGAACCTTCCCATTCGAACCAAATACCTCGCCCCCGAATAAAAAGTTGGATCCACCCCTAAAATCACTGACTTGCCCACCAGCTTCCTCCAACACCAACGTTCCGGCAGCAATATCGTACGACTGTAAGTTGTATTCAAAGTAGGCTTCTACCCGGCCGCAAGCGACATAGCATAAATCTACCGCTGCACTGCCTATACGCCGGAGTCCGTGGCTGCTCAAAACCAGGTCCTTGAGCAAATCAAAATGTACCTCCAATCGATCGCCTAGGTGATAGGGAAATCCAGTCGCAATCAAGGACTTGGAAAGTTCATCCGCCTCACTGACCTGAATCGGCTTGCCGTTGCAATAGGCACCACCCCCTCGGTAGGCCGTAAAACACTCGTCCCTGCCCACTTCATAGACCACACCCAACATTACCACGCCATCCTTCGCAAGTCCGATAGAGACTGCGTAGGAAGGAACTCCATGCACAAAATTGGTCGTTCCATCCAAGGGATCTACAATCCACTTCCAAGGGGTATCTACCTGTTCCACGGTTTGCTCTTCGGTGATAAAACCGGCTTCAGGAAAAATTAGCTTGAGCGCTTTAACGATGATTTTCTCTGCTTCTTTGTCCACGTAGGAAACCAGATCATTGAAACCTTTGTGTTCTACCTTACCTGCATGAAAATGCTCCCGCTCCTGGCGAATGAATGTTCCAGCTTCTTTTGCCGCTTCCACGGTAGGCTGTATCAGCGAATGTAAATCCATAGTAATTTGAATAGTTTATTAGTTACTTCGTAGTGGTGACAGGCGCTTTGCTGAATCTACTCGTACCCACCTGTTGTTAGATCCCCCATTGTAGAGTAGCCAAAACGACAGATGATGGATACCTCAAGCCCGACCGCCTGCCACAGTCAATACGATCTCCCCTTTGATGGGGTGATTTTCATAGTATTCGATCAACTCAGCAAGCGTTCCTCTGACGTTTTCCTCGTATATCTTCGTCAATTCCCTACTGACGCATGCCATCCGATCATGGCCAAACACTTCAGAAAACTGAACCAGCGTCTTCAATAACCGATGGGGCGACTCATAAAAAACCATGGTTCTGGATTCTTCCACCAACGCTTCTAAACGGGTCTTTCTCCCCTTCTTATGGGGAAGAAATCCCTCAAAAACAAAGCGATCTATGGGGAGGCCTGAATTCACCAACGCAGGAACGAAGGCGGTGGCCCCTGGCAAGCAGTTAACCGTAAACCCACGCTCTCTCAGTTCCCGTACCAACAAAAATCCCGGGTCAGAAATCGCTGGAGTGCCCGCATCACTGACCAAGGCCATAACAGCACCTTGTTCTATCCTAGCGACGAGGCGCTCCACGGACTTGTGCTCATTGAAGATATGGTAACTTTCCAATGGCTTTTTGATCTCATAGTGCTTTAGGAGCTTTCCCGAAGTCCTGGTGTCCTCGGCGAGTATGACATCCACCGATTTTAACACATTCAACGCACGCAGCGTAATATCCTCGAGATTACCAATGGGCGTGGGAACCACGTACAGGTGGGGTGTCTCTGTCATTATACCAACTGATCAATTGCCCGAGCCAGATCCCAATCCTTTTGGGTCACCACGTGCCCCTGATCGTGTGAGGTCAGGGAGATGGAAACCTTGTTATAGGAATTAGACCAATCCGGGTGATGTCCGTGCTTCTCCGCTAAAAAGGCCACCCTCGTCATGAAAGCAAATGCCTCCGTAAAATCACCAAATTCAAAGGACTTGGCCAACTGATTATTTTCTTCCGTCCACATAGGCTTTTGTTTTTTAGGTTTAAAGAGCTATTACACCCTCGATACGGGATGCACGTAGGTACACGTCAATGATCGCCTCACTGCTTGGCATCAACGCCTGAATGGTGGCGCTGACATAGGTTCCTTTGGACGATTCTTTCAACTTCATCTCGTTATTCGGCAAAAGGGATGCTACCTCAGCCTCGCTTCCTTTCGGTACAATGAACTTAAACATATACAGCGTCGGAAAGCTGGATTGTGCATCCAGCCTCTCCCTAAAGGAAGTTATATCAAACTTCTTGTTCATACCACCACTTTTTTATAGGTAACGCCTCTGAGGATTAATTAAATCCATATGAAAATCGAGTAGGAAGATAGGGATTAGTTCCCTATCTGTCCTCTCACACCACCCTGCGTACCGTTCGGTACAGGGCGGTTCTTTAAGTTTTGACTCTAACCTTTTGGTAGTAATCTGATAAGAACACATATCCTGCTTGCCTA